>CAVQEY010000010.1:0-223483 GCA_963711615.1 uncultured Actinomycetota bacterium | reverse complement strand
TTCGAACCAGTGACCTCTTCGGTGTGAACGAAGCGCGCTACCACTGCGCCAATCGCCCGGCGACGGAGAAACACTAACCTACTCGGCGTGACCGTCACGAATGCGGTGTCGCAGCCCGCGTTGACCCGAACAGCCCTCGTTGTCGACGTCCTGGCGAAGGTCGGACTGGTCGTCCTGCTGGTCATCGCAGTGGCCTACCCGGACCTCGGCAACATCCGCGGCAAGGCCGCCGGACTGCGTGCCGTCGCCTACCCACTCGGTGCTCTCGTGGTGCCCATCGTCTGGTGGTTGTGGTGGCGTCGGCGACCGTTTCCGTGGCTCGGCGACGCGCTCGTGACGCTCCCCTGGTTCACCGACACCCTCGGCAACCGGCTGAACCTCTTCGACACCGTCGACTTCTTCGACGACTGGATGCACTTCATGAACTGGGCGCTGCTCACCGCCGGCGTGCTGGTGCTGACGTTGCCCGCGACGACGCAGATGAAGGCCGTGATCGAACGCGCCCTGGCCTTCGGGATCACCTCGGCGATGGGGTGGGAGCTCGCCGAGTACGTCGCCTTCATCCGCACGTCGCCGGAACGCGACACCGCCTACACGGACACGCTCGGCGACATGTCGATGGGGTCGCTCGGGGCGATCGTGGCTGCGTTGGTGGTTGGCCTGCTGTGGCGACGAGGCGTGTTGCAGACCTCGCCGCACCTCGAGTCACGTCCGTAGGGGTACGCGTCGGGTGGATCGGCGGACCACATCGCGGGGACGGGTGGTGATGCGTGGCCGTTCGCTGCGTTCGACGGGTCGGCCGGCTTTGGTGGTGAAGTCGAACAGCCCCTGTCCATCGGGTGCGATGTTCAGCAGCTCGCCATGGACCAGGTGGTGGCATCGGACGCAGAGCCCGATCATGTCGTCGAGGTCGGTGCGACCGCCGCGGGACCACCACGTGACGTGGTGGATCTCCAGGTGGGTGTTGTGGCAGCCGGGCGCTGCGCACTCGCCACCCTGCCGGGCGATGATCGCGCGTCGTTGTTGCCGGTTGGCGTGCCTGCGGGTGCGACCGACGTTCAGGATCTTCGCCTGCTCGACGTCGCCGCCGGTGGTGACGATCGGGGTGAGGTCGGACAGGCAGGTCAGGTAGTCGAGCAGTCTCGGCCCGATCGACCCGAACCCGGTCAGCCGTGCCGAGGGCCCGTCGGTGTCGACGATCACCGACAGCTGAGGGCGGATGCCCTTGTCGGTCGGCAACCCGGCCTCCAACACGCCGGTGAGCATCCGGTCGAACGCGTCGACCCGCCGTTCGGAGCCCGGACGTTGGTCGTCGGCGTCGCGGGGCGCGCCGAGCGTGTCGAGGACCTGCTTGAGCTTCGCGCCGGTGGTGGTGTTGAGGAAGCCGTTGACGTGCCAGCCGTCCGGGACCGCGTTGACCTGGAGGTCTTGCTTGTCCATGCCCTTGGCCCAGGCCTCGTCCAGCGAGTCGGGATAGACGGCCTCGCGCAGGTCGCGCATCACCTGACGCAGCCCGGCCGGCTCGTGGGTGGTGGCGACGTCGAGCAGCCAACCCTCTGACTCGCGGACGATCGACGAGCCGATGTGCTTCAGCCCGTAGGAGAACGCCGCCACGTGATCGAGCCGGATCCTGCCCTCTGTTGCTGCCGTTCCGACCGCCGGCAGGTCGCGCATCGTGGCCGCGACCCGCACCAGCGTCTTCGTCTCTCGGGCGTCGAGCCGCAGCTCGGTCCGGGCCCACGTGGTCACGCTTGAAGCACCGTCGAGCTCGAAATCCCTCGACTCCGCCAGCTCGGCCATCGCCTCGGCCTTCGCGGCATCGAGTGCGTCCTGGGCGGATTGAATCGCGCGCAACCTGGTGCGGGAGTCACCGGATCTCAGGGCGTGCGCAGCGTCTCGCAGCCGCTCGATGGTCGCCCCCGGATCCATGTCCTCAGTCTACTCGAACACACGTTCGTGAACCAGTGGAAAACCCTGTGGATTCAGGCTTTTTCGGCCATGTTTGCCTTCTACGGATCGACGTCCTTGGCGGACTCCCGAGCCCAGATCTCCTGGGCCTTGAGGGTGATCGGTCCGGGAGCAGCGACGTCGCGATCGTCGACCTTCTCGATCGCCTGAACGTCGCGCGTGGTGCCGACGAGGATCACCTCGTCGGCCTCATGGAGCACCTCGATCGGCGCATCCTTCTCGACGACGTCGAGCTCGTCGACGCACCACTCGAGCACGAGCGCGCGAGTGACGCCGGCGAGGCATCCGGAGTCGAGTGTCGGAGTGATCAGCTGGTCGCCGACGACGTACATGATGTTTGAGCCGGTGCCCTCGCAGAGCAGGCCCGTGGTGTTGGGCATGACCGCCTCGGACGCACCCTTCGCGATTGCCGCCTCGACCATCTTCGCGTTCTCGGCGTAGGACGTGGTCTTCAGCCCGGACAGCGCGCCACGCTCGTTGCGCGGCCACGGCACGGTGATGATCGAGCTGACCGACGGCGGCTGGTCGCACGACTCCGTGACCACCACCGAGGTGAGTCCGTGACCACCCCGCGGCGACCCCAGCATCCCGGGCCCGGACGTCACGGTGACCCGGATGCGTCCGAACGAGATGTCCTGCCCCTCCATCGTCGCGGCGATGCCTTCGCGGATCGCGGGCACGTCGGGCTTGCCGATGCCGAGACCTTCCGCGGAGCGCACCAGGCGATCGAGATGACGGGTCAGCGCGAAGGGCGAACCGTTCTCGATCTTGATCGTCTCGAACACGCCGTCACCGACCACCAGACCGTGGTCGAGCACTCCGATCGCGGGTTGCTCGGGCGATTCCAGAAGCTGTCCGTCAAGCCATGCCAACATGCCGTCACGGTACCTCGGCGGACCCTCGCCCCGGTTTGGGTTCGCTCGCGCGAATCGGCTAAGGTTTCGTGTCGCCCCAATCGGGCAACACAGTGGGGCAGCGCGGACGTGGCTCAGTGGTAGAGCATCACCTTGCCAAGGTGAGGGTCGCGGGTTCGAATCCCGTCGTCCGCTCGGAGGGTGCAGACCCATCCAGCGGTGGGTTGGCCGAGAGGCGAGGCAACGGACTGCAAATCCGTTTACACGGGTTCAAATCCCGTACCCACCTCGATCGACAACTGAATTCACGACCCCGGGGCGATTGGCGCAGCGGTAGCGCGCTTCCCTGACACGGAAGAGGTCACTGGTTCAAACCCAGTATCGCCCACGAGAGATGTTCCTGCGTTTGCAGGAATTTTCCGATGCTGCGAACGTCGTCGTCCTGTTGAGTGCCATGCCATTGCTGGGCGGCGCGCTCCCTGCTTCCGGAGTGACGAATCGCATCAGGGAGCAGGTGCGGGGGCAGGGGCCGGCAAAGGGGCATCCCCGATGACCTTCGCCTCCCAGCTGGTGCACATCACGCCAGCTTCGGCCTGGAGCATCGCGTCGTTTTGGTCGACAAGGTTGCGCTGGCCCGGACCAGCCACGCAGCGCACCGTGTCGCGGTATTCGTCGCGAGCGTCGGCCGTGCCACCACCGACGCCGGAATACAGCCAGTCCTCGCCTTTGTTCCCGACCACCGTCGTGCCCGTGTCGTCGCCGACGATCCGGTCGTTGTGGTTGGTACCCCACGCGATCTCCATCGCTGCGACCATCGCCGCCTTCTCGTCGCCGACGTGATGGGGCGCCACCCGGCAGATGTTGAGGTCGGCCAGCATGCCCTCGTTGATGTTTCCGAGGTTGAGCGTGTCCACGCCCTCGCCGCCACCGCCGGGAGAGCGACGATCCCAGTAGCCGTGCGTTCGATCGGCGCAGAAGGCGTCATCGCGTCTGTAGGGCCGCACGATCGGGCCATTGGAATCGAACTCGCCGTGGCCGCCGTCGATGTTGTCCATGCCGCCGCCCGGCTGGATGTAGTCGTCGCCGGGACCGCCCCACAGAGCCTCCGAGCCCACCGAACCGATCAGGGTGTCGTTGTCGTCACCGCCGAGAAGGACGTGGTGTTTCAGCGGCTCCGCGTACCCGCGGTACTGCTCGATCGAGAGCTTGTCGTTGCCCTGGCCGCCCCAGACCTCGAACTTCGTACGAGGGCGGACAGCGTCGGGGTCCGCGACGGCGATGTCGTCGCCGCTCCAGAGGTGGACGTAGACGTAGTTGATTGGCCGGTATCCGTCGTGGGTCTGGTCGTCGCATCTGACGAGGCGTTCGCGATCGTCGTACCGACAACCGGTTCCACCGGTGAGGCGCTCACCCTTGAGGCTTCGAACTGTGAGACCACCACCCTTGGTGCAGACATTGTTGGACGCACCATTGCTACATGCCTGATCGTTCTTGTGCCGGCCGATCACCAAGCTGTTGGCGCCGTGCGTGCCATGGACGAAGATCGAATCGTTGCTGCTCACAGGGCCGCCGCGTTCGACGATGACGACGTTTGCTGGACGCTCCGGCAAACCAGTCGCTGCGGCGCGGATCGCGTTGCTCATGAGGGGCCCGCCGACGACCGGCAGGATTCTCTGTGCCCCGGCGTCGCGCAGCCACCAGGTGGAGACCGTGGTAGTGCCGCGATCATCCTTGGCCGAGGTCGAGGTGCACGCCACCAGCAGTGCGGCGACGATGCTGAGGCCGGCCGTCAAGCAAGCGGACCGCGACAGGAATGAGAATCGAGACGCCATGGGAGTTCCCCTCAATGGGTGTCCTGTCATTCAAGCGCCGTTACGTCCAGAAACCGTTACGAATGCACAAACGTCGCAACACCAGCCGCCGACATGCACGCACTCGGTCATGAGTCAGGCGATTCCGCCGCCTTCCGGTTGCAGCGGTGATGATGCGTCTGAGCCAGCACCGAGGCGGGGTCCACTCGGGAGGAGCTTCTCGACGGCGATCTTCAATCGCTTGTCTGGGCATTCGAAGATGACGAAGTGATCGGAGCCGCTGGAGTCCCCAGAGCGGTGACACCGCTGACTCATGAGGAGCTTCAACAGGTCCTGTTGCTTCTCAAGACTCGAAACAAGAACGATCTCGACGTACCACGGTGGGGTTGCCATGTCGTCCTGCCGTTCTCTTGTGCTGGCCGCGGCCCGCCCCAGTGCTCGTTGGCGTTGCGCAGTGCACAAGCGAACAGCAGGGTCTGGGCCGCTTCGATAACTGACGGTAAACCCGGGCCGGTCGTCCTGCAAGAGATCGTGCCGAGCCACTCCCCATAGGATCCCGACATGGCCGATGCAGGCGTTCGCTATCACATCAATCCCGGAGACCGGCTTGCCCAACCGGTGTCTCGATGGCGACACCTGCCCGTTCGGAGGAGACGATTTTCACTACCCGGACAAACACGATGCTGAGGTCGCGTGGCGTGCTCGTCAGCTCGAGCGCGGAGTCATCGCCTATCGCCACGTGATGCAGGCCAAGGAGAAGGAAGAACGGGAAGCGGCGCTGGCGAAACTGACGGGGAACGCGAAAGGCCTGTCCAGGAAGCTCTCGTCGGGAGTCATTCGCTCGATCCTCACCAAGAACATCTCGAAGTACGTGGTGAACTTCTTCGGACTCGTCGTCGCCTATGCCGTGGCGTCGGGCCGGTGGATCAGGGAGGACTGGATCCGGCGTCTGATTCCCATCCTCGCGACCGTCGTGCTGGTCGCACTTCTCGCCTGGTTCGGCATCAAGCTCTTCAACGGCAGCAGGAAGGCGGCGCGCGTGGTCAAGCAGCGCCGGACCGCGAAGCGAACCGCTCGGAAACCCGCGACAGGTTGAAACGCTCGCTCCCATCGGGCGCAAGCGCGCTACCGTGGGACGACCGCTCGGGGAACGGGAGGAATCATGACCGAAGTCCAATGGCTCCTGGTGTTCGCCGGCCTCTTCCTCGTGCTCGTCGTGCTCGCGCTCATCGCCTATGCACGCCGGGCATCCGCACGCGGCCCGGTCAATCCGATCGCCACTGGCGACGACACCTCACCGGGAGACCGTGAGTTCGGACGCGACGGCGACCTGGACGTGGACCGTCGCCGTGACGCCGACTTCGACGGCGACCGCTAGCGTCAAGACAGTTTTCTGAGACCAGATTTCCGGCCCGGGGTGGTCAGAGTGGTCGGCTGTTTGCTCAACCGACCACTCTGCGGCCGCGAAACGGCCAGCCCACGGAGGCCATGCGGATCATTCAGCTGCCTCGGTCGGGCGCTCTCGGACCCGGCGAATGGTGCCGGCTCCACGAACGATTCGAGGAACCAGCTCTGCCGAAGAACCTTCTCCCCGTCCATGTAGATGACGCGTGCAGACCGTTCGACGTGGCCGTCGGACGCCCGCCTCCGCCGCCATTCGTAGAGGATGCCGGGGAACGCGTGGTCGTCGCGATGGACGACCACGAACTCAGGGCGGTCCAGGACGCCGATCCACGTAGGCTGCGTCTGGCGATGATGCTTCGGATCCACGAGAAACTCCGTTGAGTGCTTCAGCACTACCGGGGTCTCGGGCAGCGATTCATGAGAAATTCGCTTCAGCTCGATTGTCAGCCCATCCGCCCGGCTTCGCAAGGTGTGCGCAGTACCCGGCGAAATCGCAGATTTCAGACCGTTCCCTCGGTCACAATTTCGACTCGACCGCCACCTGGATCTGGGAACTGCTCGGACGCGTCAGCGCTCGATGGTGAACTCGTCCAAGGTCTTGCCGTCGTGGGTGATCGCGCGGCCCTCGATCCGGTCCTCGTAGACCTGGAGATCGGTGTAGTGCAGCACAGATTCACTCACGGCCGTGAAGCTCTCCCGACCGGCTTTCCGCAGCTTCGCTCCCCCGCCGGACACGATGTAGGTGATGCCGTCGATCACGTTCGAGCGCTGGTAGTCGTGGTCGTGGCCGGCCAGGACGAGAGGAACCTTGGCCTGCTCGAACAGCGGTACCCATTGTCGCTGGACGTTCTTGTCTGACCCGTGTTCGCCGGCAGAGTAGGGCGCGTGGTGCATGACGGCCATCGTCCAGGTGCCGGCGGGTTGCTCCTCGGCGAGGACCTTGCGAAGCCACGCCAACTGCTGTGGGTTACCGATGCGGTTGGAGTCAAGGACGATGATCCGCACCGGACCGATCTTCTCGACGTACCAGGCCGAGTCACGGCCCAGCCGCTTGAGGATGTCCATCCCTTCGCCGCTCGCCACGTCGTGGTTGCCGAGAGCCGGGACGAGCGTCGCGTCCTTGAGCACCGGCTGGTAAGGATCGAGCACGGACCGCTGGGTCAGCGCCGAGTCGCCGCTCGGGTAGATGAGGTCGCCGGCGATGATGAACGCGTCGAACGGCTCCTTCTCGGCCTCCACGGCCAACCGCCGGGCGACCCTGTCCTGGGATCGGGTCCGTGTCCCGGTGTCGCCGGACAACGCGATGTGGGCCTGCAGAGACTCGTCGACATCGGTGACCGAGCCGAGCGTCGGCGTGGAGACCGGCGACGGCGTCGGAGGGGTCGTCGTGGACGGCGAGGCCGCGGGCGGCGGCGTCGGGCCATCGGCCGCCGACCTGAGAAACGCCGGCGGCTGGATGATGATTGCGGCCAGAACCGCGGCCGCGAGCAGCGCGCCCGCGGCGATGGTGATCCGCCTGCGCAGCTGCCGGCGTCGACGACGTCGTACGTTCTCGCTGCGGTGACTCCGGCTGGCCATGGCGATGACGATAGGCGCGATCCGTCGGTCGCGTATGCAGAACCCGGCTGAGAATGTAGCGGTCGTCTCTCAGTCACGCCCACTCGCGGCCCTGCCGTGTCGAGCGCTAAGGTAAGCCAAGCCTTATCACCCAGACTGGAAGGACGAGAGATGCGACTCCGCGTTCTCGCCGTCACTGCCCTCGCCCCCCTGGTCGCCACGATGCTCACCGCATGCGGCGACGACACCGGAGGGTCCGACCGCTTCATCACGGTCTACAACGCCCAGCACGAGGAGCTCCTCGCCGAGCTGGCGCCGAAGTTCACGAAGAAGACCGGCATCGAGGTCAAGCTGCGCAACGGCAAGGACTTCGAGCTCGGCAACCAGCTCGTCCAGGAGGGCGACCGGACGCCGGCCGACGTGTTCCTCACCGAGAACTCCCCCGCCATGTCGCTGGTGGAGAGCAATGACATGTTCGCTCCGCTGAACCAGACGACCCTCGATCGCATCCCCGAGCAGTACCGTCCCGCGAGCGGCGACTGGACCGGTTTCGTCGCCCGCTCCACCGTCCTGGTGTACGACAAGGACGCCGTCAAGGAAGCCGACCTGCCCGACTCGATCCTCGACCTCGCGAAGCCGGAGTGGAAGGGACGCACCTCGTTCAGCCCGTCGGGCGCGGACTTCCAGGCCATCGTCAGCGCCGTCCTGCAGCTGAAGGGCGAGCAGGCCACCCAGCAGTGGCTCCAGGGCATCGCCGAGAACGGCACCGTGTATCAGGGCAACAACATCGTGATGAACTCGGTCAACGACAGCCAGGTCGATACCGGGATCATCTACCACTACTACTGGGACCGCGACCAGAAGGAGGCCGGCGAGAACAGCAACGACTCGGCTCTCCACTTCTTCGGCAACCAGGACCCCGGTGCCTTCCTCAGCGTCTCCGGCGCGGGCGTGCTCAAGGCCAGCAAGAAGCAGAAGGACGCCCAGCGCTTCGTCGACTACCTCACCGACGTCGATGGCCAGCAGGCGCTCGCCGACAGCTACGCGCTCGAGTACCCACTCAACTCCGAGGTCGAGCTCGAGCCCCCGGTCAAGCCGCTCTCCGAGCTGGAGCCGCCGAAGGTCGACGTCTCCGACCTGAACGGACCGAAGGTGATCGCCATGATGCAGAAGGCCGGCCTGCTCTGAGCAGCGACGCGCTCCGGCGAACGAAGCTCCGGCCCGGACACGAACGTCGTCCGGCCGGACTTCTCGCTGCCGGGGTGCTGGTGGCCGTCTTCACGTTGCTGCCGTTCGCCCACGTCGCCTTCTACGCCTCCGACGTGGGCCTCGACGTCGCGCGCCAACAGCTGATCCGGCCACGCATCGGCATGCTCCTCGTCAACACCGTCACTCTGGTGATCGCCGGCGTGGCCCTGAGCGCCGTCATCGCGACGGCTTGCGCGTGGATCGTCGAGCGAACCGACGTCCCGCTCCCCCGTGTCTGGCGCGCGCTTCTCGTCGCTCCACTCGCGGTCCCGGCGTTCGTCAACGGCTACGCCTGGGTGTCGCTGACGCACGCTGTTGAGGGCTTCGCCGGGGCCGTGCTCATCGTCTCGCTTGTCGTACTTCCCGTTCATCTACCTGCCCGTCACCGCGTCGCTGCAGCGCATCGACCCGGCGTTCGAGGAGGCAGCGCGCACGTTGGGGCTCGGACGTGCTGCGAGCTTCGCGCGCATCGTGCTCCCCCAGCTCCGGCCCGCCCTGCTCGGCGGCGGACTCCTCGTCGCGCTGCACCTGCTCGCCGAGTTCGGCGCCCTGCAGATGCTGCGCTTCCCCACGTTCACCACCGCGATCTACGAGCAGTTCGGATCGACGTTCAACGGGCCCGCCGCCAACCTCACCGCCTCTGCGCTGGCCCTGCTCTGTCTCGTCGTCCTCCTCGTCGAGCTTCGATTGCGTGGGCGGGCCACCATCGCGCGGATCGGCCGTGGAGCGCCACGTACCGCCCCTCGCACGCGGCTCGGCCAAGCCCGGATGCCGGCGATCGGCATCCTCGTCACGGTGCTCGTCCTCGCGCTGGGTGTCCCGATCGCGAGCCTGGTGCGTTGGATGGTGGTCGGCGCGTCGACGACGTTCCCCGTGGCCGAGCTCGTCAGCACGACGATGACGACGCTGGGACTCGCAGCCGCCGGGGCAACAGCCGCAACCGTGCTCGCGATCCCGGTCGCCTTGCTCGTGGTCCGGCACGCGTCACGCACCTCGACGCTGGTCGAGCGGAGCACGTTCACCGCAAGTGCACTCCCCGGCATCGTCATCGCCCTGGCCCTGGTGAGCCTGTCGCTGACGTTCACACCGGCCATCTACCAGACGACGCTCGTCCTGGTCGCGGCCTACGTCATCATGTTCTCGTCCCGAGCCGTCGTGGGTGTGCGGGCGGCGCTGGACCACGCGCCTCCGGTGCTGGAGGACGTCTCCGGTGCGCTCGGGCAGGGCTCGTGGGCCACGTTCCGGCGGGTCACGCTGCCGCTCGTCGCGCCGGGCATCGCAGCCGGTGCGGCACTGGTGTTCATCTCGATCGCCACCGAGCTGACGGCGACCCTGCTGCTCGCCCCGATCGGAACGCGCACCCTCGCCACGCAGTTCTGGTCGGAGTCGTCCTCGCTGTCGTATGGTGCGGCCGCGCCGTACGCGCTGCTGCTCGTGCTGCTGTCGATCCCGGCCACGTTCCTGCTCGGTCGGATGGCGGTGAGCCGGCCATGAGCTCACTGAGCACCCACGCTTTGGTCAAGCGATTCGGCAACGTCACCGCCCTCGACGGGCTCGATCTCGAGGTCGAGGACGGCTCGATCACGGCTGTCCTCGGTCCGTCCGGCTCCGGAAAGACCACGCTGCTCCGCCTGATCGCCGGTTTCGCTGCTCCCGACGAGGGCACGGTGTCGATCGACGGCACGGTCGTCGCGTCCCCATCCCATGCCCTTCCGACCAAGAAGCGCAATGTGGGTCTCGTGCCTCAGGAAGGCGCCCTGTTCCCACACCTCGACGTCGCCGCGAACATCTCCTTCGGTCTCCCTCGTGCCGAACGCGGGGGGCCTCGCGTCGCCGAGATGCTCGACCTCGTCGAGCTGCCCCGCGACGTGGCGGACCGGCGCCCGTCGGAGCTGTCGGGTGGGCAGCAGCAGCGCGTGGCCGTCGCCCGCGCGCTGGCGCCGGAGCCGACCGTCCTGCTCCTCGACGAGCCGTTCTCCTCCCTTGACGAGACGCTGCGTGCCAGCACCGGACGCGCGGTGACGAACGCCATCCGTGCGCACAAGGCCACGGCCGTTCTTGTCACACACGACCAGGACGAGGCGCTCTCACTCGCCGACATGGTGGCGGTCATGGACCGCGGCCGGGTGCTCCAGTCAGGGCCGCCAAGCACCGTCTACGCGCATCCGGAGAGCCCGTTCGTCGCGGCCTTCGTCGGCGACGGCACGTTGCTGCCGGCCCGAATGGAGGACGGCCGCGCGGTCTGCTCGTTCGGTCCGGTCGCCGTCGATGACTCCACCCTCGGCCCCGACGTCCTCCTCTTCATCCGTCCCGAGCAGGTCGTCGTCCTCCCCGTGATCGACGGCGGCGCACTCGTCACGGCGGTCGCGTTCCACGGGCACGAGGCGGTCGTCCGCCTGGTCGACGAAGCCTCCCGCGAGGTGATCATGGCCCGCGTTCCGGCGGCGCGCATGCCCCAGGTCGGCGAGCGGTTCGGCGTGCAGCTCTACGGACCCGTCCACGTCTTCGAGCGAGGTGGGGCATGACGACGACCTCGAACACCCGGCGCGTCGCCATGCTCCCGTTCGGCGATCTGGGGCGCCACGGCGATCAGCCGGCCCTCCTCACCACCGAAGGCGTCATCACGTACGAACAGCTGGCCGATCGCGTCGACGAGCTGGCCCTGACGCTCGCCGGTGCCCGTCGTCTCGTGCTCATCCGTGGCTGCCGATCGGTCGACACCGTGGTGGCCTATCTCGCGGCCATCACCGCCGGCCATCCGGTCATCCTGACGCCGGCCGCGCGGGCGGACCGAGCCGACCCGTGGCTGACGACCCACGATCCCGACATCGTCCTCGACGCCGACGGCGACCGCTTGCAGGTCGACATCCGGCGTGAGACCAGCGCCCACGAGCTGCACCCGGACCTCGCGCTGCTCCTCACGACGTCGGGCTCGACCGGTTCGCCGCGGCTGGTGCGGCTGTCGCACGAGAACCTGACGTCGAACGCGGCCGCCATCGTCGACTACCTCGACCTCGGCACCACCGACCGTGGCGTGCTCAACCTCCCGCTCCACTACTGCTACGGGCTGTCGGTGCTCAACAGCCACCTCACTGCCGGCGCCGGAGTGGTGGTCACCGACCTCTCCGTCGTCGACGAGTGCTTCTGGATGCTGATGGAGCAGCACGGAGTCACGGGGCTGGCCGGCGTCCCCCACACGTTCGATCTGCTCGACGCGTCCGGATTCGCCGAACGCGAGCTCAGTCGCCTCCGCTACGTCACCCAGGCCGGCGGAAAGCTCGCGCCCGAGCGGGTGACCCAGTACCTCCAGCTGGGGCAACGCCGCGGGTGGGACTTCATGGTCATGTACGGCCAGACCGAGGCAACGGCGCGGATGGCCTACCTGCCGACCGACCTCGCCGAACGGCATCCGTCCGCCATCGGTGTCGCGATCCCGGGTGGGCGGCTGCGCCTCGAGCCGGTCGACGACACCTCCGACCCGACGATCGGCGAGCTCGTCTACGCAGGGCCCAACGTGATGATGGGATACGCCGACCAACCCGCCGACCTGGCGCGTGGTGCCGAGCTCACCGAGCTCCGCACCGGAGATCTCGGCCGCGTACTTCCCCACGGCCTGTTCGAGGTCGTCGGACGTAGCAGCCGGTTCGCGAAGGTGTTCGGGCTACGGCTCGACCTGGACGAGATCGAACGGCACCTGCGGGCGGCCGGGATGCCGGCAGCGTGTGCGGAGGTCGACGGTTCGCTGGTGCTGGTCGTCGAACGACGCCGCCATGTCGGCCGCGTTCGCGCCGCGGCGGCCGCACTGTGCGACGTGCCGCTCTGGGTGGTTCACGCGGTGTGTGCGGACATCCCCAGCACCGACTCCGGCAAGACCGATCACGGCGCGGTCACCGAGATCGCGCGCAACGTGCTCCGCGACGCTCCCCGTCCGACCGGTGGTGCATCGGCGCATGAGCTGTGCGAGCTCTACGCCGGACTGCTCGGGCGCAAGATCGTCACCCCCGAGGACAGCTTCGTCGGTCTCGGCGCCGACTCGCTCTCGTACGTCGAGCTGTCCGTACGGCTCGGCGAACGGCTCGACCGGCTCCCTCGCGACTGGCACTTGCGGACCATCGCCGAGCTCTCGTCCACCACCGGGAGCGCCCCACGAGGCGGCACCAGTACCGACCCGAGCGTGATCCTGCGTGCGCTGGCCATCCTGCTGATCGTCGCCACCCACGCCAACCTGCTGACGGTCATGGGCGGCGCTCACGCACTGCTCGCCGTCGCGGGCTACAACGCGGCACGGTTCCTGCCGCTCCATGGCCGCGCCGCTCGCCGGCTCGCGCGTACGGCCTGGCGCATCGCCCTGCCGAGCGGCCTGTGGATCGGCACGCTCGCCATGCTCACCGCTTGGGGCGGCATCCCGCTCACGGCGGACTACCAGCCGGCCACCGCGTTGATGGCGAACGGCTTCGTCGGATCGGACACCTGGACGCTCGACTGGCAGTTCTGGTTCCTGGAGGCGATCGTCTGGACGTCGCTCGGCCTCGCGGCCGTGCTCGCCGTCCCCACCGTCCGGCGTCTCGAACGTCTCGCCCCGTTTGCCTGGGCGCTGGGTCTGGTCGCGTTCGCCGCAGTCCTCCGGTTCACCGCTCGTCGGCGTGGAAGCCCCGGTCACCGAGCGCTACACCGGCACGATCGTCCTGTGGTGCTTCGCTCTCGGCTGGGCGGCGGCTCGCGCTCGCACCACGGCGCAGCGCGGACTCGTCTCCGTCCTCGCGGTGCTGATGTCCGTCGGCTTCTTCGGCGACCTCTGGCGTGAGCTCTTCGTGGTGGCTGCGATCGTGGTGCTCGTCTGGGTGCCGCCGCTCCGCCTGCCCGCGCGGCTGGCGACGATCTTCGGCATCCTGGCCGCGGCATCACTGTCGATCTACCTCACGCACTGGCAGATCTACCCGCACCTGGAGATGGAGTACCCCGTCCTCGCCACGCTCTCCTCCCTGGCCGTCGGTCTCGCCTACCACCGGGTGTCGGCACCGTTCGTGGACGCGATCGAGCGGGCCGTCCGCCGTGCGGGACGTTCATTGACGCCGACCCGCCGGACCCCGACACTGTCGCCATGAGCGACGACCCCACCGTGACCAACCCGGACCTCTACAAGGTCGTGTTCGAAAACGAGCGCGTGCGGGTGCTGGAGTACCGGGACGTCCCGGGCGATCGCACCACACCGCACAGCCACCCGGACAGCGTGATGGTGACCCTGAGCGATTTCGACCGGAAGCTCGTCATGGGCGACCAGGAACGGGACGTCACGCTCACCGCCGGTGAGGCGCGCTGGCTGCCTGCGCAAACGCACCTGGGCGAGAACATCGGCACGACGCCGTCGCACTCGATCTTCGTCGAGCTCAAAGAGCCCGGGCCGGCGACGACTGGCGATCCCGCGCTCGGGCCACAGCAGTAGCTAGGCGTCGTCGGGCGACGGCTCGTCGACGGCGCGCGGGTGTCGCTCCACGTCGATGGCCGCGTTGATCGCCGCGCCGATCAGCACTGAGATCGACAGCACGTAGAGCCACAGCAGCACCGCGATCGGCGCGGCGAGCGGACCGTAGATCGACGACCCACCGGCCGAGTAGCCCAGGGCCCATCGCACGAAGTAGCTGCCCAGCACCCACATCACGAGCGTGAAGGCGGCCCCCGGAACCCCCGAGCGCCACGTCTTCTTGGCGGGCACCGACAGGTGGTACAGCGACGTCATGAACCCGACCGAGAGCACCAGGACCGATGGCCAGTAGGCCTGGCGGAGGAACGCGGCGTCGTCGGGGATGATCTCGGCGACGACGTCCGGTCCGGCAAGCACCAGCGGCACCAGCACGATGCCGATCAGCAGTGCGACGACGTAGAGCGTGAACGACAGCGCGCGCGTCTTGACGATGCTGCGGTGTCCGCCGAGCCCGTACATGATCGAGATGGTGTCGATGAACACGTTGAGCGCGCGCGAACCGGACCACAGCGCGAGCACGAAGCCGATCGAGATGACGTCGATGCGGCCGCCACGGAGGACATCGTTCATCGTCGGAGTGATCACCTTCTCGACCGTGTCGGGCGTGAGTGCTTGCGAGGCGAGCTCGATGACGCGGTTCTTGAGGACGCCGACCTGGGTCACCTCGAACTGCCGCGCGATGTAGCCGATGGTGCCCGCGAGCCCGAACACCAGCGGCGGCAGGGAGAGGATCGCGAAGAATGCTGCCTCTGCGGCGAGGCCGGTGACGCGGTACCTGAAGCAGCTGCTGACCGTCCGCGCGAGCAGTCGTCGAGCGATGTCGATGGCCTGCTCGCGGCCCTGCTCGGGGACGCCCGGTTGATCTACCGGTTCCACCGCCATGGCCATACCGTAGCGACATGGATCCGCTGCAGCGCGCACCAACCAACCAGTCGGTGCCGCTGGTCGACTACGACGTCGCGGCCGCTGATCAGGCCCTCCTCGACGCCGTCGACGCCTTCGGTGGCGACCACGCCGCCGACATCCGCACGTCCCTGACACCCGTGGGACAGCTGGCAGGCTCGACCGAGACCCGCGAGCACTGGCACCGGGCCAACGAGCACGAACCGGTGCTCCACACCACTGATCGCTTCGGGCAGCGCATCGACGAGGTCGAGTTCCATCCGTCATGGCACTGGCTGATGACCCAGGGCGTCGGCTTCGGGCTCACTGCCGCACCGTGGGTGTCGCAGAGCCCGGTGGCCCACTTCCAGCGGGCAGCCGGCTTCTTCACCTGGGGCCAGTCCGAGCAAGGCCACATGTGCCCGATCACGATGACGTACGCCGTCGTTCCCGCCCTGCGCGCCGACGACGCCCTCGCCAAGCAGTGGATCACCGGCCTCGCCTCCACCACCTATGACTTCGGGCTGCGGCCGCCGGAGGACAAGGCCGGGCTGCTGGCCGGCATGGGCATGACCGAGAAGCAGGGCGGCTCCGACCTCCGCACCAACACCACGACGGCGAGCCCCACCGACACCCACGGCGAGTACCTGCTCACCGGCCACAAGTGGTTCACGTCGGCGCCGATGAACGACGTGTTCCTCGTGCTCGCACAGGCACCCGACGGTGTCACCTGCTTCGTGGTGCCCCGCATTCTGCCCGACGGAAGTCGCAACGGTCTCCAGATCGTCCGGCTCAAGGACAAGCTCGGCAACCGCTCCAACGCCTCGAGCGAGATCGAGCTGCACGACGCCGTCGGCACGCGGCTCGGCGACGAGGGGCGCGGCATCCGCACCATCATCGAGATGGTCTCGGCCACCAGGATGGACTGCATCCTCGGCTCGGCGAGCATCATGCGCAAGGCATTGGCGGAGGCATCGTTCCACGCCGCGCACCGTGCCGCGTTCGGCGCCACGCTCGCCGACCAGCCGGCCATGATCAACGTCCTGGCCGACCTCGCTGTCGAGAGCGAGGCGGCCACCACGGTCGCCCTCCGGCTCGCCGCGGCCGTCGACCAGCCGAACGACCCGCACGAGCAGGCGCTGCGACGCATCGGCCTGGCCCTGGAGAAGTTCTGGGTCTGCAAGCGAACGCCGTTCATGGTGGCCGAGGCACTGGAGTGTCTCGGCGGCAACGGCTTCGTCGAGGAGTCGGGGATGCCTCTGCTGTTCCGCGAGTCGCCGCTCAACTCCATCTGGGAGGGCAGCGGCAACGTCAACGCCCTCGACGTGCTGCGCGCGCTCAGCCGCGAGCCGGAGAGCCTGAACGCCTGGATCACCGAGGTCGGAGCCGCCCGGGGCGAGGACCACCGGCTCGACGCGGCTGTCGAGGACGTGCTCACCCAGCTCGCCGACCTCACCGACGCCGAGCACCACGCCCGTCGCATCACGGCACGCATGGCTGTGTGCCTGCAGGGAGCCTTGCTGGTACGTCATGGCGACCCGGCCGTGGCCGACGCGTTCTGCGCCTCCCGCCTCGCGGGCGACTGGGCGGGTACGTTCGGCACACTCCCCCGCGGACTCGACCTCCCGGGCATCGTCGCCCGGACCACACCCACCATCGACTGAGAAGAGTTGCGATGCGATCCCTGACCGTGGCTGCGCTGCTCGCCGCCATCACCACGTTCGTGGCCGCTCTCGCGCTGCGTGCGCCCGACGCCACTCTCGCCGTCCTCGCCGTCGCAGCGGTCGTCGTCCTCACCACCTGGGTCGCGGCCCTGCACACCACCGAGGACGAGTCGGGCATCGCTCTCGCGAATCCGGCGGCTGCGGTGACCCTGGTACTCGTTGGACGGCGGTCCGCCACCTATCTGCTGCCAGTGATCGCCGCCCAGGTCGTCGGGGCCGTGATCGGCGGAGTGGCGGCACTCGGACTCGACGACCGGCTCGGCGGTTCGCTGGTGTGGTCGGAGCCGACACGGGTCGTGACCGGCATCGTGGTCGCCGTGCTGGCGATCCTCGCGGCCTGGGTGCTCCTCGCGGTCGATGGGGGCGAGCACGCCGCATGGGCTGCCATGCCGCCTCTGCTCGCCGGTGCCTCGCTCGGCGTCGGCCTTGCGGTGGCGCTCAACCCCGCAGCGGTGCTCGGCCTGGCCACGGCCGGGCTCGTGTCGTGGACGACCGCCGGCATCGCCGCCGGCGCCGGCCTCGTCGCGGCGGCCATCGGCGCTTATGCGATCACCCTGGTCACGCCACCGGAGTAGTGATCCAGACCACAGCCGCCGCTGAAAATCGTCACACTGTCTCGGATCGTGGACGCGTGTCCCGCATACCGAGACATTCGCTTGTCCTGAGGGCATCCGGCTCCGCACACTGTCTGCATGCTGAACGCGCGGACCACCTGGCTCGTGGAGCGACTCCACGTCGACCTCGGTCGCGCCCGCACGATGATGTGTCGCTGATTCCTCGCGCGCACCCTCCAGCAACAGACCCCAGGCGCGCGGCGATCCCGCTCTCCTGACGCGTCCGCCGTGTGCCCTCCCCCCGGAATTCGAGGAATTTCATGGCACCGCCCACCGACACAGCAGGCACCGAGCCGCACCGTGCCCACTTCTGGGCGCCCGCGTCAGAAGCGCGGCGAGGGCCAGTGGGCCTTGGGCTATCACGAACCGCTCAATCCCAACGAGCAGTCCAAGAAGGACGACAACCCACTCAACGTTCGCGCCCGCATCGAGAACATCTACTCCGTCCGCGGTTTCGACTCGATCGACCCCGGCGACATGCGCGGCCGGTTCCGCTGGTGGGGCCTGTACACCCAGCGTCGCCCAGGGATCGACGGCGGCAAGACCGCCACGCTCGAGCCCGAAGAGCTGGACGACCGCTACTTCATGCTGCGCGTGCGCATCGACGGCGGCCAGCTCGACCTGGAGCAGCTGCGCACGATCGCGGACATCTCGGTCGAGCACGCGCGTGACACCGCCGACCTCACCGATCGCCAGAACGTCCAGCTGCACTGGATCGACGTGCGCGACGTTCCGACCATCTGGGAGCGTCTGGAGTCAGTCGGGCTCTCGACGCAGGAGGCGTGCGGCGACTGCCCCCGCGTCATCCTCGGCAGCCCCGTGGCCGGTGTCTCCGAGGACGAGATCATTGACGCGACGCCCGCGATCGAGGCCATCGAGGCCACCTACATCGGCGACAAGGCGTTCTCCAACCTGCCCCGCAAGTACAAGACGGCCATCAGCGGACATCCCGGTCACGACGTCGTGCCCCAGACCAACGACATCGCCTTCATCGGCGCGGTCCACCCCGAGCACGGCCCGGGCTTCGACGTCTGGGTCGGCGGAGGGCTCTCGACCAACCCGATGCTCGCGAAGCGTCTGGGGTCCTGGGTGCCGATCGATGAGGTGCCCGAGGTCTGGGAAGGCATCACCAGCGTCTTCCGCGACTACGGGTACCGCCGGCTCCGCTCGCGCGCCCGCCTCAAGTTCCTGATCGCCGACTGGGGTATCGAGAGGTTCCGCGAGGTGCTCGAGACCGAGTACCTCGACCGCAAGCTCGTCGACCTCGAGGCACCCGAAGCACCCGAGACCCCCGTCGACCACGTGGGTGTGTTCCGACAGAAGGACGGCCGGTTCATCGTGGGCGCCGCCCCGAGCGTCGGCCGCGTCTCCGGCACGCTGCTGAACCAGATCGCCGACGTGGTGGAGGCACATGGCTCCACTCGTGTGCGCACCACGCCGATGCAGAAGCTGCTCGTCCTCGATGTCGAGGAGGACCAGGTCGAGTCGCTCATCGCCGCGCTCGACGAGCTCGGTTTGCGCGCACGTCCGTCGCAGTGGCGACGCAACACCATGGCGTGCACGGGCATCGAGTACTGCAAGCTCGCCATCGTCGAGACGAAGCAGCGCGCGGCCGAGCTCGTCACCGAGCTCGAGGAGCGCGTGCCCGAGCTCGACACCCCGATCACCGTCAACGTCAACGGCTGCCCCAACTCCTGCGCACGTATCCAGACCGCCGACATCGGGTTGAAGGGCATGCTCGTGCTCGACGAGAACGGTGACCAGGTCGAGGGTTTCCAGGTGCACCTCGGCGGGGCCCTCGGCCATGAAGCCGGATTCGGCCGCAAGCTGCGGGCGCACAAGGTGACGACCGAGCACCTCACCGACTATGTCGAGAAGGTCGTCCGGCACTTCCTCGACGACCGCACCGACGGCGAGAACTTCGCCCACTGGGTGGCCCGCGCCGACGAGGAGATCCTGCGATGACCACAGGTGCCCGCGCGGTCCCGTTCCACTGCCCGTACTGCGGCGACGAAGATCTTCGCCCGCACGGCGCGGCCCACGGCGAGTGGGAGTGCCGCTCCTGCCAGCGGGCCTTCAAGCTCGGCTTCATCGGCATCCTCAACCCCCAGCACGACCCCACAACCTCTGAAAGGAGGGATGCATCATGACCGCTCCAGCACTCATCGCGCTGGCCCACGGCAGCCGCGACCCGCGTTCTGCCCAGACGATCACTGCCCTGACGGAGGTCGTCTCGTGCATGCGTCCCGACCTGCGCATCGAACCGGCGTTCCTCGACCTCGTCGAGCCGTCCTTCGACGAGGTCGTCGATCGGCTCGTGGCCGAGGGACACGGCGAGATCGTCGTGGTCCCGCTCCTTCTGACCGACGCCTACCACGCCTCCGTCGACGTCCCCGACGTCGTCGACACCGCGCTGCGCCGTCATCCGGGCGTCAAGATCGCGATCACCAAGGTGCTCGGGGTGGAGCAGGCGCTCTTCCACGTGCTCGACCGGCGTCTGCGCGAAGCACTCTCGGAGAACCGTGTCCGGGAGCTCGACGCGCTCGTGCTCGCCGGTGCCGGCTCGTCCGACTCGGTCGCCAACGCCGCCATCGCCCGCGCCGCTCGGGCCTGGGGCGCCCGCCACAAGCTGCCGACGATCGCCGCATTCGCGTCGACCGCCCCGCCGGCCGCAGGTGAGGCCGTGCGCACGCACCGTGCCGACGGTCGGCGTCACATCGCCGTCGGCATGCTCTTCCTGGCCCCCGGGTTCCTCAGCGACCGGGTCACCGAGCTCGCCCTCGAGGCCGGCGCGGTGGCGGTGGCCGAACCGCTCGGTGCCGACTCCGTCGTCGCCGAAGTGATCCTGGCCCGCTATGCCGTCGGTGCTGTCGACCTGGTGCCGCTGGAGGCCATGTTCGCCTGAGCCCGACTCAGCCCGCGGCCGGCGGCCGCACCAGGCGTCGGGCAACCCGCGCCAGGAACGACGGCTGCGGGTTCCAGGGCTCGTGGTCCGCGGCGTCCCAGGCGTAGGCGGGAACTCCCTCGTCGATGAGATCGCGAAGCCGAGGGACGGCGAGCTCGCGCGACGACCAGGCGTACAGGTGGGAGAACCTGGGCTGGATCACACCGACGTCCAGGAGATGGCCGAAGCCGTGCTCGGCCTCGACGTACCAGTGAACGTCGTCTCCGAGCGGGTAGCTGTCGGGCAGCACTCGCGACAGCGACAGGAAGATCGCGGTCATCCCCAGGCGGGGATCACCGATCGCCGGGGCCAGAGGAGCGAGCCAGCCGAGGGCGATCCGCGGCGCGGCGACGAGTGCATGGGCGTAGAGCACGCGGACCAGGACGAGATTGATGAAGAATCGCTCGACCCGATCCTCTTGCAAAGCGAGGTCCTCGTGGTCGAGGTAGGCGCTGACGATGCTCAGGTTGTGGGCCCGGTACCAGTTCCGAGCGGTCGGCTGTCGAATGAACGTGAGCGTGGCGGTCACGCTGGCTGAGCTCGGGTCCCCCGCACGACCGAACGCCAGTGCACGAGCCTCGCAGCCGTCGTGGAGGAGCCGCTCGTTCACCGCCCGCCACCACGGGCTCCCGCTCGGCGATGCCTCGGTCGGGTTGAGGAGCCGGCGATGCAGCTGCCAGCCCATGAACGCCGACGCGGCTCGCCGGTAGGGAAGGTGGGTTCGTCGTGCCGGCGTCCGGTACGTGCGCCGCAGCAGCTCCAGCCGCTCATCGGGGTCGTCACGAACCCGGTCGACCTGGGCCGAAGCGATCTCAACGGCCGAGCGAGCCGACATCTGCATTCACGACGCTGCGACCCGGGCCTTCTCGGCGTCGACGTCGAAGTCGGCGGACGGCCAGGTGAGGTCGAGCGCACGCAGGTGCTCGAGCAGCAGGGTCGCCACCGCCCAGTTGCGGTACCACTTGTGCCCGCTGGGAACGACGTACCAGGGAGCAGACTGGGTGGAGCAGCGCTCGAGGGCCAGGTCGTAGGCCTGCTGGTAGCCGTCCCACAGGGCGCGCTCGTCGACGTCTCCGGGGTTGTACTTCCAGTGCTTCTTCGGGTCGTCGAGGCGGGCGAAGAGCCGCTCCTTCTGGTCGTCAGCGGTGATGTGCAGCAGGCACTTGACGATGCTGCCCCCACCGTCGACGTAGGCCTGCTCGAAGTCGTTGATCGCGCCGTACCGCCGTTCGATCTCCTCGGCGGGCGCGAGCTCGCGCACCCGGGCGATCAGCACGTCCTCGTACTGCGAGCGGTCGAATATCCCGATCTTGCCGGGCTGTGGCAGCGCCTTCTCGATGCGCCACAGGAAGTCGTGCTCGAGCTCCTCGGGTGTCGGCTTCTTGAACGACGTGATGCGGAGGCCCTGAGGATCGACGAGTCCGGCGGCGTGCCGGATCGTGCCGCCCTTGCCCGAAGTGTCCATGCCCTGGAGCACGAGCAGCACCGTCCGCGGGTCGTCACGGGTGCCGTTCGCCCACAGGCGTTCTTGCACGTCGGCCAGCTCGTCACCGAGATCCGCCATCGCTTCCTTGGCGTCCTTCTTGTCGCCGTCGAAGCCGGGCGTGGACCCCGAGTCGACGTCCGCGAGTGTCGTGACACCGGACAGCAGATCGCGCAGCGAGGTCGCCATGTCCGGCAGTATGCCCGAGCCACTCCCCTGCGTACGCCCTAACCTCGTCGTCATGGACCCCGATCTCTACGCCTATCCGGAATCGGACCGGCCGTGGCTGCGGACGAACTTCGTCTCCACGGTCGACGGCGCCGCGCACGACATCAGCGGTGTCACGGCCTCGCTGGGTGGAGACGTCGACCACGAGGTCTTCCGGCTGCTGCGTCGGCTCGCGGACGTCGTGATGGTGGGGGCGGGCACGGCGCGCATCGAGAAGTACCGGTCGGCGTCGACGCCGATGGCTCTGGTGAGCCGGCGTCTCGACATCCCGGAGCGCCTGGTTGGCCCCGGCCTGATCATCATCACCACGACTGACGCTCCCTCAGATCGCACCGAGGCGCTGCAGAGCGCCGGGGTCGAGGTCATCGCCCTCGGCGAGATCGAGATCGACTGGCCGGCCGTGCTCGACGACTTCGATGCGCGCGGGTGGCGACGCATTCTGTGCGAGGGCGGTCCGACGCTGCATGGCGACCTCGTCTCGCGCGACCTCGTCGACGAGGTCTGCCTGACCATCGCGCCAGTCCTGACCTCGGGCGATGCGCCGCGCATCGCGCACAGCCGACTCCCCGTCTCACACGGGATGACGCTCGCGCACGCGGTCCCGGTCGGCGACGTTCTGCTGACCCGGTGGGTGCGCGATCGGACGTAGAATGGCGATGAGGAATCCGGCGAAGGGAGTCCGACATGTATGACGTCGCCCTGCTCATCGAGCGGCAGCTCTCCGATCTCGACGCCGAGCAGGTGGTCGCGCTGCACGAGGGGCTCGACGACACCGTCGTCTACCACCTGCTCCTGCCGGTCGACACGTCCGCGTCGATGCTCGCGTCCTCCATGAGCGCACTCGGCGGCGGCCAGATCATGACGATCGCCGACGCCGACATGATTGCCGACGTCCAAAACGAGCTGTCGTCGGCTGGCCAGGCCGAGCTCGACGCGAGCGCCGCACTCCTCACCTCTCGCAGCCAGCAGGTCACCGTCACGCTCACCGAGGACGACCCGATCTCGGCACTCAGCGATCTCGTCTCGGAGACGTCGTCGGCGGAGGCCATCATCCTCACCGAGCCGCACATCGTGCGCGAGTTCCTGCACGTCGACTGGACGTCGCGGGCGAAACGGAAGCTCGACGTGCCGACGCTCCACCTCCTTGAGCACGTGCCGTTCTCCGCCCAGGCGCACTGAGCTCGTCACCACCTCGTCACCGCTCGAGCTCCCGATCGGCTGGCCGGCCTCGGTAGCCTAGAGACATGGCTTACGAGGTGGAGAAGACCGACGACGAGTGGCGCTCCGAGCTGAGTGCTGCCGAGTACCACGTGCTGCGCGAGGCGGGCACCGAGCGGCCGGGCAGCAGCCCCTTCGAGGAGGACAAGACGGTGGGCGTCTACGCCTGCCGCGCCTGCGACGCCGAGCTGTTCCGCAGCGAGACGAAGTTCGACGCGCACTGCGGCTGGCCGGCGTTCTACTCCCCGCTGGCCGAGGACCGAGTCGAGTACATCGAGGACAAGTCGATGTTCCAGACCCGCACCGAGGTGCGGTGTGCGAACTGCGGCTCCCACCTCGGCCACGTCTTCAAGGGCGAGGGCTTCGACACCCCCACCGACCAGCGCTACTGCATCAACGGCATCAGCCTGAAGCAGGTGCCTGACGAAGCCTGACCGACGTCAGGGCCAGAGCGAGGCGAGCTCGGTCATCGTGTGCGCGCGTCCGGTGTAGAAGGGGATCTCCTCGCGCACGTGCCGTCGTGCTCGGCTGGCGCGCAGCTCGCGCATGAGGTCGACGATCCGGTGCAGCAGGTCGGCCTCGAAGGCCAGGATCCACTCGTAGTCGCCCAGACCGAACGCGGGAACGGTGTTGGCACGCACGTCCGGGTAGTCGCGCGCCTGCATCCCGTGCTCCTTGAGCATGTCGCGACGCTCCTCGTCCGGCAGCAGGTACCACTCGTACGAGCGCACGAACGGGATAGACGCACACGAAGGGATAGCCCGGCTCGTCGGCCATGAACGCGGGGACGTGCGACTTGTTGAACTCGGCCGGCCGGTGCACGGCCATCTGCGACCACACCGGCTCCATGCGTGAGCCGAGCGCGGTTCGCCGGAAGTCGTTGTACGCGACCTGAAGCGCCTCGGCCGTGGCGGAGTGCCACCAGATCATCAGGTCGGCATCGGCGCGCAGGCCGCTGACGTCGTACGTGCCGCGCACGACGACGTCGTCGCCGGCGAGCTTCTCGATCAGGGCGTCCACCTCGGCCGCCTCGGCATCACGGTCGGCGTCACCGAGCACCTGCTCGAGCCTGAAGACGGACCACATCGTGTAGCGGATCGTCTCGTTGATCTCCTTCGCCAGCTTGCCCTTGTTCTCCACCATGTGATCAGTGTCCCAAGTCGGCCATCAAACGCCTCACGGCACCTTGCGCGGAGGCGATGACGGCCGGAACGCCTACTCCCCTATAGGCGGCACCGCACACCTCCAGGCCGGGCTCGGCCGCGATCGCGTGCTCCACGACGTCGATGCGCTCCAGATGGCCGACCTCGTACTGCGGCAGCGCTCCACCCCACCGCTGCACGTGCCACTGCGCCGGCTCTGGCAGGTGACCGATGGCGACGGCGCAGGTCGGCGAGCGCCGCCGAGGCGACCGTGGCGTCGTCCTGGTGCAGCAAGGCAGTGTCGCCGGCGCGTCCCACTGACGCACGAAGCGCGGTGCGGCCCGACTCGGCGAGCCACGCCCACTTCTGGGAGGAGAAGGTGGAGCCCTTGATGGCGGTGCCATCGATGGGCGGCACCAGGAAGCCGGAACCATCTGCCAGCTCCACGTCGCCGTCGACGACGAACGTGACGATGGCCATGCTCGCGTAGGTGAGGTCGGCGAGCTCGAACGCCGCTTCCGGTGCCGTGTCGGCGAGCAACCGGGACGAGGCGGGAGCCGGGGTGGCGACGACGACGGCGTCGACGTCCTCGTGACCATCCACAAGGGTGATGCGCCAACCGGCACCGGTTCGCTGGACGTCGCGGACCACCGCACCCGTGCGGATCTCGGCACCGGACGCCTCGGCAAGCACGCCAGGCAACCGCCCGACACCACCGCTGATCCCGGCGAACACCGGCTCACCCTCGGTGTCGGACGGCTTCGCGGCCGCCGCACCCGCGAGCAGATCGTCGCCGAGCTCGCGGATCGGTGCACCGGCCGCGGCCAGCGAGAGGTCGTCGGCGTGGCCCGCGTAGACGCCGCCCAGCAGTGGTTCCACCAGACGGTCGAGGATCTCCTCGCCGACCCGATCGCGGACGAACTCGCCCACCGAGACGTCGTCGTTCGGCACCGGTGCGGGTCGCGAGACCGGCGGCCGCTCCACGATCCCGGACGCCATCAAGGCGTCGATGTCAGCCGGGATGCCCATCACGGTCCGGGGCATGGAACGAAGAGCCCCGCGCGTCCAGATCGCTGCCGACGTCGTCTCCGGATGCACGATCGCGTCGCCCAGCCCGATCTCGGCGCACAGGTCGGTCGCCTCGGGGCGCCGAGCCAGCAGGGCCTCGGCACCGACGTCGAGGGTCACCCCGTCGACCTCGGCGAGCCGCAGCTTGCCGCCGAGGCGGTCCGAACCCTCGAGCAGCACCACGTCGGCCCCGGCCCGGCCGAGCTCGTACGCGGCCGTGAGTCCCGCGACTCCCCCGCCGACGACCGCGATCTTCATCTAGCCGCGCCGAGAGGCGTCATGACTGAGCGTGGACGAAGTCGACGAGCCGCGCGAGCGCGTCCGGGTCGGTGGCCGGGAGCACCCCGTGCCCGAGGTTGAACACGTGTCCGCGGGCCGTTCGACCGGCGGCGATGATCTCGGCGGCCCGCGCATGGACCAGGTCGGTCGGCGCGAACATCAGCGTCGGGTCGAGGTTGCCCTGCACCGAGCGGTCGGGGCCGATCCGGCGCACCGCCTCGTCCAGCGGAACCCGCCAGTCGACGCCCACGACGTCCGCGCCGGCCTCGCCCATGGCCCCGAGCAGCTCTCCGGTGCCGACGCCGAAGTGGATGCGCGGCACGTCGAGATCGGCCACTGCGGCGAGCACGGCGGCCGAGTGGGGTGCCACGTACGCCAGGTAGTCGCGGAGCGACAGGACGCCGGCCCAGGAGTCGAACAGCTGGATCGCCGAGGCCCCGGCCTCGACCTGCAGCCGGAGGTACTGCCCGGCGATCGCGGACAGGCGAGCGAGCAGGGCGTGCCAGATCTCGGGTTCGCCATACATCAGCTCCTTGGTGAGCCGGTGGTCGCGCGACGGACCGCCCTCGACGAGGTACGAGGCCAGGGTGAACGGGGCGCCGGCGAACCCGATGAGCGGTGTTCCGCCGAGCTCACCGACGAGCGCCTTGGCCGCATCGGTGATGCTCGCCACGTCGTCGGGCTCGAGGTCGCGCAGCTGGTCGAGCTGGTCCCGGCGGCGGATCGGCTCGGCCACGACGGGGCCGGTGCCGGGCACGATGTCGAGATCGACGCCGACGGCCTTCAGCGGCACCACGATGTCGGAGAAGAAGATCGCCGCATCGACGCCGTACCGCCGCACCGGCTGCATCGTGATCTCGACGACCATGTCGGTGCGGAAGCACGACTCCAGCATCGGGACGCCCTCACGGATGGCGAGGTACTCCGGCAGCGATCGCCCGGCCTGGCGCATGAACCAGACGGGCACGTGGGCTGTCGGCTCGCCGCGGCAGGCGCGGAGAAATGAGCTGTCGGCAAGGGTCACAGTCTCGATTGTGTCAGGCACATGAGTGCTGGTGGGCGGTGTGTCGGTACCCGCATGACCGCCGACACGCCTACGATCACGGTGTGGGTGTCCGTAGCGAAATCGATCGCACTCCCCCGGCCTTCACTGCAGCAGTCGAGCAGGTGGGCCGCGCCGTGTTGCGCCCCGAGGTCGCGATCGACACCATGCCCGCGCCTCAGCGCATCGCTCCGTTCGCGTACGCCGTGAGCGGCGACGTGCTGGCCGGATCGCTCGGCCCGGGACAGTCGACCGGCGGCGAGGAGCTCGGCACCGGCCGGTTCATCCTGCTGCACGATCCGGCCGGCAACGACGCCTGGGGCGGCACGTTCCGCTGCGTCACCTTCGCCCGCGCCGACGTCGAGCCCGAGATGGCGGCCGACCCGTCGCTGCCCACCGTCGGGTGGAGCTGGCTCACCGACGCACTCGAGTCCCATGGCGGTGAGTACATCGCCCCGAGCGGCAGCGTCACCGTCGTGCACACCGAGGGATTCGGTGAGATGGCCGCCGACGGCTCCGATGCCCAGATCGAGGTCCGGGCCTCCTGGACGCCGTCGTCCGACGACATGGGAGCGCACATCAGCGCCTGGTCCGACCTCCTGTGTGCCATCGCCGGCCTCCCGCCGCTTGCACCCGGCGTCATCCCCCTGCAACCGCGCCGGCGTGGTACCCGTTGACGGCTGAGGACGTCGCCCCGCCCCTGGCCCGGCTGAGCCTGCGCGACCCGCTCCCCCCTGTCATCGAGGACGCCGCCGCGCTCCGCACCTACTGCGATGCCGTCGCCGCCGGGTCCGGTCCGGTCGCCCTCGACGCCGAGCGGGCGTCCGGCTACAAGTACTCCCAGCGTGCCTACCTCGTGCAGGTGCGTCGCGAGGGCGCCGGCACAGCCCTCATCGACCCCATCGCCACGGGCGACCTCACGATGCTCGACGACGCCATCGGCGACTCGGAGTGGATCCTGCACGCGGCCACCCAGGACCTCGCGTGTCTCGCCGAGGTCGGCTTGCGCCCACGCCGGCTCTTCGACACCGAGCACGCTGGACGTCTGCTCAACCTGCCGCGCGTCGGTCTCGCGTCGCTCGTCGAGCACTACCTCGACCACAGCCTCGCGAAGGAGCACTCGGCCGCCGACTGGTCGACCCGGCCGCTGCCCGAGCCGTGGCTCGTCTACGCGGCGCTCGACGTCGAGGTGCTCATCGAGATCCGCGACTTCATCGAGGCCGACCTGGAGAAGGCCGGCAAGACGGAGTGGGCGGCGCAAGACTTCGAGGCTCTCCTCTCCTTCACCGGTGCGCCCGTCCGTGAGGAGCCCTGGCGCCGCACCTCGGGCATCCACCAGGTCCGCGGACGCCGAGGGCTCGGACTCGTCCGTGAGATCTGGGAGGCCCGCGACGCGATCGCCGCCGAGCGCGACGTCACGCCCGGACGCATCCTCCCCGACTCCTCGATTCTGGAGATGGCTCGCAATCCCCCGGCGAACATCGGCGAGCTCAAGCAGATGAAGGTCATGCGCAACCGTGGGCCGCGCCGTTTCACGAGCCAATGGCAGGACGCCGTCGAGCGTGGCCTGGCCATGCCCGAGGCCGATCTGCCTAGGACCTCCCCGCGACGTGATGGCCCGCCTCCACCGCGCGCCTGGGCCGAGAAGTTCCCCGAGGCCGCGAGGAGGCTCGGCCGCTGCCGCGAAGCCGTCACCGCTCTGTCCGTGGAGCACGACGTCCCGTCGGAAAACCTGCTGAGCCCGCAGCTCGTCCGCGCCATCGCCTGGGAGCCGCCGGGCACCATCTCGGTGGACTCCGTCGGCGACGTCCTGGCCGCCGGCGGCGCGCGGCCGTGGCAGATCGAGCTCACCGCAGCACCGCTGGCCCTTGCCGTCGAATACGTCGAGGTCGCCTCGCCGGGCGAGTGAGTTACTGACTCGACCACCTGCGGACTACCGTGTCCCCATGAGCAAGAAGGTTGGGACGCAGCCATGACCGGCTACCGTCGGCCGACCATGCCGGGCCCGCAGGTCTTCGAGGCTCAGGCCGAGGACGCCGACCCCGCCGAGCTCGCCGCCGCCGGTCACCGCATCGCCCATCTGCTCGTCCGCGGTCCGCACGACGACGCCGACGCCGGATTCGTCACCCGCGTCCTTCATCTTGCCGACGAAGAAGGTCTGGGCGTGATCGCCGACCTCTGGTCGCACACCGCCCCGGACACCGTGGCCGGCGCACTCTGGCGCCTCTACCTGCTGCGCACGTGGGTGCACGGTGAGCCGGAGCAGGCGGCCCGCGAGTTCGCAGCCGGCAAGGCGTACGCGCCGGTTCACGAGGTGCTCGCCGGCGTCGTCGACCCGCCCGGACCCGACGAAGTGATCACGCTCGTCGACACCGTCGTCAGCGGCATCGTCGGCGACGACTTCGACGTCACCCTCGACCGAGCGGCCGCGTTCGCGCACATCGTCGGCGTGGGTCGGTCCCAGCTCGAGAACTGCGATGCGGCCAGTGCCGCCCGCCTCGTCGACATGGCGATGCACCTGCGCCGAGCGGCGACGCTCGAGCGCGAGGGCACGCTGCACTGACACGCCACAAAGTCAAGGCTTGTTCGCACGTCACGCTCGGTTAGGCTGGACCTCGCGTCGGGCCGCGGCAGCCCCGGGTCCCAACATTTAGCCGCTACGAGCGGCCATGCGCCGTGAGGCGCTTCCCGGCCCGACGCGAACTCTTCAGCCCGACGTCAGTCGGCGTAGGTCGTGTACGACTGCGTGGGCTGCCCGATCTCGGCCAACGCATCCAACGTCTCCACCGAGGGCTGCCACGCCGCCGCCCGCACGTTCGCCGCGACCTGCTCGGGGCGGGTCACGCCGGCGATGACGCTGGCGACGGCAGGCTGCGCTGCCAGGCCACCGATGGCCAGCTCCAGGATCGAGACGTCGTGCTGCTCGGCGAACGCCTCCAGGGCCTCGATCCGCTGCCAGTCGGCGTTGGCCAGACGCCTGGCCTGCGACGACAAGGCGAGCCGCGTCCCGGCGGGTGCCGCCTCACCCCGGCGGTACTTGCCGGTGAGCAGCCCGTAGGCGAGCGGGAAGTACGGCAGGATGCCGACGCCGAGCTCGAGGCAAGCGGGCGTCAGCTCGACTTCAGCCGTGCGGTTGTAGAGCGAGTACTCGTTCTGGGCGGTGACGAAGGAGGCGAGGTCGCGCGTGCGTGACGTCCAGGCCGCATCGACCAGCTGCCAGGCGGACAGGTTCGAGCACCCGATGGCCCGGACCGTCCCGGCCGTGACGAGGTCGTCGAGAGTCTCCAGCGTCTCCTCGATCGGCGTGCGCGGATCGGGGACGTGCAGCTGGTAGAGGTCGATGTAGTCGGTGCCGAGGCGCCGCAGGCTCCCTTCCACGGACGTGCGGATGTACGCGGCCGACCCGCGTCGGCCGCGGTCGTCGCCGCTGTTTCCCCTCATGTCCATGCCGAACTTGGTGGCGATGACCACGTCGTCACGCCGTGACCCGAGCGCCCGGCCGAGCAGCTCCTCGCTGGCCCCGAGACCGTAGGTGTCGGCCGTGTCGAAGAACGTGGCGCCGTGCTCGATGGCCGAGTCGACGACAGCCCGAACCTGGTCGGCATCCATGCGCGATCCGAACGCGTTGCAACCGATGCCGACGACCGGCACGGTGAGCTGGCTGGACCCCAGCTTGCGGTGCGAGAGACTCATGTGACCAGCCTACGGACGCCGCCGTGAGGCCACGTATCGTCGCCCCATGACCCTGAGACCCGCCGTGTGGCGCGCGATCGCGGCGTTCGTGGTGGTCGCGGGCTCACTGGCCCTCGCGCTCACCGGCTCGGCCAAGCTGGGTCTCGACCTGCGAGGCGGCACCCAGATCGTCCTGCAGACGAAGAGCACCGATCGTGTGACCGCCGACGCCGAGTCCACCGATCGTGCGCTCGAGGTGTTGCGTGGACGCGTCGACGCCCTCGGTGTGTCCGAGCCGACGCTGGCACGTTCCGGCGAGAACCGGATCATCATCGAGCTGCCCGGCCTCCAGGACCCGCGCGAGGCCGCGGAGGTCATCGGCCGCACCGCCCAGCTGACGTTCCACGAGGTGCTCCGCGTCCCACCGCCCGGCACCGAGCCGTCGAAGCCGGCCGAGGGCGAGCAGGTGGTCGCCGACGAGGACGGCAACCCGATCGTCGTCGGCGAGCCGCTCCTCGACGGCAACGGAGTGTCCGACGCGGTCGCCGCCACGCCGGAGCAAGGCGTCGGCCAGTGGGTCGTCAACGTCGACTTCAGTGGCGAGGGGCGCGACGGCTGGCGTCAGCTCGTGTCCGACGCCTGCGCCAACCCGGAGGCCGGCCAGCGCGTGGCGATCCTGCTCGACGACGAGGTGATCTCCTCGCCCGGTGTCGTGCCCGATCTGTGTGCCTCGGGCGGCGGAACGTCGACGAGCATCAGCGGCAGCTTCACCCAGGCGTCCGCCAAGGACCTGGCCGTCCTCATCAAGGGCGGCGCGCTTCCCGTGCCGGTCGAGGTCATCGAGCAGCGCACCGTGGGCCCGACACTGGGTGAGGCCGCCATCGACGCCTCGATCGAGGCCGCGATCATCGGCATCGCGCTCACCGGCCTGTTCATCCTGTTCGTCTACCGGCTGGTCGGGCTGATGGCGACCATCGCCCTCGCCGGGTACGCCCTCATCGCCTACGGGCTCCTGGTGTGGCTCGGCGCCACCCTGACGCTCCCGGGCCTGGCCGGCTTCGTGCTGGCGATCGGGCTGGCGATCGACGCGAACGTCCTGGTGTTCGAGCGCGCTCGCGAGGAGTACGCCGAACATGAGCGATCGGGTCTCACTCCGGCGCTCTCGACCGGGTTCACGAAGGCCTGGTCGGCGATCATCGACTCGAACGTGACGACCCTGCTCGCGGCGGCCTTGCTGTTCTTCCTGGCGTCCGGACCGGTGAAGGGCTTCGGCGTCACTCTGTCGATCGGTGTGCTGGCGTCGATGTTCTCGGCTCTCGTTGTCGCGCGCGTTCTTGCGGAGTGGGCGGTGAAGCGGCGACCCGTCAGAGCACGGCCCGGCATCAGCGGCATCGCGGGCACGGGCCGGCTGCGGAAGTGGCTCACGGAGGACGGCCCCGACCTGATGCGACGATCGGGCACCTGGATCGCCGTCACCGGGCTGGTCGGCGTGGTGTCGGTCATCGGCATCGTCGGTCGTGGCCTCGACCTCGGCGTGGAGTTCACCGGCGGACGGCTGCTGGAGTTCTCGACGTCCTCGACGCTCGACCCCGAGACGGCACGCGAAGCCGTCAGCGACGCGGGATACCCGACGGCCATCGTGCAGTCGTCCTCCGGCGACGGCGAGTCGGAGAACGTCACCGTGCGCAGCAGCAAGCTGACGAATGACCAGGCCTTCGAGATCGAGCAAGCCCTCGGCACCGTGGCCGAGGACGTCACCAAGGAGCGCGACGAGCTCATCGGCCCTAGCCTCGGCGACGAGCTGCGCAACAAGGCGCTCATCGCGTTCGCCGTCGCGATCGCCGCGCAGATGATCTATCTCGCCTGGCGGTTCCGCTGGACGTTCGCGGCCGCGGCCGTGCTGTCGATGTCGTCGGTCGTGCTGACGGTGGTGGGTGTGTTCGCATGGCTCGGCAAACCAATCGACGGGGTGTTCCTCGCCGCCGTGCTGTCGATCATCGGCCTCGCCGTGAACGACACGATCGTCGTGTTCGACCGCATCCGCGAGCACAGGCGCGAGAACCGCAAGAGACCACTTCGCGAGGTCGTGAACGAGGCGATCCTGCAGACCGTCCCTCGTACCGTGAACACCGGCCTCGGCGCGATGTTCATCCTCGCCGCGCTGGCGGTGCTAGGCGGCAGCTCACTGACCGACTTCGCGATCGCGCTGCTGCTGGGGCTCGGCATCGGCATCCTCTCGACGATCTTCACCGCGTCCGCCCTGGCGGTCGTGCTCGAGGAGCAGTGGCCCTACGACCCGACCGACCCGAAGAACCGGCCCGTCGACCCGTATGCGCACATCCAGCAGCGCCCCAGCGACGGCGCGGTCGTCTAGGTAACCGGTTTCGTCCAGCGGACGCCTTCGGCGTGGAACGCTCAACCTGGGTTCACGCGCCCCCGACTCGCTGGCGCTCGTGGAGGTACCCCCAGGCCGCAACCAAGCGGCCTCGGTTCACCCAAACGGCAGGACGTCGGGCGAAAGTGCGGCGGCACGCGCGGCAGCGGCCGTCATGCGACGCCGGTGGTGGCGCCGGCAGAGCACCTCGTAGCCGATCGTCGGCACGGGATGATCCTCGTCCTCGACGTCACCGACCACGATCACCTCGCCCTCGGTGACCATCTCGCCGTTCTCCGTGCGCGCGTTGTGGGTGGCGCGGTTGCCGCACCAGCACAGCGCCTCCACCTGCAGGGTGTGCACGCGGTCGGCCAGCTCGACGAGCCGCTGCGAGCCCTCGAAGAGCCTGGAGCGGAAGTCGGTGAGGATGCCGAACGCGTAGACGTCGATCGACAGCTCGTCGACGACCTTGGCGAGCTGATCGACGTGCTGGCGGGTGTAGAACTGGGCCTCGTCGCAGACGAGGTAGTCGATGCGTCCGCCCTGGCTGAGCTCGTCGACCACGTAGTGCCAGAAGTGCAGCTCGGGTGTGACTTCGATGGCGTCGACCTGGAGCCCGAGGCGACTCGACACCGTGGCCTCCCCGGCGCGGTCGCGGGAGGTGAAGACCCGCCCGACGCGTCCGCGGGCACGGTGGGTGTAGTCCATCTGCAGCGCCAGCGTGCTCTTGCCGCAGTCCATGGTGCCGGAGTAGAAGTTCAGCTCTGCCACGACGCCATCCTCGCAAATCTCATGGCCTGGTCAGCCGGCGACCAGCAACGGGATGCCCAGCTCGTCCTCGGTGACCGAGCCGTGGAAGCCGAACATCAACATCTCGATCGCGAAGTCCTGCGAGGAGAACACGGCGAAGTCGCCGAGCGACGCCACCACGACATCGCCGATGCGCCCCCGCACCTCCGGGGCGATCGGGCCGAACCAGTCGTCGAGGCCGTCCTGCGTGCTGACGATCGCCCGCTCCCCCACGATCTGACGCCAGCGGTCGGCCACGTCGTTCTCGGCTCCGGTGCGGGTGTAGATGTGTCGGAACCGGGCCTCCCCGGCGACCATCACCACGTCGTCTCGCAAGCTGGGGTGCTGGTCGAGATCGAAGCGTCCGTCCTGCGGGAGGTCGATCATGCCGTGGTCGGCGGTGACCAGCAGAACCGTGTCGGACGGCAGGGCGGCCCGGATCGCCGCGACGTCGGAGTCGACCCTGGAGAGCGCATCGCGCCACTCCTGGGACTCGCACCCCTTGGCGTGACCGGTGTGGTCGAGCCGCGAGTCGTAGGCATAGACGAAGCCACGTGGCGCGGACTCGATGACCTCGACCACGACGTCGAGCCGTTCCCACGTGGAGGTGACGCCGTGGAACGGCACGCCCCGCTGGCTGCACAGCGTGAGGCCGGAGGCGGCGAACTTGGCGTGGTTGACCGTGGACGCCCCGACCCCGGCTTCCTGGATCATCTCGAGCACGGTGCGGTGCGGCTGCCACTGCTCGGGCACGACCGGCTGGTCCCACAGGAGTGCATTGAGGCGCTCCCCGGTGGCCGGCACCCGGCTGGTGTAGCCGACCATGCCGTGCTCACCGGCGCGCAGCCCGGTGCCGAGCGACGTGAGGCTGGTGACCGTCGTGGACGGCACGCCGCAGACGACGTCGTCGATGCCCGGCAACGAGGACAGGAACGGTGCCGACGCGGCGTTCTCACGGAGCAAGGTGGTGCCGAGGCCGTCGATGAGCATCAGCACGAAGCGCGGCGCCTCCGGCAGCCCCAGCACGTCGGTGAAGCCAGGCACGCCGAGCGCGCCGGCCACCGATGGAAGGAGCTCGTCCAGCGTGTGCCGGCCCCGGGGGCCGTACGACGACGCGGCGGGAGATGCCGCGGTCACCAAGACAGCGCCATCAAGGATCGGGCCATCGAGACGTGGGCCATCAGGCGTGGCCGGCCGTGGTGGCCTGGGTGGTGGCTGCCGACAAGGTACGGGCGAAGTCGAGGAGTCGCCGCACGGCCGCGCCGCCGTCGGCCGCGGTGCTGAGGCGCAGCGAGAAGTCGTCTCCGGTGAGGTTGCCGGTGTATCCGTGGTCGGCCTCGCACTCGGGGTCGTCGCACGTCGCCGGCTCGATGTCGATGCGCGAGACCGCGCCCCACCCGACTGTGAGGACGACTTCTTCGAGATTCTTGGACGACGTCGAGACCATGCGGGTGACCACGACCGAACGCACCTGGGAAACAGGCACCGCCTCGCTCGTGGTGGACGTGTACGGGCTGGTGAGCATGTCGTCCGGTGGGTGCTCGTCGGTGTGCAGGAGGACGACGCGACCGGGTGTGAGGGCGAGCACCGTCATGTGACGACGGATCTCATCGCGGTCGAACGTGGGCTCGTGATGCAGGACGTACGCGAGGACCGACTCGTCGGCGAGGACGTCACGGAGGCCGTCGGCCACGATCTCGGGGTAGTAGCCGCTGCGCGAGACCTCGTCGAAAACCTCAGGCGTGCGGTCGATGCTCATCACGTCAGCGTATCTCCCGTCGCCACCTGCTTGCTGAGCCGGCGGACGTACCAGTCGCCCCGGCGATCGGTCGACGGCACGACCTTCGCCCGAGCGCTCAGTGCGGTGAGCGCGTTCTGCCCGACGAGCACCGGCTCGAGGTCGAGCTCGGCGATCTCGGGAAGGTCGTCCTTCATCGACGCGAGACGCAGGATGACGTCCTGCACGGCGTCGACGTCGACCGGGTCCGAGCCGCGGTAGCCGAACAGCAGCGGCGCCGATCCGAGTCCGGAGATCATCTCCTTGGCGTCACCGTCGGTGAGGGGCGGGATGCCGTACGAGCGATCGCCCAGCAGCTCGCTCGGTGCGCCGGCCAGCCCGAACGACACCAGCGGACCGAACAGCGGATCCTCGGTGACCGAGAACGACACGGGGATGCCGTCCGGTGCTGCCTTCTGGACGAAGAAGCGGGTGTCGCTGCGCATGCCGGTCCAGCTGGTGAGGTTGTCCCAGGCCTCGGCCATGTGCTCGGCGCTGGTGACGTCACGCCAGATGTGAATCAGGTCCGGGCGGGCCCGCAAGTGCTCGCTGCCGGCCTTGAGCACGACGTCCCAGCCGAGCTTCTCGCCCGCCTCGATCGCCTCCTCACGGGAGTGCACGTTGATCCACTGCCAGAGGTCGATGCCATAGCACGCCAGCAGGTTGTGTACCTGCTCGGTGGACAGGATCGCGCCGCGAGGAGCTTCCTTGAGGACGTCGCGCACCAGCGCCCGGGCGTCGCCGGTGCGGTGCTCGAAGACCTGGAACGAGCCGTGGTCGCGCGAGGCCCACTCGGCGTAGTTGACCACGCGCGCGAGGGCACGCACGGCCGACTCCGGCGCGGCGTAGGACGGCACGGACCCTCGGCCGGCCGCTCCGCCCTGCACGTCCGTGACACGCAGCAGCTCCGGCACCCCTTCGCTGCCGAGGAACGTCGACACGATGGGCTTGTCGGACTGCTCTCCCACAGCGGCGAGCACGCTGGCCACGGCCTCGCCACTGGTGTTGATCGGGGGGACGTAGACGGTCATGAGCGCGTCGACGTCCGGACTGGCGAGCGCCGTCTCGAGGGCGATCTCGAAGTCGTCCGCACCGGCGTCGGCGCCCAGGGACACCGGCTCGGCGACCAGCAGGCCCGCCTCGGTGGCGGCGTCGGTGACGAGGAGGGCCATGGCGTCGGAGTTGCCGACGACGGCGACCCGGTTGCCGGACGGCAGGGGCTGGTGGGCCAGCAGCTGCGCGACGTCGAACATCTCGTCAAGGTTGTCGACCTGGATGACGCCGGCCTGGCGGAACATCGCGTCGACGGCGGCCTGCGGTGCCGAGCTGCGCTTGACCGCGTGGCCTACGGGGACGCCCTGCGTGGAGCGCCCCGACTTGACCGCCACGATCGGCTTGGTGCGCGACACCCGCCGAGCGATGCGGGAGAACTTGCGCGGGTTGCCGATCGACTCCAGGTAGAGCAGCACGACCTCGGTGGCGGAGTCCTCCTGCCAGTACTGCAGCAGGTCGTTGCCGGAGACGTCGGCGCGGTTGCCGGCCGACACGAACGTCGACAGTCCCAGGCCGCGTCGCGAGACGGACTCGAGGATGGCCGTGCCCAGTGCGCCGGACTGGCAGAAGAACCCCACCCGTCCCGGCGGAGGCATCGTCGGGGCAAGGGACGCGTTGAGCTGCAGGTCCGCCGCGGTGTTGATGACGCCGAGGCAGTTGGGACCGATCAGGCGGAGCCCGTAGCTGCGGCTCAGGTTCACCAGCGCCCGCTGCCGTCGCCGTCCCTCCGAACCCTCCTCGGCGAACCCGGCCGAGATGACGATCAGGCCGTGCACGCCCTTGGCCGCGCAGTCGAGCACGACGTCGGTGACGGACTCAGACGGCACGGCGACGATGGCGAGGTCGACGTCGTCGGGCACGTCCTGGACCGTCTTGTACGCCGGGAGGCCGGACACCGCCTCGGCCTGGGAGTTCACCGCGTAGACACTGCCTTGGTAGTCGCCGAGCACGAGGTTGCGCACCATCGCCTGCCCGATGGAGTCCTGCTTGCGGCTGGCACCGACGACCGCGATGCTGCGCGCGGCGAAGATGCGCTCGATGGACGCCGCCTCAGCACGCTGCTCGCGGGCCCGCATGACGCCGATGGCCGTGTCCGTGGACTGGATGCGGAACGTGAGTCGCTGCACGCCTTCCTCGACGGACCCCTCGATCTGGTAGCCCATCTCGCGGAAGATCTGCAGCATCTTGGTGTTGGCCGGAAGGACTTCGGCGACGAATCGTCCGATGCTGCGCTCACGACCGGCCTGCGCAAGGTGCTCGAGCAGCAGCTGGCCGACGCCGCGACCCTGGTGCTCGTCCTCCACGAGGAACGCCACTTCCGCTGTGCTTGATTCCGCCGCCCCGAGCCCGGCACCCCCGCCGGGATCGTCGACGACCGCGTCATAGCGTCCGATGCCGATGATGAGCTCGTGGAGCGTGACCACGAATGCCACCCGGCGGTCGAGGTCGACGTTCGTGAAGTGCTCGATGTCCTTCGCCGAGAGCTTCGGGTACGGCGCGAAGAATCGCATGTACTTAGACTCATCGGAGACGCGCGAGTAGAACTCGACGAGGCGCTCGGCGTCGTCGGGGACGATGGGTCGCAGCTGGGCGACACTGCCGTCCTTGAGCAGGACGTCGGCGTCCCACTGTGGCTCGTCGGCGGGGGCGGCGCTCACGGGCCCCAACCTATCTGTTGGGCCGGTACCCACGGCACGGCGTGGCAGGAGTGACCGGGGCCGCGCACAAGGGAGAATAGGGGTTCGAAAGAGGCAGCATCACTGTCTGGGAGAGGACGCATGGCACGCAAGACAGCAGCGCCGGAGGAGGAGTTCGACGAGCACATCATCGACACCGACATCACGGACGAGATGAGCTCGAGCTACATCGAGTACGCCTACTCGGTGATCTACTCCCGCGCGATCCCCGACGCCCGCGACGGCCTCAAGCCGGTGCAGCGTCGCACGCTCTTCACGATGGACGACCTGAACCTTCGGCACGACCGCGGGCACGTGAAGAGCGCTCGCGTGGTCGGCGAGGTCATGGGCCGCCTGCACCCGCACGGCGACGGCGCGATCTACGACGCACTCGTCCGCCTCGTGCAGCCGTGGTCGATGCGGCTGCCGCTCATCGACGGGCACGGCAACTTCGGCTCGCCCGACGACCCGCCCGCGGCCATGCGCTACACCGAGTGCCGCATGGACCCCGCCGCCGAGGCGATGACGGGGTCGATCGACGAGGAGACCGTCGACTTCCGCGCCAACTACGACGGCCGCGAGACCGAGCCGTCCGTGCTGCCGGCTGCCCTGCCCAACCTCCTCGTCAACGGCGCGTCCGGCATCGCCGTGGGCATGGCCACCAACATCGCCCCGCACAACCTCGTCGAGGTCGTGCAGGCACTGCGCCACCTCATCGACCATCCGGCCGCCGACCTCGACGACCTGATGAAGTTCGTGCCCGGCCCCGACCTCCCCACCGGCGGCAAGATCGTCGGTCTCGACGGCATCCGCGACGCCTACGCCACCGGCAACGGCTCGTTCCGGATGCGTGCCACCGCACGCATCGAGAACGTCACACCGCGGCGTCGCGGCATCGTCGTCACCGAGCTCCCCTACAACGTCGGGCCCGAGAAGGTCATCGAGGCCATCAAGAAGCTCGTGCAGTCCAAGAAGCTGCAGGGCATCTCCGACCTCAAGAACCTCACCGACCGGCACAAGGGCCTCAACCTCGTCATCGAGGTCAAGAGCTCGATCAACCCAGAGGCGTTGCTCGACCAGCTCTACCGCCACACGCCCATGGAGACGTCGTTCGGCATCAACGCCGTGGCGCTCGTCGACGGACAGCCCCGCACCCTCGGCCTGCACGAGATGCTCACGGTCTTCCTCGAGCACCGCTACGACGTCGTCCGGCGGCGCACCACGTTCCGCCGTCGCAAGGCGGCCGAGCGGCTGCACCTCGTCGACGGCCTGCTCATCGCGATCCTCGACATCGACGAGGTCATCCAGCTCATCCGCGCCAGCGACGACCGCGGCCAGGCCCGCGACCGGCTCACCAGCGTCTTCGACCTCGACGACCTGCAGGCCGACTACATCCTCGATCTCCAGCTCGGCCGGCTCACCAAGTTCTCCCGCATCGAGCTGGAGAAGGAGTCCGAGCAGCTGCGTGCGACCCTCGACGATCTCGACGCGATCCTGGCCGACGACGCCGTCTTGCGGTCGTTGGTCGGCGACGAGCTCGACGAGATGGCCCAGCAGTTCGGCACCCCGCGGCGCACCGTGTTGCTCGAGGCGGCCGGCCAGACGGTCACCGCCGCCGCGCCGCTCGAGGTCGCCGACGACCCATGCTGGGTGCTGCTCTCGGCCACCGGCCTCCTCGCCCGCACGACGGACGACGCCCCGTTCGGCGACATCGGCCGCCGCTCCAAGCACGACACGATCGTTGCAGCAGCGCGAGCGACCGCTCGAGGCCAGATCGGTCTGGTCACGTCAGGGGGAAGGGTTCACCGCCTGAACGTGGTGGACCTTCCGGCGATACCGGGTTCTTCGTCTGCACCTCACTTGCAAGGAGGGATTCCGCTGCGCGAGCTCCTGCACCTCGACGATCGTCCGCTCACCCTCATGACGTTCGACGACGGCCCGGGCCTGGCACTCGGCACCCGCACCGGAGTGGTGAAGCGGGTCAAGCCCGACCACCTGAGCAACCGCGACGAGTGGGACCTCATCACCCTGGCCGACGGCGACGAGGTGGTCGGAGCCGCTCCCCTGCTCACCGGCGACGAGCAGCTCGCGTTCGTCACCACCGACGCCCAGCTGTTGCGTTTCGACGCGTCCGCGGTACGGCCGCAGGGGCGGTCCGGCGGCGGTGTCGCCGGCGTCAAGCTCGCCGACGGCGTCAAGGCCGTGGCCTTTGGCGTGGTGCGCGACGTCGACACCGCGCACGTCGTCACCGTGGCCGGCTCCGGCGACGCCCTGCCCGGCACCCAGAACGGCAGCGTCAAGGTCAGCCCCCTCGGCATCTACCCGGCCAAGGGCCGGGCCACCGGCGGTGTGCGCTGCCAACGCCTGCTGAAGGGTGAGGACGGGCTCATCCTGGCGTGGGTCGGCGACGGGTCGCCCATCGGCTGCGCCACCAGCGGATCGCCGGTCGAGCTGCCGGCACCCACCGAGCGTCGTGACGGGTCCGGCGTACCGGCCGCCCAGCCGCTCCTCGGCGTCGCGGGCCCGGTTGCGTCGCTACCCGGCGTGTCACACTGAATTCGTGCGTACCCGACTCCTCACGATCCTGGCCGCTGCCGTCCTCCTTGCCGGTTGCCAGGGCGACTCCGACAGCAAGAAGGCCGACACGAGCGAGCTGCAGAAGCGTCTGTCGACCGCACGCACCACCATCGACGAGGCCGAGACCGTCGAGGTTTCGCTGGCCGCGAAGTCGCTGCCCGACGGGATCACGGGGTTGCTTTCGGCCACCGGCCAGGGCAACCACTCACCCGCGTTCACGGGCAAGGTGAAGGTCGTCACCGGTGGATCGACGCTCTCGGCCGACGTCGTCTCCGCCGAGGGCACGCTCAAGGCCAAGACGAGCTTCTCGCCGCTCTACCTGAAGATCGACCCCGAGTCGCTGGGGGCTCCCGACCCCGCCGCACTCCTCGACGCCGAGAACGGCGTCACACAGATCCTCGAGAAGACGAAGGGCCTCGAGCAGGGCGAGAAGTCGCGCGACGGATCGGACGTCCTCACCACGATCACCGGCACGCTGCCAGGCAGCGTCGTCAGCACGATCATCCCGTCGGCGGACGAGAAGGCGTCGTTCAATGTCGCCTACCGCCTCACCGACGACGACGAGCTGCGCGACGCCACGCTCACCGGGCCGTTCTATCCCGAGGGCGGAAACGTCACCTACACGGTCAAGCTCACGACGTCCGACCGGCCCGTCACGATCAAGGTCCCGTAGGACAGATGAGGCAGACCGCGCCACGGGTCCTGCTCGGGCTCGCGGCGGTCGCGATCATGTTCGCGGCGGCCGACACCTACGTCGTCGTGCTGGCCCTGCCGGACATGATGACCACGGTCGGGCTCGACATCGACCGGCTCCAGCGGGCCGCTCCGATCGTGTCCGGATTCCTGCTCGGTTACGTCGCAGTCCTCCCGCTGATCGGACGCATCTCCGACCTGCGCGGACGCGTGCCCGTTCTGCTCGGCTGCCTCATCATCTTCGCGGTCGGCTCGGTCATCACCGCCGCCGCCTACGACCTGCCCAGCATCGTCACCGGCCGGCTCATCCAGGGCATCGGCGGCGGCGGGCTCATCCCGCCGACCCTTGCGCTGGTCGCCGACCTGTGGCCACCGGAGCGTCGGGGTCTCCCGCTCGGGATCGTCGGGGCCGTGCAGGAGCTCGGCAGCGTCCTCGGCCCGCTCTACGGAGCGGTCGTCCTCTCCTTCGGGTCGTGGCGCGACATCTTCTGGCTGAACTGCGCGGTCGGGCTCGTTCTCGCGGCCGCGATGGTCCGGATGCGCGAGGTCGATGATCAAGTCCCCGAGCGTGCCGGGCGACTCGACGTCATCGGGCTCGGGCTGGGGCTGCTCACGCTCCTCGGCCTCACCCTGGTGATGCTGGAGCCTGAGGCGCTCGTCACCGGCGTCACGAGCGGTCTGGCCTTCCTGCCAGTCGCCGGCGAGTCCCGCTGGCTCACGCCGGTCGCTCTGTCGACATTCGGCCTCGCCGCGATGTTCGTGATCCGTGAAGCGACCGCCAGCCGACCCGTGCTCGCCTGGCGCGACTGGGTCGGACTCGGCCGCGAGACCGACCTGCGCGGCGCGCTGATGCTGACGGTCGGACTCGGCGCGATCATCGTCGCGTTCGCCTCCGCGGAGCCGGAGAGCGCGGCGATCTCGCCGAGTGCACCCTGGCTGCTCATCCTCGCCGCGATCGCGTTCGCCGGGTTCTGGTGGCGTCAGCGCACCGCTGCCCGGCCACTGATTCCGCGTGGGGCCTTGGCCTCGCGTCCGGCATGGGGCGCACTCGTCGTGTCGTTCTTCATCGGGGCCAGCCTCATCGCGGCACTCGTCGACATCCCGTTCTTCGCCCGGCTCACCGTGCACCGCGACTCCCAGCTCGACGCCGCCCTGGTGCTGCTGCGGTTCCTCATCGCCCTGCCTGTCGGTGCGGTGCTGGGCGGGTGGTTGTTGCGTCGGGTGCCGGCGCACGTGCTCACCGTCATCGCCATGCTGCTGAGCGCGGCCGCGTTCGCGCACATGGCCACGTGGGACGCGCAGTCGCTGAAGCACCAGAGCGAGACCTTGTCGCTGGTGCTGGGCGGCCTCGGCTTCGGTCTGGCGATCGCACCGGTCAACGCCGCCCTCCTCGACCACACCGAGGGCCCGGTGCACGGCGTCGCCAGCGCGCTGCTGATCGTCGCGCGCATGGTCGGGATGCTGATCGGGATCTCCGCACTCACGACGATCGGCCTGCACGCGTTCTACGACGCGTCCGCCGCCATTCCTCCGGCCGCCGAGCTCTGCGACGGAGCCGCCACCGCGTGCAAGGCCTATCGCGACGCCGTGCGCGATGCCGGCATCGTCCAGCTGCACGCGGTGTTCGTCGGGGCGGCGACGTGCGCGGTCGCGGCTGCGGTGCTCGCGCTCGGCCTCCTCCGCCCCACCTCGGCCCGGGTCACCTCAGAGGCTCCCCACTAGGCTCTGGCTCATGGGCGCCTTCGACGATCTCCTCGCCGCCAACCGCGAGTTCGCCGGACGTTTCACGTTGTCGGGATTCGACGGCGTGGCTCACGCGGGCGTCGCGATGGTCACCTGCATGGACTCACGCATCGACCCGCTGGGGATGATCGGCCTCTCCCCCGGCGACGCGAAGATCCTGCGAAATCCCGGTGGCCGCGTCAACGATCAATCGCTCGTCGCCCTGGTGCTCGGCGTCAACCTGCTCAAGGTCGACCGCATCCTCGTCGTCGAGCACACCCGCTGCGCCATGTCCAGCGCGTCGGAGGACGAGCTCCGAAGCCAGCTGGGGGCCAGCGCCGGCGTGGACGCTTCGTGGATGTCGCTCGGCGTCATCGACGACCAGAGGGAGACCATCCGCGGAGACGTCGAGAAGGTGCTCGCTCATCCGTTGATCGGTGAGCACGTGCAGGTCGGCGGCTTTCTCTACGACGTCGACACCGGGTTGCTCGAGCCGATCACGCCCTAGCCGGGCGTGCCGCCGATGACCTTGCCGTCGAGGTCGTAGATCGACCAGCGCGACAGCTTCCCGGTCTGCTGCACGTAGACCATGATCGCCGGCTGGCCGGTGAGCGTGTTGACGATGAGGTAGGCGGAGTCGTACTCGGGCATGCCCTGACGCTTCGCCGTCCGGTCGGGCAGGCCCGCGATCAGGTCGGCGTCGATGTCGGCGAGGTCGATCGGGTCGCCCTGGGCAGGAGTCACCGGGCTGTTGAACAGCTGGAAGGACCCGCTGCGGTAGACGTACCGCATCGCCCCCTCGTCGGCGACCCCGTTGATGGAGGCGTACTCGGGGTAGACGACGACGTCGTACACCTCGCTCGTGCCCGTCTCGTCCTCGATGGCCGAGACGAGCTGCGACCAGCCGTCGGCGGTCTGCAGGTTGACGCTCGTCGTTGGGGTGTCGGTGGGGCCTCCGGCCGTGTCGATCCCCGTGAAGATCGCGGCCACGATCCCGGCGATGCCCAGCCCGCACAGGAGCAGGAACCCCACGACGACGATCAGGATGACGCGCCGCACCCTCTTGACGCCCTCGCCGGTGATCGCCGTCCGCATCGACTCACCCACGTTGATCGTCGTCGGCGACCCTCCCTTGCCCATCGCGCGCAGCTGGTCAGGTGGGATCGCCGAACCGAGCGACGCGGTGCTCGGTACCGATGCCGGGTCGGTGGGCTTCGACGGTGTCATCGAGGGCGACTGGACTGCTGCACCTGCCGCGGTGGCCGCGGCGGCACCGCCGGCTCGGACGAGATCGCGCACGAGGACCGCCAGATCGCCCTTCGTGTGCGCAGAATCCACGCGCTCGGTGCGGAACGCGCGGTCAGCGGCGGTGAGCTGACCGGCCGCGTACGCAGCGTCGATGAGCTTCTGTGCACGCTTGCGATCACCGCGGCCGGCTCGGCCGGGGTCGCTGATGTCGCTCACACGGAGATCGTATCGACGGAAGGTCGGTCAGCGGGCGACGTTCCAGACATCCAGAACTGAGATCTGCGCTCTTCAGGGCGCTCGAAGCGGTATCGTCATCACGTCAGCCAAGCGTGATCAGCATCTCCATCGATCCTGTCCAATCCCCCGGCACACGCAGCTGATTCTTGTAAAGTGAACGCGTCTTGCACGTTCACGTCCGCCTCGACGTCCGCCCGGTCGTCCGTACCATGAGTTGAGAAGCTCGGGATTCCACACATGAACATTTCAGCCGACACCCTCGACCTGCTGGGTCGCTTCGGTATCGACATCATGGCCATGCTGCTGCTGGTCGGAGTGTTGTACCGCAGCCAGCAGTCTGTACCGTCGATGCCCCTCGTCCTGTCGGCCCTGAACTTCGGTCTGTTCGGCGCCCTGGCGGCCATCACGGCCGGCACCTTCAACGCGGCCATCGGATTCGGCCTGTTCGGCCTGCTGTCGATGCTGCGTCTGCGCAGCGCGGCGTTCACCATCAAGGACGTCGCCTACACCTTCCTGGCCTTGATCTTCGGTCTCATCAACGGGTTGCCCGACCGACCCATCGCGTTGCTCATCGTCGTCAACGTCGGCATCCTGCTCGTCGTCGCCGTCACCGACAACTCGCGCGGCGACTCGCCGACCCGGGTCATGCGCCTCACCCTCGAGCACGCCTACTCCGACCCCGCCGAGGTTCGCACCGTCCTCGACCAGAAGCTCGCCGTCAAGGTCACCAGCATCGTCATCGAGGACATCGACTTCGTCCGCGAGACCACGCTTCTCACGATCTCCTACGTCGTCGATGACGCCTGGGGTCGCGCCAGTGCCGAGCAGATCCAGGCTGACGGCGGGGTGATGAGGCCATGACTGCACTCGCCACCGAGCCACACACCGGCGACACGGTCACCACGCTCCAGCCGGTCCTGACGTCCGACGTCGGCCGCGCGCACCTGCTCGGTGTCGACGGCCTTCGGCCCGTGGGCCTGGAGGAGCTCGTCGAGCACGCAGCCCTCATGCACCGCACGGACCGCAAGTACATCGCCCCGCTCGACACGGTGCGTGCGCTCGTCGCCGACCTCGCCGACACCCACCGGGTGCTCGAGATCAAGGACCGTCACTACACCACGTACCGCACGCTGTACTTCGACACGGCCAGCTTCGAGGCCGCTCGTTCGCACGTCCAGAAGCGCCGGCGTCGCTGGAAGGTGCGCAGCCGCCTGTACGTCGAGGACGGCCTGTGCCGCATCGAGGTCAAGACCAAGGACAACCGCGGCGAGACCCAGAAGGTCATGGGCATGAGCGACCCCGCGCACTACGGCTACCTGCAGGGCGAGGAAGCCGACTTCGTCGCGTTCCACCTCGCCGGCCATCCGGAGGTGCGGGTCGACGAGCTCGTCCCTGCAGCTGAGGTCTGCTACACCCGCGCCACGCTGTCCGACATCTCTGCCGGCACCCGGGTCACGATCGACTGGAAGCTCGTCTGCCACCTCGAGACCGGTGACGTCTGGATGGACGACAGCTTCGCGCTGATCGAGACGAAGGGCCCGCCCACCCCGGGCGTGGCCGACCGCGCTCTCAACCGCCTGGGCACCCGTCCCCGCTCGTTCAGCAAGTACGTTGCGGCCGCCTCGACGATGAACACCGGCATCGCCGACAACGACGTCCGCCAGCTGCAAGGACGTGTACTCCACAACCGCGCTGTGGGATTCTGACCCGATGGACTCCAACGCACGGTCCCGGTCGGCGCGCTATGTCTTCATCTCCGTCCTTGCTCTCGTGGCGATGCTGGTCGGGTTCACCGGCGACAAGTTCCTGCCGATCACCGTCGACCAGACCCCGGTCGCCGGTACCTCCCCGACACCGGAGCCTTCCGCGTCGTCCAAGCCCAAGACGCAGTCCACGCAGAACCCGATCGCATCCGATCCGGCACCGCCCCTGCTCAACGCCGGCGACCTCCGCATGGTCGGCGGACTGATCAGGGACCAGCAGGCGCCCGCGAAGGCTCTGATCAAGCGCTGGTGGGCCGAGAACGGCACCGGAACCGCAGACGAGGGTTTCGTGTCCTGGGCAGCGGCACAGCTCCCGCCGGAACCCAACACCATTCAGCGGCAGGGCGAGCAGACCACGGTCAAGCAGCTCAGGTCCTCGCGCGACGCGGCCGGCGACAAGGCGGCCGACTGGCTCAACGAGCACGGCTGCCAGGACGTCTGGATGTCGCTCACGGCGCAGCAGGTCGCGTTGCGTTCGACGACGGACGACGAGGCGAAGGACACGGAGATCAAGACCGTGCTCAAGCTCGCGTCAGAAGTCGCCTCCGCGGCGCAGGACCGCACCGGCAGCCCGGCCGCCAGCCAGCCGAAGCCGTGCAGCGGCGCGACCAAGCCGGCACGGTCAGACTGCTCGTGCTCGTACCCGTCGACCCAGGCCACCATGAGTGCTGCGGCCCGTCAGTACCTGAGCAAGCTCTCGCCCTACCGCGCCGATCAGTACAACTGGATGGAGTACCAGGTCGACCTCGCCGCGCTCTACGCCGGCCTCGAGCTGCAGAGCGACGTCGCGTCCGGAGCCCTGCTCGGCGACCTGGTGGGTCAGTACGTCCTGGTCACCCGCGGGCACGCCAAGCCCTGACTCACTTGATGTAGGTCGGCTTCTGGCCGGGGTTGACCATGTTGTCGAGAACCCGGTTCACGTGCCTGACATCCCAGGCTGATGCCACGATGAAAATGATCACGAATGTCAGAACCATGACTGCTCCTCATGTCGGGCCTAGCCCCCGTGATGCCGCTTCCAGTGTGGATCTCACGGCGTGCAAGCCCGTATGACCCAGAGCACCTAGCCCGTATGACGCCGACCACACCACCGCCCTGCGCGAGCAGATCAACTCACGAGATTCGATACGACGGACGGGTTCGCCCGTGGCGCACTCAACCTGGTGAGGCGTTCGCTCGCAGAGCGAGCCAGCCTCACGCATCGATCTTGTCGGCGTCCAACTCGTAGGCGCTCTGCACGATGAACTCCTTGCGGAGTGGTTCAAACGGTTTCAGGACGGAACGTCGTACTTGGCGCGTACCTTCGAAGGGCACGGAATCCGCCCTGAAAGGTGCTCCCATGAAGCGCTACTCGCGTTCGTCCCTCATTCTGGCCATCGCCGCACTGCTCGCCGCATCCACCATGGCTGTCTCGTCCACCGCGAGCGCGGAGGGCAAGACGACTCTGTCCAGCGGTGAGGCGCTCGGCCTCGGCGACGACGGACAGACCTTGCGGATCTTCAAGTTGAGCGACCCAGAGGAGGACCGTCTCATCGGCAAGGTGTCGGGACTGGTCGACGGGGAAACCGAGTTGGAGGCCATCGACTACAACGTTTCGGACGGCAAGTTTTACGGGTTCGCTCAAGGCACGAATGGTGAAAGTGCCCAGCTGTACATGCTGAACACCAAGTCAGGTGCCGCGACACTGGTCGCAACCCTGTGGGAGGACTTCTGGTTCACCACGAGTCATTACGACCTGGACTTCAAGCCAACGGACGCGAACCAGTTCTACGTGACCTCACGAGACGCCGATGACGGACGATATGGCGTGTTCGATCTCGACCTCCCCGAGGCGGATCCTGACGCCTTTGCAGTCGATGGTGGCTCACTTCCCTACGCCGGAGGCGGGTTCGCGTTCACCAACAACGACCGGTCGTCGGCGACAGGCACCACGCCCTTCGCCATCGATCCGGCGAGCCGCACCGTCAAGGTCGTCCTGGCCCCGGAGCCCGATCCGAACACCTGCTGCTCCGAAGCCTTGACGGAGGTCACCGGGAATCTCGGACTCAGCGCCGTCAGCAGCATCATTGGCTTCGACATCCTCAGCAAGGTCTCGGATGGAAAGACCACGTCGAACACCGGGTACGCCTCGCTGCGCAGCACGGACGCCTCCGAGCCGAACCTCTACAAGATCGATCTGCTGACCGGCAAGGCATCGAAGGTCGGCGACTTCGACAAGCAGATCGCCGATATCGCGGTCAAGCAGCCGTAGCCGCCCAGCGATTCTGGACCGTCACGCGTCGATCTTGTCGGCGTCGAGTTCGTAGGCGCTCTGCACGATGAACTCCTTGCGCGGGGCGACCTCGTTGCCCATGAGCAGCTCGAACACCTCGGTGGCCCGCTCCGCGTCGTCGACCGTGAGACGGCGCAGCGTGCGGTGTCGTGGATCCATGGTGGTCTCGGCCAGCTGGTTGGCGTCCATCTCGCCCAGGCCCTTGTAGCGCTGGATCGGGTCCTTCCAGCGGACGTTGCGGCGCTTCAGGTCGGCGAGCGTTCGCTGGAGCTCGGGGTCGGAGTACGTGTAGACGTACTTCTCCTGACCCTTCTTCGGGTTGACCAGCTCGATGCGGTGCAGCGGCGGGACGGCTGAGAACACGCGTCCGGCCGCGACCAGCGGCTCCATGTACCGGTAGAACAGCGTGGCCAGCAGGCAGCGGATGTGGGCGCCGTCGGAGTCGGCGTCGGCCATGAAGATGATGCGGCCGTAACGCGCGGTGTCGATGTCGAACGTACGGCCCGAGCCGGAGCCCACGACCTGGATGATCGACGAGCACTCGACGTTCTTGAGCATGTCGCCGACGCTGGCCTTCTGGACGTTGAGGATCTTGCCGCGGATCGGCAGCAGTGCCTGGAACTCGGAGTCGCGGGCCGACTTGGCCGTGCCCAGCGCAGAATCGCCCTCGACGATGAACAGCTCGCTGCGCTCGACGTCCGACGACCGGCAGTCGGCCAGCTTGGCGGGAAGGGCGCTGGACTCCAGCGCGTTCTTGCGGCGCTGGGTGTCGCGCTGCTGCCGCGCCATGATGCGCGTGCGGCTCGCGCTCGACGACCTTCTCCATGACGAGGCGCGCCTTGGACTTCTGCGCCGCCTTGGTGGACGTCAGGAAGGCCTTCAGCTCGCGGGAGACCACCTTGTTGACCAGGCGGGAGACCGGAGGGGTGCCCAGAACCTCCTTCGTCTGGCCCTCGAACTGCGGCTCGGCGAGACGCACGGTGACGACGGCGGTCATGCCCTCCAGGACGTCGTCCTTGATGACGTCGTCGTCGGCCTGCTTGAGCTGGCGGCCGGCGCGCAGCACCTCGTTGAACGTCTTGGTGAGACCCCGCTCGAACCCCTGCACGTGGGTGCCGCCCTTGGGCGTCGCGATGATGTTGACGAAGGAGCGGACCTCGGTGTCGTACCCCGTGCCCCACCGCAGGGCGATGTCGACCGCGAGGTCGCGGGTGACCTCTTGCGGCGTCATGTGGCCCTTGTCGTCGAGCAGCGGCACGGTCTCGGTGAAGGAGTCGTCGCCGTGCAGCCGCACGACATCGGTGACCGGCTCGTCGGGGGCCAGGAAGTCGCAGAACTCGGTGATGCCGCCGTCGTGCCGGAACGTCTCGGTCTGGACCTCCTCGCCGCGCTCGTCGCGGATGACGAGCTCGAGACCGGGCACGAGGAACGACGTCTGACGGGCGCGCACGACCAGCTCGTCGTAGCTGTACGTCGCGCCCTTGATGAAGACCTGCGGGTCGGCCCAGTAACGAATGCGCGTGCCGCTGACGCCCTTCTTGACCTTGCCCACCTTGCGCAGCTCGTTGCCGGCCACGAAGTCGGCTGCATGACCCTCACCGGCGAACTCCCCCGGCGTGCCACGGCGGAACGACATCGCCCACGTGGCACCGTCCTTGTCGACCTCGACGTCGAGGCGCGCGGACAGGGCGTTGACGACTGAGGCACCGACGCCGTGCAGGCCACCAGTAGCGACGTAGGAACCGCCGCCGAACTTGCCGCCGGCGTGCAGCTTGGTGAACACGACCTCGACGCCGGACAGGCCGGTCTTCTTCTCGGCGTCGACCGGGATGCCGCGGCCGTCGTCGGTCACCTCGACCGACCCGTCGGGATGCAGCACGACCAGGATGTTCGCGCAGTGGCCACCCAGCGCCTCGTCGACCGCGTTGTCGATGATCTCCCAGAGGCAGTGCATGAGACCGCGGGTGTCGGTGGAGCCGACGTACATGCCGGGACGCTTGCGCACCGCCTCCAGACCCTCCAGGACGAGGAGGTTGCGGGCGTCGTAGGTCGACATCGAGCAGGTGGCCTTTCCACGAAGGATGGTCGTCCTCAGGATATCGGCGCGACCTCGCGGGCCTGTCCTGACACGCACTTTCCGACGGTGCGCCTACACCGGTTTGGACCCTCCGGAGAGTATGTATGTCATATGTCACCTTCGGGACGCGCGGAATAGCACCCCATGAAAGGATGTTGTTCCAGACGTCATCGCCAGTACTGAGAAGAGGTCATCGTGACGGCTCTAGCCCAGCTAACAAGTCTGACCGCAACCGATCGTTGCGATCGTTGTGGCGCCCAGGCGTACGTCCGTGTCGAGCTCCCCGAAAACGCCGAGCTGCTCTTCTGCGCCCACCACGCGCGTCAGCACGAGGACAAGCTGCGCGAAGTGGCGATCACCATCCACGACGAGACCGAGAAGCTGGCTGACGTCCCGGCCACGGCCCCGCTCGACGAGATCTGACGCTCTCCGACATCACGACGAGTGCCCCGTCCACCGGACGGGGCACTCGTCTGTCTTGCGGCTCCGGTGGTCAGAGTCGCCCCCTGGCGCGATCGGTGTGAGACTTTCGACGTGGCAGAAGCGACTGAGCGCGAGGGGGAACCGCGGCACGAGCAGCTGGAGGAGCTGGTCCGCATCGAGGCCAAGGTCGCTGAGGCGGCCGAGGCGGCAGCGGACGCCGCAGCCCACGCCGTCGAAGCCACCAAGGCTGCCGAGGCTGCCAGCGTGGCCCGCGCCGCCAAGAAGGCCAAGGCTGCGAAGGCCGCGAAAGCAGCGGCGTCTGCGAAGGACAAGGCCGGCACGTCCGCCAAGGCGGCCAAGGCAGCCAGCGCTGAAAGCGCGGAGACAGCTTTCAACGCACCACCGCCCAGCGAGTCTTCCGAGGTACCACAGGACTCAACGCACGTCCTGGAGCTGCGGCTTGCCGATGACGAGCTGGAACAGCTCGTGCGGTTGGCCGCAGAAAGGGACCTCCCGGTGCCCGATCTCGCGCGATCCCTGCTCCAGGGCGCCATGCGTCCTTCAGACGACGACTAGCACCAACGCTCCGCCGAGAACACGAGAAAGCCCAGAAGTCGCCGCCCAGGCCGATCTCGGGGATGACCTGGGCGGCGCGTGGGGGCGGGTGCCGTTCTTCCGCAAGAACGGTGCCTGACACTCTCTCCCACCTCACATCCTGAACCGGCAACGCTGTCCTGGCATGCGTTTTCGGGGACTGGTACGGACGTCCAAGGTCCGTCGCCCCTCGGGAGCATCTTCTCGACCGGCCGCCAAGATGCGGCGCAGCTCCGCGCCGCTTACTATTTCGCTGGTCGAGACAACGGCCGTCACTTCGCGCTTACCCCGGAGCACGACATGACCGTCGCCATCATCGCTGCCTTCATGAGCATCGCCGTGTGCGCGCTCATCGGCTGGGCGTTCATCCGCGTCCTTGGAATCGTCGCGAAGGGTTTGCGGCGGCAGCCCGAACCTCCGGCTCACCGGGCGAACGAGCCGTCCATCGTGTTCCGGATCGCCACACCGCAGGAGATGGCCGAGCGAGACCGAATCAGAGGAACCACTCTGCCCAAGGGTGACGTCGAGACGTACTTCGAGAACGGACGCTGGAAGAACAAGGTTCAAGGAAACTCCCGGGCATCACACGTCCACGAGACGAGGACGGCGGCAGTGAGTGCCGGCCGCGAGATGGCCCGCAAGCGGCGGGTGGAGCACATCATCAGGACGAAGGACGGCACGATCACCGAACGCGACGACCACGGCAACGAACCGCAACCCGTTCCCGGCTGACGGGTAGTCCCTCCGAACTATTCTCGGACGCCCTGAGCCGCTGCCACCATGTCTGCAGGAGGAACGAGCGGAAGGCGTCGACATGCGCACCAGGACTGGACTTGTCCTTGCCGTGCTGTTCTTGGCAGGGGCGTGCGGGAAATCTGATGCACCGACGGACGAGGCCACCAAGGACGCGTCGCCGGCGGCAACTGAGTCAGTACAGCCGACGAACACTCTGGAGAGCACGGTGATCGAGCCTGGAAAGGTCGGTCTCTTCACTGTCGGCATGCCCGCCAGCGATGCTCTCGAGCAGGGCCTCGTCCGTCAACCGTCAGAAGATCCCCCGTGCCCGGCATTCGCGGCCACCGAGCCCTTGCAGGACGTGGCAGTTGTGTTCAGCTCAGCAGACGCCAAGCCCAAGCTCCTCGGAGTTCTCGTCAAGGTGCCTGGCCCCAAGACTCCAGAAGGAATTGGCGTCGGCAGCACGATTGCCGATCTCAAAGCCGCCTACGGCGATCAGCTGAAGCTCGAGGAAGGCGACTACGGCGACAAGGTCTTCCGAATCTACGAGGGCGACCGCGCCATGGGGTTCTCCAGCTCAAGCGGCACCAAACCCAGCATGAAGATCGACGCGATCGAAGTGTTCGCCAAGAGCGATCCAGTCATCTGGGATGGCTGCTAGCACATCCTCAGTCGATCTAGGGGTGTCCCGGTGCTCGGAGTCAGTGCTGCCCTCTTCCTGTTCTCGTTTCTGCTGATGGCAATCTTGGCGACCGGCAGTGTGCTCGACCTTCTTGAATCCGAATTTGCCCGGACATGGTGATGTGAGTCGCTATCGTCAGCGCATGGACCAGCAGGAGCTACACGGGGGTGGACGCAGGGTCCGGAGACGGTCTCGGCGCCGCAGGCTGGCTGCCGTCGCCGGTGCGACAACACTCGTGCTGGCTGCGCTGATCCTGCTCGCGTTCGTGTTCCCCATCTCGTTCCTGTCCCCGCCCGGTGCAGAGAAGCCGTCGAGAAGCTCCGGCACGTCGGTGCCGGTCGTCACCGGGAAGCCGGAGGCACGACTCGCGATCACCGGCGACACAGGGATGCGCAACGACGCCGTGGAAGCCACGGCGAAGCGCATGCAGATCGAGTCCGAACGGGACAGCGAGCCTTACGACGCCCTGGTCATCCTCGGCGACATGATCTACCCCGACGGCGACGCCGACCTGACCGAGGCGTCTGTCATTGAACCGTTTGCACAGATCCTTGAAGACGCCGAACTATCCCGGTGCTCGGCAACCATGACGTCTACAGCGGCGAGGGCGACGAGATCATGCGCCGGCTGGGCCGCGAGTCGCGTTGGTACGTCGAGATGATTGGTCCGGTTCGGCTCATCGTCTTGGACTCCAACCGAGTCGGAAACAAGCAACAGCTGGCTTGGCTCCGCGACGTGTTGGCCGAGAAACAACCTCAAGGCACATGGACCATCGCCACCATGCACCACCCCGCCTACTCCGCAGGTGACCATGGATCCACCAAGAGCGTCCAGCGCCACTGGGTGCCACTGTTCGAGCAGGCCGACGTGCCGCTCGTCCTGGCGGGCCACGACCACGACTACCAACGATCGAAGCAGATCAATGGAATCACCTACATCGTTTCCGGCGGCGGATCGAAGCTTCGCGAAGTCGGGAGCAAGGACTTCACCGCGGTGAGCGAATCGATACTCCACTACGTTGACCTGCTCGTGTACGAAGACCGGCTCGAGGGACGCACGATTGATCACGACGGTGGCTTGATCGACGACTTCACCATCCGCCGCTGACACCTGCATGGAGGCGCAATCGCAGTCAGCGTCGCGAGTGGCCCTCCCGCGACTTTTTGCACGCGCGCGGTCAGCATGCTCGACGATGAGGTCGACGTCAGCACCGCCCAGGACGAGCAGCGACACAGCATAGACCGTCTGCGGATGACTCGTCCGAGCCGCGAAGGTAGCCTCCGAGAATCGACCCGTCCGCAGAGGCGAGCAGATCCGCCCTTCCAGCCGCCAACGTCTCGAGCTCAGCAGGTCTGAGGACGATTCTCAGTCGAGGTAGTCGCGCAACACCTGCGAACGAGATGGGTGGCGCAGCTTGCTCATCGTCTTGGACTCGATCTGGCGGATGCGCTCGCGGGTGACGCCGTAGACCTTGCCGATCTCGTCGAGCGTCTTGGGCTGGCCGTCGGTGAGGCCGAACCGCATCGAGACGACGCCGGACTCGCGCTCCGACAGGGTGTCGAGCACGGCGTGCAGCTGCTCCTGCAGAAGCGTGAACGAGACCGCGTCGGCCGGGACGATGGCCTCGGAGTCCTCGATGAGGTCGCCGAACTCGGAGTCGCCGTCCTCGCCGAGGGGTGTGTGGAGACTGATGGGCTCGCGGCCGTACTTCTGGACCTCGACGACCTTCTCGGGCGTCATGTCGAGCTCGATCGCGAGCTCTTCGGGCGTCGGCTCACGTCCGAGGTCCTGCAGCATCTGTCGCTGGACGCGGGCGAGCTTGTTGATGACCTCGACCATGTGCACCGGGATGCGGATGGTGCGGGCCTGGTCGGCCATGGCGCGGGTGATGGCCTGGCGGATCCACCAGGTGGCGTACGTGGAGAACTTGAAGCCCTTGGTGTAGTCGAACTTCTCGACCGCACGGATGAGGCCGAGGTTGCCTTCCTGGATGAGGTCGAGGAAGAGCATGCCGCGGCCGGTGTAGCGCTTGGCGAGCGAGACGACGAGTCGGAGGTTGGCCTCGAGCAGGTGGTTCTTGGCGCGGCGGCCGTCGATGACGATCCACTCGAGCTCCTCGGACATCTTGACCGAGATGCGTCCGCCCTTGCCGAGCTTCTCCTCCGAGAACAGGCCGGCCTCGATGCGCTTGGCGAGCTCGACCTCCTCACCCGCGGTGAGGAGCGAGACCTTGCCGATCTGCTTGAGGTAGTCCTTGACCGGGTCGGCCGTGGCGCCGGCGACCAGCACCTGCTGCACCGGCTCGTCGCTCTCGTCGGCGGCCGACAGAGTGAAGCTGGACTCCTCGTCCTCCTTCAGAGTGGGGTCGTTCTTGAGATCCTTCTCGAACTCCTCGTCCGGGATGTCGGGCAGGACCTTCTTGCCCTGCGCGTCGACCAGGACCGTGTCCTCGTCGGCCGGCGGAACCTCGAGCACCTCGGCGATGTCGACGGCTGCCACCGCGGCCGCCACGTCGGGCTTGGACTCCTTCGCCGCCACCTTCTTGGCCGCGGCAGTCTTCTTGGCCGGCGTGGCCTTCTTGGCGGCCGGAGCCTTCTTCGCAGCGGTCTTCTTCGCAGCGGTCCTCTTCGCGGGAGCGGCCTTCTTCGCGGCCGGAGCCTTCTTCGCCGGAGCAGCCTTCTTCTTCGCCGGAGCCTTCTTGGCCGGAGCCTTCTCCGCAGCGGGGGCCTTCTTCGTGACGGCCTTCTTGGCTGGCGACGACTTGGCGGCCGGAGCCTTCTTGGCCGGAGCCTTCTTCGCGGCGTTCGCCTTCTTGGCGGGGGACTTCTTGGCGGCCTTCGTCGCAGTGGACTTCTTGGCGGCCTTGGCAGATGAGGAGTTGGTCACAGTCTTTTCTGTTTTCGCGGTGGACTTCTGGGCCCGTGACGCCTTGCTCACGGAGGTGTTTTTCGACGAGTTCGTGGCCTTCTTGTCGACTGTTTTCTTCCCGCCGGGAAGGCGGCGAGTGATCGAGCGAAGGGAGGGTCCAGTGGCGGGATTCACCGGCACGATCAACCTCACAGATCGGTAGAAGGGCGCAACGATGAGGCCTGTGGTCAACCTCTCGGTCAAGTGTGCCATGCCGGACCACACATCCCGCCCATGACCCTCGGCTCTGGTTCAGTCGTCCGTTCCGCCGGTCGGCCAGCCGTGCACGGGTTCGTTCCGGTGCATCAGCTCCTGGTAGCGCCGCGTCGTGGCCTTCATGGCCGACAAACGATCGCCGCCCGACGCCTCCAGCCGGTGCTCGAAGTCGTCGATCAGCCAGGTGGCGCCGTTACGACCGGTGATGCACCGCTGCTCGATGATCCCGAGCAGTCGATCACGAACCTCGACGTCGACGCCCATCTCCTCCAGCCCCGAGTGCGCGAGCGGCAGCAGATGACGCAGCACGAGCTCGGGAACCGGCACCGCGCCCACCGACGGCCAGTAGAGCTCGGTCTCCAGGCCCGTGCGAGCCGCCTGGTGGAAATTCTCCTCGGCCGCCCGGAACGACATCTGCGTCCACAAGGGCCGCTCGCTGGTGCCGATGACCGTCACCAGGCCGTAGAACAGTGCGGCGTTCGCCATGGTGTCGGCCACCGTCGGGCCGGCCGGCAGCAGCCGGTTCTCGATCCGCAGGTGTGGTCGGCCGCCGGCCGTGTCGTAGATGGGCCGGTTCCAGCGGTAGATGGTGCCGTTGTGCAGACGGAGCTCGGGCAGGTTCGGCACGCGGCCGGCCTCGAGCTCCTCGACTGGATCCTCGTCATCGACGATCGGGAGAAGGGCCGGGTAATAGCGCACGTTCTCCTCGAACAGGTCGAACACCGAGGTGATCCAGCGCTCGCCGAACCAGACCCTCGGCCGGACGCCCTGGATCTTCAGCTCCTCGCTGCGGGTGTCGGTGGCCTGCTCGAACAGTGGGATGCGGGTCTCGTGCCAGAGCTGGCGGCCGAGCAGGAACGGCGAGTTGGCGGCCACCGCCACCTGCACTCCGGCGATGGCCTGCGCGGCGTTCCACATCGGGGCGAAGTCGTCGGGCTCGACCTGCAGGTGCAGCTGAGTGCTGGTGCAGGCCGCCTCCGGGATGATCGTGTCGGCCGTCGTGTCGAGGCGATCGACGCCGTCGATGACGATCTCGATGTCCTCGCCGCGAGCGGCCAGGATCTGCTCGGACAGCAAGTGGTAGCGGGGGTTGGGCGCGAACGTCTCGCGCGCCAGGTGCTCGGGGCGGAGGGTCGGCAGGATGCCGATCATGATGAGGTTGGCACCGACGCCCTGGGCTCTGGACTGGGCGAGATTGAGGTCCTCCCGGACGGCCTCCTCGAGCGCAGTGAGACCGACTCCGGCGGCGCGGCTCGGCGGCACGTTGATCTCGATGTTGAACAGCCCGAGCTCGGTCTGGAAGTCGTCGTCGGCGATGGCCTCGAGAGCCTCTGCACTCTTCATGGCCGGGTCGCCGTGGTCGTCGACGAGGTTGAACTCGATCTCGACGCCGACGTGCGGGTGCTCCACCGAGAAGTCGTGCTCGCTGAGCATCCGGGCGAACACGTCGAGACAGCGCCGCACCTTCAATCGGTACCGCGTGCGGTCCTCACGGGTGAACTCGCGGTCGTCGACGTCCTGACCCATGGGCAAAGCCTAGGGCGTGATCTGGGCAGAAGTCTGTTGTTCATCACCCATCGGGCGCCACGAGGTCGGCGGTACTCCGCCCTCGAGCAACCTCAGCAGCAGCCCGGCGAGGGTGTAGTGAGGATCGATGGCCAGCGCCCGCTCTGCCGCGATGAGGGCGAGCGCCCCGTCGCCCGACAGCCAGGACGCGAAGCCGGTCAGGCTCAGGGAAGGTGGCGACATCGGCGGTGGTGCGCAGCGCACCACGTGCGACCAGATGCCGACCATGTGACGGGCGTTGTCCGGCGTGATGCGTGCCCACAGTGCGTCCCGCACGGGGACGATCGTCGCCCACATCGCGAACCGGAGCGCCAGGTCATCGGTGAACCCTCGACGCGCGATCGCGGTCTCGAGTGCCGGTAGGAGGTCTTTCATGCCGACCTCGACGATCGAGCGGCCCTGCCGGGTGTTGAGCGCGGCGGTGATCTGGGTGGCCACGGTCGCGGCGCCTTGGTCGAGCCACCGTCGTCGCGGTCCGGACTCCGGATCGAGCTTCGCCGCGAGGGCCGCCCGATTCGGCAGGATCTCCTGTCCCCCGGCGATGGCCTGGACGACAGCAACGTGATGCCCGGACGTCTCGAATGGATAGCCCGCCGGGTCGCAGTCCGCGAACGTCGTCCAGTAGCGCTTCCCGTCGGCCCACGCGCCGACCACCGCCTCGATCGACCCGAGCCGCTGCTCGATCATCGGAACCAGCTTCGCGGCCCTGTCGGTCTGGTCGGTGACGGCGACGATGATCGCGCCCTCGGCATGCTGGCGCGCCAGGTGCGCGACGATCTGCTCGGCCACGAGGCCGAAGTGCTCCTCGGCGGGCATGTCCATGCGCATCCGAAAACCCAGGCGGTGGCGTGGCCCGTAGGTGCTGATCGCGACGATCGAGTCCTCCGGCGTGAAGCCGAACAGCGTCGGGAGGGTGTTGATGAGATCGGGGATGTCGTGGGCCGTGAAGACCGGGATGTCGTCCGTCATCACGCCACGATCGTCAGTCGCCCGCTGCGACGGCAGCCAGTCGTTGGTGCGTGTGGACGACCGCCCGCCGACCAGACGTGTGGATGCAGGTCACAATGACGCCATGCGGTCCACGGCGTCGATCATGCATCTCGACCTCGACGCCTTCTTCGCCTCGGTCGAGCAGCGCGACAAGCCGTCGCTGCGCGGCAAGCCGGTCATCGTCGGCGGCATCGGTCCGCGTGGGGTGGTCGCCACCGCGTCGTACGAAGCCCGCGTGCACGGCGTGCGATCGGCGATGCGCACCGCCGAGGCCCGCGCCCGCTGCCCGCACGCGGCCTTCCTCGGCGGACGCTTCGAGGCGTATCGCGTGGCCAGCCGGCTCGTCATGGAGCGGCTGCGGGAGGAGTCCGAGCTGGTCGAGCCGCTCTCGCTCGACGAGGCCTTCGTCGACCTCGCCGCCTCCCCCGCGTTCGACCCCGAGCGCGTCAGCGAGACGGTGGAGCGGATCCGCGGCGACATCACGGACCTCACCCACGGGCTCACCGCGTCCGTGGGGGTCGCCTCGTCGAAGCTGATGGCCAAGATCGCCAGCGAGATCAACAAGCCCGACGGCGTGTTCGTGGTCGTCCCCGGAACCGAGGCGGACGTGCTCGGGCCCATGCAGGCGACCGTCATCCCCGGCGTCGGCCCGGCCACGGCCGAGCGGCTTCGCCGGGTCGGCATCAGCACCGTCGAGGAGCTGCGGACGCCCAGCGAGGACGAGCTGGTGCGCCTGCTCGGTGTGTCGGCCGGAGCGTCGATGTGGCGGCTCGCTCGCGCCCTCGACGACCGTCCGGTGGTGGCCGAGCGGGAGGCGAAGTCGGTGAGCGTCGAGGACACCTTCGAGCACGACATCACCGACCGGGCGCTGCTGACGAGTGAGGTCGACCGGATGTCCCGCACGGTCGCCGACCGCCTGCGCCGGAGCGGACTGTCCGGGCGCACGGTGACCCTCAAGGTGCGGCACCACGACTTCGAGACCCACACCCGCTCGAGCACGTTGCGCGGACCGACCGACAGCTCACGCGTGCTCACCGAGACCGCTCGAGCCCTGCTCGACGGCGTCGACCTCGCCGGCGGGCTGCGCCTGCTCGGCGTCGGGGTCAGCGGGCTGGCCGACTGGGTCCAGGACGACCTGTTCACCGAGGCAGACGACAGCGACGAGCCTGAGGCGACCGAACCCGAGCCTCGCCCTCGCCGCCGCGAGGTGCGCTGGTACCCAGGACAGGACGTCCATCACGTCGAGCACGGTGACGGATGGGTGTGGGGTGCCGGGCTCGGACGCGTCACGGTGCGCTTCGAGACCCGCCTCACTCCCCCGGGACCGGTGCACACGTTCGCCGAGGACGACTCCGCGCTGACCCAGGGCCACGGCGGGGATGCTGGGCCGCGGGCGGCAGATGGACACGGTGAACCCGATACGGCGGACACGGATACGGTCGAGAAATGAGCGAACAGCCACCTGTGGCACCGCGACGCCCCGTCGTCCGCCGTCACCACGGCGACGAGGTCGTCGACGAGTACGAGTGGCTCCGCGACCCCGAGGACCCGGACACCATCGCGTACCTCGAAGCCGAGAACGCCTGGGCCGAGCAACAGACCGCCCACCTCGCCGACCTGCGCGAACAGGTCTTCGAGGAGATCAAGTCCCGCACGCTCGAGACCGACCTCTCCGTACCGGTACGCCACGGCGACTGGTGGTACTACGCGCGCACGGTCGAGGGTCAGCAGTACTCGATCCGCTGCCGCTGCCCGATCGAGGAGGACGACGCCCGGCAGGGGCGCCGGGCCCTGGGCGGCAATGACAGAGTCAGGTGGGACCCGCCGGTGCTCGAGCCCGGGGTCGAGATCACGGGCGAGCAGGTGCTGCTCGACTCCAACGTCGAGGCCGAGGACCACGACTTCTTCTCCCTCGGTGGCTTCAGCCTCAGCGACGACGACACCTTGCTCGCCTGGTCCGTCGACGTCGTCGGCGACGAGCGCTACACGATCCGGGTCAAGGACCTGCGCACCGGCGAGCTTCTGCCCGACACCGTGGCCGGCACGAGCGGGGGCGTCACCTGGTCGGCGGATGCGACGCACTTCTTCTACACCACGGTCGACGACGCCTGGCGCCCGTTCAGGGTTTGGCGGCACGAGCTCGGCGGCACGGGCGATGACGTCCTCGTCCACGAGGAGACGGACGAGCGGTTCTTCACCGGCATCGGCCGCACCCAGTCCGAGCGCTACCTCGTCATCGGCTCCTCGTCGAAGATCACCAGCGAGGTCCGGGTGCTCGAGGCCGACGACCCCGAGGGCGAGTTCCGAGTCGTCCGGACACGCGAGACCGGCGTCGAGTACTCCCTGGAGCACGCACGGTTGGCCGGCGAGGACGTCTTCCTGCTGCTGCACAACCGCGAAGCGCTCAACTTCGAGCTGGTCGCCGTGCCGGCCGCCGGCCCCCACGACGGCGACACCGTGCTCATCGGCCACCGGGACGACGTGCGGCTCGAGGACGTCGACGTCTTCGCCCGGCAGCTCGTCGTCTCCTACCGGCGCGACGCGATCGCTCGCATCGCGGTCATCCTGCTCGACGACGCTGCCCCGAACGGGCTCGCCGAGCCTCGCGAGATCGACTTCGGGCAGGAGCTGTTCACGTCTGGAGTCGGCGCCAACGCCGAGTGGGACCAGCCACTGATCCGGGTGGGGTTCGGCTCGTTCGTCACCCCCGCCACCGTCTATGACTACGTGGTCGACACCGGTGAGCTGATCCTGCGCAAGCAGGCACCCGTGCTCGGAGGCTACGACCCCGACGACTACGAGCAGCACCGCAGCTGGGCCACCGCCGACGACGGCACCGAGATCCCGGTGTCGATCGTCTGCCGCGCTGGAACGAAGCGCGACGGGTCGTCACCGGCCCTGATCTACGGGTACGGCTCGTACGAGGCCAGCATGGATCCGGGCATGTCGGTGCCGCGGCTGTCGCTGCTCGATCGCGGCTTCGTCTTCGCCATCGCCCACGTGCGCGGAGGTGGCGAGCTCGGCCGCAACTGGTACGAGCAGGGCAAGATGCTGCACAAGAAGAACACCTTCACCGACTTCGTCGCGGCGGCGCGCCATGTCGTGAGCGAGGGCTGGACGTCGCCCGACCGCCTCATCGCGGAGGGCGGCAGCGCCGGTGGCCTGCTGATGGGCGCGGTGGCCAACCTCGCGCCGGACGCGTTCGCCGGCATCGTGGCCAGCGTGCCGTTCGTCGACGCGTTGACCTCGATCCTCGACCCCTCGCTTCCGCTCACCGTGATCGAGTGGGACGAGTGGGGCGACCCGTTGCACGATCCCGACGTCTACGCCTACATGAAGTCCTACACGCCGTACGAGAACGTGGCGGCCCGCCGGTATCCGGCCATCCTGGCCGTCACCAGCCTGCACGACACCCGCGTCCTGTTCGTCGAACCGGCCAAGTGGGTCGCGAGGCTCCGCGCCACGGCCACCGGCGACGCCCCGCTGCTGCTCAAGACCGAGATGAACGCCGGTCACGGCGGCGTCAGCGGCCGGTACGCGGCCTGGCGGGAGCGAGCCTGGGAGCTCGCCTGGATCATCGACACCGGCACCCGGCACACCGACCCCAGCACCGAGTGACACGAGTGCAACTAAGAACACACTGAGAGCGGAATCCCCGGGCCACCCGCGGCGTTGCACCAGTACAGACACCGTAGGGAGGCGTTCCATGACCGTCACGAAGAGCGAGAGCATCGAGGGCAAGGACAGCGTCGGCATGTACCTGGCCGAGATCGCTCGTACTCCCCTGCTCGACGCCGCTCGCGAGGTCGAGCTCAGCAAGACGATCGAGGCCGGCCTGTACGCCCGCCAGCTGCTCGCCGAGGGCCGCATCGGCCGTGCGAAGGGTGGCGCCCCCAAGCGTGCCACCGAAGAGGAGCTGCGCTGGATCGCCGACGAAGGCGACCGCGCGGTGCAGGAGTTCGTCCAGGCCAACCTGCGACTGGTCGTCTCGATCGCCCGCAAGTACGGACGCTCGGCGATGCCGATGCTCGACCTCGTGCAGGAGGGCAACACCGGCCTCATCCGCGCGGTCGAGAAGTTCGACTACGTCAAGGGATTCAAGTTCTCCACGTACGCCACGTGGTGGGTCCGCCAGGCCATCACCCGCGGCATCGCACAGCAGGCGCGCGTCGTCCGTCTCCCCGTGCACGTCGTCGAGGAGCTCAACCAGGTCACCGCCGCACGCCGCAACCTCGAGCGCCAGCTCGGCTACGAGCCCGAGCCGCACGAGATCGCCGTCGAGCTCGACATGGACGTCGACCGCGTCATCGACCTGCTGTCCTGGGGCCGCGACCACGTCAGCCTCGACACCCCCGTCGACGACGACGGCGACACCTCCCTGGGCGACCTCATTGCCCGCGAGACACTGCCCGGGCCCGATCTCGAGGTCATCGACGACGAGACGCGCGAGCTGATCTCGACGCTCATCGACCATCTCGACGAGCGCGAGGCCGACATCGTGCGCGCCCGCTACGGCCTGCTCGACGGTCGCCAGCAGAAGCTGGCCGACATCGGCAAGCGGCACGGCATCTCCGCCGAGCGCGTACGTCAGCTCGAGCGGCAGGCGCTCATGACCCTGCGCCGCATCGCCGACCCCGACCTGGCTGCGTAACAGCCACCCGATCCGAACCCGTCCCGCCCTCCCCCGAGCGGGGCGGGTTCGTTCGCGCAGTGCACATCTGCCGCCCAGGGCCCGGCACCCCTGCCGGTCCTAGGACGTGATGCGGGTCCAGATCTCGTCGACCCGGGCCTCGAGGTCCTCGATCGAGCCGGTGTTGTCGAGGACGATGTCGGCCGCGGCCACACGGTCCTCGCGCGTGGTCTGGGCGGCCAGGCGGGCCCGCGCATCCGACTCGGTCATGCCGCGCAGCGTCATCAAGCGTTCCAGCTGAACGTCCTCCGGCGCGTCGACCACGACCACGAGGTCGCAGAACGCGTCCATGCCCACCTCCACCAGCAACGGGTGGTCGTGGACGACCACGGCGTCATCGGCCGCCGTGGCCTCCCGGGCGATGGCGAGGTCGAAGATGGCGGGGTGCGTGATCGCCTCCAGGTCGTGTCGTGCGGCATCGTCGCCGAACACGACCGCTGCGAGGGCGGTCCGGTCGAGCATGCCGTCCGCGGCGATGACGTCGGCGCCGAAGCGCTCGGCGATCGCGGCCAGCGCCGACGTGCCGGGCTCGACGGCCTCACGGGCCAGCAGGTCGTAGTCGATGACGATCGCGCCGTGTGTCGCGAGGCGGGCGCTGACTGCGCTCTTGCCCGACCCGATGCCGCCGGTCAGGCCGAGTCGGAACACCGAGGCCCGCCGGTCACGTGCTGACGTGGACGTGGTCCATGTGGTTGGCCGTGGGGCTGCCGCGGTCGCTCATACCTCGCCAGCTGCTCGAGGTGGCGGGGCGCCAGATCCGCTGCTGCCAGATCAGGTAGTGGATGCCGAGCTCCGATGCATTCTTCTGCAGGAAGGCGGCGATCTGGTCGCCTGTGGCGGGGTCGACCATGATGTCGACCGCTGCTCCGGTGGCGTGGTCTCCGCCGCCGCTGCGGAGGCCGCCGTAGCTGCGGACCGCCGAGAACTTGGCGCACACCGCGCGGATGACCTTGATGGTGTCGGGCTGCAGCCCACTCTCGGAGACCTCAGGACACGGCGCGTCGCTGAGCTCCTGCTCCTTGGTGAGGCCGGAGGACTCCACCCAGCGTGGGGCGTCCTTGTGCATGATCTGGGTCCAGCCGTCCTGCTTCTTGCCGGTGACCGCGACCTTGTCGCCGGGCGCCAGGATGGCGAGGACGGGCGAGGTCTCGTCGGCGTCGGCGTAGACGTCGACGGCGTCGGTCTGGATGACGTACATGCTGCCGCTGATCATCTTCTCGGCCTCCGCCTCGTTCAGCAGCGGCGCGCGCTCGGCGTTGCGGCTCACCTTCTGGTCGTTCAAGGCTGCCGCGATGAGGTCGCCGTTGTTGCCTGCCGAGGCCTGGGCGGCCACGGGGCTGGAGGTGTGGTTGACGACGACGGCCAACGAGGCACCGACAATGGTCAAGAGCCCGATGGCGGGGATCACCAGATGGGCGAACCGCCGGCGCCGCTGGGCGTGCGCGTGAGCATGGGAACGCGCTCGCGTGTGCGCTCGGGCGTGCGCGTTCGCTTTGGCGTGCGCGTGACCGTGCGCTCGAGCGTGCTTGTGGCTGTTTGCCACTGATGATCACCTACGTGCAGGGTTGGGGATGTCCAACGGCCGAGTGAATCATACTTGGCGCCCGAGCTGCCAAATCCCTCGTACCCCAAGACAACGATTCATGCGGCCCGAGGTGACGCATCTCTCATCCTGGAGTAATCCGTGACCCTACACGCCGTCAGTGCCTCCGCGAGCGAGGCGGCGCAGCGGCGCGTCGCGGGGGCTCTGCACGACCGTGGCCTGCGCGAAAGCGACCGCTTGGTGCTGTCGCTCACCGGCTCGGCCGACTACGTGAGCGTCGTGCTCGGCGCGTTGCGCACGGGCGTCGTGCCGGTGCCCCTCGATCCCCGGCTCACGCCCTTCGAGCGCGACGCGATCATCCGCGACGTCGAGCCGACGATGGTCATCGACTCCGACGACGCACTCACCGGGCTGCTCAGCGGGCCCGAGGCCGACCTCGATTCATGGCCCCGGTGTCGGCCCATGCACTTCACGTCCGGCACCACCGGGCGGCCGAAGGGCGTGTGGTCGGGGCTGCTGTCGCCTGGTGACGCCGAGGCGCTGGTGCGCGAAGAACGTGATCTCTGGGGGTTTCGACCGGACGACATCGACCTCGTCGTGTCGCCGATCTACCACTCCGCTCCCCTGCGGTTCGCGATGGGGACCGTGCTGGCCGGTGGGTCGATCGTCGTGCTGCCGCGCTTCGAGCCGGAGTCGTTCGTGGCCGCCGTGCACGACGCGCGTCCGACGTCGATGTTCTGCGTGCCGGCTCACCTGCAGCGACTGTTCGGGTGGCTCGACGAGACCGGAACGACTCTGGACCCGTCGTCCTTCCGTCTCGTCGCGCACGCGGGGGCTCCCTGCCCAGACCCGATCCGACGCCGCGCCCACGAGATCTTCGGCCTCGACGTCGTCTGGGAGTTCTACGGCTCCACCGAGGGCCAGTTCACGGCCTGCCCTGCGCCGCTGTGGGTGAAGCACCCGGGCACGCTCGGGCCGGCCCGGCCCGGGCGCGTCGTCACGGCCGACGGCGACGACCAGCTCTGGTGCGCCGTGCCGCCGTGGGCCGCATTCACGTACTGGCGCGACAACGAGAAGACCGCCGCAGCATGGAAGGACACTCCCGACGGCCCGGCGTTCACCGTCGGCGACCTCGGACGCGTCGAGGACGGTCTCGTCTGGCTCGACTCGCGCCGCAACGATCTCGTCATCTCCGGTGGCGTCAACGTCTACCCGGCGGAGGTCGAAGCCGCCCTCGTCGACGCACCGGGACTGGACGACATCGCCGTCTTCGGTCGTCCTGACGAACAGTGGGGCCAGCGCGTGTGTGCGGCCTACGTCGGCGCTGTGGACGAACAGGTGCTGCGCGATCTCGCGACCGAGCGCCTCGCACCACCCAAGCGGCCCAAGGAGTACGAGCGGGTCGACCAGCTTCCGCGGACGGCGACCGGCAAGGTCAAGCGCATCGAGCTGTGACCTGAACCTCGGTGGTTGAGTAGCGCCGAGAACCACCGCTGGGGGCACCCTCCGCGCAGACTAGCGAGTGGGGGAATCGAAACCACGTCCAGCGCAATCCATGAATCTCACGAGGTCTCGGTACGACGGACGGGCTTCGCCCGTCGCACACTCGACCTGGCTCGCCGTTCGCTCGCAGAGCTCGCTCAGGCGACCTCGACACAGGTGAACGTCTTGCGGTAGGCCTGCGGTGTGGTGCCTCGCGACGCGGCGAAGTGATGGCGCAGGGTGGCCGCGTTGCCGAAACCGACGCGAGTGGCGATCTGCTCGACCGACAGGGTCGAGTTCTCCAGGAGCTCCTCGGCGAGAGCCAGCCGCTGACCGGTGAGCCACTGCAAGGGCGTGGTGCCGGTCTCGTCACGGAAGCGTCGCGCGAACGTACGTGGAGACATGTGCGCCTCGCTGGCCAGGCGTTCGACCGGCATCGGCTCGTCGAGGCGTTCCGAGGCCCAGGCGAGCAACGGGGCCAGGGTGTCGGCCTCGGTCTGGCCCATCGGTGAGCGGACGAACTGCGCCTGACCGCCGTCGCGGTGCGGCGGCACGACCATGCGGCGGGCGATGGTGGCGGCGGTGCGGGCCCCGAAGGTGCGACGAATCAGGTGCAGCGCCGCATCGATGCCGCCGGCGGCGCCGGCTCCGGTGAGGACCTTGCCGTCGAAGACGTAGAGGACGCCGGGGTTCACCCGGGCCTTCGGGAAGGCCTGGGCGAGATCGTCGGCGTACCGCCAGTGCGTGGTGCACTCACGGCCGTCGAGAAGGCCCGCGTCACCGAGCAGCCACGCCCCGGTGCAGTGCGCAGAGATGATGGCGCCACGATCGGCCGCCTTGCGCACGGCGGCGACAGCTCGCGGGTCGTTGTTGCGGAAGTCCCGCTTCGGCACGATGCACACGAGATCGGCCGTCTCCAGCGCCTCGAGTCCGTGCTCCACGAAGAGGTCGAAGCCCGACGAGCCCTGGATGCGACCCGGTTCGGCGGTGCACACGGTGAAGTTGAACACCGGGTTGTCGTCCTCGGGGTGATAGGGCTCGGCCCAGACCTCACAGATGGAACCCAGGCCGAAGGGTTCGGCTCCGTCCTGCACGACCACGGCAACATTCTTCATGCGAGCCAGCATCACACAGACGTGGCAGTAAATCAATGGAGTGTGGCATTTCTGCCACTGGTGGCAGGATCACAACGGAGGCAGACTTAGTGCCATGTTCACCGTAGCCATCATCCTCCTGGTTCTTGCTGCTGGGATCGGCCTCCTGGTCATCCCGAACGACGGATACGGAACTCGCCCTGCGCCCCGTAGCCATCTGGATCCCTTTCCACCCCACCGCGTGGTCTGAACCCACGTCGACACACGAGACCCCCGGCCCAACAGGACCGGGGGTCTCGTACGTGTGCGGCTCGGCTACTTCTTCTCGGGCTCAGCCTCGGCCCCAGCCTCGGCCTCAACCTCAGCCTCGGATTCGGTCTCGGATTCGGTCTCGGCCGCAGCCTCAGTGTCGGCCGCAGCCTCGGTCTCGCTGCCGGTGAGCTTCTCGCGCAGGGCCTGCAGGGCCTCGTCGGAGGCCAGCGAACCGCCCTCGTCATCGGTCTGCTCCTTGGCACCGGCGGAGTAGCTGCCCGCGTCGGCAGCCTCGACGCCGGCCTTCTCGGAGTCCACGATCTGCTTCTTGTGGGCCTCCCAGCGCTCGTGCGCCTCGGCGTACTGCTTCTCCCACTGCGCCCGGGCCTCGTCGAAGCCCTCCTGCCACTCGCCGGTCTCCGGGTCGAAACCGTCGGGGTAGATGTAGTTGCCGGCTTCGTCGTAGGACGACGTCATGCCGTAGAGCGTCGGGTCGAAGTCGTCGTCGGTGGCGGCCTCGGTCTCGTTCGCCTGCTTCAGCGAGAGTGAGATGCGTCGACGCTCGAGGTCGATGTCGATGATCTTGACCATCACGGCGTCGCCGATCTGGACGACCTGCTCGGGGATCTCGACGTGGCGCTCGGCCAGCTCGGAGATGTGCACGAGGCCCTCGATACCCTCCTCGACACGCACGAACGCGCCGAACGGGACGAGCTTGGTGACCTTGCCGGGCACGATCTGGCCGATCTGGTGCGTACGGGCGAAGTGCTGCCAGGGATCTTCCTGCGTCGCCTTGAGCGACAGCGACACGCGCTCGCGCTCCATGTCGACGTCGAGCACCTCGACGGTGACCTCATCGCCGACTTGCACGACCTCGTTCGGGTGGTCGATGTGCTTCCAAGACAGCTCGGACACGTGGACCAGGCCGTCGACGCCGCCGAGATCGACGAACGCGCCGAAGTTGACGATCGAGGAGATGACGCCGGTGCGGATCTGCCCCTTCTGGAGCTCGTCGAGGAACTTCTGGCGGACGGCGGACTGGGTCTGCTCGAGCCAGGCACGGCGCGACAGGACCACGTTGTTGCGGTTCTTGTCGAGCTCGATGATCTTGGCCTCGATCTTCTGACCGATGTACGGGTCGAGGTCGCGGACGCGACGCATCTCGACCAGCGAGGCCGGCAGGAAGCCGCGCAGCCCGATGTCCATGATGAGGCCGCCCTTGACGACCTCGATGACGGTGCCTTCGACGACGCCGTCCTCGGCCTTGATCTTCTCGATGTCGCCCCAGGCGCGCTCGTACTGGGCGCGCTTCTTGGACAGGATCAGACGGCCTTCCTTGTCCTCCTTCTGGAGGACGAGGGCTTCGACGTTGTCGCCCACGGAGACGACGTCGTTGGGGTCGACATCGTGCTTGATGCTCAGCTCACGGGAGGGGATGACGCCCTCGGTCTTGTAGCCGATGTCGAGGAGGACCTCGTCACGGTCGACCTTGACGATCGTGCCGTCGACGATGTCGCCGTCGTTGAAGTACTTGATGGTCGAGTCGATGGCGGCGAGGAAGTCGTCCTCGTTGCCGATGTCGTTGACCGCAACCTGCGGTGCCGCAGATGGAGTTGCGATGCTGCTGTTCATATAGGGGTGGACTCCGATGGATGGATGGAATGGTGTTGGGCGGCAGGCAGCCCTTGGATCGTGAAGGATGTCGAGGAGATGGGCCCGACACGGGCACGAGCACGGCCCTGCTCCGTCTGAGGAACGCGCAGGCCACCAGCGCTCTTCAAGGGTACGGGATCGCCACGTCAGGCGGGAAGGCGGCCCTGCGGGGCCAGGAACGCGGTGAGAGCCCGGATGTACAGGCTGACGTCCTCGGTGGCCATCACCTCGCGGATCGAGTGCATCGCCAGCTGCGGCGCGCCCACGTCGACAGTGATCATCCCGGTTCGCGCGGCGCTCGCGGGGCCGATCGTGGAGCCGCACGGCAGGTCGGCGCGGTGCACGTATCGCTGGAGCGGCACTCCGGCCTGGTCGCAGGCCAGCGCGAACGCCGCCGCTCCGCGCGACTCCGACGCGTAGCGCAGGTTCTGGTTGACCTTGAGCACCGGTCCCCCGCCCAAGGCGATGTGGTGCAGCGTCTCGTGCCGTTCGGCATGGTTCGGGTGCGTCGCGTGCGCCATGTCGCCGGAAGCGCACATCGACGCGGCGATCGCACGGTGGTAGTCGTCGCGCGAGCCGCCGGCGGCGAGCACGATGCGTTCGAGCACCGTCGTCAGCAGGTCGGACTGGGCCCCACGCTCGCTGGTGCTGCCGACCTCCTCGTGGTCGAACAGCACGAGCATCGGCCGCAGACCTTCGGCGGGTTCGGCGGCCAGCAACGCGGTCAGGCCGGCGAAGCAGGTGGCCTGGTTGTCGAGTCGCGGTGCGGCCACGAGCTCGCCGTCCGCGCCCACGCGCGCGCTGGGTTGCACGGAGTGGGCCATCAGCTCGAAGCCGAGGACGTCTGCGTCTGTCAGGCCCTCGCGCTTGCACAGCCAGGGCAGGAACTCCCGCGGCTCCACGCCCCAGACGGCGTTCAGGTGCCGCTGGGGGTCGATGTCGCTGCCCTTGCGGTCCTCGTCGAGGTGGATCGCCAGGTGCGGCACCCGCAGGACCGGCTCGTCGACGCGCACGAGGTGTTCGGAGCCGTCACGGAGCACGACCCGGCCTGACACGCCGAGGTCGCGATCGAACCAGGTGTGGAGCAGCGGCCCGCCATAGGGCTCGAGTGCGACGACCGCGGCCTTGTCGGTGCCGACGTCATGGTTCTGCTTCAGACGCAGGTTCGGGCTGTCGGTGTGAGCCCCCACCACGCGGAACCGGTCGGTGGGCGCGGGTGCGGACTCGTCCGACCAGGCCACGAGCGACCCTGCCCGGACGAGGTAGCGGCGCCCGGGCTCGGTGGGCCAGGGGTCGCGCTCGTCGATGCGCGTCCAGCCGGCATCGTCGAGAGTGGCTGCCACGGTCTGGCACGCATGGAAAGGCGTGGGCGAGTCGTCGATGAATCGCAGCAGCTGGTCGGCGGGAACGTCGGTCGGGCTCATGCAGCGGAGCCTATGTCACGCCGTTAGGGTTTCGCGGGTGAAGTCCACGCAGGCCACGGTCGCCGGCGGCACGCTCGTGGCCGCCGGGATGATGACGATGAACGTCACCGTCTATGCCTTCAACGTGCTGGCTGCCCGTCTGCTCGTACCCCAGTGAATTCGGCGCACTCACGGCGTTGTTCGGCATCATCCTCGTCGGCTCGGTCGCTCCAGCTCGGCCTGCAGGCCGTCACCGCCCGCCGACTCGCCGTGGCGCCCGAGTCGCGCGGCGAGATCATCGCCGACGACGCTCCGCGTCACCGCGCTCAGGCCGCCACCGCCGTCGGCCTGATGTCGCCGCCAGCTACCGTCGTGATCACGCCGGCCCTCAAGCTCGACAGCTACTGGCCGGTCATCCTGTGCGGCGCGACGCTCTTCCCGATGACGGTGATGGGCGCGCAGGCCGGCGATCGCGCAGGGAACGTCGCGGTGGGGTTCGCTCACGGCCATCTACGTCGGGAACGGTCTCGGCCGGCTGGTCGGTGGCACGATCGCGCTGCTCATCGTCCCCGACGCCGACCTCGGCGATGATCGGCATCGCGATCGGCGCCTGGACGCCGGTGCTCGCCGGCGCCCCCTGCTGCTGCGGTCACCGCACTCCGCGTCGGACTCCGCGCCGGTCCCGCGGGTCGATGCTTCGCGAGGCCATGCTTTCCACCACACCCTGCTCGCCTTCTTCGTCCTGAGCAACATGGACTCCCTCGTCGCGCGCAATCTTTTCGACGGGGACGACAGCGGCCTGTACGCGTCCGGGCTGATCCTCGCCAAGGCCGCGTTCTTCGCCGCCCAGTTCGTCAGTGTCGTGGTCTTCCCCGACCTCGCGCGCGCGACCACCCATCACGCCCGGCTGCGGGCGATCTCCGTCGTCAGCCTGCTCGGCGCTCCTCGTCGTCGCCGGCACGGTCGTCCTCCCGTGGCTGGCACTCATCCTCGTGGGCGGCGACAAGTACACCGACGTCGCAGGACCGCCTGTGGATGTTCGCGCTGGCCGGCTCGCTCCTGGCGATCGTCTACCTGCTCGTGTTCGACGCGCTCGCCCAGCACGCGCACGGCATCGTCGTGATGCTCTGGGGCGCCGTGGCCGCGGTGCTCGTCTCCGCCTACGGACTCGGCGTCGGAGTCACCGGGTTGGTGCTGACCGTCATCGTGGTGACCGCGAACCCTGGCCGCTCGCGGTCGAGATCGCTGCCGCAACCGGCGGCGGCTGAGTCGTGTCAGTGCCCGGCTTCGTGCCACGTACGACCGATGCCGACGGACACGTCGAGCGGCACCGAGAGGTCGGCGGCGCCGGCCATCTGCTCGCGCACGAGTGACTCGAGGGAATCGCGCTCACCGTCGGCGACCTCGAACACGAGCTCGTCGTGCACCTGCAGCAGCATCCGTGACGCCATCGACGACTCCCGGAGCGCCCGCTCGACGTCGAGCATCGCCACCTTGATGATGTCGGCGGCCGAGCCCTGGATGGGCGCGTTGAGGGCCATGCGCTCGGCCATCTCGCGGCGCTGCCGGTTGTCGCTCAGCAGGTCGGGGAGGTAGCGACGGCGTCCGAGGATCGTGGCGGTGAAGCCGGTGCCCCGCGCGTCGGCGACGAGGCCGCGCAGGTAGTCGCGGACTCCCCCGAAGGTCTCGAAGTAGTCGTCCATGAGGACCTGAGCCTCACTGGTGCCGATGCCGAGCTGCTGGCTGAGGCCGTACGACGACAGGCCGTAGGCGAGCCCGTAGTTCATCGCCTTGATGCGAGCCCGGAGACCGCCGTCGATGTCGTCCGGCTCGCGCTCGAAGACCTTGGCCGCCATGACGGTGTGGAAGTCGTGACCGGACCGGAACGCCTCGATGAGAGCGTCGTCCTCGGACAGGTGCGCCATGATGCGCATCTCGATCTGGCTGTAGTCGGCGGTGAGCAGCGTCTCGAACCCGTCGCCGACGGTGAACGCCTCGCGGATCCGGCGACCCGACTCGGTGCGGATCGGGATGTTCTGCAGGTTGGGGTCGGCCGAGCTGAGCCGGCCCGTGGCCGCGATCGTCTGGAAGTACGTGGTGTGGATGCGTCCGTCCGGTGCGACGGTCTTCTGCAGTCCCTCGACCGTCTGTCGCAGGCGCGTGACGTCGCGATGCGCCAGCAGGTGCTGGAGGAACGGGTGCTCGGTCTTGTCGAACAGAGCCTGCAGCGAATCGGCGTCGGTGGTGTAGCCGGTCTTGGTGCGCTTGGTCTTCGGCATGTCGAGCTCCTCGAACAGCACGACCTGCAGCTGCTTGGGCGAGCCGAGGTTCACCTCCTTGCCGATGACGTCGTACGCCTCCTGCGCGGCCCCGAGCATGCGCTCGGTGAACTCGGAGTGGAGCGCGTCGAGGTGATCGGTGTCGACGGCGACGCCATCGGTCTCCATGCCGAGCAGGACGTCGACGAGCGGCAGCTCGACGTCGCGCAGCAACGTCAGCGACGCCTGCGACTCCAGCTCGGACTCGAGGACGCCCCAGAGGTCGAGCGCGGCGTTCGCCCGCTGGACGGCGACCTCCGCCCCGCCGTCGTCGTCGAAGGAGAGCTGGCCGGAGTCGTCCTCGCCGGACATGAGCTCGCGATGGAGGTAACGGACGGAGAGGTCGGCGAGGTCGTAGGCGCGCTGGTCGGGCTTGACCAGGTACGTGGCCAGCGCGGTGTCGGCCACGACGCCGGACAACGTCCAGCCCTGGGCCGCTAGTGCGTGGGCCTGGCCCTTGGCGTCGTGGAGCACCTTGGGCCGGTCGGCGTCCGACAGCCAGTCGGCGAGGACCTTGTCGTCGTCGGGCGCGAGCTGCTCGACCGTGACCCAGGCCGCAGCACCCGTGGCCGTGGCCAGGGCGAGGTGCTCGGCACGCGCACCCACCGGTCGCGTGACGCCGACGACCTCCAGGCCCACGGGATCAGCTTTGGCGTTTTCTGCCAGCCACCCGGCGAGCTCTCCTGGCGCGACCTGCGTCAGCGTCAGGTCGGCTGCGGCGTCGGGGGTGGCCGACTCGTCGCCGCCACCGAGGTAGTCGAACAACCGCTCACGAAGCGCCGCGAACTCCAGGGCGTCGAACACCTCGTGGATGGCGTTGCGGTTCCACTCCGTCGTGAACGCCAGGTCGGCGGGGCCAGCGGGCAGGTCGAGGTCGTTGACCAGCGCGTTGATGCGCCGGTTGCGCAGCACGTCGTCGAGGTGGTCGCGCAGGGCCTCCCCCGCCTTGCCCGGCACCTGCCCGGCGTCGGCCACCAGGGCGTCGAGAGTGCCGTAGGAATTGATCCACTTGGCGGCGGTCTTGGGCCCGACACCGGGTATGCCGGGCAGGTTGTCGCTGGTCTCACCCACCAGCGCGGCGAGGTCGGGATAGTGGTCGGGCGTGACGCCGTACTTCTCCTCGACTGCAGTCGGCGTGAAGCGGGCGAGGTCGGAGACGCCCTTGCGCGGGTAGAGCACGGTGGTCGCGTCGCTCACGAGCTGAAACGCGTCGCGGTCGCCCGTGACGATCAGCACCTCCATGCCCGCGGCAGTGGCCTGTGTGGTGAGGGTGCCGATGATGTCGTCGGCCTCGAAGCCGTCCTTCTCGAATGTCGTGACGCCGAGAGCCTCGAGGACGTCCTTGATGAGCGAGATCTGGCCGGTGAACTCCTGCGGCGACTTGCTGCGATTGGCCTTGTACTCGGTGTACTCCTCGGAGCGGAACGTCTTGCGGGAGACGTCGAACGCCACACCGAGGTGCGTGGGCTGCTCGTCGCGCAGGACGTTGATGAGCATCGACGTGAACCCGAACACGGCATTGGTGTGCTGCCCGGTGGTGGTCGAGAAGTTCTCGACCGGGAGGGCGAAGAAGGCACGATAGGCGACGGAATGGCCGTCGATCAACAGCAGGCGGTCCACTCACCTGACTCTAGTCACGAGCAGTGACAGCCGTCAGGGTCGGGGACGGAGGCGTCGCTCGCCCTGACGGCGACGCATCGTGCGCCGGACGGCGATGAGCTTGCCGGTGTCGCGCGAGTTGGTGGCCCTCGAGGTGAGCCGCGACCTCAGCTTGCTGGCCTGGATGGCGCGGAGCACGGCGATCTGGTTGAACCCGATCTTGGTGAGGTACCGGTTCGGCTCGCGGGCATGTGCCGGGATCGACGCGACGACGATCTCGCAGTCGCGCTCCTCGCCGTAGGACGCAGCGGCCGACAAGAGCGTGGAGGCCACCGCGCGACGACGGTGACGTGGCGACACCTGGATCTCGGTGACCACCAGGACCTTGTCGATGTTGACCGGCGTCAGCGTGCGGATGTCGCACACCGTCGCACCCACGACCTCGCCCTCCACCAGCGCCAGGATGATGCGCTTGTCCGGGCTGCGAAGCGCGAACTCGAGCGCGGCCGCTGCTTCCGCGACTCCCGGTTCGCGCCACAGCATCTGCTGCGTGAACGCCTCCGAGCCTTCGTCCCGGCTGGCCGCGGCGCACTCCGACCACAACGCGATGAGCGCGGCTGCGTCCTCGCGGTCGGCGTCGCGCAGCACGATCGGGTGTCGGCTCGACATGATGGTCCTGTCCTGCTGAGTGGGCGCGACGCCTGCGCCGTGGTGAGGCTTCTGGGTCACGTGGGATGTCACACTACCGGAGCAAGACCCCAGTCAAGCAAGGGCTTTCGCCGCCGGAAAGGACCCACGATGTTCGTCGGAGCAGGCACGATCACGAACGTCGCGACCGTGCTCATCGGGTCGGGGCTCGGCATGCTCATCGGGCACCGCCTGCCGGCCCGGGTCCGATCCACGGTCACCACGGCGCTCGGTCTCGTGACTCTCCTGATCGCCGCCGACGCGGCAGCCGATGTCGCCGCCCCCGAGCTCGTCGACGCGGTCGGCACCTCCGCACCGACCCTCGTCGTTCTCGGCTCCCTCGTCATCGGCGGCATCGTCGGATCGCTGCTGAAGCTCGAGGCCCGTCTGGAACGCTTCGGTGGGTGGATGCAGGCCCGCGTGTCGCAGCCGCACCCGGCCCCGGCGCGGGCGAGACCCGCGAGCGGTTCATCGAGGGGTTCGTGCTGAGCTCCCTGGTGTTCTGCGTCGGACCCCTGACGATCCTGGGCTCGATCAACGAGGGCCTCGGTCGCGGCGCCGACCAGCTCCTGCTGAAGTCCATGCTCGACGGATTCGCCGCGCTGGCCTTTGCCGCGTCGTTCGGCATCGGCGTGATGCTGTCGGCGCTGTCCGTGGCGCTCATCCAGGGATCGTTGACAGTGGTCGGAGTGCTGCTCGGCTCGGTCCTGCCCGAGGCTCACCTGTTTGCGCTCACTGCGACAGGAGGACTCATCCTGATCGGTGTGGCCGTACGGCTCCTCGACCTCAAGCCGATCCCGGTCGTCGACTTCCTTCCGGCGTTGATCTTCGCCCCGCTGCTCACCCAGATCGCCGTCACGGTCCACTGACACCGGGTCCGATGCCCACGACTTCATCGAACTGTCACATGTGAACGCCCGGTGAGACGCAGTGACTCTCTGATGTGGCTATGCTGCCGAGGAACGACGCGGTGAACCCGCGCCCCGACCTCAGGAGTACTGCGTGCGACTGCGACTGGTGGCATTACTTCCGCTGCTCGTCTTATCTCGTTGCTCGGCGCCAACGCCGCCGGCACAGGAGCCCGAGCGACGCCGAGCCTCAGCCCGACCGCAGCGGACCTCAGCGACCACCGGACGGCAGCTACTTCGACGTCACGCTCATCGACCGAAGCAAGGGTGGCGACGGGACACAGACGTGGGGGCCACGCTCGAGGTCGCCGACGCCGACGGCGCGGTGGTCGGCGAGCACATTACCGGGCCCGGCGGGCGAGTGTACCTCCCGATCCCGGCAGGCGGGACGTTCACCGTCGCATCGACGAGAAGGGTTTGCCAGACAGCGTCACGCGCGCGGGAGCCCATCGATGACCAAGACCGTCATCCTCGAGGGACGGCAACTGCTCCAGTTCCCGATCGGTTCAGCGAGACCTCGGCCCCGCTCCGGAGCAAGGTCCGCAGGGCCTGGCCAACGGCACGATGGAAGGGCTGCTGCTCGCGCTCGGTGGCCTCGGCCTCTCGCTCATCTTCGGCACGACCGGCCTCACCAACTTCGCCCACGGGGAGCTCGTCACGTTCGGCGCGATCACCGCGTTCCTGTTGCAGCGCGAGGCTGGGTTCGTGTTCGTCGCGGCCGCCCTGACGGCGGTGGTCCTTTCCGCGGCGTTCGGCTACGCCAACGACAGGCTACTGTGGCGACCGCTGCGCAACCGCGGCACCGGACTGATCGCGATGATGATCGTCAGCATCGGCCTCGCGATCTTCCTGCGGTACACGTTCCAGTACTTCGTCGGTGCGAACAGCCACAATTTCAGCGAGGTCGGGATCCGACGACGACCGTGGGCGATCTGGACCCATCGACGTCTCCGAAGGCGACCTTCTGGAGCGCGGTCATCTGCGTGGTGGTCCTCATCATCGTGTCGATCGCCGTGCAGCCACTCGTCTGGGCAAGGCCACCCGAGCTGTCTCCGACAATCCGCCGCTGGCCGCGTCCTCCGGCATCGACGTCGACCGTGTCATCCTCACCATCTGGATCGTCGGCGCTGCCCTCGCCGGGCTGTCGGGGATCCTGCGGGGGATGAACGACGGCTTCGACTACCAGTTCGGCTTCAAGATCCTGCTGCTCATCTTTGCCGGCGTCACACTCGGCGGCCTCGGCACCATCTGGGGAACGATGGCCGGCAGCCTGCTCGTCGGCCTGATGATCGAGATGTCCTCGCTGATCATCCCCACCGAGCTCAAGTACGTCACCGCGCTCGTGGTGCTGATCCTGGTGTTGCTGATCAGGCCCCAGGGCATTCTCGGACGCGCTCAGCGGGTCGGATGAGGAAGAGGAGACGACAATGAGCTGGTTGGACGTCCTCAGCGGCGCCATCGAGCAGGCACTCGGCCCGCAGGCCATCATCTACTGCCTGGCCGCGATCGGCCTCAACATCCACTTCGGCTACACCGGCCTGCTGAACTTCGGCCAGGCCGCGTTCATGATGGTCGGCGGCTACGCCGTCGGAGCCCTGGTGCAGACCTGGGAGCAGAACCTCTGGCTGAGCATCGTCGTCGGTCTGCTCGCCTCGGTCGTGCTCGCCCTGGTGCTCGGCGTGCCGACGCTGCGGCTCCGTGCCGACTACCTGGCGATCGCGACGATCGCCGCCGCCGAGGCGATCCGCCAGGTGCTCGGATCCGCCACCCTGAATGATCAGTTCGGCGGCCAGGACGGCCGGTTCGGGTTCGCCGACAGCCTGAAGGCGCTGGATCCGATACCCAGGGGAGGCGCCGACTTCGGGTTCGTGGCCTGGCGCAGCTATGACTTCTTCATCATGATCATCGGATGGTCCCTGGCCCTGCTGTTGTGTGGGCTCGTGTACCTACTCATGCGCAGCCCTTGGGGGCGGGTGCTCAAGGGCATTCGCGAGGACGAAGACGCGGTGCGAAGCCTCGGCAAGAACGTCTACTCCTACAAGATGCAGGCACTCATCCTCGGCGGCATGATCGGCGCCCTCGCCGGCATCTTGAGCGGGGTGGCCACCGACAACGTGGCACCGTCGGACTTCGCGACGGACACGACGTTCTTCGTCTACACGGTGTTGCTCATCGGCGGCGCCGCCCGCGTGTTCGGCCCGGTGGCTGGAGCGCTGATCTTCTGGTTCTTCCTGAACGGGCTCGCCCTGTTCTTCGACAAGGCCACCGCCGACAACATCATCCCCGACTGGATCATGACCTCGGACCAGGCCAGCCTGATGCGACTCATCATCCTCGGCCTGGTCCTCATGCTGCTGATGATCTATCGGCCGCAAGGCATCTTCGGCGACAGAAGGGAGCTGGCGATCGATGGACGTTGAGACCCAGCAAGAGACCGCGCCTGGCCAGCAGAAGAATGACGCCATCCTGGTGGCCGACAACGTGGTGCGGACGTTCGGCGGGCTGCGGGCGGTCGACGTCGAGCACTTCGAGATCGAGCGCGGCAAGATCACCGCTCTGATCGGTCCGAACGGTGCCGGCAAGACGACGTTCTTCAACCTGCTCACCGGATTCGACCGGGCCGACACAGGAGAGTGGGCGTTCAACGGCAAGAAGCTGCAGGGGGTCCCGCCGTACAGGGTGGCCCGCCTGGGCATGGTGCGGACGTTCCAGCTCACCAAGGTGCTCTCGCGTCTCACCGTCATCGAGAACATGCGGCTCGGCGCCACCGGGCAGCGCGGCGAGAAGATCATCCCGAGCCTCTTCAAGGCGCTGTGGTCCGACCAAGAGGCGTCGAACACCACGCGAGCCGAAGAACTGCTTGGCCGCTTCTCGCTGGACACGAAGCGCGACGACTTCGCCGGGTCGCTGTCCGGTGGCCAGCGCAAGCTGCTGGAGATGTGCCGCGCCCTGATGGTCGACCCCGAGCTCATCATGCTCGACGAGCCCATGGCGGGCGTGAACCCGGCACTCAAGCAGTCGCTCCTCGGCCACGTGAAGTCGCTGCGCGACGAGGGCCGCACCGTGCTGTTCGTCGAGCACGACATGGACATGGTCCGCGACATCTCCGACTGGGTGGTCGTCATGGCCGCTGGCAGGATCGTCGCCGAGGGCCCGCCGGACGGCGTGATGGCCGATCCGGCCGTCATCGACGCCTACCTGGGCGCCCACCATGACGCGGAGCTCACGTTCGAGGCCGAGGCCGAGATCCTCGCCGAGGCAGAGGCCGAGCTCGAGGCCGAGATCAAGGAAGCCGAGGAGAGCTGATGTCCGAACCCGGAGCCGCACCGTCCACGCCCACGGACACGACGTCCCCGGAGGGTGCGGTGTTGCGCGCCGACGACCTGGAGGCCGGCTACCTGCCCGGCGTGAACATCCTCAACGGCGCCAGTCTGCACTGCCACGAGGGCGAGCTGGTCGGCATCATCGGGCCGAACGGTGCGGGGAAGTCCACCCTCATCAAGGCGATCTTCGGGCTGGTCACCGTGCACAAGGGCTCGGTGAGGCTCAAGGGTGAGGAGATCACCAACGAGCGTGCCGACAAGCTGGTCGCGTCCGGCATCGGGTACGTACCCCAGACCAACAACGTCTTCCCGTCACTCACCGTCGGCGAGAACCTCGAGATGGGCGTGTACCTGGCCCCGAAGACCTTCCGTGAGCGTTTCGACTATGTGGCTGGCATCTTCCCTCGGCTCGCCGAGCGCAAGGACCAGCGGGCCGGCTCGTTGTCCGGCGGCGAGCGGCAGATGGTTGCCATGGGACGTGCACTGATGATGGAGCCGTCGGTCCTGTTGCTGGACGAGCCGTCAGCTGGACTCTCCCCCAACCTCCAGGACGAGGTCTTCGTGCAAACGAAGCACATCAACGCCGCCGGCGTCTCGATCGTCATGGTCGAGCAGAACGCCCGTCGCTGCCTGCAGATCTGCGACCGCGGCTACGTGCTCGACCAGGGCAAGGACGCCTACACGGACACCGGCGAGCGGCTCATGAACGACCCCAAGGTCATCGAGCTCTACCTCGGCACGCTGGCCAAGGCCTGACTGACGTTCAGAGCGGCACACGGCGCAGTCCGAGCAGCAATCGCCACGCCGGGGCAGGAAGAATCCTGTGCTGGGCGTACCACCACACGCCCAGCATGCGACCGTAGCGCGCGAAGGAGGGCCCCGGCCGAAGCCGGGGCCCTCCTCGTTCTGGAGCTAGATCACTCGACGACGCCGGTGATGTAGTCCGTGTTGTCGTACTTGTTGTTGTTGTTGTACGCGAAGATGCCGATCGTGGCCTTCGACGGGGAGCCCGTCTCGTTCAGGTCGACCGGACCGGAGACACCGTTGTAGTCGATGTCCGTGCCGTCCTTGATCAGCTTCACGCAGTCGGCGAACGTGGTGCACTCCTCGCCGTCACGCGAGATGTTGATCAGCTCGGACGCGATGGCTTCACCAGAGTCGTTCTCGGCAGCCTCCGCGGCCAGGGCCGACATGATCGTCGCGTCGTAGCTCTCCGGACCGTACGTGAAGTCCTTCAGATCCGGGTCGACCTCGAGCATGCGCTCACGGAAGTCGGTCTGAAGCTCCGCACCCGGGTAGGTGGCCTTGACGCCCTTGAGCGTGCCCTTCGGGAAGTCCTTGCTGTAGTCGGCGGTGTTGCCGTCGACGAAGTAGGTCTGGACGTCCTGCGGGCCGATCCCTGCGGACTCGAAGCTCGGGATGATCTTCGTGGTCTCGTTGAAGGCGATCAGCACGATGGCGTCCGGATCGGCATCCTTGATCTTCTGGATCTCGGACGTGTACGACGTGGCGTCGACGCTGTAGAGCACCTTGGCCGCGACGTTGCCGCCCTGGTCCTTGATCGTCTTCTCGACGTTGTCGGCCAGTGCTTCGCCGTACGCTTCCTGGCGGGCCAGGATCGCGACGCTCTTGGCACCGTCCTGGAGCACCAGGTTGCCGAGAACGTTGCCCTGCAGCACGTCCGACGGAGCGGTACGGAAGTACATGCCCTTGTCGTCGTAGGTGTCGAAGGCAGTCGAGGTGTTGGCCGGCGAGAAGTGCACGACACCGGCGTTGATGATCTTGTCGATCACGCTGAGCGAGACGCTCGAGCTCGCGGCACCGATGATGGTGTCGACGTCGTCGCCAAGCAGCTTGTCGACCTCACCGGGTGCGATCTTCGGCGTTCCATCACCGGAGTCGGCCTTGCTCTGAACGACGTCCTTGCCGAGCACGCCTCCGGCCTCGTTGATGTCCTTGACGGCGAGGTCGACGCCGGCGAACTCCGGCGGGCCGAGGAAGGCGAGGTCTCCGGTCGACGGCAACAAGGTGCCGACGGTCAGGGTTCCGTCGCCCTTGGCTACCGAGCCGGCGTCATCTCCGCCTCCGCCGCCGTCGCCTCCGCCACACGCTCCCAGCACGAGCGTGCCGGCAGCGGCGACAGTGGCAAGACGAATGGTCTTGGTACTGCGCTTCATTGATCCTCCGGATGGTCGGTCGATCGGCCCGGGACGGGCCGATGAACGGGTATGCCCGAACGTAGCCGTCTCAGGGGTCAGATGGGGACCCCTGACGCGAATGTTCCTGTTCGTAGCCCTTTTGTAACCGATCGCCCCTCACTGGTCGTTTCCGAGCTCCGGCCCCTTCTCGATGACCTGCTGCGCCACCTCGTGCATGGTGAGTCGCAGGTCCATGGCGGTGCGCTGGATCCAGCCGAACGCCTCCGGCTCGGTGAGACCGAGCGCCTCCTGCAGCGTCGACTTGGCCCGCTCGACGGCCTTGCGCGCAGCGAGCCGCTCGGTCAGGTCTTCGACCTCCCCCTCGAGGCTGGTGATCTCGGCGAACCGGCTCATCGCCATCTCGATCGCCGGCACGAGGTCGGTGATGGTGAAGGGCTTGACGAGGTACGCCATGGCGCCGGACTCGCGGGCCCGCTCGACGAGCTCGCGCTGGCTGAATGCCGTGAGCATCACGACGGGAGCGATGCGGTCGCGAGCGATCTGGGCGGCTGCTGCGATGCCGTCGAGTCGCGGCATCTTGACGTCCATGACCACGAGGTCGGGCCGGTGCTCCATCGTGAGCGCCACGGCCTCCTCCCCGTCGCCGGCCTGCGCGACAACCTCGTACCCGGCCTCGTCGAGCATCTCGGCCAGATCGAGCCTGATCAGCGCCTCGTCCTCGGCGATGACGACGCGCCTCCGGGCAACTGAACCGGGTTCGGTCGGCGACGCGCTCACGTGAGAAGGTTATCCGGCAGTGAAGCCGGCCGGGATGGCGGAATGGCAGACGCGATGGTCTCAAAAACCATTGTCCGCAAGGGCGTGCGGGTTCGAATCCCGCTCCCGGCACCCGGAGGTCCCCGCGATTTGTGACGCTGTTCGCGAGACATCGCCCGGAACGTCGCGAGGTTCGTCACAAATCGCGTGGGTCAGGGCCGACCGTCGTGGCAGCGCAGACATACTCGCCCCATGGAGCCCTTCTACGCCCAGCTCGACGACAACACCTTCGCCAGCAGCCCGTCCACGGCGGCACCGTGGGGGCCGGACAGGCAGCACGCCGGTCCCCCGTCGGCCCTGCTGGCCCGGGCGATCGAGCGTTTCGAGCCACGTGAGGGCCACCGGCTGGGTCGGGTGAACGTCGACATCCTCGGTGCCGTGCCGGTCGCCCCGCTGAGCGTCACGGTCGAGAGATTGAGGCAGGGGCGCCGACTGGAGCTTTTCGAGGCGAAGGCCGAGGCGGACGACCGCGTCGTGCTGGTCGTCCGTGCCTGGCGGGTGGCCAGGACGCCGGACGACTTCCCGTCCCGCCCCGAGCCCGTCCCCACCAGCCCAACAGACCTACCGGCAGCCGAGCCGGTTCGCTGGGACGGCATGTACCTGGACGGCTACGTGTCCGCCATGGACTTCCGATTCGAGCGCAGCTCGTTCGAGGAGTTCGGACCGGGCATGGCCTGGGGACGGCAACGAGTACCCCTGATCGAGGGTGAGGAACCGACCCCGTGGCAGCGTGTGCTGGTGGTCGCGGACTCCACCAACGGAATCAGCCTGGCGCTCGATCCGAACCAGCACCCGGCGATCAACTGCGACCTGTCCGTGACGCTGCACCGCGACCCGGTGACGGAGTGGATCGGTCTCGATGCCGCCACGACCATCACGGCCGGGTCGGGCGCGATGACCATGTCGACGGTGCTCGACCGCGAGGGACCGATCGGGATCGCGACCCAGACCCTGCTCGCCGGCTAGGGGCCCTTGACCGCGTCGCCGAGCATGTCTTCCTCGTCCAGCTCGGGGTCGTGGTACGCCGGCGAGACCCGGTTGATGGCATCGCCCATGTTGTGGATGCGGAGGGCGTTGGTGGAGCCGGCGATGCCGGGCGGGCTGCCGGCCACGATGACGACCTGCTGGCCCTCGTCGCACCGGCCGATCTCGAGCAGCGCCTTGTCGACCTGCAGCACCATGTCGTCGGTGTGCTTGACGTACGGGACGTGGAACGTCTCGACGCCCCAGGTCATGGCCAGCTGCGACCGCACGACCGGGTCCGGTGTGAACGCGATGACCGGGATGTGGGAGCGGTAGCGGGACATGCGCCGGGCGGAGTCACCGGACGTCGTGAACGCCACCAGGTACTTGGCGTCGATGGCCTCGGCGACGTCGGCGGCGGCGCGGCAGATGACGCCACTCTTGGTCTTGGGCTTCCAGGTGAGCGCCGCCATGCGCGGCAGGCCGTGCTCCTCGGTGGACTCGATGATGCGGGCCATCGTGCGCACCGTGTCGATCGGGTACGCCCCCACACTCGTCTCGCCCGAGAGCATCACGGCGTCGGTGCCGTCGAGCACGGCGTTCGCGACGTCGGACGCCTCGGCGCGAGTGGGACGAGGGGCCGAGATCATCGACTCGAGCATCTGGGTGGCGACGATGACCGGCTTGGCGTTGCGCCGGGCCTTCTCGACGATGAGCTTCTGAACGATCGGCACCTCCTCCAGTGGCAGCTCGACGCCGAGGTCGCCGCGGGCGACCATGACGCCGTCGAAGGCGTCCATCACCTCGTCGAGGTTCTCGACCGCCTGGGGCTTCTCGATCTTGGCGATCAGCGGCCGGAGGATGTCCTCCTCACGCATCACGTCACGCGCGTCCTCGGCGTCCTTGGCCGACCGGACGAACGACAGTGCGACGAAGTCGACGCCCTGGCGCAGGGCCCAACGGAGGTCCTCGATGTCCTTCTCGCTCATCGCCGGCACGCTCACGTGGACGCCGGGCAGGTTGATGCCCTTGTTGTTGCTGACCTGGCCCCCGATCTCGACCCTGGTCGTCACGTCGGTGTCGGAGACGGCCGTGGTGCGCAGCCGGACCCGGCCGTCGTCGATGAGGATCTCGTCGCCGGGGCTGACGTCGCCGGGCATGCCGGCATACGTGGTGGAGCACCGGGTGGCGTCGCCGTCGATCGGTTCGGTCGTGATGGTGAAGGTGTCGCCGTCAGCGAGGACCACCGGGCCGTCGGCGAACGTGCCGAGCCGGATCTTGGGGCCCTGGAGGTCGCCCAGGATCGCGATCGCCTTGCCGACGTCCTCGCTCGCCCGGCGCACGTGCTCGTAGACCTTCTCGTGGTCGGCACGCGTGCCGTGACTCATGTTCAGGCGGGCGACGTCCATGCCGGCTTCGGCCAGCTCGCGCACGCGTTCGTACGTGTCGGTGGCTGGCCCGAGGGTGCAGACGATCTTGGCTCTACGCACACGTCAAGCGTAGTGGCCCCGCATCGTGCGTCCTACACGGCCAGTGCACGGTCCGAAGGCCGGATGGGTGACGGCAGGTTGGTCGAGCCCGACAGGAAGGCGTCGACGCCTGCGGCCGCGGCACGACCCTCGGCGATGGCCCAGACGATCAGCGACTGTCCACGCCCGGCGTCACCGGCCACGAACACACCGTTGACGCTGGACATGTAGTTCTCGTCGCGCACGATGGTGCCCTGAGCGTTCAATTCGACACCCAGTTGTTCAACCAACCCATCGGTCTCCGGACCGGTGAATCCCATCGCGAAGAGCACCAGCTGAGCCGGGATGGTCCGTTCGGTGCCGGGGACGTCGACGAATGAACCGTCCTTGAACTCGACCTCGACGATGCGCAGGCCGGTCAGCTGGCCGTCCTCGCCGACGAACTCCTTGGTGGAGACGGAGTAGACCCGCTCGCCGCCCTCCTCGTGGGCGGACGCGGTGCGGAAGATCATCGGGTACGTCGGCCAGGGCTGGTTCTCCGGGCGGTCCTCCCCCGGCTGCGGCAGGATCTCCAGGCTGGTGATCGACCGTGCGCCCTGCCGGATGACCGTGCCGAGGCAGTCGGCGCCGGTGTCGCCGCCACCGATGATGATGACGTCCTTGTCGGTTGCGAGGATCTGGTCGTCGACCTCCTCGCCCAGGGCCACTCGATTGGCCTGGGGCAGGAACTCCATGGCCTGGTGGATGCCGGAGAGCTCGCGGCCCGGAGCCGGAAGGTCGCGGCGCACGGTCGCGCCGATCGCCAGCACCACCGCGTCGTAGCGGTCGCGGAGCTGGGTGCCGGTGAGCTCGTCGCCCGACGTCGATGCCGCTGCGGAACACCGTGCCCTCGCGGCGCATCTGGTCGATCCGCCGGTCGACCTGGATCTTCTCCATCTTGAACTCGGGGATGCCGTAGCGGAGCAGGCCGCCGGGCTTGTCGTCACGCTCGTACACCGCGACGGTGTGGCCGGCGCGCGTGAGCTGCTGCGCTGCGGCGAGCCCGGCCGGACCGGAGCCCACGACGGCGACGGTGCGACCGGTGAGCCACTCCGGCGGCTCGGGACGCACGTTGTGCCGGTCCCATGCCATGTCGATGATCGACACCTCGACGTTCTTGATGGTCACCGCGTCGCGGTTGATGGCCACGACGCAGGCGGGCTCGCACGGCGCCGGGCACAGCCGCCCGGTGAACTCCGGGAAGTTGTTCGTGGCGTGCAGCCGGTCGATGGCCTCGTCCCAGTCGTCGCGCCAGACGAGGTCGTTCCACTCCGGGATGAGGTTGCCCAGCGGGCAGCCCTGGTGGCAGAACGGTATGCCGCAGTCCATGCAGCGTCCGGCCTGCTCGGAGATGATCGGCAGCAGCGCCTTGCCGAGCCCACCGGGATAGACCTCGTTCCAGTCGTGGATGCGCTCCTCGACGGGTCGCTTGGGTGCGACCTCGCGCGGCGTCGACATGAATCCGCGTGGGTCAGCCACGGGCGGCCACCTCCATCATGCGTGCGGTCGTGTCCTCGTCCGAGAGTCCCTCGGACTCCGCCTGCTCTTGCGCCTCGAGGACCTTGCGGTAGTTGACGGGCATGATCTCGGTGAACCGCTCGAGCGACTGCTCCCAGTGGCCGAGCAGCTGCTCGGCCACGGCCGAACCGGTCTCCTGATGGTGCTTGCGGACGAGGTCGTGGAGCACCTCCGCAGCGTCCTCCGGAACCGGCCGCAGCTCAACGAGCTCGGGATTGACCAGGGAGTGGTCGAGGTCGAGCACGTACGCCGTGCCACCGCTCATGCCTGCGGCGACGTTGCGTCCGGTGGGGCCGAGGATCACGACCTTGCCGCCGGTCATGTACTCGCATGCATGGTCGCCGACGCCCTCGACCACCGCGTGGACGCCGGAGTTGCGCACGCAGAACCGTTCGCCGACCTTGCCGCGCAGGAAGATCTCGCCGCCAGTCGCGCCGAAGCAGATGACGTTGCCGGCGACGATCTGTGCCTCCGGCGTGAACTGCGCCTCCCGCGGCGGCCGCACGATGATGCGTCCGCCGGACAGGCCCTTGCCGACGTAGTCGTTGCCGTCACCCTCGAGACGCAGCGTGATGCCGCGCGGCAGGAACGCGCCGAACGACTGGCCGGCCGAGCCCAGGAACGTCAGGTCGATCGTGTTCTCGGGCAGGCCCTCGCCGCGGTAGCGCTTGGTGAGCTCGTGGCCGAGCATCGTGCCGACCGTGCGGTTGACGTTGCGGATCTCGAGCTGGGCGCGCACCGGCTCACCCTTCTCCAGGGCGTCCTCGGCGAGGGCGATGAGCTCCATGTCGAGCGCCTTCTCGAGGGCGTGGTCCTGGCCGACGGTCTGGTGCATCACCGCGTCCGGCCCGAGCTCGGGAACGTAGAAGATCGGCGACAGGTCGAGCCCGTCGGCCTTCCAGTGGTCGAGGGCCGACCGGGTGTCGAGCAGCTCCGCATGGCCGATGGCCTCGTCGAGGCTCCGGAATCCCAGCTCCGCCAGGTACTCCCGCGTCTCCTCGGCGATGAACTCGAAGAAGTTCACGACGTGCTCGGCCTTGCCGGTGTACTTCTCGCGCAGGGCCTTGTTCTGCGTGGCCACGCCGACCGGACAGGTGTCGAGATGGCAGACGCGCATCATGATGCAGCCGCTCACGACCAAGGGGGCGGTGGCGAAGCCATATTCATCAGCCCCGAGCAGGGCGGCGATGATCACGTCACGACCGGTCTTGAGCTGGCCGTCCGTCTGCACGACGATGCGGTCGCGCAGGCCGTTGAGCAGAAGCGTCTGCTGGGTCTCGGCGAGACCCAGCTCCCATGGGCCGCCGGCATGCTTGAGCGACGTGAGCGGCGAGGCGCCTGTGCCGCCGTCGTGACCGGAGATGAGGACGACGTCGGCCTTGGCCTTCGACACGCCCGCCGCGACCGTGCCGACGCCGATCTCGGCGACGAGCTTGACGTGCACACGCGCTGACGGGTTGGCGTTCTTGAGGTCGTGGATGAGCTGCTTGAGGTCCTCGATCGAGTAGATGTCGTGGTGCGGCGGCGGCGAGATGAGCCCGACGCCAGGTGTGGAGTAGCGCGTCTTGGCGATCCACGGGTACACCTTCGGCCCGGGCAGCTGGCCGCCCTCGCCGGGCTTGGCCCCCTGCGCCATCTTGATCTGCAGGTCGTCGGCGTTGGTGAGGTACTCGCTGGTGACGCCGAAGCGTCCGGACGCCACCTGCTTGATCGCCGAACGGCGCTCGGGGTCGTGGAGACGCTCCGCGTCCTCGCCGCCCTCACCGGTGTTCGAGCGGCCGCCGAGCCGGTTCATGGCGATCGCCAGCGTCTCGTGCGCCTCCTGGCTGATGGAACCGTACGACATCGCGCCGGTGTTGAACCGCTTGACGATCTCCGAGACCGGCTCGACCTCGTCGATCGGCACCGGAGGCCGCACGCCTTCCTTGAAGCCGAACAGGCCGCGCAGCGTCATGAGCCGCTCCGACTGGTCGTCGACGCGCGACGTGTACTGCTTGAAGATGTCGTAGCGGCCGGTGCGGGTGGAGTGCTGAAGCCGGAAGACGGTCTCGGGGTCGAAGAGGTGCTCGGGCCCCTCCCGACGCCACTGGTACTCCCCGCCCACCTCGAGATGCCGACGGGCGCCGACGATGCCGTGCGTGGGATACGCCTTGGCGTGCCGCGAAGCGACCTCCTGGGCGATGACGTCGAGCCCGACACCGCCGAGTCGGGACGACGTGCCGGTGAAGTAGGCGTCGACCAGCTCCTGGGACAGACCGACGGCCTCGAAGATCTGCGCGCCGGTGTAGGACGCCACGGTGGAGACGCCCATCTTGCTCATGACCTTCAGCACGCCCTTGCCGAGGCCGTACGCGAGGTTGCGCAGCGCCTGGGCGGGCTCGATGTCCTGCACGAAGTTGCCCTCGCGCGCGAGGTCCTCGGCAGACTCCAGCGCGAGGTACGGGTTGACCGCGGTGGCGCCGTAGCCGATCAGCAGGGCGACGTGGTGCACCTCGCGGACGTCGCCGGTCTCGACCAGGAGCCCGGCCTGCGAGCGCAGCTTCTCGCGCACCATGTGGTGGTGCACCGCGGCGGTCAGCAGCAGTGACGGGATGGGGGCGAGGTCGGCGTCGGAGTGCCGGTCGGAGAGCACGATGATGCGGGCGCCGTCGGCGACCGCACGCGAGACGTCCTCGAAGATCTCCGCGAGCTTCGCCTTGAGGGCCGCTCCCCCGCCGTGGACGTCGTAGAGACCACGCACGACGTGGACCGCGAAGCCGGGCATGTCGCCGTCTCGGTTCATGTGCCGGATCTTGGCGAGCTCGTCGTTGTCGATGACGGGGAACGGCAGCTGCAGCATGCGGCAGGAAGCCGGGCTCGGTGCGAGCAGGTTGGTCTCCGGACCCATCGTCCCGGCCAGCGAGGTGACGACCTCCTCGCGGATCGCGTCGAGTGGCGGGTTGGTGACTTGAGCGAACTGCTGGCTGAAGTAGTCGAACAGCAGCCGTGGCCGGTCCGACAAGGCGGCGATCGGCGTGTCGGTGCCCATCGAGCCGATCGCCTCGGCGCCGGTGCGGGCGATGGGCGCGACCAGGATGCGCAGCTCCTCCTCGGTGTAGCCGAACACCTGCTGGCGACGGGCGACCGAGGCGTGCGTATGGACGATGTGCTCGAGGTCGGGCAGGTCCTCGAACCTGACGAGGCCGGAGTACAGCCACTCGTCGTACGGCTGCTCGGCGGCCAACGTCGCCTTGATCTCGGTGTCCTCGATGACCCGGTGCTCGGACAGGTCGAGCAGGAACATCCGGCCCGGCTCGAGGCGGCCCTTGCGGGTGATGGTCTTCTGGTCGATGTCGAGCACTCCAGCCTCTGACGCGAGCACGACCAGACCGTCCTCGGTGATCCAGAACCGTCCGGGGCGCAGCCCGTTGCGGTCGAGGACGGCACCGATCTTGGTGCCGTCGGTGAACGCCACGCAGGCAGGCCCGTCCCACGGCTCCATGAGCGAGGAGTGGAACTCGTAGAACGCGCGACGGGCGGGGTCCATGACCTCGTCGTTCTCCCACGCCTCGGGGATCATCATCATGACCGCGTGCGAGAGCTCACGGCCCCCGAGGTGGAGCAGCTCGAGCACCTCGTCGAACGAGGCGGTGTCGCTGCCTTCGGGATCGCAGATCGGGAACAGCCGCTTGATGTCGCCGGGGATGAGGTCGCTCTCCAGCGTCGCCTCGCGAGCCCGCATCCAGTTGCGGTTGCCGCGGGCGGTGTTGATCTCGCCGTTGTGCGCGATGAAGCGGAACGGATGGGCCAGCGGCCAGCTCGGGAACGTGTTCGTCGAGAACCGGCTGTGGACGATGCACAGGGCCGACTCGACGCGCTGGTCGCGCAGGTCGGGGTAGAAGGCGTCGAGCTGCTCGGTGGTGAGCATGCCCTTGTAGACCAGGGTGCGACCCGACAGCGACGGGAAGTACACCCCGGCCTCGTGCTCGGCGCGCTTGCGCAGGCAGTAGGCGAGGCGGTCGAGGTCGATGCCGCTGCGGGGCTCGCCGGTGGCGGTCGCGAACATGAGCTCGAAGGACGGCATGGCGCCGCGCGACATGGAGCCGAGGATGTCAGGATTGACCGGAACCTCACGCCAGCCCAGGACGGTGAGGCCCTCCTCACCGGCGAGCGTCTCGATCGTGGCCTTCGACTCCGCGGCCTCGTCGGCGTCGACGGGCAGGAAGGCCATGCCGACGGCGTAGGTGCCCGCTTCCGGCAGCTCGAGGCCGTCGATCTCGTCGCGGGCGACCTCACGGAGGAACCGGTCGGGGACCTGCATGAGCATGCCCGCACCGTCGCCGGTGTCGGGCTCGCCACCGACGGCGCCGCGATGGTCGAGGTTGCGCAGCGCAGTGAGGCCGTGGGCGATGATCTCGTTGCTGGCCACCCCCGTGAGGGTCGCGACCATGGCGACGCCGCACGAGTCGTGCTCGTTCTGCGGGTCGTACAAGCCCTGCGCGCGAGGGAGAGTGTTCACTGCTGGCCCCTTGGATGCGTCGAACGGATCAGAAACCGGGGACGACGTTGGCCCTAGTCAGCCCTTCAAGGCTACATGGCGAACCCGCGAGTGGCGCAAACCGGGCCGCGAGTGGCGCAGTTTGGCGCGACACGCCGTCTCGGAATCGCCAAGTTGCGCCACTCGCGGTGCACTCTGCGCCACTCGTCAGCCGAGGCTGGCACCGACAAGGTCGCCGATCAGGTACGTCAGCCCGGCCGCCACGCCGCCGAGCACGAGCTGACGGACGCCGCCGAACCACCACGACCGTGTGGTGACGTTGGTGACCAGCGCGCCGCAGGCAAAGAGTCCGACCAGCGAGAGCACCACGATCGGCCACACCGCGTCGATGCCGAACAGCAGCGGCAGAAGAGGCACCAGCGCACCGAGGGCGAAGGCGAGGAACGACGAGACGGCGGCAAGTCGGGGTGAGGCGAGGTCGTGCGGGTCGACCCCGAACTCCTCGCGGGCATGCACCTCGACAGCGTTGTCGACGTCACGATGGATCTGGGCCGCCGCGTCTTGAGCGGTGCTCTCATCCACCCCCTTGTCGACGTACATCGCGGCGAGCTCGGCCTGCTCAGCGGGGCCGTTCTTCTCGATCTCCCGACGTTCGGTCTCGATCTGTGCGAGCGCGAACTCCGACTGGCTCGCCACCGAGGTGTACTCCCCTGCCGCCATGGAGAACGCGCCGGCGGCCAGACCGGCCAGGCCGGCCAGCAGCACCGGTTTCGTGTCGTCGCTGCCTCCCGTGACACCCATGACGAGGGCGAAGTTGGACACCAGACCGTCCATGGCGCCGAACACCGCCGGGCGCAGCCATCCGCCGGTGACGTCGGGGTGCTCGTGGTCGATCCTCGGCGTGCTCGGCGAGGTTTCATTCGGGTCGAGAGCATCGGTCATGGCTCGAAACTACCCAGAATCAATGGCCTTGACACCGAAGGTGAGGCTGTGCTGAGGAAACGTGTCAAACGGCGTCGCGCCAGACGGCTTTGACGCTACGTTGACGCCATCATCCAACCTCCCGTGGAGTGCCCATGAACATTCAAGAAGCCGTCCGCAGCGTCCTGTCCCAGTACGCCGGGTTCACCGGCCGTGCACGCCGGTCCGAGTACTGGTACTGGACCTTGGCGTACCTGATCGCCTATGTCGTCGCCTTCATCATCGACAGCATCCTCGGCATCAGCCTCGTCACCATCGTCGTGGCGCTGGCCGCCCTGATTCCCTCCCTCGCGGTCGGCGTCCGGCGGCTTCATGACACCGACAAGAGCGGCTGGTTCATCCTGATCGGGCTCATCCCGATCATCGGCGCCATCGTGTTGATCGTCTTCTTCGTCACCGACAGCGGACCGGACAACCAGTACGGCCCGAATCCCAAGGGTGAGCCCGACCTGGGTGCGGCGCCGCCCGCCTACGGCGCGCCGCCGGCGGTCTGAGCCAGGACGCGTCAGTCGGTCTCAGGATCATCGGATGCCGGGGCCTCGGCCCCGGCATCCGCCGTGTCACGAACCTTTCTGCGAGACCAGATCAGGTAGGCCGCAGCCAGCGCGAACAGGATGATCGACGTCCACACGTTGAGCCGGAAGGGCCCGAGGTGGTTGACGGTGTCGATGCGCACCATCTCGATCCAGCCGCGACCGAAGGTGTAGAGCATCACGTAGAGGGCGAAGGCCCGTCCGCTGGTGAGCCTGAAGCGGCGATCGATTGCCACCAGCAGACCCGCCGCGGCAAGGTTCCAGAGCATCTCGTACAGGAACGTCGGATGGAACGTGGCGAACTGCTCGTAGCCGGACGGTCGGTGAGCGGCGTCGATCTCCAGGGCCCACGGCACTTCGGTGGGCGCGCCGAACAGCTCCTGGTTGGCGTAGTTGCCCAGGCGCCCCACGGCCTGCGCGACGAGCAGCCCGGGCGCGAGGGCGTCGGCCACGGCGCTGAACTTGACGCCGTAGCGGCGACAGGCGATCCAGGCGCCGAGGGCTCCGCCCGATATCGCGCCCCAGATGCCGAGGCCGCCCTGCCAGATGAACAACGCGTCGATCGCCTGGCGGCCCTCGCCGAAGTAGAGCTCCGGGTCGGTGACGACGTGGTAGATGCGAGCGCCGACGATGCCGAACGGGATGGCCCAGATCGCCACGTCGCCGATCAGGCCGGGCCGGCCGCCACGCGCCCTGAATCGCCGCTCGCCGATCCACAGCGCCAGCAGCGCGCCGATGATGATGCCGAAGGCGTAGGCCCGCAAGGGCACTGGTCCGAGGTGCCACACTCCCGACGACGGACTCGGGATGAACGTGGCCAGCGACGACGTCACCGCTCCATTCCATCACGCAGCCCGCCGGCCAGGTCGCGCACCGCCGACACGCCGCTGGCGCCGTCGGCCGCGTCCAGCAGGCACCGCACCAGAGCCGAGCCGACGATGACGGCATCTGCGTAAGCGGCCACGTCATGCGCTTGGCTTCGGTTGCTGACGCCGAGACCCACGCCGACGGGCTTGTCGGTGACTCCGCGCAGCCTCTCGACGAGCGTGGGCGCGAGCGAGCTGGTCTGCTCCCGCTGGCCCGTGACACCCATGACGGATGTGGCGTAGACGAACCCGCTCGACGCCTCGGCCGTCATCGAGAGACGCTCGTCGGTCGACGACGGCGCCACCAGGAAGATCCGGTCGAGCCCGTGGGCGTCCGACGCGGCCATCCACTCGCCGGCCTCGTCGGGAGTGAGGTCAGGCGTGATGAGGCCCGCTCCCCCGGCGCCGGCCAGGTCGGTGGCGAACCGGTCGACGCCGTACCGCTCGACCGGATTCCAGTAGGTCATGACGACGGTCGGGACTTCGGTTCCGGCTGCGGCTCTCACGACGTCGAGCACGTCGGTGGTGCGCGTGCCTCCGGCGAGGGCGCGATCGGCGGCGGCCTGGATGACCGGGCCGTCCATCACCGGGTCGCTGTACGGGAGTCCGACCTCCACGAGGTCGACGCCGCCCTCGACCATGGCCTCGATGGCGGCAATCGACGTCTTCAGGTCGGGGAAGCCGGCCGGCAGGTAGCCGACCAGGGCAGCACGGCCCTCGCCGCGGGTCCGCTCGAAGAGCTCATCGATACTGCTCATTCGGGGTCCCCGCGCAAGCGTGAGCGACATTGACTGGCCAGGTGCGCACGTACGGGTGATTGCGAACGGTTTCGTGGGGTGATCATTCCTCGATGCCTTCGTCGAGGACGACCGGACCGTCGAGCAGCCCGAACCACTCGGCGGCGGTGTGGACGTCCTTGTCGCCCCGGCCGGACAGGTTCACCAGGATCGTCGCGTCCGGGCCGAGCTCCTTCGCGAGGACGAGTGCGCCCGCCAGAGCGTGTGCGGACTCGATGGCGGGGATGATGCCCTCGGTCTTGCACAGCAGGTCGAACGCGGTCATCGCCTCGGCGTCGGTGGCCGGCACGTACTCGGCGCGGCCGGTGGCCGCCAGGTGCGCGTGCTCGGGACCGACGCCCGGGTAGTCGAGGCCGGCCGAGATCGAGTGCGACTCGATGGTCTGGCCGTCGTCGTCCTGCAGCAGGTACGAGCGTGCCCCGTGGAGCACGCCGACGTCGCCGGCCGAGATGGTGGCGGCGTGCTTGCCGTCGGGGAATCCCTCGCCGCCGGCCTCGACGCCGACCAGGCGCACGTCGTCGTCGAGGAAGGCGGTGAACAGCCCGATGGCGTTGGAGCCGCCGCCCACGCAGGCGACCGCGACGTCGGGCAGCGCGCCGATGAGCTCGAGGCACTGTGCGCGTGCCTCGTCGCCGATGCCTCGGGTGAGATCGCGCACCATCGACGGGAAGGGATGCGGCCCGGCCGCCGTGCCGAACAGGTAGGACGTGTGGTCGACGCTGGCCACCCAGTCGCGGAGTGCCTCGTTGATCGCATCCTTGAGAGTGCGGCTTCCGGTGGTGACCGGCACGACCTCGGCGCCCAGCATGCGCATGCGTGCGACGTTGAGTGCCTGCCGTTCCGTGTCGACCTCGCCCATGTAGACGGTGCACTCGAGGTCGAGGTAGGCACAGGCCGTCGCGGCGGCGACACCGTGCTGGCCGGCGCCGGTCTCGGCGATCGCGCGAGGCTTGCCGATGCGCTTGGCCAGCAGCGCTTGACCGAGCACGTTGCGGATCTTGTGCGCTCCGGTGTGGTTGAGGTCCTCACGTTTCAGGAGGACTCGGGCGCCCGCAGCCGCCGAGAAGCGGGTGGCGTCGTAGAGCAGGCTCGGGATGCCGGCGTACTCGCGCAGCATCCGGTCGAGCTCGGCCATGAACTCCGGGTCGGCCTTCGCCTCGGTCCAGCCCCGGTCGAGCTCGTCGAGCGGCGCGACGAGCGCCTCAGGCATGAAGCGACCGCCGAAGGGGCCGAAGTGGCCGGTTGCGTCGGGCTGGGTGTAGGTCATCGGTGTGCTTTCAGACGTGACAGTTCAAACGGGGTTGGGGGAAGCAGGGCGGTGAGGGCCTGGAGAGGCAACCGGTCACCAGCGGTGCTGCAGCGCCGGGTGCGAGCCGGCCGCCACGAGGTCGGCCACGCTGGCACGGGGGTCGTTGTCGCGGACGAGCGTCTCGCCGACCAGGACGACGTTCGCCCCGGACTTGGCGTACTCGAACACGTCGTGCGGGCCGCGGACCCCGGACTCGGCGACCTTGACCACGCCATCGGGGATGAGCGGGGACAGCCGCTCGAACGTGCTCCGGTCGACCTCGAGCGTGCGGAGGTCGCGGGCGTTGACGCCGACGAGGTCGGCACCCGCGTCGGCGGCGCGCTCCACCTCGGCTTCGTCGTGCACCTCGACCAGCGGGGTGAGACCGATGGACCGGGCCCGCTCAATGAGGCTCTCGAGGGCGTTCTGCTCGAGGGCGGCGACGATCAGCAACGCCATGTCGGCGCCGGCCGCGCGCGCTTCCCAGAGCTGGTACGAGGTGGTGATGAAGTCCTTGCGGAGCACCGGCACCTCGACCTGAGCGCGGACCGCGCGGAGGTCGTCGAGCGTGCCGCCGAAGCGACGCTGCTCGGTGAGGACGCTGATGGCGGTGGCGCCACCGGCGGCGTAGTCGGCGGCCAGCGCGGCCGGATCCTTGATCACCGCAAGCTCGCCCATGCTCGGGCTGGCCCGCTTGACCTCGGCGATGATGGACACGCCGTCGGCACGGAACGCGGGCATCGGATCGAGGGCGGGATGCTGGCGGTCGGCCTGGGACTTGAGGTCGTCGAGCGGGATCTGCGCCATACGCTCCTCGAGGTCGGCTGCCACGCCGGCGAGGATCTCAGCCAAGACGCTCATGTTCCTCCCTCGTCGACTTCGGATCGTTTCAAGAGTAGACCGCGTGGGATGCATGCCTTGAGGGGGTGCCGAATCCGTACACGAGTCACTACTGTCGGATCATGACGACAAACGAGCCACCTTCGTACCCGGGCGATTCGGAACCCGGAGCCACACCCCCTCCGTCAGGATCCGGTGAGTCCCCCACGTCGGACCTCCCGAGCTACGGTTCGGTACCGCCACCAGCGGGCGAGACACCGCCTCCACCGCCCCCACCACCGTCAGCACCGGGCGGCTCGGCCCATGACTTCAGCGCCCCCGAAGCCATCGGGTTCGGTTGGCGCAAGTTCACCGAGAACGTCGGGCCGATCCTGCTGGGCGTCCTCATCGTGTTCGTGGTGACGGTCGTCACGAACATCCTCGCCGGGCTCGCCTCCGGTGGCGGCGGCTCCCCGTTCGGTCCTGACGCGATGGAGTTCAGCCTCGCCGGATTCCTGGCCAACATCGTGGCGACCGCCATCAGTGTCGTGCTCAGCGCGGTCTTCGCGCGGGCCGCCCTCGACGTGGTCGACGGGCAACCGTTCGACTTCGTGGGCGCGTTCGGCAGGCTCAACTTCGTCAACGTTCTCATCGCCGCGCTCCTGGTGTCGGTCATCGTGACGATCGGGTTCATCCTCCTGATCATCCCGGGCCTCGTCGCTCTGTTCCTCACCTACTTCACGACGCTCTTCATCGTCGACAACGACGCAGAGTCGCCCGTGAAGGCGATCAGCGACAGCGTGAAGCTGGTCAGCAGCAACGTCGGCGACTCGCTGCTGCTCGCTCTGCTGAGCATCCTGGTGCTGATCGCCGGAGCCATCGCGCTCCTGGTGGGCCTGATCGTGGCCTACCCGGTCACGGCCCTTGCAGCCGCGTACGCGTACCGCACGTTCCGAGGCCAGCCGGTCGCGGCCTGACGTCAGGGGGCAAGTCCGGCGCCCCAGGGCGTGTTGCGGATGACCCCAAACGCCACTGCCGCGACGAGCACCAGGACCAGCGCATGGTCGCTCAGCAGGAGCATCCGTGCGTCGGTCCCTCGGGCTCGCCTGACCGCCCAGGTCGCCCAGGCGAGCGCCAGCACGGCCACGAGAGCGACCGCCAGGGCGTTGCTGTTCAAGGCGCCCACCACGTCGCCGTGCGTCAGTGCGCTGACGGCACGTAGGCCGCCGCAGCCGGGACAGGGTCGTCCGGTGAGCTCGAGGAACGGGCAGGAGCCGTAGGACCCATCGACCGACGGATCGCGGACGTGCAGCAGGGTGGCGGCGGCGACGCCGGCGATGCCGACGAGGACCGGGTCACGCAGCAGACGGGAGCGGGTCCGCTCGACCGCTGCCGCGCTCATGGTCAGAGCTCGGGGTGATCCAGGCCCAACCCGGCGGCGGCCATCACGCGCCCGACGACGGCGGACAGGAGAGTGAGGGCGACGCCGACCCAGAACAAGGTCCAGTTCGGGTCGGGGATCAGAGCGAGACCGCCGATCGTGATGCCGACGAGGCAGACCAGGACGGCGGTCCAGGCCGCGGGTGACGATCCGTGCGACATGCGGGCTCTCCTCGAAGGTTGCGGGCGATCGAGCGTCAGCCTACTCGGTCGGATCGCGTCCTTCGTCGAGTGCCGACCAGAGGTCGTCCTCGGTGCGAGAGTCGTCGGTCTGGCCGGTGGGCGACTCGTACCGGCTCCCCATCGTGGGCCACGTGCTCGCCAAGCGAACCACGACGAGTCCGAGCAGTCCGGCGAGGACGAAGACGGCCCCGGAGAGCACCGGCCAGACCACGACGTGACGTGCGTCCGGAGCGTTCTCGCCGGTGAACGCGGCAGAGTTCTGGACGGCGGTGTCGAGCGCTCCGTCGAGCGCCGATCCGCCAGTGGCGACGAGCAGGGCCGCTCCGAGCCCGACCACGACCATCAACACGCCGACGACCCAGCGCACCTTCACCGATGCGGCGAGCACCGCCAACGCTCCCGTGACGACCACGAGGGCCAGCGCGGGGACCAGCGGCTGGGCGTCGGTGCCCGAGACGACGACGGTGTCGGGGGGAAGCCCTTTGGCTCGGACGGTGGCCTCGACCCACGTACGGGACGCGGCGAAGAGCGCCAAACCCCCGCAGGCGAGCAGCGTCAGCACGACCGGGGCGTACAGGCGCCGCGACGTCACAGCAGGCGGTCCGCGTCGAAGCAGGTGCGATCGCCGGTGTGACAGGCCGGGCCGTGCGGGTCGACCAGGACGAGCACGGTGTCGCCGTCGCAGTCGAGCCGTACCTCGCGGACGTCCTGGACGTGACCGGACGTCTCGCCCTTGACCCAGTAGTTCCTGCTTGCTCCGGCTCCAGAACGTGCTGCGCCCGGTGGTGAGTGTGCGGTGGAGAGCTTCGTCGTCCATCCATCCGACCATCAGGACGTCGCGGCTGGCGGCGTCCTGGACGACGGCGGTCACGAGGCCGCTGGCGTCGCGCTTGAGGCGCGCAGCCACGGCGGGATCGAGGGAGCTCACGTCCGCCATTGTCTCAGGCCGACAGCTGCGACTGGGCGACCCAGCTCGCGTGCAGGCGGGAGTACACGCCGCCGGCGTCGACGAGCTCGGCGTGCGTGCCGTCCTCAGCGAGACGGCCGGCGTCGAACACCAGCACTCGATCGGCGTTCTCGGCGGTGGAGAGGCGGTGCGCGATGGTGACGCTGGTGCGCCCGTCCAGCAGGCGGCCCAGAGCACGGGTGGCACGGAGCTCGGTCTGCGGGTCGACGGCGCTGGTGGCCTCGTCGAGCACGAGGAAGTCGGGATCGGCCAACGCAGAGCGCAGCAGCGCGACCAGCTGCCGCTCCCCCGCTGACAGCGACTCACCGCGCTGTCCGACCTGGGTGTCGAGCCCGGCCGGCAGGGTGGCGAACCAGTCGGACAGGCCGATGTTGTCGACGGCGTCGGTGAGGGCGCCGTCGTCGGCGCCGGGAAGGCCGTAGCGCAGGTTCGCGCGCAGCGTGGCGTCGAACAGGAAGCCCTCCTGCGGCACCATCAGCACGTGCCGGCGGAGCTCGTCGAAGGACACCTCGGAGATGTCGACGCCGCCGAGGCGCACGGTGCCAACGGACGGGTCCATCAGACGGGTGAGGAGCTTGGCGAACGTCGTCTTGCCCGAGCCGGTCTCACCCACGACGGCGACGCGCTGGCGTGGGGCGATCTCGACGGCGACGTCGTGGAGCACGTCGGGTCCGCCGGGGTAGGCGAACGTGACGTGGTCGAACTGGGCGCCCAGCACGCCGTCGGGGAGGGTGCGGCCGGCCGAGCCCGGGTCGACGACATCGGCCGGGGTGTCGAGCAGGTCGATCACACGTCGCCAGGAGGCGATCGCGTTCTGGGCCTCGGTGAGTACCTGGGTGGCCATCTGGACCGGGCCGACGAGCAGCCCGACGAGGAAGGCGAAGGCGATGACGGTGCCCATCGAGAGGTTGCCGGCGACGCCCAGCATGACGCCGGCGATGATCACGCCGCCGTTGGCGAGGCCGCCGGCCACACCCGCCGACGCGAACGTGACGGACACCAGCTTCTGGGCGCTGACGTTGGCGCGGAGGTTGGTGTCGATGCCGTGATCGACCCGTCGCTGGGTGCGCTCCTCGATCGCGTGGGACCGGACGACCGACGCTCCGACGACGGGCTCGGCGATGACGGCCAGCATCTCGCCGACGGTGCGCCGAACCGTGTCGTAGGCACGGCTCAACCGGCTCGCGAACCAGCGGAGGCTGATGATCAGCGGCAGGAAGCACAACAGCACCACGATGGTGAGCTGCCACGAGTACCAGGCCATGACGGCGGTGGCGACGATCATCTGCCCGACGCTGATGATCATGAAGATGCCGGTGAACTGCAGGAACATCGACACCTGGTCGACGTCGGACGTGACGCGTGAGACGAGCACGCCGCGCCGCTCGGAGTTCTGCGTCAGCATCGACAGGTCGTGGACGTGCCGGAACGCCTCGACCCGTAGCTGGGTGAGCCCACGCTCGCTGGCCACGTACAAACGCACTCGCATCGCGTAGGCGCAGACCGCGGTCGCCGCGATGAGCACGAGCGCCACCACGATCCAGCGCATCACTGCGGCGCGGTCGATGTCGCCGCCGCTCCCGAGGCCTGAGTCGATCGCCACCTGGATGACGACGGGCACGACCGCACCGCCCACCGTGCTGAGCACGGCGAGCAGCATGGTGAGGCCGAGGCCGTCCTTGATCGCCGGCGACAGCGACAGACCGCGCCGCATGATCTCGGTGCCGGAGAGCCGGGCCGACCGCGCCTCTTGGGCATCGAGCGGGTCGATGGTCTCCCTGATCTCGGTGTCCACCTCGGTGCTCATGGCTCTGCTCCTTCTGCCGCCCGCGGCCCGGCACCCCCGCCGGGGGCCTCCCGGGTGGTGTCGTAGGCGTCGACGAGGAGCCGGTAGTCGTCGGAGCGGGCGATGAGCCCGGCGTGCGTGCCACGATCGGCCACCCTGCCGTCGTCGATGAAGACGACCTCGTCGGCCAGCGCGATGGTGGCCTTGCGGTACGCGACCACGACGACCGAAGGACCGTCGGCATCGGAGGTGTGGGCTGCGAGGGCACCGAGGATGCGCTGTTCGACCTCGGGGTCGACGGCGCTGGTGGCGTCGTCCATGACGAGGAGGCGAGGACGGCGTACGAGGGCACGCGCCAGTGCGAGCCGCTGACGCTGGCCGCCGGAGAGCGTGGTGCCCCGCTCACCGAGCTGCGTGTCGAGACCCTTCGACAGGGCGGAGACGAATCCCTCGGCCTGCACGATGCGCAGCGCCGCCCAGATGTCGGCGTCGGGCACGTCCTCGCCGAGCGTGACGTTCTCGCGCACGGAGTCGTCGAACAGGAACGTGGACTGCGGTACCACGGCCACGGCGTCGGTGAGGGCGGCGTGGGTGAGCTCGCGGACGTCGACGCCGTCGATCCGCACCGTGCCCGAGTCGGGGTCGACGAGCCTGGTGAGGAGCTGCGTGAGGGTGCTCTTGCCGGCCCCGGTGGCGCCGACGATCGCCACGACACGGCCGGGCGTGACGTCGAGGTCGACGCCGCGGAGGACCTCGGGACCGTCCTCATAGGAGAAACGGACATCGTCCAACGTCAGATGCGCAGGCCCCGAGCTCGCGAGACCCAGCGATCCGTAGGTCATCTCACCGGAGGCGTCGAGCACGCGCCGGACGCGGTCCCAGCCGACGACGCTGCGCGGCAGCTCGCCGAGAACCCAGCCGATGGCCCGGACCGGGAAGGCGACGACGGTGAACAGGTAGGCGACCTGGACGACGTCACCCGCTCCGGCGGCACCCGAGGCGACCCGCTCGATGCCGAGCAGGATGACGGCCAGGACGCCGAGATTGGGCAGCGCCTCGAGGAGTGGGTCGAAGATGCTGCGGATGCGGCCGACCGCGATGTTCGCGTCGCGCAGCTCCTCGGCGTGGCGGGCGAAGCGGTTGGTCTCGTCGGTCTCGCGACCCAGGGACTTGACGACGAGCGCGCCGTCGAACGACTCGTGGGCGACGGCGCTGACGTCGCCGCGCAGTGACTGCGCGTGAGCGACCTTCGGCGACAGCCAGCGCTGGTAGAACACGTTGATCCCGAACAGGGCCGGGAAGACGACCAGGCCGACGATGGTGAGCACGACGTCGGCCAGCAGCATCGCGACGATGGCCGCGACGAGCATCGCGATGACGCCGATCGCCATCGGCAACGGCATGAACACCGCCCAGGTGGCCTCGACGTCGGCGTTGGCGTTGGAGAGCAGCTGTCCGGTGGGGTGACGGTGGTGCCAGGCCAGCGGCAGCGCCAGATAGCGCCGGGTGACACGCCGCCGGTACTCGGCGACGAGGCGGAAGTAGACGATGCCGCCGATGAGCCGACGGGCGATGACGCCGAGCGCGCGCAGGATGGCGACCGTCATGAACAGCAGCACCGAGATGGCGAGTGCACCCGTGACGACGTCGCCGCGCTCGAACGACGGCCGGATGACGTGGTCGGTGGTCCAGCCGAGCACCCAGGCGTCGGCGACCGTGGTGGCCCCGAACACGACGCTGCCGACCACCGACACGGTGAACAGCCAGCGCTGCTCGGAGATGCCGCGGCCGAGCAGGCCGAAGCCCCGGCGCATCACGCGGTCGGTGTCGGTGCGCAGGAGGTCGGGCGCGGGTTCGGCGACGGGGTCGTCGGACCTGGTCTGGTCGGACTCGGCTCTAACGGACACTGTGGCCAGCTGCTCGCAAGGTGGTCTTCACATCTCCGATGGTCAGCTCGCCGAAGTGGAACACACTCGCGGCGAGCACGGCGTCGGCACCGGCCTCGACGGCCTCGACGAAGTGCTCGGGCCGGCCGGCGCCACCACTCGCGATGAGCGGTACCTGGGTAACGTCACGGACCGCCCGAATCATTTCCAGGTCGAAACCATTCTTCGTGCCGTCGGCGTCCATGGAGTTCAGCAGGATCTCCCCCACGCCCAGCTCGCAGGCCTGCCGGACCCACGCGACGGCATCGAGGCCGGCCGACTCCCGCCCCCCGTGCGTGGTGACCTCGAACCCGCTCGGCTGCTGGTCGCTGCGCCGGGCGTCGACGCTCAGCACGAGCACCTGGTTGCCGAACCGCTGCGCGATCTCGCCGAGGACGTCGGGGCGGACGATGGCGCCGGTGTTGATGCCCACCTTGTCGGCTCCCGCCCGGAGCAGCCGGTCGACGTCGTCGGCCGAGCGGATGCCGCCGCCGACGGTGAGCGGGATGAACACCTGCTCGGCCGTCTGCCCGACGATCTCGTAGGTGGTCTCGCGGTCGGCGCTGGACGCCGTGATGTCGAGGAAGGTGAGCTCGTCGGCGCCCTCGGCGTCGTACACCTTCGCCATCTCGACAGGATCGCCGGCGTCACGGAGGTCGACGAAGTTGACCCCCTTGACGACTCGGCCGTCGTCGACGTCGAGACACGGGATCACGCGCACCGTCAGGCTCACCCGTCGAGCCTATCTTTCGAATCCGACGCCGTAAGCCTCGACAGTGCGGGAGGATCTGGCCATGAAGCGTACGTTCGTCGCGCTCGTCGCGGCCCTCCTCGTCCTCGGCGGCTGCGGGTCGGACGACCCGCCGACTCCCGAGGAGACCACTGCGTCCCCGTCGCAGGAACCGAGCGCGACGGCGGAACCGACCGAAGAACCCGCCGGGCCACCGGCGCCCGCGGACCTCGTCGTCGAGCCCGGCCGGGTCGGCCCGGCCCTGGTGGGCATGTCGAAGGACGACGCGGCGAAGACTGGGATGTTCGACGTCGACCTTCCCCCGCCGGTCGAGGGATGTCCGCCCTACCCGCTGCAGTGGAAGAAGCAGTACAAGGGACTGGACGTCCTGACCCGCGACGACGAGTCGATCAGCTCGATCGGCATCTCCGAAGGCGGGCCGAAGACGAAGAAGGGCATCGGCTACGGCAGCACGCTCGACGACCTCACGCAGGCCTACCCGAACCTCTCCCCTGTCGTCGACGCCGGCTTCAGCCAGGCCGGCGCCTACGAGTACAACGACAATGACGAGTTCATCGGGTTCCTCTTCGGTGACGCGACCGCGACCACCATCAAGGGATCGTCGAAGATCACCTTCATCGAGGTCACGACCGGCACGAAGCCCGACCTCATCCGTTCGGGCTGCTGATCACTGCTGATCACCGCACGGCGGCGAGCGCCTCGGGCAAGGTGAAGGCGCCGGCGTAGAGGGCCTTGCCGACGATCGCACCCTCGACGCCGATGTCGGTGAGGGCCGCAATCGCCCGGAGGTCGTCGAGGCTGGACACACCGCCCGACGCGACGACGGGCCTGTCGGTGGCGCCGCAGACCTGCCGGAGCAGGTCGAGGTTCGGACCTTGCAGGGTGCCGTCCTTGGTGACGTCCGTGACGACGTAGCGGGCGCAGCCGTCGCGCTCGAGCCGCTCGAGCACCTCGAACAGGTCGCCGCCGTCCTGCGTCCAGCCCCTCGCAGCGAGCGTGCGGCCGCGGACATCGAGGCCGACGGCGATCTGGTCGCCGTGCGCGGCCACCACCTTCGCGCACCAGTCGGGGTTCTCCAGCGCGGCGGTACCGAGATTGACGCGGGTGCAGCCGGTGGCGAGCGCCGCCCCGAGCGAGGCGTCGTCGCGGATGCCACCGGACAGCTCGACCTTGACGTCGAGGCGCTCGACGACGTCGGCGAGCAGCTCGCGATTCGATCCGGTGCCGAACGCCGCGTCGAGGTCGACGAGATGGACCCACTCTGCGCCGTCGGCCTGCCACTGCAGCGCGGCGTCGAGAGGCGAGCCGTACGTGGTCTCGCTGCCGAGCTCGCCCTGCACCAGGCGCACGGCCTGACCAGCGGCGACGTCGACGGCGGGGAGCAGCTCGAGGCCCGGCAGGGGTGCCGGGCCCTGGGCGGCAAGATGGGACACGGGTGCGATCGTATCTGTCACCTCGCGTTGTTACGTTCGAGGCATGCAGATCATCCTGGTTCCCGGCCTCTGGCTCGACGCGTCGTCCTGGGACGAGGTCGTGCCCGCGCTTCAGGCGGCCGGACACGACACGTACCCCGTCACCCTCCCCGGCCTGGAGTCGGTCGACGCCGATCGCACCGGCATCGGCCTCGACACGCACATCGACGCCGTGGCCGCGCTGGTCGACTCGCTCGACGGGCCGGTCGTGCTCGTCGGCCACAGTGGCGGGGGCCCGGTCGTCCACGGCGCCACCGACCGCCGGCCCGACCGGGTGGCGCGCGTCGTCTACGTCGACAGCGGCCCGGGTGCCGAGGGCTTCAACGTCAACGACGGGCTCGCGCACGACGACGTCGAGATGCCGCTGCCACCGTTCAGCGAGTTCGAAGAAGCGGAGCTCCGCGACTTCACCCCCGAAGGGCTCGACGCCTTCGCCGCCCGAGCGATCCCGTCACCGTCGCACGCCGCGACCGATCCGCTGCACCTGCACGACGAACGGCGCTACGACGTGCCGGTCACTCTCATCACGAGCACGTTCCCGCGAGTCGACCTGGAGAAGATGATCGCCGACGAGCACCCGTACACCGGCGACCTCGTGCGCATCCAGGACGTGCAGATCGTCGAGGTGCCCACCGGCCACTGGCCCCAGCTCACCAAGCCCGACGAGCTGGCCCAGGCGATCGTCGACGCCGTCGGCTAGAGGGTTGCGAGCCAGTTCCGCAGCAAGGCGGCGCCGGCGTCGCCGGACTTCTCGGGATGGAACTGCGTCGCCCAGAGCGGCCCGTGCTCCACGGCGGACACGAAGCGATCGGCCTCGTAGTCGGTCCACGTGACCGAAGGCACCGGGAACGGCGGCGTCGCCTGCAGCACCCAGTCGCGCACGCCGTAGGAGTGCACGAAGTAGAACCGCTCGTCGGTGATGCCGGCGAACATCTGCGACTCCTCCGGGGGCTCGACCGTGTTCCAGCCCATGTGCGGCACGATCGGCGCACGCAGTCGTTCGACCGTGCCGGGCCATTCGCCGCAGCCCTCCGTGCGCACGCCGTGCTCGATGCCCTCGGCGAACAGCACCTGCATGCCCACGCAGATGCCGAGCACAGGTCGCGTCGCGATGAGTCGCCGCTCGATGATGCGATCTCCGCCCACCGACAGCAGTCCGCGCATGCAGGCCTCGTAGGCGCCCACCCCGGGAACCATCAGGCCGTCGGCGTTCTCGGCCACCGAAGGATCCGAGGTGAGCGTCACGATTGCGCCGGCGCGCTCGACCGCGCGCACCGCAGAACGCAGGTTGCCTGACCCGTAGTCGAGGACCGCGACGCGCGGTCCGGTCACAGAGCGCCCTTCGTGGACGGGATGCCGGACTCACGCGGATCGATGGCGACGGCGTCACGCAGCGCACGAGCCACGGCCTTGAACTGCGCCTCGGCGATGTGGTGCGGGTCGCGGCCGTCGATCAGGCGCACGTGCAGCGTGATGGCGGCGTGGTGCGCGATCGACTCCAGCACGTGGCCGGTGAGCGACCCGGAGTACTGGCCGCCGATGATCGCCGTGATCTGGCGCTCCGGCTCACCGGAGTGCACGAAGTACGGCCGGCCCGACACGTCGACGACCGCCTGGGCGATCGCCTCGTCGAGCGGCACGAGGGCATCGCCGTATCGGCGGATGCCGACCTTGTCGCCGAGCGCCTCGCGCAGCGCCTCGCCGATGCAGATGGCGGTGTCCTCGACGGTGTGGTGGGCGTCGATGTGGATGTCGCCCTCGGCGCGGACCGTCAGGTCGATCAACGAGTGCCGCGACAACGCGGTGAGCATGTGGTCGTAGAACCCGACACCAGTGGAGATGTCGTGCGTGCCCGAGCCGTCGAGATCCAGCTCGACGACGACGTGCGACTCCGACGTCTTTCGCTCGATGCGAGCCCGGCGGGGGTGCCGGGCCGTGGGCGGCAGATCAGTACGGCTCGTCATGCTGTGACCTCCTCGAGTGCGCGGTGGAAAAGTGCCATTTCGTCGGGCGTGCCCACGGACACGCGCAACCAACCTTCCGGACCAGTCTCCCGTATCAGGACGCCGCGGTCGACCAGCCCCTGCCACACGGCGTGGCGGTCGGCGAACCGTCCGAACAGCACGAAGTTGGCGTCGGACTCCGCCACCTCGTGCCCACGGGCCCGCAACCAGGCCGCGAGATCGTCGCGTGCGGAGCGCAGCTCGTCCACTCTGGCCAGCAGCTCGTCGCTGTTGCGGAGCGCCGCGAGCGCCACGGCCTGCGAGACCGCCGACAGGTGGTACGGGAGCCGGACGATGCGCAGTGCGTCGATGATGGCCGGGTCGGCGGCGACATAGCCGAGACGCCCGCCGGCGAGCGCGAATGCCTTGCTCATCGTGCGCGAGACGAGCAGGCGCGGGTGGTCGTCGAGCAGCTCGAGAGCGGTGCGTGTGCCGGAGCGCCGGAACTCGGCGTAGGCCTCGTCGACCACCACCACGCCGGTCGTCACGTCGAGCACCGCATGCACCAGCTCGAGCGGCAACGCCGTGCCGGTGGGGTTGTTCGGCGACGCCAGCAGCACGACGTCGGGTCGCTCCTCGCCGATGAGCGCGACTGCCCGGTCGACGTCGACGGTGAAGTCGTCCTCGCGCCGCCCGGTGACCCAGCGCGTGAACGTGTCACGCGCGTACTCGGGGTACATCGAGTACGTCGGCGCGAACGACAGTGCCGTGCGCCCGGGCCCGCCGAACGCCTGGAGCACGTGCAGCATCACCTCGTTCGACCCGTTGGCCGCCCACACCCGGTCGGCCGTGAGACCGTGGCCGAGGTAGTCCGCGAGTGCTTCGCGCAGCTCTCGCGCCTCGCGATCGGGGTATCGGTTCAGTGTCGAGGCGGCGGCACGTGCCGCTTCGGCAATGTCCGCAACGACACTGCTGCCGGGCGCGTACGGGTTCTCGTTCACGTTGAGGTTGACGAGGTCACGGATCTGAGGGGCACCGTACGGCTCGAGCTCACGGAGCTCGTCGCGCACGGGCACCCAGTCGGGGAGGCCCATGGACTACTCCTCCGCTCGATCGGTGCGAGCGGTGACGGCGGCGCCGTGCGACGGCAGGTCCTCGGCCGCCGCGAGGTCGACGACGTGGTCGCCGACCGCGCGCAGAGCCTCCTCGGAGTACGTGACGATCTGCACGTTCTTGCAGAACGCCCGCACCGAGAGTCCCGACGAGTGGCTCGCGCTCCCGCCGGTGGGCAGGACGTGGTTGGAGCCGGCGACGTAGTCGCCGAGCGAGACCGGCGTGTGGGCGCCGACGAAGATCGCCCCGGCGTTGACGATGTGTGTGGCGACGTCGGCGGCGTCGGCGGTGTGGATCTCGAGGTGCTCGGCCGCGTAGGCGTTGGCGACGTCGACCGCCTGGTCGACGTCGCGAACCAGGACGATGGCGGACTGCTGCCCGCCGAGCGCGGTCCGGATGCGCTCGGCGTGCTTGGCCGCCGGCACCTGACGCTCCAGCTCGGCCACGACGGCGTCGGCAAGGGCCTCGCTGTCGGTGATGAGCACGCTGGCCGCCATCGGATCGTGCTCCGCCTGGCTGATCAGGTCGGCGGCGACGAAGCCCGCGTCAGCCGTGTCGTCGGCGATGATGGCGATCTCGGTGGGTCCGGCCTCGCTGTCGATGGCCACGGTGCCCCGCAGGTATCGCTTGGCCGCGGCGACGTAGATGTTGCCGGGCCCGGTGATGAGCTCGACCGGCTCGACCGAACCTCCGCTGGACGTCGTCCCGTACGCGAGCATCGACAGCGCTTGAGCGCCGCCGGCGGCGTAGACCTCGTCGATGCCGAGGATCGAGCACGCGGCCAGGATCGTGGGATGCGGCAGGCCGTCAGCGTCGGCCTGTGGCGGCGAGGCGAGCGCGATCGAGCCGACGCCCGCGACCTGGGCGGGCACCGCGTTCATCACGACCGTGCTGACCAGCGGCGCGAGCCCACCCGGGACGTAGAGGCCGACTCGCGACATCGCCACGATGCGACGTTCCACCGTTGCGCCGTCGGCCACCTCGGTGACGACGGTCCGCTCGAGCTCGGCCTCGCAGGTTCGGCGCAGCCGTTCGATCGACGCCTCGAGTCCGGCACGGACGTCGGCGTCGAGTCCTTCGGCGGCGCGGGTCAGCTCGGCGGCATCGACACGCAGCGAGGTGGGCCGCACCCGGTCGAAGCGTTCGCCGTACTCGAGGACGGCCTCCTCACCGCGCTGTCGAACGTCCTCGCACACGGGCGCGACGACTTCAAGGGCGTGCTCCACGTCGAGCTGGGCCCGTGGCAGCACCCCGTCGTCGCGGCGCAGGTCAAGTCGTCGGATCACGGCCGTAGTCTACGGAGCCGCTGACCTGCCCGGTTCAGGCGTCGACGTACGTGTCGTCCTCGCTGCGGTCGAGCCAGGCCGCCATCAGGAGGCCGAGGACCGCGAACATCGGCCACACCAGGAACGGCGCCACGGCGTCGATGTCGAGCGGTGCCGGGAGCCGGTCGCCGAGCGACGGGTCGACGACGTCACGCGGATGGGTCGGCCCGAGCGCGACACCCACCCGCCAGGCGATCACCGCGGCGACTCCGGCCACGCCCGCAAAGATCGGGACGAGCACCCACCCGAGCTCGCGCAGCGCGCGACCGGCGAGCAATCCCCACACGAAGCAGAGACCGGCTCCCAGGCCCACGAACGTCACGACGACCGCGAACTGTCCGCGCGCGGCATCCTCGGTGAGGATGATGCCCCGCTCGGTGACCTGCCACTCCGCGGGCTCGGCCAGCCACAGCCACAGCAGCCCACCGGCAGCGCCGAGCACGAGCATGCCCACGGACCAGAGCACCACACGTCGCACGCCGGGCGCCCCGCTCACCCCAGGCAATGCGGCCCCAACAGCTCCTTGAGGTCGGCTATGAGCGCCGAGGACGGCGTGACCCGCAGCGAGTCGTCGAGCCGCATGACCTTGGTGCCGTCGTTGCCGACCAGCCGCAGGTGGACCTCCGTGCCGCCGGGGTGGGCGGCGAGCACGTTCTTGAACCCGTTGACGACGTCGCTCGTGCAGCGCGCGACCGGCAGGCTGACGACGACCGGCGCGTCGGTGGCGCCGGTGCTCATCGCCGGCATCGTGACCTCGAGCGCGTTGATGTCGAGGCCGTCGTCGGTGCGGCGCACCCGTCCCTTGATGACCACGACCGTGTCGGGCACCAGCGCCGGCGCGGCGAGCTGGTAGGCGCCGGGGAACACCAGCACGTCGAGCGCGCCCTCGAGGTCCTCGACGGTGACCGTGGCCCAGGTGTCGCCCTTGCGGCTGAGCTTGCGCTGCACGCCGGTGATGAGGCCGCAGATACGCACCGTGCTGCCGTCGGGCCGTTCGGTGTCGGTGACCAGCGAACCGATCGTGCAGTCGCTGCTGGCGCGAAGCACGTGCTCGAGTCCGAGCAGCGGGTGGTCCGAGACGTAGAGGCCGAGCATGTCGCGCTCGAACGCCAGCAGCTGGGTCTTCTCCCACTCCGGCATGGTCGGGACAGTGACCGAGACGCCGGTGAGACCGTCGTCCATGCCGCCGAACAGGGAGTCCTGGCCGATGGCGGCGTTGCGCTTGAGGTCGATGTACACGTCGACGGCGTCCTCGGCGATGGTGGTGAGGGCCCGGCGCTGGTGGCCGAGCGAGTCGAACGCCCCGGCCTTGATGAGCGAGTCGAGCACCCGCTTGTTGCAGACGTGCGCGGGCACCTTCTCGAGGAAGTCGGTGAAGTCGGTGTACGGGCCGCCCTCCTCGCGTCCGGCCACGATGCCGGCCACCACGTTGTCACCGACATTGCGGATGGCCGACAGGCCGAAGCGGATGTCGTCGCCGACGGACGTGAAGTTGGACGAGGACTCGTTGACGTCGGGCGGCAGCACCTGGATGCCGAGCCGACGGCACTCGTTGAGGTAGATGGCCGACTTGTCCTTGTCGCCCTTGACGCTCGTGAGCAGGGCGGCCATGAACTCGGCCGGGTAGTTGGCCTTGAGGTAGGCGGTCCAGTACGACAGCACCCCGTACGACGCGGAGTGCGCCTTGTTGAACGCGTAGTCGGCAAACGGCACCAGGACGTCCCACAGGGCCTTGGTGGCCCCGGCTGAATGACCGTGCTCGGCCATGCCCTCGGAGAACGGCACGTACTCCTTCTGCAGGATCGAGGCCTTCTTCTTGCCCATGGCCCGCCGCAGATTGTCGGCCTGGCCGAGCGAGAACCCGGCCAGCTCCTGCGCGATCTGCATGACCTGCTCCTGGTACACGATCAGGCCGTACGTGGTGCCCAGAATCTTCTCCAGCGGACCGGCGAGCTCGGGATGGATCGGCCTGATCTCCTGCTTCCCGGTCTTGCGCTTGGCGTAGTTCGTGTGGCTGTCGGCCCCCATCGGGCCCGGTCGGTACAACGCGATGACGGCCGAGATGTCCTCGAAGTTGTCCGGCCGCATGGCCCGCAGCAGCTGGCGCATCGGCCCGCCGTCGAGCTGGAAGACCCCGAGCGTGTCGCCGCGGCCGAGCAGGGCGTAGGTGTCGGGGTCGTCGAACGGGAGGTCCTCGAGCACGAGGTCGATGTGGCGGTTGGCCTTGATGTTGTCGACCGCGTCGTCGAGCACGGTGAGGTTGCGCAGGCCCAGGAAGTCCATCTTGACCAGCCCGAGCGCCTCGCACATCGGGTAGTCGAACTGGGTGATGATCGCGCCGTCCTGCTCGCGTTTCATGATCGGCACGATGTCGATCAGCGGCTCGCTGCTCATGATGACCCCGGCCGCATGGACGCCCCACTGGCGGATCTGGCCCTCGAGTCCGACGGCGGTGTCGTAGATCTTGCGGACCTCGGCGTCGCTCTCGTGCAGCTCGCGGAAGTCCCTGCCGTCGCCGTGGCGCTTGTGCTCGGGGTCGAACAGCTCCTTGAGCGACACGCCCTTGCCCATCACGTCCGCCGGCAGCGCCTTGGTGATGCGCTCCCCCATCGAGAACGGGTAGTCGAGCACGCGGTTGGCGTCCTTGATGGCCGCCTTGGACTTGAGCCGTCCGAACGTGGCGATCATGGCCACCCGGTCGGAGCCGTACTTGTCGCTGACGTACTGGATGACCTCACCGCGACGGCGCTCGTCGAAGTCGATGTCGAAGTCGGGCATGGACGGCCGCTCGGGGTTCAGGAACCGCTCGAAGATCAGGCCATGCTGGAGCGGGTCGAGGTCGGTGATGCGCAGCGCGTACGCCGCGATGGAGCCGGCGCCCGACCCTCGCCCGGGGCCGACCCGGATGCCGTGATCCTTGGCCCAGTTGATGAAGTCCGCGACCACGAGGTAGTAGCCGCAGTAGCCCTTGTCGCGGATGACCTGCAGCTCCATCTCGGTTCGCGCCTTGACCTCCTCCGGCGGGGTGGCCCCGTACCTGTGCTCGATGCCTCGCCACACCTCCTCGACGAACCAGGTCTCCTCGGTGTGATCGGCCGGGACGTCCGCGCGGGCCATGTAGCCGCCGTTGGACTCGGCGAACTCGACCTGGCAGCGCTCGGCGATGAGCAGCGTGTTGTCGCACGCCTCCTTGAGGTCGTGCTTGTCCTCCCACAGCGAGCGCATCTCCTCGGCGGACTTGATGTAGTAGTCCTCGGAGTCGAACTTGAAGCGCTTCGGGTCGGACAGCGTGCTGCCGGACTGGACGCACAGCAGCGCGGCGTGCGCCTCGTGGTCACCGGGGGCGGTGTAGTGGGAGTCGTTGGTGGCGATGGGCGGCAGGTCGAGGTCTTTCATGAGCCGCAGCAGCCCGTCGCGAACCCGCGTCTCGATCTCGAGCCCGTGGTCCATCAGCTCGAGGTAGAAGTTCTCCTTGCCGAAGATGTCCTGGAACTCCGCCGCGGACGCCCGCGCCTTGTCGTAGTCGCCGATGCGCAGCCACGTCTGGATCTCGCCGGACGGGCAACCGGTCGTGGCGATGAGGCCCTTCGAGTACTCGCGCAACAGCTCGCGGTCAGCGCGCGGCTTGTAGTAGTAGCCCTCGAGGCTGGAGCGCGAGGACAGCCGGAACAGGTTGTGCATGCCCTCGGTCGTCTCCGCGAGCAGGGTCATGTGGGTGAACGCGCCACCGCCGGAGACGTCGTCCTCGCCGCCCTTGTTCCACTGCACGCGCTTCTTCTCGCTGCGGTGCGTGTCGGGGGTGAGGTAGGCCTCCATTCCAATAATGGGCTTGACCCCCACTTCGCGGGCCTTGGCATAGAAGCCGTACGCGCCATGGACGTTGCCGTGGTCGGTCATGGCGATGGCCGGCATGCCGAGCTCTGCAGTGCGTTCGAAGAGCGGATCGAGGAGCGCGGCGCCGTCGAGCATCGAGTATTCGGTGTGCACGTGCAGGTGCACGAAGGACGAATCGCTCGACACGACGAGGGGCCTCCTCAGGCGAACGGGGGAAGGAGCGGCTGGAGATTCTCAGCCTAATCGAGCGCCCTGACGACATGTCGCAGACGCGCTGTAACTCACCCCTGCTGGTAGGTGCTGAGGAAGGTTCCCAGGCGCTGGATGGCCTCGGCGAGGTCGCGCGCCCACGGCAGGGTGACGATGCGCAGGTGGTCCGGGTCGGGCCAGTTGAAACCGGTGCCCTGGGTGAGCAGGATCTTCTCGCTCAGCAACAGGTCGAGCACGAGCTGCTGGTCGTCCTTGACCGGGTAGACCTCCGGATCGAGCCGCGGGAACACGTACAGCGCACCCTTCGGCTCAACGACGCTGACGCCGGGGATCTTGCGCAGCTCGGCCACTGCGGTGTCGCGCTGCTCCAGCAGCCGACCACCAGGCAGGATCAGCTCCTTGATGCTCTGGTAGCCGCCCAGCGCCACCTGGATGGCGTTCTGCGCCGGCACGTTCGGGCACAGCCGCATCGACGCCAGCAGGGTGATGCCCTCGAGGTAGTCGCGCGCGTTCTCCAGCGGGCCGGTGACGACGAGCCATCCGGCCCGGTAGCCGCACACGCGGTACGCCTTGGACAGGCCGTTGAACGTCAGCGTCAGCACGTCCTGGGCGACGCTCGCGAGCGGGACGTGGACGGCGTCGTCGTAGAGCACCTTGTCGTAGATCTCATCGGCCATCAGCACCAGGTCGTGGCGACGCGCGAGCTCGGCGATCCCGACCAGGGTCTCGCGCGAGTAGACCGCGCCGGTGGGGTTGTTCGGGTTGATGACGACGATCACCTTCGTGCGGTCGGTGATCTTGGACTCGAGGTCCTCGAGGTCGGGGTTCCACTCGTTCGACTCGTCACACCGGTAGTGCACGGGTACGCCGCCGGCGAGGTTGGTGACCGCCGTCCACAGCGGGTAGTCGGGAATCGGGATGAGCACCTCGTCGCCGTTGTCGAGCAGCGCCTGCAGCGCGAGCGAGATGAGCTCGGAGACCCCGTTGCCGAGCCAGACGTCGTCGATCTCGATCGACGGGAAGCCGTCCTGCAGCTGGTAGTGGTGCACGACGGCACGTCGCGCGGACTGGATGCCGCGAGAGTCGGAGTAGCCCTGGGCGGTGGGCAGCCCGGCGATGACGTCCTGCAGGATCTCGGCCGGCGCGTCGAACCCGAACGGCGCCGGGTTGCCGATGTTCAGCTTGAGGATGCGGTGTCCCTCCGCCTCCAGGGCGGCCGCACGCGCGCTGACGGGTCCGCGGATGTCGTACAGGACATCCCTCAGCTTTTCGGACTGGCGCAACGGCATGGACATGCCCACATTCTCCCAGACCGACCTCAGCGACCGAGTGACTCCACGGTCTCGGCGTTCGGGAGGGAGACGAGCACAGACCCGGGGAGCATCAGCTTGGAGCGGCGCACGCCCGAGCCGATGACCAGCACCGGTGCGGCCGCGACGTCGGCATCGACGAAGACGCGCCAGTCGTCCGGGAGCCCGATCGGGGTGATGCCGCCGTACTCCATCGCGGTTCGCTCGACGGCGTCGTCGCGTCCGAGGAACGTGGCCTTGCGGACGTCGAGCCGCCTCCGCACGACGTTGTTGACGTCGGCGCGCGTCGAGGCGAGCACCATGCAGGCGGCCACCTTCTCGACACCTTCACGCTTGCCGGCCACGACGACACAGTTGGCGAGGGTCTCAGGCGGGAGGTCGTACGCCTCCTGGTTCAGCGCGGTGTCGGAGAGTTCGGGATCGATCTCGACGACCCCGACGGCGCCGAGCAGGCCGAGCCGCTCGAGCGCAGCCAGCGTGGGCGCGCCCACCAGCTCGGGCGCCGAAGCAACTGGCGCCGACGTGAGCCTGCCCACCGTGAAGTCACCCATCAGTCGAGAGCCCGTACCGCGTCGAGCGCGTGCTGGAGGTCATCAGGGTACGGCGACTCGAACTCGACCCGCTCCCCCGTGCGTGGATGCTCGAAGCCAAGGCCAACCGCATGCAGCCACTGGCGCTCCAGCCCGAGCCGCTCGGCCAACGTCGGGTCGGCGCCGTACTGGAGGTCGCCGACGCAGGGGTGCTTGAGCGCGCTCATGTGCACGCGGATCTGGTGCGTGCGGCCGCTCTCGAGCTTGATCGTGAGCAGGCTCGCGAAGCGGTGCGCCTCGAGTGTGTCGTAGTGGGTGATGCTGGCCCGGCCGTCCGATCGCACGGTGAACTTGAAGTCGTGCTTCGGGTGACGCGCGATGGGGGCGTCGATCGTGCCGGTGTGCGGGTCGGGATGGCCCTGCACGAGCGCGTGGTACGTCTTGTCGACCGACCGGGTGCGGAACGCCTGCTTGAGCACCGTGTACGCGTGCTCGGACTTGGCGATGGTCATGAGGCCGCTCGTGCCGACGTCGAGCCGTTGCACGATGCCCTGCCGCTCCGGAGCGCCGGACGTGGAGATCCGCACGCCGACACCGGCAAGGTGCCCGACGACGGTCGGCCCGGACCATCCGACGCCCGGGTGCGCCGCGACCCCGACCGGCTTGTCGACGACCACGATGTCGTCGTCCTGGAACACGATGTCCATCCCCTCGACCTGCTCGGCCACCACGGTGGCGGTGCGAGGGGCGGGAATGGACGCTTCGAGGATCGCCCCGGGCACGACCCGCTCGGACTTCTGCGGCGGGTGTCCGTCGAGCGTCACCATGCCGTCGGCGACGAGCTCGCTCGCCCGGGTCCGTGAGAGCCCGAGCAGCCGCCCCAGCGCGACGTCGACTCGCTCGCCGGCGAGTCCCTCCGGAACTCGCAGCACCTTGTGGTCGAGCGGCTCAGTCACCGGGAACCGTCCAGAGCGACGCCGCGCCAGGTTCGCAGGATGATCGTGATGGCCGCGAACGTCAGCGCGATGTCGGCCACGTTGAACACCGGCCAGTGGGTCAGGTGCAGGAAGTCGACGACGTGGCCGCGAAAAGGCGCCGGCTCACGCAGGATGCGGTCGGTGAGGTTTCCGAGTGCGCCGCCGAGCAGCAGCCCGAGGCCGAGAGCCCACCACCGGTCGCGGAGCTTCGTGGCGAGCCGCAGGACCGTGACGACGACCGCGACCGCGATCAGGCTGAGCACCAGCGTGAATCCGGTGCCGGTGCTGAACGCGGCCCCGGCGTTGCGGGTGAGCGTGAACCAGAAGACGTGCGGGACCACCGTGACCGATGCGCCGTCGTCCAGCCAGGTGACCGCGGCGACCTTGGTGGCCTGGTCGAGCGCCCAGACGAGGACGGCGGCGAGACCGAAGAGACCCACCGCCGCGCCAGACGTCCGGACCTGCTCGGGCTCGGGACTCAGCGACGCTCCTCGCGCTGCTTGCACGTCATGCAGAGCGTCGCGCGGGGGAAGGCCATCAGGCGACCCTTGCCGATGGGTTCGCCACACGACTCGCAGTGGCCGTACGTGCCGCGCTCGAGGCGGTCGAGGGCCTTCTCGGTCTGCAGCAGCAGCTCGCGCTGGTTCGCGGCGAGCGACATCTCCGCATCGCGCTCGAGGCTGGTGGAGCCGACGTCGGCCTGGTCGTTGCCCGCACCGTCGACGCCGTCACGCAGGAGATCCTGCAGCTCCTTGGCGGAGAGATCGAGTTCCTTGCGCAGCCGGACGAGGTCGTCCTCCAGCTCCGCTCGGACGGCCTTCTTCTCTGCGGCGGTCCACGGTTTCTCGTCCGCGCGCACGGCCAGGGTGGTCTTCGGCATGCCGGGACAGTAGACCGCCCACGGGGGAATGGCAACTCACCCCGCCGTAGACTCACGCGGGTGACCTCGACCGATGGCACGCGCCCCGCGTACCGCCCCGTCCCGGCCCATATCGACCTCTCCCAGCTCGAGCGCGAGATCATGCAGCTGTGGACCGAGCAGGGCACGTTCCAGGCCACCCTGAAGGCCACCGAGGGCGCGCCGCGGTGGACGTTCTACGAGGGTCCGCCCACGGCCAACGGCATGCCCGGCAGCCACCACGTCGAGGCGCGCACGTTCAAGGACGTCTTTCCGCGGTTCAAGACGATGCAGGGCTACCACGTCGAGCGCAAGGCCGGCTGGGACTGTCATGGCCTGCCGGTCGAGATCGCGGTCGAGAAGGAGCTCGGGTTCAACGGCAAGCCCGACATCGAGGTGTACGGCATCGCCGAGTTCAACGCGCAGTGCCGTGAGTCGGTCATGCGCCACGTCGACGCCTGGGAGGACATGACCCAGCGCATGGGCTACTGGACCGACATGTCCGATCCCTACCGCACGATGGATCCGGCCTACATCGAGAGCGTCTGGTGGGGCCTGTCGCAGATCTTCGACCAGGGCCTGCTGGTCGAGGACTTCCGGGTCGCCCCCTACTGCCCGCGCTGCGGCACCACTCTGTCCGACCACGAGCTCGCCCAGGGTTACGAGACCATCACCGACCCCTCGATCTACGTCCGCTTCCCGCTCACGTCCGGTCCGTACGCGGGTCAGGCGTCGCTGCTGATCTGGACCACCACGCCCTGGACGCTGGTCTCCAACGCCCTCGTGGCCGCCAAGGCCGACGTCACCTACGTCACCGCCACCAACGGCACCGAGACCGTCGTGGTTGCCGAACCGCTCGTCGAGCACGCCCTCGGGGACGGCTGGACGGTGCAGGAGACATTCACCGGCGCCGACATGGTCGGCTGGACGTACCAACGGCCCTTCGAGATCGTCGAGTGGCCCGAGCGGGTCGAAGGGCCCGCAGAACCTCGGGCCCATTTCGTCGTCACCGAGGACTACGTCACCACCACCGACGGCACCGGCCTCGTGCACCAGTCGCCGGCGTTCGGTGAGGACGACTTCGCATCCGTGCGGCGCAACGGCATCGCCATGGTCAACCCCATCGACGAGGCCGGCCACTTCGAGGTGGGGCTCGACCTCGTGGGCGGCGACTTCTTCCGCGATGCCAACGACGCCCTGCTCGCCGACCTCACCGACCGCGGCCTGTTGTTCCACCAGGTGCCGTACGAGCACTCCTATCCGCACTGCTGGCGGTGCCACACGCCGCTGATGTACTACGCGCTCCCGGCCTGGTACATCCGCACCACCGCCGTCAAGGACGAGCTGCTGGCCCAGAACGAGGCCACCGCCTGGTACCCGGGCACGATCAAGCACGGCCGCTACGGCGACTGGCTGAACAACAACATCGACTGGGCACTGTCGCGCAACAGGTTCTGGGGCACGCCTCTGCCGATCTGGCGCAACGACGAGGACCCGTCGAAGCTCGTGTGCGTCGACTCCCTCGCCCGGCTCTCCGAGCTCACCGGCCGCGACCTGTCCGACCTCGACCCGCACCGACCCTTCATCGACGAGATCACGTTCGAGATCGACGGCGAGCCCGGCACGTACCGGCGGGTTCCCGAGGTCATCGACGCCTGGTTCGACTCGGGCGCCATGCCGTTTGCGCAGTGGGGCTATCCGCACGCCGCAGGTTCGGCGGAGAAGTTCGAGCGCGCCTATCCGGCCCAGTACATCTGCGAGGCCATCGACCAGACCCGCGGCTGGTTCTACTCCCTGATGGCGGTCGGCACGCTGGTGTTCGAGCGCAGCTCGTACGAGTCGGTCGTGTGCCTCGGCCACATCCTCGCCGAGGACGGCCGCAAGATGAGCAAGCACCTCGGCAACATCCTGCTGCCCATGCCACTCATGGACGAGCACGGCGCCGACGCCCTGCGCTGGTTCATGGCGTGCTCCGGGTCACCGTGGTCGGCACGCCGCATCGGCCACACCGCACTGTCGGAGATCGTCCGCAAGGTGCTCCTCACCTACTGGAACACGGTCGCCTTCCAGTCCCTGTACGCCCGCGCCGCCGATTTCGTCCCCGGAGAGACGCAGGCCCCGCCGGTCGAGGACCGGCCGGTCCTCGACCGCTGGGCTCTGTCCGAGGCACACCGCCTGGCCATCGCCGTGGAAGCCGCACTGGAGGACTTCGACACCCAGCGGGCCGGCAGGCTGCTGGCGGCGTACGTCGACGACCTGTCCAACTGGTACGTCCGGCGCTCTCGCCGACGGTTCTGGAAGGGTGATTCGGCCGCCCTGGCGACGCTGCACGAGTGCCTGTACGTCGTGACCCTGTTGATGGCACCGATCGTCCCGTTCGTCACCGAGCGCGTCTGGCAGGATCTGTTCCGCCCGACATCGCCGGAGCTGCCCGACTCCGTCCACCTGGCCCGGTGGCCGAACATCGACCCCGCCGGGGTCGACGACTCCCTGCCCGGCCGGATGGCTGTCGCCCGGCGCCTCGTCGAGCTGGGACGCGCCGCACGCGCCGAGAGCGGCGTCAAGACCCGGCAACCGCTGCGTCGAGCCCTGATCAGCTCGATGGCCTGGTCCGAGCTGGGTGAGGAGCTGCGCGCCCAGGTGTGCGAGGAGCTCAACATCGGCGCCCTCGAGCCGGTCGGCAACGCCGGCTCCGATCTGGTCGACCACACCGCGAAGGGCAACTTTCGCAACCTCGGCAAGCGCTTCGGCACCGAGACGCCGAAGGTCGCCGGTGCCATCGCGGCAGCCGACGCCGCTGTGCTCGCGGCATCGCTCAGCGCCGATGGCTCGGCCACGGTCGACCTCGACGGCACGGCTATCGAGCTGGGTCCCGACGACGTCATCATCTCCGAACGTCCGCGCGAGGGCTGGTCCGTCGTCAACGACCAGGGCGAGACGGTGGCCCTCGACCTCGAGCTCGACGACGAGCTGCGACGCGCCGGCCTGGCTCGCGAGATCGTCCGCGCCGTGCAGGAGGCCCGCAAGGCGTCGGGTCTGGAGATCACCGACCGCATCACGCTGCGATGGACCGGAGGCGACGACGTCACCGCCGCGCTGGGCGAGCACGAAGACGAGATCGCCGACGAGGTACTCGCCGTCGGCATCACCGAGGACGCGGCGGCCGCCGACCACGGCGACGACGCCCTCGGGCTGCGCTTCTCACTCGCCAAGGCCTGACGGACCACGAAAGAGCCGCCACCCGTGGGTGACGGCTCTTTCGGAGTCGAACTGACCTAGATGGAACCCGTGTCCTCGTCGCCGAGCAGGGACCGGAGGCGACGCGGAGAGGCGTCGGCCGGCGTCTGCACCGCCGAGGTGGAGTTGGTGTTCTCGTTGGCCGCGAGCTGATCGAGCTGGCTCTGGAAGTAGTTCTTGAGCCTGGCCCGGTACTCGCGCTCGTAGGCCCGCAGGTGCTCGACCTCGCGCTGGAGCTCGTAGCGCTCGCGCTCGATCGTGGCGACGGCCTGCTGACGACGCTCGTTGGTCTCGTCGTCGAGCTTCTGCGCGCGGATGCGGGCGTCGGTCTCGAGACGGTCGGCCTTGCCGCGGGACTCGTTGGTGATGCGCTCGGCCTTGGCGCGGGCCTCACCGACGATGCGATCGGCCTCCTCCTTCGCCTGCTCCATGAGCTGGTCGGCGTTGGCGGACGCGATCTCGAGCAGCCGGGCTGCCGCGACGGACGCATCGCCCATCGTGGGCGACGTGCTCGTCGCGCCCGTGGGCACCGACGACAGCGACGGGATGGACGGCTCGGGCTCGGGTGCGCGAACGGGTTCGGGCTCGGGCGCTGGTTCTGGCTCGGGCTGGGCTTGGACGGCCGGCTGTGGGGCCGTCTCCTGGACGGGGATGAGACCAGTGGGCTCGCCGCTGGACGCAGCGGCAACCCTGGCGCGAAGCTCGTCGTTCTCGACGGTGAGTCGCTCGAGCTCGGCCTCGACCTCGTCGAGGAACTGGTCCACCTCGCCCATGTCGTAACCCTCGCGGAGACGGACCGGAGTGAAGCGCTTGTTGCGCACGTCCTCGGGCGTCAACGGCATCAGTACACCTCGTGGTATCGGGTAGTCAGAGACTCTGTAGGGGCCCACGGTACTCCGTGGTTGTTACCTTCTGCCACACAAGCCCCCAACTGGACGTGAGTATGCGCACGTCGGGCGGGTTCGGGCTAGATCATGGTGCGTTCGACGATGGTCATGAGGATCCAGATGCCGATCAGCAGGATCATCGGGGAGAGGTCCAGAGCCGCACCGCCGAGGCGGATCGGCGGGATGACGCCGCGCACGGCGCGCAGCGGTGGGTCGGTGATCGAGTAGAGCGCCTCGCACAACGCGGCGACCCATCCCTGCGGCCGCCACGAACGGGCCAGCAGCTGGACCCAGTCGAGCACGAACCGCGCCAAGAGCAGGACGATCGCCACCCACAGGAAGAACCAAATGATCTGGCCGACAGCAGCCATGCGTCAGCTCTGGTTGTAGAAGCCGCCCGCAGCGATGCGCTGCCGGTCCTCGTCGGTGACCTCGACGTTGGCAGGCGACAGCAGGAACACCTTCGCGGTGACGCGGTTGATCGATCCGTGGACGGCGAAGACGAGTCCGGCAGCGAAGTCGACCAGGCGCTTGGCGTCGTCGTCGTCGATCTCGGAGAGGTTCATGATGACCGGGACGCCGGAGCGGTAGTGCTCACCGACCGTGCGGGCGTCGTTGTACGTGCGGGGCGTGACCGTCTCGATGCGATAGAAGTCGGAGCTCTGCTCCGATGACCGGGCGCCTCGCCCGTACTCGGTGTGCCGCTCTCCGCGGCGGTGCTCCTCGATGTTGGAGACGGTGGTGGGACGGACGACCGCAGGGCGCCGATCGGGCTCGCGCTTGACCGGGACGGGGGTCGAGATCTCCTCGTCGAAGTCGTCGTCGTAGTCGGCCTGCTCGACGAGGCCGAGGTACTCGCCTACTTTTCGCATTGCGCCAGCCATGGGGGTCTCCGTCGTCCGATCCGTGTCAGATGTGACACCTGTGACACTACCGGAGCGGGGGCCGCTCCCCGAGGATCGAACGCCCGACGCGCAGGTGTGTCGCGCCGGCCTCCACGGCGGATTCGAAGTCGTCGCTCATGCCGGCCGAAACCACTCCTGCACCGGGGTGATCGGACTGCATTCGCGTGGAGAGCGCGACCAGCTGGTCGAACACCGGACGCGGGTCGACGTCGAGTGGTGCGACCGTCATGACTCCGTCGAGGCGCAGGTGGGCATCCTCGGCGATCAGGTCGGCAAGCTCCTCGACGGCCTCGGGATCGGCACCGGAGCGATGCGAAACCTCCTGCCCGAAGTCGACCTGCACGAGACACCCGAGCTCGCGCCCCGCGGCCTCGGCACCGCGTGACAACGACCTGGCGAGCTTGAGCCGGTCGACGCTCTGCACGACGTCGGCGTAGCGCGCCACGGCTCCCGCCTTGTTGGTCTGCAGCCCTCCCACGAAGTGGCGACGGACCGTGTGCGTCACCTCGGCCCACTTGTCCTCGGCCTCGGGGTGGCGGTTCTCGCCGATGTCGGTGACGCCGAGCTCGGCCAGCAGGTCGACGTCCGATGCCGGGTAGGTCTTGGTGACGACGACGAGCGTGATCTCGTCGCGGGACCGGCCGGCGGCCGCGCAGGCGGCACTGATGCGCTCTTCGACCGCCTCGAGGTTGGCCGCCAGCTCGTCGCGACGGCTCACGATGTCATTCATGGGGCGCTCGCAAGACGGCGAAGGCGGCGAAGCGCCCGCTGGCGTCGCCATCGCGGCGGTAGGAGAACAGCCGCTCGTCCTCCACGGTGCAGAGGTCGGCACCCACGTCGTGCACCATGACGTCGCGAGCGGACAGCTGAGCCACCACACCGGCACCGATGTCGGCGGCCGGCGTGCCCCACGACGTGGTCGATCTGGCTTCGGGCACCGCGGTGGCCACGGACTCGGCCATGGCGGCGGGAAGCTCGTAGCAACGGCCGCAGACGCGCGGGCCCACCCACGCCTCGATCCGTGTGGCACCACGCTTGCGCAACGCGTCGACCGCGGCCGGGACGACACCCGACACGAGCCCCAGGCGACCGCTGTGGACGACGCCGACCAGATGCTCGTCGGGGGCGGCCAGGACGACCGGGACGCAGTCGGCGACCCTCACCAGGAGTCCGAGTCCGACGACGTCGGTGAGCAAGGCGTCGGCATCCGGCTGCGTGCCGGCGACGTCGACCCACTCGACGTCATTGCCGTGGACCTGGTGCATGGTGGCCACGGAGTCGACTCCGGCAGCACGAGCCACCTCACCGAGCGTGTGGTCGACCGCAGCCGTGCTCAGGTCGATCGAGCGATCGGTGAAGCCCAGCTCGATCGGGCCGCACACGTCACGCAGGAGGAACACACCGCGACGCTAGCCGACCCGTTCAGCGCAGGAAGTCGGGGATGTCGAGATCGTCGCCGTACTCAGTGGGCAGCGGTTCGGCCGGGACGGTGACCGGCTGCTGACCGTCGAGCAGAGGATCGGATGACAGGTACGTCTCGGCCGTCGGCGGGTCGGCCGGGGTCTCCTTGAGCAGCGCCGGCTGCGACGCGTCGCGCACCTTGGGCTCGCCACCGTCGAATCCGGCGGCGATGACGGTGACCCGCACCTCGTCACCGAGGGCGTCGTCGATGACCGCGCCGAAGATGATGTTGGCGTCCTGGTGGACGGCGTCGGCGACGAGCCCGGCGGCCTCGTTGATCTCGAACAGCCCGAGGTCGGAACCGCCGGCGATGGACAGCAGCACGCCGCGTGCTCCTTCGATCGAGGCCTCGAGCAGCGGGCTGGAGACCGCCATCTCGGCGGCTACCGCCGCCCGGTGATCACCGCGCGCCGAGCCGATGCCCATGAGCGCGGAGCCGGCGTCGGACATGACCGACTTGACGTCGGCGAAGTCGAGGTTGATCAGGCCGGGTGTGGTGATGAGGTCGGTGATGCCCGAGACGCCTTGGTGCAGCACCTGGTCGGCCTGCCGGAAGGAGTCGAGCAGGCTCACGTTCGGGTCGCTGATGGACAGCAGCCGGTCGTTCGGGATGACGATCAACGTGTCGACTTCCTCGCGCAGCCCCTGGATGCCGGTGTCGGCCTGCGAGGAACGGTTGCGCCCTTCGAACGTGAACGGCCGGGTGACCACTCCGATCGTCAGGGCACCGAGCGAGCGGGCGATGCGGGCCACGACGGGAGCGCCACCGGTTCCGGTGCCGCCGCCCTCGCCGGCCGTGACGAAGACCATGTCGGCGCCCTTGATGGCCGCCTCGATCTCCTCGGCGTGGTCCTCGGCGGCACGCTTGCCGATCTCGGGGTTGGCCCCGGCGCCGAGGCCGCGGGTGGAGTCGCGTCCGACGTCGAGCTTGACGTCGGCGTCGCTCATGAGGAGGGCCTGTGCGTCGGTGTTGATCGCGATGAACTCGACGCCCTTCAGCCCGACCTCGATCATCCGGTTCACGGCGTTGACGCCGCCGCCCCCGATGCCGACGACCTTGATCACGGCGAGATAGTTCTGAACCGCCATGGTGCGTCCCTTCGCTCTGCTGGTCTGATGTGGGCTCTGGATCGGCGAACTCTAACCCTGAGGTGGAGGTTTATAGTTATGTCAACCTGGTGTTGGAGATGACGTTACGGTCGTCCGGCGGTGCATCGGCGACGACACGCCGGGAAGACGGCTACCGACGTGTCGTCGGTTGCTCCGGAGCGCTGACGTCGTAGCCGCGGGCCTTGATCTTGAGCAGCGAGCGGAGCACCGTCAGCTTCTGCTGGCCCTTCGACGCACTCCCCCAGGTGACTGTGCGGTTCTTGCCGAGCACGAGCTGGACCGAGTCCTTGGAGGCCACCCGCACGTACCGCACCTTCTTCATCAGACCCGGGTCGTCGGTGCGCAGCAGCTCGAGGACGGCTGCGGCGCTGACGAGGGCCTGCTGACGCTTGCGCGAGTCCAGGGTCTCGACCTGGACCTCGACGAGGTTCTTCGGCTCGGTGCGCAGGGAGCGGAAGTCGACGCCGTAGCGGTCGAGCGCGCGGATCGCGATGCCGGACATCACCCAGCCGATCGGCTTGCGCTCGACCACCTCGATCCGGATCGTGCGCGGCCAGCGGCGGGACACCACCACACGGTCGATGCGCTCCATCGCCGCGACCCTGGACTCGATCGCCACGGTGTCGACCCGGGCCAGCGGCTCGCCGAGCCGGACCGCGGCCGTGGAGCGGATGTCCATCGGCGTGAGCGTCGTGGTGCCGTCGACGTCGATCCGGTTGACCGACAGGGCACTCGAGAACCAGATCACCCACACCGCACCGGCCACGGCACCCACCCCGAGCAGACCCAGCAGCACGTGACGAATCCGCCGCCAGCGCTCGGACCGGCGGCGCTCGGCGAATCGCTCCTCACTCACGTCCGCGTCTCCAGCAGTGCGAGCACGTGTGGACCCACGGTGGTGATGTCGCCGGCGCCGAGGGTGAGCAGCAGGTCGCCCGGTCGCAGCTCGGGCACCAGCAGCTCGGCCAGTGCGTCGACGGGTCCGCCGGGTGTCGCGACCGGACCGTCGACCGCGTCGATCACGAGCTGTTCGGTGACCGACGGATCCGGGTCCTCCCGAGCGAGATAGAGGTCCGCGACGAACACACGATCGGCGGCCGACAGCTCGCGACCCATCGCGGCGCCGAACACGCGGGTGCGGCTGACGAGGTGGGGCTGGTACGCCACCACGAGTCGTCCCCCGTCGGCGAGGGCGCGTGCAGCCGCGAGGTCGGCCCGGATCTCGGTGGGGTGATGGGCGTAGGAGTCGTAGACCCGGACGCCGCCGGCATCGCCGAGATGCTCCATGCGGCGGTTGGCGCCGCTGTACGTCGACAGCCCGGCGGCGAGCGCCTCGGCGTCCTGCCCGAGGACGAGACCAGTGGCCAGGGCGAGGAGGGCGTCCTGCGCGTAGTGGGCACCCGGGACGGCGAGGGTGACGTCGACGAGATGCGTGTCGTCGCGCAGGACGGAGAACGTCGTGCGGCCAAGTCTCGACTGCGAGATCCGTGGCCCGGATGTCGGCATCCTCCGCGACACCTGTGGTGACCACCTTGAGGCCACGCGCCTCAGCGACGCCGGTCAGCGCGCGTGCCCCTGGGTCGTCGACGCACACCACGACGAACCGGCCGATCGTGCCCACGAAGTCGTCGAAGGCCTCTGCGTAGGCCTCCTCGGTGCCCCAGATGTCGAGATGATCGACGTCGACGTTCGTGACGACGGCGCCCTCGGGCTCGTAGACGAGGAACGCGCCGTCGCTCTCGTCTGCCTCGGCGACGAACAGGTCGCCGCCCCCGATGCGCGCGTTGGTGCCGAGCCCCGCCACTTCGGCACCGATCGCGAACGACGGATCCGCGCCCGCGGCGACGAGCGCACAGGTGAGCATCGCCGTGGTGGTGGTCTTGCCGTGCGTGCCGGCGACCGCCACCGTGCGGCGCCCCTCCATGACCGAACGGAGGCCGGCGGAACGTGGCCAGAGGCGCAGCCCGAGCCGCTCGGCCTCGATGATCTCGGGGTTGTCCTCGCGGACGGCGGTGGAGGCGATGACGGTGTCGACCCCCTCGAGATGCTTGGCCGCGTGTCCCACGAAGCAGGTGACACCCTCCTCACGGAGTGCGCCGAGGACCGGCGAGTCGACCGCGTCGCTGCCGCTCACCTGGACGCCTTGCTGAGTCATGAGCCGGGCGATCGCGGAGAGCGCGGCGCCGCCGATGCCGATGAAGTGCACGCGACCGAGCCGGTCGACCGGCGGGATGCCGTCGGGGATCGGGATCCTCATCGAGCTGCAGCCATGACCATGTCGGCGAGCCTCACGTCGGCGTCGCGGCGCACCAGGTCTGAGGCGGCACTGGACATGACGGCGAGCCGCGCGGGATCGGTGACGAGGGGCACGAGGACGCGGTCGATCCAGGTGGGGGTGAACGCCTCGTCGTCGATGAGCAGCGCTCCCCCGGCACGGACGACGGGGTGGGCGTTGTGGGCCTGCTCACCGTTGCCGATCGGCAGCGGGACGAACGCCGCGGGGAGGCCCACCGCGGCCACCTCGGTGACGGTGTTGGCGCCGGCACGGCAGACGATGAGGTCGGCGGCGGCGTAGGCGAGGTCGATGCGGTCGATGAACGTCTCGACCAGGTACGGCGGATCGCCCGGTCGGCTCTCGACGACGACCTCCTCAGGACGTCCGGCCGCGTGCAGCACCTGGACGCCGGCGTCGCCGAGGTCGTGAGCGGCAGCGGCCATCGCCAGGTTGATGCGACGAGCGCCCTGGGAGCCGCCCGTGACGAGTATCGTGGGTCGGTCTGGCTCCAGCCCGAAGTACTCGCGCGCCTCGTCGCGCACCGCGGCCCGGTCGAGACCGGAGATCTGCCGCCGGATCGGCAGCCCGACATAGGTGGCGTGCGGCAGGTCGGTGTTCGGGAAACTCGTGGCGACGTGCTCGGTGAACCGCGCGCCCAGCTTGTTGGCGATGCCCGGGATCGCGTTGCCCTCGTGCACCACGATGGGCACGTGCCTGCGCCTGGCCACGAGGTAGGCGGGCACGGAGACGTAGCCGCCGAAGCCGACCACGACATCTGGTCGGACCCGTTCGAAGACGTCGGCCGTGGCCCGAGCCGCGCGGCCGAGCTTCACCGGGACCTGGGCGAGAGCCTTGCCCGGGCGCCGCGGCAAGGGCACCGGAGGCACCAGCTCGAGCGTGAATCCGGCCTCGGGCACCAAGGTGACCTCGAGTCCGCGCGGGGTGCCGAGGCAGGTGATCTCGACGTCGCGCTCGCGCAGGACCATCGCGGTCGCCAGCAGCGGAGATGTGTGGCCCGCAGTGCCTCCGCCGGCGAGGAGGACGCGCATGGGGTCATCGCCTCCTGGCGGCGCGGCCGCGCTGACGGCGGGACTTGCCGGCCTCGAGGGCACGTCGGGCACCGGGTTCGGTGGTGGCACAGTTCAGCAGGATGCCGCACGCCACCAAAGTGACCAGCAGACTGGACCCGCCGTAGGACAGCAGCGGCAGCGGGATGCCGATGACCGGGAGCAGTCCGAGCACCATGCCGATGTTGATGATCGCCTGCGACATGATCCAGATGACGATTCCCGCGGCCGCGTAGCGCACGAAAGGGTCGCTGGTGCGCGTGGCCGTGCGGATGCCGGCGACGGCGAACAGGGCGAACAGGATCAGCACGACGAAGCTGCCGATCAGGCCGAGCTCCTCACCGATCACGGCGAGGATGAAGTCGGTGTGCGCCTCCGGCAGGGCCCCCCACTTCTGCCGGCTGCCGCCGAGGCCGACACCCCAGAAGCCGCCGCGGGCGAACCCCATCATGCTGTGGATCGACTGATATCCGGCCTTGTCGGGATCGGCCATCGGGTTGAGGAAGCTCAGCATCCGGGTGACGCGTTCCTGCTCGATCGCGACGAAGAACACGCACACGACGGAGAAGCCGGCGACCACTGCGCCCATCGGCCGGGCGGGCAGGCCGACGACCCACAGCATGCCAACGATGACGGCGAACAACACCAGAGCGGTGCCGAGGTCGCGCTGGCCGACGACGAGCGCCGCGACACCGCCGGAGACCGGCACCATCGGGATGAGGATCGACCGTGACGTGCCGAGCTTTCGCTGACGACGCGCGTACAGGTCGGCGATCCACAGCACGACGGCGAGCTTCGCGAACTCCGACGGCTGCAGCTGGAGTGTGCCGGGCAGCGGGAGCCAGTTGCGGTTGCCGTTCACCTCCAGGCCCACCCCGGGGATGAACGTGGCCAGGATGAGCAGGACCGACACGATGAGGAACGGCCGGATGAGCTTGCGCAGCACCGACAGCGGCATCCGGGCGGCGATCACCGCGCCGACGAGGCCGACCACGGCGAACAGCGCCTGCCGCTCGATGATCGCGAAGGAGTTGTGGTCGTAGAGGTTGTACGCGAGCACCGAGCTGGCGCTCAGGACCATGATCAGGCCGAGGCCGAGCAGCAGCCCGGACGTGCCGAGCACGAGCTGGTAGGACGCGAGCGGACGGTCGAGGGTGCGGCGGGTCGCCTCGACGACCGCTGGAGTGCGACGGTTCGCCGTCGTGCTCATGCGCCGCCCCTTCAGGGTCGGCCGAGGCGTCGGACCGCCTCGGCGAAGGCGTCACCGCGAGCTGCGTAGTCGCGGAACTGGTCCATGGATGCGCATCCCGGAGCCAGCAGCACGGTGTCCCCCGGCCGTGCCATCTTCGTCGCGGACTCCACGACGCGATCCATGAGGTCATCTTTCCCGGTCAGGACCTCGACGACCGGCACATCCGGCGCGTGTCGCCGGAGCGCATCGGCCACCACCGCTCGATCGGCGCCGATCAGCACGACGCCCCGCAGCCTGTCGCGTGCCGAGGCCACGAGGTCGTCGAACGTTGCTCCCTTGGCGAGGCCGCCGGCGATCCAGATCGCCGAGTCGACTCCCAGCAGGGAAGCGAGGGCGGCATGCGGGTTGGTGGCCTTGGAGTCGTCGACGTACCGCACGCCGCCGATCTCCTCGACGAGGGTGACGCGATGCGGAAGGTTCCGAAACGACCTCAGTCCCGCCCGAACCGAAGCGGGCTTCACGCCATGCGCTCGTGCGAGAGCTGCCGCCGCCAGCGCATTGGCCACGACGTGCGGCGCCGGATCACCCAGGTCCGCGACCGATCCGAGCTCCGCCGCATGGCTCTGCCGGTCGTCGACGAACGCGCGGTCGGCGAGTACGCCGTCGACGATGCCCACCATGCCCGGTTCTGGAACGTCGAGGGTGAACCCGATGGCGCGGGCGCCCTCGACGACGTCCGCCTCGCGCACCAGTCGCTCGGTCCACGGGTCCTGCACGTTGTAGACGCACGCGCGCTCGACGTTCTGGTAGATGCGGCCCTTGGCGCCGGCGTAGGCCTCGGCGGTGCCGTGCCAGTCGAGATGGTCGGGCGCGATGTTGAGGACCGCCGCGGACTCCGCCGCCACCGACGAGCTCCAGTGCAGCTGGTAGCTCGACAGCTCGACCGCGAGCACCTCGGGACCCTCCGGGTCCATGACGGCCTCGAGCACCGGTCTGCCGACGTTGCCGACGGCGCCCGACCGCAGGCCGTCGGCGGACAGCATCGCGTCGAGCATCTGGACGGTCGTGGTCTTGCCATTGGTGCCGGTGACGCACAACCACGGCGCCGGATCGTCGCCGCGGAGCCGCCAGGCCAGCTCGACCTCGCCCCACACCGGCAGCCCACGCTCGGCCGCCTGGACGAGCAGCGGTGCCGCCGGCGACCAGCCGGGCGAGGTGACCACGAGGTCGACCGCCTCGGGCAGGACGTCCGTGTTGCCCGGCCCGAGTCGAAGGTCGGCTCCGAGGAACCCCAGCAGCCGGGCACTTTCGTCGTCGTCCGGCTCCTTCTCGTCCAGGACCGTGACGGTGGCGCCGAGGTGCACGAGCGTGTCGGCGGCGGCGAAGCCGCTGACCCCGAACCCGCAGACGACGGTTCGGACGCCGTCCCAGGACGACGAGCGTCCGAGGCTGGCGGGATTCATGTTCCGGCGACCCACTCCCAGTAGAAGATGCCGAGCCCGCTGATGACGGCCAAGCCGCCGATGATCCAGAACCGGACGACGATGGTGATCTCGTCCCACCCGACCAGCTCGAAGTGGTGTTGCAGCGGTGCCATCCGGAAGATGCGTTTGCCCTTGGAGAGCTTGAAGTAGGCGACCTGCAGGATCACCGACGCGGTGATGGCGACGAACAGGCCGCCGACGACGATGAGCAGCAGCTCGGTACGCGTCATGAGCGCGAAACCGGCGATGGCACCTCCGAGGCTGAGCGACCCGGTGTCGCCCATGAAGATCTTCGCGGGTGAGGCGTTCCACCACAGGAAGCCGAAGCAGGCGCCGGTGAGCGCGGACGCGACGATGGCGAGGTCGAGGGGGTCGCGCACCTCGTAGCACTTCGGGCCCGGGTTGACCTGACAGTTCTGGTTGCTCTGCCAGATGTTGATGAACACATAGGCGCCGAAGACCATCGTGGCGGCACCTGTCGCGAGGCCGTCGAGCCCATCGGTGAGGTTCACGCCGTTCGACGTGCCGGCGATCATCACCAGCACCCACACGAGCAGCAGCACGGTGGGCAGCTCCAACCCTCCGAAGTCGCGGGTGAACGAGATGGCATGGGTGATGACGGTGCGTCCGGTCTCGTCCTCCAGGCCGATCGCGGCGATCGCGAAGGTCAAGCCGACGACGACCTGGCCGATGAACTTGGCCTTGCTACGGAGCCCGAGGCTCCGCTGCTTGGAGATCTTGATGTAGTCGTCGAGGAAGCCGATCGCGCCGAGGCCGCAGAACAGGAACAGCAGCAGGATCGCCGACGCGCTGGGGGGACCGATCGAGTAGGACGTGAACCCGGTGGCCAGCTTGGCCAGCGCGTAGCCTCCCAGCACCGACAGGATGATGACGAGCCCGCCCATCGTCGGCGTGCCGCGCTTGGTGTGGTGCGACGTCGGACCGTCGTCGCGGATGAGCTGGCCGTATCCCCTGGCGACGAGGACCTTGATCGCGAAACGCGTGCCGAGCAGCGTTCCGAGGAGCGCGAACGCTCCCGCGATCAGGATGGCCAACATCGCGCTACGAATCCTTCCCGTCGGGGCGAACGGATGGCTGTGCCAGTTGAGCTTGGGAAGCCTTGGACGAGTATGACGTCAACCGCCGAGCAGGGCCTCGGTGACCCGCTCGAGGCGGACGCTCCTCGATGCTTTCACGAGGACGACGTCGGCCGGAGTCAGCCACGCGGAGAGCTCCCGCACAGCCTCGTCGACGTCGGCGACGGCCGTGCCGCTTTCCCCCGCGCCCTCGGCGATGCCGGCGGCGCCGTCGCCGACCGCGACGACGCGATCGACGCCGAGCTCGGCCGCGAGGCGTCCGACCTCGACGTGGGAGTCGTGACTCCCGTCGCCGAGCTCGAGCATCTCCCCCAGGACGGCGATCGTTCGGCTCCCACCGATGCCCGCCAGGGCGTGGAGCGCAGCGGCCATCGACTCCGGGTTGGCGTTGTACGCGTCGTCGATCACGACGAGCCCGTCGTCGCGCACGTGCCGCGCCATGCGCATGGGTGAACGGGCCTGCGCGTGGTCGAGACGTTCGGCGACGGCGGGCAGGTCGACTCCGAGGGCGAGAGCCGCCGTGGCAGCAGCCGCCGCGTTGGACGCGTGATGGGCACCGATCTGGGGCACGTGCGCCTCGACGCTGACGCCCGCGTGCGAGAGCGTGAAGAGCGCCTCGCCGTGGTCGTCCAGACGCACGTCGTCGAGGACGACCTCACCGGCCTTGCCGAACGTCAGGACGCGGGCCGAGGTGCGCGTCGCCATGGCGGCGACTCTGGCGTCATCGGCGTTCAGCACCGCGGTGCCATCGGGCGAGAGTGCTTCGACGATCTCGCCCTTCGCCTGGGCGGTGACGTCGGGAGACCCGAACTCGCCGACGTGCGCCTGACCCACGTTGAGCACCACGGAGACGTCGGGAGGGGCGATACGGCACAGGCTGGCGATGTGCCCGACCCCCCGCGCACCCATCTCGACCAGGAGGAACCTCGTCTCCTGGTCGGCACGAAGCACCGTCAACGGCACTCCGAGCTCGTTGTTGAACGAGCCCACCGGGGCGATGGTCGTGCCGGACGGCTCGAGCACCGCGGCGAGCAGGTCCTTGACGCTGGTCTTGCCCTGTGAGCCGGTGATCGCGACGACGACGGGATCGAGGCGACCGAGCACGTGCGTGGCGAGCCGCGCGAGCGCCACCGTGACGTCGTCGACGACGATGCAGGGCTCGTCGACCGGTCGTGAGGCGATGACCGCCGAGGCGCCCCCGGCGAGGGCCTGTGCGGCGAAGTCGTGACCGTCGACGTGCTCGCCGTCCAGCGCCGCGAACAGGCCACCGGGCTGAACGTCCCGCGAGTCGAGGCTGACCGGAGCTGTGACCGGCATCAGCGCGTCTCCGTGCACCTGCCCGCCCACCACGTCTGCGATCTCGGCCACCGTCATGACGATCATGCGGTGCCCTCCCGGCCATCTGCCGCCCCCGGCCCGGCACCCCCGCCAAGGATGAGCTCGCGGAGAACCGTCCTGTCGTCGAAGGGGTGGACGACGCCGTCGATCTCCTGACCCTGCTCGTGACCCTTGCCCGCCACGACCACCGTGTCGCCACGGTGCGCGAGCTTGACGGCATGGGCGATCGCGTCGCGGCGACCGGCCACCTCGACGGCGACGCCGGGACCGGCCGAGGCGCCCTCGAGCAGGGCGGCGCGGATGGCCGCAGGGTTCTCGCTGCGCGGGTTGTCGTCCGTGACGACGACCAGGTCGGCGTGCTTCGCGGCGGCCTCGCCCATCAGCGGCCGCTTGCCATGGTCGCGATCTCCGCCGGCGCCGATCACCATGATCAGGCGGCCCGGTGTCACAGGACGCAAGGCAGTGAGCACGGCGGTGACGGCATCCGGTTTGTGGGCGTAGTCGACGAGGGCGGTGAACTCCTGCCCCGCGTCGACGCGTTCCATCCGGCCGGGCACCCCGGTGCTCGCCGCGATGCCGGCGGCGAGCCCGGCCGCGTCCAGGCCGGCCGCGGTGAGTGCCGCCACGACGGCCATCGCGTTGGAGACGTTGAAGACTCCCGGAAGCGGCACCGACAGCTCGATCTCCTCGCCCGCCGGCCCCAGCACCTGCAGGTCGGTGCCGAGCCGGTGCGGACGGATGTTCGCGGCCCTCCAGTCGGCGGGCTGACCCTCCGACGAGAACGTGGTGACGGGTAGCGGCGTGAGGTCGAGAAGGCGCCGGCCATGCGCGTCGTCGATGTTGATGACGGCCTGCCGGGCATGCTCGGGCGTGAACAGCGCGGCCTTGGCAAGGAAGTACTCGTCGAGGTCGCGATGGAAGTCGAGGTGGTCGCGGCCGAGGTTGAGAAACACCGCCACGTCGAACACGAAGCCGTCGACCCGCTCCTGCACCATCGCGTGGCTCGACACCTCCATGACGCAGACCTCGACGGCCTCCTCGCGCATCACCGCGAACAGTGCCTGGAGGGCCGGGGCCTCCGGCGTGGTGAGCAACGAGGCAGCGGGAACTCCGGCGATGCGGGTGCCGATGGTGCCGACGACGGCCGAGCGTCGCGCCCCGAGTGCGGCCTCGGCGAGGTACGTGGTGGTGGTCTTGCCCTGGGTGCCGGTGACCCCGATCGTGGTGAACGCCTCGGACGGGTGGCCGTGGAACCAGGCGGACAGGTCGGCCAGCAGCGCTCGCGGCTCCTCGACGACGAGGCTCGGCACGCCGAGCTCCTCCACGCGTCCGGCACCGTCGGCATCGGTGAGCACCGCCACCGCCCCGGCGTCCAGGGCCGCTGCGGCATGGTCGGCGCCGTGGGACCTCGAACCCGGCAGTGCTGCGTACAGGTCGCCCGGCTCGACGAGGGCGGAGCTGAGGCTGATGCCGGTGAGGTCGACGTCGGTTCCACCGGCCATGCCTAGATGAGCGGCGACTTCCGCCAGGGTGTGGTGAGGCGGATCGGCCGGCCTCACCCGCATCACGTCGACCACGTTCCGACCCTATCGACCGGGCTGGTCGTCACCAGCTCTGCTTGACCTTGGCCCGCTTCGAGCCGGTGGGCACGACACCGAAGCGCTCGAGCGCCATCGACATGATGTCGTGGAACACCGGGCCGGCCGTGGCGCCGCCGCCGGCGTTGGAATACGGCTTGTCGAGCACGACGTAGGTCAGGAACCTGGGCTTGTCGGCCGGCGCGAAGCCGATGAAGGACACCGTGTTCTGGCCGCGCACGTAGCGGCCGGTGAGCGGGTTGACCCGCCACGCCGTGCCCGTCTTGCCGGCGACGCGATAGCCCGGGATGGCCGCTGCCGGAGCGGTGCCGTTCTTCGCCGTGACGGCCTCCATCATCCGCGTCACCATCGACGCGGCCTTCTTCGACACGACGCGCCGCGTCTTGGTCGGCTCGGCATCGGTGCGCTTGCCGTCGGGCGAGACGAAGCCGTCGACCACCGTCGGGTCGACCATCACCCCGCCGTTGGCGATGGCCCCGACCGCGCGCACCATCTGCATCGCGGTGATCGAGACGCCTTGGCCGAACGCGATCGTCGCGTGATTCGCCTTGCTCCACTCCGCACCCGGCTTGAGGATGCCCTGGGACTCGCCCGGCAGCTCGACACCCGACTTGGTGCCGAAGCCGAACTTGCGGAAGGAGTTGTACATCTGGCGGTCGCTCATCTGCTGCGAGGCGACGATGGTGCCGAGGTTGGACGACTTCGCGAGGACGCCGGCAGCGGTGAGATGGAGCACGCCGTGCTTCCAGTAGTCACCGATCTTGAACTTGTCGATCGTCATGCCCGATGGCACGACGATCGGGGTATCGGGGGTGATCTTGCCCCGGTCGGCCAGCGACGCCATCGTGACCGTCTTCATGACCGAGCCGGGCTCGTAGACGTTCTGCACTGCCCGAGAGACCGTGTTGTAGTCGACCATCGCGGTCTTGGTGTCGGGATTGAACGTCGGCGCCTGCGACATCTGGACGATCTGCCCGGTGCGGACATCCATCGTGATGGCCAGACCCCAGTCCGAGGACGACGTCCGCACGGCGTCGGCCAGGCGCTGGTCGCCGAACCACTGCAGGTCGCGGTCGATCGTCGACAGGACGTCGCCTCCGGGCACCATCTCCTTGACCGTGCTGTCGGCCATCGGGATGCGCTGACCGGTGGGCGACACCTCGAACGTGCTGGACCCGTCCTCACCGTCGAGCTGCGCGTCGTACTGCCGCTCCAGTCCCTGCACACCCTTGCCGCTGCCGTCCACGTAGCCGATGAGGTTGGCCGCGAGCGATCCGCCCGGGTAAGCGCGAATCGACTCCTTGGTGCTGAACACCCCGGTGAACCCGGCCTTGCGAACGGCGGCGACGGCCTTCTTCGCCGTCCAGGCGGGCACACTTTTCTCGAGGTAGATGAAGCGGGTATCGGGCTTGCGCAGCTTGTCGATCGTGTCGAAGTAGTCGACCCGGTCGTCGCCGAGCTTCTCCACCAGGATGCGGGCGATGCGTGGCGCGTTCTTCGCCGTCATGCTCGGGTCGGCCGTGATCGTCATTCCGCCGACGCTGGTGGCGAGGTCCTTGCCGTTGCGGTCGAGGATCTCCCCGCGGGGCGCCGGGACGAGGTTCTTCGCCGTCCCGGCCTCGATCGCCATGGCCGCGTACGCCTTGGTGTCGAGCCCCTGGATCTGGAACAGACGCAGTCCGAAAATGACGAAGAGCGCGACGACGAAGGCCAGGCATGCGCGCATCCGTCGCCTCGACAGACGCTGCCGCGTCACCGGGTCACCTGCCTGAAGTTGCTGCGCGGAACGGCCGGCCTGGCCTTGCCGACCACCTCGCCGTCAGACAGTCGCAGGAAGACGGGGTTTGCGTTGGGCACCATGCCGAGCCAGAGCGCCTGGGTCGCGAGGTGCGACGGACTCTGCAGTCGATGGACCTCACGGCTCAGCGCCTGCTGTCGCGTCTCGAGCGTGTCGACCCGCTCGTTGAGCTGGGCGATCTCGAACGACTGGGACTGGAGCACGGTACTCATCAGGATCAGGCCCACCAGGCCCATCCCGACCAGAGTCAGCACCACCACGACGAACGGTGCCTTGCGGGCCCGGCTGCTGACCGGGGCCACGAGGCGGAGGGCGCGATTCCGCGGCTGTGCCTTCTGCGGTCGCAGCCGCGGTGTCGCGATGTGCTGGAGCGCGTTCACGGTGGATCAACCCTCTGGACCTGCCCGTCGCGACCTGACCACACGGCGGGGTCCCCGCGAAAGCGCGAGCGCAGCGAGCTCTGCGAGCGGAGCGAGTGGTTTCGTGGGGTGCCATTCATGCTGCGACCCGTTCCACGGCGCGGAGCCGCACCGAGCGGGCTCGCGGGTTGGTTGCGGTCTCGGCCTCGGACGCCTGCTCAGCACCTCGGGTCAGCAGGCGGAACGCAGGCTCGTGGCCCTCTGGCACGAACGGGACGTCGCGCGGGACGTCGGTCGTCGTGACGTGCGCGAACGCGCGTTTGGTGAGCCGGTCCTCCAGCGAGTGGTAGGCCAGCACGACGACCCTGCCGCCCGGCTCGACGACGTCGAGCGCGGCGGGCAGTGCCCGCTCGTACGCGCCCAGCTCGTCGTTGACCTCGATGCGCAGGGCCTGGAACGTCCGCTTCGCCGGGTTGCCTCCGGTGCGTCGCGCAGCCGCGGGGATGGAATCGCGGATGAGGTCCACGAGACGGGCACTCGTCGAGAACGGCTCGTCCGAGCGGGCCGCGACGACGGCCCGTGCGATGCGACGGGCGAAACGCTCCTCGCCGTACACCTGGAGGACGCGCGCGAGATCGGCGACGGTGTACGTGTTGAGGACGTCGGCGGCGGTCAGCCCGTCGCCGGGGTTCATGCGCATGTCGAGTGGCGCGTCCTGGGAGTAGGCGAAGCCGCGTTCGGTGAGGTCGAGCTGCATCGAGGACACCCCGAGGTCGAAGAGCACGCCCGAAACTGCGTCGAAGCCGGCGTCCCGCACGACGTCGGCCACCTCGTCGTAGACCGCGTGGGCGAGCGTGACTCGGTCGCCGAACTGCGCCAGGCGGCGTCCGGCTCGGGCGAGCGCCTCCGGATCACGGTCGATCCCGATCACGTGAAGGTCGTCGAAGCGGGTGAGCAACGCCTCGGCGTGACCGCCCAGTCCGAGGGTCGCGTCCACGACGGCCGCACGGTCGTGGGCGAAGGAGGGAGCCAGGAGCTCGAGGACACGCTCGAGCAACACCGGGACGTGGCTCGCCGACGGCGCGTCATTCGGCGTGCTCGTCATCGTCTCTCCTGCTGATTCGTCGTGCCTGGCCGTGGTGATGTCGGTCGTCGTGTGGCCTGAACCCCGCCCGTTCGGTTCTGACACCGGGGAAGTGACGTCAGAACCAGACGGGCGGGTATCGAGCCACACGCAGTTCGTGAGGTGGGGCTCCCGAGATCGGGACGGTCAGAAGATCCCGGGCATCACCTCGTCGGACATGTCGGAGTAGGCGTCCTCGTTGGCCTCCAGGAACTCGGCCCAGCGACCCGAGTCCCAGATCTCGATGCGGTCCATCGCCCCGATGACCGTGACGTCCCGCTCGAGGGACGCGTACTCGCGCAGCACCGCGGGGATCGGTATCCGTCCCTGCTTGTCCGGCACTTCAGACGAGGCACCGCCGTAGAGCAGCCGCACGAACTTGCGGACCTCCCGGTTCGTGAAGGGCGTCTCGCGGATGCGATCGGTGAACGCGCCGAACGCCTCGGGCGTCCAGCCGTAGATGCATTTCTCCTGGCCCTTCGTGAGCACGACCCCGTGCTCGAGGCGAGGGCGGAACTTCGCAGGGAGAAAGAGCCGGAACTTGTCGTCCAGGCGCGGCGTGAAGGTGCCGAAGAAGTTGTTGACATCCAGGCTCACCCCGCTCCTCCTGACTCAGTGGCCGTCCCCCGATCGGCCGCCCATGCGCTCACCTGTGCTCCATTTCGCCCCACCGTACCCCACCATCCACCACCTCCAACCCGAATTCCGGTGATTTCTGGCTCGTGTCTCCACGGCGCGCGGGGCGCACGAATCGGCTGTCAGGCCTGCGAGAGCACGAAAAGACCGCCCCAAGCGGGGGCGGTCATGACGGTGGTGGAGCGATGTGGGGCGTCAGCCCCGGGACGGCCTCAGAGTTCGTCGCCGTCCTGACGACGCTGCCAGCGCTCCTCGAGCCGGTCGACGAACGAGCCCGGCGGCTTCTGCGCGGCCGGCTCGTCGCCACTCTCCTCGCCGGGGCCGATGCCTCGACGCCAGGCCAGGACGAAGACGTAGGCCGTGCCGAGCATGACGACGAACCCGAGCACTCCGAGCCAGGTCATGGCAGAGACCGCGCCTCCGAACAGCAGGGCGACGCCGCCGAGGAAACCCAGGACGGCCAGAACCGCGACTCGCCGGTTGTGCGCCAGGAACTTCGATCCGCGCAACGTGGACGCGAAATCAGGGTCTTCGGCGGCCAGCGACTGCTCCAGCTGATGGAGCAGGCGTGCCTCTTCCTCAGACAGTGGCACTACGGCCTCCTCGGTCGGACGGATCTAGGGGCAAGTCTAGGCGGGCGATGCATTGCAGACCAGCGGAAAGCGAAGTCAGGTCCGGAGCAGTTCTGACCAGCCGTTCAAGGGCGAACAACCGATCGCGTGCGCCTGGCTCGACGTCGACCAGGGAGCTGGGCACCAGGTCGGTGAAGACCCGCAGCGCGTTGATCTGCACCGGCGCGAAGCCGTGCGACGTGAGCAAAGACGTGATCTCGTCGACCACGAATCGGCGTGGGCCGGAGGCGCGCAGGTCCCAGGTCCGGGCATCGGACACGAACAACGACTGGGCCTCGTCGAAGTCGCCGGCGAGGGCACGGGCGAGCACCGCGGCGAGACGACCGGCCACCACGACGCTCACGTGTCCGCCCGGTCGCAGGGCCGCGGCAGTCGCCGCAAGCGCCTGACCTGGATCGTCGACGTGCTCCAGCACGCCATGACAGATCACGAGATCGAACGACGCCGGTGCCACATGCTCGGCCAGGTCGCTGGTGTCACCGAGGACCCCGGTGACACTCCCGGGCGGATCGAGATCGGACTCGGCGGCGCGACGGTCGAGCGACGCCAGCGCGTCCGGGCTCGGGTCGACGACCATGACCCTGTGCCCTAGATGGGCCAGACGGACGGCGTCGCCGCCGGTGCCGCCCCCGAGGTCGAGCACGTCCAGTCCGGTCGCTGCGACCGACGCTGCCTCGACGGCGTCGAGCACCGACTGCCACATGACCTCGGTGCGTACCGGACCCATACAGGCCACTGTGCCGTATACCGTCTGGACATGGTCACGGACCTCGTTCCGCTCGTCTTCAGCAGCGGCTGGGCCAGTGGCGTCAACGCCTACATCACGGTTTTCGTGCTCGGGCTGTTCGCACGCTTCAGCGACACGAGCGTGGTGCCCGACGCCTTCGGCCGCACCGACGTCCTCGTCGCCGCCGGCGTGATGGTGCTCATCGAGCTCGTCGTCGACAAGGTGCCGTGGCTCGACTCCGCGTGGGACGGCATCTCCACCGTCATCCGCCCGGTGGTGGGCGGTGTCGTGGCGTACCAGCTCGCCGGGGACGCCGGCACGGTCGACCAGACGCTGCTCACCGCGCTCGGCGGGTCCACCGCGCTGGTGTCGCACTCGGTGAAGTCCGGACTGCGTCTGGCCGTCAACACCAGCCCTGAGCCGTTCACGAACGTCGCCGTCAGCACCGCGGAGGACATCAGCGTCGTGAGCGTGGTGGCGCTCGCGACGGCCCACCCGTGGGTCGCCCTCGGCGTCAGCGCCACGCTGCTGCTGATCGGGATCGTCCTGGTGATCCTGCTGCTGAGCGTCATCCGCCGCGCCCGTGAATCCCGCCGGCGACGGCGCGGGAAAAAACCCGAACCGTCCCAGTAGTCTGCGCCCATGGCTCGGGTCGTGGTGGTCGGTGGCGGCTTCGCGGGGATGTCGGCGGCCGCGCGCCTGGCCAAGCTCCGTCACGAGGTGACGTTGCTGGAGGCGGGCCAGGAGCTGGGCGGTCGGCTGCGTGGACACACCATCGAGGGCGGCACTTGGCAGCTGAGTCCGGACACGGTGACATTGCCCGGGGTACTGCGCGACCTGTTCCGCAAGTCCGGGCGTCCGATCGAACGGGTCGTCGACCTCGTCGCGGTCGACGTCCGGCGGCACGTGTTCGACGACCGATCCGTGCTCGATCTCCCGTTCGGCAGCCGCGCCGACCAGCACGATGTGGTCGCCGAGGCCATCGGTGACGACAGGTGGTCTCCGTGGGTCGACTCCCTCGCCGAGCCGTGGGACGTGCTGCGACGCACGCTGCTCGAGCGCCTGCTCGACGACCGGGACGACCTCGACCGTCCCACGCGCCGCGCCCTGGATGTGCGGCGACCGCTCTCACGTCTCGCCCGCAAGGACCTCTCCGACGACCGGTTGCGAACGATGGTGCTGGACGCCGTCCGTCTCGACGGCCACAACCCGTTGAGCGTCCCGGCGTTCGTCGCCGTCCAGCACTACGTCGAGCGGAGCTTTGGGCGGTGGCGGGTCGACGGCGGCCTCCCGGCCCTGGCCGATGCCCTCACGACCCGCCTCGAGGAGCGGAAGGTCGACGTCCGTACCGGTGTCCGGGCCCATGAGGTCGACGTGTCGTCGGGACGCGTCGTCGGGGTCGTCACGCAGAGCGACCGGATCGACGCCGACGTCGTCGTGTGGTGCGCGCCGACCTGGCCCACTCCCCTGCCCCTTCCTCCAGGATTACCGGCCATCCCGGCGACCCGCACCCTGCTGCGGCTGGACGACGACGCACCCGAGCTGCCACTGGACCTGCTGGCCCACGGCGATCCGCCCGTCCATGCCTGGAGCGACGGTTCGGGCCGGTGGACGCTGGCCCACCACAACGCCGAGGACCCGGTGATCGCGCTGGCCCGCGTCGGCGTCCGGATCAAGGACCACGTCGTCGAGCGGCACGACCTGTCCCCTGCCGACCTCGTGCGGCTCGGGCACTGGGGATGGGCCTGGCAGGGCTGGACGACGATGTTCGACCGTCCGGGCGTCGGCCCGGAGCAGCGGCTCGGCGACACGCTGTTCATGGCCGGCGCCCACGCCCACCCAGGCGGAACGATCGAGGAGATCGGCTCGGCCACGGCCACCATCGCCGAGGCGATCGGACCCGCACCGCGTTAGACGCGGCCCTCCGCCTTCAGGGCCTCGAAGATCTCCCGGGTCGCCTTCGACCGGTTCAGGGTGATGAAGTGCAAGCCGGGTGCACCGCCGGCCAGGAGGTCGCGGCACAGCTGCGTCGCCAGCTCGATGCCCTTGGCTCGCACCGCGACCTTGTCTTCGGCGATCGGCTCGATCTGGTCGAGCACCTCGCGCGGAAGCTCGGCACCCGAGAGCTCGGCCATCCGCGCCACCTGGGCGAAGTTCAGGATCGGCATGATGCCCGGGATGATCGGGATGTCGCAGTCCAGGGCGCGCACGCGGTCGACGAGGTCGAAGTAGTCGGACGCCCGGAAGAACAGCTGGGTGATGGCGTACTCGGCGCCCGCCCGTGCCTTGTCGACCAGGACCTGCGCATCAGCGCCGATGCTCGCGGCATCCGGGTGTCCCTCGGGAAACGCGGCCACCCCGATGCAGAACCCGCCCATGTCTCCCGCGAGCTCGACCAGCTCGATCGCGTAGTCCATGCCGTCGGGCGTCGGCTCCCAGACCGCCCGGGGGCCGCCCTTCGGGTCGCCGCGCAGCGCGAGCACGTGATCGATGCCGGCCGAGGCGTACTGCTTGAGCACGGACTCGATTTCACCCTTGCTCTGCGCGACCAGGGTGAGGTGGCCGATGGCGCGCATCTGGGTCTGCTCCGCGATGCGGGCGGTGATGCGCACGGTGCGTTCCTGGCTGGTGCCGCCCGCGCCGTAGGTGACCGACACGAACGTCGGCTCGAGCGGCTCGAGCTCGGAGATGGTGCGCCACAGGACCTCTTCGCCCTCGTCGTCCTTCGGCGGGAAGAACTCGAACGAGAAGCTCGGCCGCGCGGCACGCAGGTGCGCGGCGAGGGATTGATCGAGGTCCGGCATGCCTCAACGGTATCGTCCGGATCGTGACAGCCGCAGATGATGACGCATTCCGGACACGCGTCGACGCGGCACTCACCGAGTTCGCCGCCGGGCGCCGCCGGGTCCTGTCCGATCTGGGCCCTGACCTCGACGAATTCATCGATGCGGCCATCGACTTCGTGCGCGGCGGCAAGCGTCTACGACCCCTGTTCTGCCGCGCCGGCTGGCTCGTCGCGGGCGGCGACGAGCATGATCCGCGATTCGACCATGCGGCTGCAGCCCTCGAGTGGCTGCAGGGAAGCGCCCTGGTGCACGACGACCTCATGGACGACTCCGACACGCGCCGCGGGCGCCCCAGCATCCACCGCGACTTCGAGCGCAAGCATCGTGAGGCCGGGTTGGTCGGCGACCCGGCCAGGCACGGCGCGTCCGTCGCGGTGCTCCTCGGCGACCTCATGCTCTCGTGGGCCGACGAGCAGTTCCGTTCCAGCGGGCTGCCCCGCACGGCCGAGGCGCTGCGCTTCCTCGATCTCTGCAAGACCGAGGTGGTCGCCGGCCAGTACCTCGACGTCCTCGTCCAGACCCGGCCGTCGGTCGGCGTCGATGAGGCGATGCGGGTCGTGCGCTACAAGTCCGCGAAGTACACCGTTGAACGCCCCCTCCACCTCGGAGCCGCTCTGGCGGGCGCGGACGACACGCTGATCGCCGCGCTGACCGACGTGGCCCTCCCGCTCGGAGAGGCCTTCCAGCTGCGCGACGACGTCCTGGGCGTCTTCGGCGATCCCGGTGTCACCGGCAAGCCCGCCGGCGACGACCTGCGCGAGGGCAAGCGAACGGTGCTCGTCGCCCGCGCGGCCGAGCTCGGCACGGACGCCGATCGCGAGCAGCTGGCGCACAGCCTCGGCACCACGGACGGCGTCGACGGGCTGCGCGACCTCGTGGAGAGGACGGGGGCCCTGGCGGCAGTCGAGGCAGACATCGACCGGCTCGAGCGCCAGGCCGACGCGGCGCTCGACGCCCTGCCGCCCGGTGGACGGGAGCTGCTGGAGCCGCTGCTGCTCACGGCAACCCGTCGCTCGCGCTGACACCGCGCGTGTGACACGCACCGCTGAGGGGCGCGTCTGATGCGAAGGTCTTTACAATCAGCACAAGGCCACTCCCCCGAAGCTGGCCGAGGAGGACACGTGGGTGTGATGGGCGACGACGCTCTGGTCGGCCGCGTCCTCGACGGCCGCTACCTCGTCGGCGAGCGCATCGCTCGCGGGGGCATGGCCAGCGTGTTCAAGGCCACCGACCAGCGACTCGGTCGCGAGGTGGCCGTCAAGGTCATGCACCACGGCCTCGGCGACGAAGCCACGTTCACCCAGCGCTTCGAGCGCGAGGCCCACGCCGCAGCCCAGCTGAACCACCGGCATGTCGTGTCGGTCTTCGACCAGGGCACTGACGGGGAGATCACGTATCTCGTCATGGAGTACGTGCCCGGCCGCACCCTGCGCGACCTCATGCGCGACGAGACGCCGATGAAGCCCCAGCGGGCGCTCGAGCTCCTGGCCCAGGTGCTCGTGGCCCTGTCCGCAGCCCACGCGGCTCACCTCATCCACCGCGACATCAAGCCCGAGAACGTGCTGATCACACCAGACGGCGACGTGAAGGTCGCCGACTTCGGCCTGGCCCGAGCCGTCAGCGCGGCCACCACTGCCACCGGCGGCACGCTGATCGGCACCGTCTCGTACCTCGCTCCGGAGATCGTCGTCAACGAGGGTGCCGACGCTCGCTCCGACGTCTACGCCTGCGGCGCCATGCTCTACGAGATGCTCACCGGTGAGAAGCCGCACTCCGGTGAGTCCCCCATCCAGGTCGCCTACAAGCACGTTCACGAGGACGTCGGTGCTCCGTCTGCGGTGCAGCCCGGACTGCCCCCGTACGTCGATGCCCTCGTCGCCCGCGCCACCTGCCGCGACCGCGACCAGCGTTCCGCCGATGCTCGCGTGCTGCTCCAGCAGGTTCGTCTGGTCCAGCGTGCGCTCGAGGAAGGCATCGAGGACGATCCCGGTCTCACCGCCGACCTCCTTCCGCATCCGGTGCAGCACCAGCCGGCCGGCGTCGACGAGGACACCGAGCAGGTCAAGATCCCCGCCGGCGCCCTCGCCGCGGGTTCGGTCCTGGGTGGGGTGGGGTCAGGCGGCTCCGCCACGGCGGTCACCGAGGCCCCCACCGAGGTGGTCGGCCGCACCGGCGGCGGTGGCCCGCCGGAGCACACCGTCCAGTGGGGCGACGACTCGCCTCCCCCGGTGCCACGCGGCATCCACCCACCCATGACCATCGAGCAGTACCGCGAGAGCAAGCAGGGTGAGCAGCGGAGCCGCCGCGGTCGGCTCATGCTCATCGGGGTCCTCATCGCCACCGCCCTCGCCATCGCGCTCGGGTGGTACATCGGGGTCGGGCGCTACGTCGACACGCCCCAGCTCGTCGGACGCACCGAGGCGCAGGCGCTCCAGGAGGCGAAGGACGCGGGCTTCACGTTCTCCGTCGGCAAGCGCGCGTACTCAGAGACCGCGCCTTTGGGCACCGTCATCAGCACGAACCCCGAGGGCGGCGGCCGCATCCTCCCGGGCGACACGATCGAGGGCGTGATCTCCCAGGGCAAGGAGCGCTACGACATCCCGAACCTCAAGGGCCAGACGCTCGACGAGGCGACCGCGGCGCTGGAGAAGCTGCGCCTCAAGGTCGGAGACCTCAGCACCGCATTCGACGAGAAGGTCGACAAGGGCAAGGTCATCAAGGCGTCCGACTTCAAGGTCGGGTTCCCGGTCAAGCGCGGCACGGTCATCGACCTCGTCGTCAGCAAGGGCCGCAAGCCCATCGGCATCACCGACTACACCGGCAAGCGCGAGTCCGAGGCCGTCACCGGCCTGGAGAACGCCGGGTTCAAGGTCAAGATCGACCGCGACTACTCCGACGACGTCGACAAGGGCCGCGTCATCAGCCAGACGCCGAACGACGGCAAGGGCTTCAAGGACGACACGATCACCCTCGAGGTGTCACGCGGACCGGAGACGATCGACGTCCCCAACGTGCTCGGCAAGCCGCGGAACGAGGCCACCAAGATCCTGCAGGACGACGGCTTCAAGGTGCGAGCCTTCGGCCCGGGCAACTTCACCGTGCAGGCCCAGACACCGAGCTCGGACAAGAAGGCGAAGATCGGCAGCACCATCACCCTCGCCGGTTTCTGACTAGCCTGACGCCATGAGCACCCCCCGGATCACCCCCGGCGGCCTGCGCGAGCTCGGCGTCGTCAACCATCTCATCAGCACCGTGGCCGGTCACGTCACAGGTGGTCCCCGGCCGAACGTGTTCACCACCCTCGGCCGCCAGCGCGGGCTCTTCCGGGCCTGGCTCTGGTACAGCGGGAAGATGATGCCGGGCGGACGCCTCCCTCGTCGTGAGACCGAGATGGTCATCCTCCACATCGCGAACCTGCGGGACTGCGAGTACGAACGACGTCACCACGTGCGCATCGGCCGACGCGTCGGGCTGACCGCCGAACAGATCGACCACGCGGGAGAGTCCGACTGGGAGGGCTGGAGCGTCCGGGAGAAGGCAATCCTCGCGGCCGTCACGCAGCTGGTTCGGGAGCGGAACATCGACGACCACGGGTGGGCCGGCGTCAGGGCGCACCTCGACGAGGCCGAGACCATCGAGCTGCTCATGCTCTGCGGCCAGTACGACGCCCTCGCCACCACGCTGATGACCCTGCGCGTACAGCCGGAGTGACTCAGCGGCCGCCGAGCATCTCGGCCACCAGGAACGCCAGCTCGAGCGACTGCTCGCGGTTGAGCCGGGGATCGCACAGCGTCTCGTAGCGGTGCGAGAGGTCGGCGGCCGAGAGCTTCGCTCCCCCGCCGACGCACTCCGTGACGTCGTCGCCGGTGAGCTCGACGTGCAGGCCGCCCGGCCAGGTGCCGAGCGAGCGATGCACCTCGAAGAAACCGCGCACCTCGTCGATGACGTCGTCGAACTCGCGGGTCTTGTAGCCGTTGCTCGCCTCGTACGTGTTGCCGTGCATGGGGTCGCACACCCACGCGACCTCGAGACCGGCGGCGGTGACCTTCTCGACGAGGTTCGGCAGCAGGTCGCGGATCTTGCCCGACCCCAGCCGCGTGATGAACGTGACGCGTCCGGGAGTGCGCTCGGGGTTGAGCTTCTCGTACAGGGCGATGGCGTCGTCGGGCGTCGTGGTGGGACCGAGCTTGACGCCGATCGGGTTGGCGATGTGGCTGAGCAGCTCGACGTGCGCACCGTCGAGCTGGCGCGTGCGCTCTCCGACCCAGACGAAGTGTCCCGACACGTCGTATGGACGGTCGGTGCGCGAGTCGATGCGGGTGAGCGAGTGCTCGTACTCCAGGATCAGGGCCTCGTGCGAGGAGTAGAAGTCGACCGAGTGGAACTCGTCCGGGTCGACGCCGATCGCGTCCATGAACGCCAGCGCACGGTCGATCTCGGCACCGATGCGCTCGTAGCTCATTCCCACCGGGCTGCGCTTGACGAAGTCGGTGTTCCACGCATGCATCTGCCGCAGGTCGGCGTAGCCGCCGGTGGTGAACGCGCGCGCGAGGTTCAGCGTGGCCGACGACGCGTGGTAGACGTCGACGAGGCGCTGCGGGTCGTGCTCGCGCGACTCAGGGGTGAAGTCGAAGCCGTTGACGGCGTCGCCCCGGTAGGCCGGGAGCGTGACACCGTCGCGCGTCTCGGTGTCGCTCGAGCGCGGCTTGGCGTACTGGCCGGCGAGACGGCCGACCTTGACCACCGGGACGCTGGCCGCGTAGGTGAGCACGACCGCCATCGACAGCAGCACCCGCAGCTTGTTGCGGACGTTCTCGGCGGTGACGCCCTCAAACGTCTCGGCGCAGTCGCCGCCCTGGAGCAGGAACGCCTCGCCCCGGCCGACGGCCGCGAGCCGGTCGCGGAGGTCGTCGCACTCACCGGCGAAGACGAGCGGCGGCATCCGGCGCAGCTTCTCGACCGCGCGGTCGCGGGCAGCGGCGTCCGCATACGTGGGCTGCTGGGCAGCACCCATCGCATGGAGGTCGTCGAGACTGGGGATGCTCACCGCACAAGGGTACCGGCCGGGTTCTCTGCACCCTCGGTGGTTGAGTAGCCGCGAGGAACGAGCGGATGGGGGCACCGCCCGCGAGCGCCAGCGAGTGGGGGAATCGAAACCACGATGACGTGCGTGAATCTCGAAGCTCACCAAGTTTCGTCACACGGGCGCCTGCGGCGCGACGCGCTCAACCTGGGTTCACGCTCGCTCGCAGAGCTCGCTCGGTTCACCCAAACAGGACCTCGACCTCTTCGTAGAGCTCGGGCCGGACGACCTTCAGCTCCGACGTTCCCTCCGCGAGCGGCACGCGAACGATGTCGGTGCCGCGCAGCGCCACCATCGTGCCGAACTCACCGTCGGTGACCGCCTGGATCGCGTGCAGGCCGAATCGGGTGGCGAGCCAACGGTCGAACGCGCTGGGCGTGCCGCCGCGCTGGATGTGCCCGAGCGTGACCGCGCGGGCCTCCCGCCCGGTGCGCTCCTCGATCTCGTGGGCCAGCCGGTCGCCGATGCCGCCGAGGCGCACGTGTCCGAACTCGTCCTTCTCGCCGCTGACCAGCTCCATCGTTCCTTCGAGTGGCTTGGCGCCCTCGGCGACGACGATGATCGGTGAGTAGTGCGTGGCGAACCGGCTCTCGACCTGGGCGCACACCTTGTCGATGTCGAACGGCCGCTCCGGGATGAGGATGATGTTCGCTCCGCCGGCCAGCCCGCTGTGCAGGGCGATCCACCCCGCGTGGCGTCCCATCACCTCGACCACGAGTGCGCGGTGGTGCGACTCGGCGGTCGTGTGGAGGCGATCGATCGCCTCCATCGCGATGTTGACCGCGGTGTCGAAGCCGAACGTGAAGTCGGTGCCGCTGAGATCGTTGTCGATGGTCTTGGGGACGCCGACGACGTTGACGCCGAGCTCGGCCAGCTTGGTCGCTACCCCCAACGTGTCCTCGCCGCCGATGGCGATCAGCGAGTCGCAGCCGTTGACGGCGAGGTTGTCCTTGATCTGCTCGACCCCGCCCTCGATCGCGAACGGGTTCGTCCGCGACGACCCAAGGATCGTGCCCCCGCGCGGCAGGATGCCGCGCACCTCGGGGATGCCGAGCGTCATCGTGTCGTTCTCGAGCGGCCCACGCCATCCGTCGCGGAAGCCCACGAAGTCGTGCCCGTGCGCCTTGACGCCCTTGCGCACCGCACCACGGATGACCGCGTTCAGTCCGGGGCAGTCTCCGCCACCGGTCAGCATGCCGACTCGCATCGTTCCTCCTGATGTTCGTGGACTGTCGGGTTGGGCAGCCGCGCTGCCTAGTCGGGCTTGATCTCGTCCCAAACCTCGTCGGCCTCGGCCCGGGCGGCAACCTTCGCCGCCTCGCGCTCGGCGTCGCGGTCGCGCTTCTTCCCGTCCTGCGCGTAGAGGTCGACGTACTCCTGGCCGGACAGCCGCATGATCTCGTACATGATCTCGTCGGTGATGGCGCGCAGGATGTAGCGGTCGTCCTGCAGTCCCTCGTAGCGGCTGAAGTCGAGCGGCTTGCCGAACCGGACGCCCGGGCGGGCCATCGACCCGAAGACCTTGCCGGGTGGGGCGATGATGTCGGAGTTGATGACCGCGACGGGGATCACCGGCACGCCGGCCTCCAGGGCGATCCGGGCGACGCCGGTGCGGCCGCGGTACAGCTTGCCGTCGTGCGAGCGCGTGCCCTCGGGGTAGATGCCGCAGAGCTCACCCTCCTTCAGGAGCTTGAGCTGCGCGGCGATGGCTCCCGCCGCTGCGCTGCCGCTGCTGCGGTCGATGGGCACCTGACCGGCGCCGGAGAAGAACGTCTTCTGGAACCATCCCTTGACGCCGGGCGTCTCGAAGTACTCCGCCTTCGCCACGAAGGTGACGCGCCGCGGGATGACGACGGGCATGAACAACCAGTCGCTGTAGGAGAGGTGGTTGCTGGCCAGGATGGCCGGACCTTCCTTGGGGACGTTCTCGGTTCCCTCGGCCCACGGACGGAAGATCAGCTTGATCAGCGGACCCAGCGCCAGGAATTTGAGGAACCAATAGAACACGCGGCGACTCTATCCGAACCGGGCGCTGCACGAAGACCGTGCCATGCGCGAAGATGGGGGCATGACCGAGACCGCCACCATCGTCCCGGGAGCCGAGCCGTTCAGCCATGACGGGGGCCCTGTCGGCGTGCTGCTGAGCCATGGATTCACTGGCTCACCTGCGTCGGTCACCCCGTGGGGGCAGTACCTGGCCGATCGCGGTCACACGGTGCGCGTGCCGCGGCTGCCGGGCCACGGCACCACGTGGCAGGACATGAACCGCACCCGCTGGGACGACTGGTTCGCCACGATCGACGACGCCTTCACCGATCTGAGGACACGGTGCGAGCGCGTGGCCGTCTGCGGCTTGTCGATGGGCGGGTCGCTGGCGATGCGCCTCGCCGAGGTCCGTCCGGACGACGTCGACGCCCTGGTCATCGTGAATCCCGTCATCGGTATCAAGAACTGGCAGCTCAAGCTCGTTCCCGCCCTCAAGTGGGTCGTGCCGGCCATGCCCGGCATCGGCAACGACATCAAGAAGCCCGGTGGTGACGAGGTCGGCTACGACAAGACGCCACTCAAGGCGCTCGCGTCCCAGGTGCTGGGCTGGCGCGACGTGCGTGCCGATCTCGGCCGGATCACCGCTCCCCTGCTGGTCTTCCGCTCGACCGACGACCACGTCGTCGACGCCACGAGCCTCCCCCTCATCCAGGCCGGCGTGTCGTCAACCGTCACCGAGTACGTCACACTGGAGAACAGCTACCACGTGGCGACGCTCGACCACGACGCCCCGCAGATCTTCGAGCGTTCCGCCGCTTTCATCGCCGAGCACGTGAGGGCCGCTGATGGCTGACAAGCCGGACGACTTCGACGAGATCGTGCAACGACTCGACCTCGACCTGGAGTTTCCCGAGGAGTCGCCGAATCGCGAGCCCGAGCACCCGAGTGTGCGTCGCCTTCGACGCGCGGAACCGACCCCCGAGGCCGAGGACGACGAGCCGGTGTCGTTCGACGACATGCCGGACGAGCCGTTCTACCGCAAGGTCCAGCCTGCACCCATCCGGCCTCGCCATCGGGGTCGCACGCTCGCCTGGATCGCCGTGCTCGGCTCGCCGCTGTCGATCATCCTGTTCACGGTCGTCCACGTCTGGCTGCCCAAGTCGATGCTGCTCGGAATCGGCCTCACGTTCGTCGCCGGGTCGATCTACCTGATCTCGCAGCTGCCCGAGCACGGCCCCGCACGCCCGGACTGGCCCGACGACGGTGCCGCCCTATGAACCACGCGCTGTGAGCCTGGCCAGGTCGGCCGCCCCGATGAGGCCGGCCTCGGGCCCGAGTGCAGCGGCCACGATGCGGGCCTCCGGCCGGTAGCCCCGCCCGGTCAGGGTGCGTGCGAACGCCACACGGGCCGGTCCGAGCAGCAGCTCGCCGGCGTCGCTGAGCCCGCCGCCGACGACGAAGACGCCGGGATCGAGCGCTGCGGCGAGGTTGGCCAGTCCCACGCCGAGCCAGTCGCCGACGTCGGCCATGCAGCCCGCCGCCTCCTCGTCCCCCTCGCGCGCCGCATCGGTGACGTGGGATCCGAGCACGCCCTGCACCGACCCGCCGGCGCCGTCGAGCAGCCGACGGCCGAGCGCCGTGCCCGCTTCGGCGGCATCCCGGCCACGTCGGGTGAGCACCCGCCCGCTCGCGTACTGCTCCCAGCAGCCACGGTTGCCGCAGTCGCACGGCAGCCCGTCAGGGACGACCTGCATGTGGCCGAACTCCCCCGCCAGGCCGAATCGACCACGGTATGGCATTCCATCGATGACGATCGCGCCGCCGATTCCGGTGCCGAGGGTCACCAGGACGACGTCGGGCTCCCCCTGCACCGCGCCGAATCGCCACTCGGCCCAGGCGCCGGCGTTCGCGTCGTTCTCGACCACGACGTGGAGCCCGGTGCGACCGGCCACCGCGTCGCGCAGCGGCTCGTCGCGCCAGGCCAGATGGGGCGCGAACAGCACGGTCGACCCCGACGCGTCAACAAACCCGGCGGCACCGATGCCGAGCGTCCGGACGTCGTGCTCGCCGCGGAGCTGATCGACGAGGCCACCGATCGCGTCGAGGACGGCCGTTGGATCGGTGCCCGGGGTGTCCGCACGTCGCCGTGCGAGCACCCGTCCCTGCTCGTCGACGACGCCGGCGGCGATCTTGGTGCCGCCGACATCGATGCCGATGGCGAGCTCGTCGGCCACGATCGTCAGCCGTCGGCGCCGGATCGGGCGAGGTCGGCCGCGCCGATGATGCCCGCATCGTTGCCCAGTGCGGCCAGCCGCAGCTCGGCGATCTTGCGATGCTCCCGTGCCGGCAGGTGCTCCTCGAAGGCGCGGCGTACCGGGCCGAGCAGGAGGTCGCCCGCATCGGCGACTCCCCCGCCGATCGCGATGACGCTCGGGTCGAGCACGGCCGCGAGGGTCGCGATGCCCTCGCCGAGCCACTGACCCAGGTCGCGGAGCAGGTCGACGCACATCGGGTCACCCTGCCGGGCGAGGTCGGTGATCATCTGGCCGGTGATGGCATCGATGTCGCCGGCGACGGAGAGGAGCGGCTCGGCCTGGGGGTCGTCGGACTCCGCCCGCGACCGAGCGTCGCTCACGAGGGCCCGACCGCTCGCATACTGCTCGAGGCATCCGCGTTGGCCGCACCCGCACATCCGACCGTCGGGGACCATGCGGATGTGGCCGATCTCCGCGGCCGCACCGAAGCCACCGCGCACGACCATGCCCCGATGGACGATGCCGCCCCCCACGCCGGTGCCGACGGTGACAAAAAGCAGGTCGTCGGTGTCTTCGCCGGCGCCGAAGCGGTACTCGCCCCAGGCCGCGGCGTTGGCGTCGTTCTCGACGACGACCGGGAGGTCGACTCGCTTGCTCACGGCCTCGGCCAGCGGTTCGTCGAGCCAGTCGATGTTGGGGGCGAACGTCACGGTGGCCCGGTCGACGTCGATGAAGCCCGCCGCGCCGATGCCGATGCCCCCCACGTCGGCGTCGTCGGCGAGCAACCGCTCGACCAGCGTGGCCACGACGGCGGCGATTCCGGTGGCGTCGTCAGGCGTGGGCTCGCTGTCGGCACGGACGACGCGGCCGTCTGACGTCACGAGACCAGCCGCGATCTTGGTGCCACCGATGTCGACACCGATGCCGTGCTCAGCGCCGTTGGTCGCTGGCGCTGGGCTCATGCCTCGTCCGCCGGCTTTTCCGTCGGGGACGGAGGCGTGGTCGTGACGGCGTGCTCCAGCGCGTCCCGCAACGTTCGACCGAACTGCACGGCGGCGTCGGTGACCTGCTCGACGACCTCGGGATGCTCGTGGACGTAGCCGACGACCTGGCAGATCGGGCACCACCCGGTGGTGCACACATGCCCTCCGTCGGCGGGTTCGCCGTCGGCCGCGGGCCGTCGTGCCTCCGCGGCGAGTGCGTGCAGCAGCTTGGCCGTCTCCTGGGCGAGCGAGCCGACGCCCTCTTGCCCCGATGCCTCTGGTTCAGCCACGAGTTCCCTCGACGTGCCGCTTCAACCCCTTGAGGGCGGTGTCGATGATGACCTTCTCCGCCTTGCGCTTGAGCATCCCAAGCATGGGGATGGAGACGTCGACGGAGAGCTGGTAGGTGACCCGGGTGCTGTCGTCGCCAACGGGCTCGAGCTCGTAGCTGCCGTCCATCGACGTGAGCATCGAGCCACGCTCGACCAGGTGCCAGGTGACGGAGCGGTCGCCGTCCCAGTCGTATCCGAGGTCGTACTGGTCGCGAATCGGCGCGGCTTCGAGCACGAAGTGGACCCGCTCGGGGCGATCGCCCGTGGTCGACACGACGTCTGCGACTCGGACACCGGTGGCCCACGACGGGTAGTCGTCGAAGTCGGCGATGACGTCCATGATCTGGCTCGGCGGTGCACCGATGACGATGTCGCTGGTCGTGCGGGCCATCAGCGCTCCTCCTGCTCCTCGGTCGGGTCCATCGTAATGGCCGAGGGTAGCCTGCCGTACGTGGCCCAGACGTACCCGACCGCCGACGGCAACCTCACGGACGACGTCCTCGACCGGCTCGCGCTCGACGCCGACGCCGTGGCCCTGGCTCGCCGCGTGGACGGGGAGTGGCAGGACGTCACGATCGGCGAGTTCCACCGCGAGGTCACCGACCTCGCGAAGGGTCTGATGGCCTCCGGCGTGCAGCCGGGCGAACGGGTGGTGCTGCTGTCGAAGACCCGCTACGAGTGGACGCTCGCCGACTACGCGATCTGGTGGGCCGGCGCGGTCACCGTGCCCGTCTACGAGACGTCGTCGCCTGCACAGATCGCCTGGATTCTGGCCGATTCAGGTGCCGTGGCCGCGGTCGTCGAGTCCGCCGAGCATGCCGCTCGCGTCGAGGAGGCGCGCACCGAAGCGCCGGAGCTGAAGCACGTCTGGACGATCGACGCGTCCGCACCGGGCCACGGGATCGACGCCGCCATCGAGGCGGGTGTCGAGATCGCCGACAACGCCCTCGACGGCCGCCGCAAGGCCCTCGGTCCCGACTCGCTCGCGACACTCATCTACACGTCCGGCACCACCGGACGTCCCAAGGGCTGCGAGCTCAGCCACGGCAACTTCCGCGCCGAGCTCGCCGGCGCCCTGGAGCGACTGCCCGAGCTGTTCGATCGCGAGGGCGCCTCGACGCTGCTGTTCCTACCGCTCGCCCATGTCTTCGCCCGCGTCATCCAGGTCGGAGCCATCCGCGCCGGGGCCAAGCTCGGCCACACCGCCGACATCAGGGACCTGGTGAACCACCTCGGCGAGTTCGAGCCCACGTTCGTGCTCGCCGTGCCACGGGTCTTCGAGAAGGTCTTCAACACCGCCAGCAGCAAGGCCTACGTCGATGGCCGCGGCAAGATCTTCGACCGTGCCGTCCAGACCGCGATCTCCTACAGCCGCGCCCAGGACTCGGGCAAGGGAGGCGTGGCCCTGCGTGCCCGCCACACCGTCTTCGACCGCCTCGTCTACGGCAAGCTGCGAGAGGCGCTCGGCGGTCACACCGAGTGGGCGATCTCCGGCGGCGCGCCCTTGGGCGAGCGGCTGGCCCACTTCTACCGCGGCATCGGCGTGACGGTGCTCGAGGGTTACGGGCTCACCGAGACCACTGCCGCGCTGTGCGTCAACACTCCGGAGAACCAGCGCATCGGCACGGTCGGCCGGGTCTTCCCCGACACCGAGGTCGACGTCGCCTCGGACGGCGAGCTGCGCTTCCGCGGGCCCCAGGTCTTCGGCGGCTACTGGAACAACCCGGCGGCCACGGCCGAGGCGCTCGATGCCGACGGCTGGTTCTCCACCGGCGATCTCGGCGACGTCGACGACGACGGCTTCATCCGCATCACCGGACGCAAGAAGGAGATCCTGGTGACGGCCGGCGGCAAGAACGTCGCCCCGGCGATGCTGGAGGACCGCATCCGGGCCCACCCCTACGTGAGCCAGTGCCTCGTGGTCGGCGACGGCAAGCCGTTCGTCGCCGTCCTCGTCACGATCGACACCGATGCCTGGACGGGATCGCTCGACGACCCAGCACTGGAGTCGGCCGTTCAGGAGGCGATCGACGACGCGAACGCCCAGGTCTCACAGGCCGAGGCGATCAAGAAGTTCGTGATCCTGCCCGACGACTGGACCGAGCAGAACGGCTACCTGACCCCGTCGTTCAAGGTGAAGCGCAACGCCGTGCTGCGCGACCTTCACGACACGGTCGAGGCGCTCTTCGTCAGGTAGTCGCGCCACTGCTCCGTGAGCTCGGGCACGGAGACGTCGAACGCTCGTCGCACGGCCGCCCTCACGTCCGTGCCGGACAACACGTCGCGATAGAACGCGAGGATGACCTCGTCGCCGTGTCGCTCCCCCAGCATGCGGAAGATCATCCACGCCGACTCGTAGACCGCGCCGAGATGCTCGCCCTGACCGAAGTCGTTCCGTGACGGCAGCGCCTTCGGTGCTCCGTCCTGGTTCACCTGGCGGAGCACCTGACCGGCGCTGAGCGAGAGCGGCGCGTCGTCGCCGTGCAACGCCACGAAGTCGGCGAACCCCTCGGTGACCCAGGCCTCGCCGTCGGCGCCCAGTGCGCCGGTGAGCAGGTGAACGGCCTCGTGGCTGACGACCACCTGGGCGGCCCGGGCGTCCATGACGGCGAAGTGGGCCGGGTTGAGCACGATGACGCGAGCCGTCCTGGTGCCTCCGTCGACCGTTGTGGTGACCGCCGCAATGGGGGCGATCTCCTGCTGCGGGCGCGCGACGAGGTCGGCGGTGAGAGCACGAGTCCGGGGCGAGACGATCGTCAGGTCGGAGTCGACCCCCGGCACCACGTCGCGCACTCGATCGACGGCGACCCGTGCCATCGCCGGGGCGTCGATGTCGGGCACGCCACCGTCGACGGTGATGACTCGGACACCGGGCTCCCGATCGACTGCGATGCGACCGGCGAGCCACATCGGCAGCGGATCGTCCTGGGCCGAGGCCGAGCGGACCGCGAAGGTGCCGTCGCGCTGCGGATCGAGCCGGAACTCCACCGTGGCATCGCGGACCGACGTGCCGGTGACGGCTGAGTCACGACCGGCCCGCCACGACACCGCGACCTCGGCGAGGGTGGAACCGTCGGCACGATCGGGAACCTCGCCGCCGCGCAGATAGCGCATCTCCACGTCGGCGACGTCGAGGACGGATCTGGCCTGCCAGGCGTCACTGGCGAATGTCTTGGCCCGGCCGCCCGATCCCGCCGCCTCGAGGAAGGCCCGTTCCGTCTTGGCGGCCGAAAGGTCACGGAACTGCGCGGCGAGCAGCGAGGTGGCGTCATCGGGTACCGGGACGACGCCGGCGGGGGTCGAGGACTCCCAGGGGCGCTGCCAGAGGAGCAGCGCGGCGGCCAGCACGACCAGGAGCGCTCCGGCCGCCAGGTTGGGCGTCAGCCGGCGAGAGTCAGCCAACCCGCCCGGCTCTGCTGTACCCGCTGAGGCCGGTGATCTCGACGCTGCGGCCCGGGTGCGGTGCGTGGATGACCTTGCCCTTGCCGATGTAGATGCCGTCGTGCGACATGTCGCCGTAGAACACGAGGTCGCCGGGCTGGAGCTGGCTCATCGAGATGTGCCGTGTGGCGCTGTACTGCGGGCCGACGACGCGCGGCAGGGACACCCCAGCGGCGCGCCAGGACCCCTGCACGAGGCCCGAGCAGTCCCACGCGTTCGGGCCGGTGCCGCCATAGCTGTACGGGTCGCCGAGCTGCGCAGTGGCGAAGTCGATGGCCTTCTTCGCGCGGCCACTGGCCGAGATCTCGAAGCCGAGGTTGATGTCGCTGTTGCTGAACGCCGCCTGCTGCGAAGCAGTGAGCAGGGCGAGCTTGCGCTTGGCCTCGTCGTGCTTGGCCTCGATCTTGTCGCGTTCCTGCGCCAGGTCCTTCTTGTCGGCGGCCAGCGAGACCTGACGGTCCTCGAGCTGGTCGCGACGGTTCTCGAGCTGCTGGGCCGTCTTGCCGAACTTCTCGAGCTGGTCGGCGCGGGTGCTGTTGAGGGCCTGCACGGCGCCGAGCCCGTCGAGGAACTCCTCGGGGTCGCCGCTGCCGAGCAGGTTGACGGTGGGGCCGAGCGGAGCGTCCATGTGCTGCTGCACGATGGCCGAGCTCAAGGCATCCTTCTGCTCGTGGTAGCCGACCATCTGGCGATCGATGTCACCGGAGAGGTCGGAGATCTCCTGGTGGGTCTGCTTGATCTGGACCGAGAGCTGGTTGACCTGCTCCGACGCCGCCTCTGCCTCGTGGAACGCCTGCTCGACGTCCTTCGGGGTGACCTTGGGCTCGGCCTGCGCCCCTCCGACGAGGCTGATGGTCACGACGGACACGGTGACGACCGCGAGAGCAACCCGATTCACAGTACGGATACGCGAAAGGCGCACGCACAACTCCTACACATTTCCTCGACGCCTACCGGGTGAGCTGACGGATTCGGGCCAAGGACGCCCTACGACTCACGTTCGAGCCGATTCACCCCACACACTGTGGTTCCCCGGCACGTCGCGGTTGTCTTCCCCACATCCGCGGCATTTCGGCGGTGCGCCCGATGACAGCCAGGTCGGCTGCGCATACTCCGGGCGCACAAGCGCCCACTCTAGGGGTGGATGCAGGGTCGTTCAACTCAGACGGCGTGCGTGTCGGGCGTCGTGAGCGGGATCACGAGCCGGAGCGGCGGGACGAGACCGCCGTCGGCGAGGGCCTCGAGGGCCGCGACCTCGTCGCCGTCGAGCTCGATCCCCTCAGGTGGGCCACCCAGCAGGACGGTGACGACGCAGTCGCCGCACGCGCCCGGGCTGCGCACGAGGCACCGGTCGCAGTCGACGGTGACGGACTCGGTCGGATCGCTCATGCCGGAACCTCCGTGGGAAGGGCAGAGTACGGATGTCCCGGCATGAGGGGCTTGATCGTTCGCTCGCTGCGCTCGCTCATGAGGAACACCTCCTGTGGGGACGTCGATCACGCTAGACGGGCCTTCCGACAGAAACTCCCGTCACTCCAGTCACACCAGTGTCAGACGATCGAACTAGTGTTCGATGCGTGGAAGCAGTGCAGACCTCGTTCGACGACCTCGGCCGTCCGCTGTCCGACGTCACGTTCTGCGTGGTCGACCTCGAGACCACCGGCGGCTCGGCCAAGGCGGGTTCGAAGATCACCGAGGTCGGCGCGGTGAAGGTGCGCGGCGGCGAGGTGCTCGGGGAGTTCCAGACGCTGGTCAACCCCGACGAGACCATCCCTGCGTTCATCACGGTGCTCACCGGCATCACCGACGCCATGGTCATCGACAAGCCGCGCATCGCCCAGGTGCTGCCGAGCTTCCTGGAATTCGCCCGCGGCACGGTGCTGGTGGCGCACAACGCTCCGTTCGACACCGGGTTCCTCAAGTACTTCAGCCGCGAGCTCGGCATCCCGTGGCCGCGCTTCGAGGTGCTCGACACGGCCGTGCTGGCCCGTCGCACCTTGCTGCGCGACGAAGTGCCGAACGTCAGACTCGCCACCCTGGCCCGTGTCTTCCACGCCACCACCACGCCCAACCACCGGGCGCTGTCCGACGCGCGTGCCACGGTCGACGTCCTGCACGCCCTCTTCGAGCGGCTCGGTCCGCTCGGCGTCACGTCACTCGAGGAGGTCGCCACGTTCACGGCGCGGGTCACACCGGCCCAGCGCAAGAAGCGGCACCTGGCCGAGCACCTCCCCCAGGCCCCTGGCGTCTACCTGTTCCGCGACCGCCTCGACGGCGTCCTCTACGTCGGCACCTCCCGCCGGCTCCGGGCTCGGGTCCGTTCCTATTTCACCGAGTCCGAGACGCGCACCCGCATGGGCGAGATGGTCATGCTGGCCCAGCGCGTCGAAGGCATCGTCTGTGCCACCACGTTGGAGGCGCAGATCCGCGAGCTCCGGCTGATCGCGCAGGCACCGGCCGCCGTACAACCGGCGATCGAAGTTCCCGGACCGGTTGTCCTGGCTCAAGCTCACCCGCGAGCCGTGGCCGCGGCTGTCCGTCGTCAAGCGCATCCTCGACGACGACGCCGACTACATCGGGCCGTTCGGCAGCCGGTCGTCCGCCGACGACGCCATGGCCGCCCTGCACGACACGTTCCGCATCCGCCAGTGCACTCCCAAGCTCGCCAAGCGCTCCCGCCGCCCTGCATGCGCCCTCGCCGAGCTGGGTCACTGCTTGTCGCCGTGCGATGGCTCCGTCGAGCCGGACGTCTACTCGGCCGAGGTACTCCGAGTGCAACGGGCCATGACGGCCGACCCGGTCGAGCTCGTCGACGCCATCAAGGGCCGCATGGGCGATCTCGCCGAGCACGAGCGGTTCGAGGATGCCGCTCGCTGGCGCGACCGCCTCACGGCACTCCTGCGCGCGGTGGTGCGGTCGCAGCGTCTCGCCGAGCTCACCGCGCTGCCCGAGCTCGTCGCCGCGGCTCCGCACGCCGACGGCTGGGAGATCCACGTGTTGCGACACGGACGCCTCGCCGCCGCCGGGGTCATGCCGCGCGGCACACATCCGTCCGGGTGGGTCGACGCCCTGCTCGCGACCGCCGAGTCGGTCGACGCCGGGTACGGCCCGATCCCCGCGGCCACGGCTGAGGAGACCGAGTGCCTGCTGCGCTGGCTCGACACTCCAGGCCTCCGGATCGTCCGAGGCACGTGGCAGAGCCCACTCGCCGGCGCCGCCCGCCACCTCGATCGCCTCACCGCTCTGGCGTCGCGCGCCAAGGCGACTACGCTGACGTCGTGATCACCGCGATCGTCTTCATCCAGGCCGATGTGTCCCGACTCTCCGAGATCGCCGAGAGCATCGCCGACATCGCCGGCGTCAGCGAGGTCTACTCCGTCACCGGCGACCTCGACCTCCTCGCGATGGTGCGGGTGCGCACGCACGAGGAGATCTCCGATGTCGTCGCCGACCAGCTCAACAAGGTCGACGGCGTGCTGTCGACGCAGACCCAGATCGCCTTCCAGACGTTCAGCCACCACGACCTCGAAGAGGCCTTCAGCATCGGCCTGTGACTATCGTGTGAGCGTGAATCCGCCCGTGTTTCCCGACTCGCCGATGATCGTCGCGGCACAGGAACGTGCCCGTCTCGCCGGCGCGAGCGGCGGCGACTCAGCCACCGACTTCAGCGTCCGGCTGCTGCGGACCTTCCTCGGCCTGTGCGAGAACCCTCGCTCCCGCCAGCGCATGCTGCGGATGGTGCGGTCGTCGGTCGGCAGCGGGAGCACCGACCGCGCCCTGTACCGCATGCTCAACCGGACCGTCGTCACACCGACCGCCAAGGCCGCCGGGATCAAGGCCTCGGCGCTGCGTTACGAGCTCGTGTGCGGCCAGCTCGTCGGCCTGGCGATGATGCGATACGTCCTGGAGGTCGAGCCGGTGGCGTCCACGTCCACGGACGAGATCATCCAGGTGTTCGCGCCGGCGATCCGCGCCACGCTGAAGGGCTAGGGGCGCCTAGGCCAGCGACTGGGTCTTCTCCACCCATTGCGTGAGGACCCTGCGCGCGGAGCCGGAGTCGATCGACTCGCGCGCCTTCTCCACTCCCGCGGCCACGCGATCCTCGAGGGTGCCGTCGGCGGCCTCGTGAGCAGCGATCCCGGAGGCGGCGTTGAGCAGCACGGCGTCGCGGACGGCGGACTTCTCGCCGTCCACCACGCGCTCGAACACAGCGGCGTTGAACGCCGCGTCGCCACCGGTCAGCGCAGACGGCTCGGACAGCTCGAATCCGAGTCGCTGGGGGTCGAGCTCGTGGTCGGCGACCTCGCCGGTGGCCGGGTCGCCCACCCAGATCCGCGACGTCGTGGTGGTGGTGATCTCGTCGAGCCCGTCGTCGCCGCGGAAGACCAGCGCATCGGCGCCCCGGGCGGCGAGAACGCCGGCCATGATCGGTGCCATGCGGGCGTCGGCCACGCCGACGGCCATCGCGTCCGGACGGGCCGGGTTGACCAGCGGCCCGAGGAAGTTGAACGGGGTGGGGACGCCGAGCTCACGGCGCGGCACGGCCGCGAACCGGAACGAGGCGTGGAACACCGGTGCGAAGCAGAACGTGATGCCGACCTCCGTCAGGACGTCGACCAGCTTGAGCGGCGGGACGTCCAGTCGGACGCCGAGCTCCTCGAGGACGTCGGCCGAGCCGCTGGCGCTGGATGCGGCCCGGTTGCCGTGCTTGACGACGGGCAGGCCCGCGCCGGCGATCACGACGGCCGACATCGTCGAGATGTTGACGGTGCGCGCACGGTCGCCGCCGGTGCCCACGATGTCGACGACGCGACCCTCGACCGGCATGGGCGCCGCGTGGCGATACATGGCATCGACGAGTCCCTGCATCTCCGCCTGCGTCTCCCCCTTGCTGCGGAGGGCGACGGCGAATCCGGCGATCTGCGCGGGAGTGGCGTTGCCGGACAGGATCTCGTCCATCGCCCACGACGTGGACGAGGCGTCGAGGTCGTGCCCCGCGATGAGCTCTGCCAGGACGTCTGGCCACGTGTTCATGGCTGGCTCTAGGCCGACTGCAGCACGCCGCGGGCGAGATCGATGACGGTCTCGGCCAGGCGGAAGGGGTCGATGGGATGCGGCAGCGCGGCCTCCGCGCGCGACCAGGTGGCGAGCCAGGCGTCCTGCGGGCGCCCGGTGATGACGAGGACCGGCGGCGCCTGGTAGATCTCGTCCTTCATCTGTCGCGCGATGCCCAGGCCGCCCGCCGGAACTGCCTCGCCGTCGAGGATCACGAGGTCGAAGCCGCCCTCGTCGAGGTGCCTCCATACCACCGGCTCGGTGGCGCACTCGACGTAGGTGAAGGACGGAAGATCGGGATGCGGGCTCGCGCCGAGCGCCGCGATGACGGTCGCGCGGACGTCCCGATCGTCGCTGTAGACCAGGACACGCAGGGGCTTGTGCTCGCTCACGATCGAATCGTACATAATGAGCGCGTGGCGACTACTTCGATCATCCCGGCGTCTCGACTCCATGGCACCGATGGGCGGCCCTCGATGGTCGCGGTGGGCACCATCGTGTGGCTCTCCAGCGACCTGCTGTTCTTCGCCGGACTGTTCGCGGCGTACTTCACGATCCGCAACGTCTCACCGGAGCTGTGGATCCAGGAGACCGCGAAGCTCGACCTCCCGTTCGCGGCGGTCAACACCACGGTGCTGGTGCTGTCGTCGGTCACCTGTCAGTACGGCGTCTTCGCCGCCGAGCGCGGCCGCGCCGGCCGAACCGGCCGGCTGTGGCAGTTCGCCCAGTGGGGCATGCGCGAGTGGTTCGTGCTCACGTACTTCATGGGCGCCTTCTTCATCGCCGGCCAGGCCACCGAGTACGCCTCCCTGGTCACCGAGCACACCACCCTCTCGTCATCGCCGTACGGCTCGGTGTTCTACCTCGCCACCGGCTTCCACGGCCTCCACGTCATCGGCGGGCTGATCGCCTTCCTCCTCGTCATCGGACGCACGTTCCTGGCGCGTCGCTTCACGCACGAGCAAGCCATCTCCGCGATCGTGGTCTCGTACTACTGGCACTTCGTCGACATCGTCTGGGTCGGCCTGTTCGCCACCATCTATCTCCTCCAGTAGCAAGGTCCACCCAACATGCCCGACGCGGAGTCTCCCTCGGTACTCTGAGTCGACCTAACCAGGAATGAGGTTCTCGGTGCGGAAACTCTCGACCCGCCGCCGGCACCCAATCGCCGGTCTCGTCGTCCTCCTCGTGGGGCTCGTCGTGGCCGGCGGCCTGTATGCGGCGTTCGCACCGCGGGCCGCCACCGCCCAGGAGACGTCGTCGCGCGACGTCGAGGCCGGACGCCAGCTGTTCCTCATCGGGTGTGCCAGCTGCCACGGCAAGAACGCCACCGGCATCACCACGAAGTCGGGCGGCAACTACGGCCCCTCGCTGATCGGCGTCGGTGCCGCGGCCGTCGACTTCCAGGTCGGCACCGGTCGCATGCCGATGGCCCAGTCCGGGCCGCAGGCACCGCGCAAGGATTCCGAGTACACCGCCGAGGAGACCCGCCAGCTCGCGGCCTACGTCGCCTCACTGGCCCCCGGTCCCACCATCCCGGAGGCCGAGTACCTCGATTGGCGCGCGGCCAGCACCGAGGAGGTCAAGGAGGGCGGCGAGTTCTTCCGCACCAACTGCACGGCCTGCCACAACTCCGTCGGAGCCGGCGGCGCCCTGCCGAACGGTCGCTACGCCCCCGACATCCGGGGCGTCGACGCCAAGTACGTCTACGAGGCCATGCTCACCGGGCCGCAGCAGATGCCACTGTTCTCCGACGCCGTCATCACACCGGAGGACAAGCGCAACGTCATCGCCTACGTGAAGACCCTCGAGGACCAGCCCGACTACGGCGGTCTCGCCGGCGGCGGGTACGGACCTGTGGTCGACGGCATGTTCACGTTCATCATCGGCATCGGTGCCCTCGTCGGCTTCGCCGTCTGGATCGGTGCTCATGGAGCGAGAGTGAAGAAGCGATGAGCGACGAGCTTGAACCACGCGTCACGCATGAGCCGGTCGACGACCCCGGCCTCGAGTCACATCAGTGGCGCCCCACCGACGTCGACGCGAAGCTCGAGCGTCGCGCCGAGCTGCAGATCTCCGGGATGTTCGGTGTCGCCACGATCCTCCTGCTGCTGTTCTGTGTCGCCTACTTCGCCGTCGAGCCCGACCAGACGTTCCTGGGCTGGTCGGCCCTGAACTTCGCCCTTGGCGCCAGCCTCGGCGGGGCACTCCTGCTGATGGGCGCGGGCATCATCAAGTGGGCCAAGCAGCTCATGGGCGACCACGAGATCGTCGAGATGCGCCACCCCGTCCGCTCGTCCGACGAAGACCGTGCGGGCGTGATGGAGGACATCAACGCCGGTATCGACGAATCCGGGTTCGGCCGCCGCCCGATGATCCGCAACAGCCTCCTCGGAGCGATCGGCGTGCTCAGCCTCGGACCCCCGATCATCATGCTGCGCGACCTCGGCCCACTCCCCAAGGCCCAGAGCCTCACGGTCTGGGAGAAAGGGATGCGGGTCGTCAACGACGTCTCCGGCGCACCGATCAAGCCGTCCGAGATCGACGTCGGCCAGCTCATCAACGCCGAGCCGTTCGCCCTGTTCGAGGAGGACGAGGAGGGCCACCGCATCATCCACGGCACCGAGGCGCTGCAGGCCAAGTCCAAGGCCGCCGTCATCCTGGTGCGCATGCGTCCGCAGGACATCACGCCCGCAGAGGGTCGTGAGAACTGGGGCATCGACGGCATCCTCTGCTACTCCAAGATCTGCACCCACGTGGGCTGTCCGATCAGTCTGTGGGAGCAGCAGACGCACAACGTGCTGTGCCCGTGCCACCAGTCGACGTTCGACCTCGCCGACGCCGGCCGGGTCATCTTCGGCCCTGCGGCCCGTCCGCTTCCTCAGCTGCCGCTCGGCGTAGACTCAGAGGGCTACCTGATCGCGATGAGCGACTTCCAGGAGGTCATCGCGCCGAGCTATCCGGAGCTGGCACGCGACCAGAAGAAGTTGGATGATCGCTATGAGTGACGACTACACCAACGTCGAGCAGACCGCCGTGGGCAAGAAGGCGGCCGGGCCGGTCGGATGGCTCGACGATCGTCTCGGTCTGGCGGCCGCCGGCAAGAAGCTCATGCCGGTGCGCAAGGTCTTTCCCGGAGCACTGGTCGTTCATGCTCGGCGAGATCGCCCTGTGGTCCTTCATCGTCCTGCTCCTCACCGGTGTCTTCCTGACCTTCTGGTTCGACCCGAGCATGGGCGAGGTCGTCTACAACGGCTCCTACGACCCGCTACGCGGTCTGGAGATGTCGCGGGCCTACGCCTCGACGCTCGAGATCTCCTTCGACATCCGCGGTGGTCTGCTGATGCGTCAGGTCCACCACTGGGCGGCCGCGATCTTCGTCGCCGCGATGATCGTGCACATGCTGCGCATCTTCTTCACCGGTGCGTACCGCAAGCCGCGCGAGGTCAACTGGCTCGTCGGCGTCGGGCTTCTCTCGATCGGGCTGGTCGAGGGCTTCGCGGGCTACTCACTCCCCGACGACCTGCTGTCCGGCACCGGCCTCCGATTCGTCGACGGGCTCATCCGCTCCATCCCGCTCGTCGGTTCCTATCTGGAGTTCTTCATCTTCGGCGGCGAGTTCCCCGGCGACATCATCATCCCGCGCCTCTACATGGCGCACATCCTGCTGATCCCGGCCCTCCTGCTGGGCCTCATCGGCCTGCACATGGTGCTGCTCGTCTACCAGAAGCACACCCAGTGGCCCGGGCCCGGACGCACTGAGAACAACGTCGTGGGCTACCCGCTGCTCCCCCAGTACGCCGCCAAGGCCGGTGGCTTCTTCATGGTCGTCTTCGGCTTCACCGCCCTGATGGGCGCCACGCTGCAGATCAACCCGATCTGGCTGTACGGCCCCTACAACCCGTCCGAGGTCACGGCCGGTTCGCAGCCCGACTGGTACATGGGATTCGTCGAGGGCGCAGTCCGCGTCATGCCGGCCTGGGAGTTCACCGATCCGCTGATCGGCTACACCTGGTCGATGAACGTCTTCATCCCGGCCGTGCTGCTGATGGGCGTCCTGTTCACCCTGCTCGGTGTCTGGCCGTTCGTGGAGCAGTGGATCACCGGTGACAAGCGCGAGCACCACCTGCTCGAGCGCCCGCGCAACGCCCCGGTGCGCACCGCCTTCGGTGTCGCGGGCATGACCGCCTACGGAGTGTTCTGGATCGGCGGCGGCAACGACATCATCGCCGTGAAGTTCAACCTCGACATCTACGACATCACCTGGTTCGTCCGCATCGGCGTGTTCGTCCTGCCGGTCCTCGCGTTCATGATCACCAAGCGCATCTGCATCGGTCTGCAGCGAGCAGACGCCAACCGCATCCTGCACGGCTACGAGACCGGCGTCATCGAGCGCACGCCCGACGGCGCCTACTCCGAGCGCCACGCTCCCCTGTCGGTGCCCGGCCAGTTCGTGCTCACGTCACACGACCGTCTGCCGGTGCTCGAGGCGCCCCAGGAGGTCGACGCGAACGGTGTGCCGGCCCCGAACGGCCGGGTGGAGAAGCTCCGCGCACGGTTCCGGGAGTTCTACTACCACGGCGCCGTCGACAAGCCCACCGTCCACGACGTGGAGCACGCGGCGGAGCACCTGGCCGAGCACAACGGACATCCCGTCCCCCTCGGCGAGGACTTCACGGGTGTCTCCGAGACGGGTGTGCCGAAGAGCCACTGATGAGCCGGGCCGACGAGCGCTAGCGAGGAGCGTCCGGCCAGGTCGAGTGCGTTGCGGGCTGCTCAACCACCGAGGGGTTACGCCAGGGCCGAGCCGGACTTCCAGTCGTCCCACGACACGTTCCAGTCGGTCCAGCCGTTCTGGTCCTCCATGCCGCGGGGACTGTTCTTGAACTTCACGACGTCACCACGCTTCGACTGGTGGTACAGCCAGTCGGCATTCGCGGTGCTCATGCCGGTGCAGCCGTGGCTGACGTTCGCCCGGCCGTGTGAGGGGGCGGACCACGGCGCGGCGTGCAGGAACTCGCCGGAGTTGGTGACCCGCATGGCCCACTTGACGTCGCTGATGTCGTAGTAGTCGGGGTCCTCGGAGTCGACGCCGGTGGTCGCAGCGTCCATGTCGACCTTGGGGAACTTCTCCATGATGACCTTGGTGCCCTGGCGGGTGCGGTGCTTGCTGTCACCGGTCGAGACCGGGATGGTGCGTGCCACCTTGTCGTCGATGCGGACGATGAGCCGGTGCGCGGCGATGTCGACCGTGCTGACGACCTTGCGGCCGATCTTGAACGGCACCTTCTGGTCCTGCTGGCCGTAGATGCCGTTGCCGGCGGGCAGACCATTGAGGCGCAGATTGACCTTGACGTTGGTGCCGGCCGGCCAGAAGTCCTTCGGCCGGTAGTGCGCGACGCGGTCGCTGATCCACGACCACGATCCCTCGACGTCCTTGTTGGTGGTGACATCCATGTTGCGCTCGAAGAGCTCCTGGTTCTTGACCGGAAGGTCGAACGTGACGATGACCGGCATGCCCACGCCGACCGTCTCGCCCTTGAGCGGTGCGACCGAGGGATAGGTCTGCTGCTGCAAGGTGAGCGCCTCGGTGGTGAACGTGTGCTCGAGCGTGCCTTCTTCCTTGTCGTCGCCCGTGCCCTTGACGGTGAGCTTGTACTCGGTGCCCGGCTCGAGACGCTCGGACGCGACCCACTGCGTGCCGGTGATCCGGCCGTTGACCTTCGACTTGCCGTCGGCCGCGACGAGCGTGGCCTCGGTGATCGAGCCGTTCTCGGCGTCAGCGGTGACGATCGTGTCGACGGTGACGCCCTTCGCGTCGTCCTTGACGCTGGCCGACAGCGAGATCGGGTCTTCGGGGGTGACCGCCTTCTTGACCTTGTCGGCCGAGCAGCTGGTCAGCAGCAGCGCCGCGGCGGCGACTGCGAGCAGGGAACGAACATTCACGACGTCATCGTACGTGGGCGAACCCACAGGTCAGCACCAAAGGGGGGTGCCGTTCGACACGTTTGCGACGGTCAGTGGGCGTGGACGCCGCGGTAGTACTCGTAGATCCAGCCGGCGACAGTCAGTGCGCCGATGCCGACGCCGATGATGAACAGCCACCAGCCGATGACGATGCCCAGCACGATCGTGGCGAGCGCCATCGCGCAGAACATCGGCCACCAGCTGTACGGAGGGAAGAAGCCCTGCTCCCCCGCACCTTCGGCGATCTCGCCGTCGCTGCGGTCCTCCGGGCGGTCGGGGATCTGCTTGGCGACCACACCCAGGTAGAAGCCCAGGAGGGTGCACAGCAGGAACGTCATGACGAGCGCCGTGGTGCCGGTGGGATCGTAGGTGAGCCACCAGTAGATCGGCGCGGTGACGGCGAAGAACACCGCACAGCCGGCGATGGTCCAGTACTCGGCCTTCATCGGTCGTCGTCACCCTTCGTGTCGGAGAGGGCCTCGCCTCGACCCTCCACGTCCGGAGCGTCGGCGAAGGCGCCGGGTTGTCCTTCTTCCGGATTCTGCAAGAGCTCCAGCTCGGCGATCTCCGGATGGTGCTTGTCGAAGGCCGGGCTCTCGGAGCGGATCCGCGGCAGCGAGGTGAAGTTGTGGCGCGGCGGCGGCGAGCTCGTGGCCCACTCCAGTGACCGACCCCAGCCCCACGGGTCGTCGAGCTTGACGAGCGGGTTCTTGCGCGACACCCACACGTTGTAGAGGAACGGCAGCGTCGAGGCGCCGAGCAGGAACGCGCCGATGGAGGAGATCTCGTTCAGCGTCGTGAACCCGTCGTTGACGCCGTAGTCGGCGTAGCGGCGGGGCATGCCCTCGACGCCGACCCAGTGCTGCACCAGGAACGTCATGTGGAAGCCGATGAACAGCAGCCAGAAGTGGATCTTGCCGAGCTTCTCGTCGAGCATGCGTCCGGTGAGCTTGGGCCACCAGAAGTAGAAGCCGGCGAACATCGCGAACACCACCGTGCCGAAGACGACGTAATGGAAGTGCGCGACGACGAAGTAGCTGTCGGACAGCGCGAAGTCGAGGGTCGGCGCGGCGAGGATGATGCCGGTCAGGCCGCCGAAGAGGAACGTCATGAGGAAGCCGAGGGAGAAGATCATCGGGGTGTCAAAGGACACACTTCCCCCCCACAACGTGCCGATCCAGTTGAAGAACTTCACCCCGGTGGGCACCGCGATGAGGAACGTCATGAAGGAGAAGAACGCGAGGTTGACGGCACCGGTGACGAACATGTGGTGCGCCCAGACCGCCACGGACAGCACGGCGATCGTGAGGGTGGCACCCACCAGGCCGATGTAGCCGAAGATCGGCTTGCGGCTGAAGACCGGCAGCACCTCGGTGATGATGCCGAAGAACGGCAACGCGATGATGTAGACCTCGGGGTGGCCGAAGAACCAGAACAGGTGCTGCCACAGAATCGGTCCGCCGTTGGCCGCGTCGAACACGTGCGCGCCGAGCCGTCGGTCGGCCTCCAGGGCGAGCAGCGCGGCGGCGAAGATCGGGAACGCGATCAGCACCAACATGCTCGTGACCAGCGTGTTCCAGCAGAAGATCGGCATCCGGAACATGGTCATGCCGGGCGCGCGCATGGTGAAGATCGTGGTGACGAAGTTGACCGCACTGAGGATCGTGCCGAGGCCGGCCATCCACAGCCCCATGACCCACAGATCGCCGCCCATGCCGGGTGAGTTGACCGCGTTGTTCAGCGGCGCGTACGCGAACCAGCCGAAGCTGGCTGCGCCGCCCGGGGCGATGAACCCGCTGACGGTGATGAGGCCGCCGAACAGGAACAGCCAGTACCCGAACATGTTCAGGCGCGGGAACGCGACGTCGGGCGCCCCGATCTGCAGCGGCATGACTGCGTTGGCGAAGCCCACGAACAAGGGCGTCGCGAACAGCAGCAGCATGATCGTGCCGTGCATCGTGAACAGCTGGTTGTACGTGTCGTCGCTGACCACCTTGGAGCCCGGCTGGGCCAGGTTCGCGCGCATCAGCAGGGCGAGGATGCCGCCGAAGATGAAGAACAGGAACGACGTGACGAGGTACAGGTTGCCGATGACCTTGTGATCGGTGGTGGTGATCACCATGACGATCTTCTGGCCGAGGGAGCGCTCCCGGACCGCCGCGCGGTCCGAGCCCTCGTCGAACGCGGCTGTGGTGGCCATCAGTTCTCGTCTCCGTTCTCGAGGCCGGCGATGGTCTTGGCCTCGGCCGCGCCCTCGGGTGCACCGACGTCACCGGCGGCCTTGAGCTCGGACAGATGATCGTCGTACTCCGCACGCGACACGACGTGGACCTCGAACAGCATGCGCGAGTGGTAGAGCCCGCACAGCTCGGCGCAGCGACCGGTGAACGTGCCCGTGCGGGTCGGGGTGAGGTCGAAGGAGTTCGCGCGCCCGGGAACGACGTCCAGCTTGAAGTAGAACTCCGGGATCCAGAACGAGTGGATGACGTCGGGCGACCTGAGGTCGAAGCGGACCGATTCGTTGACCGGCAGCCACAGCTCGGCGGGGTTCGCCGGGGTGCCGACCTCGAAGACGTCGTCGCCCTGCGTGGCGTCCTCGTCGAGGTAGTTGAACCCCCACTGCCACTTGCTGCCCACGACCGTGAGCGTGTGATCGGGGTTCTCGACCTTCTCCAGCATCTCGTTCTGGGAGACCACGGTGTGGAAGAAGAAGACGGCGACCACGATGATCGGCGCGATCGTGTACAGCGCCTCGATCGGCAGGTTGTAGCGCACCTGGGGCGGCACCTCGTCGTCGCTGCGACGCCGGTACCGGATCATCGCGTAGACCATGCCGCCGAAGACGAGCAGGAAGACGACCAGCGTGGCGATCCATGCACCGAGCCACAGGTCCCACATCGGTTCGGTACGGTCGCTGCCGGCGACCGGCAGAGCCAGACGCTTCAGGTCGTGATCGGCGTCGGGCGCACACCCACTGAGTACCAGCACCGCGGCGATCAGAGCCGCCAGCTTCATCCGACCCACAGGGATGCCTTTCTGATCCATGCCCACCTTGTCGATGACCCAGCCATCGATGTCACCAGCACCTTACTGCAGGGATCACCCCAGTTTGAGTGCGGCATCGACGTCGGCGGCGGCCGTGTCGCCGTAGGCCACACCGAGGCGCTTGAGGAAGCCGTCACGCGTGAGCTCGTACTCCTGCGTGCCCTTCGTCTCGACGACGCTGGCGGCGATCGTGCAGCCGATCTGCGCCGAGCGCTCGAGGTCGAGTCCGGCCGCGACGCCGGCCAGGAATCCGGCCCGGAAGCTGTCGCCGACGCCGGTCGGGTCGATGGCGACGACGCCCTCGATGGCTTTCACCTCGACGGTCGGACCGTCGGCCGGGTAGACCGAGACACCGTCCTTGCCGCGGGTGACGACGCGGGTGTCGACGTGGGACTGGACGTCGGCGGACGTCCAGCCCGTCTTCTGCTCGATGAGTGCGGCCTCGTAGTCGTTGCTGAACAGATAGGCGGCGCCGTCGATCAGGTCGCGGATGAGCTCGCCGTCCGCCCAGGCGAGCTGCTGCGACGGGTCGGCGGCGAACGCGATGCCGCGGTCGCGGGCACTGTGGGTGTGGCGCTGCATGCCCTCGGGATCGTCGGGGCCGACGAGCACGAGGTCGAAGTCGTCTCCGAACCCGGCGAGATCGATGTCGCGGGCCTCGGACATCGCTCCCGTGTAGAACGTCGCGATCTGGGCCAGTGCGGCGTCCGTGGTGCACACGAACCGCGCCGTGTGGCGGGTGTCGGAGACCAGGACGCCGGACGTGTCGACGCCGGCGTCGTCGAGCCAGCCGCGGTAGTCGACGTCGAAGTCGCGGCCGACCGCGCCGATCAGCAGCGCCTGGTGTCCGAGCTTCGCGAGAGCGAACGCGATGTTCGCCCCGCACCCGCCGCGACGCACGTCGAGGTCGTCGACGAGGAACGACAGGGCGATCTTGTCGAGCTCCTCCGGGACGAGCGAATCCGCGAACTTCCCGGGGAAGGTCATCAGGTGGTCGGTGGCGATCGATCCACATATGGCGAGGCGCACCCGCACAGGATAGACAACGACCCCCTGCTGACGCAGGGGGTCGTGAAATGCGCACTCGGTGGTTGAGTAGGCCCGAGGAACGAGGGCCGAATCGAAATCACATCGAGCCTGTCAGGCTGCGGAGGTCTCGATACGCCTAGCGGCTTCGCCGCGCACACTCGACCTGGCAAGCCGCTCGTCGCTAGCGCTCCTCGGCCTTGCTCATCAGTGGAACGAGTCGCCGCAGGCGCAGGATCCGGTGGCCATCGGATTGTCGATCGTGAAGCCCTGCTTCTCGATCGTGTCGACGAAGTCGATGGTGGCGCCGTGGAGGTACGGCAGGCTCATGCGGTCGACGACGACGTTGACGCCGTTGAACTCGCGGAACTCGTCGCCGTCGAGCGTGCGCTCGTCGAAGAACAGCTGGTAGCGCAGACCGGAGCAGCCACCGGGCTGGACGGCGATGCGCAGCGCAAGGTCGTCACGACCCTCTTGGTCGAGCAGGCTCTTGACCTTCGCGGCGGCGCCGTCGGTGACGGACACGCCTTCAGTCGTGGTCTCGGTGCTCGTGCTGTCGACAGTCATCTATATGTCTCCCTGGTGGGGGTCACGTCGTCAGGTTTCAACGCGCGTGGTGCGGTCTTCATTCCATGGTACAGACGTCGACCCGCGATGCTCGTCGCAGCATGGCGAGACACGCCCTAGAGTGCCGAAATGGCCAACACGACCTATCAGCGCGTGGGAGCGGCCGCCGTTCTCACGATCACCCGTCCGGAGCGCCGGAACGCGGTGGATGCGGACACGGCGGCCGAGCTCCTCGACGCCTACCGCCGCTTCGAGTCCGACGACGATGCCCGCGTCCTCATCCTCACGGGCGAGGGGCCGGAAGCATTCTGTGCCGGCGCCGACCTGAAGGCGGTGGCCGAGCGCGGTGCTGCCTTCGACGGCGACGACCCGCAGGCCGCGGTGGACGAGTGGCTGGACGCGGTGCCGGATGGGCCACTGGGCTTCACGCGACTCACGTCGACCAAGCCGACGATCGCCGCGGTGTCGGGCTGGTGCCTGGCCGGCGGGCTGGAGCTGGCGTTGTGGTGCGACCTGAGGATCTGCACGGAGAGCGGCAAGTTCGGATACCCCGAGCGCCGCTGGGGCGTTCCTTTGATCGACGGCGGCACGCAGCGACTGCCGCTCGTCGTGGGCATGGGCCGTGCGCTCGAGCTGATCCTGTCCGGGCGGATCGTCGACGCTTCCGAGGCCCATGCCTGGGGACTGGTCAACGAGGTCGTGGCCGAGGGCGCCCACATCACTCGTGCCCTCGAGATCGCCGCGGCGCTCGCCTCGTTCCCGCAGCCGACGATGCTCTCCGACCGGGCTGCTGCGATCGAGGGCGCCGGCCTTCCGCTCGACGAGGGTCTAGCCCTGGAGGAGCGACTCGGCCGACAGTCGGTCATCACCGGGGTGCTCGGCGCTGCGCGATTCGCCGACGGCGAGGGACGCGGGGGCGAGGGCGCCGGGGCCTGACCGCTCCTACCGACGCACTTTCCGGCGCCCCACACCGAGCACCAGCCACGGCGCGGCGAACAGCGCGATGACCGGGGTGAGCAGCAGGCAGCCCATGGCGACGTAGCTGAACCATCCGAGCGAGACGTCGGTGAGCAGGCTGAGGAAGGACCCCACCAGCCCGACCAGCCCGGTGCCGGCGATCACGACCAGCAGGGCGGTGTGCAGGTTGACGCCCCAGCCGCGCTTGGTCATACGCGACGCGAACGACGCACTCGTGCCGAGCAGCCCGATCGGGCCGCGCAGCACGCGAGGCCCCTGTTCACGGAGCACCTGTACGCCGATGCTCAAGGCACCGATGGAGGTCACCGTGGCCAGGTTGGAGCCCGCCTCCATCGAGATGTCCTCGGATCCGACCAGCTGAAGGCGGAGCAGCTCCTGCAGCTGCACTTCGTGCGCCTGCGACAGATCGACCTGCCCGTCGGGTGCGGTCGCGCCCACCAGGCGAACGGCATCCACGAAGGCGCGAGCCTCGGGCGTGACCCACGCGCCGAGCCGACCATCGCGCTCGATCTCGGCGACCACGGCCGGCAGCTCTTCACGCAGGACGGCGGCCTGCACGGCGCGGGTGTGCTTCTCGAGGGTGCCCGCAGTGCTCAGTCGGTGCCCGGCTGAGGCGTCGAGCAGGCGGAGCAGGCGCTGGGCGGCGTCGAGCCGGCCCCACATCCAGTCGTTGGCCCGCCACGAACCCTTGAGGAACGCACCGAAGTGAGCCAGCTCGATGCCGGCCAGCTTCTCCCGCGGGTCGCTGCGGGCGAGGGTGTCGATGTCCACGGGACCGGATGAGGTGAACTGGATGAGCTGCACCTCCTGGTCCGGCCGTAGGTCTGCGCCGGCGAACGTCGCCTCCACGACCTCGAGGCACATCAGCAGCCGGGACAACCCATCCGTCTGGCCGTCGGACTCCTGCGCGGCACCGTCGACGAGCCGCACCAGCCCCTTCAGGGCGCGGCCGTCCTGGTCATCCGCCCACTGTGTGACCGGCTCGCGGGCCAGATCCACGAATCGACGGGTGCACTCGGCCAGCTTGCCGAAGGCCGCGTTCAGCTCACGGATCGACTCCACCGGCGGGGCGTCGCTGCTCGGCCATCGCCGGCAGGCGCGGTCGAAGGCCGCCTCCACCGATGACGGGTCGGCGGCGAGCTCCTCAGCCAGGAGGTCGGCGACAACACCGGCGCTGGGTGAGATCTGGTCGACACGGGTGCGGACGGCGCCTGCATCGGCCTTGAGAGCGAGCAGCTCTCGGGCGGTGTCGGGGTCGGCCGCCTCGGCCACCGTGTTGACCCAGGTGATGAGCAGCGCTGCGAGGCGGCGCACGGCGGAGCTGCCCCAGCACCACGTGTCGTCGCCGACGGCCAGCCGCTCGGGCACCCAGGGCACGTGCCCGGCTCCGATCTCGGGCAGGTCGCCCAGCCCCGCAGCCTCGAGGGCGTTCTGGAGAGCGCGACTCTTGGAGAGCCGGGTCCGGTCGAGCGTGGCGGCCAGCCGCATGGAGCGGTACGAGGGCAGCAGCGCCTCCCCCAGTGCGCTCATCCGCTGCCAGGCCTCCGCACCCTCGAGCTCGGCGAACTCGGCGAACAGCGCGTTCCGGGCACTGCGGCGGATCCGAACCTCCCGATTGTGATTCTCGAACGCCTTGACGAAGTCGGAGAGTGACTGCGTCATGGGGATGCCGACCAACGCCTTGGACAGCACATGGCCGAGCGTCGGGTTCTCGATCCGGGCGCCGCCGGCGGTCGCACCCGGATCCGGAACGACAAGGGCGAGCACACGCTCGACCCGTTCGCGCGACGGCTGCCGGATGATCGCGTCCAGCGCCGCCTGCGCGGGCAGGTTCACCAGCAGGCCACCGTCGATGACCGGGGTCCTGACCACCTCGTCGTCGTCGAAGAGCCCCGAGGTGTGCCATGACTCGAACTGCGCCGACTCGACGGTGCTCGGCTCGAACGCACCGGGGAACGACGCGCTCGACCGGCACGCCCGCGCCATCCGGCTGATGGAGCCCGGGTCGGCCTCGAAGTCGAAGTCCCGGGTGTGGAAGATGAACTCGGCCCGGTGGTCGACCGAGGAGACCTCCCCCTGGCCGTCACGAATGGTGCTCGACTGACCCGGCAGCGATGTACCGGTCAGCCGGACCACGACCGGCGGATCGGGCTCACGGAAGCCGGTGCCGGCCTCGAGCAGCTCCTTCAAGGCGTTCTCGATGTGCGGCAGGAAGTTCGAGTCGCCGGCGAGCAGGGACGCGAACGACTGGTCGGTGGCCGCTCGCATCATCCGGTCGATGGCCCCGTGCTCCAGCCACAGCGACCTGATCGGCCGCAGGTTGGTGCAGCCGTGGCTGACCGCGGTGGCGATGAACACGGCGTTCAGCCCTCCGGCGCTCGTGCCGGTCAGCACGTCCGCCTTCGGTGTGACGTCCAGCTCGGCGCAGATGTCTGCATAGAGATTGGTGCTCGGAGTGCCCCCAGCCGCATCACGACCGCCGTTGATGCAGCGCAGCACCTCGTCGGCCACCCCGCTGATCCAGATGGCGAGGCTCACGCCGCCGTTCAGCGCGAATGCGAGTCGGATCTCGGTCGACACGGAGCTCCTCGGGAGTGGGCGGCTAGTTGCTGATGCTGAGATTGAAGTGGGCAGGGTAGGCCAGGGACGGATCGTGGCCGCGATTCTGCATCTCGGACTGGAGGGCGCGGAGGCTGTCGAGCCACGCGATCATCACCCGGCGGCCCGGCTCGTCGGGCGCCATGTCCTCGACCTGGCTGTCGAGGAGCATGTTGAACGGCCGCCAGGTCACGAACAGGACCGCGAGATTGTCGAGGGCGCGCAGCTGGTCCATCTGCTCGCCGTTCGCGGGGACGACGGCCGGCACCACGAAGCCGAACGTCCCGTAGTCCCAGACGACGTTGTTCAAGATGTCGTGCTCGACGGTCGACAGGTGGATGACCGTCGCGCAGAGACGGGCCAGCCACTCGCGGGTCATCTCGCCGTCGGGTCGGCTGACGGGGTTCGGCAGGAGGGCGTCGAGCGTGTCCGCCCACCGCACCAGGTCGGCGTCAGCGCGCACGGCGTCGTCGTCGGCGTAGTAGAGCGCGAGGTAGTCGCGCACGTAGCCGAGGTTCACCGCCCAGAGCTCGAGCACGTTGTCGCGGTAGGGGTACGGGAAAGGCGTCTCGGTGGTGCCGCGGCGCTGGAACTGGGTGTCGGGCGTGAAGTCGTGGAAGTCGAAGGCGCGCAGGTGTCGCGCCGCGAGGGTCGCGACCTCCGTCGCGTCGTGGGAGAAGAGCGTGACCGCGAAGCTCTTGGCGCCGGCGAAGTGGGCGTTGCAGTTCTCGACGTTTCCGATGAGCAGCGTGTGGAAGGTGTGCTGGAGCAGACAACGGACGGGGTGCCGGGCCGTCAGCTCGTTGATCGTGGCGATGCCGACGCTCGTCATGATGACGTTGTGCACGCGGAGGTTGTGCCGGAACGTCGTCATGTCCTCGTTCATGGCCGCCAGCAGGGCGCGGCGGGCCAGCCCGGGCTCCACGTCGTCGTCGCGCAGCACCGTGCGAGTGCGCAGGCCATCCGCAGTCGCGGACAGCACCGCCTTGCCGCCCGGCCGAAGCAGGCCATCGTGGACCGGGTGGTCGAGGTAGTGCGAGAGATCCACGACGTACTCGTCCTCGGCGGCCTCACCGGCCGTGACCTCGTCCGCCGTCGCCCGGCGGAGGAACGACCCGAAGGGCCCGCGGACGGCGATCTCGGCGATGACGTCGGCATCCGGCCCACGCAGCTCCGGCGGCAGCACCGGGCGGCGAACGCCGGCCTTGTCGAACTCACGTGGGTAGACCGCCTCGAGGAAGGCCTGTTCGTCGGCCGGGATCGGCGGGGTGTCCTTGGGCGCCAGGTCGACCAGCAGCCCGCGCAACCGCATCTGCACCCGGATCTTCAGCCGGCGCCGTTCGGCGTGGTCTGACGGGATGAAGGTGGCCGCCACCCGGACGCCCGGCAAGGACAGGTCCGGCCACAGCTCGTCGTGCGGCACGTGGTCGATCTTCGTGTCCACCGGTTGGGCCAGCGGCTCGATCGGGTGGTCCTGGAACCCACGGCTCAGAAAGCCCGCCAGAATCTTGCGGTAGAAGCGGAACCGCGGCCGCATCAACATTTTCCGAGAGTATTGGGTTCGATGGCGAGGGCGCAGCACTATCGTCAGGGACTGGGAACTATCCCGAGGACCCCCCGGCCCGGCGCATGCCGGCAGGGTGAGGAGTTGCCATGGCTGTTCAGGACCTCTCGGTCCCCCCGGATGGTGAACCCGTCCGCCCCGCGTCCTCCGATCCGGGCGTCGTCGATCCCGACGAGCTGACGGCGACCAACCTCGCGACCGGCATAGACCACGGCGAGCAGCAGGCGGCGCTGTTCGCCGAGCACGTGGCCCGGGTCGAGCGAGACGGCGCGTTCGTCCCGCCACCCGATCTCGGTACCCCACCCCCCGGACGCCAGCCGGATCCCGACCGCCTGCGCGGCGTGAAGGTCGCCGCCGGCCGTGCGCTCGGCTTCGTCGGCTCCGGCTTCTTCCACGGCCTCACGAGCGTGCTGGGCCGGAACACCAACGACCGGGTCTGGACCAACTGGTACACGTCCGGAAAGCACCTGCCGGGGCCGGCGTCCAAGTGGGCCAAGATCCTCAAGCTCGGGCACATGCGCGAGTCGCTGTTCGAGAACAACGTGGTGCGCACCTACGCCGATGGCCAGACGACGGGGTACGCCGACCCGCAGGCGCAGGTGCCCGAGTTCGCCCGGCGCTGGCGCACGGCCGACGGCAGCTGGAACGACCTGTCCACCGACGAGGCAGGACGTGTCGACCCCATGGTCGGCGCGGCCTACACCCGGTTCTTCCGCAACGTCGGCGACGACCAGGGCCTGGCCGGGGTGCGCCCGCGAGAGAACCCGGCGACCGACCCGGTGAGTGTCCGCGAGGTCAGCCGCAAGCTGCTCGCCCCGAAGGGGTCGCGCACCGAGATGCCGTTCCTCAACCTGTGGGGCGGGGCGTGGATCCAGTTCCAGAACCACGACTGGATCAGCCACGGCACCAACCTCGACGGCGAGGTCGACCGCATTCCCCTGGCCGACGACGACCCGCTGCGTACGCATGGCATCGACCACCTGGAGGTCCGCCGCTCGCTCGCCGACCCGACGCGGCGCGACGACGGTGCCGACCATGACATGCCGGTGACCTTCCTCAACGAGGTCACCCACTGGTGGGACGCCTCCCAGGTCTACGGCAGCGACTGGGAGACCCAGCACGCACTGCGCTCACACGTCGGCGGCCGCATGCTCGTGAACGACGACGGGTCGCTGCCGCTGGACCCGGAGACCGGCACCGAACTGTCGGGGTTCGTGCGCAACTGGTGGGTCGGGCTGGCGATGCTGCACACCGTGTTCGTCCTGGAGCACAACGCCATCGCCGAACGGCTCGCTGAGGCGTACCCCGACTGGGACGACGAGTCGCTCTTCCAGACCGCACGGCTGGTCAACGCCGCGCTGATCGCGCGCATCCACACCATCGAGTGGACCCCGGCGATCCTGCCCAACGAGAGTCTGTTCGACGGGATGAAGGCCAACTGGTTCGGCCTCGTGACCTCGTTGTTCGGCGGCGAGCGCAAGCAGGTGCTCGAGGAGATCCCCATCACCAGCCGAGAGCTCGGCGGGATCGTCGGCAACGTTCCCGGCGACGTGCCGACGTACGGGCTGTCGGAGGAGTTCGTCAGCATCTACCGCATGCACTCGCTGCTGCCCGACCGGGTGCGGCTGGTCGACACCGCCGGCGTCGAGCAGGCCTGGGTCCCGTTCCAGCGGACCCGCCACGCAGCCTCGCCGGCTCTGCTGGCCGAGCACGGGTTCGAGGCACTGGCCCGGACGCTGGGCGAGCAGTCGGCGTGCGCGTTGGTCAACAACAACTTCCCGGACTCGCTGCGCGCGATCACCGTGCCCGGCGCACCGATCACCGACATCGGGGCGCTCGACGTGTACCGCGACCGCGAGCGCGGTGTTCCGACCTACAACCAGCTGCGTCGCGAGCTCGGCCTGAAGCCGGTGGGCAGCTTCGACGACCTCACCGACGATCGCGAATGCGTGACCACGCTCCGCGAGGTGTACGGCACCGACGCCGAAGGGAACGACAACGTCGACGACATGGACCTGCTGGTCGGCACCCTCTCGGAGGGGCACCGCCCCACCGGCTTCGGCTTCGGCGAGACCCTGTTCCAGATCTTCATCCTCAACGCGTCCATGCGGCTGGTGGGCGACCGGTTCTACACGACCGACTACCGCGAAGAGGTCTACACGCCCGAGGGGATCGCCTGGGTGGACGGCACGACCATGAAGGACGTGCTGCTGCGCCACTACCCCGACCTCGCGCAGACCGGCCTCGCCAACGTCGACAACGCCTTCGAGCCGTGGGACCTCGGGCCGCTCTCGCCAGAGCGCCATCCCCTGCGCTCTTGGGACAAGAAGCGCGGCGACCCCTGGGCCGGCGACGCCCCGCATCTCAGCTGATCGTGGCGGCGCGCCCAGCCGGCTACTCCCGATGCGGCGACCACGTGCGGGCGACGCGCTGGGCGAGCGCGGCCAACGAGCCGTGCGGGTCCTCAATCGCGCGGTCGATACCGACGAGGTCGGCAGCCGCGTAGGCGGACTCCACGCCCATGGCACGCATCTCGCGCGCCCCGACGGTCACCTGGCCGGCGAGCACGATGCACGGCCGGGCGGCCGAGGCCGCAGTAGTGGCCACGCCGTGCACGACCTTGCCGCTGCGGGAGGTGTGGTCGTACGTGCCCTCCCCCGTGACGACGAGGTCGTGCTCCACGCACGCGGCGGCCAAGCCGACCGCGTCCGACACGAAGTCGACGCCGGGCCGGGTGGTCGCGCCGAGCAGCATCAGGGCGAACCCGAGTCCGCCGGCCGCACCCGCACCAGCTTGTTCGGCGACGCGGCGATCGGCCGGGGCGGAGCCGCAGGCCGCGACCACGAGCTCGTCGAGGATGCGGTCGACGACGAGGATCTCGTCCTCGGCAAGGCCCTTCTGCGGACCGTAGGTCTTGGTGGCGCCGAACATGCCGAGCAGCTGAGTGTCGACGTCGATGGCCGCGACCAGCGCCACCCCATCGAGCCGCTCGCGGGCTGGAGCGAGGTCGACGCTGGTGATGCCGCGCAGGCCGGCCGGTCCTGCGTCGAGCGGGACGTCGGCCGTGGCACCGAGCGCCCCGAGCAACCCCGCTCCCCCGTCGTTGGTGCCGCTGCCGCCCAACCCGACCACAACCTTGCTGGCCCCGGCGTCGACGGCAGCCGCAACCGCCTCGCCCACCCCGGCGGTGGTTGAGTTCCACGGGTCAGGCTCGTCGAGGAGTGGATGACCGCAGGCCTGCGCCGACTCGACGAACGCGGTGCCGTCGCTCATCAGCAGCGTGACCGGGGTCGGACGGGCCAGCGGTCCGGAGACGGTGACGACCTCGAGGTCACCGCCGAGCGAGTTGTGCAGGACGTCGACGAAACCAGGTCCGCCGTCGGCCATCGGCAGCGCGGTCATCTCATCGTCGGGTGCCTGGCGCGCCCATCCCTCGGCGACGGCGCGCGCCGCCTCGGGCGCGGTGAGCGTGCCGGCGAATGCGTCCGGCGCCACCAGCACCCTCATCGACACCTCAGGCGCTGAGGTGCTGCTCGGCGGCCGCGAGCAGGACGCAGGTGGCGAGCCCGTCCATCGCCGTCCGCAGCTCGTCGATGCCGGGGAACGACGGCGCGATGCGGATGTTGCGGTCGCGCGGGTCGTCGCCGTACGGGAAGGACGCGCCGGCGGGCGTCATCGCGATGCCGGCCTCGCGGCACAGCTCGATGACACGCGAGGCGGTTCCGTCCGCGACGTCGAGGCTCACGAAGTAGCCACCCTTGGGCTCGGACCAGGTGGCGATGTCGTGCGGCCCGAGGCGATCGCGCAGGATCTCGAGGACCGCGGCGAACTTGGGCGCGAGGATCGCGCGATGTTTGTCCATCAGGCGGTGCACGCCATCGACGTCGCCGAGGTAGCGAGCGTGCCGCAGCTGGTTGACCTTGTCGGGTCCGATCGTGCGCTTGCCGAGGTTGCCGAGGTACCACTCGACGTTCTCCTCCGAGCTGCCCAGGAAGCACACACCCGAGCCGGCGAACGTGATCTTGGACGTCGAAGCGAAGACGACGGCGCGGTTCGGGTGTCCGGACGCCGCGCAGAGCCCCACGATGTCGGCGGTCTTGGTGCGCTCCTCGGTGAGGTGGTGCACGGAGTAGGCGTTGTCCCAGAAGATCCGGAAGTCCGGGGCTGCGGTCTCGAGCGCGGCGAGCTCGGCGGCCACGGCTTCGCTGATCACGGCGCCGGACGGGTTGCCGTAGGTGGGGACGAGCCACATGCCCTTGACCGACGGGTCGGCCGCCAGGGTGCGGACGGCCGCCATGTCGGGGCCGTCGTCGTGCATCTCGACCGGCACCATCGTGACGCCGTACCGCTCGGTGAGAGCGAAGTGGCGGTCGTAGCCGGGCACCGGGCAGATGAACGTGACCTCGTCCTCCTCGACCCACGGGCGCGGCGAGTCTGGCGTTCCCCTGAGCAGGGAGAAGACGAGCGTGTCGTGCATCATCGCGAGGCTCGCGTTGTCGCCGGCGACGACCTGGTCGACCGGCACCTGCATGATCTCGGCGAAGATCGCGCGCAGCTCGGGCAGCCCGTTCAACCCGCCGTAGTTGCGGGTGTCGGTGCCCTTGGAGTCCTTGTAGTCGTCGCCGGGCAGCGAGAGCAGCTCGGCGGAGAGGTCGAGCTGTTCCGGTGACGGCTTGCCCCGGGTGAGGTCGAGCTTCAGCCCGGCCGTCTGCAGCGTGCGATACGCGTCGAGCTGCTCGTCGTGGAGGGCCTGGACCTGGTCGTGGGTGAGGGAATCGAACGTCACAGGTTGAGCCTATCGAAGGGAGATCGACTTACCGGTGGACCTCGTGGGGGCACCTCCCGCGGGCCTGCCCGTGGGGGCCTATCCCGGCTGCTGACCACCCGGATCGAGGCCCGGAGCACCCCACAGCGCGAGCCACCGGTCGAGCTTTGGCTCCACCGGGACGTCGCCGCCGACGAGGCCGCGCACCTGCAGCTCGAGGGCGTTGTCCCTCTTCCGACTGGTACTGGGCTGACCGGCCAGCGGCACGAACGGATAGAACGTGCTCTGCTTGAACAGGTAGACGAGCGCACACGGCCCGCCGCCGGGTGCCGAGAACACCACGGTCGAGCACAGCAGCCCACCGCCGAAGCCGGCGTCGACCAGCGAGGAGTTGGCCGCGTGAAGGTCGGTGACCAGGCCGGTGACGTCGCCGTGGTGCTCGGGTGACGGTGAGCCAGCGGAAGCCGTGCGGGTCGTCGGTGAGCGCGACCGCCGCTGTGGTGTCGGTGCTGATGAGCTGCTGGGCGTCGCTGATGACGGCGTCGTCGACCTGACCTTCGGAGTCGCGGAAGCACACCGCCCCGAGGCCGGTGGCGGTGAAGCCGGCGACCTCGAGCGAGAGCGCCGCCTGCGGGACGGCGAACAGCACGTCGAGGTCGGCCGGTGGCGGTGTGGAGCGCCCCAGGATGGCGTCGAGGAAACCCATCGATCAGGCCGGCCCCATCACGCTGGTTCCGCGAGCTCGGCGCCCACCTTGGCGAGCTGGTCGAGACGCTGCTGCAGCGGCGGATGAGTCGACATCATGGCGCCGATCGACTCGCGGTTGATGGCCGGGAAGATGAAGAACGCGCTGAGGGCCTGGGCGTCGCGGAGATCCCGGTTGGGGATGCGGCTCATCTCGCCGGAGATCTTGACCAGCGCGGACGCCAGCTTGGACGGGCGTCCGGTGAGATAGGCGCCGCTGCGGTCGGCGCTCAGCTCGCGGTAGCGCGAGAGCGCGCGGGTGAGCAGGAAGCTGACGAAGTAGACGACCATGCTGACGAGGAAGACGACGAGGAACGGCACACCGCCGCCGTCGCGGTTGCGTCCGCCGCCGATGTACATCCCCCACCGCGTGATGAACCCGGCCAGCAGGCCGAGCGACGACGCGACCGTCATCACCGAGACGTCGCGGTTGGCCACGTGCGCCAGCTCGTGCGACAGCACACCCTCGAGCTCGTCGGCGTCGAGCCGCTGCATGATGCCGGTGGTGACGCAGACGACCGAGTGGCTCGGTGTGCGTCCGGTGGCGAACGCGTTCGGCATGTCGGTGACGGCGACCGCGACCCGTGGCTTGGGCATGTCGGCGAGGACGCAAAGACGGTCGATCATGGCGTGCAGCTCGGGTGCCTGCTCGGGCGTGACCTCGCGGCCGCCGATCGACTTGAGCGCGAGCCGGTCGGAGAAGTACCACTGGCCCCACGCCATGGCGACGGTGATGACGAGGCCCATGATCGCGCTGCCGGAGTAGAAGATGAGCACCGCGCCGAACGCGACGTAGAGCGCGCCGAGACCCAGGCCCACGCCCCCCATGCGCAGGCTCAGCCCCCGGTCACTGCGAAATCTGCTGCGGGCCATCGCCCTTTCCTTCCAGTTCAGGGGAGTCTTCCAGCTCGACATCGAAGCGGCGCCGCTCGGCGTCGTCTGCGCTCTCCCCCGGTGCACTGATGATGCCGTCCTCGACGAGCTCGTCGACGGCGTCGGCCTTCGCCTCCAGCTCGCGCGTGTGGCGCTCGGCCGACTCCATCGCCTGGTTGACGTCACTCATCGACGACGCGATGCCGCTGCCGGCCCCGGTGATCTCGGCACGGGCCGATGCGGCGGAGTGGCGTGCGGACAAGGTGTCCTTGCGGCGGCGGAAGTCCTCGATGCGCTGCTCGAGGTCGTCGGCGGTGCTGGTGAGCTTCTGCTCCTCGGACTGCAGGGCTCCGTGTCGCTCGCCCAGGTCGGCGGCGGCCTGCTCGAGCGTGATCTTGCGGGTCAGCGCCGCCCGCGCGGTGTCGTCGTCGCCGCGGCCGACCGCGGCCTGTGCCTCGGCGTCGAGAGTCGCGGATTCCTGGGCCAGCCGGGCCAGCTGGACCTCGACGCGCTTGCGGCTGGTCGCGACATCGGCGACGCCGCGGCGCACCTTCTGCAGGTGGCTCAGCTGGGAACGGTAGGTCTCGTCGAGCCGATCGGCGAGGGCCTCGACGTCCTCGTCGCTGTTGCGACGCGAGCGGAAGATCTGCGCGATTCGTCGACCGATTCCCATGGGGCCCAGCCTACGGCGGGCCGGGTAGGGTGACCCGCGTGGATGAGAACACCCCCGGCGCCAAGGGACGCAAGACGCCCAGCCGCAAGGAGGCCGAGGAGGCCCGCAAGCGGGCGATGAAGACGCCGATGACCCGCAAGGAGCAGGTGAAGCGGGAGCGCGAGGCCCGAGCACAGATCCGCGATCGTCAGCAGGAGGCACTCAAGTCCGGCGACGAGAGGTACCTGCCGCTCCGCGACCGTGGCCCGGTGCGTCGGTTCGCCCGCGACTACATCGACCGGCGTTACGTGATCGCCGAGTACCTGCTCCCGATCCTCATCGTCTCGTTCGTGGTCACCTCGCTGCCGCCGCCGTGGGCGGGCATCGGCCTGCTCATGTGGGTCGGCGTCACCCTGCTCACGATCATCGACGAGTTCTTCCTCGTGCGGCGGTTGAAGAAGGAAGTGGCCCGCCGGTTCCCCGACGAGAGCGCCAAGGGGCTCACCCTCTACACCCTGCTGCGCAGCACGCAGCTGCGCCGGTGGCGTCTGCCGAGGTCACAGATCGCCCGCGGCGCACCTCTCCCCGAGCGCTACTAGACCTCACGCGGCCGCACTGCCTCACGAGGTTTCGATTCCCCCACTCGCTGGCGCTCGCGGGAGGTGCCCCCAGTCGGACGCCTTCGGCGTGACGTACTCAACCTGGCGAGACGTTCGCGCGCAGAGCGCGCTCAGTCTCACTCAGCGTGCAGCGACATCGGGCCGTAGACCTCGGTGTCGCCGTCGAACAGCCGCACCTGGTCGACGCCCTGCTCGACGAGCTCGGCGAAGGACTCCCCCACCCACGACTCGGCGTCGCTGCGGCTGTCGAAGGTCTCCGACGTGCCCTTCGACTCACCAGCCGCGTTCTCGAGATTCCAGGTCCAGCTCATGTCGGGTCTCCTTCGGCACTGATGCGGTAGACGCGCTTGGCGACGTCGCGCACCAGCTTGGACAGGTCGGCGTCCGACCCCAGGACGTCGGTGACGAGTCGCAGGGTCGCGGGCAACGTCAGCTCCGCCTTGTCGATCGGGAAGTTCGACGCCCACATCGTGCGGTCGGCACCGAAGACGTCCTGAACATGCTGGATGAGCGGGGCGACCTGGTCGGTCATCTCGGCAACGGCATCGGCGGCGAGCGGCCGCGGCCGGTTGCTGCCCAGCAACGGCATGCCGAGCCCTGAGTGCTTCGCGACGACGTTCGGCAGGGCCGCCAGCGCGGCGACGTCGTCACGCCACGTGGCCAGCATGGTGGAGCGCTCCTGGTCCGTGCGCCCGGTGGTCTTGCCGCGCGGACCCAGAAATCCCACCGGCGTGGCGTAGTGGTCGAGCACGAACGTGGTCTCGGGGTACTCACGAGCCAGTGCCAGCGCTTCGGGCAGCTGGTGGGCGAAGCACCACAGCTCGAAGCTCAGGCCGCGTTCGGCGATGGCGGCGAAGCCCTTCACGAACTCGGGGTCGCTCAGCAGATGCGGCTGGTCGGCGAAGTCACGCACGCCCGGGTCGGGGTGGTGCGCAGCGACGCACCGCACGCCGCGCACGAGCGGGTTGACCTCGAGGTGCTCGTCGAGGATCGCGCCGGCGTCGTCGAAGCGCGGGTCGACGTGCACCACGAGCGCGCCCAGCGTCGGTGCGCCGTCACGGCCGAATGGCAGCGAGGTCACCCACCGGGTCTCGTCCACCACGTCACGGCGCTCGGTGCACTCCCAATCGCTCTGGATGTGCACGACCGAGGCAACCGGGATCTCGGCCGCATCAGCGCGGTAGTCGAGCGGCAGGTAGGGCTTGAGCAGGTGGTGAGGATGGCCGGCGAACTCCCGATCCGCCTGCGGCGCCACCCACCGCATGGCGCGCGGGATGCGAGGCAGTGGCCGAAACAGGCGCGCCAGCTTTGCCGTGGGACGGGGCGTCGTCAGCGGGTTCCACAGATGGATGTGCGGGTCGATGACGCCCGAGGGCCACGACGTGGTCATCAGCGATCCACCGCGAAGAGCCGCCACGTGTCAGGGACGCCCTTGAGGACGTGCTCGCCGCGCTCGGAGAAGGCGATGCCTGATCCGGCGACGAGGTCCTTGACGGTGCCCGAGACGAGGACCTCGCCGGTCTCGGCCAGCGCTCCGACCCGCGCGGCGATGTGCACGCCGATGCCGGCCACGTCGTCGCCGACGATCTCGACCTCGCCGGTGTGCAGGCCGACCCGAACCTCGATCCCGAGCGGCCTGACGGCCTCGGTCACGGCGAGCGAGCACCGGATGGCACGCGCCGGGCCGTCGAAGGTGGCAAGCATCCCGTCGCCCAGGGTCTTGACCTCGCGGCCACTGAATCGGGTGAGCTCGCGACGGATCGCCTCGTTGCACGACTCGAGCAGGTCGCGCCACGGGCGGTCGCCCATCGCGGCGGCGCGCTTGGTCGAGTCGACGATGTCGGTGAACATCACCGTCGCCAGGACGCGGTCGATCTCGACAGCACGGCGGGCCCCGGTGAGGAACTCCTCGATCTCGTCGATGATGGCATCGGAGTCGCCGGCGTAGACCGCGTGATCGATGCCCTGCAGCTCGACGTACTTGGCGCCGGGGATCTGCGTCGCCATCCACTCCGCTCCGCGACGGTTGACCGCCTGGTCGCCGCGGCGGTGCAGAACCAGGGTCGGTACTGCGATGGTCGGCAGGATCGGGCGGACGTCGATGTCGAGGAACATGAGGAAGACCTGTTCGAGCATCCCCGGTGTCGCGGCGTACCGCTGGAAGCGGGCGAACATCTCCCGCGCTCGCGGGTCGTCGGCCATGCTCGGCGCCATGACCTCGATGGCGGCGCCCTCGAACATGTGCGGCGACATCTCGAGCGACGACTCGATCAGTGCGTCCGCCGGCGTGGCCCAGGGATAGTCGTGCGCCCACGTCGATCGGGCCATGCCCCCGTAGAGGACGAGTCCGGTGGTCAGCTCCGGATGGGTGGCCGCGAACAGGATCGACATCGGGACGCCTTCGGACACCCCCATCAGGGCTGCCCGCTCAGAACCGACCGCCTCCATGACGGCACGGACGTCGTCCATCCGTTCTTCCAGCGTGGGCGCCCCGACGACGGGGTCGGACAACCCGGTGCCGCGCTTGTCGAACATGATCAGACGAGCGAATGACGTCAGGCGCTCGATCATGTGGACGACGGGCGGCATCTCCCAGGCGAGCTCCACGTGCGAGATGAAGCCGGGCACGTAGACGATGTCGATGGGCCCGTCGCCGATCACCTGATACGCGATGGACACGTCGCCCGAGCGTGCGTACTTGGTCTTCGGCTGCGTGATCATCTCCTGAGCCACCCTAGCGATGCTCGTTGCCGACATCCCGCTATCCCACAAGCCTCGACGAGTTGCGGATGACGCAACCATTGACAATATGTGCGACCAAGAGCAGATTTCGCTATCAGGTGCCTCCCGGGTCGCCGTCATCCACTCAAGGAGATCCTGATGCGTCGATCCCGTGCCCTGGCAGCGTTCACTGCGGCAGCTGTCGCCACCGTCCTCGTCGCAGGGGCGACGACCTCAGAGGCGGCCAAGCCGCCCAAGCCGCCCGCGCCGGAGCCACCGCAGCGCGTCGTGATCGTGCTGCTCGACCAGATGCTCCCGGAGTATGCCGATCAGTACGACATGCCGAACTACCGCGCTCAGCGGGCCGCCGGCACCAACTTCAAGAACGCCTACCTCGGCTACATGGCCTCGGAAACCGTGATCGCGCACAACGTGATCACCTCCGGCCTCGAACCCCGGCACATGGGATGGACCGACGAGGCCTACCGCGACCACGGCAACGTCTTCGGCAAGGGCGCCGACCAGATGCACATCACCGGCGACCTGAGCCTGGCGGACTTCGCGCTGATCGAGAAGAACGACGGGGTGGTCTACCCGAAGCTCGCCGACTACCTGCACACCAAGTACCCGGGCACGAAGTTCATCTCGGTGGGCCAGAAGTCCTACGCCGTGGAGTCGGCGACCGGCGCAACCGGCGACATCGCCGTCCGGATGTCGAGCCGGCGCAGCAACGTGACCAGCGACCAGCCGACCGGTTGCCGCAACCTGTCGATCCCCGGTGTCCCCGGGAACGGGCAGTGGCGCTCCCCTGCGGGCAAGAACGTGCCGTCATACCTGAACCGGCCCGACCCCGACGACTCGACGCTGTGCGGCCGCTACTTCATCAACGCCGACAAGAACAACCACTACGGCACCAAAGATGCCTTCCCGGCCTGGCTCTACCAGGGCGAGGGAAACCGCTTTGTTCCCGGCAACGATCCTGAGCACCTCGGCGGCGACACCTGGGCGGCTGATGCGGCGATCGAGATGATGCAGGAGGAGAACTGGTCGGGCATGTTCATCACCCTGGGCGGCATCGACAAGGCCGCGCACATGTTCGGAGCGCAGGACGACAACGAGCCGCAGGACTGCAGCACGCTCGCCGGCATGAGCCATACGCCGTGCGCGGCCGAGAACGCCGACGTCCAGCTCGGAAAGATTCTCGACGCCATCGACGAGGTCGATGCCGACCAGGGCGGCGAGACATTGGTCGTGCTGACCGCCGACCACGGCGCGACGTTTGGCGAGAACTTCTACGGCAAGAAGACCTTCGACGCGGGCAACAGCAACTGGTACTACGCCCCGGCAGACCTCGGTGTGTGGGACGCCGGCACCAACGGCGTGCTCGACAAGGTCACCTACTCGAACCCGTCACCCGACATCGCCGCCCTCAACGCCGACGGCAACGTGCAGTTCTCCTACCAGTCGACGGCGATCGAGGCCTGGCTGATCGATCGTTCGACCGCCGCCAAGCGGACCAAGGCGACGCAGATGCTGAGTCTGCCGGGCGTGACCGCGACGTACTGGAAGAACGAGGCGGGCGACGCCTTCCGGCTACAGGGAACCAACAAGATGACCAAGTCGGAGAAGGACTGGTGGAAGGCACACGGCCAGGAGATCGTCGATACCATGGCGGCCGACGATGGCCCCGACGTTGTCGGGCTGCTCCATGACAAGACGAGCTACGGCGTCTACGGCGACCATGGTGGTGCACAGAAGTCCGTTCAGCGCGTGCCGATGGTGTTCGTCGGACCTGGCGTGCGAGCGAAGAAGGCTGGGGAGCCGTTCACCACGCCGGACGTCATGCCGACCATTCTCAAGGCGATGGGCATCAGCCTGACCGAACCGACGGACGGCAAGGCACACTCGCTCACCCGCTGATACCCGTCAGTCAGCTCTCCTTCGTGGACGGCTCCACGAACGGCGGCTTGGTGACGGTGAAGGCTTCCTGACGTCCACGGACGTCGACATGCACCGTGTCGCCTGCCTCGACTGACCGGTCGAGCAGGGCCAGGCCGATGCCCTGACGCAACGTGGGCGAGAACGTGCCCGACGTGACCTCCCCGAGCTCGGCACCGCCCTCGGCGGCGACCACTGTCATGCCCGGACGCGGGATGCCGCGCCCCTGCGCGACAAGGCCGCGGATGGTCGGCACCGTCTTCTCGGCGCGCTGTTGCGCGAGGACGTCCTTGCCCCAGAACGTCGGCTTGTCCCAGCCGACCGCCCAACTGGCGCCGGCCATGACCGGGCTGATCTCGGCCGACAGCTCGTGGCCGTGCAGCGGGTAGCCCATCTCGGTGCGCAGCGTGTCGCGGGCGCCGAGGCCGCAGGGTCGGAGTCCGTGCGGCTCGCCGGCCTCGACCAGCGCGTCCCAGACGTCGAGGGCTCCCTCGGAGGACACGATCAGCTCGTACCCGCGCTCGCCGGTGTAGCCGGTCCGGCAGACCGTGAGGTCGTGACCGGCCACCGTGCCGTCGGCGAACGACATGTACTCGTGGTCGACGGGCAGGTCGAGTGCGGTGAGAACCTCGTCGCTCAACGTGCCCTGCACGGCCAGCACGGCGTGCTGACGGTGCTGGTCGGTCACCTCGATGCCGTCGGGCGCTGCCGCCCGCAACCGTTCGACGACGTCCGCGGTGTTCGCCGCGTTCGGCACGAGGAAGACCTCGAACTCGGTACGCAGGTAGACGATGAGGTCGTCGATGGTGCCGCCGTCGTCGTCGCAGCACAGCGTGTACTGCGCCTTGCCCGGCTTGATGCGTCCGAGGTCGTTGGTGAGGCAGGAGTCGACGAACGCCGCCGCTCCTGCACCGCGCACGAGGGCCTTGCCCAGGTGGCTGACGTCGAACAATCCCACCGCGTCGCGGACGGCGGCGTGCTCGGCCAGCACTCCCCCGCCGGCGAACTCCAGAGGCATGCTCCAGCCTCCGAACTCGGCGAACTTCGCACCGTGTGCGACGTGTCGGTCGTGCAGGGGCGAGTGGAGCAGGTCCATGGCCGCCAACCTAGCGCGGACGCCCCGTGCGTCCCCACCTACAGTGGCGCCATGGTCTCCGTCTCCCTGAGCACGTCCAAGCCGACCACCGCCCGCGCCGATGCCCTCGTGCTCGGGATCAGGAGCGATGACGACCGCGACGTGTTCGCCGCCAGCCTCGAGGCGGTCGGCTTCAGCGGCGAGAAGGGACAGGTCGTCACATTCCCGGGAGGCGACCTCACCCACGCCCGCGTCGTGGTCGCCGTGGCGCTGCCGGCCGAACCGACGGCCGAGCAGCTGCGGCGTGCCGCCGGCGAGGGTGTCCGGGCAGCGACCAAGGCGTCCGCGACGTCCGTCGCCGTGGCCCTCCATCCGGCCGACGTCGACGAGGTGGGCGCGATCGCCGAGGGCATCGAGCTCGGGAGCTACACCTACGACGCGTACAAGGCGTCGGGGCGAGGCAAGGGAACGAAGAAGGGCAAGAAGGACGCCAAGCTCAAGTCAGCAGTGGTGCTCAGCCCGTTCGCCCGCCAGGTCACCGCGACCCGTGCGATCGAGCGCGCCACCACGATCGCCCGTGCGGTGAACGCCGCACGCGACTGGACCAACACGCCACCGGGCGACCTTCGCCCGCCGGCGTTCGCCGAGGCGATCGACGCCCACACCGGCGACACCGTCAAGGTCACGATCTGGGACGAGAAGCGCCTGGCCAGGGAACGATGCGGGGGCATCCTCGGTGTCGGCGCCGGGTCCGATGCGCCGCCGCGACTGGTGAGCCTCACGTACGACCCGCCGGGCGCCACCGGTCACCTCGCACTCGTCGGCAAGGGCATCACCTTCGACTCGGGCGGGCTATCCATCAAGCCCGGCTCCTCCATGCAGACCATGAAGCTCGACATGGCCGGCGCCGCGGCCATCGTTGCGGCGACCGTGGCGATCGCCGAGCTCGAGCTGCCGGTCAAGGTGACCGCATTCGCGTGCATCGCCGAGAACATGCCCAGCGGCCACGCCCTGCGTCCGGGCGACGTGCTCACGCTGCGCAACGGCTCCACGGTCGAGATCCTCAACACCGACGCCGAGGGACGTCTGGTGCTGGGAGACGGTCTCGCCCTCGCCGCGGAGGGCAAGCCCGACCACATCGTCGACGTCGCGACCCTCACCGGAGCGTGCGTCGTGGCGCTCGGCGAGCGCACTGCCGGCATCCTCGGCAACGACGAGGACTTCCGCGACCTGGTGTTCGCCGCGTCGAAGACCACCGGCGAGTCCATGTGGCCGCTGCCGATCGTCGAAGAGATGAAGGAGAAGGTCAACTCCTCCCACGTCGCCGACCTGCGGCAGCACAACCCCAAGCCTGCCGGCGGAACCCTGTTCGCCGCGGCGTTCCTCCGCGAGTTCGTCGACGACACGTCGTGGGCGCACCTCGACATCGCGGGTCCGTCGTTCAACGAGGACTCACCGCGCGGCTACACCCCCAGGGGCGGCACCGGCGTCGGGGTTCGGACCCTGGTGCAGATCGCGTCCGAGCTCGCCGACGGAGCCTGAGCTAGCGCCTCTCGCCCTGGAGGCCGAGCGTGCGGGCGGCCGTCTCGACCTCGTCCCAGGCGGTGCGGTCGCCGCCGCGGCGATCAGGATGGGCCCGGGAGCGGGCGAGCCGCCAGATGCGGCGCAGCTCATCGTCGTCGGGCTCTCCCGACGTCTCGCCGACACCGGCGATCGCCTCCAGCGCCGCGATGGCCTTGCGCTCGCGCGGCGAACGAGCCGTCGAGGTCGCCGCTGACGCCGAGCGGACGCCGTCTCGTCCCGAGACGCGCACCGAGTAGTCGCGCATGCGCTGCGGGTAGCCCACCCGGTTCGTGTCGTAGACGGGAATGCCCACCTTGCGGGCGAAATCGGCCGCGGCCTGCGGCGATGCGACCCGGCGCCGGGTGAACTCACCATCGCCGGCCACCAGCAGCAGCGTCGTCTGGGTGACGGACGTCTGAGGCTCGACGAATGCCTCGACCCCCGTGCGTTCGGCCGACCACTCGCGCAGCTGGGCGAGGTCGTCCCTCGTGGCCTTCCGGCCGCCCTTTGCGCCGCGACGACGGCTGAACAAACCCATGGGCCCAGTGTGCCCGACCCCGCCCAGTGGTGGGCCGAATGCCTGTTCACCCCGGTGGCAGGGACGACCAATGTGGTGACAGGATGGCAATCCGACGGATTCCAACCGGGAGGCGACAGTGGCGGACAGTCCTGCGGACACCAACAACTTCGACATCGTCGTCCTCGGGGGTGGCAGCGGCGGCTACGCCTGCGCCCTCCGAGCGGTCCAGCTCGGGCTGTCGGTCGCCCTCGTCGAGAAGGGCAAGCTGGGAGGCACCTGCCTGCACAACGGATGCATCCCCACCAAGGCCCTCCTGCACGCCGCCGAGGTCGCCGACTCCGCCCGAGAGGGCTCGGCATTCGGCGTCAACAGCACGTTCGACGGCATCGACATGCCGAAGGTCAACGAGTACAAGGACGGTGTGGTCGGCCGCCTCTACAAGGGCCTGCAGGGCATGATCAAGGCCGCCGGCATCACCGTCGTCGAGGGTGAGGGCAAGGTCGTCGGCGACCGCACCGTCGAGGTCGACGGCACGCAGTACACCGGCAAGAACCTCGTGCTCGCCACCGGCTCCTACGCTCGTACACTGCCCGGCCTCGAGATCGGCGGTCGGGTCGTCACCAGCGACGAAGCCCTCACCATGAGCGAGGTCCCCGACGACGTCGTCATCATCGGCGGCAGCGTCATCGGCGTCGAGTTCGCCTCGGTCTGGAAGTCCTTCGGCGCCGAGGTCACGATCGTCGAGGCGCTCCCCACCCTCGTCCCGCTGGAGGATCCCGCGCTCGCCAAGCAGCTCGAGCGGGCGTTCCGCAAGCGCAAGATCAACTTCAAGACGGGCGTCAAGTTCAGCGGCGTCGAGCAGTCCGACGGCGGTGTCACCGTCACGCTGGAGAACGGCGACAGCCTCAAGACCGACCTCGTGCTCGTGGCGGTCGGCCGCGGGCCCCGCACCGAAGGGCTCGGGTTCGAGGAGGCCGGCATCACCACCGATCGCGGCTGGGTCCCCACCGACGAGCGTCTGCACACCAACGTCGAGGGCGTCTTCGCCGTCGGCGACCTGGTGCCCGGTCTCCAGCTGGCCCACCGCGGCTTCGCGCACGGCATCTTCGTGGCCGAGGAGATCGCCGGCCTCGATCCGCAGCCCGTCATCGACTCCGGCATCCCGCGCGTCACGTACTGCGAGCCGGAGGTCGCGTCGGTCGGCCTCACCGAGCCGCAGGCGCGCGACAAGTACGGCGACGTCGACACCTACGAGTACAACCTCGGCGGCAACGGCAAGAGCCAGATCCTGCAGACGGCCGGTCTCGTCAAGCTGGTGCGCGAGAAGGACGGACCCATCGTCGGCGTCCACATGATCGGCGCGCGCTTCGGCGAGCAGGTCGGCGAGGCGTCCCTCATCGTCAACTGGGAGGCCTTCCCCGAAGACGTCGCGCAGTTCATCCATGCGCATCCCACCCAGAACGAGTCCCTCGGGGAGGCGTCGCTGGCCCTGGCCGGCAAGCCGCTCCATGCCCACGCCTGACCGGATCTGAGGACACCCATGGCCACGTCTGTCACCCTTCCCGAACTCGGCGAGAGCGTCACCGAGGGCACTGTCACCCGTTGGCTGAAGGCCGTGGGCGACGAGGTCGCCGTCGATGAGCCTTTGCTCGAGATCTCCACCGACAAGGTCGACACCGAGATCCCCTCCCCCGTCGCCGGCACGCTGCTGGAGATCAAGGCCGAGGAGGACGAGACCGTCGAGATCGGTGCCGAGCTCGCGGTCATCGGCGAGTCCGGTGAGTCGACCGGTGGCGATGGCGGCGGGGAGTCGGAGGAAGCACAGGCCGAGGAGTCGAAGGCCGAGGAAGAGCCTGAACCCGAGAAGGAGCCGGAGCCCGAGCCCGAAGCGAAGGCCGAACCCGAGTCGGAGCCCGAGCCCGAAGCGAAGGCCGAACCCGAGTCGGAGCCCGAGCCCGAAGCGAAGGCCGAACCCGAGTCGGAGCCCGCCGCAGAGCAAGAACCCCATCTCGACACCAAGCAGACCGGCGAGGGCACCGCAGTGGTACTGCCGGAGCTCGGCGAGAGCGTCACCGAGGGCACCGTCACCCGCTGGCTCAAGGCCGTGGGCGACGACGTCGCCGTCGACGAGCCGCTGCTCGAGATCTCCACCGACAAGGTCGACACCGAGATCCCCTCCCCCGTCGCCGGCACTCTCCTGGAGATCAAGGCCGACGAGGACGAGACCGTCGAGATCGGTGCCGAGCTCGCCATCATCGGCGAAGCCGGATCTGCACCCGCCGAGAAGGAGCCGGAGCCCGAGGCGAAGCCCGAGCCCGAGCCAGAACCCGAGCCCGAAAAGGAACCGGAGCCGGAGGCGAAGGCCGAACCCGAGCGGAGCAGGAGCCGGAACCGGAGAAGAAGGAGCCCGAGCCCGAGCCGGCCTCGAGCTCACCGAAGCCGCCGGAGCCGGAGAAGGCCTCCACTCCCCCGCCCGCACCCAGCTCCCCCGACTCCGGCACGTCCGGCGCCGGCACCCAGAGCGGCGGCGACACGTACGTCACCCCGATCGTGCGCAAGCTGGCCAAGCAGCACAGCGTCGACCTCGCGGCCGTCACCGGCACCGGCGTCGGCGGCCGCATCCGCAAGCAGGACGTCCTCGACGCCGCTGAGAAGGCACCGGCGGCAGCGTCGACGCCGTCGGCGCCAGCCGCAACTGCTGAGCCGTCGCCGCTGCGCGGCAAGACCGAGAAGCTGAGCCGGTTGCGCAAGACCATCGCCACCCGCATGGTCGAGTCGCTCCACGTGTCGGCCCAGCTCACCCAGGTGCACGAGGTCGACGTCACCGAGATCGCCCGCCTCCGTGCGCGGCAGAAGGACGCCTTCCTCGAACGGGAGGGCGTCAAGCTCACCTTCCTGCCGTTCTTCGCCAAAGCGGCGATCGAGGCCCTCAAGTCGCACCCGATGGTCAACGCCGCGCTCGACGTCGAGGAGGGCACCGTCACCTACCCCAGCGGTGAGCACCTCGGCGTCGCCGTCGACACCGAGCGCGGCCTCCTCGTCCCCACGATTCGCGATGCGGGTGACCTCTCCATCGCCGGTCTCGCCCGCAAGATCGCCGACGTGGCCGAGCGCACGCGCACCAACAAGATCTCTCCGGACGAGATCTCAGGCGCGACGTTCACGGTGACGAATCTCGGCAGCAACGGCGCGCTGTTCGACACCCCGATCATCAACCAGCCGCAGGTCGCGATCCTGGGGGTCGGCGCTGTCGTCAAGCGACCGGTGGTCATGACCGACGAGCGGGGCGGCGAGAGTATCGCCGTTCGCAGCATGGCCTACCTCGCACTCACCTACGACCACCGCATCATCGACGGTGCCGACGCCGGGCGCTTCCTCACGACCGTGAAGGAGCGTCTCCAGAACGGCTCCTTCGAGGCAGAGCTGGGGACCTGATCGCCGGCATGCACGTCGTCATCGGCGGCGCCTCCGGCTTCCTGGGCACGGCGCTGGTCGCGCATCTGCGCGAGCACGGCCACCAGGTCACCCGGCTGGTGCGCACGGACGACGCGCTGTCCGACGCGTCTCTCTGGGACCCGCGCACCGGGCGCATCGACCAGGTTGTCATCGACCGCGCTGACGCCGTCGTCTGCCTGTCCGGCGCGACGGTGGCCCACTGGCCCCGGACGGCCGGCTACCGGCGCAAGCTGCTGGCGTCCCGGGTCGACACCACCACCACGATCGCTCGTGCCATCGCCGCGTCCGACAACCCTCCGGCGATGCTGTCCGGTTCGGCCATGGGTCTGTACGGCCCCGACCGCGGTGACGAGGTGCTCACCGAGTCGAGCGAGCCCGGCAGCGGGTTCCTCTCCGAGCTCGTCCAGCGGTGGGAGCAGTGCACCGAGCCCGCCGTCGAGGCCGGCGCCCGGGTCTGCATCCTCCGCACCACTCTTCCGCTCGACCGTCGCGGCGGCCTGCTGGCGCCACTGATGCCGATGTTCAAGATCGGCGCCGGCGCTCGCCTCGGCTCCGGTCGTCAGTACATGGCGATGGTCTCGCTGCACGACTGGCTCCGGGCCGTGACGTTCCTCCTGGAGCACTCTGATGCCTCCGGCCCGTTCAACATCGGTATGCCGGAGGCACCGACCAACGCCGAGTTCACCGACGCGCTCGGCGACGCACTGGACCGGCCGACGTTCCTGGCCGTCCCCTCGTTCGCGCTCAAGGCGGCGCTCGGCTCGTTGTCGGACGACCTGCTGGGTTCGCTGCGGGTGAAACCGGCCGCCCTGCAGGAGGCGGGCTTCACCTTCGACCATCCCGGCGTCGCTGCGGCGATCCGCGCCGGCCTGGGCTGATGCCGCCCCAGCCCGATTCTGGGGCGAGGGACCCCGCCGAGCTGTTCATCACCTACCTGGACTTCTACCGCGCCGAGGTGGTGCGCAAGGTCGGAGGTCTCGATGACGCGGCCCTCGACTCGTCGCGGGTGCCGTCGGGCTGGACACCCCGCCAGCTCATCGACCACCTCGTCCACATGGAGCGCCGGTGGTTCGTGTGGGGCTTCCTCGGCGAGTACGTCGCCGACCCGTGGGGCGATCAGGACGCCGATGGCGTGTGGCACTCCACGTGCATCCTCGACGAGCTGGTCGACCGCCTGACCGAGGGTGGGCGCCGGACCACCGAGATCCTCCGCAACCACCCGCTCACCGCGGCCTCGGCCACCACCGGCCGGTTCGCCGGCGACGACGACGTGCCGACACTGCTCGCCGTCTCGTTCCACGTGCTGCAGGAGTACGCACGCCACGCCGGCCACCTCGACATCGGCCGCGAGCTGATCGACGGGATGGCCGGCGAGGGCTGACCGCGAGTCAGCCGGCCCGCAGTCCGGCAACCCGCCAGACCTCGCCGACCCGTTCCAGCACGACGGTGCGTCGCGTCGGCCGGTCGCGAGGGAGCTCACGCTGCCGCCCGTCCGCCGCCCGTGCCCAGGTGGGTCCGAGGTGGTCGACGACGTCGAGCGTGATGCTGGCCCGCGATCGATCAATGACGCGGCACGACTCGCGCACGAGCACCATGCCTTCGAGTCGCAGTCCGCGCTCGCGGTAGGAGCGCAGCACATCGGCGTCAGCCCGAGCGGCGCGCTCGTCGACGTAGACGTCGCGCAATCGGGTCTCGTCGCCGACGACAAACGCCTGCGTCCGGACCGCGTCGAGCCCGCCGAGCACCAGACACTCCGGGTCGTCGTCACCACCACCCAAGATGCCTGCGAGCAGCAAGAACAGCCCCAACAGCGCATCCATCCGGCCAGTGTCGCCGGGCCGGTTCGCCCGCACGGAACGTCGTCCACAGCCGCAGTAGGCTGGAGGACGTGAGCCTGCGGATCCTCGACGACTGGTACGGCGATCACGCGATCCCGTACGACGAAGCCTGGGACCTCCAGCGGCAGCTGCTCGCCCAGCGCGCCGACGACCTGATCGGCGACACCGCGCTCTTCCTCGAGCACCCGCCCGTCTACACCGCCGGCAAGCGCACCGAACCGCACGAGCGGCCCCTCGACGGAACCCCGGTCGTCGACGTCGACCGCGGCGGCAAGATCACCTTCCATGGCCCGGGCCAGCTCGTCGGCTACCCCATCACCAAGCTCCCGTCGCACGTGCTCGTCGTCGACTACGTCCGGCGCGTCGAGGAAGCCCTGATCCGCGCAGTTGCGGACCTCGGCGTCAACGCCGGTCGGGTTCCCGGACGATCGGGCGTCTGGCTGCCGGCCGACGAGTCGAGCATCGAGCGGAAGATCGGCGCGATCGGCATCCGGGTGTCTCGCGGCGTCACCATGCACGGGTTCTCACTCAACGCCGACGTCGATCTGAGCTGGTACGACCGGTTCGTGCCGTGCGGCATCGCCGACGCCGGCATCACGTCCTTGAGCGTCGAGCTGGGCCGCCAGGTCACCGTTCCCGAGGCCGCCGACGCCGTCACGCCACACCTACGTGACCTGCTGCGTTTGGGACCTCTACACACCCTCGCCCGACCTCACGTCGACTCCGCCCGATGGAGCGCTGACGGTTCCCATGAGCCACGTAGGGTGGTCAGCGTGACGATCGCTCCCGAAGGCCGCAAGATGCTGCGCCTCGAGGTCCGCAACGCCGAGACCCCCATCGAGAAGAAGCCCGAGTGGATCAAGACCCGGGCGAAGATGGGCCCGGAGTACAACGAGCTGATGAACCTCGTCAAGGGCGAGGGTCTGCACACCGTCTGCCAGGAGGCCGGCTGCCCCAACATCTTCGAGTGCTGGGAGGACCGCGAGGCCACGTTCCTCATCGGTGGCGAGCAGTGCACCCGCCGCTGCGACTTCTGCCAGATCGACACCGGGAAGCCCGCTCCGCTCGACCGAGACGAGCCGCGCCGCGTGGCCGAGAGCGTCAAGAAGATGCAGCTGCGCTACTCCACCATCACCGGCGTCGCCCGCGACGACCTCGCCGACGGCGGTGCCTGGCTCTACGCCGAGACCGTCCGCCAGATCCACGAGCTCAACCCCGGCACCGGCGTCGAGAACCTCATCCCCGACTTCAACGGCATCCCCGAGCTGCTGGAGCAGGTCTTCGACTCCCGGCCCGAGGTGCTGGCCCACAACGTCGAGACCGTGCCGCGCATCTTCAAGCGCATCCGTCCGGCGTTCCGCTACGACCGCTCGCTCGACGTGCTCACCCAGGCCCGCGCCTACGGGCTCGTCACCAAGAGCAACCTGATTCTCGGCATGGGTGAGACCCGCGAGGAGGTCAGCCAGGCGATGCGCGACCTGCGCGACGCCGGCTGCGACCTGCTCACCATCACCCAGTACCTGCGTCCGTCCAAGCGGCACCACCCCGTCGAGCGGTGGGTCAAGCCCGAGGAGTTCGTCGAGCTCAAGGACGAGGCCGACGACATCGGATTCGCCGGCGTGATGTCCGGTCCGCTGGTGCGGTCGTCGTACCGCGCCGGTCGTCTTTACCAGCAGGCGGTGGCCGCACGCTCCCACAAATCGGGCATGGGGGTACCTCCCGCGAGCGCCAGCGAGTGGGGGACGGTCATCGGTCAGTAGACTCGACCCCATGTCCAACCCCGCACCGGAGCCGCCCAAGGGGCGCATCCGCCAGATGCGCCAGGCGTACAGGATCACCAAGCGCACCGACAAGAACATCGGCCTCATCCTGCTGCTGTGGTTGCTGCTGGTCGGCGGTGTCGTCGCGGTCGCCGCGCTGTTCTTCTTCGGCACGGGCACGTCGGGCATCATCTTCGCCAGCTTGTTCGGCCTGCTCAGCGGCCTGCTCGCCGTGCTCATCGTGTTCGGCCGCCGCGCCGAGCGGGCGGCGTACCAGCAGGTCGAGGGCCAGCCCGGTGCCGCTGCCGGGGCCCTGCAGATGCTCAAGCGCGGCTGGAACGTCAAGCCTGCCATCGCCTTCACCAAGAACCAGGACGTCGTGCACCGCGTCGTCGGGCGCCCGGGCATCATCCTCGTCGGCGAAGGCAACCCGTCGCGGGTCCGCGGCCTGCTCAGCGCCGAGCGCAAGAAGCACGTCCGCATCGGCGGTGAGGAGATCCCGGTCCACGAGATCGTGGTGGGCGACGGCGACGGCGAGGTCAGGCTCACCAAGCTCAACAAGCACGTCCAGAAGATGAAGAAGTCCATCAAGCCGGGCGATCAGACCGCCCTGATGAACAAGCTCAAGGCCCTCGACGCGATGCGTCCGGCCGCCCCCATGCCGCGCGGCCCGATGCCGACGAGCATGAAGGGCGCCCGCAAGATGATGAAGGGCTAGATCCGCACCACTCGCGAGCTGGATGCGATGTCGTGCAGCCCACGGCCCTCGTCGTTCCTCACCAGCGCCGGGAGGACCAGGGCAAGCAGGAACGTCCTCAGCAGCGCCCTTGGCACCCCGATCGGACGCTCGTCGGGACCTTCGACTCGCAGGCCCACCAGACGCTTGCCGATCGAGAAGCCCAGCAGGCCCGTGAGCAGGCCGACCTCGACCACGAACACCCCAGAGACGAGGAACGACTCGCGCAGCCCTTCCGGTGGAACCGTGCTGTTGGCGACGGCTGCGGCGCTGAGGACCGCGATGACCCAGTCGATGACGAGGGCCGCGAGACGTCGGCCGATCGAGACGGTCTGCACGTCCCGGAGATTACACAGCCCGCTCAGGGCGCCCACGAGCCGCCGTGGTGGGCCGCTGCCGAGACTTGTAACATGCCCGAAACAAACCGTTGACGGTCGGGAAACTGCCGGACCATAGCGTGAGGAACACCAAGCGATGGCCGCGTCCAGTGCGGCCGAGGAGGACCCATGTTCGGCAACGCCGACGAGCTGTTCAAGTTCATCAAGGACGAGGGTGTCGAGTACATGGACGTCCGATTCACCGACTTGCCGGGCATCCAGCAACAGCTCACGCTGCCGGCGTCGACGTTCGATGCCGACATGGTGTCCAACGGCGTGGCCTTCGACGGCTCCTCGGTTCGCGGTTTCCAGACCATCGATCAGTCGGACATGGTGTTGTTCCCGGACGTGAGGACGGCGTACCTCGATCCGTTCAAGGCCCGCAAGACGATCGCGATGGACTTCTTCGTCCACGACCCGATCACCGGTGAGGCCTACTCGCGCGATCCCGCGCAACATCGCCCGCAAGGCGGAGGCGTACCTCGCCACCACCGGCATCGGCGACACCGCCTACTTCGCACCCGAGGCCGAGTTCTACATCTTCGACCGGGTCAATTACGGCACCAGCGCCAACAAGTCGTTCTACGAGATCACCTCGGCCGAGGCCGCCTGGTCGACCGGCGACGACATCAGCGACAACCGCGGCTACAAGGTGCGCTACAAGGGCGGCTACTTCCCCGTCGCGCCGACCGACAAGCTGGCCGACCTGCGCAACGACATGATGACCAATCTGCAGGACGCCGGGCTCGTCCTCGAGCGCGGTCACCACGAGGTGGGCACCGTCCGGCCAGGCCGAGATCAACTACCGCTTCGACACGCTGCTGAAGGCCGCCGACGACCTCATGAAGTTCAAGTACGTCGTCCGCAACACCGCGTGGGCCAACGACAAGACCGTGACGTTCATGCCGAAGCCGATCTTCGGTGACAACGGCTCCGGCATGCACGTCCACCAGTCCGTCTGGAACGAGGGCGAGCCCCTGTTCTACGACGAGGCCGGCTACGGCGGGCTGTCCGACACCGCGCGCCACTACGTCGGCGGCATCCTGAAGCATGCGCCGTCACTGCTGGCCTTCACCAACCCGTCGGTGAACTCCTATCACCGCTTGGTGCCGGGCTTCGAGGCCCCGATCGCGCTGGTCTACTCGGCGCGCAACCGCTCGGCCTGCGTTCGCATCCCGATCACCGGCTCGAACCCGAAGGCCAAGCGCATCGAGTTCCGTTGCCCCGACCCGTCCAGCAACCCGTACCTCGCCTTCTCGGCACTGCTGCTGGCCGGCCTCGACGGCATCAAGAACAAGATCGAGCCGCCGGCCCCGATCGACAAGAACATCTACGAGCTGCCGCCCGAGGAGTACGCCCAGATCGACCACGTGCCGACCTCCCTCAACGCGGTGCTCGACTCGCTCGAGGCCGACCACGACTTCCTCACCGCCGGCGACGTCTTCACGCCCGACCTGATCGAGACGTGGATCGACTTCAAGCGCACCGAGGAGATCGCCCCGGTGCAGCTCCGCCCCCACCCGCACGAGTTCGAGCTCTACTACGACATCTGACAGAGCGTATCTGGCCGACATTGGCTGTCGTTGAAAACTGTTGGTTCCGTACTCTGACCTGCTTAGATGTGCGTTGGTCGTTGTTGGTCAGGGTTGGTGTTTTCGATTGAGTTGTTACAACACCGTTACATCAGCCACCGTGTCGGAAGAGGCCGAGCCGACGCGTCTTGTTGCGCTCGGCGGATTCGATCTCCTGCTGGGCGAGTTCTCGGACGGTCTTCTCTAGGGGGTCTCGTGGGGTCGACGAATGCGGAATGTGTGGCGAGCCCGCGACATAGATTGGGATGGACTGCGTTCCTCGATTGTCGGTCCAAGTGATTGTGAGCGCGTCGATCTCCGGTCCCGAATGACGTTGCGAGACCTCCATCGGGGTCGCCTGAAACGGGCCGATGTATGGGATGAGAGGGAGTGCTGGCCGCATGTTTCCTGCCAGTTCAGCTTCGACGTTCTGGGCCGCGCCCGGTCCGTGATTGATGAAGACGGGTCGCTCGTGGTTCTCCCATTCGGCAGTGAAGTGCGCTCGACTTTCAGTCCTGCGTTGACGGAGGTACACGAAGCCGCTGAGCAAGAACGAGAGGACGGCCACGCCGGTCGCAATCGCTGCGATGGTCACCTGGGTCCACGCCCGCGACGGTACCCCGAGCAGATGACTCTTCAGAACGACTCGTCGGGCCCGGCGTACGGGGCAGGCTTGACGCGCGCGGCGGGGAACCAGCCCTCGTGCAGCAGCCCTTTGCCGTCGAGGTAGACCACCTTGGCCCACCAGCGGGCGTAGCCTTTGCTGTCCTTGTCCTGGATCCCTCGCGGACGCTTACACGACGCATTTCATCCATGCGTCCAATTCCAACCTCGACGCTGGTTTTCCGGCGCTCCCCCAGGAGGTGAAGGACATCGAAGGCGGTTACGAACTCTGTAGCAGCGGCGAAGAAGAACTTGCCAAAGGTGTCCCCCAGTGCAGGGCGTTCACCCAGATCGAGTCAGGAGTAGAGTCTCCGCTCCCTTGCTGCCTTGAAGCGGATGCTGCTTCGACTTCAAGGGAGCCAAAATCCAACCTTGAAATGAAATGTTTGCAGGAAAGTCTCAGGTGGTGCGAGAAGGACCGGTCTCGCTGGGGTCGGGGCCACGAGCGCAACCACCGACATGGTCATTGCGGCACCGGCGCGACGCCGATCAATAGCAAGCCGTAGCGCCAGCGGTTTCCCTACAGGCTGTTTGAAGGGATCTCCGTGGGATCATGGGAAGTCCGTAATGACGCGTCCGTCTCCGTTGAAGGCGTTGTCGAGGGTGCCGTTGGCGTTGTAGCGGGCGAGCAGGAAGTCCTGACCGTCGCTAAATTCGCCGTTGACGAGGCTGCCGAAATAGCTGCCTCCTGCGGTCACGATCTTTCCATCGGGCTGGATCACGATCGACCCATCGACCTCTTCCTGGCTGCCGAAGTCGGTGGTCTGTATGCCGTCGCCGGAGAAGCTGGTGTCGAGGGTGCCGTTGGCGTTGTAACGCGCGAGACCGAAGTCGGCCCTTTCGGCCGGCCCGAAGATCTGTTCCGCCACGCCTGCCGCCACGATCTTGCCGTCTGGCTGGATTGCAACACCAAAAGCAGCATCGTCGAATCCGGAAAGATCGGTCGCTTGCTTGCCTTTGTTCCCGAAACTGGTGTCCAGGCTGCCGTCGAGGTTGTAGCGGGCGAGGGCAAAGTCGCTTCGGGTTTCCGTTCGGCCGTGGGGAGCCGTGCGTGGATCAACGCGAATCGGGCGAGGCCCCGACCTCGCGACCGATCCGACTGCAACGACCTTGCCGTTCGCCTGCATGGCGATCTTTTGTGCGGACTCATGACCGCCGAAATTTGTCGTCTGCTTGCCGTCGCCGGAGTAGCTGGTATCAAGACTGCCGTCGGCGTTGTAACGGGCAAGTGCGAAATCGTCGTCGCCCTTCTTGGTCGCGTTCGTGGTTCCACCGGCAACGATCTTTCCGTCGGATTGAATTGCCGCCTCGAACGCCCCGTCGAGACCTCCGAAGTCGGTGGTCTGTCTGCCGTCACCCGAGAAGGCGGTGTCGAGACTTCCATTGGCGTTGTAGCGGGCGAGGCCGAAGTCCCCCTCCACCTCGTGGGCGTCATCTGCGTCGGCCAAGCCGGTCACGACGATCTTGCCGTTCGGCTGGATAACGATTCCGTAGGCCGAATCTCCCCCGCCGAAATCGGTCGTCTGCTTTCCGTCACCGGAGAAGCTCGTGTCAAGACTGCCGTTGCTGTTGTAGCGAACAACCCCATAGTCGTTTGCGCCCCGCTCATCTACCCTTCCGGCGACCACGATCTTGCCATTGGATTGGATTGCAAGCGCATGCCCGAAGTCATCCCCACCGAAGTTCGTGGTCTGCATGCCGTCGCCTGAGAAGCTCGTGTCCAGGGTGCCGTTGGTGTTGTAACGGGCCACTGCGAAGTTTCCCGCGCTGTACCCGGCTGCAACAAGTTTGCCGTTGCTTTGACGGGCGACGCCACCGAGGGCGAAGTCGTCCAGAGGCGTCGTCACAACAAGTTTAAAGGTCCCAAATTCGTCCGAAGATGAGGCGATTGCCACCTTGTAGGTGGTTCCCGACGTGGCGTCGAACTGGGCATAGCAGGAGCCGCTCCCCACCTCGGTCAACGAGTCCACCGAAGAGCCGGTGTAGACGGCAACTTCGGGGAAAAAGCCGCCGAAGCACGCCTGGAGTTGAATAGTTCGGTCGGACGGCGCGGTCCAGCTGTACCAGACCGAAGCGCCGGCGTAGCCGCTGTGGGCAGGCTCGCCACTCTCCACTGTCGCGCCCACATTTGTGCCATTTACCGTGATTGGCAGCGACCCAGAAAGCACGCCCGCGTCAGCCATGTCGTCATTGGGAGGAGCCGAGGGCGGCGGGCCCACCCTGAGCACGAAGTCGCCTTGGACAGGACCGGATTCGAACACGGCACCACCCCCGACCATAACCTTGTAGGTCTCGCCCGTCGTCGCGTCGAACTTGAGCAAGCTTTGGGGGCTGCAGTTGTTGAAGTTGTTTGCCACGAAGGTCAGCTCGTTGACCGAGGAGCCGGTGTAGACAGCGACTTCGGTGTTGAGATTCGTCCCAGTGCCACAGGTGTCGACTTGAATGGTGCCGTCGGATGGCGCGGTCCAGCTGTACCAGACCGATGAACCGGCTTCCCCATTGCTAGGCTCGCCAGCTTCCACCGTCGCGGCCACAGTGGTGCCATTGACGGTGATGGGGAGCGACCCGGCCAAGACTTGGGCGTCCGCGAAGTCGTCGTTGGCGGGCGTTGGGGGTCCAGCACTTAGATTGAGAGCGAAATTGCCTTGCTCTCCGTCGAAACCGTCGACTGCAATCTTGTAGGTCGTCCCCGCTGTCGCTTTGAACGCTGGTACTCCGCTCCGATAACTGCAGGTCGGAAGGGCCTGTCTTATTGGGTTCAAGGAGCCGAGCGAAGAGCCGGTGTAGACAGCGACCGCGGCATCGTAATTCGTCCCAGTGCCACAGACGTCAACCTGGACGGGGCCGCCGGATTGAGCGGTCCAGCTGTACCAGACCGACGCAGGGGAAGCTCCCACCGGCCCATGTTGAGGCTCGCCATCCTCCGCCGTCGCGCCCACATTGGTGCCATTGATCGTGATGGGTAGGGACCCTGTGAGCACCTGGGCATTTGCGAAGTCGTCGTTCGCAGGCCGTGGGCCTGGTTTGGCGGCATTGGCTACCGGCACTGCCAGCGAAACCGTGCCGAGCGTCACGACGCCGACAAGCACGAGCCTGCGCGAAAGATGGCGGGCAGGAAGCAGGATACGACGTCGATGTTGCAACCTGCCAGATAGGGCGAAAGGCATCGTGATCACGAATCCTTGGCCCCCGAGGGTAGTTGGCATGGAATGTATACCCATGCCCCGGACACCCTGGGAGATGCTTCCGAATACAGTCACAAAGGACTAGGGAAGGCCGCGCGGCTTCTAGTCCGCCGCGAAGCTGGCGACTTGATGTTGCCAATTGAGCGCCGGGGGACGCGCCCGTGCTATTTGGTCCGAGCTTGAGCCAGGGAGAATCCGTTTGACTCTTCTAACCGCCCCATGCATTTGCTGCTCGACCAGTCGAGTCGGCGGCAACTTGCGGATTCCCAACATCAAACCCGGCGGCCGACACGGTCTTCGTTGAGCCAAGCGTCCCGTCGACGACAATCGTCCGCGCCCTGGCTCGCACGTGCGTACCGTCGCTACTCCGCCAGACGACCACTGTTGAACGATCCATATTCCGACCTGCTATCCGACGTCGATGAGCTTGGCTTGGCTGGCGTCGGTCCAGACGAGAGATCCTGGCCCCAGGTCCGTCGTCTTGGCCGGGACACCTGCGAGTTCACAGAGGACGAATTTGGCGTCGTCGTTCCAGGGCACTCCGGTCACGCCACGGACCCTCACCCTGCCCTTGCTCGTACTTTCGTCGAATCCTTCTGCCATCACAAAGGACAGCGACGTCCTGCAGACCCGCGCGAAGTCGGCAAGATGCTTCTCGCTGGGGTTGTCCTCGTCAACACTCTTGAGCAGTGCGCGCTCCATGACCTTTTGGGCGTCGAACGCGAACAGCGTCTCCGAATAGTGTTGCCGGTCGCATCCGCTCGGCTTTCCGAACTCCTCACCCTTGGCGAACGCGGTGCACTCTCGCCACGCGGCCGGGAATGCCGCGGTTCCGGCGGAGGCGAGCACTGGCTCGTTGTTCTTCGAAGACACCGGCTTCAGCGCACGCTTCGTTGAGAACTGAGTGTCATAGTCCTTCAACGGCTCGACAAAGCGAACGCTGCAAATCAAACGGCGATCGCCTTCTAGCCACTCATCTTCTGGCATCACGTTGCTTCGCCCGACCTGAATCGTCGAGAACAGAGGATTCAAGCGGGCGTCGCGAGCGTTCACTCCGTTGACCTCGATGTTGGTGTATCCGGTGCGGTCGAGCAATCCCGCGTTACAAGCGCCTTGGGCGATGAATTCGTCAAGAGCTTCGTACTCGGGAGAGACCTCATCTCCTTCATCAAGGTCGCTCGTGGCGAGGTCCTTGCGATTTGCGAGACGCTCGTCCCTGGTTTCGCCTGTCAGAGCTTGCTTGGGAAGGTCAACCACGTCGACGATCTCGTAAACGTGCGGCTCGGAACAATCCACGACGCTGGAGAGATCAGGTGCCTTGTCGTCCTCGTCCGGAATCTCCTTCGCGATACACGTTCCAGCTTTGATCGGGCTCGTCGAGGACTTGCCCTCTTCGCCGGCGCTACATGCCGTGAGCGTGAGGCTGAGGAGCAGAACGGCCTGGGCCAAGAAGCGCCAAGGTCGCGCGTCGGCGCTGCGCACGGACGCTGACCAACGGATCGAATATGCCTCTAGCGAGCGGGCTGTCGACATCTGGACCACAGATCCTCTGCCCCCGATGGGAGTTGAACGGAACTTATCCGATGGGCCTGGGCGGCAAAGAGTTTCGCGCGCAAACCATCCCAAGGGACCATGCACGATCAGAGGCGATAGCCGACCGCGATGTACTGCCCTTCCTGAAAGAGGAAGTCGCATCTGCTCACCATGGCGGGCATGGGTGACCGTGGCGTCGACACAGCGAGTATTTCCGGCTGGCTGAATGTGTTGAATCGGCAAAGCTCGGTCGGAGCGGTGAAGGGGCCAATCTCTCCGAGACCCCCAGCGTCTCTGATTGCGTTCGAGAACAGCGCCGCGAGAGCGACTCCCACCAGTACACCGACTGCGGCGATAGCTGTCCCCGATGGACCGTGGCTGGGTATTGCTGCCACGGGAGCGCGGATTGCTCCGTCCATGATGGCTTCTTCGGCGATCGAGATTCCCCGACACTTTGACACTACGCCCGCCTGTCGGCATCGACCTGATCCGTTTGGGTATGGCCCCCATGGCTCGATCTAATGGTCGACCCTGCGATTGCAGGCGATAGCAGACCTGGCTAGTCACACCGAGTCATTTTCGTTGCTCGGTGTGACTAGGCCTGTGGAGGCGCCCCTCACGATTCTCGATCGTTGAGGGGTTCTTCTCGGTCTACCTGACGATCAGCGCACGCGCTGATGGTGGGTGCGCATGGATACGTTGACCTCGATGAATGAATCGTTCCGACGGGGCGTCCGGCTCGGGCTCCCCTTCGCTGCCGCCGGCTTCCTGCTGTCCTTGTCATTTGGAGTGCTGGCGCGAGAGGCCGGATTCTCGGCGGTGCAGGCGATCGTCACCTCGGCGATCGTCTTCGCCGGCTCGGCGCAGTTCGCCGTGGTCGCGATCCTCCTCGGTGGCGGCGGCATGGCGCCCGCGGTGGCGGCGTCCGGGCTGATGAACTCTCGTTTCCTGGCGATGGGGATCGCGCTCGCACCGTCGCTGCCTGGCGGTCCGCTCAAGCGGGCGGCGCAGGGCCAGACGGTGGTCGATGCGTCGTGGGTGATGGCGAACAACGGCGACGGGACGTTCGACCGCTGGCTGCTCTTCGGTTCGACCGCGCCGCAATACGTCACCTGGTTCTGCGGCACGGCTGTCGGCGCACTGGCGAGCGATGGCTTCTTCGATCCCGAACGGCTCGGCCTGGACGCCATCTTCCCGGCGTTCTTCCTGGTCCTGCTGATCGGGGAGCTCAAGAACCCGCGCACCAGATTGGTGGCGTTGGTCGGCGCTGCCATCGCCTTGGCGTTGGTGCCCTTCACTCCCGCAGGGATCCCGGTCCTCGCCGCCAGCGCGGCCGCACTGATCGGACGCGCGCGATGAACATCTGGCTTCTGATCGTTCTCGTCGCCGCCCTGACGGCTGCGATCAAAGCAGCCGGGCCCCTTGCCCTCGGCGGTCGCGAACTACCCGCCTGGTTCTCCTCGATCGTGATGGTGATGCCGGCCGCGGTGCTGGCGGCGCTGGTGGTCACAGCGGCCCTGGCGAACGGGGAGGAGCTTGCCGTCGGGCCCGACACCGCGGGAGTCGCCGCCGCCGGTCTCATCGCCTGGCGCGGTGGATCGGTCATCATGTGCGTCCTGGCGGCCGTCGCCGTCACCGCGGGACTTCGCAGTCTGACGTGATGTGGCTGGACTCCGGCGACATTCCCGAGGGGTGATTGATGGGGAAACTAGGCTGGAGTCATGGCCTACGACCCGGACGCACACAAGCGCCTGGAAGACCTGTCGACGAAGTACCGCGACTGGTACTTGTCCCATGCCCGCTATGCCAACGAAGCCGGGCGACAGGTTCTCAACGCGGATTACAAGGTGTCATCCCTGGCTGAGTGCTACGAAGATGCGATGGTCACTGCTCAGGCGCTGGTCACGTACCTCACGGAGAACCCACCACCTGATGGGACACCTCAGCACCAGACCGTCGGTGACTCCCCCGAACGGTCGCCATACTCACCTTCGTAGAAGCCGGCCGTCAACCACGCTGAGTGCCAGCGGTGCGCGTACTTCGTGAAGGCTCCACCACCGATGTTGGCCAGGTGCTGCGCCCACGACTGGGGCAAGATGAACTGCTGACGCGTGAAGCCGCCGTGGATGATGCTGTCGCCGACCGCGACGACGCCACCGCCAGCCTTGTTTGCCCTAGCTGACGCGTGAGGCGAGCAGCTCGCGGGCGCGGACTGCATCGGGCACGGCACCGACGGTGTCGAAGGTCAGGAGTGCTGCGTCGAGCTCGGTGGTGGCTCGCTCGACGTCCCCTCGCGCAAGGAGGACCTGGCCGAGCAAGAGCGTGGCGCGGGCTTCCTCGTAGGCCAGGTCGATCTCGCGATACAACACACGAGCCTCCTCTGCGGCGGTCACTGCCTGGTCAAGGTCACCATCGGCCAGTCCGACCGCGGCCGCCGCCGAGGCCGCCGCCGCCCGGAGCGCGGGCCGCGGGTTGGTGACCGCGATCTCGCCCAGCTCCGTTGCAGCCGACCGCGCCGTCTCGACATCGTCGAGCAACAGAGCCACTTCGACCTGCGTGGGCAGCAGCTTCGCCCTGTCGAGTGGACCGATGCTCCGATCAGCCAGGGCGCGCCTGATCGAGGCGCCGGCAGCCTGGATCTTGCCGCGCTGCACCAAGGCCGCGGTGAGTCCTGGCTGCGGCGTCACCCCCATCTCCTGGGCCTGTCGAAAGGCGTCCTCCGCCGTGTCGATGTCGCCCATCTTCAGGCGCACCTCGCCGAGCTCCTTGAAGGCCAACGCCGAGAACATCAGGTTGAACGAGGCGAGCTCGACACTGGCCGTCCGGGCCTCCTCCTCCGCCACGGTGAGGTCGCCGCGCAGGCGCATGATCTCGGCGCGGTGGACCCGACAGATGCCCGGGAAGCCGTTGATGGCCTGCCGGTCGCACCAGTCCTTCGCGGCCTCGGTCCAATGACCTGCCTTCTGCCAGTCCGCGGCATGTGCATTGGTCGCGATCATCATGCAGTAGATGGCACCGGTCTCGAACGGCCCGAGCTCGCCGTTGACCGCGCCGACCGTCGCCTCCTCGATCATCCCTACTCCGGCTTCGGTGTCGCCGTCGAAGGTCAGACCCAAGCCCTCCACCGCGTGCGCGAGTGCGAACAGATTCTTGTCTTGGTACCGGGCACCGATCTCCGACGCCTCGGCGGCGAGCCTCCCGACCTTCCCCCAGTCGCCCTCTGGTCGGCCGCCGACGGCCTGGCTCAGCTTGAGCCAGCCGTGCTCGACCCCTTCCGGCTCGGACTCGAGCAGCCGCTCCGCCTTCTGCATCCAGGCCGAGGCGCTGGAGAACTCCATCAGGTCGGCGTGATGGTCGGCCAGTGCGCACGCGACCCGCGCTGCGCGGCGGACGTTGCCGTCCTTGAGGTAGGCGGCATGCGCCCGTTCACGCAAGGCGATGCAGTGGCGCATCTTGCCGATCCACCAGCCACACTCGGCCATGGCGTCGAGCTCGTCCGGGCCAAGCGGCTCGACGGCGTCGGCAGCCGCGTACAGGTCGAACGCCTCGCCCCATGCGTAGCGCGACCGGGCCTCGCCGGCAGCGTGGATGCTCGACACACCACTGCTCATGGCTGGATTGAACCACGGAAAGGGCCCTGTCTCGGCTGGTACGCGTCAGAATGAGGCGTGGCAGCAGCTCAGCCTGATCCCGCAGCGAACGGGGGCGTCGAACGCCTGCCGGTGATCCTCGCGGTCGACGACGATCCGGACGTGATCGCGCTGATCGGTCGAGAGCTCGAGGACCGTTACGGTCGCGCCTACCGCATCGAGACGGCACGCGCCTCGGCTACCGCCCGTGAGACCATGACGACGCTGCTGGAATCCGGCGATCGGCTCGCGCTCGTGCTCGCCGACCAGTGGCTGCCGGATGGTACCGGCTGCGAGCTCCTGGCCGAGGCAGGAGACCTGTTCCCCCACTCCCGGCGCCTGCTGCTCATCTCATGGGGCGAGTGGGCCGTCGACGCGACCTCACGCCCATTGCAGCAAGGGATCGGCCTGGGCCAGATCGACTACTACGCGCTCAAGCCGTGGCGACCCGCGGACGAGATGTTCCACCGCACGATCACGGAGTTCCTTCACGACTGGGTGGGCAGCGACGCCTCCCTGTCGCGGGAGCTGACCGTCGTCGCCGACGAGCGTGACGCCCGGGCGTCCGACCTGCGAAGCCTCCTGACCCGCAACCGGGTGCCGTTCGTCTTCCACGCGCGCACCTCGCCGGAGGGCGTGGAGGTGCTGGCCGAGGCGCGGGAGCAGGACGCGACCGTCCCCGTCGTCGTCCAGCGCAACGGCCTGGTGCTGGTCGACCCGACGGACATCGAGATCGCCAACGCCTACGGAGCCAGCACCGGACTGCAGGGATCGCGAGACTTCGATGTCGCCGTCATCGGGGCCGGCCCGTCCGGACTCGCGGCCGCGGTGTATGCGTCGTCGGAGGGCCTGCGCACCGTCGTGATCGAACGCGAGTCGATCGGCGGCCAGGCCGGCTCGAGCTCGCGGATCCGGAACTATCTCGGCTTCCAGCGCGGCATCACCGGGGCCGACCTCGCCCAGCGGGCCTACCAGCAGGCGTGGGTCTTCGGGACGACGTTCGTGCAGATGTGCGAGGCGCTGGGGCTCCGGTCGGACGACGACCGCTTCTATCTCGAGTCATCGAGCTGTTCGGAGATCTCGGCCCGCGTCGTCGTGCTGGCGACGGGCGTCAGCTACCAGCGACTCGGCATCCCGGCGCTGGAGCATCTGACCGGGGCAGGTGTCTACTACGGGTCATCCCCGTCCGAGGGTGAGCGCTTCACCGGCCGCGACGTCTTCGTCGTGGGTGGTGGCAACTCGGCCGGTCAGGCCGCGGTGCACCTGGCCAAGCATGCGCGCCACGTCACGATCCTGGTACGACGAGACTCCCTGGCTCCCACCATGTCGCGCTACCTGATCGACGAGATCGAGGGCCAGCTGAACATCACCGTCCGCTACCAGACCCAGATCGTCGACGGGTCCGGCGACGGCGGGCTCGATACCCTCACGCTCAAGGACGCGTCGAGCGGTGAGAACGACACCGTGCCCGCCGATGCCGTGTTCGTGCTGATCGGCGCACGACCCCACACAGACTGGCTCCCGGACGAGATCGCGCGCGACAATTACGGCTTCGTCCTGGCAGGACTCGCGGACGAGGAGTGGAAGCTGGAGCGCCCGCCCTTCCCGTTCGAGTCGTCGATGCCCGGGGTGTTCGCGGTCGGCGACGTGCGGTCGGGCTCGGTCAAGCGCGTGGCCTCGGCCGCTGGCGAGGGGTCGGTCGCCATCCCACAGGTGCACCAGTACCTGCAGATGCTCGAGTCGTCCTGACGGCCTACGCCGGGCGCGAGCGTTCTCGCTGGTCCAGGTACCACCGCGCGGCCGCGCGGATCGAGTCCTCGGTCGGGGCCGGCTTCCAGCCGAGCTCGCGGGTGGCCTTGCCGTGATCGAGCGCGGACTGGATGTGCATCAACCTGACACTTGTCGGGGAGACCACGGAGTCCCTGCGCAGCAACCACGAGACTCCCCCGCCGACAGCCCCGATGACCCGCATCACCGGCTGCGCGATGCTGAGCCTCGGTGGCGCGACACCGCCCTCGTCGGCCGCGATGTCGAAGAGCTCCTTGTAGGTCAGGAGCCCTTCGGACACGATGTACCGCTCACCGGGCCGACCGTGCTCCTCGGCCAGCAGGAACGCGGCTGCGGCGTCCTCGATGCCCACCACCTCGACCGTGCCGTCTTTCGCATACGCGGGCATCCTGCCCAGAGCAGCGGATCGCACCAGGTTGCCGTGCGGGGTCCGGCCATGGTCTCGGGGTCCGTAGGTCGTCCCGACATTGAGCACGACAGCCGGCAGCCCCTGTTCGAGGTGGTAGCGCAGAACCAGTTCCTCCGCCTGGATCCGCGACTCGATGTACGCGCCCCCGAGGCGACGCCAGTTGTGCGTCATGGTTTCGTCCGCGAGGCCGGACGTGGCGGTCGCGATCGTGCCGACGGTGCTGCAGAAGACGAACTTCGGGACGCCGACCTCGACCGCCGCGTCCAGCACGTGGCGCAACGCCTCGACGTTGGTGGCGAAGAGCGGAGTCGGATCGCGGAGCCAGGCGCGCGTGTCGACGATGCAGTAGAAGACGGTGTCGACGTCCTTCATCGCCAGGCGCAGCGCGTCGCCGTCGTCCAGGTCGCCGTAGTGCCGTTCGACCTCGAGGTCGTCGAAGGCCACGGTCGAGCTGGACTCCCGGATCCACACCCGGACCTGGTCACCTCGTTCGACGAGCTGGCGGGTCACGTGCGAGCCGAGGAAGCCGCTGGCTCCCATCACCAGCTTGGTACCGCTCACGGTTGGGAATCTGGATCGATCCATGGGCTGCCAGTGCTCGGCTTGGCCTTGGTGGTCCCGGTGAAGCTGCCGTCGTTGAGGACGACCCATCCTTCCCATGCCTGGTCGGGGTTACCAGCGGCCAGCCGATACACGCCGGCGTCCCCGGTGGCGGGCTCGGCCATGAACCTGCGTTTCGAGCCGTCGAACTCGACCGTGCCGACCGCGATGTCCTCGGCCACGCTCACCGTGCCGACGTCCTTGCCGTCCTGCTTCAGGATCGCGGATCCACTGTCGATGGTCACCGCGTCGAGCCGCAGAGAACGTCTTCGCGTCCTGGCAGACCAACCCGGCCAGCTGGCCACCCTTGGTGACCAGACCGATGTTGGCGGATGAGGCGTCGACCTTCCCCACATAGACGATTCCGGACCCGCCCTCCGGAATCGTCCTGATCGGTGTGGGCTCCTTGTCGGAGCCGGAGCAGCCGGCAAGCGTCATCGCGGCCAGCGCCGCCAGAACCGCCGACAGTCTCGACCACCGTCGTCGCTCATTCATGATGATTCTCCTCAGGGACCGCCCCGACGTCGCGATCCTAGGCCCTAGCCGACGAACGCGTCGGCCTCTCCTCGACTAGGAGGCCAGCCCGGCGGCGGCATCGCTGTCAGGCAAACGGTCAGGCCGGCGGCCGTCCCTCTGTTCGCAGCGTTGCCCAGGAGTCGCCCGCGGACGACCATGCGGTGGAGGCGTCGAGGACGGCGATCGCCGAGGTGGGCATGGGAACTGGCGTGTTCGAGAGCAGCGATGCCAAGTCCTCCATGCCGGGGTTGTGGCCGACGAGGACGACGGTGCGGGCTTCGTCGGGCAGGTCCCGGACGACGGTGAGCAGGGACCCGCCGTAGATGCGTTCGTCGATCCGCGTCTGAGGTGGCTCGTCGAGCTCCGCCGAGGCCAGCTCCCAGGTGGTGCGGGCCCGGTTCGCCGGCGAGACGACCGCCAGGTCGATCGTGTCGATGTTGTCGGCCAGCCATCGTCCGGCTTCCGGCGCCTGACGCTCACCGCGTGGGTTCAACGGCCGGTCGATGTCGGCCCCAGGGCTCGACTGATCGGACTTCGCGTGCCGGAAGAGGATCAGCGTGAGCTCGGACATCGGCGACTACTCGCCCCGCAGCACAGCCGCGATCGTGCCCCAGGGGATCCCGGCTTCGCGTGCCCGCGCCACCGCGGACGCAACGTGCTCGTCGACGAGATCTCGGGCCGCATCACGCGCTCGAGCGAGCTCGTCGAGATGGGTCATGGGCAGCGCATCGAGGACGTTGAGATCGTCTGCGCCGAGAGCCATGGCCAGATCTTCGCACCGACGCCACGCGGTCGCTACCCGAGGGGCGATGGCGCCTGCTGGAGGATGGCCGCATGAGCGACCGTGACCTGGTGATGCGGTGGGTGAGCGCGTGGGCTCACGTCCGCGGACTGCGCGTCGAGCAGGTGGACGGGTGGCCTCTCGTCCATGTGCGCGGACCGTCGCGAGACACCGAGATCGTGTGTGTCGACCCCGGACGCGCGACATTCGAGCAGCTCGCGCAGCACACGGCACATGACTCGCGCGCGATGCTCACGGTGTTCGGACGCGATCTCGCCGAGTACCACGCCCCTCCCCTGCCACCCGGTCTCCGCGTCGATCGCGACGACGAGCTGTTCATGACCACCACGCTCGCCCCGTCTCCGTTGCACCTGCCCGACGGGTTCGCCGCCCGCTGGCTCGTCGACGGCCCAAGCGCCAAGTACGCCCTCGACGACGGTGCACGGATCGCCGCAGAGGGCACCGCCGGAGTGCTCGGCGACGATGCGGTGTTCGACGCCGTCGAGACGTCACCAGGACATCGCCGGCGCGGCCTCGGCCGGCACGTGATGAGCGCGCTGACCACGTGGGCCATCGACCAGGGAGCGACGACCGGCTTGCTGGCCGCCTCCGCCGACGGGGCCGGGCTCTACACGGCGCTCGGGTGGGAACCGGCGTTGGCGATGTGGTCCCTCATGGGCGCCGACGACTGACGGTCACCGTCGCCGCGACGATCATCCCCACGGCGGCCGCCGCCCGGTGATCAGGAGGACGACCTCATCAGTCGAGCTGGAACTCGACCCAGAGCGGGTAGTGGTCGGAGATGCGCCACGACACCTCGGCCTTGGTCTTGCCCGCGAACGCGAACGGGAGGAAGTCGAAGGTTCCGGAGACGCCCTCGTAGCTCAGGCCGGTGAGCATGTTCTCCATGGTCGGGCTCTCGAAGTTGGAGAACCACGCGATCTGGTCGTAGAAATTCTTGTTCTTGTCGTTGGAGAAGATGGTGCGTGGCACCTCGTTGAGCTCGGCCGGCGGGAACAACCCGGTCGAGAACAACGCCTTGTAGAGGTCGCTACCGATGCGGTCGATGTTGAAGTCGCCCAGCACCAAGAGGTTCCGGTTCCAGTCCGTCGGCCGGTCGGCCCAGGCACGCATCCAGTTCGCGAACTTCGTCAGCTCGGGGATCCGCTCGGTCACGTTCTTGCCCCAGATGATGTGCACGGACGTGAGGATGAACTCGATGCCCTCGCGGCTGAAGCTGGCGGCGTACGGAGACCGGGCGAACTGCCTGGCTGGTTCGGTCACCGTGCTCGGCAGCACGATCTCGCCCACCAGCCCCGATGGTTGCACGCGGGTCGAGTCGTAGATGAAGCTCAGCCGCTCGCCGTTGCCCTCGTCGCCCTCCGTGACGTCGGAGGTGATCACCTTCCAGTCGGGGCCGAGTCGCGAGAGCAGGAACCGAAGCGCCTCCGTCTCGCGACGGACCTCCTGGACGGAGATCACGTCGAAACGCGCCAGGATGGCCGCGATCAGGGCGACCGCACGCCAGTCGCGCTTGGGCGTGTCGTTGGCCGCCGCGTTCCACTTGGGCGTGACGTCGCCGAACGCCCGCAGGTTCCAGCTGCCGATCAGGAGGTTCTTCGGCTTCTTCGCCGGCACGACGGCGCGAACGGCCGCGCGGAGCGCACTGATCTCCGCGGCGACTGCTGCCGGGACATCGGGCATGCCTTCAGTAGAGCAAACGTGAGGCCTCGGTGTTCGTGCTTTGACCAGGCGGTTCGGCTCAGGACCGCCAGGCCTTGAACCCCAGGACGATCATGCGCATCTCGCGCCGTGCCTTGCGCTTGATCTCCTCCTCCAGGTCTTGACGCCCGTTCGGCGTCTCGACGACCTGCTCGGCGCGGTAGACCATGTTGCGGACGAACATCCCGGAGATCATCTTCACGTCGGCCGTGCTCCATTGCTCGAGCTGCGGGACGCGCGCGAGGAACATGGCCAGCTCGCTGATGAACAGCTCCAGCTCGTGCTGGATGGCGTCACGGACCGCGGCCGACCCCCCGAGCCGCTCGCGGGAGACGAAGGCGAAGTGCTCTCGATTGTGCTTGACGGCGGCGACGAGGACGTCGGCCGACGCGTCGATCAGGTTGTCGACGATGTCAGGGTCGCGCTGGGCGCCACGGATCATGTCGCGCAGCGTCGTGAACGACTGCTCGACCAGCGCCAGGCCCACCTCGTCCATCGAGTCGAAGTGCCGATAGAACGCCGTCGGCACGACGCCGGCGGCTCGCGTGACCTGCCGCAGGCTGAGCTGAGCGAAGCCGAAATCCTGGCTCAGCCCGAGCGCTGCGGCGAGGATCGCCTCGCGGGTGCGCTCTTTCTGAGCCTGTCGCGTGGGCACGGTTTCGGACATCAGCCCAGTGTAATGGGCATTTCGGTGAACATCTGTGTTCCGCGTGCCTCAGGTCACGCGAAACGGTGGTTGCCGTGAGCGCGCGACCGTGTCAGTATTTGAGTGTACAAACGTTCACTCAACGAGAAAGGGTCGACATGGGCGTCATCCGCCGCACGCTCAGCTCCCGGGCTGTCGGGACCCTCACGTCGCCCCACACCATCGACCACTACCTCGAACAGATCCACCCGATGCTCACCGTCGACGAGGTGCGCGCCCGCGTCGTCAAGGTCGTCCACGAGACCGGAGACGCCAGCACCGTCGTGCTGCGGCCCAACGGCGCGTGGCGCGGCTTCGTGCCCGGCCAGCACGTGCAGTTCGGCATCGAGGTCGACGGCAAGCGCCGGGTCCGGGTGTTCTCGGTCTCCAGCTCGCAGGCCAACCGCGACGGCACCTTCAGCGTCTCGGTCAAGGCGCACCCCGACGGCTACGTCTCGCAGTTCCTGCACCACGAGCTCACGCCGCGCACGATCGTCCACCTGTCGCAGGCCGAGGGCGAGTTCGTGCTGCCCGACGACGTGCCCGACCATGTGCTGATGCTCAGCGGCGGCTCCGGCATCACCCCGGTCATGTCGATGATCCGCACCTTGCGCGATCGCAAGCACACCGGCGAGATCACGTTCCTGCACTACGCCCGCTCCCGCGCCGACGAGATGTTCTCCGACGAGCTCGACGCGATCGTCGACGAAACGAACTTCCGCATCGAGCGCGTCTATACCCGCGTACCCGCCAAGGAGTCTGAACTGCAAGGTCGATTCGCCATCGACCACCTCAAGCACCTCGGCGTCGACGCCTCCGACACGCTCACCTACGTCTGCGGCCCGTCCGGCCTCATCGCGTCGGTCCGCGACACCTACGAGGACCTCGGCGCCGCAGACCAGCTGCGCGCGGAGTACTTCAAGGTACCGACGGTCGACCTCAACGCGGCCGACGCCACCGGCACGATCACGTTCGACGCCAGCGGCCGCACGGCCGACAACTCCGGCGCCACGATCCTCGAGCAGGCCGAGGCCGCCGGCCTCGAACCTGCCTATGGCTGCCGCATGGGCGTCTGCAACACCTGCGCCATCAAGAAGCTCCACGGTGCCGCCCGCCACGTCGTCAGCGGCGAGGTCCAGGCAGACACCGACCAGACCCTCAAGATCTGCGTTCACGTCCCCGTCGGGGACGTCAGCGTCGCCCTCTAGCCAGCCAGGAGAGATACGCCATGTCACGCAAGCGCACCTACGCTCCGATCGAGCCGCACAGCGCCAGCAACCACAACGAGGCGCCGAAGCCGCTCACGTCCGCCGATCCCGATCACCAGTCGAACATCGGCCTCGAATACATGTCCCGCGAGGACCTCGAGGAGTTCGGCCGTGAGCTGGACGGCGTGCGGCAGCGCGTGCTCGACGACCTCGGTCAGAAGGACGCCGACTACATCCGCCGCGTCATCCGGGTGCAGCGTGCCATGGAGGTGCTCGGGCGCATCGGCCTGTTCATGCCGTTCTTCCTGCCCGCGTTCATCGCCGGCATCGCCCTGCTTGCTCTGGCCAAGATCATCGAGAACATGGAGATCGGCCACAACGTCATGCACGGGCAGTACGACTGGATGAACGACCCGACGATCAACGGGAAGACCTACGAGTGGGACATCGTCGTCCCCGGACATGACTGGAAGCGCACCCACAACTACGTCCATCACACCTACACGAACATCCACGGGATGGACAAGGACATCGGCTACAACCTGCTGCGCATCGACAACGGCCAGCCGTGGTACCCCAATCACCGGTTCAACCTGCCGCTGGCGTTCGTGCTGATGCTGATCTTCGAGTGGGGTGTCATGTCCCATGGTGTCGAGTACGGCGACTACCGTGCCGGACGCATCTCCGAGGAGGAGTTCCTCGGGCAGAAGGAGCGGGCGTGGCGCAAGATCCGGCGCCAGCTGGTCAAGGACTACCTCGCCTACCCGCTGCTCGCCCTGCCTCTCGTGCCGTTCGTCGGCTGGTGGGCGCCGCTGGCCGTGCTCGGCGGCAACTTCGTCGCGAACATCATCCGCAACATCTGGACGTTCCTGGTCATCTTCTGTGGCCACTTCCCCGCCGAGGTGCAGACGTTCGAGGAGGAGGACGCACTGGGTGAGTCCCGTGGCCAGTGGTACGTGCGCCAGCTGCTCGGCTCGGCCAACATCTCCGGATCCAGGCTGTTCCACGTCATGACCGGCAACCTGAGCCACCAGATCGAGCACCACCTGTTCCCGGACATCCCCGCCCGCCGCTACCCGCTGATCGCCCCCGAGGTGCGGGCCCTGATCGAGAGGCGCGGCCTGGAGTACAACACGGGCCGCCTGGGCCGTCAGCTGTTCAGCGTCGGCCGCCAGCTCGCCGTGTTCGGACGCAAGCCGAGCGACCCGTACCTCGTCGCCAAGAGCCCGGAGGCCCGGGCGGTGCGTCGCGCGAAGCGCGAGGAAAAAGCCCGTCGCGCTGAGGCCGACAAGGCTGCAAGAATGGCGGCGTAGCCACCCCGACCCCGCCGCCGGCAGGGGTGCCGGGCCCTGGGCGGCAGATCGGAAGGGAGCGACGTCCATGGCACTGAGTCGCCGCGAGATCGCCAAGGACGTCGTCCAGCAGGGCGCGGAGGCCGCGTTCGCCACGGCCGGTCACGTCGCCACGATCTTCTTCGACGCCGCCCGGCGCATCACCAGCGAGCTGGGCGCCTTCGGCACGGAGGTCTTCGAGATCGCCGAGGCCAGCCGCAAGGCCGGCGAGGATGACACGAATCTCGGTCCTGCCACCCATCCCGGCGACGGCTGAGCACGAATCACTCACATGAGCCCCGGGATGCGCACCGTCGCGGTCGTCGGGTCGGGCGTCTCAGGTCTCACCGCTGCCTACGTCCTGGGACGCGACCGCGACGTCACGCTCTTCGAGGCCGACGACCGCTTCGGGGGCCACGCCCACACCCATCAGGTCGACGAACATGCCGTCGACAGCGGCTTCATCGTCCACAACGACCGCACCTATCCCCTGCTGCGCCGCCTGTTCGCCGAGCTCGACGTCGAGGTGCACCCGACCGAGATGAGCATGAGCATCCACTGCGACGGGTGCGGCCTCGAGTACGCCGGTGGACGCGGCGCGACCGGCATCTTCGCCCAACGACGACGTGTCGCCGATCCGCGCTTCCTGCGGCTGCTGACCTCGATCAAGCGCTACCAGCGGCTGGCCATCGCACTCCTCGACAGCGAGGAGTCCGCCGATGATCCGCAGACCTACGGCGACTTCCTGAACCGGCACGGCTTCTCCGACCACTTCACCGCCCATTACGCCATCCCGGTTGTCTCCTGCGTGTGGTCGTCCGGCCACGAGACCGCTCTCGGCTACCCCGCCCGGTACCTGTTCGAGTTCCTCAGGCACCACGGGTTCCTGTCGATCTCGGGCTCGCCGCAGTGGTTCACGGTGCGCGGCGGCTCCCAGTCGTACGTCCGCAAGGTCACGGCGGCCGTGGGCGACGTCCGGTCGTCGACGCCGATCCGTGCCGTCTCGCGCAAGCCCGATGGGGTCGAGCTGCTCGACGCGCACGGCACGGTGCACCGCGCCGACTCCGTGGTCATCGCCACGCACGCCGACGACGCGCTCGCGCTGCTCACCGACGCGACCGACGACGAACGCCGGATCCTCGAAGCGTTCGAGTACTCCCGCAACGAGACGGTGCTCCACCGTGACGCCACGCTGCTGCCCGTCGCCGAGCCGGCCCGCTCGTCGTGGAACTACCGCATGGACGACTGCAGCAGCCGGCTCGACTCCACCGCCGTCACATACTGGATGAACCGGCTGCAAGGCATCGAGAGCGATGAGCCGTTCGTGGTCACCCTGAACTCCACCGACCGCATCGACGCTGACACAGTGATCGCCACCATGCAGTACACCCATCCGATCTACACCACCGCGTCGGTGGCGGCTCAGCGCGAGCTGCCGACGCTGTCGACCGGACGGACGGCGTTCGCCGGCTCGTACCACGGGTGGGGCTTCCACGAGGACGGCTGCCGCTCCGGCGTGCAGGCCGCCGCGGCCCTGGGAGTCGACTGGTGAGCGCCCCGACCCTGCCCGTCCTCCCGGCCCTCGTCACGGGTCGGGTGGCGCATGCTCGGCGGACGCCACTGAAGCATCGGTTCCGCTACCGCGTCTATCAGTGGCTGGTCGACCTCGACGAGCTGCCGCAGCTCCCCCGCTGGTTGCGGCCGTTCTCCACGTTCAAGGCCGCCGACCACATCGGCGACCCCACGTCGGACCTCAAGACCAACATCGAGCGCTTCTGCGCATCCGAGGGTGTCGACGTCACCGGCCATCGCATCCTGATGATGGCCAACGCTCGCGTCCTCGGGCACACGTTCGACCCGCTCAGCGTCTTCTGGGCGATCGCGCCCGACGGCTCGCTGACCTGCATCGTCGCCGAGGTGCACAACACCTATGGCGGACGGCATGCGTATCTGCTGCGGACCGACGAGAAGGGCCGCAGCCAGGTCGACAAGGCGTTCTACGTCTCGCCGTTCTTCACCATCGAAGGCCGGTACGACCTGCAGTTCCAGCTCACGCCGGACGTCGTGTCGTCGACGGTGGTGCTCAAGCAGGACGGTGAGGCCGTCTTCAGCGCGACGTTCCGCGGCGAGCCGAAGCCGGCGACGCCTGGCCGGCTCGCCCGCCTTCTGATTTCCATGCCCCTCATGACCCATCGCACGAGCCTGTTGATCCGAATGCATGGTGTATGGCTCTGGCTGCG
>CAVQEY010000009.1:0-84091 GCA_963711615.1 uncultured Actinomycetota bacterium | reverse complement strand
GGGTGAACTCGTCGATGTTGGCGCGGGTGCCGGGTCCGGCGGACGCGCTGGAGACGGAGGCGACGATCTCGGCATACGGCACCGGGGTCACTCGCGCGACCGCGTGCACCATCGGGATGGTGGCCTGGCCGCCGCAGGTGATCATGTTGACGTTCTCGGCGTTCAGGTGCTCCTCGCCGTTGACCGGCGGGATGACGGCCGGGCCGACGGCGGCCGGGGTCAGGTCGATCGCCCGGATGCCGGCCTCGGCGTACCGGGGCGCGTACTCGCGGTGGACGTAGGCCGACGTCGCCTCGAAGATCAGCTCGGGCAGCTCGTCCTGCTTGAGCAGCCAGTCGACCCCCTCGTGGGACGCCTCGACGCCACGCTCACGCGCCAGCTCGAGGCCGTCAGAGGTCGGATCGACGCCGATCATCCAGCGCGGCTCGATCACGTCGCTGCGCAGCAGCTTGAACAACAGGTCGGTGCCGATGTTGCCGGGCCCGACGATGGCCGCGGTGGCCTTGCGGGTCATCACATCTCCCCTATTCGGTGAAGGACAGCTTCACGCCGCCCAGGTCGGTGAACACTGCTTCGAAGTCGTCGCCTGCGTGGGCGTCGATGGCGCGGTGGACGCTGCCCGGCATGATCACGTGACCCGCCTCGAGCGTCACCCCGAAGGACGCGACCTTGCGTGCGAGCCAGGCGACCGCGGTGACCGGGTTGCCGAGCACGGCGTCCGAGCGACCGGCCGCCACTTCGTCGCCGTTGCAGAGCAGCCGGGCCTCGATGCCGGTGAGATCGACGCTGCCCGGGTCGACCCGGGACGCGCCGAGGACGAAGCCTGCGCTCGACGCGTTGTCGGCGATGGTGTCCATGATCTTGATGTTCCAGTTGTCGATGCGGGAGTCGATCAGCTCGAGGGACGCGGTGACGTGGTCGGTGCTGGCGAGGACGTCGTCCTCGGTGCAGCCCTCACCCGGAAGGGTTCGGCCGAGGACGAAGGCGACCTCCATCTCCACCCGTGGCATGCAGTAGCGCCCCACGCTGACCGGGGTGTCGGAGAAGACCTCCATGTCGGAGAGCAGGTGACCGTAGTCGGGCTCGTCGACGCCCATCATGTCCTGCATCGCCTTCGAGGAGAGTCCCACCTTGTGGCCGCGCACGGTCGCACCGTTCCGGAGCCGGTCGTGGATGTTCAGCAGCTGGATGGTGTAGGAGTCGACGACGTCGATGTCGGGCCAGGTGTCGCGGAGCGGCGGGACCGGCGTCCGGTCACGTTCGGCAGCGGCCAGGGTGTCGGCGACGGTTTGCCGGACCTCGTCGGAGAGCATTCAGTCATGGTAGAACCTGTTACAGTTTTGCGATAGTCAGCCCCCACCGGAGGACCGATGGAAGAGTCGTGTGACGTCGTCGTCGTGGGCGCCGGCGGAGCCGGGATGACCGCGGCGCTCGCCGCCGCGAATCACGGCCTCGACACCGTCCTGATCGAGAAGAGCGCGTACTTCGGTGGGTCGACGGCTCGGTCCGGTGGAGGCGTGTGGATCCCCGGCAACAAGGCTCTTCGCGACGCCGGACAGGTCGACGAGAACGACGCCGAGGAGGCACGGCGCTACCTCGAGGCCATCGTCGGTGACGTGGTCCCGAAGGAGCGACGGAACACCTTCCTCGCCCGCGGCCCGGAGGTCATCGATTTCCTGCTCGAGAAGTCACCGGTGCGCTTCGCGTGGGTGCCCGAGTACTCCGACTACCTGCCCGAGCAACCGGGCGGTCGCTCACGTGGACGCACCATGGAACCGGTGCCGATGGACGGCCGGATCATCGGCGCGGAGCTGGAGCGGCTGCACCCGGCGTACACCAAGGCGCCGGCGAACCTGATCGTCACCCAGGCCGACTTCCGCAAGATCAGCCTCGGCCCCCTGCGCACGATTCGCGGGGCGCGAACCATGTTCCGGGTGCTGTTCAACAAGATGCTCAGCACGTTCCTCCGCCGCCGGATGTTCGCGATGGGCAACGCGCTGACGATCAGCCTGCGCAAGGCCCTGATGGACGCCGGTGTTCCGGTCCACTACGAGACCGCCCTGACCGGCCTGGTCGTCGAAGGCGGCCGGGTGGTCGGGGTCCGCGCCGAGCGCAGTGCTGGTGAGGATGGGGGCGCCGAGATCGTCATCCGCGCCCGCCGGGGCGTCATCCTCGGTTCCGGCGGCTTCGAGAAGAACGACACCCTGCGGGAGAAGTACCTTCCTGCCCCCACCGATGCCGCTTGGAGCACCGCGGCGCCCAGCAACACCGGCGGCGGCATCGAGGCCGGCATCGCCGTCGGCGCCGCGGTCGACCTGATGGACGATGCGTGGTGGGGACCCACGATCCCGCTCCCGCGCGGCCCATGGTTCTGCCTCGCGGAGCGCAACCTCCCCGGCTCGATCATCGTGAACTCCGCCGGCCGGCGGTTCATGAACGAGGCGCTGCCCTACGTGGAGGCGACCCACGCGATCTACGCGGGCGAGGCGACCGGGGTCTCGCACGTCCCCGCGTGGATGATCATGGATCAGCACTACCGCAACCGCTATCTCTTCGCCGGCCTCTCCCCGCGGCAGCCGTTCCCCGGCCGCTGGTACAAGCACGGCACGGTGAAACGGGCCGAGACGCTGGGCGAGCTCGCCGCGAAGATCGGCGTGCCGGCCGAGGCCCTCGTGACGACCGTGCAGCGGTTCAACGAGTTCGCCGCGTCCGGCGTCGACGAGGACTTCCACCGCGGCGAGAGCGCCTACGACAAGTACTACGCAGACCCCAAGGTGAAGCCGAACCCGTCACTGCACCACATCTCCCGGGCGCCGTTCTACGCGGTGAAGATCGTCCCCGGCGACCTCGGCACCAAGGGCGGAATCGTCACCGACGAACGCGCCCGGGCGCTGCGTCCGGACGGGTCCGTGATCGAGGGCCTGTACGCCGCCGGCAACTGCTCCTCGGCCGTCATGGGACACACCTACGCCGGCCCGGGGGCCACCATCGGACCCGCCATCACCTTCGGGTATCTCGCCGCGGAGGACATTGCTCGATCGGATGGGGCCCATGCCGATCGATCCTGACGTCGCGGTCGGCGCGGAGGTCGGCACGCAAGATTTCTCCTGGACGAGCAGCGACGTCCTTCTCTACCACCTCGCCGTCGGGGCGCAGGACCTCAGCTACACGCTCGAGACCAGCGCAGACTTCCAGGTTCTCCCGAGCTTCGCCGTGGTGGCGCCGACGGTCCACGCGATCAAGCCGCCGAGCCTCGACCTGCCCGGGTGCGACATCAACCTGGCCCAGGTCGTCCACGGCTCCCAGCAGGTCCTGGTCAACGGCCCGTTGCCCGCCGAGGGTTCGGCCCGGTTGACGACTCACATCACCGACGTCTGGGACAAGGGCAAGGCCGCGGTGATCTGGCAGGAAGGCCTCGCCACCGGTCCGGACGACACCGAGCTGTGGCGCGTCCGTTCCTCGATCTTCGTCAAGGGTGAGGGCGGCTGGGGTGGCGACCGGGGCGAGAGCACCGCGGTCGTCGTGCCGGACCGGTCGCCGGACGCCTCGACGACGTACACCGTGACACCCCAGCAGGCGCTGCTCTACCGGCTCTGCGGCGACCGCAACCCGCTGCATGCGGACCCCGAGTTCGCGAGGTCGGCCGGTTTCGAGGCGCCGATCCTGCACGGCCTGTGCACCTACGCCATCGTGCTGCGCGAGGTCACCGACCTCCTGCTCGACGGTGATGCGAGCGCGGTCGGGGGTTTCAGCGCCAGGTTCGCCGGAGTGGTGTTCCCGGGCGAGACCATCGCGGTCGACGCCTGGGACGAGCCCGACGGCATCGTGGTGGCCGCGACGGTGGGCGACGATGCCCGGCCGGCGCTGTCCGACTGCCTCGTGACGAAGGCCTGATCCCGACCTGGGCTCGGTTCACCCACCGAGGATGAGTCCGGACGTGGGCACCCCCGTGCCGGCCGTGACCAGGACGTGCTGTGCCCCCGCCACCTGGTTCACCGAGGTCCCCCGCAGCTGGCGCACCGCCTCCGCGATGCCGTTCATGCCGTGGATGTAGGCCTCGCCCAGCTGCCCGCCGTGGGTGTTCAGGGGCAGCTTGCCGTCGATCTCGATCGCCCCGTCGGCGATGAAGTCTTTCGCCTCACCGCGGCCGCAGAAGCCGAGCTCCTCCAGCTGCATCAGGACGTAGGGGGTGAAGTGGTCGTAGAGCACCGCGGTGTCGATGTCGGCCGGCGCCAGGCCGGACTGCCGCCACAGGTCGCGGCCGACGACCCCGATCTCGGGGATGCCGAGGTCGTCCCGGAAGTACGACGTCATCACGAACTGGTCGGCCGCGCTGCCCTGGGCCGCGGCCACGATCGGCACCGCGCCGGCCTTCAGGTCCTTCGCGCGCTCGGTCGACGTGACGACGATCGCGACCGCCCCGTCGCTCTCCTGGCAGCAGTCGAGCAGCCGCAGCGGGTCGGCGATCATCCGGGAGCTCTGGTGGTCCTCGAGCGTGATCGGGCGCTCGTAGAAGAATGCGTTCGGGTTGGTGGCCGCGTGCCGGCGGTCCGCCACGGCGACCCGGCCGAAGTCCTCCGAGGTCGCGCCGAACTCGTGCATGTAACGGCGCGCCTGCATGGCCACCGTGGCCGCGGGAGTCGACAGCCCGTACGGGTACGTCCAGGCGTTGTCGAGCCCGTTGGTGTTCATCTGGGCCGCCGCCCCGCTCTGCACCTGGCCGAAGCGCGAGACGGACCGCTCGTTGAAGCCGCGGTAGGCCACCACGACGTCGGCCATGCCGGTCACGACGGCCATTGCTGCCTGCTGCACTGTCGCGCACGCAGCGCCGCCGCCGTAGTTGATCCGGCTGAAGAAGCGCAGGTCACCCATCGCGAGCTCGCGGGCCAGCGCGATCTCGGCAGTCGAGTCCATCGTGAACGTGACGAGGCCGTCGACGTCGGACGCCTCGAGCCCGGCGTCGGCGAGCGCGGCGAGCGTCGCCTCGGCCGACAGCTGCAGCTCCGAGCGCCCGGAGTCCTTCGAGAACTCGGTCGCCCCGATTCCGGCGATCGACGCCGCGCCGCTGAACTCGTTCACGGCAATCTCACCTCGAGCCGGGCGTTCACGTGGTTGCCGAGCGACACCCGGCCGACGACGTCGATCGTCGTCAACCCGTCGCTCTCGGACAGGATGTCTCCGGTGAAGCGGAGGGTGTCGTACGGATGCGCGGGTGCACCGAGGCCCAGGGCGCACGAGAGCACCTGTGTCTGTGGTCCGGCCCAGTCCGTGACGTAGCGGTGAACCAGCCCGGTGGTGGCGAGGATGTTCAGGAAGATGTCCTTGCTGCCGTGTCCCTGCGCGAGGTCGCGGTCATGGTGCACGTCCTGGAAGTCACGCGTGCCCAGCGCGGTCGACACCACGAGGGTCGGCGTGATCGGCAGCTCCCAGACCGGGATGTCAGATGACTCCTCGGCTTCAGGCTTCGACTCCGGCACGTCATCGGGTCGTCTCCACTGCGCGAGGGTGAGGTCGTCGTCGACGCGGTCGAACCAGACCTCGACCTCATCGCCGATCGCGACATCAGCACTGACCTCGCCGACCATCCGGACGCCCTCGTCGAGCTCGACCAGCGCCACGGTGAGGGGCAGCTGCTTGCCGGGCACGACCGGCGCGTGGTGGGTCAGGAACGAGTGCACCCGGCCGTGTCCGGACGCCGTGACGTAGCCGCGGTCCATGGCGTGGCACGACGGGCACACCGGCCCGGGCGGGTGCCGCAGCACGCCGCAGGCGTTGCACTTCTGGATCCGCAGCTCGCCCTTGGCCGTGCCCTCCCAGAAGAACGCCGAGTCGCGATTGACCAGCGGCCTCACCGTCTTCGACCGGTCGACCGTCGGGCGACCCGTGCCGGGCTTGTACTTGAGCACCCGGAACTGCATCGTCGCGACTTCCTCGTCGTCGGGGCCGACGGTCCAGACGTTGCGGGTCGTGACGAAGTAGCCCTCGCCGACGGCGGTGCGCTTCAGGTCGGAGACGTCCTCGAGCCGTGCGCTGATCCGGACCTGCTCGCCGGGCCGCAGGGTCCGGGCATAGGTCTGGTCGCAGTTCGTGCCGAGCACCGACGTGTAGCCCGCGCCGTCGAGGACGACCATCGTGTCCCACAACGGTTCGCCGGGCGGCCGGTCCTTGTTGAGTCCGGGCATCGTCCACACCTGGGCCATCGCGGGTGGCGCCTCGCAGTCGGGGCCGGGTTGCCAGCGCGGGTTGGTGTCGCCGATCGCCTCGGCCCAGTGCCGGATCATCGGCTCGTTCACGGGGTCCCGGCCCTCGCGAGCCGGGCTGTAGCCGCGCGCCTTGATCTCCTCGACGCTCTTCTGGATGTCGTCGCCTCATCTCGGCACCTTCGGAAGATCGAGTCCGAACATGGCGATCAGCTCGCGCTGCACCTCGTTGACGCCACCACCGAACGAGAGCACGAGATTCCGCTTGCTGGTGGCGTCGAGGTACTGGGCCAGCCGGCCGGTCGGAGGATCGGCAAGATCGCCGTAGGCCGTGACGACGTCGGCCAGCGCCAGCCCCAGCTTCTGCACCTCGTCGCTCGCGAACACCTTCGACGTCGAGGCGTCGGCCACCAGCGCCCGGGCAGTGCCTTGTGCCGCCCGTGGCCCGGCACCCCCGCCGGGCGACGATGCCCCGGCCACGGCCCAGTTGAGCAGCTCGTTCACCCGGAACGACGCGGTGGCGCGCGCCAGGACGTCACGGACCCACGGGACCTGCAGCACCGGCGTGCCGTCCGGGCCGACGCGGTCCTGGGCCCACTCGAGCACCAGGTCGCGGAGCCCCTCTATCCGGCCCGCGGGGCCGAGCATGACGCGCTCGTGGTTGAGCTGGGTGGTGATCAGCTGCCAGCCGCGGTTCTCCTCCCCGACGAGCATGTCCACCGGCACCCGCACGTCGTTGAAGTATGTCGCGTTCGTGTGGTGGGAGCCGTCGCTCGTGACGATGGGCGTCGAGGAGTAGCCGGGGTCCTTGGTGTCGACGATGAGGATCGAGATGCCCTGGTGCGGAGGCGCGTCGGGGTCCGTGCGCACGGCCAGCCAGACGTAGTCGGCGACGTGACCGCCAGTGGTCCACATCTTCTGGCCGTTCACGACGTAGTGGTCGCCGTCGCGCACGGCGCTGGTGCGCATCGACGCGAGGTCGGTGCCGGCGTCGGGCTCGCTGTAGCCGATCGCGAAGTGCACGTCGCCGGTCACGATGTCGGCGAGGAACATCTTCTTCTGCTTCTCGGTGCCGTAGGCCTGCAGGGTCGGTCCGACGGTCTGCAGCGTCACCGACGGCAGATGGACGTCGGCCCGCGACGCCTCGTTGACGAACGCCTGCTGCTCGATGCCGCCGCGCCCCTGGCCGCCATACTCCTCGCGGCCAGCCGACGCCCATCCACCCGTCCGCTCCCATCTGCTTGATGATGCGGTGGTACGCCGGGCCGTGCCGGTCGGTGCGCATCTCGTCGCGGTCGTCCGCGCTGGTCAGGCCGGTGAGGTAGGCGCGTGCGTCCTGCTTGAACGCGCGCTCCTCGACGGTCAGCTCGGCGTTCTTTCCCGCGGTCTCGGTGATCGGCACGTCGGCGAGGGCAGACGGACCGCCCAGGTGGCGGACGATGTCGCGAACCGATGCGAAGTAGCGGGGCATCGCGTAGGTCTCGTCGACGCCCATGCCGCCGTGAAGGTGCTGGCAGATCTGCATCACGCTCGAGGCCCGGTCGGCGAACCAGTGCGCAGCGACGGCCAGGTCGTCGGCCGCCGGGTCGCCGGCGTCGAGACGACGGGCGGCCTCTCCGGCCGTCAGCGTGAACGTCCGCGACCCGATGTACACGTCCGCGATCTGCTGGGCGACGGCCTGGAACTCCGCGAGCGCGCGTCCGAACTGGCGCCGGTCCCGGATGTAGCCGGCGGTGAGATCACGGGCTCCTTCGACGACGCCTGCTCCGAGGGTGGCCAGGCCGGCGATGGCGTGGCTGCGCACCACGTCGGCGTCGAGCATGCCGAGCGCCGGCGCGGACGTGAACGTGTAGGTGGCCTCGGTTGCGCCGCGCGACGTCCCGGTGTCGGCGCGGCTCACACCCGCGCCGGCGGGATCGACGATCGCGACCGACGAGCTTCCATCGGTCGCCGTCGAAGAGACGAGCAGCAAGGTCGTCCCGTCGAGGACCGGCACACCGATCTTGGTGCCGCTGACACTCTCACCGTCGTACGTCGTCGTCGGGCTGGTCGGCAACGCCGCACCGGGCTCGCCGAGCGCGGGTGCGAACAACAGCTCGCCGGACAGCAGCTTCGGGACCAGGTCGGCCTGCAGCGCCTCCGAACCCGACCGCACCAGCGGCAGCAGACCGCAGGCCAGGGTCTCCCACACCGGAAGCTCGACCGCGCGGCGACCCACCTCGTGCACCAGGACGGCAACCTCGGCCAGGCCCAGATCCTCGCCGCCGTGCTCCTTCGGAGCGGCCAGCGCCAGCAGCCCGGCCTCCTGCAAGGCGCGCCAGGACCCGTCACCGCGGTCGAGCACGTCGCCGATGACGGAGCGCACCTCGTCGAGCACCGAGTCCACGCAGATCTCCTTCTTCGAGTGGCGTGTTACCCACCGAAACTATAACGTGTTCTAATCTTGGGGAAGCCGACCCAGAGGAGAACTCCGTGCCGGATCCGGTCCAGCTGTCCCTGCGGGCCCTCTTCCGCCAGCACCTGCCCGACCTCCCTCCGGTGGACCTGCCCGAAGGAGACTGGCTGGAGCTCCCGCGGCGTGGCCGGACGTGGCTCACCGACGTGCCCGGACCCACCCCGGACGCGCCCACGATCATCCTCCTGCACGCGATCAGCTGCACCGGTCCGCTGACCTGGTTCCCCTCCATCCCGCCGCTCGCGGAGCACTACCGGGTGATCACGTTCGACCAGCGATGGCACGGGCGCGGCATCACGTCCGAGCGGTTCCTCGTCTCGGACTGTGCCGACGACGTGGCCGCCGTCGTCGACGAGCTCGGCCTCGACCGTCCCCTCATCGCCGGCTACTCGATGGGATCGGTGATCGCGCAGCGGGTGTGGCGGCAGCACCCCGACACCGTCGGCGGACTACTCCTCGCCGCCACCACTGACCACTTCCGCACCAACGGTCGCGAACGCGTCTTCCACGCGGGCATGGAGCTGGGCACGGCGCTGACCGCGACGCTGTCCCGCTCGAAGGTCGTCAACCGCGCCAGCGCAGCCGCCGTCGAGGCGATCGACGCCGACACGTCAGACACGGCTCGCTGGGCCATGAACCAGTGGCGCTCGAGCAGCCCGTGGGCCGTCGGCCAGGCGGTGGCGTCCCTCGGCCGCCACCACTCGACGCCGTGGCTGTCGCAGATCGACGTGCCGACCGCGGTCGTCGTCACCACCCGCGACCACGTGATCCCGACAGCGCGACAGCGCGCCGTGGCCTCGCGGATCCCGGGCGCCACGGTGCACGAGGCCGCATGCGGCCATGCGGGATGCGTTCTGGAGCATCGCACCTTCGTGCCGGCGCTCCTCGAGGCGACTCACGCCACGATGGCGCGGATGCGCGACCGCGACCTGGCGCGTATCTAGAGCACCGCGGCCTTCATCGCCTTGAGCTCGGCCGGGAACTGGTCGACCAGGTCCCACACGCGCGGCATCAGCTCGCGGCAGGCGATGGCGCCGATGTGCATCTCCCCGTTGTTGCTCATCACCGTGATGTTCAGCCCGGCCCCGTGGAAGACCGGGCCGAGCGGGTAGAGCGCGTCGATCCGGGCGCCGACGAAGTACAGCGGAACCGGTGGTCCGGGGACGTTCGAGATGACCAGGTTGTGGATGACCGGCGCGCGCTCCGCGAGCCGCAGGTCGGACACCATGCGCACCGCCAGGCCGAAGGTACGCGGGGCCGCGAACTCCGCCCACTCCTGCAGGGTGTCGGCCGGGACGGCCTTGTGGTGGTCCTTGGCGTGGGCGTTCGCCACGGACATCGCGGTGATCCGCTCGCGGGGGTCCTCGATGTCCGTGCCGAGCTTGCAGAAGATCGTCGACACCTTGTTGCGTCCGGTCCGCTTCGACTCCAGGTGCACCGACACGGGAACGCTGGCCAGCAACGACGTGGCCGGCAGCTCGCCGCGATCCCGGAGGTAGCGGCGCAGCGCGCCACCGCTGAGCGCCAGCACGACGTCGTTGACGGTCGCCCCCGGAATCGCGTTCTTGATCTCCTTGATGTCGTCCAGCGAGATGTCGGTCCACGCGATGGCCCGGTGACCGGTGATGGTCCCGTTGAACGACGTGCGGGGAGCGGTCAGCGGCGCAGCCATCGCTCTGCCTTCGCGCGCCCGGCTGACCGTCTCCGTGACGGTGCGGACTGTCGGCGCCACCAGCCTCGCCAGCTGCCACGGTTTGGCCACGGTCGACACCACACCGCGGCCGACCAGCTCGAGGTCGGACGGGACGCGCTGGGATGCCGTCGCACCCGGGGCGTCCGCGGAGTCCAGCGGCGGCGCATCCGGTTCCAGGCTGCACAGGTACGAGATCATGTTCGACCCCGAGACCCCGTCGACGGAGGCGTGGTGCATCTTCGAGAACACCACGATCTGGCCGCTGGCCAGGCCCTCGATCACGTGCATCTCCCACAGCGGTCGTGACCGGTCCAGTGGGATGCCGGCGAGGTGCCCGACGACCTCGGACAGCTCGCGCTCGCCGCCTGGCGACGGGACGGCGAGCCGGTGGACGTGCCGGTCGATGTCGAACTCCTCGTCGACCACCCAGACGGGGAAGTCGATGCCTCCGGGGACGAGCTTGAGCTTGCGGTTGAACATCGGGACGTCCGAGACGCGCTCGGACAGCTCCTTCTTGAAGGTCTCGAAGTCGTAGCCGCCGGGGATGGTCTCTGGATCCACGACGATCAGCCCGCAGACGTGCATCAGCTGAGCGCCGCTCTCCAGGTACAGGAAGCTGGCGTCGAGCCCGCTGAGTCGATCCATGGCCCGTATCCTAGCCTTTCTAGAACGTGTTCTATTCCCAAGTTCCGGAGGCGCCAATGTCATCGGGGTTCGCTCGACGCCAGGTCGCGCTCGCCGCGCTGGCACTGAACGCCGTCCGGCCGCCACCGGGTCGCTGGGCTGGGATCCCGGCGTTCGCCCTCGGCTGGCCAGTGAGCGAGCTGGCCCCACATCTGCTGAGTGCCACTCTCCTCGACACCGCGGCCGAGCTGAGCGTCCGCCGGCGCACCTCCGCCCCGTCGACCACCGGGCTGGTCGCGGCCGCCGCCGCTGCCGGGCTCCTGGCGTACTCCATCGCCGGCGCGCGACGCGTCGGCACCGAGCTCGACGACGCGCTCCGCGAGAGCATCGGCGAGAACTACCTGACCGACCTGGACGTTCCCGGGCCGGTCAACCTGACCATCCCGCGCGGAGCGATCGCCCGGCCGTTCCGCTTTCGTCAGCATGACGTCGAGGTGCTGCGCAACGTCTCGTACACCGAGGGCGGGCGCCGGGCCCGGCTGGACATCTATCGCCCCCGCGATACCGACCTGAGCGGCGCCCCGGTGCTGATCCAGATCCACGGCGGCGCCTGGACCATCGGCACGAAGGAGCAGCAGGGGCTGCTGCTGATGAACCGGATGGCCCAGCAGGGCTGGATCTGCGTCTCCTCCAACTACCGGCTCGCCCCCAAGCACTCCTTCCCCACCCAGATCGTCGACGTGAAGCGGGCGATCGCCTGGGTCCACGAGAACATCGAGCAGTACGGCGGCGACCCGTCGTACCTCGCCATCACCGGCGGATCCGCGGGCGGCCACCTGGCTGCCCTGGCGGCGCTCACCCCGGGCCTGCCGGACTACCAGCCCGGCTTCGAGGACTCGGACACGTCGATCTCCGCGTGCGTCTCCTTCTACGGCGTGTACGACGTCGCCGGCCTGACCGAGACGCAGACCGCTGTCGACATGAGAGACCGGTTCATGGGCCCGTGGGTGTTCCGCAAGGACCCCCAGGACAGATCTCGACGAGTTCGTCCAGGCGTCGCCGCTGGCTCACGTCGACGAGCACACGCCCGACTTCTTCGTGATCCATGGCCGCAACGACACGCTCGCGCCGGTGAGCGAGGCGCGCGCGTTCGTCGCCGCCCTCCGGGAGCGGTCCGGCTCGACGGTGACCTACGCCGAGATCCCCGGCGCCCAGCACGCGTTCGACGTCTTCTCATCCATCCGCAGCCAGCACACGATCGGGGCGGTGCAGCGCTGGCTCCAGTGGCACCTGGCGACCGCGCAGCAAGCCGGCGACCACCGGGGCCGAGCTCAGGGGTCCTCGCCCCCGACGCGCACCAGCCCGGACTCATAGGCCCAGACGGCGACCTGTACCCGGTCGCGCAGACCGAGCTTGGTGAGCAACCGCGAGACGTAGGTCTTGACCGTCGCCTCACTGAGGTACAGCTCAGCCGCGATCTCTGCGTTCGATCGACCCCGGGCGACGAGCCGGGCTACGTCACCCTCCCGCTCCGACAGCTCCGAGACGGCCACGCGGGCAGTGGGGCCGGGCGCGGGACGGGCGTAGCGGTCCAGCAGTCGGCGGATCAACGCGGGCGCGAGCATCGCCTCCCCTCGTGCGACCACGCGCACGGCGTGGGCTAGGTCGTCGGGCGCCACATCCTTGAGCAGGAACCCCGAGGCACCTGCTGCAACTGCGGTGAAGACGTGCTCATCGAGGTCGAAGGTGGTCAGTACGAGCACCCGCGGCGAGGGGTCTTCGGCCGTGATCCGGCGTGTGGCCTCGATCCCGTCCATACCCGGCATGCGCACGTCCATGAGGACGACGTCCGGCCGGTGTTCGAGAGCAAGCGCCACGCCCTCCTCGCCGTTCGCACCTTGTGCGACCACGTCGATGCCGGCCTTGTCGAGGATCATCGCGAACCCGGTGCGAACCAGCTCCTGATCGTCGACCACGACGACACTGGTTCGACCATTCGTCTCCGTCATACCGGCGTCGGCCCCCTCGGCAGCACTGCGCGAACCTTGAACCCCTCGCCGGGTGCGGTGGTCGTGGCCACCGTCCCGCCGTACAGCTGGGCACGCTCGCGCATCCCGATCAGCCCGTTCCCGCCGGCGGCCACGGCGGCGCCGACGCCGTCGTCGTCGACCTCGATCTCGAGACTCTCGGGCAGGTAGCGCAGGGTCACCTGAACCGAGCTGGCCGAGGAGTGGCGACGAACGTTGGTCAGTGCCTCCTGGACGATGCGGAAAGCGGACAGCGCCACCGCGGCCGAGAGGGGTCGCTTCGCGCCCTCCACCGAGAGCGAGGTGGGGATGTCCATGTCGGTCACCAGCGACTCGAGGGAGGCGAGATCGGGTTGCGGCTGAAGGTCGGCCGGGGACTCGGTGTCGCGGATCAGTGCCACCACACGGCGCATCTCTTCCAATGCGGTCGTACCGGTGGAGCGGATCGAATCGAGCGCCTTTTCGACGTACTCCGGATCGTCGAGCGCCTTCTGCGCCGCCCCCGCCTGGACCACCATCACGCTCACCGAGTGGGCGACGATGTCGTGCAGCTCGCGGGCGATCCGCGCACGTTCGTCTGCCGCCGCCTGCAGCGCCTGCTCGCGGCTGGAGCGTTCCGCGAGTGCCGCACGTCGCGCTTGGTCGTGGGCGCGATTCTCGTACACGCGAACGAACCTCCCGAGCGACCACGCCACCGTGCACACCATCCAGTGGAAGACAATCTCGCTCGCTGCGTTCAGCTCGGCAACGCGCAGATCGAAAAACAGCAGGGTGGCCGCACCCGCTCCGGCGCCGTACAGGCCGTGGCGAGTGCTGCCGTGCCGCGCGACCGAGTAGAGCGCCACCACGATCGGTACGAACTGACCCCAGAACAACACGAGGAGCGGCGTGACCGTGTAGACGACCGGCCACAGCAGCAGGATGACGAGCGCCGTCGCCAGCGGGTGGGTGCGACGTGCGACGAGCGCCGCGCAGCTGAACAGGGCGACCGCCATCGTGACCTCTTCTGAGCCCGATCCGACCACCGACGACATCGGCAGGCTGACCTCGAGAACGGAAACCGCCGCGAGGATGAACGCGATCGCAACATCAGTGGCTCGGCGTACAAGAAGGTCCCGCACGCACTCACCATAAGACGACGCGACATACTCCGCGTCGGTCTCGAGTTGACTCCACATGCGACTGGGGATGACCCCGCGCGAGACCTCGCGACGATGCCGGATCACGCCACGGCTTCCTAGCCTGACGTGCATCTATCCAGCCACAGGAGGTCTCATGTCCACGCCACTCACCCAGCGACCGGCCCGCATCCTCGCGGCCGCCTGCCTGGTCGTCACCGCAGTGCTGTCCGTCGCGTCCGTGCTGCTGCAGCCAGAGTTCGCCAGCGATCCGGCAGACCGGCTCGCAGCCATTGCGGAGTCCGGCACCGCAGGCGCCATATCCCTGCTCGCCTTCGCGTTGTCCCAGCTGCCGTTCATGATCGGCGCGGTCGCGATCGCGGCCCTTGCCGCACGCGCGCGCCGAACCGCCCTCGTGGGGTGCGTCCTCGCGGTCCTTGGTGGGTTCGGCCACGCCGTCTTCGGTGGCATCGGTCTGGCCTATCTCGAGATGTCGGGCGACGCGGCCCACCGGGACGCACTGGGCGCCGTCGTCGAGTCGATCGAAGCCGGCCCTGCAGTCGTCTTCATGGCCATGGGCCTGATCGGCACCGTTCTCGGGATCATCTTCCTCGGCGCCGCCCTGTTCCGGTCCCACTCGGTGCCGCGATGGATCCCGGTGAGCCTGTGGGCCTTTGTGGTGCTGGAATTCGCCGGCACCGGATTCAGCGAGTGGGCCTCGCCGGCGGCCGGCCTGCTGTACCTAGCGGCGTTCACGGGCATCGCGCTCGAGCTCGTCGGGCCGAACCGCACGCGACGGCCAGCGGAGTTCTCGCGACCGGGATCAGCGGCGGGGTAGTCCGAGCACCCTTTCGCAAGCGCTCCGCCTCGACGGTGACCTACGCCGAGATCCCCGGCGCCCAGCACACGATCGGGGCGGTGCAGCGCTGGCTGCAATGGCATCAGGCAGGCCCAACGCAAGGTCGTTGACCCTTGCACCCCTCCAGCGCTATCGTCCGAGTTGTCTGACAACTTTCGCACAGACCCTAGCGGAAAGCAGGAGGAGCGATGGCGGACAAATCACGAGCCTTTGGATCGGTCACCTACCAGGAGGCCGGCGAGGGATACTTCGAGAAGCGGCAGCTGCGCCGCCATGCCGCCTTCTGGTCGCTGTGGGCGCTCGGCGTCGGCGCGGTCATCTCCGGCGACTTCTACGGCTGGAACCTCGGCCTCGACGCCGGCGGCTTCGGCGGGCTGCTGATCGCCGGGGTCGTCATCACGATCATGTTCTACGGCCTGTGCTTCAGCATCGCCGAGATGTCGCCCGCGATGCCGCACACCGGTGGCGCCTACTCGTTCTCGCGATCCGCGATGGGGCCGTGGGGCGGCTTCATCAACGGCCTGGCCGAGAACATGGAGTACGTCATCACCCCGGCGGTCGTCGTGGGCGCGATGGGCTTCCTGTCGCACGACATCGTCGTCGACCTGAGCGGCGCCGACGGGGCCTGGAACAGTGTCATCCTCTGGTGGCTCCTGTATTACATCATCTTCGTCGGCATCAACATCCTCGGCATCGAGATCACCATGCGCTTCACCGTGGTCATCACCCTGCTGGCGCTCGGCATCCTCGTGTTCTACTTCGTGTCCGTGCTCGTCAGCGGCGCCTTCGATGCCAGCAATCTCACCAACATCCCGCCCGACGAGGAGGGTGGCAGCTCCTTCCTGCCGCACGGCGTCGCGGGGATCTTCCCGGCCCTGCCCTTCGCGATCTGGTTCTACCTCGCGATCGAGGAGCTGCCGTTGGCCGCCGAGGAGTCCCACGATCCCGCGCGCGACATCCCTCGCGCGACCATCTGGGGTCTCACGACGCTGATGGTGTTCGCGTTCGGCATCCTGATCCTGAACACCGGCGTCGGCGGTGGCGCGGCGGCGGTCGGAACGTCGGCGACTCCGTTGTTCGACGGTTTCAAGGCGGTGTTCGGCGAGGGCACCGGCGCGACCATCCTCGGCTTGATCGGGTTGGTCGGGCTGATCGCCAGCTTCTTCACGATCATCTACGCGTACGGTCGCAACACGTACTCGTTGTCCCGTGCGGGCTACTTCCCGCAGGTCCTGTCGATCACCCACCCGACCAGGAACACGCCGTACGTCGCGCTCATCGCGGGCGCGGTGGTCGGCTACGCCCTCACGCTGCTCATCTACTTCCTCGGGAAGGCCGAGGGCGCGTTGGCGGGCCAGATCGTCGGTGCGCTGCTCTACATGGCCGTGTTCGGTGCTGTGATCTCCTACTTCATGCAGTGCCTGGCGTTCGTCCTGCTGCGCCGCAACCTGCCGGACATTGCCCGCCCGTACCGGAGCCCATGGGGTGTCCCGGGCGCCGTGATCGCCGGTGTCATCGCCCTGGTCGCGCTCGTCTCGTTGTTCTTCAACGCGGACTACCGGCCGGGCGTGGTCGGCACGCTCGTCTACTTCCTGATCGGCATCGCCTACTTCGCGATCCGTGGCCGACACAAGCTGGTGCTGTCGCCGGAGGAGGAGTTCGCCATGACTCGGGGCCAGCACGGTGCGAATCTCCAGAAAGAGGGTTATGGAACGACTTCCGTCACCGAGATCGCGGGCGACGACACGCCGACGCCGGCACCCTGAACGGGTCTGCGGGGAGGCTCGCCCCCCGATCCTCCCCGCAGACCGTGCCCGCCAACGCTCTACCGCCAGGTGAGGGGAAGTCGTGTCTCTGGTCCTAGGAGTCGACGTCGGCTCGCAGAGCATCAAGGCCGTGGTCGTCGACGAGGGAGGCGACGTCGTCGCCGCCGGCTCGGCGCCGCTGACCATGGTCCACGAGCACGACGGCTGGGCCGATCAAGATCCACAGGCCTACGGCACCGCTCTCCGCGATGCCGTGCGCTCGGCGACCGAGGGCATCCAGTCGGATCGAGTCGTGGCCATGGGTCTGGGCAGCCAGGTCGACGGCGTCATCGCCTGCGACGCCGACGGCACAGCGCTGCGCTCGGCGATCATCTGGCTGGACAAGCGTGCCACCGATGAGTGCGACCAGCTGGCCGCCGCAGTGGGGCCGGAACGGCTCGCCGAGCGCACCGGACTGGTCGCTGACGCGTCGCACTGCGCACCGAAGATGATGTGGATCCGCGAGAACGAACCGGATGTCTGGCAGCGCGCTGCCATGCTCGCGCCGGTCGGGTCCTACCTCCTGCACCATCTGACCGGCTCGTACGCCCAGGACGCCGCGAACGCGTCGTCGACGATGGTGTACGACGTCGCCAAGGGCGACTTCGACACGGAGCTGTGCGAGGCCGCCGGCATCGACCCGGCGATGCTGCCGCCGGTCCGGCCATCGACGGACGTGATCGGCACACTGCTGCCCGACGTCGCAGCCGACCTGGGGCTGCCGTCCACGTGCGTAGTGGTGGTTGGCACAGGCGATGAGCACGCCGCATCGGTCGGTGCCGGTGCCATCGAGCCCGGCGTCATCGTCGACGTCACCGGTACGGCGGAGCCGGTGACGACGGTCGCCGACGAGCCGGTCCGCGATCCACTCGCCTTGGTGGAGACCCACGGCCATGCGGTCCCCGGCACCTGGCTGATCGAGAATCCCGGGTTCGTCAGCGGCGGCAGCACGCTGTGGCTCGCCGACGGGCTGCTCGGCATCCCGCAGGGAGACGTCTTCTCGCGGGCCAGCGAAGCGCCGCCGGCCAGCGACGGCGTGCTGTTCCTGCCAGCGCTGTCCGGCTCGACCGCACCACGATGGAACGACTCGATGCGGGGTGCCTTCCTCGGCCTGGCCATGAACCACACCTCGGCCCACGTCGCCCGGGCCGTGCTCGAGGGGTGTGCCTACGCGCTGCGCGACATCGTCGATCGGCTCGATGCCTTGCATCTCGGGCACGGTGAGGTCCGGATCGTCGGCGGAGGTGCACGGGACGATCTGTGGGCGTCGATCAAGGCCGACGTGCTCGGCCGGCCGGTACGCCGCGTCCTGTCCGAGGAAGCCACCGCCGTCGGTGCGGCGATGGTGGCCGGAGTCGGATCCGGGGTGTTCGCGGGCTTCGCGGCGGCATCGTGTGCCGTTCAGCTGGACTCGAGCACCATCGACCCCGACCCGGACGCACAGCAGCAGTACGCCGAGGCGTACGCCCGTTACCGTGCCGCCTTCGACGCCGTCGAGTCAGCGCTGGCCCCATGAACGGCATCCCTGAACCCAACGAGATCCTCGCGACGCTCCGCGAACGGGGCCGTGCCGACCTGCCCGACGTGGACATCCGCATCGGTGCCTCGGTGCTGGACGACGCAATCAAGGACGCGGCCAGTATTTCCGGCGCGCCGGTGATCATCAGCGACGGCGGCCCGTACCCCACGCCGTCCGGTCCGGTCGTCGATCGCCTCGCCGAACTGCTCGGCGACTGCCCGGTCGTCCAGCTCGGCGCGGGCACGGTGCGAGCCGACGAGGAGACGGTCGAGCGCGCGGTGGCCGAGGTCGGCGACGACCGGCTGCTGGTCTCGGTGGGCGCGGGAACGCTCACCGACATCGCGAAGGTCACCGCGCAACGCACCGGAAGCCGCCATGTCGCGGTCCAGACCGCCTGCAGCATCAACGGCTTCATCGCCGACCGCAGCGTCCTCGTCATCGCCGGCGCCAAGCGCACCGTCGTGTCGCGATGGCCCGACATGCTCATCGCCGACTCCGACATCCTGACCGCGGCACCGGTCGGGCTGAACCTCGCCGGGGTGGGCGACCTGTCCACGGTCCCGAACGCGGTCGGCGAGTGGCAGCTCGCGGCGGCGCTCGGCCATGGACCCGCCTACGATGCCGCAGTCGTCGAGCAGGTGCTCGCCGCGATGCCGGCACTTCCGTCGCTCGCCCAGGCCGCGCACGACGCCGAGCCGTCCGGACTCGCCGACCTGGCCCGGCTGCTGGCGGGAAGCGGGCTGTCGATGGGAATCGTCGGCTCGACGGCGCCCGCATCGGGCAGCGAGCACGCGGTGTCGCACCTCCTGGAGATGGCGCTCACCCAACGTCAGGAACCCGGCGCACCGCACGGCATGCAAGTGACCGTGGCGACTCGGCTCGCACTGCGCGTCTGGCAGCTCGTCGATCGCACGATCAGGTCGTCCCGGTCGCGCATCCGGGTGCCCGGGGAGTCTTCGAGTCGGGATGCGGCGGCGCTCGCGTTCGCCGAGCTGGGCGCGAAGACGGTCGAGGAGTGCTGGGCGGCCTACTCCGCGAAACGCAGCTGGCTGCTGGAGCACCAGACGGATGTCGAGGCGATGGTCAACGACTGGGACGCGTTCTCGCAGACCCTCGCGCTGCCGACGCCGGAGCAGTTCGACGAGGTGAGCCACGCGAGCGGCCTTCCCGTCCGCGCAGAGGATCTTGGCCCCGGATATGACGACGGCCTGCTGTTCTGGGCGCTGAGAAATTCCCACCTGCTCCGCGAACGGCTCTCGATCGTGGATCTCGCCGATGTGCTCGGGGTCTGGTCGGACGACACGGCGCGGTCGATCATCGCCGACGCCGAAAAGGGATGAAGGAGGACGTGTGGCTCATTTCGTGTTCATGCTGACCCACGGCGACCGGACCGTCGACAACGCAGCAGAGATCGTGACGACGCTGGCGGACACCGGATTGCGGTACATCGGGTTCAAGGACGTCGGAGCAGACCTCGCCCGGCAACGCGAGGTGACGTCGCTCGCCCACGACGCCGGCTTCGAGGTGATGCTCGAGGTCGTGTCGACCACCAAGGAGGCCGAGCTGGCGTCGTTGCAGACGGCGGCGGAGGCGGGGGTGGACTGGGTGCTCGGTGGCACCCATGGCGCCGACACGGCAGGCCTGCTTCCCGACAACGTGAAGTACTGCCCGTTCCCCGGCATGGTCGTCGACCACCCCAGCGTCCTGCTCGGCGACGATCGACGAGATCGCCGCCGACGCGGAACGGCTCACTGGGCTCGACCACGTCGCGGGTCTCGACCTGCTGGCCTATCGCCACCCGACCGCCGACACCCTCGAGCTGATCCGTGCGGTGGTCCAGGCATCGAGCGGTCCGGTGATCGTCGCGGGATCGATTGCGAGCATCGAGCGGGCCGTCGCGGTGGGCGAGGCAGGCGCGTGGGGGTACACGATCGGCAGCGCCATCTTCGACGGCCTGCTGCCTGGAGCACCGTCCATCGCGGACCAGGTTCGCCGAGTCCTCGAGGAAACGTAGGCTTTTGTCATGCCCGGGAAGAGCTTGCTCGCCGACCGGCTGCGCGACGAGCTGCTGGCCGAGATGACGAGCTCGCAGCTGCCGCCGGGCACCAAGCTGCCGACCGAGGGCGAGCTGGTGAAGCGGTTCGGGGTGTCTCGGGCGACGGTGCGAGAAGCGATGACCAGCTTGGTCGAAGCCGGCTACGTCACACGCAGGCATGGATCGGGAAGCTACGTCGCCGAGCGTCGGAGGATGCCCCACGGTCTCGACTCGACACTGAGCTACCTCGCGATGATCGAGAGCGCCGGCGCAGAGCCCGGTATGCGGGTGCTCGATGCGATTCTCGAGCCATATTCGAAAGCCGACAGCCCCTTGCAGCTCAAGAAGGGCGACACGGTCCTGGCGGTGGAGCGCGTGCGAACGGCCGACGACCAGCCGGTGATCTACTCACGCGACCGTATCCCCGCGCGGCTGCTGAGCGGAGACCTCGATCTTGAGAACCTCCACCCCTCGCTGTTCGGGTTGCTGAGCTCGTCGGGGCATGCCGCCGACCACGCGACGGCGACTCTGCGCGCCGTCGCCAGCACCAACCGCACGGCCAAGGTGCTCGGGATCCGGCGCGGGAAGCCTCTGTTGTACATCGAGGAGATCGACTACGACCGCGACGGAACGCCGGTCATGCTGTCCCGGGAGTGGCACGTCTCCGAGGCGTTCGACGTGCGGATCAACCGGCTGGCCCAGACGGCTCCGACGCAGCCCTAGAGTTGGCGCAGTGCGAAGACTCTTGGTGCTGGCGACCGCGGTCGTCTTCGTCGACACGATGTTCTTCGCGGCGATCGTGCCGCTGCTTCCCGGCCTCTCCGGGGAGTTCGACCTCTCCAAGAGCGGGGCGGGCATCCTTTCCGGGTCGTACGCGGCGGGGACGCTGGTCGCTGCGCTCCCCGGAGGCATGCTGGCGGCTCGGGTAGGGCCACGACGGACCGTGCTGGTCGGACTGTCCCTGATGAGCATCACCGGCATCGGCTTCGCACTCGGCGGGAACATCGCCTTGCTCGACGCGAGCCGATTTCTCCAAGGTGTCGGGGGCGCGTTCTCGTGGGCCGGGGCGCTCGCATGGGTGGTGCGGGCGGCGCCGCGCGAGCGACGAGGCGAGATGATCGGGACGGCGATGGCCGCCGCGATCGCCGGGGTCCTGGCCGGACCCGCCCTGGGAGCAGCGGCGGACGCTGTGGGACGCGGGCCGATGTTCTCCGGCGTCTCCCTCATCGGCCTGGGCCTGATCGCGCTCACGCTCAGCGTGGAGGCGCCGTCCCGGGAACACTCGAGTGTCGGCGGACTCGGACGAGCCGCCCGCTCGACCGCAGTGCGTTACGGCATGGTCCTGATCCTCGTCCCGGGCCTGCTCTTCGGTGCGATCGAGGTGCTGGTCCCGCTGGAGCTGGACGATCTCGGCGCCGGATCTGGCGCCATCGCCGCCGTCTTCCTCGTGGCGGCCGGGATCGAGGCCATCGTGGCACCCGTCGCGGGCCGGATCTCGGACCGGCGAGGACGACTCGCGCCGAGCGCGGTCGGCCTGGCAGCAAGTGTTGTCGCGGCGGTGGTCATCTCGCTCCCCAGCTCTGCACTCCTCCTCGGCGTCGTGGTCGTGGTCGCGGCACCATGGATCGGCATGCTGTGGTCGCCGGCGATGGCCATGCTGTCCGACGGCGCGGAGTCGAGTGGAGTCGACCAGGGTCTCGCGTTCGGGATCGTGAACCTCGGCTGGGGCCTGGGCCACACCGCCGGAGCCATCGTCATGCCGGCAGTCGCCGACGCCTCCTCTGACGACGTGGCCTACGGAGTGCTGGCCGCTCTGGCCGCCGGAACTCTGGTCATGCTCCTCGCCAGGCGCGAGCGCATCGGACAGGCCGTCTCAGCCCCTGGGTAGTCCCAGCACGCGTTCGGCCACGACGTTGCGCAGGACCTGGGTGGTGCCGCCGGCGATCGAGAGACACCGCGTGAGCAGCATCTCGTGGACGTCCTCGGCCAACGCGGAGTCGTCCGACGCGAACAGGGCTGCCGGCCCGTGCAGGTCGACCACGAGCTCGGAGGCCTCCTGACGGTTGCGGACGCCCAGCATCTTCGCGACGCTCGACTCCGCGCCGGGGCCACGCCCCGCGATCGATCGGAGCGTCGACCGGACCGCGAGCAGGTGGCACACGGTCGCCAGCGCCACCTGGTGGCCGACCCGTGCAGCGTCAGTCTCCGAGTCATGGCCGGCCAGGAGCTCGACGGCACGCTCCGTGCTCACGCCCAGCTTCCTGCCGGCCATCGCCACCCGTTCGTTCGCCAGCGTGGTGCGAGCCAGCTTCCACCCGTCGTTGACCTCGCCCACGACGCACTCGTCGGGGACGAACACGTCGTCGAGGAAGACCTCGTTGAACAGCGCGTCGCCGGTCATCTCGCGGAGCGGCCGGGTCTCGATCCCGCTGGTCTTCATGTCGACCAGGAAGTAGGTGATCCCACGGTGCTGCGGGGCGTCCCTGTCGGTGCGGGCCAGGCAGATGCCCCAGTCCGCGTCGTGCGCCCGCGAGGTCCACACCTTCTGGCCGGTCAGCAGCCAGCCGCCATCGGTGCGGACGGCGCGAGTGCTGAGCGACGCGAGGTCGGAGCCCGCGCCCGGTTCGCTGAACAGCTGGCACCAGAAGATGTCCCCGAGCAGCGTCGGGAGGACGAATCGTTCCCGCTGCTCGTCCGTGCCGTGCTGGATGATCGTCGGCACGGCCCAGCCACCGATCGCGATGTCCGGTCGGTCGAGCCCGGCGCGGGCCAGCTCCTCGTCGACCACCAGCTGCTCGACCGGACCGGCGTCGAGGCCGAACGGACGCGGCAGGTGCGGCATCAGGTAGCCGGCGCGTGCGAGCGCCTCCCGCTGATCATCTGAAGGCAGCTCGGTGATGGAACCCATCTCCGTGCGTGTCGTCTCACGGAACTCCAGGTCCGAGCCGCCGAAGTCGATCTCGATGTCCCGGCGCTGTCCGCTGCCCGCGCGTCGGGCCAGACGGGCCGCCGATTGCTCGGCACCCCTGGTCATCGTGGCCACCGCGGTCCGCAGGGCGGTCGCTCGGCGGAGGTAGAGGTGCGCGTCGTGCTCGAAGGTGAATCCGATGCCGCCGAGCACCTGGATGCAGTCCTGGGCGACGGACACGGCGCCGTCGAAGGCCACGGCAGCGGCGACGTCGGTGGACATCTCCGACTCGCCTGCGTCCCACGCGACGGCGGCCACCGTCTCCGTGGTCTCCAGCATCTCGGCACACAGGTGCTTGACCGCCTGGAAAGAGCCGATGGGTGCGCCGAACTGCTCGCGCACCTTGGCATAGGCCACAGCGGTGTCGAGGCACCATTGAGCGACGCCGGCCGCCTCGGCCGCTGCCAGAGCGACGAAGACGCGGCGCACGGCATCGCCGTCGACATCCAGGCGGACGATCTGGTCATCAGTCGCGGAGACCCGCACCCGGCCACCCCGTCGCGACAGGTCGACTCCCAGCACCGGCTCGGCGCTCCAGCCGCCATCGTCGATCAGCGCCCAGGACCCGTCGTCGGATGGAGCGAGCAGCCAGCGGGCATCGACGACATCGACCGCGAGATCGCTCGTCAACGCCACCGCTGCACTTGCGCCGCTCGCGATCGATTCGAGAACACCGGGGTCCGAGACCAGCTGGCCCACCAAGGTCGTTCCCAGAACGGGTCCTGGGACCAAGGCGTACGCAGCCGCCTCGAGCGCCACCATCTGGTCGAGCAGGTCTCCGCCACCGCCACCGTGCTGCTCGCCGATTCCGATGGCCGTGAGCCCCATCTCGACGACTGACTGCCAGGTCTTCGCGAACGCCGCCGCGGCATCGGTCTCGACTTCCCGCACTGCGGCTGGCCCGCCGAGGTCGGCGGCCCAGTCGCGCATGGCGGTGGCGAGCTCGAGATGGTCACGCGTCACCCCGACCGACATCGGCGCCGCCTCCAAATCTAGAACGTGTTCCAATAATAGGCTAGCCTCGCAGCAACCCGGACCAGAGAGGATGCGGATGACCAACGCGACAGAAACTGCCGGCTCCAACGCCCAGCGCGAGCGACGACGCCGCATCCTCGATGCCACGATCGCTCTCGCGGACAGCGGTGGATTCGACGCCGTGCAGATGCGCGCGGTCGCCGACGACGCGGACGTCGCACTCGGCACGCTTTACCGCTACTTCCCCTCGAAGATCCACCTCCTGGTCACCGCCCTCGGACGTCAGTTCGAGCGAGCCGAGGCGCAGTCCCGCGGCCGTCCGGTGCCCGGCAACACGCCGCACGAACGCGTCATGCACATCCTCGGCGTCACCACGACGGCCATGCAGAGGCAGCCCCAGCTGACCGAGGCCCTCACCCGTGCATTCATGTTCGCTGACGCTTCGGTCGCGGACGAGATCCACCACGTCGGGATGAAGCTGACGTCGATGATCACGCACGCGATCGAGGGCACCGACGAGTACCGCGATCCCACCGAGGAGGACACCGCCATCGTCCGGGTCATCGGCGACGTGTGGTTGTCGGCCCTCATGGGCTGGGTCACCGGCCGCACCTCGGCCGAAGAGGTCACCCGGTCGATGAACGTCGCGGTTCGGTTGCTGCTGCGCTAGGCGCCCGTCTCACTCGTCGATCAGCCCCCGGCCGGTGACGAGCGGTAGGTCGAGGGCCGTGACCAGCCCGGGCTTCGCGCCGACGACGGCGGGAACCGCGTTGACCAGTCGCATCGCGGTCGCCTTGAGGCCGGCGGTGTTGTGGTCGCCGTCGGTGCCGAGCAGCTGGAGGTCGAGCGTGTAGTTGGGCTCGCCCCTCACCTCCACGCGGTAGCAGCCCTGACCGGCCGGTTGCGGCCAGTCCGGGCCGATGTCGTCATGGATGCGCGTGACGTGCTCGAGCACGACAACGTCCTTGCCGCCGACCTTGCCGCGCACTTCGAAGCGCAGGCCCGCGACGGTGCCCTCCTCGATGCGCCCGCTGCTGATGTCGAACGCCTCGGTGGCCGGAAGCCGCTCGTAGAACTCCTCGACGTCGTCCAGCTCGACTCCGAGCCCGGCCGCGATCTGGTGCACGACGCTTCCCCACGCCATCGTGAGGATCCCCGGCTCCAGCAGCATCGGGATGTTGTCCATGGGCTTGCCGAATCCCATGACGTCGAAGACGATCATCCCCTGGTCGTACGTGTTGTAGTTCAGGATCTCCAGGCAGCGCACCTGGTCGATGCGCTCGCTGATGGCCGTCAGCGACAGTGGCAGCCAATCGTTGGCGAACCCGGGGTCGATGCCGTTCACGAAGAGCGAGACGCCTCCCGCGAGTGCCGCCTTCTGCACTCCCTCGGCCATGTCGAGCGCTGGGCCCGAGGGGTACTGGAGGAACACCGGGCCGCTGGAGACGACGTTGATGCCGGCCTCGAGAAGGCGCTCCAGATCGGCGATCGCCTCGAACAGGCGGTCGTCCGCCATCGCGCAGTTGACGACGCAGTCCGGTTGCAGCGCGATGATCTCCTCGACGTCGTTCGTGGCGAGCACGCCGAGGTCGCGGTCGAGGCCGGCGAGTCGACCGGCGTCCTGGCCGACCTTGTCGGGGTTGGAGACCCACAGTCCGACGAGATCGAGATCCGGCCGGTTGTCGATGCCCACGATGGCGTTCTTGCCCACGTTGCCCGTGCCCCAGGCGACGACGCGAATGGTCATAGGTCTTCTTCTCCCAGGTCAGGCAACGCCATGTCGAGGTTGGGCTGGTCGATGCCACCGTCGACCTCCACCACCTTGCCGGTGATGTAGCCGCCGGCGGGACTGGCGAGGAACAGGACGGTGGCGGCGATCTCGTCGGGTTCACCGATGCGGCGCAGCGGGGTGCCGGCCTCCATCTGCGCGGTGAGGCCCTCGTCGCCGGTCACGATCTCGAGGGCGGAGGTGGCGACCGATCCCACAGCGATCGCATTCACCCGGACGCGAGGCGCGAGGTCACGGGCCGCGAGGCGAGTCCAGTGCGCGAGCGCCGCCTTGGCCGTGCCGTACGCCAGGTAGCCGCGTCCGGTGATCCGGCCCATGACCGAGGAGATGCTGACGATGGCCGCGCCCTCGCTCGCCATCAGGTGCGGCAGGGCGGCTTCGGTCAGGGCGTGGGCGGTCGAGACGTTGAAGTGGAAGGCCTTCTCGAGGGAGTCGACGTTGGTCTTCAGGAACTCCCGCGGCATCCAGCCGCCGACGTTGTTGACGAGCACGTCGAGCCGGCCCAGCGAGTCGACTGCGGTCTGCGCGAGCCCGGCCACCTGGTCGAGGTCCCTCAGGTCGGCGGGCACCACGACCGCCTTGCGTCCCAGGGCCTCCACCTGCGCGGCGACCTCGTTCAGCTGGTCCTCCGTGCGGGCGGCCAGGACGACGTCGGCGCCGGCCTCCGCTAGCGCGAGCGCGCTGGCGGCCCCGATTCCACGACCTGCACCGGTGACGATCGCGACGCGATCGTCCAGACGGAACCTCTCCAGCACCATGGCGGAACCGTAACGCAAGACTGAAACACGTTCTAGTCTTGCGGGTCGTAGCTCACTCTCAGGTCGCCGATTCCGTCGATGTGCCCCTCGAGCCGGTCGCCCGGCTCGACCCGGCCGACGCCCGCCGGCGTCCCGGTCATGATCAGGTCACCGGCACGGAGCGTGACCAGCGTGCTGAGGTAGGCGATCGCCTCGGGCACCTTCCAGATCTGCTGGTCGAGGTCGCCCTTCTGCCGTGGCTCGTCGTTGATCCGCAGCCAGATCTCACCCGCCTCGGGATGGCCGACGTCCTGGACCGTGCGGATCGGGCTGCATGGCGCGGACTCGTCGAAGCCCTTGGCCATGTCCCAGGGGCGACCCGCCTTCTTGGCCACCGACTGCATGTCGCGGCGCGTCATGTCCAGTCCCACGCCGTACCCGAAGACGTGATCCAGCGCGTCGTCGACCTCGATGTCGCGGCCACCCTTGCCGAGCGCGACCACCAGCTCGATCTCGTGGTGCAGGTCCTCGGTCTGGCGCGGGAAGGACAGCCGGCTGCCGGTGGGAACCACGGCGTCGGCCGGCTTCATGAAGAAGAACGGCGGCTCGCGGTCGGGGTCGTGCCCCATCTCGATCGCGTGCTCGGCGTAGTTGCGTCCGATGCAGTAGACCCGGGCGACGGGATAGACCGCGTCCGTGCCCTCCACCGGGATGGTCGTGACGGTCGGGACCGCGATGGCGTAGTCCGTCGTCATGTCATCGACTCGATGCATAGAAGGCCACCTTTCGTTCGTAATGGGCCACGATCTCCGAAGCAAGGAACGCGAACGCGAACAGCACGATCAGCAGCGCCCAGAACTCCGGCATCAGGAAGTTTCGCGAGTACAGCTCGAACAGGTAGCCGACGCCGACGACGGCGATCAGGAGCTGTCCGATGATGACGCCCTTGAGGCCGCGGATGAGGCCCAGCCGGATGCCGGCAAGCAGCTCGGGCAGCGCGGCCTTGAGGATGATCTGCAGGTAGAGCACACGTTTGGTGGCGCCGAAGGACCGGCCCATCTCCACCAGGGACGGGTTGACCCGTTCGACGCCGACCTGGGTGTCGAGCGCGATCACCCACACCGAGAACAGGAACACGGTCACGACCATGGTCGGCAGGCCGAAGCCGAGCAGGGCCATCAGCGCGGGCACGACGGCGGTGAGCGGTGAGCTCTCGAAGATGTTGACCCACATGCCCATCAGCGTGCCGACGGCCTTGCTCGTGCCCATCCAGATGCCGACACCGATGCCGAGGACGAAGGACAACCCCATCCCGATCAGAAAGGCCTGCAGCGTGATGGACGCCGCCTCGATGAACTTCTCCGAGGGCACGACCTCCGCCATCGCCACGATCGACTCCGAGAACGGCGGGATCAGCGATATCAGCCCGAGCCGGCCGATGATCTCCCACAGCACGAACCACACGATCAGCGAGAACGCCATCGGGATCCGGCGACCACGAAGCTCCATCATTCCTCCAGGTAGTCCTGCAGCTCGGCCCAGATCTGCTCCACCCAGTCGAGGTAGGCAGGACTGCGCCGAATCGCGTCGGACCCGCCACTGCGGTCGACACCCGGACGGACGACCTTCGACACCTGGGACGGACCCCGGGTGAGGATCACGACCTGGTCGGAGACGTAGACGGCCTCCTCGATCGAGTGCGTCACGAAGATCACGGTCTTCTTCTCGACGGCAAGAAGGTGCAGCAGGTCCTCCTGGAACTTCCGCCGGATCTGCTCGTCGACCGACGCGAACGGCTCGTCCATCAGCAGGATGTCCGCGTCGACGGCGAGTGCGCGGGCGAGCCCCACGCGTTGCCGCATGCCGCCGGAGAGCTGGTGCGGGAAGGCGTCCTCGGAGCCGGCCAGGCCCACCTTGGCGACGTACTCCCGAGCGATCTTCTCCCGCTCTTCTCGCGGGACGCCGCGCAGCTCCAGCCCGAACGCCGCATTGCGCAGCACCGTGGCCCACGGCATCAGCGCGAAGTCCTGGAACACGAACGCGCGGTCGGGCCCGGGCTTGGTCACCGGCACACCGTCGACCTCGACCTGCCCGGACGTCGCCTCGAGCAGGCCCGCGATGATCTTGAGGGTCGTGGTCTTGCCGCACCCGCTGGGTCCGATGATGCTGGTCAGCTCGCCCCGCGGGACGTCGAAGCTGACGCCACCGAGCGCCTTGACCCCGCCGGCGAACTCCTTGGTGAGGTCGCGGACGCGGACGGCGGGCGTGCCGTCGGGCGGCGCCGTTCCGGTCGCGGAGGTGGTGCGGGGACTCTCGCTCATAGCTGCCTCATCTCGGGGCGGAAAAGCTTCTGCTCGGCCCGCTGCAGCAGCGTGATGCTGATGCTCGCGACCAGGATGATCGACAGGATGGAGGCGAACATCCGGGGATAGTCGGCGACCGAGCGGTTGTAGGTGATCAGGTCGCCCACGCCGGTCGGGGTGATGATCAGCTCGGCGAGAATGGCGCCGGTGAACCCTTGGGCGAGGCCGAGCCGAAGCCCGGCGAAGATCAGCCCGCTGCCGGCCGGGATGACGATCTTCCGCACGCGCTGCCACCTGGTGGCCAGGAACGCGTTGCTCATCTCCAGCAGCGAGTGGGGGGTGTTGGAGATGCCGCGGTAGGAGTTCAGCACGATGACCGGGGCGCTGAGCAGGACCACCGCGAAGACCTTGGCGGCGAAGCCGATGCCGTAGATGAACGTGATCAGCGGCACGATCGCGGCCGACGGAGACGCCTGCAGCACGATGAACACCGGCAGCCCGAACCACTCCGCGCGCGGGGACAGTCCCATCACGAGCCCCGCTGTCACGCCGCCGAGGCCGGTGAGGAGCACCCCGACGATCAGCGGGCCGGCCGTCTCGAGGTACGCGCCGGCGAACGTCCCGTCGACCAGCATCGAGCCGAAGGCAGCGAGCGTCTCGGTGAACTTGGGGAACGCGATGCTGACCGGGACGGTGCCGGCCCATTCCCACAGCCCGAGGACGATCAGGATCGACGCGCCCCGCAGCACCCACGGATGGGCGCTCAGCGCGCCCGTCCGGGCTACGACAGTCGAAGCCACGTGTTAGCTGCCCGCGCCTTCGACGGTCGCCACGGCCTTCTTCATCGGGTCGAGCGTCCAGAAGTCCTCGACCTTCAGGTCAGCGGGCTCGCCCTTGAGCTGCCCGGCGGCGCCGTAGTACTCGAAGTCGTCCGCTGCGGCTGCCTCTCCGCCGCAGTCGTCGGTGAACAAGCCGCCCTCGGAGGCCTCCGTGTAGTAGGGGAGCAGCTCCTCCTCCAGCTCGGCCGGAAGATCCTTCAGCAGGCCGAGCCGCTTGCGCTCGTCCTGGACGAACTGCGGGTCCTCGTTGATCGAGCGCCACACCTTGAGGACCTCTTCGAGGAGGATCTGCACCGTCTCCGGGTTCGCCTCCAGCCACTCGGTGTTGCCGAACAGCACCTCGTCGCTGGCCTTCGTCTCGGGGACCGGCAGCGCGTGGAACTTGCCGGGCGCTTCCTTCATCACGTGGTTCTTGTTGGGGATGTCGAGAACCGCGGCCTTGACGTTGCCGCGCAGCAGTGCAGTCGCACGCACCTCGGAACCCGGCACGAAGCTGATCTTGCCGAACTTGATGCCCTCGTCCTGTTCCACGATCTTGGCGAGCGCCTCGGTCGTCGAGCCGCGCGAGTGCACGGTGAACGTCTCGCCGTCCAGTGCCTGCCAGTCCGGGTAGGCGGCCTTGTCGACGACGGGGAAGAAGCGTGCTCCTGCCAGCTGGCAGAAGATCCGCAGGGGCGCCTTCGAGCCCTGGATCAGGGCGTAGGGCGCGCCGAGCCCGACGTCCGCCTGACCGCCGACGACGGCCTGGTTGGCGAGGTCCTCGTCGGCCAGCTCGACCAGCTCGACCTCGGTGCCGCGATCGCGCACCCGCTCCAACGCGATGAACAGCGCGAGCGTCTCGACCGACTCGATGTCGCCCAGTGCGACCTTGATCGAGCCGCCGTCGCCGCCCTCATCCGAACCTCCGCCGCCGCCGCAGCCGGCCAGAATCAGCGTCATTGCTGCAAAAAGTGCCCCAAGTCTCTTCATCCCGATGCTCATCCATGGAACATATCAGATATGGTACGGAGTACAAGAGGAGTCTTGAGGGCAGTTCGGAGAGGGAATCGCGCCATGGCGAACCTGAAGTCGCGGTCGATCTACCTCGCGCTACGGGAACGCATCCTGTCCAACGACATCGAGCCCGGCACCCGCCTGGTGCTGCGTGACGTCGGCAACCAGTACCAGGCCAGTGACATCCCCGTCCGCGAGGCGTTGCGCATGCTGGAGCGCGACGGCCTGGTCGAGACGGCCCCGTACGTCGGTGCCCGGGTCACCACGCTGACGGCCAAGGAGGTCGAGGAGACCTACTTCATCCGCTCACACCTGGAGAGCATCGCGACGGGACTGGCCGCCGACCGGATCAACGAGAACGAGCTGGCGGAGCTGGACGTGCTGATGGCCAAGATGGATGCGGCGGTCGAGGCCCAGGACGGGCCGGCCTTCTCGGACCTCAACCGGGAGTTCCACCGCACGATCATCGCGAGCTGCGGCAACGACATGTTGCGCGAGCTGGCCATGGACATCTGGCAGCACCACTCCGGCTTCCAGCGCGTGTTCCGGAGGGTTCCCGACCGGCTGGCCATCTCCCAGCGTGAGCACGAGGGGATCATGGCTGCCCTGCGGGCCCACGACTCGGAGGAGGCGGCGCGGCTCGCGCTGCTGCACAAGCGATCCGTCCGCGACTCGGTCAGCACGCTCGTCGACGAGGGTGCCGCCGAGGCCTGACCGGTGGCGGTGGGATGTGAACTCGAGAATGGTCGAAGGCGTCCCTGTCGACTACCTCTGGGGTTCTCCAGCGTCTGCTGAGGGAATCGACAGGTGCCGAATCGCCACCGCAGCCGCGGCCAGGATGACCAAGCCCGCGCCAACCCATTGGCGCTCGATGAAACGGTCGCCAAGCGCGTACGCGGCGGCGAGTCCAAACACGGGAGTCAAAGGCAGGAAGCCCCCGGCGACCGAGGCGGGTACGCCCCTGAGGCCGCCAACGAAGAGCCAGAACGCAAAGCCGTAGTAGATCATCCCCGAGGCTGCCGCGAGTGCCCACGTCGTGAGGTCGCTGGGCAGGCCGAGGTCTGCGGCGCCGACGGTCGTGGCGATGCCGGCGACAACGATGGCGAAGCACAGCGCTGAGGCCTGTTGAACAAGGACGACCGCCAGCGAGCTGTCGTCGAGGAGCAGCCTGCGGGTGAGCACCGCGTAGAACGCACACGACGCGACCGCGGCCACGGTCAGCGCCACACCGGTGGCATCCCCAGTTGCCCCAGGGCGATAGATCACCAGCAGAACCCCCACCATTGCCGCGGCCACCGCCACCGCGGTTGCCAGCGCGATCCGCTCTCGCAACACCAGGACGGCGAGCAGCATGATCAGAATCGGCTCGGTCCCCCACAGCAGCACCGACATGCTGGCGGTGACGCTCACCAGTCCCAGCAACCCGAGCGCGTAGGCCAGGCCCGGGTTGAGCAAGCCGAGCGCCGCGAGCTTGGCCATGGCTGGCGACCAGGTCAGCCGCTCCCCGAGGAGCAGCGTGGCGAGGAGAAGCAGCACGCCGCTGGCGGTGAGCTCGACCACCAGCAGTGTCAGTGGTGCGACCCCGCGGTCGAGAACCTGTTTGCTCAGCACTGTGCCCCACCCCCAACAGGCGGTGGCGGCGACTAGCAGAAGGACAGGACGGTACGACGAGATGGCGGGCATGGCTGTGACTCCGGTCAGAGAGGCGAGTGGATGGGCACGAGCGCTCGGCCGACGCGGTGGACGCGTCAGCCGTCAGCGCGAGTGGTCCTCGTCGTCACAGCAGTCATACGCGGGCAGCCGGCAGCGCCATCCAGCCATCGGTGTCCGGCCCATGGGGAACACCGTACCGAGTCTCCGCCGGGCGTCTACGTCGCGAATGTCATCCACATCGTGAGGAGAGTGGGCACCATGTGCCCAAACCGGTCCTCGCCGAACGAGAAAGCCTCCGAGTTCACTGGGATTGCAGTGAGTATCGGAGGCTTTCACCGTGCGGTGGCGGTGGGATTTGAACCCACGGAGGGGGTAAGCCCTCACACGCTTTCGAGGCGTGCTCCTTAGGCCGCTCGGACACGCCACCGCCGGGTACGTTACCTGACCGAACAGCGCCGTCCGAAACCGGCGGCAGCGGCAAGATGGTCCCATGGACGAGGTGTTGTTCGTGCGAGCGCGGGATCTGCGCAGCGACCGGGACGTGCGCTCCTCGGCATCACCGGTGCGCCCGGGGCCGGGAAGTCGACGTTCGCCGGCGACCTGGCCGAGCGGCTGCGTGCGGACGGCGTCACCGTCGCCCTGGTGCCGATGGACGGCTTCCACCTCCCGCAGGCCGAGCTGGTGAGACGTGGGCTCCGGGACGTGATGGGACGGATCGACACCTTCGACGCCGAGGGCTATCTCGCGCTGCTGCGGCGCCTCCGCGACGAGACCGGCCGGACGGTCACGGCGCCCGACTTCGACCGCACGGTCGAGGAGCCGGTGGCCGACGCCATCCGCGTCGAGCCGGACGTCCGGCTCGTCCTCACCGAGGGCAACTACCTGCTCGACGACGAGCCGCCGTGGCCCGACGCCCGCGCGATCCTGGACGAGGTGTGGTTCGTCGAGACCGACGAAACGGCCCGCGTCGAGCGCCTGCTCGCCCGGCACGTCGAGTTCGGCAAGACCGAGGAGGAAGCACGGTTGTGGATGGCCCGGGTCGACCATCCGAACACGCTGCGCATCCAGGCCAGGCGCGACGCCGCCGACCGTGTCGTCAGCGGTGGGTGAGGAAGAAGTCGCGCAGCAGCTCCGCCGACTCGTCGGCGAGCACGCCGCTGACGACCTCGGGGCGGTGGTTGAGTCGCCGGTCGCGCACGACGTCCCACAGGGACCCGACGGCGCCCGCCTTCTCGTCGAACGCGCCGAACACGAGCCGCTCGACACGGGCGGCCACCAGCGCGCCCGCGCACATCGTGCAGGGCTCCAGCGTGACCACGAGCGTGCAGCCCTCCAGCCGCCACTCCCCCATGAGCCGCCCCGGCCTCGCGCATCGCGACGATCTCGGCGTGCCCGGTGGGGTCGGCGTCGCGCTCGCGGGTGTTGCGTCCGGTGCCGATGACGGTGCCGGCGGAGTCCAGCACCACCGCGCCGACCGGGACGTCGTCCTCGCCGGCCGCCAAAGCGGCGAGGGCGAGGGCCTCCCGCATCGTGTCCTCGTAGGTCAACCGACGATCCGCTCGAAGGCGTCGCCGAAACCGAGCCGGGTGGCGACGTCGCCCAGGATCTCGTCCGGGTAGAGGTCGTCGTCGTCGCACAGCACGCCGAGCTCGAGCGCGGCCATGCCGAGGTCGCTGACGATGTCGAGGTCGCCCGCGGGCTGCGGGTCGTCGTCATCGACATCGGGCCCGTCGACCAGGTCGGCGACGCCGCCCGCGAGCGGCCACTCACTGGCCGCCGTGACGTCGGAGAGCAGCACCCGCACCTGCGTGCCGAGCTTGCGGACCAGCACGAAGAAGTCGTCGTTCATCGAGACCATGCCGAGCACGCCGACGTCGGACGGGAAGCGTCCGAGCGCATCGGTGAGGTTGTCGAGATCCTCAGCGACCGACGGGTGCAGCTCGACCAGCTGCCACTCGCCGTCGTCGCGGTAGGCGGCCACGGCGAAGTCGACGTCGTCCTCGGCCATGATCCACCTCCGCTCTGCATATTGCCGCCCAGGGCCCGGCGCCCCTGCCCTGCTCTCCTGCGATGGTGACAGACCGCGGCGACGCCCCGCCACTATCGTTCGTGACATGCACGTTCATGTCGCCGACCATCCGCTCATCTCGCACAAGCTCACGGTGCTGCGCGACGAGCGCACCGACTCACCGACGTTCCGCCGTCTGGCCGACGAGCTGGTGACGCTGCTCGCCTACGAGGCCACCCGCGAGGTGCGCGTCGATCCGGTCGAGGTGCAGACGCCGGTCGCCAAGGCATCGGGCGTGCGGCTGTCGAACCCGCGGCCACTCGTGGTGCCGATCCTGCGGGCCGGCCTCGGGATGCTCGAGGGCATGCAGCGGCTGCTGCCGACGGCCGAGGTCGGGTTCCTCGGCATGGTGCGCAACGAGGAGACGCTCGAGGCCACCACGTACGCCGAGCGGTTGCCCGACGACCTCGCCGGGCGTCAGTGCTACGTGCTCGACCCGATGCTCGCCACCGGCGGCACGCTGGCCGCGGCCATCGAGTTCCTGGTGCAGCGCGGCGCCGACGACATCACGGCGATCTGTCTGCTGGCGGCCCCCGAAGGCATCGCGCGCCTGGAGGCCGACTTGGCCGACGTCGTCCCACCGGTGACTCTCGTGACGGCGGGGCTCGACGAGCGCCTCAACGAGAAGGGCTACATCGTCCCGGGGCTCGGCGACGCCGGCGACCGGCTCTACGGCGTGGTCGGCTAGCTACTGGGACTCGACGGCCTTGACGAGCTTGCTCATGGTGTCCTTGGCGTCGCCGAAGAGCAGGGTCGTCTTGGGGTCGAAGAGCAGCTCGTTCTCGATGCCCGCGAATCCGGGACGCATCGAGCGCTTCATGAAGACGATCGCCTTGCCCTCGTCGGCGCTGAGGATCGGCATGCCGTAGATCGGCGCACCCGGCGTGGTCTTGGCAGCCGGGTTGACGACGTCGTTGGCGCCCACGACGAGCACGACGTCGGCGTCCTTGAAGTCGCCGTTGATGTCGTCCATCTCCTTGAGCTGCTCGTACGGCACCTGCGCCTCGGCGAGCAGCACGTTCATGTGCCCTGGCATGCGTCCGGCGACGGGGTGGATGGCGTAGTCGACCTCGATGTCCCGCGACTGCAGCTCCTCGACCAGCTCACGCAGGGTGTGCTGCGCCTGCGCGACGGCCAGGCCGTAGCCGGGCACGATGATGACGCGGTCGGCGTACGCCAGCATGACCGCGACGTCCTCGGGTCCGGCCGACTGCACCGGGCGGTCGCTGGCCTCGCCGGCGCCGAGCGTCGAACCGCCCTTGAGCGCGCCGAACAGGGTGTTGATGACCGATCGACCCATGCCGCGCGCCATCAGGATGGTGAGCAACGTGCCTGATGCGCCGACGAGCGTGCCGGCCACCAGCAGCAGGGTGTTGCCGAGCACGTAACCGCCGGATGCGACGCAGAGCCCGGTGAACGCGTTCAGCAGCGAGATGACGATCGGCACGTCGGCGCCGCCCACGGGAAGCACCAAGAGCACGCCGAGCGCGAGGCCGAGCAGCGCGACCAGGATGCCCAGCAGCATCGCCGGGTCGCGGACCAGCATCACCGCGAAGATCACGGCGACGAGGAGCGAGCCACCGAACGCGAACGGCAGGCCCGGGAACACGATCGGACGGGTGGGCATGAGCTCCTGCAGCTTGCCGAACGTGATGCACGAGCCGGCGAAGCTGACCGAGCCGACGAATATCGTGAAGACGATCGCGGCCAGGATGAACCCGGGAACGTCTCGACCGAGCCGGTCGGACTCCTCGCTCAAGCCGTGCAGCTCAAGCAGGGCCACGAGGGCCGCCGCGCCGCCTCCGACGCCGTTGAACAGGGCGACGAGCTGCGGCATCTGCGTCATCTGCACCCGGTAGGCACCGACCACGCCGGCCACCGACCCGACCAGGACGGCGATGAGGATCAGCGGGACGTTGTCGAGGCCACCCTCGTCCTGGTAGAACACGGCGACCGTGGCGATGGTCGCGCCGACGGCGCCGAGGATGTTGCCCTGGCGCGCGGTCTTGGGGCCGGAGAGCCCCTTGAGGGCGAGGATGAAGCAGATCGCGGCCAGCAGGTAGGCCAGCTGTACCCAGAGGGGAATCATCAGGCGTCCTCCTCCTTGATGGCCGGCATCTCCTTGGTCGAGCCGGTCTTGCTCGACCCCGCGTCGGCCATCTGCTCGACCTGCTTCTCGATCTTCTGCTCGACCTTCGAGTCTTCCTTCTTCTCAGGCTTCTTCTCGGCCTTCTTCTCAGGCTTCTTCTCGGCCTCGTCCTCGGGCTTCTTCTTGGGCTTCTTCTTCTGGCTGAACATCTGCAGCATCCGGTCGGTCACCACGAACCCGCCGACCAGGTTCGCCGCCGCGAGCACGATGGCGATGGTGCCCACGATCGTGACGCCGACGGAGTCGCTGTGGCCGGTGACGAGCATGGCGCCGATGAGGATGATGCCGTGGATCGCGTTCGTGCCCGACATCAGCGGCGTGTGCAGCACCGTGGAGACCTTCGAGATCACCTCGATGCCCACGAAGACGCTGAGGATGAAGAACGTCAGCCAGATGATGCCTGGGTCCAGTCCGATCTCGTTCACGAGTCAGCACCTTCCTCTTCCTGCTCAGACGACACCTCGGCCTCTTGCTCTTCCTCTGCCTCGTCCTGCTCGGGCGACTTCTCCTCGGAATCCGCCGTCCTGCCGTCCAGCGCGTTGCGTGAAGGCTCGTGCTTGACCTCGCCCTGGTGCGTGACGCACGCACCCGCGATGATCTCGTCATCGAAGTCGGGCGCCCACGAACCGTCCTCGCCGGCGGCGAGCAGGAGCAGGTTGACGATGTTCTGCGCGAGCAGGCTGCTGGCCGGGCCGGGCATCTGACCGGCGACGTTCTGTCCGCCCCAGACGTTCGCGTGGCCGATCTTCACGACTTCTCCGGGAGCGGACCCCTCGACGTTGCCGCCGGACTCGGCCGCGAGGTCGACGACCACGGACCCGGGCTTCATCTCCTCGACCATCGCTCGGGTGACGAGCAGCGGTGCCTGCCGCCCCGGCACGGCGGCCGTGGTGATGAGCACGTCGGCATCGGCGATGTACGGGGTGAGCAGCTCGCGCTGCTTGGCGGCCCGGTCCTCGGTCATCTCGCGTGCGTAGCCACCGGAGCCCTCGAGCGTCTCGAGCTCGAGGTCGATGGCCTTGGCGCCCATCGACCGGATCTCCTCGGCCGCGGCCTCGCGCACGTCGTACGCCTTCACCACGGCTCCGAGCCGCCTGGACGTGGCGATGGCCTGCAGCCCGGCGACGCCTGCGCCGAGCACGACGACCTGGGCCGGCTGGATGGTTCCGGCGGCGGTCATGTTCTGCGGGAAGAAGCGGCGCATCAGGCCGGCGGCGACGACCGCACCGCGGTATCCGGCGACGAGGGCCTGCGACGACAGCGCGTCCATGGACTGGGCCCGCGAGATGCGGGGCACCAGCTCGAGCGCGAACGACGTGATGTTGGCGTGGCGCATCGCGGCCACGACGTCGAGCCTCTGCCCCGTCGGCAGGAAGGAGATCGTGGCGGCGCCGGTGCGCAACAGGCCCACGCGATTGCTCTCGAGCGGGTTCACCGAGACGACGACGTCGGCCGTCCCGAGCCCGGAGACTCCGACTCTGGCCCCGGCCTCGGTGTACTCGGCGTCGTCGAAGTCGGCACGCTCTCCGGCGCCGGACTCGACGATCACCACGTGACCTGCCTTGACAAGCTTGGCCACGGCGTCGGGCACGAGCGCGACGCGGGTCTCCGTGCGGGGTTCGCGAACTACGGCGATCTTCACCCGGCGCACACTATCCGGTGACCCCTAGGGGAGCCACTTTGCGCGACCGGTGTCTCACCATACGAAGGGGTAGCCCTCACTTTTCTGGCACGAGGGGCGGGTAGACGGACAGGGCCGCCTGCTCGGCAGCATCGACGGACGCGACGAGTGCTGCGGCGACTTGAAGCCTCGGATCGTCGTCCACCCCGGCGTCGGGGAGGTTCTCGCAGACCAGTGCTGCTGCCGACCGCGTCGAAGCGGCGGCCAGGAACAGCGCCGTCATCGCGTCTCCTCGCAGCCGGGGGTTGCCCGATCGGGCCAGGTCGCCGGCGATCTGCACCAGCTCTGCAGCCACCTCTGCGATCTCCAGCGGGACCCTGACCGCCTCGTCCAGAGCGGCGGACACCGCGGCAGCGTCGAGCTGCTCCTGCCGAGCTCGTACGTATGCCGCGTAGACGATCGGATCGGCTTCCGCCAACGATGCCGCCTTGGTCTGAAGGTCCTCGGCTCGCTCGCCCGGGCTGACCGACTGACGGTCGGAGAATCGTCCGCACATGGTCGCCAGCGCCCCGGCGAGCGCAGCGACGATCCCGGTCACAGCGCCACCACCCGGTGCGGTCGTGCGGGCGCCGACGTCGTCGAGCAGCTGCCGGACCGATGACTGCAGCAAGTCCTCGGATGGGGTACTCATGACAGCCCGACGATCTCACCGTTCTCGTCGATGTCGATGGACAGTGCGGCCGGGGCCGACCCCAGGCCAGGCATCGTCATCATGTTGCCGCAGATCGGGTACACGAAGCCGGCCCCCACCGACGCCCGTACCTCACGAACCGGGAGCCGCCAGCCCGTCGGCGCGCCCTTCAGAGTCGGGTCCGAGGAGATCGACAAGTGAGTCTTGGCGATGCATACCGGCAGGTGGCCGAAGCCGGCCTGCTCGTAGGTGTCCAGCTGCTGTCCCGCCGCATAGTCATAGTCGACCCCGTCCGCGCCGTACACCTTCGTCGCCACCGTCTCGATCTTGTCCCGCAACGACGCATCGTCGGGGTAGAGGAACGCAAAGCTCGACTCCTCCGAGGCCGCTTCGGCCACGACCTCGGCCAGCTCGGTTGCCCCGGCGCCGCCCTGGTCGAAGTGGTGGGCCACCGCGACGCGTGCCCCCATCTCCTCGGCGATCTCCCTGATGGCCCGGTGCTCGGAGTCGTGGTCGCCGGGGAACGCATTGACCGCCACCACCGGTGAGACGCCGTGGATCCGGATGTTCTCGATCTGCTTGCGCAGGTTCGCACCGCCGGCGTGCACGTCATCCGGGTTCTCGGCCAGCAGGTCCTCGGGCAACGGCTTGCCGGCCACGATCTTGAACTTCCCGGAGTGCGCCTTCAACGCTCGAACCGTCGACACGATGACGGCCGCGTCCGGGGTGAGGCCCGAGGCACGGCACTTGATGTTGAAGAACCGCTCGGCACCCATGTCCGCACCGAACCCGGCCTCGGTGATGAGGAAGTCGCCACTCCGGATGCCGATCAGGTCCGCCACGATCGAGGAGTTGCCGGTGGCGATGTTGCCGAATGGTCCCGCGTGGACCAGAACCGGCGTGTTCTCCAGCGACTGCATCAGGTTGGGCTTGAGCGCCTCGCGCATCAACACCGCCATCGCGCCCGCGCCACCGATCTCCTCGGAGGTCACCGGCGTTCCGTCCCGGTTGTAGCCGACCACGATGCGCCCGAGCCGCTCCCGCATGTCGGTCAGCGACACCGACAGCGCGAGGATCGCCATGACCTCGGAGGCGGCGGTGATGTCGAACCCGGTCTGCCGTGTGACACCGTCCACCCGAGACCCCAAGCCCACGACCGTGTTGCGCAGGGACCTGTCGTTGACGTCCAGCACTCGGCGCCAGGTGATGTTGTTCAGGTCCAGGCCGCTGGCGTTGCCCTTGTGCAGGTGGTTGTCGACCAGCGCCGCGAGAAGGTTGTGCGCCGCGGTGACGGCGTGGAAGTCGCCGGTGAGGTGCAGGTTGAGGATCTCCATCGGGACGACCTGGCTGTAGCCACCACCGGCCGCTCCGCCCTTGATCCCGAACGTCGGGCCCATGGACGGCTGTCGGATCGCGACCGTCGCCCGCTTCCCGATGTGGCTCATCGCCTGCCCGAGTCCGACGGTCGTCGTGGTCTTGCCCTCACCCAGCGGGGTCGGGGTCACGGCGGAGACGACGACGTACTTCGCCTTCGGGCGGTCGGCCAGCTCCTCGATCGCCTCGAGCCGGATCTTCATGACCTCGTGGCCGTAGGGCTCGACCAGGTCTGGTCGCAACCCCATCGACTCGGCAATGCTGCCGATCGGTTTCAGACTCGCGCCACGGGCGATGTCTAGGTCGCTCGGAAAGGACATGCTCCTACCATCGCTCTCAGTAGTACCAGGGGTATTCGGACCAGTCGGGGGCTCGCTTCTCGAGGAAGGCGTCGCGGCCCTCCTGGGCCTCGTCGGTCATGTAGGCGAGGCGGGTGGTCTCGCCGAGGAGCACCTGCTGGCCGACGAGTCCGTCGTCGATGAGGTTGAACGAGTACTTGAGCATCCGCTGCGCGGTGGGGCTCTTGGCGTTGATCTTCGCGCCCCACTCCAGCGCCACGGCCTCGAGATCGGCGTGCGGGACGACCTTGTTGACCATGCCCATGCGGTGGGCGTCGTCAGCGGTGTACTCCTCGCCGAGGAAGAAGATCTCGCGGGCGAACTTCTGCCCGACCTGGCGGGCGAGGTAGGCCGAGCCGAAGCCGCCGTCGAAGCTGCCGACGTCGGCGTCGGTCTGCTTGAACCGGGCGTGCTCGGCCGAGGCGATCGTCAGGTCGCACACGACGTGCAGGCTGTGGCCACCGCCCGCCGCCCAGCCGGGCACGACGGCGATGACGACCTTGGGCATCATCCGGATCAGCCGCTGGCACTCCAGGATGTGCAGCCGTGCCAGCTTCGCCGGGTCGACGGTGTCGGCCGTCTCCCCTTCGGCGTACTGGTAGCCGGCCTTGCCACGGATGCGCTGGTCACCGCCGGAGCAGAACGCCCAGCCACCGTCCTTCGGGCTCGGGCCGTTGCCGGTGAGCAGCACGCAGCCGACGTCGGACGACGCGCGCGCGTGCTCGAGCACCGACAGCAGCTCGTCGACGCTGTGAGGGCGGAACGCGTTGCGGATCTCCGGCCGGTCGAACGCGATGCGGACCGTGCCGTGCTCGACGGCGCGGTGGTAGGTGAGGTCGGTGAGGTGCTCGAAGCCAGGCACCTCGCGCCATGCGGACTCGTCGAAGATCTCAGACACGCTCACCCGGCGAGGCTATACCGGCGGTACCTTGACCCGATGAGGAGATTCGACGGCAAGGTCGCGCTCATCACCGGCGCCGCCCGAGGGATCGGGGCCGGTGTTGCTCGGGGCTACGTCGATCGGGGCGGCAAGGTGGCCCTCCTCGGGCTCGAGCCGGACCTGCTGAAAGCGCTCACCGAGGAGCTCGACTCCGTCACCTCTGGGGCGGCCGCGTACTGGGAAGCCGACGTCCGCGACGGCAAGGCCATGACCGAGGCGATCGACGCCGCCGCGGCGCACTTCGGACGCCTCGACCACGTGCTCGCCAACGCCGGCATCGCGTCGTACGGAACGGTGCGGCAGATCGACGAGGAGTCTTTCGAGCGAGTCATCGACATCAACATCAACGGCGTCTACCGCACCTTGCACGCCGCCATCCCGCACCTCGAGAAGACGAAGGGCTACGCGCTGGTGGTGGCGTCACTGGCCTCGTTCGCCAACCTCGCCGGCCTCGCGTCGTACAACGCGAGCAAGGCGGGAGCCGAGTCCCTTGCGCTGGTCACGAAGCAGGAGGTGGCTCATCTCGGCATCGGCATCGGCGTCTGCCACCCGTCCTGGATCGACACCGACATCGTGCGCGGCGCCGAGTCCGACCTCCCGACGTTCAAGGCGATCCGGGCCAAGCTGCCCTACCCGGCGAACTCCACGACCACGCTCGAGGCCTGCGTCGAGGCGATCCTGAACGGGCTGGCGAAGCGCAAGGGCCGCGTCTACGTGAAGCAGGGCGTCATCCTGGCCAACTGGTTCAAGCCACTCGCCAACTCACCGGTCGGCTGGTTCGCCATGAAGCGCATCGCCTCCCGGAGCGTGCCCGAGCTCGAGCGCGAGGTGACGGCACTCGGGCGCTTCCAGCACGCCCACGTCCCGCTCACCGGCCCGAAGGACCGGCCGGCCGACACCCAGCCGCCGGAGGCCGACTAGGCCTTCTGGACGCTGGCCGCCAGCGAGACCATGTGGCCCAGCCTGGCGACCTCGGAAGAGAGGAACTCGGGGCCGCCGTGGCGTCCGACGACGACCACGAACCGAGTGCCGTCGCGGAGTCGAGCTGGGCTCGCCGCCAGCAGGGTGGAGTCCCAGGCGTCGACGCCCGGCACCGTGCGTGACGTACGGATCGCGAGCCACGACGTCGCGGCCTCGGCGACCTCCTTGCCCTTCAAGGTGGGCGCGGCCGAGCTGGAGTAGATCGTCTCCGGCTCGCCGTCGACACGCTGCAGAGCCATCGCCCAGTCCGTGTGGAACGTCGGCGGCATGATCGACACGAGGTGTTCGAGCGCCTTGGCCGGCTCCACCGTGAACGTCTCGATGGCCTCGAGGTCCATGCTCAGGTTGGCGCCGGCGTTGTAGCGCGAGATCCAGTGCACCTTCACCCCGTCGAGCCCGTGGCACGCGGTGATCAGCGTGTCCGGCATCAGCCGAGGCGGGAGCTCGAGCAGGACGTCGTCGACCGCCACCCCGTCGGACCGGTGCTCGACGATCTCGATCGCCTCGATGTCGGCACCGGCGCCACCGAGAGCCGAGGCGAGGGCACCCAGCGAGCCCGGAACGTCCGGCAGCTCGACGCGGAGGAGGAAGGTCATGGCGCCATCACACCACGCCGATGTTTCACCCGCGTGTCATCGCAGCGGGTCGAGGCTCTGGAGCAGTCTGCTCGTCTCGCCACGCACGATGTGTGCCGCGAGCAGCTGTCCGGTGAGCGGACCGAGCGCGATGCCCCACATGCCGTGGCCGCCGGCGACGTGCACGCCCGGCGTCCGAGTCGGTCCGACGAGCGGCAACCCGTCCGCGGTGCACGGTCGGGAGCCGACCCACTCGTCGCTGCGGGCGTCCCAGTCGACGCCGCGCAGCAGCGGACTGGCCGCGTCGACGATCGCGCGGATGCGTCGCGGGTCCGGTGGGGCCTTCGGCCGGCGGAACTCCATCATCCCGGCGACCCGGAACCCGACCGGCCCGTCCCGGTCCATGAGCGGAGTGCAGGCGACGCGCTGGGCCGGGAAGTACACCGGGTTGGCCGGCTTGACCTCCGGCTGGACCGTGAAGCTGTAGCCGCGACCGGCCTGCACGATCGTCTCGACGCCGTGCGGCTTGGCCAGGCGCCCGAGCCAGGTTCCCGACGCGATGACGACGGCATTGGCATCGATCACGTCGCCCTTCACCGGCCTGACTTCGACGCGCCGTCCGGCGCGATCGACCGACTTCACCTCGACGCCGGACAGCACGTCACCACCCTTCGCCTGCACCGCGTCGGCGAGCGCGTGGACGAACCGGCCGGGGTTGATGTAGCGCTGATCCCGGAGGAGCACTCCGTGGGTGACTGCTTCGGACAAGGCCGGTTCGATCGACCGCAAAGCGTCGCCGTCGACCAGCTCGTACTCGGTGCGACCACCGACCTCGGCCACGTGCTCGAACTCGTGCACCAGGCCGTCGCGGTCTTGCTCGGACAGGAACGCAGCGACGAACGGGTCGGCCACGCGCGTCGGTTCGGCGACACCGCCGGCGGTGAGGGCGTCGAAGGCGTCGAGCGCGCGATGGTTGGCCTCGGTGAACACGGCCATCGCGGCGCGCCACTTGCCCGGCGTGCAGTGCCGGGCGAACGCGGCGAGGAACTTCAGCAGCTGGGGGTTGGTCGTGAACGGCACGTAGACCGGTGAGGACGGGCTGATCGCCGCCTTCACCCCGGTGCCGAGGATCGCCGGATCGGGCAGCGGGAGGGTCAGGGCCGGGGCGAGCCATCCGGCGTTGCCCCAGGAGGAACCGGCCGCGACGCCCTCGCGGTCGACGACCGTGACGCGCACACCCTCCTCCTGGAGGAACCAGGCAGTGGCGAGGCCGACCATGCCGGCACCGATGACGACGACGTGCTCGGGTGTCTGCTGATCGGCCATGCGGCCAACTCAACCACCGACCGGGGATGCCGCGGTCTCGGGCCTTGGCTAAGGTCGGGAGGAGACGACGTCCTAGGGAGTCAGCATGGGAATCCGGAAGAAGAAGACCGTCCGCGACCAGCTCGAGGTCCGACTCGACGACTTCCTGAACCAGGCCGAGGACCTGCGCCAGCAGGTGTCCGACCGGGCGCCGGAGGTGCGCGACAACCTGCTCACCCGCATCGATGCCGGCCTCGCGGAGCTGAAGGCACGGTGGCCCGAGATCCGTGACGAGGTGCTCGACCGCGTCCCCGAGATGAGCGAGGACACCTACGACAAGCTGCCCGACGGCGTGAAGGACAAGGTGCCGGAGCAGGCCAAGCCGAGGAAGAAGCGCCGTCTGCGGAAGCTGGCGGTCGTCGGACTCGTCACCGGTGCCGGTGCCGCCGCCATCGCGGCCGTCCGACGTGGCGGCGATTCACCGCCGCCGTTCGACTCGTCCTCCCGCCCGCGGCCCGCACCCACCCCGGCACCGCCGGCCGCCAAAGCCGCACCAGCACCGCCGAAGGCCGCCGACGTCGCCGAGGAGAAGGCTCCGGCGACGGACGACGCCCCCAAGAAGAAGGCCGCGCCCAAGAAGAAGTGACGTCAGCGCAGGGCTTCGGTGTCACCCGAGAGCTTCTGCGCGAACCAGATCGGCACGATCGAGACGAGGATCAGCACCACCGCCACGACGTTGACGATCGGTGCCTGGTTGGGGCGGAACAGGTTGTCGAGGATCCAGATCGGCAAGGTCTTCACTCCTGCGCCGGCCGTGAACGTCGTGACGATGATCTCGTCGAAGCTCAGGGCGAAGGCCAGCAGGCCGCCGGCCAACAGGGCTGAGCGCAGCTGCGGGAACGTGACGAGCCGGAACGTCGTCCACACCCCGGCGCCGAGGTCGGCCGACGCCTCCTCGAGATTGCCTCCGACGCGTCGCAACCGGGCCTGGACGTTGTTGAACACCGTGACGATGCAGAACGTCGCGTGCGCGATGATCACCGTCAGGATCGACAGCTGGAGCCCGAGGATGCCGCGGAACGCGTTGTTGAGCGCGATGCCGGTGACGATGCCGGGCAGTGCGATCGGCAGGATGACCAGCAGGTTCACCGAGTTCTTGCCGAAGAACCGGTAGCGCTGCAGGGCCAGCGCCATCAGTGTGCCGAGCACGAGCGCGATGACGGTGGAAGCAGCCGCGGCCTGAACGCTGGTGATGACTGCGCTCCGCGCGCCATCGCTCTGGGCGGCCCGCTCCCACCAGTCGAGAGTGAGCCCGCTCGGCGGCCACGTGAAGGACTGGCTCTCGTTGAACGAGTTGACCACGACGATCAACAGCGGGACGTACATCACGACCAGCACCAGGCCGGTGAGCACGGCGAGGAGGCGGCGGACGTTCGGGCTGAGTGTCATCACGCGGCCTAGAGATTCTCCAGGGCGCCGGTGCGCCGCACCGCACTGAGGTAGCCGACCATGATGAGCACCGGGATCAGCGCCACCGCCGCGGCCAGCGGCAGGTTGTTGGCCGCGCCGACGTTCGTGTAGACGAGATTGCCGAGCATCTGGTTGGCACCGCCGACGATGTTCACCGTGATGTAGTCGCCCATCGTCAGCGAGAAGCTGAAGATGGAGCCGGCGATGATCGCCGGCACCAGCATGGGGAACACCACAGTGCGCAGCGTCTGCCACGCCGACGCCCCGAGGTCGCCGGCCGCGTCGAGCAGTGAGTCGGGCACCCGTTCCAGCCCGGCGAAGATCGGCAGGATCACGTACGGCAGCCAGATGTAGGCCTGGGTCATCACGACGGCCACCAGACCGTAGCCCGGCGAGTCCAGTCCGATGCGGCTGGCCGTCCACTCGAAGATCCCGCCGTCGGAGAGCACCGTGCGCCACGCGAAGGCCTTGACGAGATAGCTGGCCCAGAGCGGCGTCAGCACGGCGATGACGAGGATGCTCTGCATCCGGGCCGACGCGAGCTTGGCCATGTAGTACGCGATCGGCAGCGCGATCGCGATGTCGATGACCGTGACGGCAAGGGCCACGCCGATCGTGCGGATGGTGACCGTGCGGTAGAGGGACTCGGTGGTGATCTCGCGGAGGTTGGCCCAGGTGAACGACCGGTTGAGCTCGCCGGTGAAGCTGTCGACCGACCAGAACGCTGTGACCAGCAGTGCAGCGAGCGCCACGATGTAGATGAGCACCAGCCAGGTCAGCGGCGCGGTGATCAGCAGCGAGAGCCGCAGCCGCGGCCTCGCGCTCAGCAACGACGACAGCCGACGGGCGGCCGTCACCCCGGGTGGGGGGACGGCCGCCCGCGCGGCATCGCCGTGCGACATGCCTCCAATCAGCCCTTGATCTCGGTCCAGGCCTTGGTCCACTCGGCGTAGTCGACGCACTTCACGTCGGTCCTGCCGTCGAGGCACTTCTCGACGGGAGTGCGCCAGTACCAGAGCTGGCTGGCGAACTCCTCGTCGCCGGCCTTGAACGTGTCGCAGAAGGACTCGTCCTGGGCGAAGTCACAAGCCTCCGCACTGTTCGGTGCCTCACCGAAGTACTCGGTCGCCGCGGCGTTGGCCTCGGGCGAGTCGATGTAGTTCAGCCAGGCATACGCACAGTTGGGACTCTTGGCCTGCGACGAGATCATCCAGGTGTCGCTCCAGCCGGTCGCCCCCTCCTCCGGGAGGATCGCCTTGACGTTGGCCTTCTTGGCGTCGATCGAGTTGACGATGACCTGCCACGTCGTGCCGATCACCAGGTCGCCGGTCTCGAACGCGGAGATCTCCTTGAGGTAGTCGGCCCAGTACTCGCCGATGTTCTCGCGCTGCGCCTTGAGGAGATCGACGGCCGCGGCGAACTGCTTCTCGTCGAGCGCGTACGGGTTCTCGATGCCGAGGTCGGGCTGGTGCTTCATCAGGTACAGCGCGGCGTCGGCGATGTAGATCGGCGAGTCGTAGGCCGTGACCTTGCCCTTGTACTTCGACGCGTCCTCGAAGACGGCCTTCCACGACGTCGGGGCCGGTTTGACCTCGTCGGCGTTGTACATCAGCAGGTTGGCGCCGTATCCGTGCGGGACGCCGTAGTGCTTGCCGTCGAAGGTGTTCCACTCCTGGTCCTTGAGGAAGTCGTAGACCTTCTCGTAGTTTGGAATGAGATCGGTGTTGACCTCGACGGCCTCCTTCGACGCCACCATGCGGGCGGTGAGGTCGCCAGATGCCGCGACGACGTCGTAGTCACCAGTCTTGGCAAGGTTGAACGCCTCGTCGGAGGTGCCGTACGACTTGCTCGTGACCTGGCAACCCGTCTCCTCCTCGAACGGCGTGACCCAGTCGACCTTCGGGTCGTTGGTGCCGTCCTCGACGTAGGCGGGCCACGCCAGGATCGAGACCTTGCCCTCGTTCTCACCGAGCTTGTCGGGTGGACCGCCACTCGACTCTTCGGAGCCCCCGCCACCGCAAGCGGCGAGGATGAGGATGGACGCGGTGGCGATGGCCACCCCGGGCGCGCGGGCTCGGCGCCTTCTGGTGATCTTCGTGCTCATCGTGGATCTCCTTCGGTTTTGAGTGATGGGGGAAGTCTCAGGTGACGGTGACGAGGTCGTCGACGGACCAGCTCGCCACCACGTGCTCGCCGCGCTGTTCCTGGGGTGCCTCCGAGCCGGTGCTCTGCTCGAGCACCACCAGCTCGGTGCCGTCGTCGAGGCGAACGTGCAGGCGGTGGCCGGTGCCGAGATAGATCGACTCGATGATCACGCCGGACGCACGCACGACCCCGTCCGAGACGCCGGTGGTGGTGCTCGACGTGGCCGACCGCAGCGTCACCTTCTCGGGACGTAGTGCGAAGGTGCCGGACCGGCCGAACAGCCGGGACGACTCGTCGTCACCGAACAGGTTCGACGTACCCACGAACGAGGCGACGTACGAGGACGTCGGCTGCTCGTAGATCTCCGTCGGCGTGCCGAGCTGCACGATCTTGCCTTCGCTGAACACCGCGATGCGGTCGCTCAGCGTGAGCGCTTCTTCCTGGTCGTGGGTGACGAACACGAACGTGATGCCGAGCTCGCGCTGGAGCTCCTTGAGCTCCACCTGCATCTGCTCGCGCAGCTTGAGGTCGAGGGCGCCGAGGGGCTCGTCGAGCAGCAGCACCTTGGGCCGCACGATGATCGACCGGGCCAGGGCGACCCGCTGACGCTGGCCGCCGGAGAGCTGCCCGGGCCGACGGTTTCCGTAGCCGGCGAGCTGCACGGTGGCGAGTGCCTCCTCGGCCTGCCGGCGTCGCTCCGCCTTGCCGGTGCCCCGCACCCGCAATCCGTACGCGACGTTGTCGAGCACCGACATGTGCGGGAACAGCGCGTAGTCCTGGAACACCGTGTTGACGTCGCGGTCGAAGGGCGCACGCTCCGTGACGTCCTCGCCGCCCAGCGTGATGGTGCCGGTGGTGACGCGCTCGAAGCCGGCGATGAGCCTGAGCACCGTGGTCTTGCCCGAACCGGACGGGCCGAGCATCGAGAAGAACTCGCCGTCGGCGATGTCGAGGTCGACGCCGTCGACGGCGCGCACGTCACCGAAGTGCTTGCTCAGATCCCGCAACGAGATGGCCGGATTGGAGCTGGTGGTCCCGGTCATCGATGTCCTGTCCGCAGGGATGTGCTCAATCTGGCCCGATCACCAGGTCAACGTCAATGACCCTTCAACGAAAAGGTGGCGCCTGACACTGCGCTGCGATTCACTGTTCTGCATGCGATCCATCTGGAAGGGCTCGATCAGTTTCGGCCTGGTCAACGTGCCGGTGAAGGTCTACAGCGCCACCGAGAGCCATGACGTGTCCCTGCACCAGGTGCACGAGAAGGACGGCGGACGCATCCGCTACCAGCGCAAGTGCGAGGTGTGCGGCAAGGTCGTCGCCTACGAGGACATCACCAAGGCCTACGACGACGGCACCAACACGGTGGTGCTCACCGAGGAGGAGCTGAAGTCTCTCCCGGCCGAGAGCAACCACGAGATCGACGTCGTCGAATTCGTGCCCGCCGACCAGATCGACCCCATCCGCCTCGACAAGGCCTACTACCTCGAGCCGGACGCGCAGGCGCTCAAGCCGTACACCCTGCTGCGCCGAGCCCTGGAGGAGACCGAGCGGGCCGCCGTCGTGCAGTTCGCGCTCCGCCAGAAGACCCGGCTCGCGGTCCTGCGCGTCAAGGACAAGGCGCTGGTTCTCCAGACGATGCTCTGGGACGACGAGGTGCGCGAAGCCGACTTCGACGTGCTCGACGAGGTGCCCCGCATCAGCCAGAAGGAGCGCGACATGGCCTCGCAGCTCGTCGACTCCCTCGCCGGCGACTTCGACGCGAGCCAGTTCAGCGACGACTACCAGGAGCAGCTGCGCACGCTCGTCGAGGCCAAGCTGGAGCAGGGTGACGCCCTCGACACCGCGGCCACGTTCGGCGAGGAGCCCGACGACGGCGAGCAGGCCGAGGTCATCGACCTGATGGACGCCTTGCAGCGCAGCGTCGAGAAGAGCAAGAAGAAGAAGTCGTCGTCGAGCACGTCGTCGAAATCGTCGAAGTCGGCGCCGAAGAAGAAGGCCCGTAAGGGCGCGTAGACGTGGCCCGATCCTCCGGTGAGACCGTCTCCATCGGAGGTCATCGCCTGCGCCTCACGAACCCCGACAAGGTGATCTACCCGGCCACCGGCACGACCAAGGCCGAGGTCATCTCCTACTACGTCGAGATCGCGCCCTACATCCTTCCGCACGTCGTCGACCGCGCGGCCACGCGCAAGCGCTGGGTGAACGGGGTCGGGACGGCCGCCAAGCCCGGCGAGGTGTTCTTCGAGAAGAACCTCCCGGACTCCGCACCGAGCTGGATCCGGCGCGCGTCGATCCAGCACAAGAGCAGCCGCAACAACTACGTCGTGGTCGACGGGGTGGCCGTTCTCGCCTGGCTCGGGCAGATGGCGGCCCTCGAGATCCATGTGCCCCAGTGGCGTCTTGGCCCGCGTGGTGCCCACCTGAACCCGGACCGCTTCGTGCTGGATCTCGACCCGGGACCGGGCGCCGGTCTCCCCGAGTGTGTCGTGGTCGCCAAGCACGCGAAGAAGCTGCTCAAGGATCTCGGCCTCGAGGCGTTCCCAGTCACGAGCGGCAGCAAAGGCCTGCACCTGTACGCCGGTCTGGACGGGAGCCACGACGCCGAGTACGTGAACCGGTTCGCGAAGGAGTTCGCCTCGGTGCTGCAGAGCGAGCTGCCGGACCTCGTCGTGAGCACCCAGCAGAAGGCCCTGCGCGGCGGCAAGGTGCTCGCCGACTGGAGCCAGAACAACGCGAACAAGACGACGATCGCGCCGTACTCCCTGCGCGGTCGCGAGCAGCCCACCGTCGCCGTGCCGCGCACGTGGCGCGAGCTCAACGACCCGGACCTGCGCCATCTCACCTTCGACGAGGTGCTGGCCCGGATGAAGCGTCGGGACGACCCGCTCGAGCCACTCGCCCGCGAACCCGGCGGCAAGCCGCCGAAGATGGACGCAGCTCACCGTCTACCGGTCGAAGCGCGACGCCGCCAAGACGCCCGAGCCGGTGCCGGAGGAAGTTCCCGATCTGCCGGGGGACGGCAACTCCTTCGTCATCCAGGAGCACCACGCGCGGCGGCTGCACTGGGACTTCCGACTCGAGCGCGACGGCGTGCTCGTCTCCTGGGCGCTGCCGAAGGGTGTGCCGACTGATCCGAAGAAGAATCACCTCGCCGTGCAGACCGAGGACCACCCGCTGGAGTACGGCACGTTCGAGGGAACGATCCCGAAGGGCGAGTACGGCGGCGGAGAAGTGACCATCTGGGACACCGGCACCTATGAGGCGGAGAAGTGGCGCGACGGCGAGGTGATCGCCACGCTCACCGGCACCAAGAAGGGCGGGCTCGGCGAGCCACGGCGGTTCGCGCTCATCCGCACCGGCGAGAACTGGCTCATCCACCTGATGAAGCCCGCCGACCAGGAGAAGCCTCCCAAGAACAAGGCACAGCGGTCGATCCGACCGACGAAACGATCAACGACCCTGAAGCCGGTGGCACCGATGCTGGCTACGGCCGGCAAGGCGTTCGACATCGACGACGAGGACGACTGGGCGTTCGAGATGAAGTGGGACGGCTACCGTGCCGTTGCCGTGTGCGACGGCACCGATGTCGCGCTGTTCAGCCGCACCGGCAAGGACATGACGGACACGTACCCGGAGGTCGCGGACGCCTTGGCCGCTCACGACCTCAACGACGCCGTCCTCGACGGTGAGGTCGTGGCACTCGGCCCCGACGGCGCTCCATCGTTCTCCCGGCTTCAGCAGGGCACGAGGCCGATCCAGTACCTGCTCTTCGACGTGCTCAACCATGACGGCGAGGCGCTGAAGAACGCTCCCTACCTGGAGCGGCGAGACGTGCTCCGGGACCTCGACCTCGACGACGGGAAGACCTTGCGAGTGCCGCTGGCCTTCGACGGCTCGCTCGAGGACGCCGTCGCGTCGAGCCTGGAGCTCGGGCTCGAAGGCGTGGTCGCCAAGCGTCGCGACAGCCGCTACCGCAGCGGCACCAGGTCGTCGTCCTGGATCAAGCTCAAGAACCAGCGGATGCAGGAGGCGGTGATCGTCGGCTGGCGGCCGGGCAAGGGCAACCGGTCTGGTCAGGTCGGATCGCTCCTGTTGGCTGTACCCGACCATGGATCTTCTTCTTTGCTCTACATCGGTCGGGTGGGCACCGGGTTCACCGACAAGGTCGTCCGGGACCTCACCGAGCGGCTCAAGTCCATCGAGCGCAAGACGGCACCGCTCGACGTGCCGCGCGACGTCGCCCGTGAGGCCCGGTGGACGAGCCCGAAGCTGGTCGGCGAAGTGACGTACAGCGAATGGACGTCCGACGGCCACCTGCGCCACCCCGTGTGGCGTGGCCTGCGACCTGACAAGAAGCCCGCTGAGGTGACCCTGGAGTAACGAAATCAGCAACGAAAAGGTCTAGATGCAATCGAATCCGTTGCGCTACTCTCCAGACAACTTCTCTGAGATGGGCGGCACCATGACGGATCAGATCGACAACCTCACGGAAGACGAGAAACTTCTCGCCAAGCTCGGCTACAAGCAGGACCTCAACCGATCGTGGTCCGGATTCTCGAACTTCGCGATCTCGTTCTCGATCATCTCGATCCTCGCCGGGTGCTTCACCAACTTCGGCGCGGGCTGGAACAACGGCGGCCCGATCTCGATGTCCTGGTCCTGGCCGATCCTCGGCCTCTTCATCCTGATCATCGGCTTCACCATGTCGGAGCTGGTGTCGGCCTACCCGACCTCGGGCGGCATCTACTGGTGGGCGTCCAAGCTCGGCGGCCCAGCGGCCGGGTTCTTCACCGGGTGGCTGAACCTGATCGGTCTGGTAGCGGTGACGGCCGGCGTCTCGTACGGCTGCGCGACATTCATCGACCTCACGTTCAGCACTTACTCGGAGTCGTTCGCCGAAAGCTACTCGCTGACCCGCGTCTTCCTGATCTTCCTCGCCGTGCTCGCGGGGGCGGCGGTGCTGAACATCTTCAGCAGCCACCTGATGGCCATCATGAACAACGTGTCGGTGTGGTGGCACGTCGTCGGCGCCACGGTGATCGTCCTGATCCTCGTCGTCGTCCCCGACCAGCACCAGTCGTTCAGCTACGTCTTCACGGAGCGGTTCAACAACTCCGGGTTCGCCGACGGCAGCACCAGCAGCCTGTTCTTCTTCTTCGCCGTGATTCCTTTCGGCTTCCTGCTGACGCAGTACACGATCACTGGCTTCGACGCGTGTGCGCATCTGTCCGAGGAGACCGAGGCTGCGTCGACCGGTGCCGCCAAGGGCATCTGGCGGTCGATTCTCTACTCGCTCATCGGCGGCTACATCCTGCTGCTCGCCGTGGTGTTCGCGGTGCCGAACAACGCCGAGGGCTTGCCCGACAACGCCGGCGTCGGTGGAGGCGGCGTCGCGTACATCTTCGTGAACTCGCTCGGCGTGAACTGGGCTACCGTGGTGCTGCTCATCTCGGCCTCGGCACAGTTCTACTGCGCGACCTCGTGCCTGACCTCGGCGTCGCGGATGGGGTTCGCCTTCAGCCGCGACCGGGCTGTGCCCGGTTCGCAGATGTGGTCGGCACTCACGGCCAAGCGGGTGCCCGCCAACGCGGTGATGGGTGTTGCGGTGTCTGCTGCGATCATCACGCTGCCAGCCCTGATCGAAGTCAACATCGGCACCGCGGACGCACCGCTGATCATCCCGGTCGCGTTCTACGCCGTCACCTCCATCGCGGTCATCGGGCTCTACGCCTCGTTCGCGATCCCCATCTGGCTGCGATGGAGGATGGGCGACGCGTTCGAGCCGGGTGCATGGACCAACGGTGCCAAGTACAAGTGGATGAACCTCATCGCCGTGGCCGAGATCGTCATCGTCTCGCTGTACCTGATGATGCCGTTCGTCCCCGGTGCAGTGCCGTTCAGCGACGACTTCAGCTGGAAGTTCGTCAACTACGCTCCGCTCGTGACGGTCGGCGCCGTGATCCTGCTGGCGATCTGGTGGAACGTGTCGGCGAAGAAGTGGTTCAACGGCCCGATCAGCAACATCGATCCGGCGGTCGCCGAGCTCCTCGACGAGTGAAGACGACTCAGCGACCCCGGGAGGGAGCTGTGTGAGGGTACTCGCGGTCGATCATCGTGCGCTGGGCGGCAAGCCACGGCTGACGAGGACGACGGACGAGCCCTCACACACACGCATCGAGCAGTGGCTCAAGGGACGAATCGCGGACGGCCACCTCGTCCCGGACGACAAGCTTCCGCCTGAGGAGGAGCTCTCCGCGGCGCTCGGAGTCAGCCGGATGACGCTGCGCCAGGCGCTGGGATCGCTCGAGGCCACGGGCGTGGTCGAGCGTCGGCGCGGCCGAGCCGGTGGCACGTTCATCCGCGAGCAGCAGATCGACGTCGACCTCACCGGCCTGCCGGGGTTCACCGAGCAGATGAGCCGCTCCAACATCCGGGCGGGGGCGCGGGTCATCAGCGTCCGTCGCACGCGAGCCGACCAGGCTGTCGCGTCCGCATTGGAGCTGACGAGCGGCAAGGACGTGTTCGAGGTCATTCGGGTCAGGTCCGCCAACCGGGAGCCGCTGGCCCTCGAGGAGACCTATCTCCCGTGCCACCTCTTCGCGGGTCTGGACCGGCGCTCCCTCACAGGCTCGATCTACGCCATCATGCGCAACGACTACGACCTCGCTCCTCACGACGCGCAGGAGTGGCTCGAGCCGGCACTGGCGTCCGACGAGCACGCGGAGCTGCTCGACATCGAGCCCGGTGCGGCACTGATGCTGGTGACGCGCACGTCGTACACGGTCGCGGGAGTCGCCGTCGAGCACGCGTACGACCGCTACCGCGCCGATCGCACTCGCATCGGCCTGCGCACCAGCGTCTCGACCACGGTGTCGACCGAGCTCATCGCGGACGCGGGTGAAGAACCATGAGCACCGTCTCGCTCGACGAGCTCTTCGACCAGATCCCCAGCCTCGCCGACCAGCCCCGAACGATCGTGGAGCTGCCCGGCGGGCTCACGAACCTCAACCTCAAGGTCACCACGCCGCGCGGGGTCTTCGTCGCTCGGTGCAGCAGGAGTGACACATCGCTGCTCGGCATCGACCGGGAGGCCGAGCACGCGAACACCCGGTCGGCCGAGCAGGCCGGGGTGGGTGCCCCGGTCGTGGAGTTCCGGCCCGACCTCGACGTCCTGGTGATCGGCTTCATCGACGGGCGTTCGTTCGAGAACGAGGACCTGAGACAGCCCGGCGCGCTCACCCGGGTCGCCGCGGCGGTCCGCACCCTGCATGGTGGACCACGGTTCGTGGGCGACTTCGACATGTTCACGCGACAGAAGCGGTACCTGGGCTCGGTCGTCGACGGTGGGTTCGCCCATCCCTCCGACTACACCGACTTCGACCCGCAGTTCCAGCGGATCCGCGCCGCGCTCGCGGTGAAGGCAGGGCCCAGTGTGCCGTGCAACAACGACCTCTTGGCGGGCAACTTCGTCGACGACGGCGAGAAGCTCTGGCTGATCGACTACGAGTACTCCGGCAACAACGACCCCTTCTTCGAGCTGGGCAACACCTGGACCGAGACCCAGCTCGACGACGACCACCTCGACGAGCTGGTGACCGCGTACGTCGGACACCACTCGGCGGAGTCGGTGGCCCGGGCGCGCCTCCAGGCCACCGTGTCCAGGTACGGGTGGTCGCTCTGGGGCTACATCCAGGGCGCGACCTCCGACCAGGACTTCGACTTCCACGGCTGGGGCCAGGAACGGTACGACGCCGCCGTCGAGGACTTCCGTTCACCGCAGTTCGGGCGCCTCCTGGACACCGCTGCCGGGTCCAGGCCATGAGCGACCTGCCGTCCCGAGCCCGCATCGTCATCATCGGCGGCGGCGTCATCGGCGCCAGCGTCGCCTACCACCTGACGCTGGCCGGCGAGACGGACGTGCTGCTCATCGAGCAGGGTGAGCTGTCCTGCGGCACGACGTGGCACGCGGCCGGCCTGGTCGGGCAGCTGCGCGCCACCGAGAGCAGCACCCGTCTCGTGCAGTACTCGACCGACCTCTACTCACGGCTGGAGGACGAGACCGGGCTGAGCGCGGGGTTCAAGCGGTGTGGCGGACTCACCGTGGCGCGCACCGAGGACCGGATGACCCAGCTGCGTCGCACCGCCGCGACTGCCGAGGCGTTCGACCTGGAGTGCGAGATGCTCACCGCGGCGGAGGCCGGCGAGCGGTGGCCGCTGATGTCGACCGACGACCTCGTCGGTGCGATCTGGCTGCCCGGCGACGGCAAGGCGAACCCGACCGACCTCACGATGGCGTTGGCCAAGGGAGCACGTCAGCGCGGCGCTCGGGTGGTCGAGCACGTCCAGGTCTTCGACGTGCTCACCGAGGACGACGCGGTCGTGGGGGTGTACACGAGCCATGGCGACGTGGATGCCGAGATCGTCGTCAACTGTGCCGGCCAGTGGGCCAACGCCCTGGCGGCCCGCATCGACGTCACCGTGCCCCTGCACTCCGCCGAGCACTTCTACGTCGTGACCGACCAGATCGACGGCATCCACCCGGACCTGCCGATCCTGCGCGACCCGGACGGGTACACCTACTTCAAGGAGGAGGTGGGCGGCCTCGTCGTCGGCGGGTTCGAGCCGGAGGCGAAGCCGTGGGTGGCTCCCGACCAGATCCCGGACCCGTTCCAGTTCCAGCTGCTCGACGAGGACTGGGAGCACTTCTCGGTGCTCATGGACAGCGCGCTCGAGCGCCTCCCGGTGCTGAAGGAGACCGGCATCCGCAAGTTCTACAACGGTCCGGAGAGCTTCACCCCCGACAACCAGTTCATCCTCGGCGAGGCGCCGGACGTTCGCGGCTTCTTCGTCGGGGCCGGGTTCAACTCGGTCGGCATCGCGACCGCCGGCGGGGCCGGCAAGGCCCTGGCCGAGTGGATCGTCGACGGTGAGCCCAGCCTCGACCTGCTGACCGTCGACATCCGGCGCTTCGCTCCGTTCCAGGGCGACCACGGGTGGCTGCGTGCCCGGGTCGGCGAAGTGCTCGGGCTCCACTACGCCATCCCGTGGCCGAACCGGGAGTTCGACACCGCCCGGCCGCTGCGCACCTCCCCCGCGTACGAGCGGCTGGCCGACGCCAATGCGGGATTCGGCAGCAAGATGGGTTGGGAGCGGGCCAACTTCTTCGCGGCCCCGGGCGAGGACCCGGCGATCGAGTACGGGTGGGGTCGTCAGAACTGGCATCCGTGGACTGCCGCCGAGCAGCGAGCCACCCGCGAAGCCGCGGCCGTGTTCGACCAGACGTCGTTCTCGAAGTACGTGGTCAGCGGCGCCGACGCCGAGGCGGCGCTGCAGTGGATCTGCACCAACGACGTCGCGGTCGAGAACGGGCGCACCGTCTACACCGGCCTGCTCAACGCCCGCGGCACGTACGAGTCCGACCTCACGGTCACCAGAGTCGCTGCCGACGAGTTCTTTCTGGTCAGCAGCTCGGCGACCACCGAGCGCGACCAGGACTGGATCCGCCGGAACATCCCCGACGGTCTCCTGGTCGGCATCACCGACGTCACGGACGACCTCGCGGTCTACGGCGTGATGGGTCCGAGCTCGCGCAACCTGCTGTCGCGTCTGACCGACGCCGACCTCAGCGACGAAGGATTCCCGTTCGGCACCAGCCGGGAGATCCGACTGGCCGGCGCCACCGTTCGTGCCACTCACATCACCTACGTCGGCGAGCTCGGCTGGGAGCTGTACGTCCCCAACGAGTCCGCCCTCGCCGTGTACGACGAGCTGATGGCGGCCGGCGCGGACCTCGGCGTCGCCAACGCCGGCTACTACGCGATCGACTCGCTTCGGCTGGAGAAGGGCTACCGCGCGTACGGTCGCGAGCTGACCCCGGACTTCAACCCGGTCGAGGCCGGGCTGACCTTCGCCTGCAAGCTCAAGACCGACGTCGACTTCCTGGGCCGCGCTGCCGTCGAGAAGGCCAAGGCCGACGGTCCGAGCCGCCGGCTCGTCTCGTTCGTCTGCGACGATCCCGACGCCACGCCGTGGGGCGGCGAGCTGGTGCGGCGCGACGGTGTCGCGGCCGGCCAGGTGATGTCGGCCGCCTGGGGCGAGACGCTGGGCGCCGGTGTCGGCCTGGCCTACGTCAAGGCGCCGGACGGCATGACCGCCTCGGCGGACTACGTTCGTTCCGGTGACTACGAGATCGACATCGGCGGCGACCTCGTCCCCGTGCACGTCTCGCTGAAAGCCCCGCTGGACCTGATGAGAGAAGGATCCTCATGAGCACACGCCATCCACGGCTGCTGTCGATCGACGAGCTGACGACGCTGATCGACGACGGCGCGGTCGACACCGTGATCGTCGCGTTCACCGACATGCAGGGTCGGTTGCAGGGCAAGCGGCTGCACGCCCAGTACTTCGTCGACGTCGTGATCGATCACGGCACTGAGGGCTGCAACTACCTGCTCAGCGTCGACATCGACATGAACACGGTCGACGGGTACGCGATGTCGTCGTGGGAGAAGGGCTACGGCGACATGGAGTTCGCCCTCGACTTCGACACGATCCGGCTGCTGACGCACCAGCCGGCGACGGCGATGATCCAGTGCGACCTGGTGTGGCTCGACCACGAGCCGGTGGTGCAGTCGCCGCGCAGCATCCTGAAGAAGCAGCTCTCCAAGGCCGGCGACGCCGGCTACACCGCGCTGGCCGGCACGGAGCTGGAGTTCATCGTCTTCAACACCAGCTACGAGCACGCGTGGAGCTCGGGGTATAGGGAGATGACGCCGGCGAACCAGTACAACGTCGACTACTCGATCCTCGGCACGAGCCGGGTCGAGCCGCTGCTGCGCGACATCCGCAACCACATGTACGACGCCGGGATGCGGGTGGAGAGCGCGAAGGGTGAGTGCAACTTCGGCCAGCACGAGATCGGCTTCCTCTACGACGAGGCGCTGATGACGGCCGACAACCACAGCGTCTACAAGAACTCGGCCAAGGAGATCGCCGCGCAGCACGGCAAGTCGGTCACGTTCATGTCGAAGTACAACGAGCGCGAGGGCAGCTCCTGCCACATCCACCTGTCCCTGCGCGGCAAGAAGGACGACATCGTCTTCTGGGACGACAAGAAGGGCCGCACACCGACGTACGACCAGTTCATCGCCGGCGTGCTGGCGACGATGCGCGACTTCACGCTGATGTACGCCCCGAACGTCAACTCCTACAAGCGGTTCGCGGTCGGGTCGTTCGCGCCGACGGCCATCGCCTGGGGCGAGGACAACCGCACCTGCGCGGTGCGCCTCGTCGGTCACGGTCCGAGCGCCCGGATGGAGAACCGGGTCCCCGGCGGCGACGTCAACCCCTACCTCGCGCTCGCCGCGATGCTCGCCGGCGGACTGCACGGCATCGACCAGAAGCTGGAGCTGGAGGACCCGCTCGTCGGCAACGCCTACACCTCCGACAAGGAGCACGTCCCGTCGACGCTCCGGGAGGCCCGCGATGCCTGGCACGGCTCTGCCCTAGCTCGTGAGCTGTTCGGCGACGAGGTCGTCGACCACTACACCAACATGGCCGACGTCGAGCTGGAGTCGTTCAACGCCGCCGTGACCGATTGGGAGCTGCGCCGTGGCTTCGAGAGGATGTGATGAGACCGCATGAGCGAGCTCTGCGAGCGAACTGCGGGCCAGGTCGAGTGCGACGCGGCGAAGCCGCCCGTCGTATCGAGACCTCGCAAGAAGCAAGACTTGCTTTCGGCAACGTGGTTTCGATACGCCGCTCGTTCCTCGCGGCTACTCAACCACCGAGTCCCTGGGAGGAGATGAATGAGTAGTACACATACGGTCGTCAATCCCGCCACAGAGGAACCAGTCACGGAGGTCCCGTCGGCGTCGGTCGAGGAGACCGACGCCGCCATCGAGCGCGCGGCCGAGGCGTTCCCGGCATGGCGCGATATCGCGCCGGGCGAGCGGGCCCGGTTGCTGCGACGCTTCGCCGCCGTGGTCGACGAGCACATCGACGAGCTCGCCGAGCTCGAGGTCCGCAACGCCGGCCACACGTGGAGCAACGCCACGTGGGAGGCGGGCAACGTCCGTGACGTCCTGAACTACTACTCGGCGGCCCCGGAGCGCATGACCGGACACCAGATCCCGGTCGCCGGCGGCATCAACGTCACGTTCCACGAGCCGCTCGGGGTCGTCGGCATCATCGTGCCGTGGAACTTCCCGATGCCGATCGCCGGCTGGGGCTTCGGGCCCGCCCTGGCCGCCGGCAACACCGTCGTCCTCAAGCCGGCCGAGCTCACGCCGCTGACCGCGATACGTCTCGGGGAGCTCGGCCGGGAGGCGGGCCTGCCCGACGGAGTCTTCACCGTCATCCCCGGCAAGGGCTCAGTGGTCGGAGAGCGCTTCGTCACCCATCCGGCGGTACGCAAGGTGTGCTTCACCGGATCCACCGAGGTCGGCAAGCGGATCATGGCCGGCTGCGCGGACCAGGTGAAGCGGGTGACGCTCGAGCTCGGCGGCAAGAGCGCCAACATCGTGTTCGCCGACTCCGACCTGAAGCAGGCGGCCGCCTCGGCGCCGATGGCGGTGTTCGACAACGCCGGCCAGGACTGCTGCGCCCGGTCGCGCATCCTGGTGGAGCAGTCGGCCTACGACGAGTTCGTCTCACTGCTGGAGCCGGCCGTGAAGGGCATCAAGGTGCTCGACCCGGCAGACAAGTCCAGCGAGATGGGTCCGCTCATCTCGGCCGATCAGCGCACGACCGTCCAGGGCTTCGTCGACGAGGTCGACGTCGCGTTCACCGGAAGCGCTCCCGACGGGAAGGGCTTCTGGTTCCCCCCGACGGTGGTGCTGGCCGACTCGGTCGACCAGCGCATCTGGCGTGAGGAGATCTTCGGACCGGTCGTGGCGGTGATGCCGTTCCGCGACGAGGCCGAGGCCGTGCAGCTCGCCAACGACAGCGAGTTCGGCCTCTCCGGCTCGATCTTCACCGGCGACGTCGGACGGGCGCTGCGGGTCTCGCGCGCAGTCGAGGCCGGCAATCTCAGCGTCAACACCCACGCCTCGGTGCGCTACTGGACCCCGTTCGGCGGCTTCAAGCAGTCGGGGCTCGGCCGTGAGCTCGGCCCCGACGCACCGAACTCGTTCACCGACGTCAAGAACGTCTTCATCTCCAACGAAGCCTAGGAACCCACATGACCGGACGTCTGGAAGGAAAGACCGCGGTGGTGACCGGCGGCTGCTCGGGTATCGGGCTGGCCACCGCTCGCCGGTTCGTCGAGGAGGGAGCCAAGGTCGTCATCGGCGACCTCGACGACGGCCGCGGCCCGGGCTTGGCCGAGGAGCTCGGCGGCACGTACCTGCACACCGACGTCACCGACAAGGAGCAGGTCGACGCGCTGTTCGCCACGGCGCAGTCGACGTACGGGTCGGTCGACGTCGCGTTCAACAACGCCGGCATCTCGCCGCCGGAGGACGACTCGATCCTGACCACCGAGCTCGACGTGTGGCGCACGGTGCAGGAGGTCAACCTGACCAGCGTCTACCTGTGCTGCAAGGCCGTGCTCCCGTACATGCTCGAGCAGAAGCGGGGATCCATCATCAACACGGCCTCGTTCGTGGCCGTGATGGGTGCGGCCACGTCCCAGATCTCCTACTCCGCCTCCAAGGGCGGCGTGGTGTCGATGTCGCGCGAGCTCGGCGTGCAGTTCGCCCGCGACGGCGTGCGGGTCAACGCCCTGTGCCCCGGCCCGGTGAACACCCCGCTGCTCCGCGAGCTCTTCGCCAGCGATCCCGAGCGGGCCGCCCGGCGTCTGGTGCACGTGCCGATGGGGCGCTTCGGCGAGCCGGACGAGATGGCCAACGCGGTGCTGTTCCTCGCCTCCGACGAGTCGAGCTTCATCACCGCCTCCACGTTCCTCGTCGACGGCGGCATCACCGGCGCCTACGTCACCCCGCTCTGAGATGAAGCCACTGATCGGCATCACGACCTACCGCGAGCAGTCGCAGTGGGGCGTGTGGGACGACCAGGCCGACCTGCTCCCGGCGGCGTACGCGCGCTCGATCGAGGTCGCCGGCGGCATCGCGGTGCTGCTGCCGCCGACCGGTGACCCGGAGCACGACGCCTACGACGTCGTCTCCCGGATCGACGCGCTGGTCATCGCGGGCGGCGCCGACGTCGACCCGCGGCGCTACTCCGAGGACGTGCCGCACGAGCGCACGGCCAACTGGCGCGAGGACCGCGACGCCTGGGAGCTCGCGCTGCTCGACGCCGCCCGGGAGACGCAGCTGCCGGTGCTCGGCATCTGCCGCGGCATGCAGGTGATGGCAGTGCACAGCGGCGGCCACCTCGATCAGCACGTCCCCGACACCCTGGGTCACGAGAACCACTCGCCCGGCGGCGATGTGTACGGCGACGTCGAGATCTCACTCGTCGAGGGCACACAGCTGGAGAAGGTGCTGGTCACCGGCCCGACCGTCCGCTGCCATCACCACCAGGCCGTGCTCGACCACCCGGGGATGGTCCCAGCCGCCTACGCGGGCGACGGCATGCTCGAGGCGATCGAAGACCCTGACCGGCCGTTCTGGCTCGCCGTGCAGTGGCACCCCGAGACCCAGCCGGACGCCGGGCTGTTCACTGCGCTCGTCACCGCCGCGACCGCGCGACCCCGGTGAGTCCCGACATGGACCTCGTGACGCTGAGCGACGTCAACGACGCAGCCGACCGGATCGCGCATGCGGTGCTGCGCACACCGTTGATTCACTGCCCGTGGGCGGATCCGGAACGACCACTCACGCTCAAGCCGGAGATCCTGCAGGTCGTCGGCAGCTTCAAGATCCGCGGCGCAGTCAACGCCCTCGCGCGGCTGGACGCGTCCGTCCTGGCTCAGGGAGTCGTCGCCTACTCCAGCGGCAACCACGCCCAGGCCGTCGCGTGGGCCGCGAAGAAGCTCGGCGTGCCGGCCCACATCGTGATGCCCGAGGAGACCCCGCAGGTCAAAGTCGACGCCACCCGCCAGCACGGTGCCGAGGTGGTGCTCTGCAGCTCCGGGCAGCGCGAGCAGGTCGCCGACGAGATCGTCACCGCCACGGGCGGAACCCTCGTGCCACCGTTCGACCACCCGGACGTCATCGCCGGGCAGGGGACCATCGGCGTGGAGATCGTCGAGGACCTCCCGGGCGTGGACGTCGTGCTCGTGCCAGTCAGCGGCGGAGGCCTCGCCTCGGGCATCGCCGTGGCCGTCAAGGAGATGCGCCCCGGCGTGCGGGTCGTTGGTGTCGAGCCCGCCCTCGCGGCCGACGCTCAGGCGGGTCTACGGGCAGGCCACCGCGTCGACTGGTCGATCGAGGACCGGAACCGCACGATCGCCGATGCCCTGAGGTCGCAGCCGTCGGAGCTCACGTTCGCCCACCTCAGCCAGCTGCTCGACGGCATCGTCGCGGTCAGCGAGGACGAGATTCTCGATGCGATCCGCGAGCTCGCCCTCAAGGCGCACCTCGTGGCCGAGCCCGGCGGTGCGGCCGCCGTGGCCGCCTACCTGCACCACGCCGACGATCTGCCGTCGGGCGAGACCGTCGCCGTGGTCTCCGGCGGGAACATCGAGCCGGAGATGTTCGCGCGGGCGATGGGCTCGAGAGGCGCTGACTGATCTGCGGAGTCGTGCTCGGGACGCAAGACTGAAGCCATGACCACGCGCAGTCTCGTCACCGGTGCGACCGGCTACATCGGCGGACGGCTGGTGCCCGAGCTCCTCGACGCAGGACACGACGTCCGCGTCCTGGTGCGTGACGAAGGCAAGGCTCGAGCCCACCTCTGGGCGAATGACGTGGAGATCGCCGTCGGAGATGCCACGGATGCCGACGACGTTCGTTCGGCGCTGCATGGCGTCGACGTCGCCTACTACCTGCTGCACTCGATCGGCACTGGCGGTGACTTCGCCGAGACGGAGCGACGCATCGCCTCGACGTTCGCCGACGCCGCAGCCGACGCCGGTGTGCAGCGCATCGTCTACCTCGGCGGCATGGTGCCGGAGGACGAGGAGCTCTCCGAGCACCTCCGGTCGCGCGAGCAGGTCGGCGACGTTCTGCTCGAGTCCGGCGTGCCGACCGCGGTGTTGCAGGCGGGGGTGGTGATCGGGTCCGGGTCGGCATCGTTCGAGATGCTGCGCTATCTCACCGAGCGGCTCCCGGTGATGGTGACGCCGCGATGGGTGCACTCGCGCATCCAGCCGATCGCCATCCGTGATGTGCTGCGCTACCTGGTCGGATGCGCCGCTCTCCCAGCCGACGTCAACCGCCGGTTCGACGTCGGCGGCCCCGACGTCCTCACGTACCTGGAGATGATGCAGGGCTACGCGAAGGTGGCCGGACTCCCACGGCGTCGCGTCATGCCGGTGCCCGTGCTGTCGCCGTGGTTGTCGAGCCACTGGGTCGGCCTGATCACCCCGGTTCCGGCCAGTCTCGCCCGTCCGCTGGTGGAGTCGTTGCGCAACACCGTGGTGGCCGCGGACCAGGACATCAAGCAGTACGTACCGGATCCACCCGATGGGCTCATCGGCTACGAGCGATCGGTCGAGCTGGCACTCACCAAGATCCAGGATCTCGACGTTCCCACGCGGTGGTCGTCGGCCACGACGCCCGGCGCTCCCTCCGAGCCGCTCCCGTCGGATCCGGACTGGGCCGGTGGATCGCTCTACGAGGACTCGCGAACGCGGGAAGTGAACGCCTCGCCGGAGACCCTCTGGTCGGTCATCGAGGGAATCGGCGGCCAGAACGGCTGGTACTCGTGGGGGCTGGCCTGGCGGATCCGAGGACTGGTGGACCGCATGGTCGGTGGCCCGGGTCTACGGCGTGGACGACGGAACGACCGGGAGCTGGTCGTCGGCGATGCGCTCGACTTCTGGCGTGTGGAGGCGACCCACGACGAGAGGTTCCTCCGGCTGCGAGCCGAGATGAAGGTGCCGGGGCTCGCCTGGCTCGAGCTTCAGGTCGGCTCGACCGACGGCGGCACGACGACGTTCCACCACCGCGCCCTTTTCCATCCGCACGGGCTCCTCGGCCACCTCTACTGGTGGTCGGTGCTTCCGTTCCACGGCATCGTGTTCGGCGGGATGCAGCGCAACATCGCGAAGGCCGCCGAGGCCCTCGACGCGGACGCCGCCTCACCGTGAATGACGTCTCGGTGATGTGGTTCCGCCGCGATCTCCGGCTGGCCGACCACGTGCGCGACACCAAGGCGTGACGGTCAGGGCGCGTCGGCGATGCGCACGAGGCCACCCAGCACGCCGACGTACGCGGCACCGTCGGGGCCGAGGCTCACCGGTGCGTAGTTGACGTTGTGGCCGAACCCGGTGCCGTAGCGCTGCTTGAACACCGCCTCGCCGGTGCGGAAGTCGAGCGCGGTCAGGTACCAGGAGTCCGAGATGCCCTTGCGGACCCGGCTGACGATGTAGACCAGGCCGTTCGCCAGCGACGCCTTCGGCACCGCCGACGGGGAGCGCTCCGTCCGGTTCTGCCAGACGACCTGGCAGCCGTTGCCGTCGGCGTCGATGTCGACCCGGTCGATGCCCGGCGACGTGATGCTTCCGCCGATGCTCTGGATCGGCCCCTGGTAGCCGTAGTTGTTGGTCACGACCAGCGCCCGGTCGACCGCGATGAGGGAGTTGTCGGTGGCACTCGCGCCCTGCTCGAACACCGGGACGCTGCAGACTTCGCGATCGCCTGCCGCATCGAGGCCGCGGCGGTACACGACGACGTTCATCGGGTCGGCGTTGTCGGTGATGGCCACCCACTCGTCGTTCACGAGCGTGGGCGTGGTGCCCGAGCCCGGCGACGTCTGGCCCGGCTTGGTGACGCCGACGTTCGGGTACTCCTCGCGCCACGAGACGGCGGGAACGCCATCAGCGAGGTCGAGCCGGTACAGGGCCTTGGTCGTGACGATGTAGATGCCGCCGGTCTCGTCGACGGCGAAGGAGTTGGTGATCGTCTCGCCGAGGTCGATGATCTCCGGCTTGCCGGTGTCGCGGTCCAGCGCACCCACGAGACCGTGCTCGGTCACGAAGACGAGCTCGCCCGACCAGGCTGGCAGCACCGAGACGATCTTGTCGTCGCCGGCCATGACACCGGTGAGATCGTGGTCGCGCTCGAGGACGAACTTCGTGCCGGCCGGGTTCTGCCCGACCACGCGGATGTGGCGGTTGCCGGTCGGGATGACGGCTCGGTCCTGCTCGTCGAGGTAGAAGTACCCGCCACCGGAGAAGTCGCTGAACACGTTGAGTCCGACCGGCCGGTTCGGCAGGGTGTACGACGCGAGCTTCTTCAGCGTCGTGGGATCGAACAGCGTCAGGGTCGGTGTCGTCGCCCCGACGCAGATCGTCTCGATCCGGCCGCGCTGGTCGAAGGTGAGGCTCGCGCACTCGGCGACCTGCAGCGTGGACGTGACCTTCGGGTTGACCCCCAGCGGGCCGGGCCCCGGATAGGTGTCGGTCATGTACGCGTCGTTGTGGATGTTGTTGCCGGGATCGGGAGCCAGGAACGGGTGCTGTGGCGGTGCAGGTGCCGTCACCGGTTGCGGAGTCGCCGGACTGCCGACGTACGCCGGCGTGCCAGGGGGAATCGGGTCACCGGGGATCGGGGCCGCGGCGGCCCAGCTGGCGCTCACCACGCAGATGGCGAGCGACAGGAGGAAGCTCCGCCGAACGGAGTACATGTCACCTCAACGACGGAGCGCCGATCAGGTCACGATTCCGTCAGGTCATCGCGATCGGCCCACTCGAGCAGCGGCGCGATGTCGAACACCGCGTCGTCGATGCCGGCATGCAGGTCACCCAGCTCGGCGAAGCGCGGCGGCACGGTCTCGAGGGTGAAGTCGTGTGGGTCGACGTTGTCGATCTCGTCCCAGCGGACCGGCGTCGACACCCGGCCATCCGGGAAGCCGCGCACCGAGTAGGCGGCGGCGATCGTGTGGTCGCGGGCGTTCTGGTTGTAGTCGACGAAGAGGTCGGCCGGGTGGCGGTCCTTGCGCCACCATGCCGTGGTCACCTCGGGCGAGCGTCGCTCCAGCTCGCGAGCGAACGCCAGGGCCGCCCGCCGCACCTCCTGGAAACCGTGGTCCGGCGGGATGCGCACGTAGATGTGCATCCCGGACCCGCCCGACGTCTTGGGCCACCCGACGGCGCCCAGCTCGTCGAGCACCTCGTGCGCCACGTGAGCGACGCGCTGAACTGTCGCGAAGTCGCACTCCGGACCGGGATCGAGGTCGATACGCCACTCGTCGGGCTTCTCGGTGTCAGCCCGGCGGCTGTTCCACGGATGGAACTCGACGGTCGACATCTGCACCGCCCAGATCACCGCCGCGAGCTCGGTGACACACAGCTCGTTGACGTCGCGGTCGAAGCGCGGGAAGTGGATGCTGACCGTCTCGAGCCACGGCGGCGCGCTCGCCGGGACCTTCTTCTGGTGCACCTTGTCGCCGGCCAGTCCCTTCGGGAACCGGTGCAGCATGCACGGCCGCTCGAACAGGGCATTGACGATCCCGTCGCCCACCGCGAGGTAGTACTCGACCAGATCGAGCTTCGTCCAGCCCCGCTCGGGAAAGTACACGCGGTCCGGATTGGTGACCCGGACGATCTTGTCCTCGACCTCGATCTCCTCGACCGGCGTCGCCATGGAGTGAGCCTACGAGCCTCCGGCTCTGACGACTCGATGTCTGGTGTAATCGAATTGACTCATCCGGTCAGGAGGCCCGTCATGACTCCGGAGATCAACCATTTCGCCGTCATCCTCGCCGTCGTCGCGGCCATGGTCGTCGGCTTCGTGTTCTACATGCCAGCGGTGTTCGGCAAGCGGTGGATGGACATGGTCGGCCACTCCGAGGAATCCGTCCAGCAGAGTGGCCCGCCGCTGCTCTACCCGCTCGTGATCGCGGCCGGCCTCATCACCGCCTACACCCTCGCCGGCGTCGCGTTCCTCTCGCACGAGTTCTACGGCGGCAGCTTCTTCGTCTCCGCCCTCATCAGCGCATGGATCCTCTGGCTGGGGTTCACCGCCTCACGCATGCTGGTGCATGACCTCTTCGACACCCGCACGCTGGGCATCACGGTGCTGTCGGCGCTGAACGAGCTCCTCACGGTCACCGCGATGGCCCTGGTCATCGGAATCTGGCCACCTTCCGGGATCTGACAGATGGCGGTCGGGTCCTGTCAGAACACCGGCTTGCCGCCGGTGACGCCCAGCACCGTGCCGGACACGTAGCTTGCCTCGCGTTCGGACGCGAGGAACACGAACGCCGGCGCGACCTCGGCCGGCTGGCCGGCACGCCCGAGCGGGGTGTCCGCACCGAACTGCTCGACCTTCTCCACGGGCTGGGTCGCCGGCTGCAGCGGCGTCCAGATGGGTCCCGGCGCGACGGCGTTGACCCGAATCCCGTCCGGGCCGAGCTCGGCCGCCAGGTTCACGGTGGCGTTGTTGATCGCGGCCTTGGTTGCGGCATAGTCGAGCAATGTCGTCGACGGTTCGTACGCCTGGATCGACGCGTTGTTGATGATGCAGCCGCCGCGACTCGCGCAGGTGTGGCACCGCCGCACGCGTCACCCAGAACAGCGCATACAGGTTGGTGCTTGAAGACTCGGTCCAGGCGCTCGTCATCGATGGCATCGAGGCCGTCGCCGCGCGCCATCTGGAAGCCCGCGTTGTTGACCAGGATGTCGAGACCGCCGAGCCCCTCGACCGTCTCGACCACGACGCGGTCACAGGCCTCGCGGTCCCGCAGATCGACCTCGATCGCGATGCTCTTGCGATCGACGGAGGCGATGAGGTCGGTCGTGGCCTGGGCGTCCTCCTTCTCCTCGGTCATGAACGTGAAGGCGACATCGGCGCCCTCGCGGGCAAACGCCAGCGCCACGGCCCGGCCGATGCCCGAGTCGCCGCCGGTGACGAGGGCCCTCTTGCCCTCGAGACGTCCGTGACCCTCGTAGGAGTCCTCGCCGTGGTCCGGCCGGGGCTGCATCTCGTCCGTGAGACCGGGCGGCTCCTGCTGCTGGGCGGGGAAGGCCTGGTCGTTCATGAGCGGATCTCGTCCCCTTCGGGGGCGAACGTCGGCTCCTCGTCGGGCTCGTGCACCGGATCCGGTGCCTCAGCCGGCTCGTCGGGGGGTGTCGTGGGTTCCTCGGGGGTGTTGGTCATCGCAGCTCCCTGAAACTGGATCGCCGTGCTCGTTCGACGGATCATGTCGTCGCGGCCACTGCTCGACCAGCACCACATTCACATCGCCGGTCGGACGCCGCAACCGGAGTGCTTCTTCTCTGCGGATGCGGGCCGTGGCCTTCAGCGCAACGATGAACGCCATGTCAACCACGACGCCGGACATCGACGGGCAGATCGAGCAGTCGATGGTGTTCGGCCACCTCCCGATCGTGTTCGACGAGCGCGTACTGCGGCCGCGGCCATGGACGACGGCGCAGTCGCGGTGGGCGGCAGAGCTGCTGCACACCGGGTCTGGATCGGCGCGCGTTCTGGAGCTGTGTGCCGGCGCGGGGCACATCGGCCTCCTAGCGCTGGCGATGGCCGATGCCCACTCGGATCAGCACCGGTTGGTCGCCGTCGACGTGAACCCAGCAGCCTGCGAGTACGCGCGACGCAACGCCGCGACGGCCGGCTTCGGCTCTCACGTGGACGTCCGCGAAGAACGCATCGACGACGCCCTCGGCCCGGACGAGCGCTTCGACCTCGTCATCGCCGACCCACCGTGGGTGGTGCGTGCTGAGACCGACCGCTACCCCGACGATCCGCTGACCGCGATCGACGGCGGCAGCGATGGTCTCGACGTCGTCTGGTCGTGCCTCCGGGCCTGCGAGCGGCACCTCGTGCCAGGCGGATCGGTCGTGCTGCAACTCGGCCCGGGCGACCAGGTGCTCCGTGTTCGCGAACATCTCCGCTCGTCGGCGTCCAATCTGACCCTGCGGGCCATGCGATCCTTCGGTGCGCGAGGCGTGCTCGTCCGACTCAGCGCCGGTGCCGCGTGACGTCCTTGTGGCTCGACCGGACCCTGACGCGGTGGACCGATCCGCCGCCCGAGCACGTCGAGGACCTTGTCGTCGGCGCCGGCCTCACCGGACTCACGGCCGCCTTGCTGTTGGCGCGTTCCGGCCGACGCGTCGCCGTCGTCGAGGCGCGGCACGTCGGCGCTGTGACCACCGGCAACACGACGGGCAAGGTGTCGCTGCTTCAGGGCACCAAGCTGTCGCGCATGCTGAGGCTCCAGTCGAAGGCGGTCGTCGAGGCCTATGTCGAGGCCAACCTCGAAGGTCAGGAGTGGCTGTTGCGGTTCTGCAGCGACCACGGAGCGCCGGTGCAGACCCGTGACGCCATCACGTACGCGTCCACGGAGTCCGAGGTCAAGTCTGCGCGTCGAGAGCATGACGCCGCTCAGGCCGTGGGCGTGGACGTGCGGTGGGTCGACGCACTCGACGTCCCGTTCCCGTTCCACGGAGGCACGCTGCTGCCTGACCAGGCGCAGTTCAATCCGATGGACGTCCTGGAGGCGCTGGTCACGCAAGTGCGCGCCCATGGCGGGACGGTGCACGAAGGCCGACGAGTGGTGTCCGTGTCCAAGCATGGGCACCCTCGGGTGACGCTCGACGACGAGTCGAGCGTGGAGGCGGAGCACGTCATCCTTGCGACAGGTACACCCATGCTCGACCGCGGGCTGTACTTCGCGAAGGTCGAACCGCTGCGCTCGTACGCGCTTGCCTTCGACGCTTCGGACATCCCCGACGGCATGTTCCTGTCGGCCGGGTCACCCGTGCGCTCGGTGCGCGATGCAGCGGTGTCTGACGGCCGTCGGCTGGTCGTTGGCGGCAACGGCCATCCGGTCGGGCGGACGGATTCCGAGCTCGAGCACCTCGACGGCCTGCGCGCGTGGACCGAGCGCTACTTTCCCGGCGCGGTCGAGACGCACGCGTGGTCGGCGCAGGACTACCGGTCCCATGACGGCATCCCTTACGTCGGCCACCTGCCGCGCGGCGGGGGGCACATCCACCTCGCCACCGGCTTCGACAAGTGGGGCATGACGAACGCAGTTGCGGCGGCGCGCAACATCTCCGGGCAGATCCTCGGTGAGAAACCGACCTGGGCGCGACCCCTAGGACGGCGTGTCACCCGGCCGCAGGGTGCCTTCAACATCGTGCGGACGAATGCCAGCGTCGGTGTCGCCGCGGCCCGGTCGCTGCTCGGGGTCGATCTCACCGGTGTCGACTCCGACCCCGCCGAGGGCGAGGGTGTCGTCAGTCGGTCGGTGCATCCTCCCGACGGCGGTCTCGACAGTCGACGGGCGCACATGCGCGGTCTCTGGGACCTGCACGCACCTGGGCGGCGTGCTGTCGTGGAACGACGCCGAGAAGTCGTGGGACTGCCCGTTGCACGGCTCTCGCTTCGCCCCCGACGGCAGCGTCCTGGAAGGCCCGGCGACGAAACCGCTGGCGCGGCGCGAGGGCTGACCTTCCGGCTGCGACGTTGGCGAGTAGACCGCCTCCATCGGGGTACATGCCTGGTACACACCCGAGTGAAAGGAAGACCATGGGCACCATCACCGAGTCCATCGACGTCGACGTCGACGTCAGCACGGCCTACAACCAGTGGACGCAGTTCGAGTCCTTCCCCGAATTCATGGACGGCGTGGACGAGGTGCGCCAGCTCGACGACACGCATCTGCACTGGGTGACGTCGGTCGGGCCGGCGACTCGCGAGTTCGACGCGACCGTGACGGAGCAGCATCCCGACGAGCGGGTGGCCTGGAAGTCCGACGACGGACCCGAGCACGCCGGAGTCGTCACCTTCCACCGCCTGGATGACCAGCAGACCAAGGTGACCGTCCAGATGAGCATCGACCCGGAAGGATTCGTCGAGAACGTCGCCGACAAGGCCAACTTCCTCGATCATCGCGTCAAGGGCGACTTGGAGAGGTTCAAGAGCTTCATCGAGAGCAGGGGCACGGAAACCGGGGCATGGCGCGGGGATGTCGAAGCACCCGGCCAAGCCAACTAGGTTGTCGACCCGCCCCGCGGCTCAGCGATCGCGGGGCGGGATGACCTTGTGCGTGCCGTCGCACCACGGCAGCGAACCCGATTTGCCACAGCGGCACACGGCGCTCACCGGCCGTGATGTCCGGTGCGCGACACCTTCACGGTCCTCCACGACGCGCTCACCGCGCAGCAGCATCGGGCCGCCGGGGCACAGAACGACCTCCGGATGATCGAACTCCGGAACGCTCATGCCGCCCACGCCTCGAGCATGGCGCCCGCGAACCGGTCCTCGAGGTCGAGGCACGTGAAGGCGCCAAAGTAGACGTCATCGGCGAGTGCCGGCTCGGCAGCGAGCAGCGACTGACACACCATGCGGACGGCGAGCTGTTCGTGAACCGCGTCGGCCTCGACGTGCTCCTGGTAGTAGCCGATCATCTCCGGCGGGAAGCCCAGCCGGTCCAGGCCCTGAACCATGCGTCGCGATGGCATCGAGCTCGTCGCCTCGAACGCAGCAAGGTGGCCGAGGGCCGCTCCGCGCAGGCGTCGGTGCAGCCCGAAGAGCGACATCGCGTTGTTCTGCTCGAGCACTACGCATGGAACGTCGTCGATGTAGGCGCCGTACTCCGACCGCAGCCCACATGCCTCGAGGCCCCGGGCGAACAGGTGGGCATGCAGGCGGTTGGGGTCGCCGGCGCCGTACTCGTCGTACTGCAGTTCCGCGAGCGCGGCCTGCGGCTCGACGGGCATCCGGGGTATGAGCCAGGCGCTCGGGTCGGATTCCTTCAAGTGATAGATCGTCCGCACGGACAGCAGCTCGCGCACCTGCTCGGCCTCGGCGTCACGCTGCACGAATGCGGCGAGCGAACGGCCGTCGTGACTCGCGACGTAGTGGAAGAACGAGTCGGCGAACGGTGCCATGACGTCTGGCTCGTCGTACCGTTCGCGGAGGAGCGCCTCGAACGGTCGCTCCAGGCCACGCCGGAGCTGTAGGAGCTCGGGCTGCCACTCGAGGGCATCGTCGACGTCGTCGAACCCGCGGTAGTGCAGCTCGTAGAGCGTCCACAGGGAGATCTGGGCATCGTCATCGTGGTCGGGCTCAGTGCCCAGGACGTCATCCCAGGAGGTTGCGGGGTTTCGCAGCGCCTCGAACAGGACGTCGCTCAGCGCGCCGCGCGGCTTGGGCGCCAACATGGCTATGCGGCCTCCGGCGGCTCTTCATGGTCGTGGATGCTCGCCTGACGGCGCATGGCGTCCAGCACCTTGCGCAGCCTGCGGGACACCTGCATCTGGCTGACGCCGAGCTGGTCCGCGATCTCCTGCTGAGTGTGGTCGTCGACGTAGCGCATTTGCAGCAGCTCGCGCTCTTCCCTGGTGAGCTCGGCGGCTCAACCGGCAGAACGTCACCCACTCCTCGACCAGCTCGAGGTCGGCGTCCGTGCATGCCAGCGTCTCGCCGATCGTCAGCCCGGAAGTACCGACTTCCCGGTCGGTCGACTCGGACCTGAAGCACCCTCGCGCGGACAACGCCTCGACGACGTCCTCTGGATCGACGTCGAGGTCACTCGCCAGCTCGTCGATGTCGTGGTGGCCGGCGTCGACATCGGTCGCCGCGGTGATGGCCGCCTGGAGCTCCTGCACCCGGCGTGGAGGCCGGACCGACCAGGCATGGTCGCGGAAATACTTCTTGATGTCGCCACGGATGGTGGCCGCGGCGTAGGGCGCGAAGGCTCCGCGGTCCGCATCGAATCCATGGGCTGCCTTCACCAGCGCGAGGTTCGCGACCTGCACGAGCTCCTCGAGCTCCACGCCTCGGCCGCGGTACTGGAGCGCGTGGTGGCGGGCCAGGGGCAGGTGTTCGAGGACGAGCTCATCGAACGAGGTCAGTATCGGGCTGAGGGTCATGGGGGACTCTCCTTGGGAGATGCCTCACGGCTGCTGCTCAACCGCGCTCAGCGTCACATTCCCGGACGAGGGCCGCAACCGGAGGAGCGTTTGAGATCGATCGATCGGGGAACGTTCACCACGAGTGACACCACACGACGACCGAAGGAGACCCGATGGGTATCGGCGACAAGATGGAAAACAAGGGCGAAGACCTCAAGGGCAAGGCCAAGGAAGCGACTGGCAAGGCGACCGACGACGAGGAGCTTGAGGCCGAGGGCAAGACCGACCAGACGAAGTCGGACCTCAAGGACGCCAAGGAGAACGTCAAGGACGCGTTCAGCTGAACCAGCGATCCCTCGATTCTCGAGGCAGGAGTGTTTGAATCGAGGGTTCGTGGGTAACACTCCGGTGGGCGGGCCACACGACTTACGCAGGACTCGGGTGGCCCGCCTCCATGTGTGCCGAAAGAGGACCCGACGTTCCGGCTCTTTGGACCGCCATGTGTGCTTTGCTTGAAGGCACCGTTGTGCAGCACCGACAGGGCGTGAGTCTTCGCCCGAAGACAGGAATCACCGCCCGTGACCGCCGACGAACACGCCGAGATACTCGATCCCCGGGCCGAGCCCGCCTACTTCGCCGACATGGCCCTCGACCTGCACGACGAGCCCACAGCCGAGCGAACGGTCGGCCGGATCGCCGAGTACGCCAAGGCAGCGATGCGCTGTGACGACGCCGGAATCCTCCTGGTGTTCAGCCGTCGCCGGATCGAGACGGCGGCGGCGACGTCCGAGCGGGCCGAGCGAGCCCACGACCTGCAGACCGAGCTCGACGAGGGGCCCTGTCTGGACGCGCTCATCGGTGAGGAGTCGTACTACCTCATCGGCGACACCGCGGCAGACCCACGCTGGCCGCAGTGGGGCAAGATCGTGGCCGACCTCGGCATCCGCAGTGTGCTCAGCATCCGGCTCGAGACTCGCGCCCGGCGCTACGGCTCGCTCAACCTCTATGGGGCGGAACCTGAGATGTTCGGCCCCGACGACCTCGCCGTGGCGAGCATCTTCGCGCGCCACGCCTCCATCGCACTCGCGACATCACAGGAGACCGACGGGCTGCAGCGGGCGATGGACGCCCGCAAGGTCATCGGCATCGCCATGGGCATCCTGATGGAGCGGTACGCCGTCGAACCCGATCGAGCGTTCGACGTGCTGCAGCGCTACTCGCAGACCAACAACATCAAGCTGCGTGACGTCGCGCAGCAGGTCGCTGACCGCCGCGCTCTCCCTGGTAACTGACGATCACCCCGCCGAGTTGCGGCCAGTTCCCACGGTCGTACGTTGGAGTTTGCCCTGATCACTTGGAGGTCGACATGCGCTGGGGACGCAAAGAGGACGAGACGGTCACGACGAACGTGGTTGCGGACGACCGACGCGACCGGCCCGAAGGTGGTGCTCACGCCGACACCTCTCGGTTCGACTACACCGACGGCGACTACGACGAGAGCAGTGACGACGTCGACCGCGCCACCGTGGTCGACCGCGAGCTCCAGGCGCTCGGCGGCGTCAAGGTGGGCTCGGCATTCTTCGGATGGCTCGCCGCCACCGGCATGGCGGTGCTGCTGACCGCGCTGGTGACGGCCGGCGGTGCGGCGGTGTCCCTCGCGCAGGGCAACGACCCCGACGCCCCGAACGTCGAGACGATCGGGATCACCGAAGCGGTGGTGCTGCTCGTCATCTTCTTCGTGGCCTACTACTGCGGCGGGTACGTCGCCAGCCGCATGTCTCGGTTCAACGGCATGAAACAGGGATTCGCGGTCTGGATCTGGGCCATCGTCATCGCCATCGCCGTCGCGATCGCCGCGACAGTGGCCGGCGACCAGTACGACATCCAGAGCGAGCTGAACAACTTCCCACGGATCCCGAGCAATGAGGGCGACGTCACCACCAACGGCATCATCGCCGCCGCGGCGATCGCCGGAGTCACCCTCGTCGGTGCGGTCATGGGCGGTCTGGCCGGCATGCGCTTCCACCGTCGGGTCGACAAGGCCGGTCTGGGCAGCTAGGCGGCCCGCGTTCCGCGTTCCTTGAGGACCCACGCCGGGAGCACGAGCCAGCCGATCGTCGTGAGTCCGGCCAGGATCGCAGCGGCGACCGAAGCGGCCGTGACGCCGAGGACGACGTCGAGCACCAGCCACACCGCACCCACGTTCGCGGCGACGAGCAGCACCAACCCTCCGCGGGAGAACAGGTTGGCGGCCTCGACGAGCCAGGGCCGCAGCCCGCGGTGGAACAGCGCACGGTGCAGGGCGACCGGGCTGAGGAGGAACAGCATCGACAGCATCGCCGACAGGAGCACGCCCACGTACACATACGTGCGTGAGTCGGGCAGATCCTTGAACGCCGGTTGGAACGGCAGAGTCAGCAGGAACGCGGTGAGGATCTGCACCCCGGTCTGGGCGACCCGCAGCTCCTGCAGCAGCTCGTTCCAGTTGCGGTCGATACGCTCGCGCTCCGACTCCTCAGCCATGGCGAGAATCTACCTCGGGCCGCGAGGGCCCGCCACTCGGCTGATATCGGTTGCCGATATCGGTATCCGATGTCAGAATGAACGTGAACGACGAAAGGGAGAATCATGAACGGCCAGGCCAGCGTGCGCTACCTCGTGGACAAGGTCGACAGCGCCGTCGACTTCTATGTCGAGCAGCTGGGTTTCGAGGTGGTGTTCGACGCCGCGCCCGATTTCGTGATGCTGTCGCGCGGACCGCTGCGGCTGATGCTCAACGTGGTCGGCGGCTCTGGGGGCGCCTCACAGCCGATGCCCGACGGCCGGGTCCCCGAACCCGGTGGCTGGAGCCGCTTCCAGCTCAACGTGGACGATCTGGAGGCGCTGGTCGAGCGGCTCCGATCGAACGGGGCGACGTTCCGCAACGACATCGTCAACGGCATCGGCGGCAAGCAGATCCTGCTCGAAGACCCGTCCGGCAACCTGATCGAGCTGTTCGAACCCTTGAATCGCTGAGCGGATGGACGTCGTGCGCGAGTTCCGCACCGCCGCCATCCGGCTGCACGTGCTGCACCACGCCGCGGTCGGCGAGCTGCACGGCGCCTGGATGATCAGCGAGCTGCGCGAGCACGGACACGAGGTCGGGCCCGGCACCCTCTACCCGCTTCTGCACCGGATGGAGGCCGCCGGGCTGCTCGACTCCCGGGGCGAGACCGTCGACGGACGGCGGCGCCGGCTGTACGCGATCACCGGCCGCGGACGCGAGGTCCTCGCGGACTGCCACGCGGCCTTGGGTGAGCTGGCCGGCGAGCTCCTGCCGGCCTAGCGACGCGCACCTGGCGAGCCTTGTCGGCTGCGGTGCGTCAGATCCTCGACCTGCGTCGGACGCCCCGGTAGATCCCTTGCCTCACGATGAGGCCTCGCAGAAGACGGTCGACCGACCACGCGGGGAACCGGAACGCGTAGCCCGACGGGGCGAAGACCTCCAGGCCGTCGTGCTGGACTCCGAGCACCGAGCCCCATCGTCGCCGCGGTGGGTCGTAGGCACGGAGCGGTCGCCCCGCCAGCTCGGCTCGGACGTTGCGAGCCAGGAGTCGGTCGGCCCGGTTTCTGGCAGACGTGCGCAGCGGGTCGGTCGCCGCGACGTCGCCGATCGCGAAGACGCCCGGATGGCCGGGAGCGCGCAGCTCCGGGGTCACGCGCACGAATCCGTCCTCGTCCAAAAGCTGCGGTGGCAGCCAGGCGGTGTTGGCTCGCACCCGGCCGATGGCCCAGAGCACGGCATCGGCGGACACGGGTTCCTGGCCCGTGCTCCAGCGGACCGGCTCGTGCGTGATCTCGTCACAGCCGAATCCCTCGGCGAGCATGGCGCGGTGTCCGGGGTGGAGGGCGACACCCAGGTCGGTCAGGCGATGCCGCACCTTTCGCCACACGCGATGGTGATGCTGCGGGAGGGCGTGCTCGCCGGGAAAGTACAGGTCGACCTGCTTCCCGGGCCACGTCGAGGCCAGGTTGGCAGCGCTGCTCACGGCCGCGGCGCCACCGCCCACCACGATCACCGAGTCGGCTGAGCGGAGTGTCTCGTGTGCCGCGCGGAGGTCGGCGCTGATCTCGGCGGCCGACTGCAGCGTGGGCTGGCGCCAGAAGCCGTTGGTGACTCCCGTCGAGATGACAAGGGCGTCGTACGGCTCCTGCTGGGTCGAGCCGTCGGCACACTCCACCGTGACGACACGAGCGGCGAGGTCGAGTCCCATCAGGGTGCCGTGGACGATGCGAGCCCGGTCGAGCCGGCGGTAGCGGTTGAACGCGACTCGATAGTCCTTGGCCCAGTAGTCCGGGCGGGTCAGCCGCATGCCGAGCTCCTGCCCACTGACCAGCTCGGGCTTGACCGAGATTCCCACGACGTCGGTGTGCCGGGTGAGCCGGATCGCGGTCAGGAGACCGCTGTCGCCGAGACCGGCGACGACCACGCGCTTGCGGGTCATGCCCGGGCCTCGATCATGGCCACACGCTATCGAGCCGGTAGAACACGTTCTAGGCTTGGCCCCATGGACCTCGAAGCGATCGAAGCGATCAAGCGCCTCAAGTACCGCTACTTCCGCACGCTGGATCTCAAGGCGTGGGAGGAGTTCGGCGACTGCCTCACCACCGACATCCGGGCCCGCTACGGCACCCAGGCCATGCCGGAGCCGGTCCACTTCGACGACCGGGAGGCCGTGGTCGCCTTCATGTCCGAGAACCTCCACCGCGGCGTCATCACGGTTCACGTGGCCCATCACCCCGAGATCGAGGTCGACGGCACCGACGCCACCGGCTCCTGGTGCTTCGAGGACACCGTGATCGTGCCCGACTTCCAGACCCAGATTCGTGGAGCCGGCTACTACACCGACCGATACCGCAAGGACGCAGACGGCGCCTGGCGCATCGCGAGCACCGAGTACGAGCGCATCTACGAGGCCATGACGTCGCTGGCGGACACCCCGAGCTTCGCGCTCCTCGCCAACCGCTGGAGCTCAGACGGCTCCCCGTGAAGCGCGCCCGGAGGTATTCGAAACCCCAACCTTCTGATCCGTAGTCAGATGCTCTATCCGTTGAGCTACGGGCGCATGGCCCCGGAGGGCCGGAACGAGTCTAACTGGTGGCCGAAGGCGATCCTCAATCGGTCATTTCAGGCGTCGACCGTTTCGTGCCCGACCTGCGAGACGGTGGGGTGGCACGCACGCATGTCGTCGATGAATTCGTCGACGCCACCTTCGGGCACCTGGATGACGAGATAGGTGTTGTCGCCCCGCTCGACCCAGCGGTTCTCGAAGCATCGGTCATGTCCGAAAACACCGGCTGAGCCCAACGGTGGCCCGGAAGTTGTGACCTATTCCACGCGTTCTACGTTTTTCCCTCTCGCGACGAACGTCGTACAGTCGACAGACCGCCCATGCAGTGCATGGGCGGCTTCACACATCAGCTGCCTGGGTCGGAACCCCCCGCGCCCAGGAGTGCGGCCACGGAGACCGTGGCCGCGATGCGCGAGAAGGAAAGCTCACCGATGACTGCAGACACCATCAGCTCGACCTACCGTTCCAGCCACCAGCAGCTCCAGTCCTGGGTCGACGAGGTGGCCGCCCTGACGAAGCCCGACCGGGTGCACTGGTGCGAGGGAACGCCGGAGGAATGGACCACCATCACCGACGAGCTGGTCGCGAGCGGCACGTTCGTCCGCCTCGACGAGAGCACGAAGCCGAACTCCTTCTATTGCGCCTCCGACCCCACAGACGTCGCGCGCGTCGAGGACCGCACCTACATCTGCTCCGTCGACGAGGCGGACGCCGGGCCCACCAACAACTGGATGGCGCCGGACGAGATGAAAAGAACAATGCGAGCCTTGTACGAAGGTTGCATGCGCGGGCGAACCTTGTACGTCATCCCGTTCGTGATGGGACACCTCGAGTCCGAGCAGCCGATGTTCGGCGTCGAGATCACCGACTCCGCCTACGTCCTCGCCTCGATGACGGTGATGGCACGCATCGGCAAGGACGTCCTCGCCAAGATCGAGGAGACGAACGCCGACTTCGTGCCGGCCCTCCACTCCGTCGGGGCCCCGCTCGAGCCGGGCCAGGCTGACGTCGCGTGGCCGTGCAGCGACACCAAGTACATCGTCCAGTTCCCCGAGGAGCGCACCATCTGGTCGTACGGCTCCGGCTACGGCGGAAACGCCCTGCTCGGCAAGAAGTGCTACTCGCTGCGCATCGCCTCGGTGATGGGCCGCGACAACGGCTGGATGGCCGAGCACATGCTCATCCTCAAGCTCACCAACCCCGAGGGCGTGGTCAAGTACGTCGCCGCCGCGTTCCCGAGCGCCTGCGGCAAGACCAACCTCGCGATGGTCGAGCCCACGATCCCCGGCTGGAAGGCCGAGACGATCGGTGACGACATCGCCTGGATCCGCGTCGGGGAGGACGGCCGCCTTTATGCGGTCAACCCGGAGTTCGGCCTGTTCGGCGTCGCGCCGGGCACCGGCTGGAGCACCAACGCCAACGCCATGCGCACCATCGAACAGGGCAACTCGGTCTTCACGAACGTCGCCCTCACCGACGACGGCGACATCTGGTGGGAGGGCATGACCGACGAGCCGCCGGCCCACCTCACCGACTGGAAGGGCCGCGACTGGACGCCCGACAGCGGGGAGCTGTCGAGCCACCCGAACAGCCGGTTCTGCACGCCGATCAAGCAGTGCCCGGTCATCGCGCCCGAGTACGACGACCCGAACGGCGTCCCGCTCGACGCGATCCTGTTCGGCGGCCGCCGCAAGACCACGATCCCGCTGGTCACCGAGGCCCGCGACTGGACGCACGGCACGTTCATGGGCGCCACACTCTCGTCCGAGACCACCGCCGCCGCCGAGGCCGCCGTCGGCGTCGTCCGACGCGACCCGATGGCGATGCTGCCGTTCATCGGCTACGACGCCGGCGACTACTTCAGCCACTGGATCTCGATGGCCAAGAACAACGACGAGTCCAAGTTCCCGAAGATCTTCTACGTCAACTGGTTCCGTCGCGACGAAGACGGCGGGTTCCTGTGGCCGGGCTTCGGCGAGAACAGCCGCATCCTCAAGTACGTCATCGATCGCGTCGAAGGACGGGTCGAGGCCAACGAGACCCCCATCGGCCTGGTGCCATCGCCGAGTGCCATCGACACCCACGGTCTCGACATCAGCACCGAGCAGCTCGAAGCCGCGCTCCGCGTCGACGTCGAGGAGTGGAAGGCCGAGATCCCGCAGATCAACGAGTGGTTCGAGAAGTTCGGCGACACCCTGCCGACCACGCTCTGGACCGAGCTCGACGGCCTCAAGGCGCGGCTCGACGGCTGACCCGCGCTAGGAACCGGTGGCGGGCTCTGTTGGGGTCTCACTCCGGCCGAGGGTGGCGAGCACCGCCACGATCAGGTAGACGAACACCACAGCCAGCAGCGCGAACTTCACCGCCGAGCATCCGAACGCGATCGCGGGCCAGGGTTGCTCGGTGCGCCCGTCGAGCACCAGCAGCAGGGCGACGTCCTCGACCGCGTCGAGCGCGGCGGCGATCACCGCGAGCCACGCGACCCGCCGGCCGATGGCCGCGAGCCGTGCCTTGCCGCGGTCCGCGGCCCGTGCCGCGAGCACGACGCATGCCGCACTGAACGCGAGCGCGTAGGTGACGAGATACGCAAAGTCCACGTAGTGCGCCATCTGCGCGGCGTCGACACCGGACGAACCGAGCAGGGCGATCTTCTCGACTGCGTTCGCGCTGGTGCGCATGAGCTGGAGGTCGATGATGCTCACCTGAGTGCCCATCTGACCCATCGCGGGAAGACTCAGGGCGCCGACACCGAACATGACGATGAACAGACCCAGAACCTGACGACCCCGACGCGGATTTTTCGGGAGTGTGGACCACATGAGGAGATCATGGCAGCAAGCGAGGATGGATGGACGCATCTAGGCTCGATCACATGGACCCCAGCAGCGCCCTCGACCTTGGCCGACCGGTATCCGGCGACGTCATCGACCTGATCCTCGCGGACCACCGCCGATTCGAGGACCTCTTGCGTCAGCTGCGAAGCTCTGAGTCCGACCGTGACGCCGTGCGCATGGCGTTCGCTGCCCTGCATGTCGCCCATGCCGAGGCGGAGGAACGACGTGTCTATCCCCAGCTCCGCCGCAAGACCGACGTCGATGCGGAGGAGGCGGAGCATGGTGAAGAGGAACACGCCGAGGGTCATGAAGCCTTGCTCGCCGTGCTGGAGTGCTCGGGCACCGACACGCAGAAGTTCGAGGATGCGGTGGAGAAGCTGGCCGAGGTCGTCAACCACCACCTCACCGAGGAAGAGCTGACGATCCTCAACCCCGCACGAGACGACGTCGGCGAGAACACCCGAGCTGAGCTCGGAAGAGCATTCGCCGTCGAGCGAAACGCCCAGATCGACGCCGACTGCGGTCGCCTGGCCAACGTTCGACGCTTGGTCAGCGAAGCACGCAAGAAGGGCTTGCTCGAGGAGTGACCCCGGCTCAGGTCGCGAGCACGAAGACCTGCCAGCCGAGCACGACCGCGCCGAGCAGCCGGCGCAGCAGCGCGTCGCCGCGCAGGATCTCGTCGGCGGCCCAGGCGATCAGAGCACCGCGACCGAGCCACAGGAGCTCGGTGTCGCGGGCGTCCCAGGGCGACAACCGCAGCACCGTGGCGAGGATGAAGACGCCGAGAGCGGGGTTCGGAGGCTGGACCAGGACGAGGTGCCCGTCGGCGTCACGGAAGAGCGACTGCCGAGACGTGGTCACGGACGGCCGAGGGAGCGGTAGACCCAGCCGGCGTCGCGCCAGGCAGCCGGGTCGAGGGCGAGACGCCCGTCCATGATGCGGCGCTGACGGACGACTCCGCCGACCGTCTCGGGATCGAGCTCGAGGTAGTCGCTCCACTCCGTGAGGAGCAGCACGAGGTCGGCACCGGTGGCCGCCTCCAGCGCCGAGTCGGCGAACGACAGCTCCGGATGGGCTGCGCGAGCGTTCTCGACGGCCTGCGGATCCGTGACCACGACGTCGGCGCCCTGTCGGCGCATCTGCTCGGCGACGTCGAGGGCCGGAGAGTCGCGCACGTCGTCGCTGTTGGGCTTGAAGGATGCGCCGAGCACGGCCACGCGCAGGCCGTCGATCGACCCGCCACACTCGTCGCGCGCGATGTCGACCATGCGGATGCGGCGGCGGTTGTTGATGGCGTCGACCTCGTGCAGGAACGCGAGCGTCTGGTCGGCGCCCAGCTCGCCGGCGCGAGCCATGAACGCCCGGATGTCCTTGGGCAGGCAGCCGCCACCGAACCCGAGCCCGGCGTTGAGGAACTTGCGGCCGATGCGCTCGTCGTGACCGATGGCATCGGCCAGCATGCTGACGTCGGCGCCGGTGGCCTCGCACAGCTCGGCCATGGCGTTGATGAACGAGATCTTGGTGGCCAGGAACGAGTTGGCCGCGACCTTCACCAGCTGGGCGGTGGCGAGATCGGTGATGAGCCGCGGGGTTTCGTCGTCGGCGATCGTCGCCGCGTAGATCTCGTCGAGCAGCATGACCGCCCGGTCGCCGTCGAGGCCGGGAGGGACGCCGTAGACGATGCGGTCGGGATGCAAGGTGTCGCGGACCGCGTGACCCTCGCGCAGGAACTCGGGGTTCCAGGCCAGCAGGGCGCCGGTGTCGGCCTCCGTGAGGATCGCGGCGAGACGCTCGGCGGTGCCGACCGGCACGGTGGACTTGCCGACCACCAGGTCGCCGGGCGAGACGTGCGGCAGCAGGGCCTCGACGGCGGCGTCGACGAACGTGAGATCGGCGGCGATCTCACCCTGGAGCTGCGGTGTTCCCACGCAGATGAAGTGCACGTCCGAGCCCTGCACGTCGGCGACGTCGTCGGAGAACTTCAGCCGGCCGGTCGCCCGGGCTTC
>CAVQEY010000008.1:0-223617 GCA_963711615.1 uncultured Actinomycetota bacterium | reverse complement strand
GCGGCCGTCCCGCCAAGGTCTTCGTCATCACCGACACCGGTCGCGACCACTTCGGCCACGCCTACGACGTGATCGCCACCGAAGCGCTGCGATTCGTCCAGCAGTCCGGGGGAGACGACGCGGTGGCGGCATTCGCCCACCAGCGACTGGCCGCCTTCGAGGAGCGGGTCCGTCCGCTCATCGATGCGGCCGCGCCGGAGGATCGGGCTGAGGTCCTCGCCGAGGCCCTCACCGGCGACGGCTACGCCGCGTCGGTCGGGAGCACCGCTTCCGGCGAGCAGATCTGCCAGCACCACTGCCCGGTCGCCCACGTGGCCGGCGAGTTCCCGCACCTGTGCGAGGCCGAGACCGAGATGTTCTCGCGCCTCCTCGGTACCCATGTCCAGCGTCTGGCCACCATCGCCAACGGCGACGGCATCTGCACCACGCACCTGCCGCACCAGACATCATCGAGTTCCGCAGCAGAGAGGTTGCCTTCATGACGACCCAATCCACTCAGGCACAGCCCGAGACCGTTCCCACCAACGCCGTCGAAGAGGCGAATCCCGGCCTCAAGGACGTCGGACGCTATGCATTCGGCTGGTCCGACTCCGACGACGCCGGTGCGACCGCGGTCCGCGGGCTGAACGAAGACGTCGTCCGCAACATCTCCAAGCTCAAGGACGAGCCCGAGTGGATGCTCGACCTGCGCCTCAAGGGTCTGCGCCTCTTCCGCCGCAAGCCGATGCCGACCTGGGGCGCCGACCTCGACACGATCGACTTCGAGAACATCAAGTACTTCGTGCGGTCCAGCGAGAAGCAGGCCACCAGCTGGGAAGACCTGCCCGAGGACATCAAGAACACCTACGACAAGCTCGGCATCCCCGAGGCGGAGAAGCAGCGCCTCGTCGCCGGCGTCGCCGCGCAGTACGAGTCCGAGGTCGTCTACCACTCGATCCGTGAGGACCTGGAGAAGCAGGGCGTGCTCTTCCTCGACACCGACACCGCGCTCCGGGAGCACCCGGAGATCTTCAAGGAGTACTTCACGACCATCATCCCGGTCGGCGACAACAAGTTCTCCGCGCTCAACTCGGCGGTGTGGTCCGGCGGCTCCTTCATCTACGTGCCCCCGGGCGTCCACGTCGACATCCCGCTGCAGGCCTACTTCCGCATCAACACCGAGAACATGGGCCAGTTCGAGCGGACGCTGATCATCGCCGACGAGGGCTCCTACGTTCACTACGTCGAGGGTTGCACCGCGCCGATCTACTCCAGCGACTCGCTGCACTCCGCGGTCGTGGAGATCGTCGTCAAGAAGAACGCCCGCGTGCGGTACACGACCATCCAGAACTGGTCGAACAACGTCTACAACCTCGTCACCAAACGCGCCACCTGTGAAGAGGGCGCCACGATGGAGTGGGTCGACGGCAACATCGGCTCCAAGATCACGATGAAGTACCCGGCCGTCTACCTCATGGGCGAGCACTCCCGTGGCGAGACGCTGTCCGTCGCCTTCGCCGGCGAGGGCCAGCACCAGGACGCCGGCGCCAAGATGGTGCACTGCGCCCCGCACACGTCGAGCTCCATCCTGAGCAAGTCGGTCGCCCGTGGTGGTGGACGCACCTCGTACCGCGGCCTGCTCCAGGTGAACGACGGCGCCTACGGGTCCGCCAGCACGGTCAAGTGCGACGCGCTGCTGGTCGACCAGATCAGCCGCTCCGACACCTACCCGTACGTCGACGTCCGCGAGGACGACGTCACCCTCGGCCACGAGGCCACGGTCTCCAAGCTCAGCGACGACCAGCTCTTCTACTTCATGTCCCGCGGCATGGAGGAGGACGAGGCCATGGCGATGATCGTCCGCGGCTTCATCGAGCCGATCGCCAAGGAGCTGCCGATGGAGTACGCCCTCGAGCTCAACCGCCTGATCGAGCTCCAGATGGAGGGAGCGGTCGGATGACGGCCACTGTCTCCGACGCGCTCGAGCTCGAGCACGTCGAATCACACCTGCACCCCGAGGGGTCGTTCGTGGTCGACGACCACGCCGTGCCCCTCGGCCTGGAGGAGATCTGGCGGTTCACGCCGCTCAAGCGACTCCGCGGGCTGCACGAAGACAGCCCGCTGACGGGTGACGACTTCACCGTCGAGGCCGACACCGCTCCGGGCGTCACCGCCGCGTCCGTCCCGGTCGCCGACTCCGCTCGCGGAGCGTCGGGCTACGTGCCCGTCGACCGCGTGTCGGCCCGCGCCTGGGAGGCCGCGACGTCGGTCTTCGAGGTCACCATCCCGAAGGATGCGATCGTCGACGAGCCCACCACCGTGCGGCTCAAGGGCGGCAGCCTCGAGCCCGCCGCGGCAGGCCACCTCCTCGTCCGCGCCGGCGCGTTCAGCAAGGCCGTCGTGATCGTCGACTACTCCGGCTCGGCCACCTGGGCCGAGAACATCGAGGTCGTGCTCGAGGACGGCGCCGAGCTCACCTTCGTCACCGTTCAGGACTGGGCCGACGACGCCGTGCACGTCGTCAACCAGCACTCCCGGGTCGGCCGCGACGCCGCACTCAAGCACGTCACCGTGACCCTCGGCGGCGACGTCGTGCGCGCCAGCACCTCGGCCGACTACGTCGGTACCGGCGGCAGCGTCGAGATGTTCGGCGTCTACTTCGCCGACGCCGGCCAGCACATGGAGCACCGCCTGTTCGTCGACCACACCGCACCGCACACGCGGAGCAATGTCGACTACAAGGGCGCGCTGCAGGGCCAGGACGCCCACACGGTCTGGATCGGCAACGTGCTGATCCGCAAGATCGCCGAAGGCATCGACACCTTCGAGCAGAACGACAACCTCGTGCTCACCGACGGCGCCCACGCCGACTCGGTGCCGAACCTGGAGATCGAGACCGGCGAGATCGAGGGTGCCGGTCACGCGTCCACCACCGGACGCTTCGACGACCAGCACCTCTTCTACCTCATGAGCCGCGGCATCGAGGAGGAGGAAGCCCGCCGACTCGTCGTGCACGGCTTCTTCAACGACATCATCCGTCGCATCGGCGTGCCCGACCTGCAGGAGCGCCTCGTCGCGGCCATCGAGGACGAGCTGGCCGAGCACATCGGGAGGCTGTGATGGGTTTCGATACGCCCCGCTCGTTCCTCGCGGAGCACTCAACCTCGGAGAAGGGGGCTGCGCCGCAATGACGTTCATCCCGGCATCCCCGCTCGCGGACGTCCCCGACGGCGGAGCCATCGCCGTCGAGATCGAGGGCGTCGAGCTCGCGCTGGTGCGCGACGGCGAGGCCGTCTACGCCGTCATCGACGAGTGCTCGCACGCGGCCATCCCACTCTCCGAGGGCGAGGTCGAGGGCAACGAGATCGAGTGCTGGCTGCACGGCTCGCGCTTCGACCTCCGCACCGGCAAGCCCGTCAACCTCCCGGCCACCGAGCCGGTCCAGACCTACCCCACGACCATCGAAGGCGACACCGTTCTGGTCGACCTTTCGGCAACAGGAGCTGAAACCGCATGACCACCCTGGACATCAAGGACCTGCACGTCTCGGTCAACACCGACGACGGTGAGGTCGAGATCCTCCGCGGCGTCGACCTCACGGTCAACACCGGCGAGGTGCACGCCATCATGGGCCCGAACGGCTCGGGCAAGTCCACGCTGGCCTACTCGATCGCCGGCCACCCGAAGTACAAGATCACCAAGGGCTCGGTGACGCTCGACGGCGAGGACATCCTCGGCATGACCGTCGACGCCCGCGCCCGCGCCGGCCTGTTCCTCGCGATGCAGTACCCGGTCGAGGTGCCCGGGGTGTCCGTGGCGAACTTCCTGCGCACGGCCAAGACCGCTCTCGACGGCGAGGCGCCGAAGCTGCGCACGTGGGTCAAGGACGTCAACGCCGCGCTCGAGGGCGTCGACCTCGACCCCACGTTCGCGCAGCGCAGTGTCAACGAAGGCTTCTCCGGCGGTGAGAAGAAGCGCCACGAGATCGCGCAGCTCGAGCTGCTCAACCCCAAGTTCGCAGTGCTCGACGAGACCGACTCCGGCCTCGACATCGACGCGCTGCGCGTGGTGGCCGACGGCGTCAACCGCTTCACCTCGCAGCCCGACAAGGGACTGCTGCTGATCACGCACTACACGCGCATCCTGCAGTACATCAAGCCCGACTTCGTGCACGTCTTCGTCGCCGGCCGGGTCGCCGAGCAGGGTGGACGCGAGCTCGCCGACCAGCTCGAGGCCGAGGGCTACGACAAGTACGTGAAGGCGGCCGCAGGCGCATGACCACTGTGTCTGATGCCGCCCAGGGCCCGGCACCCCCGCCGGGGGACTCGGTCGTCTACGACGTCGACAGGATCAGGGAAGACTTCCCGATCCTGGCCCGTCGCATGGCCGGGGACCTGCCGCTCGTGTATCTCGACAGCGCCAACACCTCCCAGAAGCCGACGGCGGTCATCGACGCGCTCGACGAGCACTACCGGCAGCACAACGCCAACGTCGCTCGCGCCATGCACCAGCTCGGCGCCGAGGCCACCGGGGCGTTCGAGGACGGCCGCACCAAGGTCGCCTCGTTCATCGGCGCGAACCGTCGCGAAGAAGTCGTCTTCACGAAGAACGCGTCCGAGGCGCTCAACCTCGTGGCCCGCGTGCTCGGCGACGCCGGCACGGTCAATGAGAGCTCAGACGTCGTCATCAGCGAGATGGAGCACCACTCCAACATCGTGCCGTGGCAGCTCCTCACCGAGCGCACCGGCGCGACGCTGCGCTGGTTCGGCATCACCGACGAGGGCCGCCTCGACCTCGACCAGCTCGACGAGCTCATCACCGAACGCACAGCTGTCGTGTCCCTCACCTGGGTGTCCAACATGCTCGGCACCGTCAACCCGCTCGAGACGATCATCGCCCGCGCCCACGAGGTCGGCGCACTGGTCGTCGTCGACGCCTCCCAGGCCGTGCCACAGCTGCCCGTCGACGTCGCTGCCTTGGGTGCCGACTTCGTCGCGTTCACCGGACACAAGATGGTCGGACCCACCGGCATCGGCGTGCTCTGGGGCCGCTACGACCTGCTCGCCGAGCTACCGCCGTTCCTCGGTGGCGGCGAGATGATCGAGACCGTCACGATGGAGCGTTCCACCTACGCACCGCCGCCGTCGCGGTTCGAGGCCGGCACCCCGCCGATCGCCCAGGCCGTCGGTCTCGGTGCCGCCGCCGACTACCTCAGCGCCATCGGCATGCACAACGTCGCCGCGCACGAGCGCGAGATCACCGACTACGCGCTCGGGCGCCTGCAGGAGATCGACGGGCTCACCGTGATCGGCCCCAAGGACGCTGAGATGCGCGGCGGAGCTGTCAGCTTCACTCTCGACGGTGTGCACCCGCACGACGTCGCCCAGCTGCTCGACTCTCGGGGGGTCGCTGTGCGAGCGGGTCACCACTGCGCCAAGCCGGCACACCAGCGGTTCGGCGTGCAGTCCACCACGCGGGCGTCGTTCTACCTCTACACGACGACGTCGGACATAGATGCGTTGGTTGAGGCGTTGGTAAGTACGAAGAAGTACTTCGGGCAATAGGTGAGGCGACGGGATGTCTAAACCGACTATGGATGTTGACTCCTTGTACCAGGAGATCATCCTGGACCACTACAAGAAGCCGCACGGCCGCGGACTTCGCGAGCCGTACGAGGCCGAGGTGCACCACGTGAATCCCACCTGCGGCGACGAGATCACGCTCCGCGTGCACCTCGACGGCGACCGAGTCGCCGACGTCTCGTACGCCGCCGACGGCTGCTCCATCAGCCAGGCTTCGGCGTCTGTGCTGAACGACCTCGTCGTCGGACGCACCGTCGACGACGCGATGGGCCTGCTCGACGACTTCACCGAGCTCATGCAGGGCCGCGGCAAGGTAGAGCCCGACGAGGATCGTCTCGAGGACGGCATCGCCTTCGCCGGCGTCGCCCAGTTCCCGGCCCGCATCAAGTGCGCCCTGCTGTCGTGGATGGCCTGGAAGGACGCCACCGCCCAAGCCCTCAATTCAGAGGAGAGAACCGATGCCTGACCACACCGATCTTCCCGACGTCGACCTCGAGGCCGCGGCCTCGCCGGGGGCCACGTCGAAGGACGACGTCATCGAGGCGATGAAGGACGTGGTCGACCCCGAGCTCGGCATCAACGTCGTCGACCTCGGCCTCGTCTACGGCGTCGACGTCGACGAGCACAGCAACACCGTGCTGTCCATGACGCTCACGTCGGCGGCCTGCCCGCTCACCGACGTCATCGAGGACCAGACCCGCGCCGCACTCGACGGCATCGTCAACGACTTCCGCATCGAGTGGGTCTGGATGCCCCCGTGGGGCCCCGACAAGATCACCGACGACGGCAAGGAGATGCTCCACGCCCTCGGCTTCAACGTTGGGTGAACCGAGCGAGCGCAGCGAGGGAGCGTGAACCCAGGTTGAGCGCGCCGCGGCGAAGCCGCCCGTGTGACGAAACCTCGTGAGTGAGGAAGCTCGCGTTGGAGCCTCACACGCACTCCAGGATGACCTCGAACGGCTCGCCCTCCGTCAGCGACTCGGCGACACGTACGGCCTTCTTCATCGGCAGCACGTAGGCACGCTGTTCCATCGACGGGAACAGTGACGTGCGCCAGGTGGTGTCTCCCACGGTGACCTCGACCTTGATGGACCCGAAGCCGCCGGCTGATGAACCATGCCGATCCTCGATGTCGTCGCTCACGTCGTCGGGCACCGTGACGAACCACCACGAGCCCTCGTGCTCTTTCCACGGCCACAACGAAGCCGTGAACTGGTACTGCGTCGGAGTCATGGGCGTCACGCTACGACGCGATGCGGACACCCTCACGATTCGGACATCCAGCTCGTCCTCCGTACACTGATGGCATGAGGTTTCCGTTGCTGATGTAGGTCCGGGCCGTCATGCCGTCCACGCCCTACCACCGGAAAGACCCCATGCTCACCGTCCAGAACGTCGAGCTGCGCTTCGGCGCCCGACTGCTGATGTCCGATGTGTCGTTCCGCGTCGCCGCGGGCGACAAGATCGGCCTCGTCGGTCGCAACGGCTCGGGCAAGACCACACTCACCCGCATGCTTGCGGGCGATGGCCAGCCCGCCAGCGGCAGGATCACGTCCTCCGGCACGATCGGCTACCTGCCGCAGGACCCACGCATCGGCGACGTCACCATCACCGCGCGCGACCGGATCCTGTCCGCGCGCGGACTCGATGACGCCCTGGCCCGCATGCGAGCGGCGGAGGAGGACATGGGGTCGAGCGATCCCGAGGTCGCCGAGCTCGGCATGAAGCGGTATGCCCGGGCGGACGCCGACTTCGGTTCGGGTGGTGGATATGCCGCGGAGTCGCAGGCGGCCACCATCGCGACGAGCCTGGGCCTCCCGCAGCGTGTGCTGGAGCAACAGCTCAGCACGTTGTCCGGCGGCCAGCGCCGACGCATCGAGCTGGCCCGCATCCTGTTCTCCGACGCCGACACCCTGCTCCTCGACGAGCCCACCAACCACCTCGACGCCGATTCCATCGTGTGGTTGCGCGGCTTCCTCGCGAGCTACCGCGGCGGTCTCGTGGTCATCAGCCACGACGTCGAGCTGCTCGAGCAGACGGTCACCCGGGTCCTACACCTCGATGCCAACCGCGCCGAGGTCGACGTCTACAACATGGGCTGGAGGCAGTACCTGACGCAGCGCGAGACGGACGAACGCCGGCGCCGCCGCGAGCGCGCGAACACGGTGAAGAAGGCCGAGCAGCTCACCGACCAGGCCAACCGCATGCGCGCGAAGGCGACGAAGGCATCGGCGGCGCAGAGCATGCTCAAGCGCGCCGAGAAGATGATGGCCGGCCTGGAGGCGGAGCGCGCGCACGACAAGGTTGCCCGCATCAAGTTCCCGAAGCCCGCTTCGTGCGGCAAGACCCCGCTCACCGCGTCGGAGCTGTCCAAGTCCTACGGCTCACTCGAGATCTTCACCGACGTCGACCTGGCGATCGACCGGGGGAGTCGCGTCGTGGTGCTCGGGCTCAACGGTGCCGGCAAGACCACCTTGCTGCGCATCCTCAGCGGCACGGACGAGCCCGACACCGGCTCCGTCGTTCCTGGTCACGGGCTTCGGATCGGCTACTACGCCCAGGAGCACGAGACGCTCGACACCTCACGCACCGTGCTCGAGAACATGCAGTCGGCAGCGCCGTCGCTCACCGACACCGAGGCACGGAGCGTGCTCGGCTCGTTCCTGTTCAGCGGCGACGACACCGCGAAACCTGCCGGCGTCCTGTCCGGCGGTGAGAAGACCCGCCTGGCCTTGGCCAGCCTGATCGTGTCCAGCGCCAACGTGCTGCTGCTCGACGAGCCGACCAACAACCTCGATCCCGCGTCCCGCGAGGAAGTGCTCGCTGCGATCCGCACGTACGAGGGCGCGATCGTCCTCGTCACCCACGACGAAGGCGCGGTGGCAGCGTTGGAGCCCGACCGTGTGCTCCTGCTCCCCGACGGTGACGAAGACCTCTGGAGCGACACCTACGCCGACCTCGTCAGCCTCGCCTGACGTACCTGTGACGTCGGCCTCGGGCCCTGTCCGTTCCGGGCACGAAGGAGTACGTTCCCACCACGGGGGGTTGACGACTCTCCTGGAGCAGACGATGGATTCGACGAACATGCCCGGCTTTGCGGGCAACCTGCTGAGTGATGGCGACGACGGCTACGACGACGCCCGCACGATCTTCAACTCCATGATCGACCGGCGGCCGGCGCTCATCGCCCAGTGCGATTCCGTCGCCGACGTCCAGGCCGCACTGGCCCACGCGCAGGCCAACGGACTGGAGATCGCGATCCGCTCGGGTGGTCACAGCGTCGCAGGTGCGAGCTCCGTTGACGGTGGACTCGTCATCGACATGCGTCGTATGAACAGCGTCGAGGTCGACCCCGATGCAAAGACGGCCACGGTGGGCGGCGGCGCCACCTGGAGCGCCTTCGACCGGGCCACCCAGCCGCACGGACTGGCCACCACCGGCGGCCGCGTCTCGTCGACCGGCGTCGCCGGTCTGACCCTGGGCGGGGGCTCCGGCTGGCTCGAACGAGAGTGGGGGCTCGCCTGCGACAACCTGCTCGAGGTCGACATCGTCGCCGCCGACGGCCGCGTCGTGACGGCCAATGAGGACGAGAACAGTGAGCTGTTCTGGGCACTGCACGGCGGAAGCGGCAACTTCGGCATCGCGACCCGTCTCGTGTTCAAGCTGCACACCCTGGCCGCGTCGACCTTCGCGCTCCTCCTGTGGCCGTCCGACGCCGGCTCCGAGCTGACGCGGACGTATCGCGACCTGATGGAAGCCGGTGCGCCGACCAAGCTCGGCGGTGGCGTCGCGTACTTGACCGGACCGCCGGAGCCGTTCGTGCCGGAACACCTCCACAACGAACGTGCCGTCGGCGTGATCGGAGTGTTCGCCGGCGTTGAGGCCGAGCTGCGCGAGCTGCTCGCGCCGATCTACGCCCTGGAGCCGCAGGGTGGGATGACGGTCGAGATGCCGTACGCCGAGATCCAGTGCGCGATCGACGATCCACCGGGCTTCCGCAACTATTGGTCGGCCTCACATCTGGCGAGCTTCCCCGACGAGGCGCTCGACCTCTACTGCCGACAGGGCGAGGCGATGATCGTGCCGTCACCGTCCCAGCACCTGCTCATCCCGTGGGGCGGCGCCGTCGCCGACGGGGCCACGGACTGGCCGATGACCCATCGAGGCGCGACCTGGGTTTCGCACCCGTTCGGCCTCTGGGATGCGGAGAGCGACGACGAGCGCGGCAAGGCCTGGACGCGGCGTTCCGTCGAAGAGATGAAGCCGTTCGACGTCGGCTCGGCCTACCTCAACTTCGTCGCGGACGTCGATGACGACGCGGTGCGCGCCAGCTTCGGCGAGGAGAACTACGGGCGGCTGGCGGCAGTGAAGTCGGAGTTCGATCCGGACAACGCCTTCAACCGCCACCACCCGATCAAGCCGATGGCCCCGGCTTAGCCCGCCGCTCCTTCAGCTCGGTCCAGGCGAACCAGAACAGGCCGAATACCGCCAGGCCACCGAAGAACCACCACTGCAGCGCGTAGAAGAAGTGCGGACCCTGGCCGAGCTCCGGAGGAGGCTCGAGCTCGAGCGCCTTCGCGGCAGGTGGGTTCTGGCTGCGCAGGTTCACGTAGCCGCTGAGGAGGTCGTAGGGCACGGCGGAAGCCATCCCGGTGCTCGAGATCGCCCGGACCTGGCCGTCCCGGGGCTCGACCGCGTGGCGATCCGCTCCATTGTTCTGGCGCAGCCAGCCGGTGACGGTGACCTCTCCGGTCGGGGGAGTGGGGATGTTCTGCGGCCGTTCCGTGGTGTTCTGCGTCGCCAGCCACCCGCGGTCGACGAGGACGGCGGATCCGTCCGACGTCACCAGTGGGGTCACGACGTCGACGCCGGGAGCGCCGTCGCGCGTCGTGAACGTGACGGTGACCTCGTTCTCGACGTCGTAGGTGCCCGCCACGCGCACACGCGTCCAGGCCGCTCGCTCGTCGACCTCCTCGCCGCGCTTCAGCACGGTGGCAAGTGGGACGGGATCCGCGGCCAGGTGGCCCTTGATCACGTCGTTGTCGTCGAGGCGGTCCTCCATCCGGTGAAGCTGCCAGAGACCCAGCCGGAAGCAGATTCCTGCCAGCACGACGACGAACAGCGCGAAGCCGATCCAGCGTCGGCTCAGCAGGAAGCTCAGCTGGGACTCGGGCACGACATGACGGTAGTTCTCAGTGGCCCACCGCTGCTCAGCAGGGGTGGATCGCACCGCCTAGGCTGGAGGCATGGACCTGGTCGATCAACACGGGCGCGTGGCGACCGATCTGCGTGTGTCGCTCACCGATCGGTGCAACCTACGCTGCCAGTACTGCATGCCCGCTGAGGGCCTCGACTGGATGCCCACCGAGGAGACGCTCACCGACGCCGAGCTCATCCGCCTCATCGGCATCGGGGTGGAGCGACTCGGCATCCAGGACGTGCGATTCACCGGCGGCGAGCCGTTGCTGCGTCGCGGCCTGCCGGCCATCATCGCGGCCACCAAGGCCCTGCACCCGACGCCGCGGACGGCGATCACGTCCAACGGCCTCGGCCTCAAGCGCACCGCGCAGGCGCTCGCCGACGCCGGCCTCGACCGCGTCAACATCAGCCTCGACACCACCGATCCGGAGACGTTCGAGCGCATCACTCGCCGCGACCGCCTGTCCGACGTGATCGACGGGCTCGAGGCCGCATCCGCTGCCGGTCTCGACCCGGTCAAGGTCAATGCCGTGCTGCTGCGAGGCATGAACGACCAGGGCGCACCCGACCTGCTCCGCTGGTGCATGAAGCACGGCTACGAGCTGCGATTCATCGAGCAGATGCCCCTCGACGCCCAGCACGGCTGGGTGCGCGACGAGATGGTCACCGCCGAGGAGACGCTCAGCCGGCTCAGCGAAGAATTCCGGCTCACCCCGCTCGACGGACGCGGCTCGGCGCCGGCCGAGAGGTTCCTGGTCGACGACGGCCCGCACACCGTCGGCATCATCGGCTCGGTCACCCGTCCGTTCTGCGGCGACTGCAACCGGGTGCGGCTCACTGCAGACGGCCAGATCCGCAACTGCCTGTTCGCGCGCGAGGAGTCCGACTTGCGCGCCCCACTGCGCGACGGCGCCACTGACGGAGAGCTGGCCGAGCGCTGGAAGATCGCCATGGCCGCGAAGCTGCCCGGCCACGGCATCAACGACCCGTCGTTCCTGCAGCCCACCCGCCCGATGTCGTCCATCGGCGGCTGAACCGCTACTCGTCGAGCGGGAGCGTCTCGCGGTAGAACCCGCGTCGGTCCAGGAAGTCGCGCAGCGTCGGTTCGTGCTCGTCGCAGGCGAGCCACGTCTTGCGGCGATCCGGCGTGTGGATCTTGGGGTTGTTCCAGACCACTCGGTGCCGAGCCGGGTTCGAGCAGCCTTTCGAGGAGCAGATCAGCTCCTCCTGGGCTGGCTCCGGAGCGGGATCGGTCACTGTGCAGGATCGGTCTTGGGCGGACCGGGTTCCAGCGTGCCGAACGGCTCGGGCTTGATGATGTTGCTGCCGGCGCCCTTGGCGCGCGTGCCGGCGTTGGCGAGGATCACCGAGGTGTACGGCAGCACGAGCGCACCGGCAAGCAGCGCCCACGGCAGCCACCCGGCACCCATCGTCTGCCACGCCACGACGGCGCCGACGAAGCACAGCGTGCGAATGCCCATCGAGATTCCGTACCGGAGCTCGCGCGAGCCGATGTCATCACTCCGGCCGGAGCTGGCGGACGTGATCGAGTACACCGCCTCGTCCTTCGGCTCCTTGCGGGCGTCTCGATCCATGCCTCCAGCCTACGCTCGTCCACCATGGCCGCCCGTGGTCCGGCACCCCCGCCGTTTCATCTCGCCGCCCGTGGCCCGGCACCCCCGCCGGGCCCAGGGCGGCATGATGGTCGCATGAGCAATCGCACCTACCGAATCACCGAGGTCGTCGGCACGTCCCCCGACGGCATCACCGAAGCCGTCCAGAACGGCATCTCCAGGGCCGGCAGCACGCTGCGACATCTCGACTGGTTCGAGGTCACGGACATCCGCGGCCAGATCGTCGACACCGACGTGTCGCACTACCAGGTCACGATGAAGCTGGGTTTCCGATTGGAAGATGACGAGTAATCAGGGAATCTCGTGTCTTCCGTGGCTTCGGGATCGGGCGGCTTCGCCGCGCACCCTCAACCTGGCCCGACGCTCGGCGCCTGGGCGCCTCGGTCGGCCTCATCGGCTGCCTCGACCTCTTCGCGGGTGATGCCCAGCAGGTACACGATCGAGTCGAGGTAGGGCATGTTCACCGACGTGTGCGCCTGGTCGCGCACCAGCGGCTTGGCGTTGAACGCCACGCCCAGCCCGGCGGCGGCGAGCATGTCGAGGTCGTTCGCCCCGTCACCGATGGCGACGGTGTTCTTGATCGGGATGCCCGCCTCAGCCGCGAACCTGCGCAGCGCCTCGGCCTTGCCCGCCCGGTCGATGACGTCGCCGACCACCCGCCCGGTCAACCGTCCGTCAGTGACCTCCAGCTCGTTGGCCGCCACGTAGTCGATGCCGAGCTCCTCGGCGATCGGCCCGATGATCGCCGTGAAGCCACCGCTCACCAGCGCGAACCGGTAGCCCAGTCGCTTGAGGGTTCGCACCATCGTGCGGGCCCCGGGGGTGTACTCGAGTGACGCCCGCACCTGGTCGAGCGCCGAGGCGTCAAGCCCTTCCAGCAGCGCCACCCTGGCCCGCAGCGACTCCTCGAAGTCCAGATCGCCGCGCATGGCCTCCTCGGTGATCCGCTCGACCTCGGTGATGGATCCCGCGTGCTCGGCCAGCATCTCGATGACCTCGCCCTGGATGAGCGTGGAGTCGACGTCCATGACGACGAGTCGCTGGGCGTGCCGCAGGATCCCGCGTTCCTCGACCGCGATGTCGACGCCGTGATCGTATGCCGCCGCCGCGAGGTCGGACTGCAGGACGTCGGGGTCGGCACCGGAGACCTCCAGCCGCAACGCGGTCACCGGATAGCGGGCCAGTCGCAGGATGCGGTCGATGTTGCCGCCGGCGTCAGTAATGCCCTGCGTGATGGCGGCCATCGCGGCCGGACGCAAGGGGTGGCCGAGCAGCGTCACCTGCCCGCGTCCGACGCGTCGCGGCCGATTGTCGCCCACGCCCTGCTCGAGCTCGACCTCCAGCCCGAACTCCTCGCCGACGGTGTTCATCGTCTGCTCGAACGTCGCGATGTCGCCCGGAACGGTCACCAGCGCACTGAGCACGAGCCGGCCGCGGACGATGAGCTGCTCGACGTCGATCACCTCGATCTCGAAGCCCGAGAGCTGCTCGAACAGGCGCGTCGAGACACCACTTTGGTCGGCGCCGGTGAGCGTGACGAGGACCGTGGGATCGGTGAGGTGGGGGGTCGGTACGTGCTCGGTCATCGCCCCCGAGGCTATCGCTCAGCACCGAAGTGCCCGCGATAGGTTGGACCGGACCGGACGGAACACCAACCAGGGAGGGTGCATGTCGTCGGCTTTCGAGCTCACTCGGGTGAGCGTCGTCCGGCCAGGAAAGATTCTCCTCAACAACGTCAGTTGGTCCGTCGAGGTCGGCGAGCGGTGGGTCGTCCTGGGCCCCAACGGCGCAGGCAAGAGCACGCTCATGCAGGTCGTCGGCGCCACCATGTTCCCGAGCACCGGAACGGCCGACGTCCTGGGATTTCGCCTCGGCGAGGTCGACGTCTTCGACCTCCGCACCCGCATCGGACACACGGGCACGTCCATCGCCGATCGCATTCCACCGCACGAAACCGTCCGTGACGCCGTCATGTCGGCCGCCTACGCCGTGCTCGGCCGCTGGCAGGAGAAGTACGACGACCTCGATGCCGTCCGCGCCGAGCAGATCATGGGCGAGCTCGGCATCACCTCGCTGGCCGATCGCACGTTCGGCACGTTGTCGGAGGGCGAGCGCAAGCGCACGCTGATCGCCCGTGCCCTCATGACCGATCCCGAGCTGCTCCTGCTCGACGAGCCGGGCGCCGGCCTCGACCTCGGCGCGCGCGAGGACCTCCTGGCCAGCCTCGAGGTGCTGTCGGAGGCCGATGGCGCTCCGGTGCTGGTCATGGTGTCGCACCACGTCGAGGAGATCCCGCGCGGCTTCAGCCACGTGCTGATGCTGCGGGACGGGCAGGTCGTGGCTCAGGGGCCACTGGCCGAGACGCTGACCGCCGAGACCCTGGGGCAGACTTTCGGCATGCGGCTCGAGCTGAACGTGGATGATGGACGCTACGGCGCGCGTCGGGCAGCATACGGACACCGGGCCGATGGGGCGCCGCGATGAGGGAGGTCACATGATCGACTGGTTGTCAGACCACGCCTGGGTGGGCTGGCTCGGCTTCGCTGTGGTGCTGTCCGTCGTCGAGCTGATGAGCCTCGACCTCGTCCTGCTGATGTTCGCGCTCGGCGCCCTTGGAGCCGCCGTCGTTGCTGGTCTCGGTGGCCCGCTCTGGCTGGCGATCGCGGTCTTCGTCGGTGTGTCACTCGTCCTGCTGTTCATGGTCCGACCGCCGTTGGTCGAGCGTCTTCACGCCGGTCCAACGGTCGAGACCGGGCACGCGAAACTCGTCGGACGCGAGGCAATCGTCCTCGAGCCGGTCGACAAGGTGAACGGGCGCGTCAGGCTGGCCAACGAGCTCTGGTCGGCCCGCGCCGCCGGAAGCGAAACCTACGACACCGGCACCGAGGTCAATGTCGTCCGTATCGACGGGGCCATCGCCGTCGTCACCGCAAAGGAGTCCTGATGTCCGCCGTCACCATCACCCTCATCCTGCTCGCGGTCCTCGCGGTTGTCGTCGTCTCGATGACCGTCAAGATCGTGCCGCAGGCTCGCGCCGGCATCGTCGAGCGGTTCGGCAAGTATCGCGCCACGTTGTCGGCGGGGTTGAACGTCGTCGTGCCGTTCGTCGACAAGGTGCGCTACATGATCGACCTGCGCGAGCAGGTCGTGTCGTTCCCTCCGCAGCCGGTCATCACCGAGGACAACCTGACCGTCTCGATCGACACCGTCATCTACTTCCAGGTCACCGATCCGGTCGCCGCGACCTATGAGATCGCCGACTACATCCAGGCGATCGAGCAGCTCACCATGACCACGCTGCGCAACATCACCGGCGGCATGACCCTCGAGCACGCCCTGACCAGCCGCGACCAGATCAACTCCGGACTCCGCGGGACGCTCGACGAAGCCACCGGAAAGTGGGGCATCCGCGTCAACCGGGTCGAGCTGAAGGGCATCGACCCTCCGCCGACGATCATCGACGCGATGGAGAAGCAGATGCGGGCCGAGCGCGACAAGCGTGCGGTGATCCTCACCGCCGAGGGGGAGCGGCAGTCGGCGATCCTGACCGCCGAGGGCGACAAGCAGGCCCAGATCCTCACCGCCGAGGGCCTGAAGCAAGCGCAGATCCTCAGTGCCCAGGGCGACCGCCAGGCCGCCATCCTCCGAGCCCAGGGCGAGGGGCAGGCCATCCTCACCGTCTTCCAGGCGATTCACGACGGCAACCCCGACCAGAAGCTGCTGTCCTACCAGTACCTGCAGATGCTCCCCAAGATCGCGGAGGGCGAGAACGTCTCGACCTGGATCATCCCCGCCGAGGTCACCAAGGCGCTCGGCACGCTCGGCGGCACGTTCGGGAAGATCCCGGCTGACGGCGGTGGGAGCAAGAAGCGGGTCGATCTCGACGAGCCGGTCGTGGCTGACGACATGGAGGACGCGGACACGCAGGCGGCTGTGGAGGCAGCCCTCAAGGCCGCCAAGGACGCCGAGGGCCCGGGTGGCGGCCTCACCGGCCCGGGCCAGGTCACGCCGCCCTCAGAGCCGACGGCCGGGGAACCGCCGAAGACCTGACGTCAGTGCTGGTACGTGCCCTGGATGATGGCGCGGCCCAGTGACTTGAACGTGAGGTTGCCACCGATCTGGCCTGGTGGCGTGTCTGGAGTCGATGCCGAGCGTCGGCTCGCCCACGGCGTGGACCACGAGGAAGTATCGGTGCACCTGATCGCCCTCGGGCGGCGCGGCGCCACCGAAGTTCTTGTCGCCGAAGTCGTTGCGCCCGTGGAAGGCGTCCCCGGGCAGGCTGTCGTCATCGGCTCCGGCACCGGTGTTGAGCGACGTGACGTCTGCCGGGATGTCGATGGCGAGCCAGTGCCACCATCCGGACGGCGTCGGGGCGTCGGGGTCGAAACAGGTGACGGCATACGACTGGGTGCCCTCGGGTGCGCCGCTCCACGACAGCTGCGGCGAAGTGTCGCCGAAGGCCTGGACCTGGTCGTCCTTGAGCGGCTGGCCGTCGGAGACGTCGTCGCTGATCACACTGAACGAGGGCACCTCCGGCAGCAGGGGATAGGGGTCGGGTGTGACGGGTCGATCGAGGTTCATGCGGCCTAGGCTAGTGCGGTGGCCGAGCTGACACACGTCGACGATCTCGACGATCCGCGGCTCGGCGACTACGTACGTCTGCGGGACGTCCAGCTCCGTACCAAGCTCGAGTCCGAGCGCGGCATCTACCTCGCCGAGGGCGAGAAGGTCGTGCGTCGCGCGGTCGAGGCCGGCCACCATCCGCGGTCGTTCCTGATGGCGCCACGGTGGCTCGACGGGCTGGCCGACGTGCTCGACCGGTCGGACGCGCCGTGCTTCGTGCTGGACGAGTCACGCATCGAGGAGCTCACCGGGTTCCACGTCCACCGCGGCGCGCTCGCCGCGCTCGAGCGCCCCGAGCCGGTGCCGGCCACGGACGTCCTCGCCGGGGCCCGGCGGGTCGTGGTGGTCGAGGATCTCGTCGACCACACCAACATCGGTGCGGTGTTCCGCAACGTCGCAGCACTCGGATTCGACGCGGTGCTGCTCTCACCCCGCTGTGCCGACCCGTTCTACCGCCGGTCGATCAAGGTCGCGATGGGTGCGGTGTTCCAGCTGCCGCACGCCCGCCTTGACGACTGGTTCGGCGCGCCCGGCCTGCTACGGGAGGCCGGGTTCACGACCTACGCGATGACGTTGGCTCCCGACGCGGTGCCGCTCGACGAAGTGGAGAGCGACGTCGACCGCCTCGCCGTGGTCGTCGGTGGTGAGGGCCACGGGCTCAGCGATCACTGGCAGCGCGAGGCCGACCTGCGCGTCACCATCCCGATGGCCGACGGCACCGACTCACTCAACGTCGCCGCCTCCGTTGCCATCGCCTGCTGGCACTTGCATTGACAAACCCGGTGGTTGAGTAGCGGCGAGGAACGAGCCGCGTATCGAAACCACCCAGCCGGGCCTTTCGGCTCACGAGGTCTCGATACGCCGGGCGCCTTCGGCGCGCACACTCGACCTGGCCCACCGTTCGCTCGCAGAGCTCGCTCAGGTGGTCTCAATGGGGGAGACGGGCCAGTCGGACGGGTAGTGGCCGGCGAGCTCGTCGTGCTGCTTGTTGAGCGCCTTGCGCGACCGTTCGGGCAGCCGGTCGCCGAACACGGTGCCGAACAGGTGGTCGGTCTCGTGCTGGAGGCAACGCGCCAGCAAGCCGGTGCCGGTGAACTCGACGGGATCGCCGTGCTCGTCGACGCCGCTGACGTGCGCCTGGTCGGGCCGCGCGCACTCGATGTACGCGCCAGGTAGTGACAGGCAGCCTTCCTCGGCCGCCTCGAGCTGACGGTCCTTGCCCTCAGGAAGCGTCAGGACCGGATTGCAGACCACCCCGGTGACCTGGGCGTCGTCGGCGTCCGGGCAGTCGAACACGAACACCTTGAGGTCGACGCCCACCTGGTTGGCAGCGAGGCCGACGCCATTCGCCGCGCGCATCGTCGCCACCATGTCGCGCACCAGGGTGGCGAGGTCGTCGTCGAACTTCGTGACGTCGGCGACCTCGCGGTGCATCACCGCCGTGCCCCACCGGGTGATCGGACGGACGTCTCCGCCGGGTGGCAGGGGACGGGCCTGCGAGCCGGGCACCTGGTCTCCTCCCTGTGGTCGCCGCCGTGGTGCGTGCGCGGACCTACGCTATCGAGCGACCCCTCGACACAGGCGCGGTGGTCCGGCAGTGTGATTTCGAATACCATGGGTATGCGAAGTGCAACTCTGAGTTACACTTCGAGCCGGTGGGCACTGTGTCAACGTGGCCGCACCCGGCCCGGCACCGCCGCCATGGTTCAACCGTTCACAAGGAGTTTTCGTGGCCAATCGCAGAGACCCCATGGGCATCGGCCTGGCGGTCCTCAACCGCATCGCCAGCTCGTCGGCCATCGACCGCCTCGGCCTGCGCAAGACCGCCGAGAAGGCCGTGTATCAGGGCGCGAAGAGCGGCTTCCAGGCTGCCGGCGCGGCCGGCCGCACGTTCAAGCGAGTCAAGGGCTCTGGACAGCCGACCCGGCTCAGCGCCGCTCCCGATGCGGGTGTCTTCGACCTGGCACCGACCGAGGACCAGGAGATGATCGTCGGCGTCGTCCACGAGTTCTCCGAGAAGGTCCTGCGTCCGGGTGCTGCCACCGCCGAGGCGGCGAACGACACTCCCAAGGAGGTCCTCGCCCAGACGAGCGAGTTCGGCCTCACCCTGCTCAACGTCCCTGAAGCACTGGGTGGACTCTCCGAGGAACGCTCGGCGGTCACGGGAGTCCTCGTCGCCGAGGCGCTCGCAGAGGGCGACATGGGTCAGGCCGTGGCCTGCCTCGCGCCCGCCGCCGTCGCCACTGCCATCTCGCTGTGGGGCACCGACGAGCAGCAGCAGACCTACCTGCCCGACTTCACCGGTGACGACGTCCCGCCAGCTGCGCTTGCGGTCGCCGAGCCTCGGGCACTGTTCGACGCCTTCGACCTCCGGACCACCGCCACGAAGACCGATGACGGATACCGCCTGGAGGGCATCAAGTCCGCAGTGGTCCGCGGCACCGAGGCCGAGCTGTTCATCGTGGCCGCCGCACTCGACGGCGAGCCGCGCCTGTTCCTGCTCGAGTCGAGCACCGACGGGATCAGCCTGGCGGCCGACCCGAGCATGGGTCTGCGGGCTGCAGGCCTCACCCGGCTCGCGCTCGACGGTGTCGCCGTCCCCGAGTCGGCCATGCTCGGTGACGTCGACGCCTACCGCGAGTGCATCCGGCTGTCGCGTCTGGCCTGGGCCGCGCTTGCGCTGGGTACCGGCAAGGCCGTGCTCGACTACACGTCCGACTACGTCAAGACCCGTGAGGCTTTCGGTGAGCCGATCGCGCACCGACAGTCGGTGGCGTTCATGGTCGCCAACATCGCGATCGAGCTCGAGGGCATGCGACTGGTCACGTTGCGCGCAGCCTCGCGTGCCGAGCAGAACCTCGACTTCTCCCGCGAAGTCGCCCTGGCTCTCCGGCTCGCTTCCGAGTACGGCATGAAGATCGGCACCGACGGAGTGCAGCTCCTCGGCGGCCACGGCTTCGTCAAGGAGCACCCGGTCGAACGGTGGTACCGCGACCTGCGAGCCGTCGGCCTCATGGAAGGAGCAGTCCTCGTCTGAGGACGGACACCACGATGATCAATCTCGAGACCCCCAAGAAGTTCCGCCTGTTCGTCCAGCAGGCCAACCAGGTCGCCGACAACTTCCTGCGCAGCAACTCGCGCAAGTACGACCTCGCCGAGCACGAGTACCCCAAGGAGCTCGATCTCCTGGCGTCCCTCGTCGACGGCATGAGCGACTCCGGCCAGAGCCAGGGTGCTGGTGCGACCGGCGTCCGCCGCGACGAGGACGATGAGGACCCCACTCTGACACGTCAAGAAGGGCAAGGTCAAGAACGGCACCAACATGTCGTCCGTGCTCTCGGTCATCGAGATGTGCTGGGGCGACGTCGGCCTGCTGCTCTCGATGCCCCGTCAAGGTCTCGGCAACTCGGCGATCGCGTCGGTCGCCACCGAGGAGCAGCTGGAGCGGTTCAAGGGCACCTGGGCGGCCATGGCCATCACCGAGCCGAGCTTCGGCTCCGACTCCGCCGCCATCACCACCACGGCCGTCAAGGACGGCGACGTGTACGTGCTGAACGGCGAGAAGATCTTCGTCACATCCGGAGAGCGCGCCGACTCGGTCGTGGTGTGGGCGACGCTCGACAAGAGCCTCGGCCGCGCGGCGATCAAGTCGTTCGTCGTCCCCAAGTCGCTGCCCGGCATCCGGGTCGAGCGGCTCGAGCACAAGCTCGGCATCCGATCGTCCGACACCGCGGTGATCGTGCTCGAGGACTGCCGCGTCCCGGCCGAGAACCTTCTCGGTGAAGCGGACGTCGATCCCAAGCAGGGCTTCGCCGGCGCGATGGCGACGTTCGACAACACCCGCCCGCTGGTGGCTGCGATGGCCGTCGGGTGCGCCCGGGCCTCGCTGGAGGCCATCCGCGAGCTGATCGAAGAGGCCGGCGTACTCATCGACTACGACCGCCCGGTCTCGGTGCAGCCGCACTCCGCCGCGACCTTCATCCAGATGGAGGCCGACTGGGAAGCGGCACTGCTGCTCACCCTCGCCGCGGCGTGGATGGCCGACAACCGCGAGCCCAACTCGATGGAGGCGTCGATGGCGAAGGCCAAGGCCGGACGCATCGCGAACGACATCACCCTGCGCTGTGTCGAGCTGGCCGGAACCCTCGGTTACAGCGAGACCGAGATGCTGGAGAAGTGGTCGAGGGACTCCAAGATCCTCGACATCTTCGAGGGCACGCAGCAGATCCAGCAGCTGATCGTGGCCCGGCGTCTGCTCAACCTGACGTCGACCGAGCTTCGCTGAGAGCACAGCGAAAAATCACAGTCGGTCCGTGCCCTGGAACCCGTCGTGGCATGCCCGCCGCGGGCCTACGATGATGGGATGGCTACACGCGAGACGGCGGTCGACCTGGACGTCAACTACGAGTTGATCCGGTTCGTGCGTCGGGCGCGTGCCTACACCAACGAACACCTGGCGGAGATCCACCCGGAGCTCGACTACAACACCTACGTGATCCTGCTCGCCGTGCATGATGCCGCGAACGGAGTACGAGCCTCCGACCTCGTCGGCGACCTGTTCGTGCACAAGTCCACGATCAGCCGAGCGGTGAGCACGCTGGAACGGCTCGGCTTGCTCACTCGCGTGACCCACCCGGACGACGGCCGAGCGCAGCTGCTGACGGTGCCGAAGGCCGCGCAAGACCGCGTCGAGGCCTTCCGGTCACAGAGCTACGCGTGGCTCGGCGACCTGGTCGCCGACTGGGCGCCCGACGAGCTCGAGACCTTCGCACGTCAGTTCACCCGCCTCAACGACGCGGCAGAGTCCAGGCCGTAGGGACTCAGAGCGACAGCATCGTCTTGATGGACGTCCGCTCGTCCATGGCCCGGTAGCCGTCGGCGACCTTGTCGAGCGGCAACGCCTGGTCGAAAACTCTCCCCGGCTGCACGGTTCCGTCGAGGACCCCGGGCAGGAGCTCCTCGATGTAGGCACGCGCCGGAGCAACTCCTCCGACGACCCCGATGTTCTTGCCGAACATCACGGGGACGTTGAGCTCGACGTCGTGCGGCATGCCCACGAACCCGACTCGGCCGCCGGGCCGCGTGCTCAGCATCGCCTGCTTCATGCTGTCGGCGGTGCCGACGCACTCGAGCACCTGGTCGGCCCCGAGGCCGTCGAAGATCTCCCGTACCGCGGCGGCACCTTCCTTGCCCCGCTCGGCGACGACCTCGTCCGCGCCGAACTCGCGAGCGATCCGCTGACGGTCCTCGTGTCGCGACATCGCCACGACACGAGCCGCTCCGAGCCGTTTGGCGGCGAGGACGGCTGACAGACCCACGGCTCCGTCGCCGACGACTGCGACGGTGCTGCCCTCGGAGACTCCGGCGCTGACGGCGGCGTGGTGGCCGGTGGGGTACACATCCGAGAGGGTCAGCAGGTGAGGGACGAGGCTCTCATCCGGCTGGCCCGGCGTGGCGACCAGCGTCCCGTCCGCCTGAGGCACGCGGACGACCTCGCCCTGCCCGCCGTCGACCATGTGGCCGTTGCGGTCGTTGAAGCCCCAGGCTGCGCCGTTGACGCACGACGTGTGGATGCCGCGGCGGCACAGCTCGCAGGTGTTGTCGGATATGGCGAACGGGGCGATGACGAAGTCGCCCGGCTTGACCGTCTGCACGTCGGATCCGACGCCCTCGACGATCCCCACGAACTCGTGGCCGATGCGATGCGGACTGCCGATCTCGGGCAGGCCACGGTAGGGCCAGAGGTCGGATCCGCAGATGCAGGCGGCCACGACACGGACGACGGCATCACCGTCCTCCATCAGCCGGGGGTCGTCGACGTCGTCGAGTCGGATGTCACGGGTCGCGTGGAGAACGGTGGCTCGCATGGGCCCTTTCTATCAACGTCGACCTGACGTGACAGGATCGGGCGCATGAGTGAAAAGCCTGAAGTCGACTTCATCGAGGGCCCAGCGCCCACCGAGCTGCAGTCCACCGACCTTGTCGAGGGCGATGGCCCGGAGGCCGTGCCGGGCGGTGTCGTCGACGTGCACTACGTCGGCGTCGAGTTCGACACGGGGGAGGAGTTCGACTCGTCGTGGAACCGCGGTCAGTCCGCGAAGTTCCCGCTCCCGAACCTGATCCCGGCCTGGCAGCAGGGCATCCCGGGCATGAAGGTCGGTGGCCGTCGTCAGCTCGTCTGTCCTCCGGATCTCGCCTACGGCCCGGCCGGTGGCGGTCACCGCCTCTCCGGCAAGACACTGGTCTTCGTCATCGACCTGCTCGACGTCGGCTGAGCTACCGAGGGAGGCCGAGCTCGTCGGCCAACAGGGCGTAGCCCACGAAGACGACCACGTCCAGCAGGGTGTGCGCGATCACGAGCGGCAGGACTCGGCCGGTGCGCTGGAACCAGTAGCCGAACACCAGACCCATCGCGAAGTTCCCGGCAGCCTGTCCGAAGCCCTGGTAGAGGTGGTACGCCCCACGTAGTGCGGCGCTCGTCACGAGCACGATCCATGGACCCCAGCGCAGCTCCCGCAGTCGCGTCATCAGGTACCCGACGACCACGATCTCCTCGAGTGCGGCATTCTCGAGGGCGGCAAGGATCAGCACAGGCACGGTCCACCAGTACGCGGTGTCCGGCACGGGGATGACCTGAGCGTTGACCCCCAGCGCACGGCCGGCTGCGTAGAGCCCCAGCCCGGGCAGCCCGATGCCGAGGGCGAGCAGGGCACCCCACATCACGTCACGAGCCGGACGGCTCCCGTCGAGACCGAGCCGTCGCATCGGTCCGGGCTGGTCGCGATCGAGACTCAGGAGGTACAGCGCCAGGGCGACGGGAACCAGGGCAAACCCGATGCCGACCAGCTGCAGGGTGAGGTCGAGCCACTCGCGATCGCTCTGGGACCGGTTGAGCGTGGCCGTCGAGTCGCGCAGCGGCCCGCGTGTCAGCTGGGCGATGAGACTGATCGCGGCGTAGACCGCCGACTGTCCCAGTGACAGGCCCAGGACGATCCAGACCTCACGGCGAGACCGGCGCCGGGCCTCGCCGGATCGTGGCTGCGTGGGGGAGCTCACCGCGTCAGAGCTGGTTGGTGCTGAAGGTGTCGCACTGGCCGGGCTGGCCACTCTTGTAACCGGTCAGGAACCAGCGCTGGCGCGACTCGCTCGACCCGTGCGTCCATGAGTCCGGATTGACGCCTCCGCCCGACGACTGCTGGATGCGGTCGTCGCCCACGGCCGCCGCCGCCGAGAGTGCTGAGCGGACGTCGTCGTCGGTCAGCGGCTTGAGCAGGGTGTTGCCGTCCGCGTCCTTCGTGGTCGACGCGTGGTTGGCCCAGACGCCGGCGAAGCAGTCGGCCATCAGCTCGATGCGCACGCCGCCGCTGGTCGGCCCGGTCTGTCCGTCCTGGCCGCGGGCGAGGATTCCGAGGACGTTCTCGACGTGGTGGCCGTACTCGTGCGCGACGACATACTCCTGCGCCAGCGCGCCGTCGTCGGCGCCGAAGCGGTTGGTGAGGTCGTCGAAGAAGCTGGCGTCGATGTAGATGCGTTCGTCGGACGGGCAGTAGAACGGGCCGGTCTGGCTGGAGGCGGTGCCACACGCCGACTGCGTCGCACCGGAGAATATGACCGTCTTGGCCGCGCGGTACTGGCGGTTGAGCTCGGCGGGCAGCGCGTCGTCCCAGTAGTCCTGAACGCTGTTGACGGTGCCGATGATGCGGCACGTCACGTCGCGGTTCGCGTCGGCGCCGGTCTTGCACTGCTCGAACTGTTCGCCAGTCTGCTCGCCGCCCGGAGCAACCTGGCCGGGGTCGAACGGGTTGTTCGACCCGGTGACACTGCTCAGGTCGACGCCGAAGAACGCGCCGATCAGCACGATGAGGAGGCTGCCGATGCCTCCACCGATGAGGGCGCCACCGCGACCTCCTCCGGTGACCTGGCTGGTGTCGAGGCCGGCGCCCTCTTCAAAGCTCATGGCGAGATTCTACGCAGCGCGCGGTGAGGGCGGTCTGTCGTTACGCTCCCGATGTGACTCCTGGCGACCGCACTCCCGGCCTGGCGATCCCGATGGGCGAGGGTGCCGACGATGCCGCCAGGTTGCGTGGGCTTCGGCGTATGAAGACTCTCGCTCTGTCGTTGTTGGTCCTTGCCGCGGTGATCTACCTGCTGACGCGCGACCGCGACGGCGTGCTCGGCTACGTGAACGCCGGCGCCGAGGCTGCGATGGTGGGAGCGATCGCCGACTGGTTCGCCGTCACCGCGATCTTCCGGCACCCGATGCGGCTGCCCATTCCCCACACCGCGATCATCCCCAAGCGCAAGGAGTCGCTCGGCGCGAGCTTGCAGGAGTTCGTCGCCGAGAACTTCCTGCGCGAGGACGTCGTGCGCGAGCGCATCACCACCACGAAGGTCGCGGCCCGGGCCGGTGGCTGGCTCGTCGACGGCGACCACGCCCGGCGCCTGGTCGACATCGGTGCCCGCGTCCTGTCGGACGGCCTCGGCCGGGTCAAGGAGTCCGACGTCGCCGCTCTCGTCGAGGAGGCGATCATCCCGCGCATGCTCGATGAAGAGCTCAGCCCGATGGCAGGGCAGCTGCTCGGCGAGATCGTGCGCGACGGCGCCCACGTCGGTGCCGTCGACCTCGCCCTCACCGAGCTGCACCGGTGGTTGTCGGCCAACGAGGAAGAGGTCACGACCCTGGTCGGCCAGCGTGCGCCCTGGTGGACGCCGATCTGGCTCGACGACCGGGTGTCTGGTCGCATCCACACCGAGCTCGTCGAGTGGATCGCCGAGATCCGCGACACCCCGGACCATCAGGCTCGTGAGGCTCTCGACCGCTGGCTGTCGCAGCTGGCCCACGACCTCGAGCACGACGCGGCGACGCAGCAGCGCGCCGAACGGCTGAAGGTGCGCTTGCTGACGCAGCCCAAGGTCGCCACGACGTCCATCGCCATCTGGGACGCGCTGAGGAGCGCTCTCATCGGCTCGCTCGAGGACCAGGACGGTCTCGTGCGCCGGCGAGCCGTGGACGAGCTGCGGGCGCTCGGGTCGCGGTTGATGAGCGACGAGGCGCTCGGAGAGCGTGTCGACGGTGTGCTCGCCGACGTCGCCGCGTACGTGGTCGACCACTACGGCAACGACCTCGCGACGATCATCTCGGCGACGGTCAACCGTTGGGACGGCCGGGAGACCGCCGAACGCATCGAGCTTCACGTCGGACGAGATCTGCAGTTCATCCGGATCAACGGAACGGTCGTCGGCGGCCTCGCGGGACTGGCCATCCATGCGGTCTCGTCGGTCCTCTGAACCGGTCCGAGATGTGCACATTGTGTGGAAAAGGTGTGCACAAATGGGCCCAGCTTGTGGGCGACTGGGGTCAATCTGTGGACGACCGAAAAAATGTGCCTGATCTGCGAAAAAAGGTGGCGAAACCTCTTGTGCCGCCCCCCCGGAGGGGATACAAATAACCCACGCACTCCTTCGGGAGAGCGGGAACGAATCCCAGATTCGGATCCACGTTGAGAACTTCGGTTCATGACACTGGCTGGTGATGCAGCCGGAGGATCCAAGATCAGGATTCCGGATGAGAGAGATCATCACACTCACTCAAAGCGAGGCCCCGGGAACTCATACTTCCCGGGGCCTCATCCATTTTGTCAGAGCGCAGAATGAGAGTCGATTTCGGGCCCTGAGAGGTTCGACACCCCGTTCGGGGCGGCTCGCCCGCTTTGCTAGAGTTCCAGACTGCACCAACGCGCTCCAGGGAGCGCAGGTCCGGGTGGCGGAATTGGTAGACGCGCTAGCTTGAGGTGCTAGTGCCCGGTTACGGGCATGGGGGTTCAAGTCCCCCCTCGGACACGCAATGCCCTCACACTCTCGCCGGTGTGGGGGCTTTGTACGTCCTCTGTGCTCACGCCCGGATCGGGCGGCACGGCTACCGCGCCACCGGTAGTCTGCCTGCATGTCGCCCGACGTCAACGCCGGTGAAACGACGCCGCAGGTTGCCTCGCGGCGTGGTTCGCTCGTGGCCGGGCGATACCGGATCGACTCGCTCATCGCGGCCGGTGGCATGGGCGAGGTGTGGCGGGCGACGGACGAGGTTCTCGGTCGCGTCGTCAGCGTCAAGTTCCTCCACCCGCAGTTCGCCGCCGACGAGAGCTTCCTGGAGCGGATGCTTCGCGAAGCGCGGGCGGCGTCGGCGATCAACCACCCCGGCGTCGTGGCGGTCTACGACTTCGGGCGAATCGATCCTGAGGATGGTGTACCGACGTCCTACATCGTCATGGAGCACGTCGACGGTCCGTCGTTGTCCCAGATCCTCACCGACGGTCCACTGGGCGTCGATGAGTCGCTGAAGATCCTCGAGCAGACCGCAGCGGCCCTGCACGCCGCACACCTGGCCGGCGTCGTGCACCGCGATGTGAAGCCGGGCAACATCATCATGGCTCCGAGCGGGCACGTGAAGCTCACCGACTTCGGCATCGCCCGCTCACAGGACACCTCGACGATCACCGACTCGGGCTCGATCACGGGCACCGCCACCTACCTGAGCCCGGAGCAGGCCACCGGCGACAAGGCCACCGAGTCATCCGACCTGTACTCGCTCGGCGTCGTCATCTACTCGTGCCTGAGCGGCGACGTGCCGTTCACCCGCGACGGACCGGTCGCGATCGCCCTGGCCCACCTCAAGGACCCACCGCCACCGCTCCCCGAGGAGATCCCCTCCGGGGTGTCCGAGCTGGTGATGTCGCTGCTGGAGAAGCAGCCCAACGACCGACCGGTCGACGCGCAGGCAGTCAGCGCGCAGGCCGCACTCCTGCGAGGTCACAACCTGACCGAACCGGTTCCGCCAGTGCCGACTGGTCCGGCGCCCACCGCCCTGGCGGGGGCAGCCACGGCTGAGACCGAGCCGACCACCGTCTCACCCGTCGAGGAGGAGCAGGGGCCGGAGGAGCCGCCACGTCGCGACCGGCGCAGGCTCTTCCTGATTCTCGGCGCGATCGCCGCCGCACTTGCGCTGGTCGCTGCGTACCTGGTCTTCGGGCGAGGCGGCGAGCCGGTCACGATGCCTTCGGTGGTCGGCATGACCCAGGCGGAGGCCGAGCAGACGCTCGACTCTTTGGGACTCAAGGCCGACGTCCAGGTCGAGGACGTGCCGAAGGAGAAGGCCGACACCGTGCTCAGTCAGAGCGAGGAGGCGGGTACCACTGTCGCGACCGGTGACACCATCGACCTGAGGGTCGCATCCGGACTGGTGACGCTGCCGGTCGACAAGATCATCGGGTCGAGCTACAAGGAGGCCCTGGCCATGCTCGAAAAGCTCGGTCTGACTGCTGAGCGGGTCAACCGATCGTCCGGGGCCAAGACGGGCACGGTGCTCGACATCCAGGAGAGCTCCTCGCGCGTCGAGGTCGACAGCGTGGTGACGCTGATCGTCGCGAAGAAGAAGGCCATCGTGCCGACGCCCGACGTTCTCGCCGACACCGACGCCGACACCGACCCCGAAACCGACGCCGACCAAGACGCCGACTCCAAGCCCCAGTCCCAGTCCGAGTCCGACCGCGACCTCGACTACGGGTGAGGGCGGCTGACTCCTTGCTGAATCAGCGCGGTCAGCGAGGCGGATCGACGCGGCGATCGCGCTGCTGACCAGAGACGATCAGCGAGATGAGCAGCCCGAGGACGCCGATGACCATGAAGATGAGACCGGCCGTGTAGAGATCGACACCGCTGATGCGGTCTTCGACGGCGAATGACATCACGGCGCCGACGGCGAGCAGGACGAGAGAACCTCCGATATACATGCGTTCCACTGTGGCACGACAACACCCCTCCCGCACGGCAGGGGTGGCGGTCAGACGGGCAGCAGCCGGGTGATGAATCGGCTGAGCTGGTCGACGTTGCAGCACTCGTGCATCTCGACGACGTCGGCGTAGACGGGCGCGATCGAGTCGCCGAGGCCCCAGCGCATGTGGTGCTCGGGGTTGAGCCAGAAGATCCGGCGTGCGTGCTGGCCGATCGCATGCAGCGCACCGAGGTTCGGGTCCTGGTTGTTGTTGCGGGCGTCGCCGAGGATCAGCACGGACGTGCGCGGGCCGACGGCGTTCATGAACGACTGGGCGAAGTCTCCGAACGCCTCGCCGTAGTCGCTGCTCGTGTGCCACTTGGTGATCCGTGCTTCCTGGGCGATGCGCGGGCCGAGGTCGCCGGTGGTGTCCTTGACGATGTCGGTCACCTCGTCCATCGCGTTCACGAACGCGAAGACGCGCACCTTGCTGAACTGGTCGCTCAGTGCCTGCACCAGCAGCATCGTGAAGCCGGAGAAGCCGGACACGGAGCCCGACACGTCGCACAGCAGCACGAGCTCCGGGCGGGCCGGATGCGGCTTGGCGTAGGCCGGCTTCAGCGGCACCCCACCGGTGCTCATCGAGCGGCGGAGCGTGCGGCGGACGTCGATGCGGTTTCGACGTGCTCGCCTTCGTTTAGTCGACAGACGCGTGGCCAACTTTCGAGACAACGGCCGGATGGTCAAGCGCAGCTCCTCGAGCTGCTGACGGTTGGCACTGAGGAAGTCGATGCGGTCGGAGCCGGGGCGGACCGCGTGCCGGGTGACGACCTCGCGGCCGCGCTGTTCAGCCGTGCGGCGCCGGGCCTCGGACGCGACCATGGCGCGGAATCGGTCGATGTTGCGCCGGACCTCGTCGCGCACCAAGCGGTCCGTCATCTGCGTGGTCGCCGTCTCTGCTGTCTGCCGCCCACGGCCCGGCACCCCCGCCTGAAGGCCTTGCCCCTGGCCCTGACCTCCACCGCGCACACCGAGCGCCTGCACGAGCAACGTCTGTGGGCGGAGCCGCTCGAGCGTCTGGTACGCCGACCAACCGCCGCTGGATCCGCCATCGCCCACCTCGCCGAGCAGGTCGACGGCGATCTCGGCCACCTGCTCGAGGGCACGGGAGTCGTCGTCGGCCAGGGCCATCGCGAGCAGGTCCCGCAGGTCGTCGATGCCGATGTCATCGCTGTCGAGGACCGCTTGCGGGGTGCCCGTCCCGGCGGGGAAGTAGAGGTCGAAGGTCATGTCGAAGACGTCACGCTGGCCGCCGCGTCGGACGAGGGCCGACGCCAGTCCTTCGCGCAACAGCTCGCGGCGGTCGAGACCGAGCACCTCCATGACGGCGGCGGCATCGACCGTCTCACTGGTCCCCGCCGGAATACCCTTCGTGCGCAGTGCGCCGACGAACTCGACCAGACGACCGGCCAGGTCGTCGGTGGCGGCCGCCGGCGTGTTCATGGCAGGGCGCTCATGAGGGGGACAGCACCTCATCCAGATCGAGACTGCTGCGGGCCTTGGCGACGTCGTCGGAGTGCTTGAGGATGACGCCGAGGCTCTCGCGCACGACGTCGTCATCGAGGATGTCGGCGCCGAGGGCGAGCAGCGTCCGGGCCCAGTCGATCGTCTCCGCGATCGATGGTGCCTTGCGCAATGGCAGGGCTCGCAAGGCGTTGACGACGCGGACGACTGAGGTGACGAGTGTCTCGTCCAGGCCGGGCACCTGGAGGCGGACGATGCGCTCTTCCAGCTCCGGCTCCGGGAAGTCGATGTGCAGGAACAGGCAGCGACGGCGCAGCGCCTCGGACAGCTCACGCGTGGCGTTGGACGTCAGCACCACGAACGGTCGTGTGGTGGCGGATATGGTGCCGAGCTCGGGCACGGTGATCTGGAAGTCGCCGAGCACCTCCAGCAGCAGGCCCTCGATCTCGACGTCGGCCTTGTCGGTCTCGTCCACGAGCAGCACGGTGGGCCCGTCGTTGCGGATCGCGGTCAGGAGCGGGCGGGGGAGCAGGAACTCCTCGCTGAAGATGTCGTTGCGCGCCTCGTCCCAGGTCTCGTCGCGGCCCGCGGTGATGCGCAGCAGCTGCTTGGCGTGATTCCACTCGTACAGCGCCCGGGCCTCGTCGACGCCCTCGTAGCACTGCAGGCGCACGAGTGACGCCGTGCAGGCGTCCGCCACGGCACGGGAGAGCTCGGTCTTGCCGACACCGGCTGGTCCTTCGACGAGCAGCGGCTTCTCGAGCTCGCTGGCGAGGTAGACGGTCGTGGCGATCGCGTCCGAGGCGAGATACCCCACGGCCGCGAGCCGCTCGGTGACGTCGTCGACCGAGGTGAAATCCATGGTGGCCATCTGCATCCTTCCGCCATGCTCCGTACCATCGTGACAGTGTCATTCTCCGGGGAGCCCATCGAGATCGCGCGTGAGGTCCCGTTGTCGCAGCAGGAGGCGTTCTCGCGTCTCACCGACTGGCAGCGGCACGGTGACGTCGTTCCGCTTACGTCTGTTCGGCTCACCGACACGGGTTTCGTCGCCCGTACCGCGATCGGGCGGCTCGGTTTCGACGACCCGATGGACGTCGTGGAGTGGGATCCGCCCCGGTTCTGCCGACTCGAGAAGCGGGGCCGGGTGATCCGCGGATGGGCCGAGATCTCGGTGTGGCCGACGGCGTCCGGATCGAAGGTGGTGTGGCGCGAGGTCGCCCATGTCACCGGTGTGCCGCGCGTGTTCGCGCGGCTGGAGGGGGCCACCGGAACGGCCGTGTTCCGCCGCCTGTTGAACGAGTTGACCCGCACGTAGGATCGGCCGCATGGGGTACGCACCGGAGTCCGAGACGCTTGAGATCTGCCGCGACCTGATCCGTCTCGACACCAGCAACTACGGCGACGACTCCGGTCCGGGGGAGCGCAAGGCCGCCGAGTACGTCGCGACAGCGCTGGCCGACGTCGGCATCGACTCCGAGATGGTCGAGTCCGAGCCGGGGCGCACCAGCCTGGTGGCCCGCTGGGGCAACCAGGACTCACCGAAGCCCGGGCTCCTCATCCACGGTCACCTCGACGTCGTGCCGGCGCGTGCCGATGACTGGCAGGTCGACCCGTTCGCCGCCGAGATCGTCGACGGCTACCTGTGGGGACGCGGCGCCGTCGACATGAAGGACTTCGACGCGATGCTGCTGTCGACGGTGCGGGCGCGGCAGCGGGCCGGCGTCATCCCCGACCGGCCGATCACCCTGGTGTTCACCGCCGACGAGGAAGCTGGTGGCCTCAAGGGGGCTCATTGGATCGTCGATCACCGTCCCGAGCTGCTCGAGGGATGCACCGAGGCGGTCGGCGAGGTCGGCGGCTTCTCCACCGAGATCGGCGGCCAGCGCCTGTACCTGATCGAATCCGGCGAGAAGGGCATCGCCTGGATGCGTCTTCGGGCGCGCGGCACCGCCGGACACGGGTCGATGGCCAACCACGACAACGCCATCACGCACCTCGCACACGCCTTGATCACCCTTGGCGACCACGAATGGCCCAGCGAGCCCGGTCCGTCGATGCAGCTGTTGCTCGACAAGGTCCGCGAGCTCACCGGAACCGACGGCACGCCCGACGAGCTGCTGGAGCACTTCGGTAGCGCGATCCGCATGATCGGCGCGGGCATCCGCAACACCACCAACCCGACCATGGTCGACGCCGGCTACAAGCACAACGTGGTGCCGGGTGAGGCCGTCGCGCACGTCGACGGCCGGTACCTGCCGGGTCACGCCGACACCTTCCACGACGACGTGCGCACCATCGTCGGCGCAGGCATCGAGGTCGAGCCCTACATCACCGACACTGCGCTGGAGTTCGCCTTCGAGGGCGACCTCATCGACGCGATGACCGTGGCCCTGCACAGCCAGGACCCCGATGCGCACATCGCCCCGTTCCTGATGTCCGGCGGCACCGACGCCAAGGGGTGGAGCCGGCTCGGCATCACGTCCTACGGGTTCACGCCGCTACGCCTCCCGGCCGACCTCGACTTCACGGCCCTGTTCCACGGCGTCGACGAGCGCGTGCCGGTCGACGCGCTGGAGTTCGGCTCGAAGGTCTTCGACGAGTTCCTGAACCTGATCTAGAGTGTGCTGCGCACCCGGATGATCTTGCGGCGCAGTCGAATCGTGCGCTTGCCGTCCGGATCCTTGCGGAGCCGGTCGAGCTCCCAGCCGTGGTACTCGGCGGCTGCGGTGAGCATGCGGCACACGGCGTGACGCGACTCAGTTCGGTCGACGGCCAGGTTCCAGAACTCGTACTCGACCATGGGTCATGACTCCCATCCGTGCGGTGACGACACGTCGTCGAGGGCCTGGACGATCTCGTCTGGCAGCTCGACGTCCTCGGCAGCGAGGCTCTCGCTGAGCTGTGACGTGGTGCGTGCGCCGATCAACGCCGCCGCGACGCACGGGCGTCCGAGCAACCAGGCCAGCGCGACGTGGGACATGGTGACCTCGAGACCGTCGGCGGCTCGGGCGACCGCCTCGACCACCGCGGAGTGGTCCGGGTCGAGGTAGGGCGCCACGAACTGCTCGTGCCGCGAGTCGGCGGCCCGAGAGTCGCCGGGGATGCCGCCGCGGTACTTGCCGGTGAGCACACCGCGACCAAGTGGTGACCAGGCGAGGACGCCCATGCCGGTGTACTCCGCCACAGGGATGACCTGGTCGTCGGCGTCCCGGCGCAACAGCGAGTACTCCACCTGGTTGCTCACCAGCGGTACTGCGTCTGGTCGGCCGGCGAGCCACGTGTGGGCCATCGACATCTGCCAGCCGTAGAAGTTGGAGATGCCGACGTAGCGGGTGCGCCCGGTGGCCACGGCGTGCTCGAGGGCCGCGAGAGACTCCTCGAGCGGGGTGTTCTCGTCCCACCGATGGATCTGCCACAGGTCGAGGTGATCGGTGCCGAGGTCGCGCAGCGACGCGTCCAGCTGGTCGAGGAGGGTGCGTCGGGAGGAGTCGCGGACGACCTCATCGTTGCGGTACCCCAGACCGGCCTTGCCGGCCAGGACGATCCGATCGCGCGACGACGTCTTCGCCAGCAGCGAGCCGAGCAGCGGTTCGGACGCGCCGTCGCCGTAGATGGGCGCGGTGTCGACCAGCGTGCCGCCGGCATCGAGGAACGTGGTGAGCTGCTCCTCGGCTTCGATCTCGTCGACGGCGGCGCCCCACGTCATGGTGCCGAGACCGAGCCGCGACACCCGGAGTCCGGAGTGACCGACGCGACGCTCCTCCATGACGACAGGGTAGTCGGGACGCCGAAGACCGCCCGTTAGGCTCGCACGGTGGATTTCCTTCCCGCCGTGGTCCTGGGCGTCATCCAGGGCCTGACCGAGTTCCTTCCCATCTCGAGCAGTGCGCACCTCGCGATCTTCCCCAAGTTCTTCGGCTGGGACGATCCGGGCGCGGCCTACACGGCGGTGATCCAGATCGGCACCGAGGTGGCCGTGGTGCTCTACTTCTGGCGCGACATCTGGACCATCGGCTCGGGCTGGGTGCGCGGTGTGTTCTCGAGCTCGGCCCGCGAGGAGCCGGAGTGGCGGCGCGGCTGGTTCATCATCATCGGGTCGACGCCGATCGTGCTGGTCGGCCTGGCGCTGGAGGACCTCATCGACCGGGAGTTCCGCAACCTCTGGGTGATCGGCACGACGTTGGTCGTGCTGGGCATCGTCCTGGGCATCGCCGAGCGGGTGGGGCGCAAGGTGAAGCCCATCGACGACCTCACCTGGCCGCACGCCGTGCTGTTCGGCCTGGCCCAGGCGGCTGCGGTCGTGCCGGGCGTCTCCCGCTCGGGCGCGACCATCTCGATGGGCCTCTTTCTCGGTTACGACCGCGAGGCCTCGACCCGCTACGCCTTCCTGCTGGCCATTCCTGCCGTCGTCGGCGCGGGCGTCTACAAGCTCAAGGACATCCCGGGCGGTGAAAACGCTTACGGCACGATGCCGACGATCGTCGGAACGCTGGTCTCGTTCGCCGTCGGCCTCGCCGTCATCCACTGGTTGCTCAAGTACGTCAGCACGAGGTCGTACATGCCGTTCGTGGTGTATCGGATCGGGCTGGGAGGCCTGGTGCTCGTGCTCCTGGGGGCAGGCGTCATCGGCGCCGCCACCACGGTCAGCTGATCAGAGCCAGCCGGACTTCTTGAACCGCAGGTAGACGTAGACGCACAATCCACCGATCAGGCCGAGCACCAAGGGATAGCCGAACGTCCACGTGAGCTCGGGCATGTGCTCGAAGTTCATGCCGTAGATGCCCGCGATCGCGGTCGGGATGGCGAACAGCGCAGCGCCCGCGGTGAGCTTCCGCATGTCGTCGTTCTGCTGGATGCTCAGCTGGGCCAGATGGGCGCTGAGCGCGTTGTCGAGCAGCTTGTCGGTGTTGTCGATGCTCTCCGCCACACGCGACAGGTGGTCGGCGATGTCGCGGTAGTACGGCTGGGCGTCCTCGGGCATGGCGCCGAGGGCGAAGCGTTGCACGGGCTCGCGCAGCGGCACCACCGCGCGCCGGAACTCCAGCGTCTCGCGCTTCAGCCGGTAGATGCGGGAGGAGTCACTCGTCCGTCCGACCGAGAACACCGACTCCTCGACCTCCTGGACGTCGACCTCGAGCTCGGCCGCGACCTCCTCGTACTCGTCCACCACGGAGTCGACGACGGCATAGAGCGCGGCGATCGCGCCGTGCTCGAGCTCGTGCTCGTCGCTCTCCGCCCGTCGCCGTACCTCGCGCAGGTCGTGACCCTGTCCGTGGCGGACGGTGACGAGGTAGTGCTTCCCGAGGAAGGCGTTGATCTCGGCCGTCTCGATGTTGTCGTTCGTGTACGTGACGGTCTTGATCGACATGAACAGGTGGTCGTCGTAGCGCTCGACCTTGGGCCGCTGGTGCGCCTCGACGGCGTCCTCGACCGCGAGGGGGTGAAGGTTGAGTGGCTCGGCGAAGTGGGTGAGCTCCTCGATCGTGGGTTCGTACAGGCCGATCCAGAGGAAGCCGTCGGTCTCGTCGAGAGCGGCGATCACGTCGGCGAGCGCGCCGGCCTCGTGGGAGGTCTCCTCGCGGTGTCCCTTGCGGTAGATCGCGCAGTCGATGATCACGCCCGCCATTCTGCCGCCCCGCGGGCGTCGTGACCGTCGACTGGCCACACTGGTCCGACAGATACGCTCGACGCCATGCGTAGCTGGTCCAGTCCGGACGTTCCCTCGGTCGGCGGTTCGGCCCCGGAGCTGCAGGTGCACGACACCCGCACCGGCGCGCTCGTCGCGAGCACCACGACGGACGTGGCCCGCCTCTACGTCTGCGGAATCACGCCGTACGACGCAACCCACCTCGGGCATGCAGCCACCTACCTGGCCTTCGACCTGCTGCAGCGGCAGTGGCTCGACCGCGGACTCGACGTGGTCTACACCCAGAACGTCACCGACGTCGACGACCCGCTGCTGGAGCGGGCCCGGGACACCGGCGAGGACTGGTCGGCTCTCGCCGAGCGTGAGACGCAGCTGTTCCGTGAGGACATGGAGGCGCTGGGCATGCTCGCACCACGCCACTACGTCGGCGCCGTGGAGTCGATCGAGCTCGTCGTCGATCTCGTCGAGCGGCTCGGCGACTCCGTGTACCCGGTCGACGACGACCTGTACTTCGACGTGCACGCCGATCCCGGCTTCGGGCAGGTCTCGGGCCTCGACGACGACGCGATGCTCGCGGTCTACGGCGAGCGCGGGGGAGACCCGGACCGTCCTGGCAAGAAGCACCCGCTCGACTGCCTGCTCTGGCAGGCGGCGCGTGAGGGTGAGCCGTCCTGGGAGTCGCGCCTCGGGCGCGGGAGGCCGGGCTGGCACATCGAGTGCGCCGCGATCGCCTTGGAACACCTGGGCACCGATTTCGACGTGCAGGGCGGCGGCTCCGACCTGGCGTTCCCGCACCACGAGATGTCGGCGTCGGAGGCCACCGTTGCGACCGGCCAGCCGTTCGCCCAGGCCTATGTCCACGCCGGCATGGTGGCTCTGCACGGCGAGAAGATGTCGAAGTCGAAGGGCAATCTCGAGCTCGTCTCGCGGTTGCGCGAGGACGGCCACGACCCGATGGCCATCAGGCTCGCGCTGCTGGCCCACCATTACCGAGCCGACTGGGAGTGGACGGACGCGGAGCTCAGTGCGGCCGAGCAGCGACTCGAGACCTGGCGTGCGGCCGTGGCTCGTCCGAGCACGCCGCCGGCCGACGAACTCATCGGGCAGCTGCGTCAAGCTCTCGCCGACGATCTGAATGCTCCTGAAGCCCTGGCGGCCATCGACAGATGGGCCTCAAGAGAAGGCAAAGATGGAGGCGGTGCGGACGTCGCCAGCGCGATCAACGCCCTCCTCGGCGTCCACCTCTAGCCGGACCTCGAGATTTGGCTAGTTGTGCATGGTGAGCGAGGTCGAAACCCTGCACAGGTGGCCAAATCTGGAAGTCAGCCCGGGTCGACGTTGCGGCGACGCAGGTAGCGCTCGAACTCCCGGGCGATGGCGTCTCCGCTGGCTTCGGGGAGCTCGCTGGTGTCGCGCTCGTTCTCGAGCTCCTGCACGTACTCGGCGATGTCCGGATCACCCTCGGCGAGCTCGTCGGCGCCCCGTTGCCAGGCCTCGCTGAGGTCCTCGAGTGCGCCCAGCGGCAGCCCGACGCTCACGGCGTCCTCCAGCGCGCCGAGCAGGGCGAGGGTGGCCTTCGGGCAGGGTGGCTCGGCCAGGTAGTGCGGCACGGCGGCCCAGAGCGACAGCGACGGGATGCCCTCCAGCGCCGCCGTCTCGCTCAGCACCGCGTTGATGCCGACCGGACCGGAGTACGTGGAGGGCTGCAGCGACAGGCGCTCGGAGAGCGTCGGGTCGGACGACGAGCCGCTGACCGGCACCGGACGGGTGTGCGGGGTGTCGGCGAGCAGCGCACCCAGCGTCACGAGCTCGGTGACGCCGGCGAGACGCGCCAGCCCCACCACCGTGGAGCAGAAGGCCCGCCAGCGGATGTTCGGCTCGGGTGCACGGAACAGCAGGACGTCGCGCTCCGCGCCGGGCGGACGCGCCAGATAGAGCGTCGGGGTGGGCCAGACGAGCATGCGGGTGCCGTCCTCGTCGGGATGGACGTGCGGCCGCTGCACCTGGAAGTCGTAGTACTCCTCGGGATCGAGCTCGGCCAGCACCTCGGCGTCCCACGCCGTGACGAGGTGGTCGAGCACCGAGGAGGCGGCGTCGCCGGCGTCGTTCCATCCCTCGAAGGCGGCGACCATCCAGGGGTCACGCAGCGGGGGGATCGAGACGTCGTCCACGTCTCCAGCGTAGGTGGTCGAGTGAAGGCGCACGATCGGTACGGCGCGTCCGTCGAGGCCGGCTGCGCGGCGTCGTCGCACCGACGGCCCAGGGCACACGTCCGACCGTGGCAAGATTGCGGGATGGATGGCCTGGGGTCCGAGGGCGGGGATCCCGCCGGGACGCTGGACGTGTCGTTGCTCGGCGGTCTGGCCATCTCTCGGACGGGCCGGCCGGTCGCCGTCGAGGCACCGCGGCTGCGCTCCCTGTTCGCCTACCTCCTGCTCCATCACGTTCCCCAGCCTCGGGAACGCCTGGCCCAGCTCTTCTGGCCGGACTCCGACGAGGCACAGGCGCGAACCAACCTCCGGCAGTCCCTGCACCTGCTGCGGCGCGCCCTGCCCGACGTGGAGCAGCTGCTCGAGATGGACTCGAGAGTGGTGGCGCTGAGACCCGGCGCCCCGTGCCGGGTCGACGTCGATGAGTTCGAGCAGCTCGTGGAGCGAGCCGGAGAGGCGCGCGACGCCGCTGCGGCCGGCGAGGAAGCCTCCGTCCTCGAAGCGGCAGCGGCTCTCTACGGTGGAGACCTGCTGCCGGAGTGCTACGACGACTGGGTGCTGCCGGTCCGGGAGAGGTTGCGCGAAGCCTACTCGGCGACCTTGGCGCGCCTGGCCGAGCTCGCGGAGCTCGACCGTGACTATCGCGAGGCGATTCCGTGGGCCCGCCGGTGGCTCGACCTGGATCCGCTCAACGAGGAGGCCTGCCGTCGCCTGATGAGCCTGCACGCGTTGAGCGGCGACCGCGCCGGAGCCCTTCGCGTCTATCACGGTTGTGCCACCGCCCTCGTTCGTGAGCTCGGTGTGAATCCGAGCGCAGCCACCGAGGAGTACTACACGAGATTGCTCGAGGGCGCGAGCCCGGTCGAGTACCCCGAGCCGGACGCGGCCGCTCCCGGTGCCTCCCCGCTCGTCGGGCGCGGCGAGGAATGGGAGGCGCTGCGATCCGCCTGGAACCGAGCCATGGACGGCGAGTCGCACCTGGTGGTGATCCTGGGCGAGGCGGGAATCGGCAAGACGCGGCTCGCGGAGGAGCTCCGCACCTGGGTGGGGAAGCAAGGATTTCTCGCGGCCGCCAGCCGGTGTTACCTGGCGGCAGGCGGCCTGGCGTACGCCCCGGTCGTCGAACTGCTCCGGGTCCCGGCGATCAGGGAGCGACTCCGCAGGCTTGAGGACGCCTGGCTGGCTGAGCTGTCCCGGCTCATGCCCGAGCTGGTCGCCGAACGCCCCGAGCTTCGTCCCACCACCCCGATGATCGATGACTGGCAGCGGGCTCGGCTCTTCGACGCGCTGTCCCACGCCGTGCTGGCCGAAGGGCGTCCGATCCTCCTGGTGATCGACGACCTGCAGTGGTGCGACCGAGAGACGCTCGGCTGGCTCGACTACCTCCGGGCGTCGAAGCCGCTGGCGCCGCTGCTCGTGGTGGCCACCGCCCGGATCGAGGAGCTCGGGACTGACCATCCGGCGCAGTCCTTGCTTCGATCCGCGCAGGGCGATGCCCGGGTCACCAAGCTCGAGCTGACTCCGCTCCACCCGAACGAGACGGCCACGCTCGCGGCCAATGTGGCCGGGCACGACCTGGACGCCGGGAGTGAGGGACGGCTGCATCGCGAGACCGAGGGCAATCCCTTGTTCGTGGTCGAATGGGTGCGGGCGGGCCTCCTCGACGAGGTGCCACCAGGGGCCGATCCCGTCGGCACGGTGCCGCCGAGGGCGCTCTCGGTGCTCGAGGCACGCCTCGCTCAGCTCTCCCCGGCGGGACAAGAGCTCGCCGGGCTCGCCGCCACCGTCGGCCGGGAGTTCACCGTCGATCTCCTCACGCGCGCGAGCTCGCACGACGAGGAACACGTGGTGGATGCACTGGACGAGCTGTGGAGACGACGGATCGTCCGCGAACGCGGCGTGCTGGCCTACGACTTCACCCACGACAAGCTTCGAGATGTCGCCTACTACCGCGAGAGTGCGGCGCGCAGGCGCCTGCTGCACCGTCGAGTCGCCCAGGCCATGGAGCGGCTTCACGGCGCAGACCTCGACGACGTCAGCGGCCAGCTCGCCATGCACTACGCGCAAGCGGGCTCGCAGGAGCGTGCGATCGGGTTCTATCACCGGGCAGCCAGGGTCGCGCAGCGAGTCTTCGCCAACGTGGAGGTGATCGAGATGCTCTCGGCAGCGCTCGAGCTGTTGCCTCATGAGCCGCCCGGCCACGCGCGGGACACCCGCGAGCTGGACATCCTCACCGCGCTCGGCGTGGCTCTCGTGATCCGCGAGGGCTATGGCACACCGGAGGTCATCGACACCTATACGAGGGCGTGGCAGTGCTGTGAGCGCCTCGGCCAACCGGCCACGGCACCGGTGCTCCGTGGAATCGGCCTCTCCTCCCTGGCCCGCGGGGAGCTGCGGCGGGCCCACGAGCTCGCCACACGGCTACTCGACCTCGGCGTCGAGGATGACGACCCGATGGTCCGGGTCGAGGGAAACTACCTGCTCGGCGTCACGTCGTTCTGGCTCGGGGACTTTTCCGAGGCACGAGACCGACTCGAGGCGGCCATCTTCGACTACGTCCCCGAGAGGGCCCGCTCCCACCTGTCGATGTACTCGCAGGATCCGCGGGTGATCTGCCTGAGTCGGCTCGCGTACACGCTGTGGCACCTCGGTGACGCCGATGGGGCGATCGGCCGGTCGGAGGAGGCGTTGCGGCTCGCCGAACAGCTCGAGCATCCGTTCAGCATCGGCTACGCGCTGACATTCGCCAGCTGGCTGGCGATCGACATGGGTGACGACCGACGAGCGCGAGCGCTGTCCGAGCGCCTGGCCGGCCTCGCCGACGAACGACAGCTCGGATTCCTTCAACCACTCGGGACGATCCTGCGTGGCTGGCGCAGCGCCATGGACGGCGACACCGACGACGGCATGGCGATGGTCCGCGAGGGAATCGACCTGTACCGGCGCAGCGGACAGTCCCTCTACCTGCCGTGGTCGTTGCGGTTGCTGGCCCAGCTGTGTGTGGAGCAGGGGCTGGTGGACGAAGCGCGAGCGGCCGTCAGCGAAGCGACGGAGGTCGTCGAGGCAACCGAGCAGCGCTTCCTGGAGGCTGACCTTCTTCGGTTGAGCGGTGAGCTCCTGCTGACCGAGGGTGGCGGCAGCGCAGATGCCGAGGCCCTCTTCACCCGTGCGATCGAGCTCTCGCGGCGTCAGGGCGCGGTCAGCCTCGAGCGACGCGCGGCCATCGGCCTGGCCCGGCTGCAGGGCGTCGGCGGCTGAACGAACGCGAACAGAACGGTTTCAGAACGTTCCTTCCTCTACAACGAATGAGTCGACCCATGAACGCGTCGACCTGAGCGAAAGGAACTCATGATGGTGACGACAGCGATCGAGGACGGGGCGGTGCTCTCAGATGCACGCGTCGAGGAGCTCCGGGCCGGCCTCAGGGGCGAGCTGATCGTGCCGGGCGACCCCGGCTACGACGAGGCACGGAAGGTCTACAACGGCATGATCGACCGGCGTCCGGCGGCGGTCATCCGGTGTGCCGACGTCGCCGACGTGATGGCCGCGGTGAATCTTGCTCGCGAGGAGGGTCTCGATCTCTCGGTGCGCGGCGGCGCCCACAGCGTTCCCGGTTTCGGCACGAACGACGGCGGTGTGGTGTGCGACCTGTCGGCCATGCGCGGCATCCGCGTCGATCCCGACGCCAGGACGGCACGTGCCGAGGGCGGCAGCACCTGGGGGGACCTCGACCACGCCACCCATGCCTTCGGTCTCGCGACGACCGGCGGGATCATCTCGTCCACAGGCGTCGCGGGGCTCACCTTGGGCGGCGGGATCGGCCACTTGGCACGGGGGCACGGCTTGTCCTGCGACAACCTGGTCTCCGCCGACGTGGTCACGGCCGACGGCCGCCTGGTCACCGCCAGTGAGGAGAGCCATCCGGACCTGTTCTGGGCCCTCCGTGGCGGCGGCGGCAACTTCGGTGTTGTCACGTCGCTGGAGTTCGACCTGCATCCGGTCGCCGAGATCTACGGCGGGCCGATCTTCTACCCGGTCGACCATGCCGGCGAGGTGATGAGGTTCTACCGCGACTTCATCGAGACGGCTCCGGAGGAGCTCGGTGCCTTCTTCGCCTTCCAGATCGCGCCGCCACTGCCGTTCATCCCCGAGGAGCGCCACGGGGAGACGATGTGCCTCGTCGTGACGTGCTGGACCGGACCGATCGAGGAGGGGGAGCGAGTGATCGCACCACTGCTCGAGGTGGCTCCCGTTGCGGCTCAGCATGTCGGTCCGATGCCGTACCCGGCGCTCAACGGTGCCTTCGACGCCCTCCTGCCGGCCGGTCTCCAGCACTACTGGAAGGCCGACTTCGTCAGCGAGCTGACCGACGAGGCGATCGCCGAGCACGTCGAGCACGGGCCGCGGGTTCCGGCCGTGGAGTCCACCATGCACCTCTACCCGATCAACGGCGCGAGCCGACGCGTGGACGACGACGCGACCGCATTCGCCTACCGCGACGCCAGGTTCGCCTGCGTGATCGCCGGAATGTGGCCGGACGCCGCCGACAACGAGCGCAACACCGCGTGGGTGCGGGACTACTGGGAAGCGATCCACCCGCACTCGGAGGCCGGCGGCTACGTGAACTTCATGGCCGGCGACGACCAGGACCGCATCCGGGACAACTACCGCGGGAACTACGACCGTCTGGTCGAGGTCAAGCGCCGTTACGACCCCGACAACCTGTTCCGGATGAACCAGAACATCGCTCCCTGAGGACGATGCCAGTGCGGGCCGTCACTCATGGTCGGACCGGTAGCCGAGGTTGGGCGCCAGCCAGCGCTCAGCCTCGGCGACGGTCATGCCCTTCCGACGGGCGTAGTCGGCGACCTGGTCGCGTCCGAGGCGGCCGACGACCATGTACTGCGACTGCGGGTGTGAGAAGTACCAGCCGCTCACCGAGGCTCCCGGCCACATCGCCATCGACTCGGTGAGCTCGATGCCGGTGTTCTCCTGGACGTCGAGCAGGTCCCACAGCAGGGACTTCTCGGTGTGCTCCGGGCAGGCGGGGTAGCCGGGAGCCGGGCGAATGCCCTCGTACTTCTCGGCGATCAGTGCCTCGTTGTCGAGCGACTCATCCGGCTGGTAGCCCCACCACTCCTTGCGAACCCGCTCGTGCAGGCGCTCGGCGAACGCCTCGGCCAGGCGGTCGGCCAGCGACTCCAGCAGGATCGCGCTGTAGTCGTCGAGGGCCTCCTTGAACTCCATGATCTTGTCGTGGATGCCGATCCCCGTGGTCACCGCGAACGCACCGACGTGGTCGGGCAGGCCGGTCTCCTTCGGCGCGACGAAGTCGGCGAGGCTCTTGTGCGGCACGCCGGGTCGGTGCTCGGTCTGCTGCCGGAGGTGGTGCAGAGTCGTGCGGACCTCATGAGCGTGTGTCGTCGGTGTAGACCTCGATGTCGTCGTGCTCGACGTCGTTGGCCGGGAACAATCCCACCACTCCGCGCGCGGTGATCCACTTCTCCTCGATCAGGCGGTCGAGCATCGCTCTGGGCGTCGTCCCACAGCTTGCGGGCAGCCTCGCCGCTCGCCGGGTTGTTGAGGATGTCGGGGTACTTGCCCTTCATCTCCCAGGAGTTGAAGAACGGCTGCCAGTCGATGTAGTCGCGCAGCTCGGCCAGCGGGTAGTCGTCGAACGTGAGCGGCGCGCCGACCTCGATGCCGGCCGGCGCGGGAGGCGTGTAGCCGTCCCACTCGATCGGGGTGCGGTTGGCGCGAGCGTCCTCGATGGACAAGAGCTTGCGGGTGTCCTGACGGGCGGCGTGGCGTTCGCGCAGGCTGTCGTAGTCCTCCTTCAGGTCGGCGAGCAGCTTGGGGCGTGCGTCGTCGGACAGCAGCTGCGACACGACCGGCACCGACCGGGAGGCGTCCTTCACCCAGACCACGGGGGAGTGGTACTTCTCGTCGACCTTCACCGCGGTGTGGGCGCGAGACGTGGTGGCGCCGCCGATGAGCAGCGGGATCTCGAAGCCCTGGCGCTCCATCTCCGACGCGACGTTGACCATCTCGTCGAGCGACGGCGTGATGAGCCCGGACAGGCCGATCAGGTCGGCGCCCTCGGCCGTGGCGGTGTCGAGGATCTTCTGCGCCGGCACCATGACGCCGAGGTCGATGACGTCGTAGTTGTTGCACTGCAGCACGACGCCGACGATGTTCTTGCCGATGTCGTGGACGTCGCCCTTGACCGTGGCCATGACGACGAGACCCTTCTTGGTCTCGGCGTCCTCGGGCCTCTTCTCCGCCTCGATGAAGGGGATGAGGTAGGCGACCGACTTCTTCATCACCCGGGCCGACTTGACCACCTGGGGGAGGAACATCTTGCCGGCGCCGAACAGGTCGCCGACGACGTTCATGCCGTCCATCAGCGGGCCCTCGATGACCTCGATGGTGCGGCCGCCGCGGGCCTCGATCTCGGCGCGGAGCTCCTCGGTGTCCTCGACAGCGAACTCGTCGATGCCCTTCACCAACGCATGCGTGATGCGTTCGTGACCGGCAGCGCCTCGCCACTCCTCGTCCTCGACCTCCGCCTTCTTGCCGTCGCCGGCGAAGTCGTTGGCGATCTCGAGCAGGCGCTCGGTGGCGTCGTCGCGCCGGTTGAGCACGACGTCCTCGATGCGTTCGCGCAGCAGCTCGGGGATCTCGTCGTAGACGACGAGCGCACCGGCGTTGACGATGCCCATGTCGAGACCGGCGCGGATCGCGTGGTACAGGAAGACCGCGTGGATGGCCTCGCGCACGGGGTTGTTGCCGCGGAACGAGAACGACACGTTCGAGATGCCGCCGGACACGTGGACGCCGGGCAGGTTCTCCTTGATCCAGCGGGTGGCCTCGATGAAGTCGACGCCGTAGTTCTGGTGCTCCTCGATGCCCGTGGCGATGGCGAACACGTTGGGGTCGAAGATGATGTCCTCGGCCGGGAAGCCGACCTCGTCGACCAAGATCCGGTAGGCGCGCTCACAGATCTGCTTGCGGCGCTCGAGGTTGTCGGCCTGGCCCTCTTCGTCGAACGCCATGACGACCGCCGCAGCGCCGTACTTGCGGCACAGGTGTGCCTGCTCGCGGAACTTCTCCTCGCCCTCCTTCATGGAGATCGAGTTGACGATCGACTTGCCCTGGAGGCAGTGCAGACCGGTCTCGATGACGTCCCACTTGGAGGAGTCGACCATCACCGGCACCTTGCAGATGTCGGGCTCCGATGCCACCAGCTTGAGGAACCGGTTCATCGCGGCGACGCCGTCGATCATGCCCTCGTCCATGTTGACGTCGATGACCTGCGCGCCGTTCTCGACCTGCTGGCGGGCGACCGACAGCGCAGTGTCGTAGTCGCCGTCGCGGATCAGGTTGCGGAACTTGGCCGACCCGGTGATGTTGGTGCGCTCGCCGACGTTGAGGAACAGGGAGTCCTCGGTGACGGAGAGCGGCTCGAGTCCGGACAGCCGCAGCGCCGGAGTGTGCTCCGACGGCACGCGGGGCGTCAGGCCCTCGACCGTCTTGGCGATGTGGGCGATGTGGTCGGGGGTGGTGCCGCAACAGCCGCCCACCAGGTTGACGAAGCCGCTGTCGGCGAAGTCGCGAAGAATCGCGGCGGTCTCGTCGGGCTCCTCGTCGTACTCGCCGAACGCGTTCGGGAGTCCCGCGTTGGGATAGCAGGACACGAAGCAGTCGGCCAGCCGCGAGATCTCAGCGATGTAGGGGCGCATCTCCTTGGCGCCCAAGGCGCAGTTGAGACCCACGAGCAGCGGCTTGGCGTGCCGGACGGAGTGCCAGAACGCCTCGGCGGTCTGCCCGGAGAGGGTGCGCCCGGAGGCGTCGGTGATGGTGCCGGAGACGATGACCGGCCAGCGTCGCCCGTACTCCTCGAAGACGGTCTCGACGGCGAAGATCGCCGCACGGGCGTTCAGAGTGTCGAAGATGGTCTCGATGAAGACCAGGTCGGAGCCACCGTCCAGAAGACCTCGGGTGGCGATCATGTAGGCGTCGACGAGCTCTTGGTAGGAGACGTTGCGTGCCCCGGGGTCGTTGACGTCCGGCGAGATGGACGCCGTACGCGTGGTCGGGCCGAGCGCACCGGCGACGTATCGGGGCCGGTCGGGCGCCTCGGCGGTCACGGCGTCGCACGCGCTCCGTGCCAGCCGGGCGGACTCGTAGTTCAGCTCGTACGCCAGCTCCGCCATCTCGTAGTCGCGCAGAGAGATGCCGTTGGCGTTGAAGGTGTTGGTCTCGATGATGTCGGCGCCGGCCGCGAGGTACTCGCGGTGGATGGACGCGATGATCTCGGGCTGGGTGAGGGTGAGGAGGTCGTTGTTGCCCTGGACGTCACAGGCCCACTCCGCGAACCGGTCGCCGCGGTAGCCAGCCTCGTCCGGGCGGTCGCGCTGGATCGCGGTGCCCATGGCACCGTCGAGCACGAGAATGCGCTCGCGCAGCATCGCCGACAGAGCCTCGGTCGCGTCGGGCCTGTGCTCGACGGAATTGGGCTCAACCGAAGTGGACTCGGTCGCGGTCGTCGTGGTCACTGTCGTCCTCAGGGTGGCGGGCGTTCGACGATACGGTGCACAACCCCCGCGCCCGCGCAGGCATTCCACCGTCCGGACCAGTGTCTCATCCACCGATACGGTCGTCAGCGTTACCGGGACCTACGCTGAGGCACATGGGTGACTTCGCTGCCGTGCTCTGGGACCTCGACGGAACGCTCATCGACAGCGAGCCGCTCTGGATGGCCGGAGAGCACGAGCTGGCCGAGTCGCACGGCGCTTCGTGGACGCAGGAGGACGGTCTGGCCCTCGTCGGGAACTCGCTGATCGAGTCCGGTCACTACATCAAGAAGCGGCTGGGATCCGAGCTCTCGGCCGAGGAGATCGTCGACTTCCTCGTGGTGCGGCTGGCCGACGACCTGAGTCGTGAGATTCCCTGGCGGCCGGGTGCCGTGGAGCTCGTCACCGCCCTGGATGCCGCCGGCGTGCCGCAGGCTCTGGTGACGATGTCGTACGCGGCGATCGCCCGGCCGGTGGCTGCGGCACTGCCGCTCGCGGCCGTGGTGACCGGCGACCTGGTGACGCACGGCAAGCCGCATCCGGAGCCCTACCTGCGGGCCGCCGAGCTGCTCGGCGTCGACGCGGCCGACTGCCTCGCCATCGAGGACTCCGGAACCGGGGCCACCTCCGCGAACGCGGCCGGCTGCCACGTGCTGGTCGTGCCGCACTTCGTCAACGTGCCGGACGCACCACGTCGGGCCCAGCGCGCGAGCTTGGAAGGACTTCGGCCCGAGGGCCTGCGTGACCTGTTCTAGGTTGGGACGCGTGAGCACACCCGACGCCCCATCCCATCCCGCCGGCACCTGGCGGATCGGCCGGGTCGCGGGCGTTGACCTGCTCGCCAGGCCGTCCCTGCTGGTGATGGGCGTCGTCCTGGTGGTGCTGTTCGCGCCGCGCTACGAGGACCAGACGCAGACGAGTCCGTACGTCGTCGCGGCCGTCTTCGTGGTGGCGCTCTACGCGTCGATCCTGCTGCACGAGATCGCCCATGTCCTGGCCGCCCGCGGGTTCGGCATGCACGTGCCGTCGGTGACGCTTCACCTCCTTGGCGGTGAGACGGCCATCGAGGGCGCGAGCCGCACGCCGTGGCAGGAGCTCGCCACCGCCATCGTCGGACCGATCGTCTCGTTGGCCATCGGACTGGCCGCCGGTCAGGCCGCCGGCGGCATGGGGCCCGGCGTCCTGCACGACGTCGTCTGGTCGATCGGCTGGGTCAACATCGTGGTGGCGGTGTTCAACATGCTTCCGGGGCTTCCGCTCGACGGCGGTCGCGTCTTCAAGGCGGTCGTGTGGCAGCTCACCGGGCGCGAGGAGACCGGCACGCGATTCGCCGCCTGGATCGGTCGCGCCGCCGCGGTCGGCCTGGTGATCGTGACGCTGCTCTACGCCGACTTCGACGGCGGTCGCGGAACCTTCGACCTCGTCATCGGCGCCATCATCGCCTGGTTCCTCTGGGAGGGCGCGGGTCACGCACTGAAGCAGTCCAGGCAGAATGCCCGGCTCAACCGGCTCGCCGTGCGCAGCCTGGTCGAGCCCGGAGTGGCGCCGGCGGGCGCCCCGCGACTGCCTGTCGACATCGCTGGCGCGGTCCTGGTGCGGGCGATGGCGGCCCGGCCGGCCGAGACGTACGCCGTGATCGAGGCCGACGGCTCCGTCATCGGCGTGCTGCGCTCGTCCCGGGTCGACGAGATCTGGCGGAGCAGCCGATGAAGGGCGGGGGTGCCGGGCCGTGGGCGGCGAAAAGCACCGGCGGCGGTACCGGGCCGCTCACCGAGGGGGAGTGGGTGCGGCTCAGCGACGCCAAGGGACGCAAGCACAACATCCAGCTCGTCGCCGGTTCAGAGTTCTCGACCAAGAAGGGCCAGCTGCGGCACGACGACATCATCGGACGGCCCGAGGGCGTCGTCCTGGAGTCCTCGCTCGGCGGGCAGTACCAGGTGTTCCGGCCGTTGCTCTCGGAGTACGTCGTCTCGATGCCGCGCGGCGCCGCGATCATCTACCCCAAGGACGCGGCACACATCGTGACGATGGCCGACATCTTCCCCGGAGCTCGGGTGGTCGAGGCGGGAGCCGGATCGGGCAGCCTCACCATCTACCTGCTGCGCGCCGTCGGCACCGAGGGCCGGCTCGCCTCCTACGAGATGCGGGGGGACTTCGCCGAGATCGCGCGTCGCAACGTCGAGCAGATCGTCGGATCGGACCATCCGGCGTGGACGCTCACCGTCGGCGACGTCCGTGAGGCCATCGCCGAGGAGGAGATCGACCGACTCGTCCTCGACATGGTCGATCCGTGGACCTGCGTGCCGCTCGCCGGCGAACGGCTCGTGCCCGGCGGCATCGTCTGCGCCTACGTGGCCACCACCACTCAGCTGTCGCTGTTCGTCGAGACGCTGCGTGCCGACGGTGGCTTCACCGAGCCGGTCGCCTGGGAGACGCTGCAGCGCGAATGGCATCTCGAGGGCCTGGCGGTGCGGCCCGACCACCGCATGATCGGTCACACCGCGTTCCTCGCCGTGGCCCGCAGGATGGCGCCGGGGGAGCGAAGCCTGGAGAAGACCCGTCGTCCGGCGCCTGGAGCGTACGGCCCCGACTACACCGGTCCACGGCCTCCCGGCGTCTCCGACGCGGGCCCGGAGACGGCCTGAAGAGTCATCAGATCGTCATCAACGCCACATCCTGACGTCCTACCGAGTGACGTCCGAGCAGGTAGGGTCGTTTGTACGAGTAGGAGGTGGCAAATGAGCGAACAGGACCACACCCGCGGTGCCGGTGGCGCCGAGCACGAGCTCGCGTACCTGAGGGCCGAGGTCGAGCACCTGCGTCGCCGCCTGGGCAACGAGGGCTCCCTCGACTCGCGCCTCTCCGACCTCGAGGCACGCCTGTCCTCCACCACCTCCCAGAACGACCGCCTCACGGCCACGCTGCGCGAGGCGCGCGAGCAGATCGTCACCCTCAAGGAGGAGGTCGACCGGCTGGCCCAGCCGCCCACCGGTTTCGGCACCTTCCTGCAGCGCAACGACGACGACTCCGTCGACGTCTTCACCGGCGGCCGCAAGCTGCGCGTCAACGTCAGCCCCACGGTCGACAAGGACGAGCTGCGCAAGGGCCAGGAGGTCATCCTCAACGAGGCCATGAACGTCGTGGCCGCGCTGGAGTTCGAGACCACCGGCGAGGTCGTCATGCTCAAGGAGATGCTCGCCGACGGCGAGCGGGCCCTCGTGCTCGGCAACGCCGATGAGGAGCGGGTCGTGAAGCTGGCCGACTCGCTGGTCGGCCTCAAGCTGCGGGCCGGCGACTCCTTGCTGCTCGACAGCCGCGCCAACTACGTCTACGAGCGGGTGCCCAAGAGCGAGGTCGAGGAGCTCGTCCTCGAAGAGGTCCCCGACATCGACTACGAGAGCATCGGCGGCCTCAAGGGCCAGATCGAGGCCATCCGCGACGCCGTCGAGCTGCCCTACCTCCACCCCGACGTGTTCATCGAGCACGAGCTCAAGCCGCCCAAGGGCGTGCTGCTCTATGGTCCTCCCGGCTGCGGCAAGACCATGATCGCCAAGGCCGTCGCGGCCTCACTCGCCAAGAAGGTCTCGGAGAAGACCGGCGAGGAGGGCCGCAGCTACTTCCTCAACATCAAGGGCCCCGAGCTGCTCAACAAGTACGTCGGCGAGACCGAGCGACACATCCGCCTGGTGTTCCAGCGTGCCCGTGAGAAGGCAAACGAGGGCACCCCAGTCATCGTGTTCTTCGACGAGATGGACTCACTGTTCCGCACCCGCGGCTCCGGGATCTCCTCCGACGTCGAGAACACCATCGTCCCGCAGCTGCTCAGCGAGATCGACGGTGTCGAGGGGCTCGAGAACGTCCTGGTCATCGGCGCGTCCAACCGCGAGGACATGATCGACCCGGCCATCCTTCGCCCGGGCCGCCTCGACGTGAAGATCAAGATCGAGCGCCCCGACGCCGAGGCCGCCCGCGACATCTTCAGCAAGTACCTCACCGTCACGCTCCCGCTGCACTCCGACGACCTCGCCGAGTTCGGTGGCGACACCCAGGCCTGCGTCACTGGCATGATCCAGCGCACGGTCGAGCTGATGTACACCGAGTCCGAGGACAACCAGTTCCTCGAGGTCACCTACGCCAACGGCGACAAGGAGATCCTGTACTTCAAGGACTTCAACTCCGGCGCGATGATCCAGAACATCGTCGACCGCGCCAAGAAGATGGCCATCAAGGACTTCCTCGAGCACGGCGACAAGGGTCTGCGGGTTCAGCACATGCTCGCGGCCTGCCTCGACGAGTTCAAGGAGAACGAGGACCTCCCCAACACGACGAACCCCGACGACTGGGCGCGCATCTCCGGCAAGAAGGGTGAGCGCATCGTGTTCATCCGCACGCTCATCTCGGGCAAGAGTGGCAACGAGCCCGGACGCTCCATCGACACCGTGGCCAACACAGGCCAGTACCTCTGACGATCGCCGAGTGGCGCAGTTCGGTCATTTCGGACGGCGTGTCGCGGCCACTTTGCGCCACTCGCGGTCAGGTGTGCGCCACTCGCGGGTCGGGATTTCTAGACCTTGGAGCCGCGCCCCTTCACGCGGACGTCCTTCGGGTCGGCCTTCTCCGTGCCGGGAATCGAGATCACGGCGCCACCGTCGGTGTCGAGGATCGTGCCGGTCACGTACGACGCGGCATCCGACGACAGGAACAGTGCGCTGTCGGCGACATCGTCGTTGGTGCCCCAACGTCGCAGCGGCATCGCCTCGGTGATCCGGTCCTTCATCTCCTGGGTCGGCGAGGCGACGTTCTCCATGCCCCACGATCCCTCGATCGGACCGGGGGAGATGCCGTTGACGCGGATGCCCTCGGGCCCCCACTCGAGCGCCAGGACCTTGATGAGCATGTTCACGCCGGCCTTGGCGGCGCACACGTGGGCCTGGAAGTTGAGCGGCCTGACGGCCTCAGGTGCGGTGATCGCGATCAGTGAGGCACCTCGCTTGTTGAGCACGTCGTAGCCGGCCCGGAAGACGTTGAACGTTCCGACCAGGTCGATGTCGACGACCGCCTTGAACCCGTTGGCGGACATGTCGGCAGCGGGGGCGTAGAAGTTCCCGGCCTGGCCCGCGACCACCAGGTCGATCGCGCCGAGCTCCTGGGCCGTGCCCTTGACGGCGGCATCGATCGCGTCGTAGTCGCGCACGTCTCCGGCATAGCCGCGGACCTCACCGCCGATCTCCTGCAGCTCCGCGACGGCGGCATCGACCCGCTCCTGGTTTCGGCTGAGCACGGCGACCTTGGCACCGTGCTCGGCGTACCGGCGTGCGATCTGCAGGTTCATGCCGCGGGTGCCGCCCGCGACGAAGGCAACCTTGCCCGCGAGGATTCCTGTCCCGAACGTGTCTGCCATACCAAAACTAGAACACGTTTCACTTCTGATTGTCCAGCGTTGCGTGCCCTAGCATCACGACATGGCCTACTTCGTCACCGGCGCGACCGGTTTCATCGGTCGACGCCTGATCGCCGAGCTCGTCGACCATCGCCGCGGCACGATCTGGGTACTCGTGCGCCCGGGCTCGGAGGAAAAGCTCGACAACTTCCGCTACCGCTGGAACAACTCCACGCGCATCGTCGCCGTGCCCGGTGACCTCACCGAGGAGGGTCTCGGCGTCGACGCCGCCTGGGTCAAGGAGCACGCCGGCGAGGTGAAGCACTTCTTCCACCTGGCCGCGTCGTACGACATGACCGCCACGAAGGCGGCGAACGACCGTCTCAACACCGGCGGCACCCACAACGCCCTGCAGCTCGCCGACGCCCTGCAGGCGGGGTGCTTCCACCAGGTGTCCTCGATCGCGGCGTCCGGCGACTTCGCCGGCACGTTCACCGAGGACATGTTCGACGAGGGACAAGGCTTCCAGTCCGACTATCACCGGACGAAGTTCGAGTCCGAGAAGATCGTGCGGGACGAGGCGAAGGTGCCGTGGCGCGTCTACCGCCCAGCGGTGGTCGTCGGCGATTCCGAGACCGGTGAGATCGACAAGATCGACGGCCCGTACTACTTCTTCACGCTCATCAAGCGCATGCGCGACTACATGCCGCAGTGGCTGCCGATGTTCGGCGCCGGCATGGGCAGCACCAACATCGTTCCCGTCGACTACGTGGCGAAGGCGATGGACCACCTGGCCCACGAGCCCGGCCTCGACGGTCGCGCGTTCCACCTCGTGAACCCACGGCCGCAGAAGAACCTCGACGTCATCAACGCCTTCACGCGCGCGGCGAAGTCACCGTCGTTCCAGATCGCCCTCGACAACCGCGTCACCGAGCTGCTGCCGACGCGCTGGCTGCAGTCCGCGCTCGGACGCGGCACGTCGGGGGGACCGGGGGAGGCCATCGCCAACCAGACCCTGGGCCGCCTCGGGATCCCAGCCGAGGTGATCGCGCACATCTCGATGCCCACCCGCTACGACTCGACGGCGACGGTTGAAGCGCTTGAAGGAACCGAGATCGAGATCCCCAAGCTGCGCAGCTACGCGGCGACCCTGTGGGACTACTGGGAGCAGAACCTCGACCCCGACATCCGGGCCGACAAGGCATCGGAGAAGGCGGTCCGTGGCAAGACGGTCGTGATCACCGGCGCGTCGTCGGGCATCGGCAAGGCGACGGCGCTGCGCGTCGCGGCGCTCGGCGGCACCGCCATCCTCGTCGCCCGCGGTGCGGAGAAGCTCGAGCAGACGAAGGGCGACATCCTGGCCCAGGGTGGCTCGGCGGCTGCCTACGCCTGCGACCTGTCCGACATGGACGAGATCGACAAGCTGGCCAAGAAGCTGAACCGAGACTTCGAGGGCATCGACGTCGTGGTGAACAACGCCGGTCGATCGATCCGGCGCTCGTTGCGGCTGTCGTACGACCGGTTTCACGACTTCGAGCGCACGATGCAGCTCAACTATTTCGGCGCGATCCGGCTGGTCATGGGGCTGACGCCGCGAATGGCCAAGCGGAAGACCGGACACGTCGTCAACATCTCCTCGATCGGCGTGCAGACGAACCCGCCGCGATTCGCGGCCTACGTGGCGTCCAAGGCCGCACTCGACGCCTGGAGCCGCGTGGTGGCCTCGGAGCTGATCGGCAACGGCGTCACGTTCACGTCGATCCACATGCCGCTCGTCCGCACACCGATGATCGCGCCCACGAAGATCTACGACGCATTCCCCACCATCAGTCCGTCGCAGGCCGCCGACCTGGTGCTCCGGGCCATCCGCGACCACCCGCACGAGATCAACACCGTGATCGGCACGGCCGGGGAGGTCTCGCACGCGGTGGCGCCGCACGCGATGTTCCGCGTCCTCAACCAGGCGTACAAGATCTTCCCCGACTCCGCGGCAGCACGCGGCGACGGCGCCGGCGAGCGGACGACGCGTCAGCAGCGTGCGCTGGCCAGGGTGCTCAAGGGCGTGCACTGGTGATGGCCGGGACGCTCCGCGCCGCGTCATGGCTGAGTTGAACAGCACGGTGGCCCGTAGGCTTTCGGTATGACTGTTCGCCGTGTTCAGGGCAGTGAGGTGGAGTACGGCATCGCCGTCAAGGGCCAGCCGCACGCCAACCCCATGGTGGCGTCGACGCACGTCGTCAACTCCTATGCGGCCGCCCACGGGCTGACCCGCCGAGCGCGGTGGGACTTCGAGGAGGAGAACCCGCTTCGAGACGCTCGCGGGTTCGACCTGAGCCGCGACAGCGCCGACCCGTCGCAGCTCACCGACGAGGACCTCGGGCTCGCGAACATCATCCTCACGAACGGCGCGCGCCTGTACGTCGACCACGCGCATCCGGAGTACTCCAGCCCCGAGGTCACCAACCCGCGCGACGTCGTGGTGTGGGAGAAGGCGGGCGAGGAGGTCATGCGGCTGGGCGCCGAGCTGGCCGGTCGGATGCCGGGTGCCGCGCCGGTCATGCTCTACAAGAACAACGTCGACAACAAGGGCGCCTCATACGGGTCGCACGAGAACTACCTGATGCGCCGCGACGTCCCGTTCGAGGCGGTCGTCGAGCACCTCACCCCGTTCTTCGTGTCCCGGCAGGTGATCACCGGGTCCGGCCGGGTCGGCCGCAAGCAGGACGGCAGCGTGCACGCGTTCCAGATCAGCCAGCGCGCCGACTACATCGAGGTCGGCGTCGGCCTCGAGACCACTCTCAAGCGGCCGATCATCAACACCCGCGACGAACCGCACGCCGACCCCAAGAAGTATCGCCGCCTGCACGTCATCGTCGGTGACGCGAACTGCTCCGAGGTCGCGATCTATCTCAAGCACGGCACCACGTCGATCGTGCTGGCGATGATCGAGGCCGGCCACCTCCCATCCGGTCTCGCACTGGCCGCGCCCGTCGCCGCCATGCACCAGATCTCGCACGACCCGACCCTCCGCCAGACAGTCGAGCTCACCGACGGGCGCACCATCACGGCCATCGACCTCCAGCGCGAGTACCTCGCGCACGCGCACACGTTCGTCGAGCGCGAGGGCACCGACGACCAGACCGACGACGTGCTGGCGCGCTGGGGGAGCGTGCTCGACCGCCTGGAGCGCGACCCGCAGGAGTGCGCCGGCGAGCTCGACTGGGTGGCCAAGCTGGCGCTGCTGGAGTCGTACCGCGACCGCGACGGTCTCGATTGGGACCACGCGAAGCTGCACCTCGTCGACGTCCAGTACCACGACGTCCGGCTCGAGAAGGGGCTCTTCCACCAGCTCGTGCGGTCCGGCCGGATGGAGCGGCTGGTGAGCGACGAGGAGGTCAAGGACGCCGTGTCGACCCCGCCGAGCGACACCCGGGCCTATTTCCGCGGCATGTGCCTGGCGAGGTTTGCCACCGACATCGCCGCCGCGTCGTGGGACTCGGTGATCTTCGATCTCCCCGGCCACGACTCGCTGCAGCGCATCCCCACGCTGGAGCCGTTGCGGGGCACCAAGGAGCACGTCGGTGACCTGTTCGCACGCAGCGAGACCGCATCCGACCTCTTCAGCGCCATCACGCGCCGCTGACACGCCTTTCCGCGGGTAGTGAACAGACGCACGGGTGTTCACTCCTGGGGCTAGGGTTGCGGTATGTCCGAACAGCAGCACAAGAGCACCAAGAAGTCAGCCGAGACCGACGCCCAGGTCGAGGAGACCGAGGTCGACGCCGAGCGCAAGGAGAAGCTCGACGACGACGTCGACTCGATCCTCGACGACATCGACGACGTGCTCGAGGAGAACGCCGAGGAGTTCGTGCGCAGCTTCGTGCAAAAGGGTGGGCAGTGATGCTGCCGGAGCCGTTCACCTCTGCGGGCTCCTCGTCCTTCGCCGACTTCCTCGCGCAGCAGGCGCCCGGCCTCGTGCCAGGCGCCTCGGCCCGCGGTGTGGGTGACCTCGCCGACGTCGCTCCGCACGGAACCACGATCGTGGCCGCCACCTTCCCTGGTGGCGTCGTCATGGCCGGCGACCGCCGGGCCACGATGGGAAACATCATCGCGCAGCGGGACATCGAGAAGGTGTTCCCGGCCGACGAGTACTCCTGCATCGGCATCGCCGGCAGCGCGGGGCTGGCGGTCGAAGTGGTGCGGCTGTTCCAGGTCGAGCTCGAGCACTACGAGAAGCTCGAGGGCACGGTGCTCTCCGCCGACGGCAAGGCCAACAGGCTGGCCGCGCTCATCCGTGGCAACCTCGGACTCGCGATGCAGGGCCTCGCAGTGGTGCCGCTGTTCGCCGGCTTCGACATCGCCACACAGATCGGCCGCATCTTCTCCTACGACGTCACCGGTGGCCGCTACGAGGAGCACGCGTTCCACGCGGTCGGCTCCGGCTCGGTGTTCGCCCGCGGCGCGCTCAAGAAGCTGTACCGCGACGACCTCGACGAGACCGGTGCCATCACCGCCACGGTGCAGGCGCTCTACGACGCCGCCGACGACGACTCCGCCACCGGTGGCCCCGACCTGACCCGTCGCATCTTCCCGACGATCGCTGTCGTCACCGCCGACGGCTACCGCCAAGTCCCCGAGTCGGACGTCGGAACGATCGCCGACGACGTCATCGGCGCCCGCCTCGTCCGCCCCGACGGCCCCGCGGCCCCCCTCAACTGACGGGACACCCCGAATGACCGCACCGTTCTACGTCTCGCCCGAGCAGCTCATGAAGGATCGGGCCGACTTCGCCCGCAAGGGCATCTCACGTGGCCGCAGCGTCGTGGTGGTGCAGTACGCCGACGGCGTGCTGTTCGTCGCGGAGAACCCGTCGCAGGCGCTGCACAAGATCAGTGAGATCTACGACCGCATCGGCTTCGCCGCCGTCGGCCGCTACAACGAGTTCGAGAACCTGCGCATTGCCGGTGTCCGGCTCGCTGACCTCCGCGGATACTCCTACGATCGCCGCGACGTCACCGGACGGTCGCTGGCCAACGCCTATGCGCAGACGCTGGGCACGATCTTCTCCGCGGGCGGCGAGAAGCCCTACGAGGTCGAGCTGTTCGTGGCCGAGGTCGGCGACGACGCGACCGGCGACCAGATCTACCGCCTCACCTACGACGGCTCGGTCGCCGACGTCCAGGGTTATGCGGTGATGGGTGGCCAGACGGAGCAGGTCGAGTCGCACCTCCGCGAGCACTACTCCGAGGGCCTCGACCTCACCGCCGCCATCCGTCTCGCCGTGGAGTCGATGGGCCAGGACGCCACCCCCGCGCGCACGGTCCCGGCCGCAGACCTCGAGGTCGCCACGCTCGACCGCACGCGCCCCCAGCCCCGCAAGTTCAAGCGCCTCACCGACGAAACCGTCACGGCGGCCCTGGGCTGACTTCAGCGCTTCTTCTGTTTGGGCGGGAACGTCGCGACGTGCTCGCGGGCGCGGTCGACCCACCCGGACGCCGCGTCGTCATCCATGTCGGACGGCAGCGACACGTAGCCGCCCATCGGACGCTCCTCCGGCCCGAAGGGGCCGGAGCCGGGTAGGGCGGACAGCTCCGCCGCGGAGTCCTCGGACAACTTCACGCCAACAGCGGACCCGAACAGCCCGGCGAACATGTTGCCGTTCACGAACGCCGCGAGCTGCCCGAACATCGACTTGACCTCGACATCGGGTTCGTCGGGCGCCAGGGAGCGGAACCGTTCCAGGTCGGCATCACTGGGCTTGGGCATCTTCATGGGCGTCTCCTCACAGGTCTCACCGCGAATGATGCATCAACTGACGGGCCGGATGCCGCCGGTGTTGCCGTTCGTTTGCCGAGTGCCCGACTAGGCTGCTCACATGGACCGGCGGATCTTCGGCATCGAGAACGAGTACGGCGTCACCTGCTCGTTCAAGGGCCAGCGCCGGCTGTCTCCCGACGAAGTGGCGCGCTACCTCTTCCGCAGGGTCGTCTCGTGGGGGCGCAGCAGCAACGTCTTCCTGCGCAACGGAGCGCGGCTCTACCTCGACGTCGGCAGCCATCCCGAGTACGCCACGCCGGAGTGCGACGACCTGGTCGACCTCGTCACGCACGACCGTGCGGGGGAGCGGATCCTTGAAGGTCTGATGATCGACGCCCAGCACCGCTTGGCCGACGACGGCGTCGACGGCGACATCTACCTGTTCAAGAACAACACCGACTCCGCCGGCAACTCCTACGGGTGCCACGAGAACTATCTCGTCGGTCGCGGCGGGGAGTTCAGCCGGCTCGCCGACATCCTCATCCCGTTCCTGGTGTCGCGGCAGATCATCTGCGGTGCCGGCAAGGTGCAGCAGACGCCGCGCGGCACCATCTACTCGGTCAGCCAGCGCGCCGAGCACATCTGGGAGGGCGTCTCGAGCGCCACCACGCGCTCGCGGCCGATCATCAACACCCGCGACGAGCCGCACGCCGACGCCGAGCGATTCCGCCGCCTGCACGTCATCGTCGGCGACTCGAACATGAGCGAGACCACGACGCTGCTCAAGGTCGCGACCACAGACCTCGTGCTCCGGATGATCGAGGGCGGCGTGTCGATGCGCGACCTCACGCTCGACAACCCCATCCGGGCCATCCGCGAGATCGCCCACGACATGACCGGACGCCGCAAGGTGCAGCTCGCGAACGGACGCGAGCTGTCGGCCCTGGAGATCCAGGCCGAGTACTTCGGCAAGGCCGCCGAGTTCATCGACAAGCACGGGCTGCACACGCCCACCATCGACCGCGCGATGGATCTCTGGGAGCGCACGCTCAAGGCGGTCGAGTCCGAGGACCTCTCGCTGGTCGAGCGCGAGGTCGACTGGGTCATCAAGTTCCGCCTGCTCGACCGCTACCGCACGGCACACGGGCTCAGCTGGGCCGACCCGCGCATCGCCCAGCTCGACCTCGCGTACCACGACATCCGGCGCGATCGCGGCATCTTCTACCTGCTCGAGAACAAGGGCGCAGTCGCCCGCGTCACGCGCGACCTCGACGTCTTCACCGCCAAGTCGGTGCCGCCGCAGACCACCCGGGCCAGGCTGCGCGGCGACTTCATCAAGCGGGCCCAGGAGCGCCGCCGCGACTTCACCGTCGACTGGGTGCACCTCAAGCTCAACGACCAGGCCCAGCGCACGGTGCTGTGCAAGGACCCGTTCCGCTCGCACGACGAGCGCGTGCAGCGCCTGATCGACGGCATGTGACGTCTTCGGCCTTTACCGGTCGGGCTACGCTGGGCGACGGCCTGTCCTTCTGCTGAAAGTCCACACTGTGCGCCGAATTCTCGCTGTCTCCGCAGCCGCCTGTCTGCTGCTCGCCGGCTGCGGATCCGACTCGTCCTCCTCAGCATCGGCAGGTCTCGCCGACATCACCGTCCGCGGGGGCGACAACCCCAAGCTCAAGGTCGGCAAGGACTTCACCACCGGGTCCACCGAGACCCGTGTGGTCACGAAGGGCACCGGAGAGGACGTCGCCGCCGGCGACAGCGTGAAGGTCAACTACGTGGCCGTCAACGGGCGCACGGGCAAGCAGTTCGACAACTCGTTCACCAGCAAGAGCCCGCTCACTCTCACGCTCGACGACACCTCGGCCATGCCGGGATTCATCAAGGGGCTCACCGGCCAGAAGGTCGGCAGCCGGGTGCTCGTGGCGATCCCGCCGAAGGACGGCTTCGCACAGGCTCGCACCGAGCTCGGCATCAAGGCTGACGACACGATGGTGTTCCTGTTCGAGATTGTCGCCAAGGTGCCGCAGAAGGCCGACGGCAAGGCCAAGAAGCTTCCCGCCTCCGTCCCGGCCATCGTCGAGAAGGACGGCCACCCGGACGGATTCAAGCCCTCCGGGAAGACGCCCGACAAGGTCTCCAAGGCCAGCGCCCACGTCGCGATCGAGGGTGACGGACCCGAGGTCGAGAAGGGCCAGGCCATCACGTCGCACTACGTCGGCCAGGTCTATCCCGACGGAGATGTCTTCGACAGCTCGTGGACCAAGGGTGCCCCGGCATCGTTCTCGCTCGATCAGGTCATCCCGTGCTGGAAGGACCTCATCCCGGGCCACAAGGTCGGCAGCCGGATCGTGCTCGTCTGCCCGGCCGACACCGCCTACGGCGACAAGCCGCAAGCCGGCGGACCGATCAAGCCCGGCGACTCGCTGGTGTTCGCCATCGACTTGCTCGACGCATCCTGACATCCTCCTGCCATGGCCGAGCGCAAGACCGAGAGGTTGATGAACCTCATCTTCGCGCTCCTGGTCAGCCGTCAGTACCTCACCAAGGAACAGATCCGCCAGTCGATCGCCGACTACCGCGACTCCACCCAGCAGGCGTTCGAGCGCAAGTTCGAGCGTGACAAGGAGGAGCTCCGCGAGCTCGGCATCGCGGTCGAGATGGGCAGCAACGACAAGTACTTCGAGGACGAGGTCGGCTACCGCATCCGCCGCGACGAGGCCGAGCTACCCGACCTGGCCCTCACCCGCGAAGAGGCCGCGGTGCTCGGCCTCGCGGCCCAGGTGTGGGAGCACTCCGGGCTGGCAGGGGAGTCCACGACCGCCCTGGTCAAGCTGAAGGCCGCAGGCATCGAGGTCGACCCCGACGTCCTCCGCATGGCTGAGCCCAAGCTCTCCGCCGACGAGCCGTCGTTCGACGTGATGTGGGAGGCCGCGACCAAGCGCATCCCGGTCGCGTTCGTCTACCAACGTCCGGGCCAGCCGGCCGCCCGCCGCCGCGTGCAGCCCTGGGGGATCATCTCGTGGCACGACCGCTGGTACCTCGGCGGCTTCGACCTGGATCGTGAGGCTCCGCGCATCTTCCGGCTGTCGCGCGTGCAGGGCGACGTCGAGACGACCGGCGAGCCGGGCTCGTACGAGGTGCCTGAGGGCACCGACATGACCAAGGTGGCCGCCGCGCTGTTTCCCGCCAAGCCCGACAGCCTGGCCGTGCTCCACGTCCGGGCCGGGCGCGGCCAGTCACTCCGCCGGATGGCGAACGCGTCCACGCCAGTGGACGACGAGCACGACGAGATCGAGGTGCCGTACGGCTCGGCGTGGGACCTCGCGGCTGAGGTCGCGTCCTACGGCGCTGACGTCGTGGTGGTCTCGCCTCCCGAAGTCCGTGAGCAGGTCGTCGTCCGACTGCGCGCCGCTCTCGGGGACCCCGGATGAGCCGGTCGCGCCAGCAGGTCGTCCGCATGCTCGCGCTGGTTCCGTACCTGCGGGGGCACGACGGCATCCCGGTCAACGAGGTGGCCGAGGAGTTCGGCGTCCCGCCCAAGCAGATCCGCGACGACTTGCGCCTGCTCATGTACACCGGCGTGGGCGAGTACGCCGGCGAGCTCATCGACTTCGACCTCGGCGCCCTCGACGAGGACGGCGTCGTCTACATCAGGGACGCCGACTTCATGCCCCGCCCGCTCCGGATCACCAGCAACGAGGGTGTGGCGCTCATCGTTGCACTGCGCACGCTCCGCGCGTCCGCCAGCGGCGCGCAGCTGCCCATCATCGACAGTGCGCTCGCCAAGCTCGAGAGCGCGGTCGGCGAAGGCGTCGACCTGCCGGTGGACGTCCTCGTCGAGCCGGCCGATCCGGTCATCCACACGACGCTCGTGCACGCTCTGGCCGAGGGCAAGCGGGTCGAGATCATCTACGGCACCGCGTCGCGCGACGACCGCACCACACGCCAGGTCGACCCGCGACGCCTGTTCACCGAGAACGGCCACCTCTACCTCGAGGCCTGGTGCCTGCGCGCGGAGGACCTCCGGTTCTTCCGGCTCGACCGCATCGAGGCCGCCGAGCTCACCGGCGACGACGCCTCCGACCACGAGGCCGAGCCCCGCGATCTTGCGACCTCGTTCTTCACCGTCGGCGGCGACACCCCGTACGCGGTCCTCGACCTCGATCCGCGGGCGCACTGGCTCACCGAGTACTACCAGGTCCAGGAGGTCGAGCCGCGTGGAGACGTTCTGCGGGTCAAGCTGTTCGGCGGCGACTGGTCGTGGCTGCGCCGGCTCGTGCTCCGCAACGCAGGATCGGTCCGCGTGGTCGAACCGGCTTCTCTCGCCTCTGACGTCGCGGACCACGCCCGTGCTGCGTTGAGCGCGTACGATGGATCTGACCCCTCAAAGGAGTAGCCATGTTCGGACCTGGGATCGGTGCACCCGAGATCCTCATCGTCGTCGGTGTCATCGTGCTGCTGTTCGGTGGCCGGAAGCTTCCTGAGCTGGCCCGCGGGTCGGGTCGTGCCCTGCGCATCTTCAAGTCCGAGGTCAAGGGCCTGAAGGACGATGACGACGACTCCAAGCCCGAGGCTCTCGAGACCACCGAGGCTGAGAAGAAGCCCGAACAGGGCTGACGCTTGGCGCTGCGTCGCGGCAAGGCCGTTCCCGAGGGCGGCACGATGCCGCTGGTCGATCACCTTCGCGAGCTGCGTACCCGCCTGGTCAAGGGCGTCCTGGCCATCGTGCTCGCGACGATCGTCGCCTGGTTCTTCTACGACGAGATCCTGAGGTTCCTCACCGGACCCTATGAGGAGATCCGGCCGGACCTCTCCGACAAGGGGATCGAGTCCACCGCGGTGCTCACCGGGATCGGCGGGGCGTTCGTGTTCCAGCTGAAGATCTCCTTGGTCGCCGGCATCATCGGGTCGAGTCCGGTGTGGTTGTACCAGATCTGGGCGTTCGTGCTGCCGGCGCTGCACCGCAACGAGAAGCGCTGGGCCATGCTGCTCACCGGGACCGGCGCCCCGCTGTTCATCGCCGGCGCCGCACTGGCCTACGTGGTCCTGCCGAAGGCATTCCTCGTCCTGATCGGGTTCGTGCCCAGCGGGTTCGAGAACCTCGTGACCGGCGCGGAGTACTTCGACTTCGTCGTCCGCATGATGCTGGTGTTCGGCGTTGCAGCCGAGATCCCCCTCGTCGTCGTGCTGCTCAACAGGCTGGGCGTGGTGAGCGCCCGTCAGCTGGCCGCCGCACGGTCGTGGACGATCATCGGGATCTTCGTGTTCTCCGCGGTCGCGACGCCGAGCACCGATCCGCTGACGATGTTGTTCCTCGCCGTTCCCATGACCGCTCTGTACGCGGTCTCAGAGCTCATCGCCTGGATCGCCGACCGGAGGCGGGTCAAGGCAGAGCCCGCCGAGATCGGCGACGACGAGACCTCGACGCTCGACTGAGCACTCAACCGCGTTCGGCCGGCCGTCCTCGCAGCGCAAGGACGCACAGCAGCATCGCCACGGCTTCGAACACAGCGAGGGTCACCTGGGTTCCGGTGACGCCGCCGTCCACGATGAAGCCGATGATCCGCGACACGGGCATGCACGCGAGCACGAGCGCGCTCAGCATCAAGCCGGGAACAACCCATTCGTCCCGCGAGGCACAGAGACCAAGGAACAGCCCGAGTCCCAACGCGACCCCACCGGACACCGCTCGCATGTCCGTGACTGCGCTGGGCAGTCTCGGCGACTCACCGGTCGACAGGTCGGCGAAGGTGCCCGGAGCGAACACGAATGCCAGACCGACGACGACGAACGCGAGAGAAAGCACCCACAGCAGCGTGACCCCTGATCGTGACCCCATGTGAACTCCTTCGACGAGTGGTTGGTGAGCATCATCGCGCAATCGACGCCGATTACGCTGGACACATGCATGTTGCTCTAGTCGTCAACCCCGTGTCCGGCAAGCGGCAGGGTGAGCGCATCGCCGATGACGCCGAGCAGCTGTTGCACTCGCTCGGGCACGAGATCTCCCGCATCCAGGGTGATGACTCCCAGCACGCCCGAGAACAGCTCACCAAGGCGCTCGAGACCGGTGTCGACACCGTCGTGGTCGTCGGCGGCGACGGAGCCCTGCACGAACTGCTGCCCGTCGTCGTCGGACGCGACCTCACGCTCGGCCTGCTCCCTGCAGGCACGGGCAACGACACCGCGCGCGCGCTCGGCATCCCGGTCAAGGACCGGGCCGCCGCGACGAAGGTTCTGCTCGACGGCCACACGCGCGACATCGACCTCGCCCAGACCGGGCGCGACCAGTACGTCGTCACCGTGGTGGCATCGGGGTTCGACTCCCTGGTCAACGAACGTGCGGACGCCATGACGTGGCCGCGCGGCAACATGCGCTACAACATCTCGATCATCGCCGAGCTGCGCGCGTTCCAACCGCTCGCCTATAGCCTCACGCTCGACGGCGAGGTGATCGAGCGCGACGCCATGCTGGTGGCGGTCGGCAACGCGCCGTCGTACGGAGGTGGTCTGCGGATGTGCGAAGGCGCGTCCATCGACGACGGACTGCTCGACGTCGTGGTGATCAACCCACTCAGCAAGCCCCGGCTCATGCGGGTCTTCCCCATGCTCTACCGCGGCACGCACGTGACGATCCCGGAGTTCGAGCGCCACCGCGTCCGCGAAGTGACGCTGTCGTCGCCGGACATCGTCGCGTACGGCGACGGAGAACGGCTCGGCCCGCTGCCGATGACGGTGACAGTGCGTCCGGGGGCGCTGCGGATGCTCGTCCCGCGTCCCTGAGCCTGGACGAGGCTCCCGACCCCGCGCTCACCCGCCGGTACGCTCGAAGCATGTCCTCCCCGGCCGAGCGGTATGCCCGATCCCGCGCCGACCGGGCTCATCCGCACCTCGCTGACTTTCGCGGCCTGTACCCGTTCGCGCTCGACCCGTTCCAGGTCGAGGCCTGCGAGGCAGTCGAGGACGGAGACGGTGTGCTGGTCGCCGCACCGACCGGCTCCGGCAAGACGATCGTCGGTGAATTCGCGGTCCATCTCGCCCTCGCCACAGGTCGCAAGTGCTTCTACACCACGCCGATCAAGGCCCTGTCGAACCAGAAGTTCGCCGACCTCGTCGCGCGGTACGGCTCGGGCAAGGTCGGACTGCTGACCGGCGACAACACCATCAACGGCGAGGCGCCGGTCGTCGTCATGACCACCGAAGTGCTGCGCAACATGCTGTACGCCGGCTCGCGCACGCTCACCGGGCTCGGGTTCGTGGTGATGGACGAGGTGCATTACCTCGCAGACCGCTTCCGCGGCGCCGTCTGGGAGGAGGTCATCATCGGGCTGCCCGAGTCGGTGGCCGTCGTGTCGCTGTCGGCCACCGTCTCCAACGCCGAGGAGTTCGGTGCCTGGCTCACCGAGGTCCGGGGCGGAACCACGACGATCGTCGAGGAGCGCCGACCCGTCCCGCTGCACCAGCACGTGCTCGTCGGCCGCCGCCTGTTCCCGTTGTTCGAGGACGGCGAGCTCACCAGCGCGGGCGAGGGTGGCCAGGTCAACCGGCAGCTGGAGCGCATGGCGCGCGAAGACGTCCAGCTGTCCCGGATGGGCAAGGGCAGGCCGCCCAAGGGCGGTCGGCGCCCGCGCAGCCGGCATCGCACACCAGGGCGCGTCGAGCTCGTCGAGAAGCTCGACGCCGAGGGCCTGCTGCCGGCCATCGTCTTCGTGTTCAGCCGCGCCGGCTGCGACGCCGCCGTTCAGCAGGTCATGGACGCCCGGATCACGCTCACCTCGCCCGACGAGCGGGCCGAGATCATCGAGGCGGTCGACGCCGCGTGCGCGCATCTACCCGACGACGACCTGCACGTGCTCGGCTACTACGAGTTCCGGGACGCGCTGGCCCGGGGCATCGCGTCCCACCATGCGGGGATGCTGCCCACCTTCAAGGAGTCCGTCGAGCAGCTGTTCAGCGCCGGCCTGGTGAAGGTCGTGTTCGCGACCGAGACCCTGGCCCTCGGCATCAACATGCCGGCTCGCACCGTGGTGATCGAGCGGCTCTCGAAGTGGAACGGCGAAGCCCACGTCGACGTCACGCCGGGGGAGTACACGCAGCTCACCGGCCGGGCAGGACGTCGCGGCATCGACATCGAGGGGCACGGCGTCGTGCTGTGGCAGCCGGGTCTCGACCCGCGTCAGGTCGGCGGCCTCGCGTCCACGCGTACGTACCCGCTCAACTCCTCCTTCCAGCCGTCGTACAACATGGCGGTCAACCTCGTGGGGCAGGTGGGCCGCGAGCACGCCCGTGAGCTGCTGGAGCAGTCGTTCGCGCAGTTCCAGGCCGACCGCGCCGTCGTCGGGCTGGCTCGGCAGATCCACAAGGCGGACGAAGCGCTCGAGGGCTACCAGGCGTCGGCCACCTGCGAGCTGGGCGACTTCATGGAGTACGCCGCGTTGCGCCGTGAGCTGAGCGACCTCGAGTCGTCCGGCTCAAAGGCGAGGCGTGCGGCCGAACGCGACCAGGTCGTGCAGTCGCTGACGTCCCTGAAGATCGGCGACGTCATCAACGTCCCGGCCGGACGCTGGGCCGGCCTGGCCGTCGTGCTCGACCCCGGTCACCGATCGGGCGCGGACGATCCGCGCCCGATGGTGCTCACGGCCAACCGGCACGCACGCCGTCTGGCGATCGTCGACTTCCCGACGCCGGTCGAGGCCATCACGCGCATGCGGATCCCCAAGTCCTTCAACTCACGCAACCCGCAGGCCCGCCGCGATCTCGCCTCGTCGCTGCGCAACCGTGCCCAGGGTGTGCAGTGGCGCAACGACAAGCCGTACCGCGAGCACGGCGAGGTCAAGGACCCGCGCGTCGCGGAGATTCGCGCCACGCTCCGAGCCCACCCGTGCCACGCCTGTCCGGACCGGGAGTCCCACGCTCGCTGGGCCGAGCGCTACCTCAAGCTCGAGCGCGACACCGCGAACCAGCGTCGACGCATCGAGCAGCGCACCAACACCGTGGCGCGGCAGTTCGACCGCGTCTGTGAGGTGCTCCGCGTCCTCGGCTACCTCGACGGTGACGAAGTGACCCCGGACGGCCTCCGACTGCAGCGTGTCTACAGCGAGCTCGACCTGTTGATCAGCGAGTGCCTGCGCGAACGCGTGTGGGACGGCCTCGAGCCGGCCGACCTCGCCGCCGTCGTCAGTGGCCTGACGTTCGAGTCCCGTGCCGGCGACGACGCACCGGCGCCGCTGCTGCCGAGCCGGCGCGTGCTCGAGGTCGCCGAGACGATGGGCGCTCTGTGCACTGACCTGAGGCGGCTCGAACGGGAGCACCGCCTGAACTACCTGCGCGAGCCGGACTTCGGCTTCGCGCACGCCGTCTGGTCGTGGGTACAGGGTGCCTCGCTGGACGACGTGCTGCGAGATACCGAGATGGCTGCCGGCGACTTCGTGCGGGCCATGAAGCAGCTGATCGACGTGCTGGCTCAGGTCGGCGACGCCGCGGGAACGGGCGAGCTCAGGGACACGGTTCGTGCCGCTCTCACCGAGCTGCGGCGCGGCGTGGTGTCGTACACGTCAGTCGCCAGCTGACGCTTCGGCAGGCTCAACGACCGCTCAGGCCAGGGCCTCGATGACGCGGCCCGGGACGTTCCCGAGGCCCCACTGCTCGCCGAACGACGTGAGCGCGGCCTTTTGTGCGTCGGTGAGCGGCTCACGGACGAGCACGTCGGTCGGGCACGCGTCCTTGCTGACCGTGACGACCTTGCGGGCGATCTCGATGTACTCCTGGGAATCCAGCAACGACTGGCGGACCCGGGGCTTGATGTCGCTGGACGGGTCCTTGGCGGCGGCGACGATGCCGTCGAGGTCGTCGTAGGCGGCGAGCAACGCGGCGCCGGTCTTCTCGCCGATCCCCGGCACGCCGGGGATGCCGTCTGAGGCGTCGCCGCGCATCACGGCGAAGTCGACGTAGCGGTGTGAGTCGATGCCGTACTTCGCGCGAATCCACGCCTCGTCGACGACGTCGTGGTTGCCCACCCCACGTGCGGTGTAGAGGATCCGGATCGGGTGCGCGTCGTCGACGAGCTGGAACAGGTCCCGGTCGCCGGTGACCACGTCGACCGGTCCGTCCCACGACGGCGCGAACGTGCCGATGATGTCGTCCGCCTCCGCGCCCATCGCACCGACGACCGGGATGCCGATGAGGCCGAGCGCCTCGGCGATGATCGGCACCTGCGGGGAGAGCAGGTCCGGTGTCACTTCGATGTCCGCGTCGCCGACGATCTCCTCGGCCACGCGGTGCGTCTTGTACGACGGCATCAGGTCGACCCGCCAGGCCGGACGCCAGTCGTCGTCCCAGCACGCCACGATCGCGTCCGGGTGGTACTGGGTGGCAAGTGTGGCGACGAAGTCGAGCAGTCCGCGCACGGCGTTGACGACGGTGCCGTCGGGTGCCTTCAGCGAGTCGGGAACGCCGAAGAACGCACGGAAGTACAGGCTCGCGCTGTCCAGCAGCATCAGCCGGTCGGCCATGATCCTCCCCGATCGGGTCTCAGACGCGAATCGGCGCCGGCACCGAAGGGGTGCCGACGCCGATCCTAGGGTGCGTCAGCGAACGGGGTGACCGTGCGCCTCGAACGAGCCCTGCTTCGCAGCCTGTCGTTGCGCGACGCGGCTGCCGTCCGGGAACAGCCCCGCCTTCGACTTCGTCATCACTCCGGTCGCGTGTGCCGCGGCATCGCCGAGCTCGTGCAACGCGTCCGTGTTCAGGTTGGTGATGGTGTCGCACGCCTGGTGGTAGCAGGAGTCGTAGGCCTCCCCAGCCGTGCCACCATACGTCGCTGCCTGTTCCGCAGTCTTGACGCCCTCGGCGCCGCTGAACAGACCACCGGCCGGGATACCCACCGCGATGAACGGTCCGTAGTCAGACCGTCCGCTGAACTCGGTCGGTTCCGATGCGAGGCCCTTCGAGGCGAAGAAGTCGGTGAAGACCTTCTCGATCTCGCCGGACCCGGGCGGACCCGCCGGGTCGGTGTCGGAGCCGTCGCCGTCATACACGAACCGGACGTAGTTGGGCGAGCCCAGCATGTCGAAGTTCAGGTTCGCGTAGATCTTCGCGCGGTTCGCGTCGGACAGGTTGTTCACGTAGTGCTCCGACCCGAGGAGACCGAGTTCCTCCGCGCCCCAGAAGGCGAAGCGGACCGGACGAACCGGCTTCTTGTTCATCTTGAGCTCGGCCATCTGCTCCGCGATCTCCAGGATCGTCGCTGAGCCGGAACCGTTGTCGTTGATGCCCGGCCCCTCCGTGACGCTGTCGAGGTGGGCGCCGACGACGATGACCTCGTCCGGGTTCTTCGGCTTCGAGGACGACGGAAGATCGGCGATGACGTTCACGGTCTCGCGCTCCAGATCTGCCTCGGTGCTCGTCGTGACCCGGGCGGTGGCTCCACCCGTCGCCTGAGCGTCGGCGGCCAGCGCAGCACCGTCGTCGAAGGACAGACCCACGACGGGGATGTCCTTCGGGTTGCCCAAGGTGCCGATCAGAAGGTCGGTGCGACCGGCCTGCCCCTCGTTGAAGATGATGACCGCGTCGTAGCCGGCGGCCTTGGCGTTGTCGGCCTTGACCTCGAACGTGCAGGTGCCCCGCTGGATCAGCGCGATGGACGGCTCCGTGGGTGCGGCGGCGAAGTCAGACGCTTCGCAGCCGGAGGTGCTGCCCGGTGTCGCCGGAGGCGGGATCTGGACGTCGATGGGCACCACGGTGCCGGAGACGTCGCCGCTTCCGGAGTAGGTGAACGTCGCGGTCTCGAAGTCCGTTTCCTGCGGGGTGAGCTGAGTCAGTGTGGCCGGTTCGACCTCGCGGAAGAACGGGAACGTGAATTTCTGCTTCTTGACGTCGTACCCTGCTCGGCGCAGCATACGTGCGACGTACGACGCTGACTCGTCGTAGCCCGACAGCCCGGACGCGCGAGTGCCGCCGTTCTCATTGGCGATGGTCTGGAACTGGCGCTGGTGCTTCATGATGCCGTTCACGGTGACGCCCTTGGTGAGCTTGCTGGTGTCGACGTTGTCCGGCCCAGCGGCAAGTTGGTGGCCTGCTTGGGCGGGCGCGGTGGCGATGAGTGCGCCGGTGAGGATGAGCGCCGCGGTTGCGGCAATGGCTCTACGCATGGAGAGGACCCCCCGATCCGATTGTGGTGAGGATTACAGTAGGCGATGACGGGGACCAGGTCGTACTGGGGTCGCCGGTAGGCTCGATCCGTGACGACGAGATTGGCCCGGGCCCAGCACCTGACCGCGGAACGGGGCATGGACGCCCTGCTCATCACCCCTGGTGCCAACTTGCGCTACCTGACCGGGTACCACGCGTTGCCACTGGAACGACTGACCTGTCTCGTCCTGCCGTCCGAGGGCGATCCGACCCTCGTCGTGCCGGCCCTGGAGCGTCCTGCCGCCGTCGCGGCGGGCGTCGACGTGGCCATCGAAGCGTGGCATGAGACGGACGATCCGTACGCGCTCGTGGCCGAGCTGGTGGGAGATGCCGGCACGGTCGGCGTCGACGACCACATGTGGGCTGAGCGGGTCTTCGCCGTCCAAGCAGCGCTCCCGGACGCCGCATCGTGCTCGCCGGACCGGTCGTTCAGGAGCTGAGGATCCGCAAGGAGCCGGCGGAGGTCGATGCGCTGCGCGAGGCGGGTGCTGCCATCGACCGCGTGCACTCGCGCATGGGGGAGTGGCTGCGGCCGGGACGCACCGAACGTCAGGTCGGCGCCGACATCGCCCGCGCGATCATCGACGAGGGGCACGAGACGGTCGACTTCGTGATCGTCGGGTCGGGGCCCAACGGGGCCTCACCGCACCATGAGCTCTCCGACCGGGTGATCGAGCCCGGCGACCCGGTCGTGGTCGACATCGGCGGCACGACCCCTGCCGGGTACTGCTCGGACTCGACCCGCAACTACCTCGCCGGAGGGCCGGCCCCGCAGGGCTACGAGGAGGGCTATGCGGCTCTGGCTGCCGCCCAACAGGCCCAGCGCGAGCATGCGCGTCCAGGTGTCACTGCCGAGTCCGTCGACGCCGTAGGGCGTCGAATCCTCGTGGACGCCGGGTACGGCGACCTGTTCATCCACCGCACCGGCCACGGCATCGGCCAGGAGACCCATGAGGAGCCGTACATCGTCGCGGGCAACACCCTGGTGCTCGAGCCGGGCATGGCGTTCTCCATCGAGCCGGGCTTCTACGTCGACGGGCGCTACGGCGCCCGCATCGAGGACATCGCCGTGTGCACGGCCGACGGTCTCGAGGTCCTGAACAACACGCCGCGCGAGCTCGTCGTCTTGCAGGACTGATTCGTGCCCACTCGCGTCGCATGGCCGCTTGCGTTGCTGTGCGGCGTCGTCTGCTCGCTGGGGTTCGACCCCGTTGCTGTGCCGTACGCGATGGTGGTCGGCGTCGCCGGTCTCGTTTTCGTCGCCCGGCGTCTCGCGGACGCCCGCAAGCGGGTCGTGCTGGCCACAGGAGCGATCTTCGGGCTGGCCTTCATGGGACCGCTCATCTGGTGGATGAATGCGGTGAGCAACGGCGCCTACGTCGGTCTGGTGCTTGCCGAGACGGTGTTCTTCGCCGTCATCATGCTCGCTCTCCGTGCCGCGGCGCGACTGCCGTGGTGGCCGCTGTGGGGCGCGGCCGTGTGGGTGCTGGGCGAGTCGGCCCGCAGCAGCATTCCGTTCAGCGGTTTTCCTTGGGGGCGGCTCGCCCACACGGCCATCGACACCCCGTTCGCCCCGTACACCCGTCTGCTCGGCATGCCGGGGACCACGGCCGTGCTGTTCGTGGTCGCCGCCATGCTGCTGGTGCTCGTCACCGCGCACACCTGGCGCACCCGCGCTCTCGCGGCGGGCATCGTGGCAGTGCTCGCCCTGCTCGGAGCAGCTGCTGCCCACTGGTGTCGCCGGGCCGTCCGGGACGCGCCAAGTCGCCCTGGTGCAGGGCGACGTCCCCGGCGTGTTCCTCACCTGGGAGCGCGGCGAGATCTTCGACCTCCACGTCAAGGAGACGGAACGTCTCATCGATCGGATTCAGCAGGGCGAGGTGCCACAGCCCGACGCCGTGCTGTGGCCCGAGAACGCCACCGACGTCGACCCGTTCCACGACGAGCGCGTGGGTGGCGGCATCGAGAGGCTGGCTGCTGCGTTGGACGCGCCGATCCTCGTCGGGGGCATCTTCGACGGGCCGACCGTCGACACCGCGTACAACGCCGGCGTGGTCTGGGAGGAGAGTGGCCCGGGGGAGCGCTACGTCAAGCGCATGCTCGTGCCGTACGGCGAGTACGTCCCGTTCCGTCGCGCGCTGGGTGGCATCGTGCCGCGGTTCGACCGCGACATCCCGCGCGACATGCTGCCCGGTGACCGCAGTGGCGCGCTACGCGTCGGCGACTTCACCGTCGGCGACACCATCTGCTGGGACATCGCCTACGACGGCATCGTCCGCGAGACGGTCAAGAGCGGTGCGCAGATGCTCGTGGTGCAGACGAGCAACGCGAGCTTCACCGGTACGTCCCAGCCTTCCCAGCAGTGGAACATCTCGCGGTTGCGGGCCATCGAGACCGGACGCTGGGTCCTGGTGCCGTCCACGAACGGCATCAGCGGCATCGCCGACGCGTCCGGGCGTGCCAAGGCCCGCGCGCCCCTGCACGAGCCGGCCACGCTGTCGGCGGACGTTCCGTTGGCCGGTGGCTTGACCCCGGCCATGCGCTTCGGCGGCTGGCTCGAGCTGCTGCTCGGTGTGCTCGGCGTTCTGGGCTGGTGGCGCGGCACCCGCCGTCCGACGGGAGTCACCTGATGCGCGTCCTCGTGGTGATGCCGACCTATGACGAGGCCGAGAGCCTCGACCGCGTCCTCACCGGCCTGCACGCGAGCCAGCCGGACGTCGACGTCCTCGTGGTCGACGACGCCTCACCCGACGGCACCGGACGCATCGCGGACGCGCTCGCGACCGCCGACGACCGGGTCCACGTCATGCACCGGCCGGGCAAGCACGGTCTGGGGGCGGCCTACCGGGCCGGTTTCGCCTGGGGCCTCGACCGCGACTACGAGTACATCGTCGAGATGGACGCCGACGGCTCACATCGTCCCGACGACCTCGGACGCTTGCTCGAGGCGGCTGCAGACGGTGCGGACCTGGTGATCGGCTCCCGCTGGGTTCCCGGCGGACGGGTCGTCAACTGGCCGTGGCCCCGGCGATTCATCTCGCGCGCCGGTACCGCGTACGCGCGCGTCATGCTCGGATTCCCCGTCCACGACAGCACGGCGGGCTTTCGCGTGTTCCGACGCAGCACCTTCGAGCGCCTCGATCTCACCGACGTCCACTCGCACGGCTACTGCTTCCAGATCGACATGACGCGCCGTGTCCACGCGGCCGGCATGTCGATCGTCGAGGTGCCGGTGACGTTCGTGGAACGAGAACAGGGCCGCTCCAAGATGAGCAGGGCGATCATCCGCGAGGCGCTCTGGCGGGTCACGCTGTGGGGCCTGGCTCGGCTGGTTCCCGGGCACAGACGGCGCATCCGCCGAAAGGCGATGGGCGTCGGCTAGTGCCGGTCCTCGAGGCCGACCGCTTCACGCAGGTCGCGCACCGACTCCTCGAGATCAGGATCGTTGCGCGCCTGTGACTCCATCAGCGCCGCCAGGGCCTCGGCGAGGACGTTCATCTTCTCCTGAGCCGCCTCCTCGGACCGTCGGCCGGCGTTCTGGAGGAGTGCCAGCAACAGCAGGGTCATCACGCTGGCGACGGTGTGGATGGCGACCTGCCACGCCTTGAGGTCCACCCACCACGGCACGCTGACCAACCAGGCGACCACGATGAACAGGCACACGAAGAAGAACGGTGCTCGGCTGGCGACCTGGTAGCAGGCCTCGACGAAGACCTCGAACGGGCTGCGGTTGTCGGCCTTCTTGCGGCTCTCGGCCGCCTCGTTGCGCTCCATGGCTCGACCCTAGAGGGTGCGGGGTGCGATCACCGTGGATGCAACTCGACCCCGGTGCGGGGACCGGGGTCGAGGTACATACGCGCCTGCGTGCGTGACTCAGGCGCTCTTCTTCCTGCGGCGGTGCAGATGCGGCGGACCGATCTCACCGGCGCGCAGGAGCTCGAGGCGTTCGGTGAGGATCTCCTCCAGCTCGGACTCCGAACGACGCTCCAGGAGCATGTCCCAGTGCGTGCGTACGGGCTTCTCGTTCTTCACCACGGGCTCGCCACCGTCGACTCGACGACCGAGCTGACCCGTCTTCGGGTCCTCCCATTCGTCAGGAACCTCGGCCTCGTCGGCCATGGTGATCGTGAATGTGTGCCCATCGGGGCAGACGTACTCGATCTCCTGGCGGGGAGCCATCTCGACGCCACGCTCGTCCTCGAAGCTCTGCGCTCCGAGCCGTGCGCCGCGTAACGCGCGTTCAGCCATCGGGTTCCCCCCTTTCAGTGGTGGTGCCTTACTAGTGCCAACGTACGGCACCTCCATGAGATTCCCCTGAACGCGCTCAGACCAGACGAGCCTTGTCCTCGAACTGTGCGGGAACGCGCAGGAGAACGATGAGACCGGCCGCCAGCACGAGCATGATGCCGATGATTCCGGCCTTGTCGTTGCCCGTGACGAACGCGAAGAATCCGAACAGCGTCGGCGCGAGGAACGACACCGCCCGCCCGGTCATCGCGTAAAGCCCGAAGTGCTGGCCCTCCTTGCCGACCGGCGTCAGGCGGGCGAGGAACGTCCGGGACGCCGATTGGGCCGGTCCGACGAACAAGGTGAGCACCAGGCCGCCTGCCCAGAACGCAGCCGGTCCGTCGAAGAACAGGAGGACGGTTCCGGTGATGATCATGGCGACCAAGGAGAAGACGATGACGAACCGCGGGCCGAGCGAGTCGTCGAGTCGTCCGGCGAGGAGTGCTCCGGCGGCTGCTGTGACGTTGGCTGCGACCCCGAAGATCAGCACGTCGTCCTCGGCGATGCCGTAGACCGACACCGCGAGCACGGCCCCGAAGGTGAAGATGCCCGCCAGGCCGTCGCGGTAGAGGGCACTCGCCATCAGGTAGACGACCGTCGAGCGATCGCTGATCCAGAGCTCGCGCACGTCGGCGAAGAGGATCCGGTACGACTCCAGGAAACCGGCGGACGGCGTCGGACTCGCCGCGGCCGGAAGCTCCGGCACCATGAAGAACACGGGGAGCGCGAACACGATGAACCACGCCGCCGCCAGCAGCGTGATGAGCCGGATGTTGAAGCCGTCGTCGGTCGACACGCCGAGGAGCCCGCGTGTGTCTCCCTCTCCGGCCACGAATCCGAAGTAGCAGAGCAGCAGCAGGACGATGCCGCCCAGGTAGCCGAAGGCCCAGCCGAGACCGGAGACGCGGCCGATCGTGTCCGGCGTGGACACCTGCCGGATCATCGCGAAGTACGGCACCTGGGCCAGCTCGAACAAGACTGATCCGAGGGCGATCAGCACCAGGCCCAGCCACAGGTAGTGGTAGTCGTCCTTCACCAGGAACATCAGCGCGGTGACCGTGACGACCGCGAGCGTGAGCCGCGCGAGCGAACGTCTGCGGTGACCGGTCGCGTCACTGCGCTGGCCCGTGACGGGGGCGAGGAGCGCGATGACCAGCCCGCCGGCCCCGAGCGACCAGCCGAGCCAGGAGCTGGCGGAGACCCGGCCGGGGAGGTCCTCGCCGACCGCGTCGGTGAGGTAGACCGAGAACACGAAGGTCACGATGACGGCGTTGAATGCCGCCGAGCCCCAGTCCCACAGGCTCCACGCCAGGACTTGGCGTCGTTCGGTGTGATCCGCGACAGCAGCACTCTCGCTCAACGTCCTACCTCCACTCGCCTCGTTCACGCAGGACGTCTCGCAGGACGTCCACCCGGTCGGACATGAGGCCGTCGACACCGATGTCCAGCAAATATCGCATCTCGGTCGGATCATCGATCGTCCAGACGTGCACCTGGACGTCGGCGGCATGGGCGCGGCGCACGAACTCGGGGGTGACCACCGTGCGTCGACGGGCTCGGAACGGCACCTGCAAGCACGCTCCGCCGCGCCGCCGGCCGCGGGCTTGGATCCGCGGAGTCGGGCCGAACCGCATCCGGGCGATCTCGACGGGGGAGAAGCAAGTGGGGACGGCTGGGAGGGCCGCGCGGATCCGCGCCAGTCGCACGCCCGAGAACGACGCGAGACACACCCGGTCGAGCGCGTGCGCGTCATGGAGCACGGCGATGGTCGGCTCGACCGCGTCGTCGGCCTTCACGTCGATGTTGAAACGAGCGTCCGGGAACGCCCCGAGCAGGTCGGCGAGGCGTGGAATGGGCTCACGGCCGCCGACCAGCATCGCGTCGATGCCGGCGGAGTCGAGGTCGCGGAAGGCCGAGACCGTGCCGGTCATGCGGGTCAGCCCGACGTCGTGGAACGCGTACACCACGCCGTCGAGCGAGGTGTGCACGTCGGTCTCGAGGTAGCGATAGCCGAGCTCGACGGCGTTCCGGAACGCCGCGAGGGTGTTCTCGATGCCGTTGTTGGCCGGGAGCAGGGCGCCTCCGCGATGGGCGAACGCCAGGGGAGTGGGACCGTCGAGGAAGCTCACGGGATCGGCCGTCGAACCCGGCTCAGATGTCCCGGAAGGTCTCGATCTGGGCGCCGAGTGCGTTGAGACGCTCGGCGAGATCCTCGTAGCCGCGGTGGATGACGTAGACGCTGCGCAGCACGGACGTGCCCTTGGCGGCGAGCATGGCCAGCAGCACGACGACCGCGGGGCGCAGGGCCGGCGGGCACACGAGCTCGGTGCCGCTCCAGTGCGTGGGACCCTCGATGAGCACGCGGTGCGGGTCGAGCAGCGTGACCTGCGCACCCAGCTTGTTGAGCTCGGTGAGGTAGATGGCGCGGTTCTCGTACACCCAGTCGTGCAGCATCGTCTGACCCTCGGCCGTAGCTGCGATGACGGCGAAGAACGGCAGGTTGTCGATGTTGAGGCCGGGAAAGGGCATGGGGTGGATCTTGTCGATCGGCGCCTTGAGCGACGACGGATGTGTGGCGATGTCGACCAGACGGGTACGTCCGTTCTCGGCCGGATACTCCTCGCTGCGGTCGTAGTTGAAGCCCATTTCCTCCAGCAGGGCGAGCTCGATCTCCATGAACTCGATCGGCACCCGGCGGACGGTGATGCTGGACTGCGTGACGATCGCGGCCGCGATGAGGCTCATGGCCTCGATGGGGTCCTCGCTCGGCGCGTACTCGACGTCGGTGTTGATGACCGCGCGTCCCGTGACCCGCAGGGTGGTGGTGCCGATGCCCTCGATCTCGACCCCGAGCTCCTGCAGGAAGAAGCAGAGGTCCTGGACCATGTAGTTGGGGCTGGCGTTGCGGATGACCGTGACGCCGTCGTACCGCGCGGCCGCCAGCAGTGCGTTCTCGGTGACGGTGTCGCCGCGCTCGGTGAGCACGATCGGACGCTCCGGGCCGACGCCGGAGGCCGCGGCGGCGTGGTAGCTGCCGTCGGTGGCGACGACCTTGAGGCCGAACGGACGCAACGCCGTCATGTGCGGCTCCACGGTGCGGGTGCCGAGGTCGCAGCCACCTGCGTAGGGGAGCTCGAAGCTGTCGACGCGGTGCATCAGCGGTCCGAGGAACATGATGATGCTGCGGGTGCGGCGCGCTGCCTCGGCGTTCATCGACGCGAGGTCGAGCTCGGCCGGCACGACGAGCTCGAGGTCGTTGTCGGAGTTGAGCCAGCGGAAGCGGACGCCGATGGACTCCAGGACCTCGAGCAGCCGGTTGACCTCCTCGATGCGTGCCACCTTGCGCAGCACCGTGGTGCCCTCGTTGAGCAGCGAGGCACAGAGCAGGGCGACCCCGGCGTTCTTGCTGGACTTCACGTCGATGGCGCCGGACAGGGTGGTGCCGCCCCTCACCCGCAGGTGGCTGGGGCCGGACGCCCCGACGCTGACCAGCTCGGAGTCGAGGGCGCTGCCAATGCGCGCGAGCATCTCGAGCGTGAGGTTCTGCTGCCCCTGCTCGATGCGGTTGACGGCGCTCTGGCTCGTCTTGAGCTCGGTGGCGAGCTGCGCCTGAGTGAGGCCGCTGTGCTGGCGTGCGTCGCGGATGAGCGTGCCGATCCGGGCCAGGTAGTCGTCGCGTTCTGACATGGTCCCCTCACTCTATATCTCAGATATGAGATAAATCTAGACGTTCTCGGCCTGGCGCGCCTTCGGACGGATGAGCAGTGCGACGAGAACGCCGACCACGGTCAGGCCACCTGCCACGATTCCGACGATACCCACGTGTGGTGAAGGGCCCAGGAGCTCGATCAGCTCGGCGCAGATGACCTGTCCGGCGATCAGGCAGAGCCCGAGGACGAGGACGCCGTGGACCTTGACCAGCAGGGCGGCGAGCGCGATGAAGCCGACGCCCATGACGCCACCGATGTAGAGCCACCACGTCTGCGGCGGGTCGGCCAGACGTCCGTCGAACAGCAGGGTCAGCACGAACACGACGACGAGCGCGACCGTGCCGAACAGAAAGTTGTTGAACGTCGTCGCCCAGGGCCCGGCGATGGCGTTGAGGCGGCCGTTGAGCGCCAGCTGGATGCCGGTGCCGAAGCCGGCCAGGAGGGGCAGCAGGGCGAAGACGGCGGTCTGGAGTGAGAACGTGTCGACCAGTCGTTCGCCGGCCGCCAGCACGACGGCGACGATGGCGAACACCGATGCGACGGCGCGGGGGTAGCTGAGCGGCTGGTGGCCGGACGGGCCGATCCCGAAGTGGTCCACGATCAGGCCGCTCGACGCTTGCCCCGCCGTGATCGCGACGCTGAACAACGCCACGCCGATCGTCCCGACGGTGAGGCCTTGGGTGGCGACGAGGTACGCCCCGAACAGTCCACCAAGGACTTCGTGCGGTCGGAGACGGCCGCCGCGGAGGTCTCCCGCGAGGCGTCGGACCCCCGTCCGTGCGCTCGGCACCGTCAGCACGATGACCGCCAGCAGGACCAGCCCGCTGCCGAAGCTGACGACAGCGGCGGCGAGGCCGGCGCTGGCACCGGAACCCAGCTCGTGGGCCAGGCGGCCGTTGATCTGTGACTGAACCGCGACGATGGCACCGGCCAAGAGCATCAGCGGGACGGCGGTGACACGCATCGCGCGCGACGGTGTGGTCATCGGCCGTCCGAGGGCAGGTCGAGCACCATGCGGCGGACGTCCGGGTACTCCGGTGCGATCGCGCCGGCGTCGACGAAACCGACTGTCTCGTAGGTGCGGATCGCCGGTGTGTTGCCGATGAAGACGAGCAGGTCGACCGGACGGACGATGGGGAGCTCGTCGAGGGCGGCACGCACCAGGGGAACGGCGAGGCCGCGTCCGCGGTGCTTCGGAGCGATCGCCACCCGGTCGATCCGGTCGATCTGCTCGGTGCGGATGCGCTCGATGTGGCCGATCGGCTCGGGTTCCCCCGGCATACGCGCTGTCCAGGCGTGCACTCCCGGCTCGTGCATGCGCTGTTCGAGCTGAGCGTGGTCGAGTGGCCAGCGGGGACCGGGTCCGGCGAACGTCCGGAGGCTGTCCTCCGTGCCGAACCACGAGATGAGCGAGTCGCAGTCGTCGGGCCGGAATGCTCTCAGCTCGACGTGATCTCGCGTGGGCTCGCTCACCCGACCCTCGTCGATTCGGTCGGCCCGAGACGTCGAGCGTCCTCGACGCCCCCGAAGTTCGCCACGTGACCCCAGTAGATGCCGTACGCCTGCTCGGAGATGCCGGAGTCATGGATCGGGAACAGCGTGGTGGGGGAGACCCGGCCGACGAAGTCCACGGTGTCCGCGATCTTCGTCCACGGTGCGGTGAGGGGGAGTGCTAGCACGTCGACCCCTGCCGGTGCGTGCGCGTAGGAGTCGCCGGGATGGAACAGCGTCGGTTCGCCGTCGGCCGACACGAGCACTCCCGTGTTCGCGATGCGGGGGATCTGGGGAAGGATCTCGGCATGTTGCGTGCCGACGCCCAGCAAGGTCATTCCGCCGACGTAGGACTCCTCGTCATGTGTGTGGGCCGTCCACGACCCGGTCTCGACGATGTCGACGGTCTCCGGATCGCACAGCAGTGTCGCTTCGGGGTTGCGTTCGAGCAGGGCACCGATCCGAGCGCGGTCGAGATGGTCGGGATGTTGATGGGTCACGACGATGGCGTCGAGATCATCCAGCTCGAACGTCTCGTCCGGGCAGAATCCGCCGGGATCGATCAGCACCCGAGTGTCGTCGACCTCGATGACCACGGCGGCATGGCCCATCCGGGTGATTTTCACGTGTCCATCATGCATGTCCACCGATCGGGACCGGTGTTGGTGTCGAATGAGAGACATGGGGTTGATCTCGGATGCGACTGCTCTGATGATGCAAGCCGGCGCCAAGCGTTCGGCCCGTTACGGCGATGCCCTCTACTTCACCGGAACCGACCTGGACGAGCCCGACAACTGGCGGATCCCGACCCGACACGGCTATGTGCGGTGCGAGGTCTACCGACCACCGGGCGTCCAACGCCCGGCGATCTACGTGCACTTCCACGGCGGCGCGTTCATGATGCGGTTCCCGCGCATGGACGACTTCTTCGCCCGGTTCCTGGTCGCCGAAGCGGGGGTCGCCGTCGTCAACGTCGACTATGACGTGGCGCCGAGGCACCGATACCCGATCGCGCACGAAGAGTGCCATGACGTCGTCCAGTGGCTCTCCCAGCACGCGGCAGACGGCGACCTTGACGGATCTCGCATCGCGGTGGGCGGGTTCAGTGCCGGCGGCAACCTGGCCGCGTCGGTCTGCCTGCAGGCTCGTGACGCCGGCACACCGATGCCGCGCCTCCAGCTGCTGGGCGTCCCTTCGCTCGACGTGTCGCGGAGCATCAAGCCTGCGATGGTCGAGAACCCCATGATCGGTCCCGGCATCCTGCGGCTCGCGCACTCGACCTACTTCAAGGACGAGTCGAGTCGCACCGACCCTTATGCATCCCCGCTGCTGAGCGACGACATGCACGGGCTGTCGCCTGCCGTGGTCCTCACTGCGGAGTGGGACGCACTGCGCGCCGAGGGCGACGCCTACGCCGCTCGTCTCGCAGCGGCCGGGGTCCCCGTGACGCACCGCGTCGTCCCCGACCGTGACCACTACTTCCTGGACGGAGACCGCGTACGTGCCCGTGCGGTGCTTGACATGATGGCCGAGCAGACTGCGTTGCGGCTCACCGCCTGACCCAGTCAGTGGGCGTTGATGAAGCCCACCACCGTGGCAGACGCGTGAGCGCCGCGTCGGCCAGGCCGTCGAGATGCACATCGCCGAGGGCCGCAAACGCTGATCTGCTGGGCAACGTATGCGCGACATGCCCGTGGCAGACGTGAGCGCCGCGTCGGCCAGGCCGTCGAGATGCTCGCCGCCGGGCCGCAAACGCTGATCTGCTGGGCAACGTCGGCGCGACGTGGCACGATTTCGCAGGTGGCCAGCAGATCCGCCGCCGAGCAACGCCTGAGTGACCTGGCGCTGCTGCGGCGCGTCAGGGATCGGATGGACCGTGAGTACGCGGCTGGCCCAGCCACTCGACGTCGAGGCGCTCGCTCGTGGCGTCAACATGTCGGCCGGACACCTCAGCCGTCAGTTCCGGCTCGCCTACGGGGAGTCGCCTTACTCCTACCTGATGACTCGACGCATCGAACGCGCGATGGCGCTGCTGCGTCGTGGCGACCTCAGCGTCACTGACGTCTGCTTCACGGTCGGCTGCTCGTCACTGGGGACCTTCAGCACGCGCTTCACCGAGCTGGTGGGTGTGCCGCCCAGCGTCTACAGGAGCGAAGGTGTACGCACGATGGAAGGCATGCCGCCGTGCCTGGCAAGGCAGGTGACCAGACCGATCAGGAATCAAGAAGCGCCAGGGCGGCAACGAGAACTAGCGTGAATTCCATGAACCTCACCATTCACACCACCGCCCTCCCACACGACGACCCGGACGCCTCCGTGGCGTTCTACCGCGACGTTCTCGGCTTCGAGGTCCGCACCGACTATGGATCCGGCAAGATGCGCTGGATCACGGTCGGCCCAGCCGACCAGCCCGACACGTCGATTCTCCTGGCGCCTCCGGCCGCCGACCCCGGCATCACCGACGACGAGCGGCGCACGATCGAGGAGATGATGGCCAAGGGAACCTATGGCTGGATCCTGCTGGCCACCCACGACCTCGATGGCACCTTCGAGCGGATCCAGGCCAGTGACGCCGAGGTCATCCAGGAGCCGACCGATCAGCACTACGGCCGCGACTGCGCCTTCCGGGATCCTGCCGGCAACCAGATCCGCATCCAGGAGAAGTCATGACCGGGGTCGCGTCCGTCACCCTCGAGGTGTCCGACGTCGCAGCGGCCGAGTCCTTCTACACCGACGCCTTCGACCTGGGCGACACCGTGGGTGTTCGCGCCTCGGATGCAGCGACGTCCGGCTTCCGCGGGTTCACCATGTCCCTCGTGGTGTCGCAGCCCAGCACCGTCGACAGTCTCGTCGGCACCGCGCTGGAAGCCGGCGCCACGGTGCTGAAGCCGGTCGAGAAGAGCTTCTGGGGGTACGGCGGGGTCGTGCAGGCTCCGGACGGGACGATCTGGAAGATCGCGTCGTCGTCGAAGAAGGACACCGGCCCGGCCACTCGGGCGGTCGACGAGATCGTGCTGCTGCTGGGCGTCGACGACGTCAGGGCGACCAAGCAGTACTACGCCGACCGCGGCCTCGCGGTGGGCAAGAGCTTCGGCAGCAAGTACGTCGAGTTCGACACCACCGGGTCTGCCGTCAAGCTGGCGCTCTACAGTCGGCGTGCGGCCGCCAAGGATGCCGGCGTCTCACCAGAAGGCAGCGGATCGCACCGGATCGTCCTCGGCAGCGAAACCGACGCCTTCACCGACCCGGACGGATTCGTGTGGGAGCCGGCCTCTTCCTGAGGCCGGTCCGACAGAGGGAGTTCAACGAGCATGGCCACGAAAGCCACGACACAGCACCTCGCCGACAGCCACGAGATGATCCGCGTGCAGGGAGCGCGCGAGAACAACCTCAAGGACGTCAGCATCGAGATCCCGAAGCGCCGGCTGACGGCGTTCACCGGAGTCTCCGGCTCGGGCAAGAGCTCGCTGGTGTTCGACACGATCGCCGCGGAGTCGCAGCGGATGATCAACGAGACCTACAGCGCCTTCCTGCAGGGCTTCATGCCCACCTTGGCACGGCCTGAGGTCGACTTCCTCGACGGACTGACGACGGCCATCATCGTCGACCAGGAGCGCATGGGCTCCAACCCGCGCTCCACCGTCGGCACCGTCACGGACGCGAACGCGATGCTGCGCATCCTCTACAGCAGGCTCGGCAAGCCCCACGTCGGACCGCCCACGGCCTACTCGTTCAACGTCCCGACGCGTTCGGCGAGCGGGGTCATGAGCACCGAGAAGAGCGGCGGCCGGGTGGAGAAGTCCGTGGCGCAGAACGTCGTGTACCTGGGCGGCATGTGTCCCCGCTGCGAGGGCATGGGCGCGGTCAGCGACTTCGACCTCACGGCGCTGTACGACGAGACCAAGTCGCTGAGCGACGGCGCGCTCACAGTCCCCGGCTACAGCATGGACGGCTGGTACGGACGGATCTTCAGCGGTGCCGGCCTCGACATGGACAAGCCGATCGCCAAGTACTCCAAGAAGGATCTCGACAAGCTGCTCTACGGAAAACCGGAGAAGATCCAGGTGGAGGGGGTCAACCTCACCTACGAGGGCCTCATCCCGAAGATCCAGAAGTCGATGCTGTCCAAGGACGTCGAGGCGATGCAGCCGCACGTCCGACGATTCGTGGAGCGCGCGATCACGTTCCAGACCTGCCCTGAGTGCGACGGCACCCGACTCACCCACGAGGTTCTGGCCTCGAAGGTCAACGGCAAGAACATCGCCGAGGTCTGCGTGATGCAGATCAGCGACCTGGCCGACTGGGTCCGGGAGCTCAAGGAGCCGTCGGTGGCGCCGCTGCTCACCGGGTTGCAGCACCTGCTCGACTCGTTCGTGGAGATCGGGTTGGGCTACCTGTCGCTCGACCGGTCGTCGGGCACGCTGTCCGGGGGAGAGGCGCAGCGCACCAAGATGATCCGGCACCTCGGCTCGTCGCTGACCGATGTCACCTACGTCTTCGACGAGCCCACGATCGGCATGCACCCCCACGACATCGAGCGGATGAACAAGCTGCTGCTGCAGCTCCGCGACAAGGGCAACACGGTGCTCGTCGTGGAGCACAAGCCGGAGACGATCGCGATCGCCGATCACGTCGTCGACCTCGGCCCGGGCGCCGGCACCGACGGGGGCACGGTCTGCTTCGAAGGAAGCATCGAGGGGCTGCGGGGGAGTGACACCATCACCGGCCGCCATCTCGACGACCGGGCGACGCTCAAGGAGTCGGTGCGTGCTGCGTCGGGCGCGCTGGAGGTCCGCGGTGCGTCGACGCACAACCTCAAGGACGTGGACGTCGACATCCCGCTCGGAGTGCTCTGTGTGCTCACCGGCGTCGCTGGCTCCGGCAAGAGCTCGCTCATCCAGGGCTCGGTCGCCGATCGCGACGGCGTGGTCCTGATCGACCAGGGGGCGATCAAGGGGTCGAGGCGAAGCAACCCGGCGACATACACCGGACTGCTCGAGCCGATCCGCAAGGCGTTCGCGAAGGCCAACGGCGTCAAGCCGGCGCTGTTCAGCTCCAACTCCGAGGGCGCCTGCCCCACCTGCAACGGCGCCGGGATCATCTACACCGAGCTGGGCGTGATGGCCACCGTCGAGTCGACCTGCGAGGAGTGCGAGGGAAAGCGGTTCCAGGCAGCGGTGCTGGAGTACACGTTCGGGGGCCGGAACATCGCCGAGGTGCTCGCGATGCCGGTCAGCGAAGCCCTGGAGTTCTTCGACGATGGGGAAGCGCAGACGCCGGCAGCGCACAAGGTTCTCGTCAGGCTCGCCGACGTCGGACTCGGTTATGTCAGCCTGGGCCAGCCGCTCACCACGCTCTCGGGCGGGGAGCGGCAGCGGCTCAAGCTCGCCGCCCAGATGGCCGACAAGGGCGACATCTACATCCTCGACGAGCCGACCACCGGCTTGCACCTGGCCGACGTCGAGCAGCTGCTCGGACTGCTGGACCGACTCGTCGACTCCGGCAAGTCGGTCATCGTGATCGAGCACCACCAGGCAGTGATGGCACATGCCGACTGGATCATCGATATCGGTCCTGGTGCCGGCCACGACGGCGGCACGATCGTCTTCGAGGGTTCACCCGCTGAGCTCATCGCCGATCGCTCGACACTCACCGGCGAGCATCTCTCGGCCTACGTGGACGCCTGAGGCCCGGCGGGGCCCAGGCGCGTCCACTGGGGCACCGGTCGCCCACCGCTTCTCGGCCCGACCAGGGCACCGTGCTCATCGGTGCGCAGGACGGAGTGGGTCGGGAGCTGCGGCCACCCGTCAGGGGAATCCTCCCACTCCTCACGCCTCCCGTAGGCGGTCATGTCGAGCAGGCTGAACGAAGGACTCATCACCTCGTCGCCGCGTCCGGTCGTCCAATACGTCAGGTAGATCTGGTCCTCTCGTCGTAGGTAGCAAGCGATCCGTCCGGAATGGGCCACCGTCGGGTCGTCGACCTGGGCGTTGGAGTACCACGGCGCTGTGTAGCCCATGAAGTCGCGGAACGCCGCGATCTCCTCGTACGGACCCTGGCCGAGGATCGCGAACGTGATCCCGTTGGCATTGAGGTACGCCGCGTCGGCGGCGTCCTGCATGAACCAGGTGTTCCTGGTGCAGCCCTCGCACTGCCACTCCCACGGTTTCCCGTCATAGAACATGTGGCTGTAGACGACCAGCTCGTCTCGACCCTCAAATACGTCGCCGAACGGGACCAGGCCGTCAGGCCCAACGACCGTGGTATCCGGCTGCACCTGCGTCATGGGCAAGCGGCGTCTGGCCGCGGCGATCGCGTCGCCCTCGCGGGTGTGTGCCTTCTCGCGCTTGCGCAGCTCGTCGAGCTCTTGCTCGAAATCGTCCCGATCGGTGACTTTTGGCGCTGACGTCGTCATGCGTTTCATCCTGTGTACTTCATGGCTCCAGTGCAAACATTCGCTGTTCTCGGCGCCGCTCGCTCAATTCCCTTGGGTGGCAAGGGCTCCGAGTGAACCGGAGGCGGGGGAAGAGGCCTCTCACCTGCATCGATGCCGGTTCCTTATTGTCCGATAATGCACATTATGTCAATAAGGACGGAAAGTGGCCGCCAGACCACTCCCCTCAGCCCAGCAGGAAGCCCAGGGCGATCCCTGCCGTCATCTTCGAACCAGCGACGTAACCGTGGGACTTGCCGGGCAGAATGATCGCCCGTCCATCCGGGATTCCGGCAGCGGTTCGCCTGAACAGATCCTCGGTGTAGTACCGGTCGTTGGTTCCGCCGAGCACCAATGAAGCGGCCTGCACGCGAGAAAGCTCGGACTCGGCGTCGAACATGCATTCTGCTCCGAGTGTGATCAACATGTCGGAGCGGTTTTGCGGCGTGAAGCCGCCGCCGATGAGCCAACCCAGGCCGCGGGCGGGAAGGGCGACAGGGCGTGGCACCAGTGACGCCATGTACAGCGCCATCGCCCGACGTCCCTCGCCGTTCTGGGCCAGACGAACGGCCTCGGCCTGGACCTGATGCACGTGCGGCGGGAGCCGACAAGCCGATGCCGCCACGACCAGGCGTCGCACCAGTCCGGGATGGTCGATCGCCAGCTGGAGCGCGACGGATCCCCCGGCCGACGTGCCGTGCACCATCACCGGCTCACCGAGGTCCTGCTCGATCGCGCCGGCGTAGTCCGCCGCGATGTCGGACATCGTCGCCCCAGCCGCCAGCCCGGGCTTGCGGTTGACCAGGTAGATCGTGAAGTGCTCGGCGAACGGAGCGGCCCAGGAGATGGCCATGCGTCGACTCAGGCCGGTCGGATTCGCATGCTGGGAGCTCAAGCTCGAGGCCTGGACCAGCGGCGGGCCCTCCCCCAGCTTCAGGTACGGCTGGCCCGTCGAGAACTGGCCTTCCGTCGCCGCGATCATGTGCGACAACCTACGCCCGTCGTCGGAGGGCAGCGCTAGCGTCGGCTCATGACGTCGAGGCCGGAGTCCGAGACCGCGGACACGATCTTCTTCCCCGACGCAGATGCGTTCGAGGCCTGGCTGGCCGAGCACGTCGACCACCAGCCGGGCGTGTGGCTGAAGATCGCCAAGAAGAGCTCGGGCATCGCTTCGCTGACGGACGACGAGGCGGTCGACCTCGGCCTGTGCTTCGGCTGGATCTCCGGCCAGCGCAAATCTCTGGACGACACGTACTACCTGCAGAAGTACGTCCCGCGCCGGCCGCGGAGCCGCTGGTCACAGGTCAATGTGCGCAAGGTCGAGGCGCTCACCGCAGCCGGCCGGATGCGGCCGTCCGGAATTGCCGAGGTCGAGGCCGCGAAGGCCGACGGGCGCTGGGACGCCGCCTACGCGTCGCAGAAGGACGCCACCGTCCCGCCTGACCTCGCCGCCGCCCTGGCGGCAAGCCCTCGCGCAGCAGCGGCCTTCGAATCTCTGGGCAAGACCAAGCAGTTCACCGTGATCCTCGACATCGTCACAGCGCGGACGGCCGAGACGCGATCAGCGCACCTTCGCAGGGCCATCGCTGCGCTGGAGACCTGAAGACCGACGTGTCAGAGGACCAGGAGCAGCACCACGACGACGGCGATCACGAGCGCAAGAATGGCAATGGTGCGTGTGTCCATGGAGAACACCTCCTGACAAAGGTCGCCGGTCGCTCCGGCCTTCAGCGAAGTTCAGCGCATCAATGGCATGTCCGCAACAGATAGAGCGGGCGCAGCGCGCGACGCTACTGTCACGTCATGGCGAGGGAGGCATGAGCGACGCCGCCGACATCGTCGGCGCGATCGATCAGTCTCGTCACATGCGCGGACGCGTCGCCGTCGGCATCTCCGGATTCGCTGGGGCCGGCAAGTCAGTGCTCGCCCGACAGCTCGTCGATCTTGTTGGTGATGCTGTTCGACTGCCCGGCGACGACTACCTTGATCCACCGCGCGTGCACCGACGCTCGGCCGACTGGGACGGTGTCGACCGCCACCGGATGCGCACCGAGGCGCTCGAGCCCTTCCGCGTCAGCCGGCCGGTGATCATCCGGCCACTGGACTGGAGCACGGGGCAGCTCGGCGAACCCACTCCCCTCCCCCACGCATCGGTGCTGATCGTCGACGCGATCGGGATCTTCCATCCAGAGCTCCTCCCCTGGTTCGACCTGACCGTCTGGGTCGACGCCGACCTCGAGCTCGCTCAGTCCCGCGGGATGGCGCGCGACAAGGCCGCCGGACTGGACCATGACCGGCTCTGGACCGATGTGTGGACGCCGAACGACCGTGAATTCGAACAGACGTTCTCGCCGGCCGACCAGGCAGACGTCCGCTACGTCGGTTGAAAGTGCTGGCGCGCCGTCTCCGCACGCGCCATGATCAGAACGTGAGCACGACGATGGGACGCGATGCGACGCGGGTGTTCCTCGTCGCAATAATCGCCGGAGCCGTGGTGTCCGTGGCCCTCGGTGTTTACGGCTCGCAGCACGAGCCGACGTTCGAGCCGATCAGCACGTTCGGCTTCGACAGCATGATCCAGATGAAGGTGTGGCTGGCCGTCACCGCCGGGGTTCTGGCCGTCGGCCAGCTGGTTGGGGCCCTGTGGATGTACGGAAAGCTCGGCATCGCGGCGCCGTCATGGCTCGGCACCGGGCACCGGGTCTCCGGTTTCCTCGCGATCCTGGTGAGTCTTCCCGTCGCCTACCACTGTCTGTGGTCCCTGGGCTTCCAGAGCACCGACGCCCGGGTGCTGGCGCACTCCCTGCTCGGGTGCACCGTCTACGGCGCGTTCGTCGCGAAGGTCGTCACGGTCCGCTCCCGCGACACCGCTTCGTGGCAGTTCCCCGTCGTCGGCGGCCTGCTGTTCACCGCCATGGTCTTCGTCGTCCTGACGTCGGCCGGCTGGTACCTGAACGAGGTCGGACTTCCCGCCTAGTCGGAGTCGGCCAGCTTCGACCGGACGATCTTGCCGGTCGCATTGCGTGGGAACTCGTCGAGCACGACGAACTCCTTGGGCACCTTGTACCGCTCCAGTCGGTCGCGCAGGAAGTCGCGCAGCTCGGCGTCCTTCGGCGGCTCGTCGGACGTCACCGTGACGTAGGCGCGCAGAACCTGGCCGAACTCCTCGTGCTCGATGCCCAGCACCACGGCCTCGCCGATGGACGGGTGCTCGCCCAGCGTGTGCTCGACCTCCAGCGGGAAGACGTTCTCTCCCCCGGACACGACCATGTCGTCGTCGCGACCGTCGACGTAGAGACGGCCCAGGTCGTCGAGATGACCCATGTCGCCGGTGTTGACGTGCTCGTCGACGACCTCCTTCGACTCCGGCGTGGCGTCGCCGTCGGCGGTGTAGCCGTCGAACAGCATGCCTCCGCGCATGAAGATGGTGCCCCGCTCCCCCGGGTCGGCGATCGTCCGGTCCTCTCGCAGGATGCGCACGGAGATGCCGAGGCCCGGACGTCCGAGCGTTGACGGCTCGTCGAGCAGGTCCTCAGGAGTCGCCATCGAGACGATGCCGGTCTCGGTCGAGCCGTAGAGGTTGACCAGCACCGGGCCGAAAGCCTCCAGGAACGCGGCCACCGTGGACGGCGGGATGGGCGAAGCACCGGTGAGCGCGACCCGGATCGACGAGACGTCGCGTTCGGGCTGCGCCTCCTTCGAGGCGAGCAGGCGCTGCAGCATCAGTGGAACGCCGGTGAGAACGGTCGCCCGGTGTGTGTCGATGTCCAGGAGCATCTGGTCGGGGTCGAAGCGACGATGGCTCACGACCGTGCCATTGACCGAGAACGTGCTCATCAACATCGCGAAACCGAGCGCGTGGAAGAACGGCGGTGACACGACCGAGACGTCGCCGTCCTTGAGCTGCAGGACGCTCATGCCGGTGGCCACGCTCTCGACGACGCCGATCAGGTCGATGTCGCGCGAGACGCCTTTGGCAAGGCCGGTCGTGCCAGAGGTCAGGAGGGTGATCTTGGAGGAGCGATGGTTGGCCGGAGCCTTGGCATGGTCACCCACCGCGAGCGAGTCGAGGGTGAGCCGATCCTCCACGTCACCCTCGTGCCAGGCCAGGACGCGGCGACCGTCATAGCCGCAGGCGTCGACGATGCCGGCGTACTCCTCGTCGTGCACCAGCACGTCAGGATCGTGACGCTCCAGGATGCGGCCGAGCTGCGACTCGGTGATCTCGGTGTTGAGGAACACGATCTCGTGGCCGAGCCGGGCACCCACCGCGAACGCCTCGATGAACCCCCGGTGGTTGCGACACAGCACGGCGAACGTGGCCCGACCCCGGTGCCGTGTCCACAGCGCGCCGGCGATCGACTCGATCCGTTGGTCGAGCTCGTGGTACGTCGTCGCTCCCTCGTCGTCGATGATCGCGTCGCGGTCGGGATGCCTCGCGGCTCCGATCGCGATCGCCGCGGCCGGCGTCAGGCCTGTGCGCCACAGCCCCGCGATGATGCGTGCGCCGGCGCGTGGCCCGACGGGGCGCAGCAGGCCGGAGCGTGCGGTCGCCGTCGCGGCGTCCTTCCAACGGTTCAGGTCGAAGCGGGTGGGCATGCGGCCGATTGTGCCTCAGGTCTCGCACCGGAGCGCAGTGAGATGCCTATGCTCGAGAGAGGACCATGAACGAGGACGAGATCGACCGGACCGCCGAACGGTCCCGCCACGCCGGGACCGAGAGCGCGCGCGACCGCCGGCTGGAGTACCAGGCCCGCTGGGTCGACCTGCAGGTGCAACGCGCGATCGAGCGTGGCGATTTCGACAACCTTCCCGGGGCGGGCAAGCCGATCCCCGATCTCGACACGACGCACGATCCGGACTGGTGGATCAAGCGGTTGATCGAGCGTGAACGCATCACGGGCGTCCTGCCGGCCGCCCTCGCGCTCCGCGTCGAGGATGCCGGGCTCAACGACATGCTCGACGCCGAGCCGTCGGAGCGACGCGTCCGTGAGCTGCTCGACGACTTCAACGCCCGGATCGTGTCTGCGCGTCGCCAGCTTCAGGGTGGACCTCCGGTGATCACGCCGACCCGCGACGTGGAAGCAGAGGTCGCAGCCTGGCGACATCGACGGAAGACGCGCAGACTGTCGTCATGATGCCGGAGGCGGTGCACCGCACGATCGCCTTCCCCGCACCACTCGACGCCGGACGCACCTGGTCGGTACTGCAGCGTGGCGGCGGCGACCCCACGTTCAAACGTGTCGGGTCCGCGATGTGGCGCACCAGCCGCATGGGCAGCGGTCCGGTGACGGTGTCAGTCGTCCAGGTCGACAGCCGCACGGTCGAGGCCGACGCCTGGGGTCCCGGCGCCGAGGAGATGCTGGCCTCACTCCCGCAGGCTCTCGGCGGCGATGACGATCCAGCGGAGTTCGCGCCGGTTCACCCGGCGATAGCCGATGCGCACCGGCGCTTTCCCGGGCTACGTGTCCCTTGCACGGGACGGGTGCTCGAGGCTCTGCTCGGAGCAGTCATCGAACAGCGTGTCGTGGGCATGGACGCCATGGCCGCGTGGCGCCGCGTGCTGATGCGCCACGGCGACCCAGCACCCGGACCGGCACCAGACGGCATGCGAGTGTTTCCGACCGCGGAGACCTGGGCGGCCCTGCCGTCGTGGGAGTGGCATCGAGCCGGAGTCGATCCGCCGCGCTACCGCGCCGCACAGGCCTGTGCGCGCGTCGGGCCACAGCTCGAACGCGTGGCAACGCAGCACGGCGACGATCACGCCGCCGTGTACCGCGCGCTGCGCAGCATCCCCGGTGTCGGCGTCTGGACGGCCGCCGAGACGGGGTTCCGCGCCCTCGGTGACGCCGATGCGGTGCCGTTCGGCGACCACCACCTCGGGCACCTGGTCGGGGTCGGCCTGGTCGGCCGACGCCTGCATGATGACGACGAGATCACCGAGGCGCTCGAGCCCTACCGGCCGCAGCGTTACCGCGCGGTGCGCCTGCTCGAGCTGAGCCCGCTGGTGCGGATGGAACGCCGCGGACCACGAGCCTCGCGGGTCGACCACCGCGCCTTGTAGTTCAGGTTTCGGTACGGCGGACGGGCTTCGCCCGTAACGCACTCAACCTGGCCGGACGCTCCTCGCTGCGCTCGTCGGCCCGTCTCAGAAGTCGTTTTCCTCGTGCTCGATCACCGACAGCACGTTGCCGGCGGGGTCGGTGAACCAGGCGATGTCCGGTCCTTCGTCCGTCATGACACCGAGCTCGTCCTGCGGAAAGCCGTCGTAGTGGAGGAACTTCAGCCCCTTCTCACCCAGCTCGCGCACCGCCGCGTGGACGTCGTCGACGGGCAGGTTGAGCACGGTGAAGGTGGCCGGCTGGTGGTCGTCCTTGGGATACAGCAGCACGACGGTGTCGCCGTCGAGGGCGAGCTGCAGGAACCCGTTGCCCAGCTCGCGCACGTCGAGCCCGAGCACGTCGGTGTAGAACTCGCGCGCAGCATCGGCGTCGTTGATCGAGTATCCGCTGAATGGCTTGTGGAACATCTTTCTCCTCGAGATGGGTGAACGATCAGGTCAGCGTGCTGGCGAAGACGTCGCGGTCGACATTGCCACCGGTGACCACGATGCCGACGCGTTGGCCGGAGAGAGTGTCTCGCTCGTGCATCGCGGCTGCGAGGGCGGCCGCGCCGGCTCCTTCGGCGACGTTGTGGGTGGCGGTGAACAGCAACGACATGGCCGTCGCCACCTGCTCGTCGTCGACCTCGACCAGATGGTCGACGGTCGAGCGGATGATCTCGAATGCCTCGGGGAGAGGCGTACGGCAGGCCATCCCGTCGGCGAGCTTCGTGGTGACTGGAACCGATACCAGCTCGCCGGCCTCCCACGACCGCGCGTACGCAGGCGCACCGGCCGACACCACACCGACGACGCGGGTCGTCAGTCCGAGCGCGTCACGCGCCGCCACCGTGGCGCAGATGCCGGACCCGAGCCCGATCGGCACGTAGACGACGTCGAGATCGGGCACCGCGCGAAACAGCTCGAGTGGATAGCTCGCCACGCCGGCCAGGAGGTCGGGGTGGAAGTTGGCCACCTGGTGCCACCCGTGCTCTTCGGCGAGCGCAGTGGCGTGCTCGAACGACTCCTGGAAGTCGTCACCGACCTCGAGGAGAGTCGCGCCCTGGGCCCGCATCGCCTCGTTCTTCTCGCGGCTGTTGCCGTGCGGGACGACGATCGTGAGTGGGACGCCATACCTGCGAGCCGCTGCCCCGATGGCCTGCCCGTGGTTGCCCCGCGTCGCCGTGACAAGACCCGATGGCTGCTCGCGCTCCATCAGGCGGTGCATGTACACGATGCCGCCGCGGATCTTGAATGCTCCGAGCGCCGTGTGGTTCTCGTGCTTGAGCCACGCCTCGGTGCCGAGCGCCTCGTCGATCAGTGGCCACCGGTGCTGCGGTGTGGGTGGCACGTGCTCGTGGACGAGCTTGGCGGCGTCGTCGAGCTGGTCGAGGGTCAGGCCGTACACGCTCATGCTCGCAATTTACCCCCGCCTGGGTCTCGTCACGGATCGCCGCCGGGTGCCTCTTCAGACGAAGCGGGTGGTGTCGCCCGCTCCCACGCGCACGATCTCCGGGACACCGTCGACGAAGTCGATGACGGTGGTGGGCTCGGACGCGACGACTCCAGACTCCACGACGGCGTCAACCTCTCCGTCGAGGGCCTCCTGAACGGCCCAGCCCTCGGTCATGGCCTCGGACTCGCCCGGCAGGATCAGCGTGCTCGAGAGCATCGGCTCCCCCAGCGTGGCCAGCAGTGCCTGGACGACCGCGTGGTCCGGGATCCGCGCACCGACGGTCTTCTTCTTGGGGTGCAGGAGCCGGCGGGGAACCTCCGGCGTCGCGGGCAGGATGAAGGTGTACGGGCCGGGCGTGGCGCTCTTGACGGCACGGAACACAGGGTTGTCGACGTGCACGAACTGCCCGAGCTGGGCGAAGTCACGACACACGAGGGTGAAGTGGTGCTTGTCATCGAGTCGCCGGATCGACTTGATCCGCTCCAGTGCATCCGCGTTGCCGAGCTGAGCGCCGAGGGCGTATCCGGAGTCGGTCGGATACGCCACCAGGCCGCCGTCGCGCAGGACCGACACGGCCTGGTCGACGGTTCGCTGCTGCGGATTGTCCGGGTGGATGTCGATGAAGCGTGCCATGGTCCCGACCATACGCACCGGGTCATGGCGCGGCGTCATGTGAAGATCGAGACGCCACCGGGCCCGACCAGAAACGCCAGCACGATCAGGACGATTCCCATGAGGATGTCGCCGCGGATGAGCCGCAAGACTCCGAAGATGCCGATGATGACGGCGATGATCCACAAGATGGTGGCCACGTTGTGCTCCTTCTGTCGTCGTGGCAGTCACGCTAGTGCCGGCAGGGTCAGACCGCCTGTCGAGCAGTGGCTCGTGGCCCGAACCACACGGTGAGCGCGTCCTCCAGTCCTGATCGAGTGCCTTCGCCCACCCAGGCCACATGCCCGTCCGGCCGGATCAGGACGGCCTCGGGAGCCGTGACGACGCCGATCACCGGCAGCTCCCAGGCTCCGTCGTACGAGGCGTCGACCAGCTGCACCCGATCACTCCACGGTCCGACGTCGATGCTGCCCGGCTCACCGAGGTTGAGCAACATGGCACGGGCATCGTGGAGGAAGGCGAACACCCGCACCGGGCCTTCGGCGGCGACCAGGTCGAGATCGGGCATGCGACGCCCGAGCAGCGGATGTCCTTCGCCGAGTTCGTACCGGACATCCAGTCCCGACAGGAGTCCGGCGACCTTCTTGCGAGGCTCGTCCATGCTCATCAGCTCAGTCATCACGTCGCGTACCGCATCGGTCCGATCGTCGGTCCGCTGGAGCACGCTCTGCGCCACGATGTGGTGCAAGGCGCGGGCCTCGGCCGGGTGCCGCTCGTCGTGATAGGTGTCCAGGAGGCTGTCGGGTGACATGCCCTTGATCACCTGGGCGAGCTTCCATCCCACGTTCACGGCGTCCTGGATTCCGAAGCCGATACCCTGCCCGCCCCAGGGGTGATGGACGTGCGCGGCATCACCGGCCAGCAGCACGCGCCCCTTGCGGTAGGCCGCTGCCTGCCGGACGGCATCGGTGAACCTCGAGATCCACGTGGGGCTGTGGACCCCGTAGTCGGTCCCGTACACGTTGACCAGCGCCTCGCTGAGATCTTGGAGCGTGGGTTCGCTCGCCGGCCCGAGCTGCGCCTCGGTCACCATGGCTCGCACCGGGCCGCTGTCGGCGAAGACGATCTTGCCGTCGCGGATCTCGTACTCCACCCTGCTGAGGCCATGCATGCCGTTGGCGTCCTTACGGACGCCCCATTCCGGCGATTCGGCCAGCTCGACCTCGGCGATCAGGGCGCTCCGGGTGGCGTCCCACCCGGGGAACCCGATACCGGCGGCCTTCCGGATGGCGCTGCGGCCGCCGTCGGCCCCGACCAGGTACCGCGCACGAAACGCGTCGCCGTCGGCCAGCAGGAGGTCTACCCCCGTGTCGTCCTGGGTGAAGCCGGTCACCTCACGCCCTCGATGGATCGGCACAGCCAGCTCCTCGACCCATTCGGCCAGGATCCGCTCGATGTGGTTCTGCCAGAGCCCGAGCGTGTACGGGTGGCGGGTCGGGAAGTCGCCGACGGTCAGCATCACCTCTGACGGAGCCACCTGTCCCTCCTCGAGGAACCGTTCCGCGATACCACGCTGGTCGAGGATCTCGATCGTGCGTGAGTGGAACCCTCCCCCACGGGAACCCTGTAGCTCCGGTGTCAGACGCCGCTCGACGATCGCGACATCGACACCTGCCAGCGTCAGCTCGGCGGCCAACATCATCCCGGTCGGACCGGCCCCGGCAACCAGCACGTCAACGGTCACGTCGTTCATCAAAATCCCCCTCCATTCCGGCCCGATCTGGGCACGATCTAGCAGTGTGGGGCACGTGGGGGGCCTTGCCGCAAGCCCCCCTCTGCGCTATAGATTGGAAGTGGCAAGGAGCGGTGCTCCTTGCCTTTGTCGTCCCGCGCGATGCGGTTGCACCCCTGGACAGCGATGTCCACGACTCGGACGGGAATAACCACCACGGTGCAGGCGTCTAATCTTGACGAGACCTGAACGCCGCCCGCGAAGGAGGTCGACCATGACGAGCGCCGGCACGTCCTTGGCCGACCAGCGCCTGCGTCAGGTCGAGCACGACACCGCTCGTGACGAGCACCACCGCGAGCGGGCGTCCAACCTCACTCCGATCCGGAGCCGCGACGAGCTGAAGGCCTTGGCCGAGGAAGCCACCGAGCGGCTGGCCGACGCCAGCACCGACGAGGTGCTCGCCTGGGTGGCCGAGGAGTTCGGCTACCGCACCGCGGTCGCGTGCTCGATGGCCGACGCCGTGCTCCCCGACGTCGTGGCCAAGCACCTCCCCTGGGTCGACACGCTGTTCCTCGACACCGGCTACCACTTCGCCGAGACGATGGGCACCCGCGACGCCGTCGAGTCCACGATGCAGCTCAGCATCGTCGACGTCACCCCCAAGCGAACCGTCGAGGAGCAGGACGCCGAGTTCGGCAAGGACCTGTTCTCACGCGACCCAGGCCTGTGCTGCGAGATGCGCAAGGTCGAGCCGCTCGCCGAGACCCTCGAGGGCTACGAGGCCTGGGTCACCGGCGTCCGCCGCGAGGACTCGTGGCTGCGGGCGAACACACCGCTGGTCGACTGGGACGAGAAGAACGGGATGGTCAAGATCAACCCGCTTGCGGCCTGGACGTTCGACCAGCTGATCGACTATGCCGCCACCCACGACATCGTCATCAACCCGCTGATCAACGACGGCTACCCGTCCATCGGCTGCGCGCCATGCACGCGGCGGGTCGAGCCCGGCGAGGATCCCCGTGCGGGCCGGTGGGCCGGACTCGACAAGACCGAGTGCGGTCTTCACACCTGATCACACGGCCTAGAGTCGCCTCATGAATTCTGCGGGGAGCTTTCCCCTCACCTTGCGCATCGCCGGCCGCAAGGTCGTCGTCGTCGGCGGTGGCCACGTGGCCACCCGGCGCGCGCATGCGCTCGTCGAGGCCGGCGCGGATCTCACCGTGGTCTCCCCCACCCTCACCGCACGCCTCACCGAGCTCGCCGAGCAAGGTCGCATCACCTGGGAGCAGCGCTCCTACGAGGACGGCGACCTCGACGGTGCCTGGCTCGTGCAGACGGCCACGGCCGATGCCGCCACCGACGACCGGGTGGCGGCCGACGCCGAGGCCCGGGCCATCTGGTGCCTGAAGGGCGGGGACCCGGAGGCTGCCACCGCCTGGACGCCCGCCGTGGCGAGGGTTGACGACGTCCTCATCGCGGTGAGCGGTGGCGGCGACGCCGGACGTGCCTCGTCGCTCCGAGACGGTGTCGCCGCGGCCCTGCAGGCGGGCGAGCTGCCTCTACGCCACCGCACTCATCACCCCGAAGGATTCGTCGCACTCGTCGGTGGCGGGCCGGGCGACTCGGGACTCCTCACGGTGCGCGGACGCCGGCTGCTCGCGGAGGCCGACGTCGTGGTCGTCGACCGCCTCGCGCCGACCGCCTACCTCGCGGAGCTGGCGCCTGACGTCGAGGTCATCGACGTCGGCAAGATGCCCGACCACCACCCGATCCCCCAGGACGAGATCAACCGGATCCTCATCGACCACGCCAAGCAGGGCCGCATCGTCGTGCGCCTGAAAGGCGGCGACCCGTACGTCTTCGGACGCGGCGGCGAGGAGCGTCGGGCCTGCGAGGACGCCGGGGTCTCCGTCGAGGTCGTGCCCGGGGTGACCAGTGCCGTCGCCGTTCCTGCCGCGGCCGGCATTCCGGTCACACATCGCGGATTGGCACGGGGGTTCAGCGTGCTGACCGGCCACGAGTCGATCGGTGAGCTGCCCCGCGACCGTGGGCACACCCTCGTGCTGCTCATGAGCGTCAAGCGACTGGGCGAGACGGCCGACGAGCTGGTGGCTGCCGGGCACGATCCCGAGACCCCTGTCGCGGTCGTCGAGAGCGGCTGGTCCGACCAGCAGCGCGTCACGGTCGGCACGCTGGCCACGATCGCCGCCCGCGCGGCCGAGGCGGGTGCGCGACCTCCGGCCGTCACCGTCATCGGCGACGTCGTGACGTTGTCACCCCACTGGGCCTGAGCCGCGCCGCTGCTGCTCGCTCAACAGCCAGGCATTGAGCCCCCGCTCCCCCGCACGCATCACCGCGTCGTGGGCCAGGACGAACACCGGACGCAACGCGAACCTCGACATGCGCATCCACCGTGGGGTCACGTCGACGTGCCACGACACGTCGATCGCGCTGCTCACGTCGTCGACGGGGCTGAGAAGCATGGCGGCAGTGCCGGCGAGATCCCCATCCGACCGGAGAATGACCTGCTCCATCGGCGTCGGCTCGAGCTCGTAGAGGCGGAATCGAAGCGTGTAGCCGAACGGGCTTCCGGCGGAGACGTGGATGTCCTCGCCGCCTCGGCGCTCCGCATCCATGCCGGGCCACCACACGAACGGGTCCTCTGCAGTCAGCAAGTCCTCGAAGACGCTCCAGACCTGCTCCTGGGGCGCGGTGATGTGCCAGCGAGAGCTGAAGGAGTACTGCGATCCAGCCGTGTCGCTACCGGGATCCGTGGGGCTGGTGGGATTCAATGGTTTCGGCCCCGGGTGGTATGAGTGCTCGGGGCCTTAGCCTGTCCAGACACTTTCAACGCTGTGTTCCGGAGCCACCACAGGCCCACGAACGGCAGCACCAGCGGGATGAAGACATACCCGGCGCCGAAGTCCGACCACACCGTCTGGTCGGGGAACAGCCCGCCGTCGACGAGCGACACAACACCCACCGTCAGCACACCGAGCAGCTCGAAGCCGATGGTCGCGGTGGCCAGCCGGCGCCGGTCGGTGGCCAGGGCGAGCGTGGCGACGATGTACACCACACCGGCCAGCGCTGACAGCGCGTAGGCCACCGGTGCCTCGTCGGCCTTCGTCGCCAGCTGATAGATGGAGCGGGCCGAAGCGGCGAGGGCGAACACCGCGTAGACGGCCACGAGCGCACGCCCGAAGCCGTGTCCGGTGCCCATGTCAGACATGCGTGCCCTTCCAGATCTGGAGAACTCGCACACAGAGTACGGCGACCGTCAGCATGGCCACGACGACGACTCCGGTGCCCCAGCGGCTCTTCTCAGCGATCCCCCAGAGCACCGCGGCCGGCGGGATGACGACGAGCGTCACCAGGTACGACACGAACAGCACGCCGTCGACGTCACGCGAAGTGCCGGCCAGGGCGATGCAGCCACCGACGAGCATGGCGAGCAGCGCGATCTCCAGCACAGCCGCTGCGTAGAACAAGGGGTTGCTGAACGGTTGACGTCGCAGGGTGTGCCACGCGGCGAAGGCAGCCACGGCCACCGCCAGCCACGCGACGATGTTGGCCGCCGCGTCCGTCACGCATGTCCTTCGGACGACGCCGATTCTCCCGGCGTGGGCCGGGGCTCACCGAGGGTGGTCAGGATCGAGTTCTTGACGAAGTCGTTCCACAGCTTCAGACGGCGCACCATGAAGTGCCCGACCCCCGGCAGCGGCGTCCACGTGGCGCTCAGCGCGATGGGCCGGCTGCGCTCGACGTAGTCGCGGCTCCAGTGCGCCGAGGTCCAGTTGTCGCTGGTGCCGTGGATGACGTGCAGGTGGCGTCCCCTGATCGTCCCGTTCGGCTCACCCTCCGGGAGCCACGGCGCGAGGCCGACGACGCCTGCCACCGCGGGGTCGTCGGCGACGCTGCAGGCCGTGCGTCCCCCCATGGAGTGCCCGACGAGCACGACCGGAAGGCCTGGGTACTGCTCCTGCAGGCGGTCGAGCGCCCACCGCGCGTCGCGCACCGGCGCAGGGTCGACCGAACCGTTCCATCCGCGGACGCGGTACTGGAGCAGGTGCAGGCTGAGGTCGTGCTCGGCGGTGAACCGACGGAGTGCGCGCGCCATGAGCGCCATTCGCCACCAGCTGGCATGACGGTTGCTGACGTCGTCGGTGCTGTGCTCCTGCCCACCGTGGAACATCAGGACGCTCGCCCGCGGCGCAGCGGGTTCGTGGTAGGCGTCCAGACGTGGTTCACGCATGCGCAAAGGCTTTCACGGGCAGACGCGGCGTGCAGACCATGGGTCAGCCGCCGAAGGCGTTCTCACCGGTCAGCGCCTGGCCGAGGATGAGCGCGTGCATCTCGACCGTGCCTTCGTACGTGAGCACCGACTCCAGGTTGTTCATGTGCCGGATGACGGGATACTCCAGCGAGATCCCGTTGGCGCCGAGGATGGTGCGCGCGGTACGGCAGATCTCCAGGGCCTCACGGACATTGTTGAGCTTGCCGAAGCTCACCTGCTCCGGCGTGAGACCGACCGCGTCCTTGCGGCGTCCGAGGTGGAGTGCCAGCAACAGGCCCTTGTGCAGCTCGAGGCACATGTCGGCGAGCTTCGCCTGCGTCAGCTGGAAGCCACCGATCGGACGACCGAACTGCTGCCGCGTGCGCGAGTAGTCGAGCGCGGTCTCGTATGACGACCGCGCGGCGCCGAGGCAGCCCCAGACGATGCCGTACCGGGCCTCGCTCAGGCACGACAGCGGGCCCTTCAGACCGGTGACGTCGGGCATCGCCGCGTCGGCCGGGAGCCGGACGCCCTCGAGCACGAGCTCGGACGTCACCGATGCCCGCAGCGACATCTTGTGCTTGATCGTGTTCGCCGTGAACCCCGGTGTGCTGGTGGGAACCACGAAACCGCGAATGCCCTCGTCGGTCTGCGCCCAGATGATCGCGACGTCGGCGATCGAGCCGTTCGTGATCCACATCTTCGTGCCGTCGAGAATCCAGTCGGATCCGTCTTTCCTCGCGCGGGTCCGCATGCCGGCCGGGTCCGAGCCGTGGTCGGGTTCGGTCAGGCCGAAGCAGCCCACCGCGTCGCCCTTGCCCATGGCGGGCAGCCACTCGTCCTTCTGCGCGTCCGAGCCGAACCGCCAGATCGCATACATCGCGAGCGATCCCTGCACCGAGACCATCGACCGGACACCGGAGTCGACCGCCTCGAGCTCGACGCAGGCCAGCCCGTAGTCGACCGACGACATGCCCGGGAGGCCGTGCCCGTCCAGGTGCATGCCCAGCAGTCCGAGCTCGCCGAACGCCCTGATCAGCTCTCGCGGCTCGTCGACGATGCCGGTCTCGAACCAGTCGGCGACGTGCGGCTGGACCTTGTCGGCGAGCATCGTCCGCACCGTGTCGCGCACCGCGATCTCCTCGGTGCTCAGGAGGTCGTCGATCGCCAGTGGGTCGAGACGGTCGAAGGCGGGTGGCCGGTGCTCGCTCATGGAGCCACCGTACAAGCGACGGCGTCCTAGACTCTGTGGTGAGGGCCCATGACTCATCTGTTCAGACCCATCCCTCGCGGAGGCAGCGTCGAATGCCAGGTAGACCCCGATTTGGTAGGGAGAGGAATGTGGCCCAGACCCATGCCGCAGACCGGCACCTCGGCGTAGCCGGAACGCGCGACGTCGTCGACCTCTCCGACCTCCTGATGCAGGTGGCGCGGGGCGACGAGTCCGCGTTCGCGGCCCTCTACGATCACCTCGGACCGTCCGTCTACGGCATCGCCCGGCGCGTCATCCGCGACCCCGCACGCGCCGAGGAGGTGGCCCAGGAGGTGTTCCTCCAGGTGTGGCAGACCGCAGCCCGTTTCGACCCCGATCGGGGCCGCGCCAAGAGCTGGGTGATGACCCTGGCCCATCGTCGCGCCGTGGACGCAGTACGGCACGACCAGGCCGCCACGAATCGGGACAAGGCCTACGACTGGTCTGCCGGGCCTGACTTCGATGTCGTCAACGAGACCGTCACCGTGCGGCTGGAGCACGAACAAGTCCGCCGGTGCATGGACGGCCTCACCGAGCTGCAGCGTGAAGCCATCGACCTCGCCTACTACAAGGGCTACACGTACGCAGAGTGCGCGTCCTTGCTCGACGCGAACCCCTCAACCATCAAGACTCGGATGCGCGACGGACTGGTCCGCCTGCGCGACTGCCTGGGAGTCGCGTCATGAGCGTTGACCTCCACCAACTGATCGCCCCCTACGCCCTTGACGCCCTCGAAGCCGACGACCGCAGCCGATTCGAGGCACACCTCGCCCAGTGCGAACAGTGTCGGGTCGAGCTCGTCGGCTTCATGTCCACGGCCGCCCGTCTGGGTGAGGCCGAGGCCGTCACACCGCCGGCCGAGCTGCGCGAGCGTCTTCTCGCCATGGCCACGTCGACCTCGCAGGAGCACCCTGTCGTCGCTGCGCTGTCCCAGCGACGCAGCCGCGTCCGTCGGATCGTTCCCAGGCTGGCCCTGGCGGCCGCTGTCGCCGCGGCAGTGGTGGGCATAGGCGGTTTCGTGGCCGAGCACGAGCGCGCCGACGAACTCAGCGCTGAACGTTCTCGCATGGTCGCCGTCCTGACCGCGGAGGACGGCACCATGAGCGTGGACGCTGCCAGTGGTGGTGGCAACGTGCGGGTGATCGCCTCGAAGAGCCGCAACGCCGCGGTCGTGCTCGGCGAGTCACTGCCTGCTCTCGACGACGACCAGATCTACCAGGTGTGGCACATGGAGGACGGAAAGCCCACGTCGGTCGGGCTGCTCGGCCACGGTCCGGGCATGCTCTACGTCAACAGCATCAGGGGCGCCGAGGCGTATGCGGTGTCGGTGGAGCCGGCCGGCGGATCGCCGAAGCCCACGACCGAGCCGATCGCCGCCACACCGGTCTGACCGCGACCTGACCTCTGGGGTCATGGAGTCCGCACCCATGACCGGCCACCATGAGGGCCATGTCCGGGCCGATCGTCCTCATCTCCACCGCGATGGCAGTGTCGTCGCGGTTCTACGCCCCGCTCGTCGACGCGTTCGCCGAGCGCGGCTGGGACGCGATGGCGCTGCCGCGTCGGGGATTCGAGCGCGGACTGCCCGTCGCCTCCCGTGACGTCGACTGGGGCTACGACGACGAGATCTCCGACATCGCCGATGCCGTGGCGAAGGCTCGGGCCGAGGACCCCGAGCGCCCGGTCGTCCTCCTGGGGCACAGCCTGGGCGCGCAGCTCGGCGCGGGACATCAGCTTCACCATGACCCGGCCGACGGATTCGTGTGTGTCGCCGCATCCGTGCCGCACGCGAAGTACTTCCCGCACGCCGGGATCCCCCTGATGACGCTGGGCACGCTCATCCCGCTCGTCACAGCTGTGCGGGGATTCGTGCCGTCGCCGTTCTTCGGCGCCCCGGGCGCCCGGACGATGATGTGCGAGTGGGCGCGCATCGTCCGCACCGGCAAGCCACCCTTTGCGGTGCCACACCTCATCACCACCCCGACCCTCAGCGTCCGGCTCGAGGGCGACACCTACGCCGTGCCGGCCTCGAACGAGCGCTACGTCGAGCTCTTCGTCGAGCCGTCGGCGCTCACCGAGTGGACGTACCGCAAGGTCGCCGTGCCCGAGGGCGGCACGACCCACCACATCCACTGGGTGCGCACGCCCGGGCCCGTCGCCGAGCAGGTCATCGCGTGGTGGGGCGAGAGGCACTAGCCACTCGAGCCTGTTCACTTGCGAGGCCTCGATACGCCGGACGCCTTCGGCGTGACGCACTCGACCTGGCGAGACGCTCGCGCGCTGGGCGCGCTCGGTCTCACTCAGCGAATGCCTCGATCGGCGGGCAGGAGCACGCCAGGTTGCGATCGCCGTAGGCCTGGTCGACCCGGGCGACGGGTGGCCAGTACTTGTCCTGGGTGACCCCGCTCGGGAAGCAGCCGGTGCCGATCGAGTAGCCGTGCTTCCAGTCGAGCAGCTCTCGGGCCGCGTGCGGGGAGTTCGCGAGCGGATTGTCGTCGGCGGGGTACTCCCCCGCCGCCACGGCGTCGATCTCGCTGCGGATCGCCAGCATCGCGTCGCAGAACCGGTCGAGCTCGGCGAGGTCCTCGGACTCGGTGGGCTCCACCATGAGCGTGCCGGCGACCGGGAAGCTCATCGTCGGGGCGTGGAAACCGAAGTCGATCAGACGCTTCGCGACGTCGTCGACGGTGAGGCCGGCCGTCTTGACGCTCGGCCGGACGTCGAGGATGCATTCGTGGGCCACCAGGTCGTGATCGCCGGAGTACAGCACCGGGAAGGCGCTCTCGAGCCGCTTCGCGACGTAGTTGGCCGACAGCACGGCCACCGACGTGGCCTCGGTGAAGCCGTCGGCGCCCATCATCGCGATGTAGGCGTACGGGATGGGCAGGATGCCCGCGGAGCCGTACGGAGCCGCGCTGATGGCGCCGATGCCCTCACGGCGCGACTCCACCGGGTGCAGCGGGTGGCTCGGCAGGAACGGCACGAGGTGCTCGGCCACACCGATCGGCCCGACACCCGGACCCCCGCCGCCGTGCGGGATGCAGAACGTCTTGTGCAGGTTCAGGTGGGACACGTCGCCGCCGAACTCGCCGGGCTGGGCGTGCCCCAGCAGCGCGTTCAGGTTGGCGCCGTCGACGTAGACCTGTCCGCCGTGCTCGTGGACGATCTCGCACAGCTCGACGATGCCGTCCTCGTAGACGCCGTGCGTCGACGGATACGTCACCATGATCGCGGCCAGGTCGTCGGTGTGGGCCTCGCACTGGGCGCGAAGGTCGTCGAGGTCGACCTCGCCGCGCTCGGTGGACTTCACGATGACGACCTTCATGCCGGCCATGACCGCCGACGCCGCGTTCGTGCCGTGCGCCGAACCCGGGATGAGGCACACCGTGCGGTGCTCGTCGCCCCGACTGCGGTGGTAGGCCCGGATGGCCAGCAGGCCGGCGAGCTCGCCCTGTGAGCCGGCATTGGGCTGGATGGACACCCCGGCGTAGCCGGTGACCGTGGCCAGCCACGACTCCAGCGTCTCGATCAGCTCGATCATCCCGGCGGCGTCCTCGGCCGGGACGAACGGGTGCAGGTCGGCGAAGCCCGGGTAGCTGATCGGCTCCATCTCGGCGGTGGCGTTGAGCTTCATCGTGCAGGACCCGAGCGGGATCATGCCGCGGTCGAGCGCGTAGTCGCGGTCGCTGAGACGGCGCAGGTAGCGCAGCATCTGCGTCTCGCTGTGGTGCTGGTGGAACACCGGGTGCGTCAGGATCTCGTCGTCACGCAGCAGCGCTTCGGGCAGCGAGATGCGCCGGGCGATGATGGTCTCCGGGTCTGATACCCCGAACGCCTCGAGAACCAGGCCGACGTGCTCGGCGGTCGTCTGCTCGTTCGTCGACACGCTCACGTGGTCGACGTCCACGAGACGAAGGTGGACGCCAGTGGCACGAGCCTTCTTCACGACATCGGCCGCTCCGCCAGGCACCCGCACCACCACGGTGTCGAACACCTCCTCGGTCAGCGTCTCGATGCCGGCCAGCCGCAGGTGGTCATTGATCAGCGCTGCGTTCGAGGCAACATCCTCGGCGATCCGCCGCAGCCCCTCGGGGCCGTGGTAGACGGCGTACATCGACGCCGCAACGGCCAGCAGCACCTGGGCCGTGCAGATGTTCGAGGTCGCCTTCTCGCGGCGAATGTGCTGCTCACGGGTCTGCAGGGCCAGCCGGTACGCCGGACGCCCGGCCGCGTCGACGGACACGCCCACGAGTCGGCCGGGGAGCTGCCGCTCCAACCCTTCGCGTACCGCCATGAAACCGGCGTGCGGGCCGCCGTAGAACATCGGGACGCCGAAGCGCTGGGACGAGCCGACCACGACGTCGGCGCCGAGCGAGCCGGGCGACCTGAGCATGACGAGTGCCATGGGGTCGGTGACGACGACGGCGAGCCCGCCAGTGGCGTGCACCGCCTTGATGGCTGGTGAGGGGTCGACGATCCTGCCGTCCGCGCGCGGATAGGCGATGACCACACCGGCCGCCTCGATCTCCGGTGGTCCGTCGGCCAGGTCGGCCTCCACGAGCTCGATGCCCAGCGCCTCTGCCCGGGTCTCGACGACCGCGCGCGTCTGCGGCAGCAGGCCCGCGTCGACCACGATCGGCAGGTCGTCCTTGCCACGCGTGGCCCGCCGGATGAGCGTGAGGGCCTCCCCCGCTGCCGTGCCCTCGTCCAGCAGCGACGCGTTGGCCGTGGTCAGGCCGGTGAGGTCGGCGACCATCGTCTGGAAGTTGATCAGCGCCTCGAGCCGGCCCTGGGAGATCTCCGGCTGGTACGGCGTGTAGGCCGTGTACCAGGACGGATCCTCCAGGACGTTTCGCCGGATGACGGCGGGCGTCACCGTCGGGTGGTAGCCGAGCCCGATCATCGCGACGCCGGGCTGGTTCCGCTCGGCCAGCTCGCGCAGGCGGGTCAGCACCTCGGCTTCGCTCAGCGCGGGCGGGAGTGCCTCCAGGCCGGGATGCCGGATGCCGGCCGGGATAGCCGCCGTCATGAGCGCGTCGAGCGAGTCGTACCCGAGCGCGCGCAACATCTCCTGCTGCTCGTCGGGGCTCGGGCCGATGTGGCGGTGGGCGAAGGATTCAGTGCGATCGGACTGAGTCGTCACATGGGCTCCAGGCGTCGAGGGCTGAGTACACCCTCCCCTTCTGTCACCGGAGCTCCAGAATTGCCGTGCGAACGTGGTCCTGGGTGCCTGAGAGGTTCCGGGGAGGAGTTGCCCCTTCGGCGCCGATCCGGGGAGCAATCGGTCTCTCCCACGTGCGTTGTGGCGAGGTCCAACCTACCAGCGCGCCGAAGCGTCATACGCAACGGTCGCCCGCTGAGAACGTGTCGTCGGGAGATGTGCCCTAGCTGCCGAGGCGAGCGCGACGGCGTGCGGCGAGCTCGTCACCCTCGAGCGGCTCCTCGAGCACACGCTCGCTCGGGAGCTCGTGCAACGAGCCCTCGATCTCCTTCCAGACACCGCCGATGGCGATGCCGAAGACGCCTTGCCCGCCCTGGAGGAGGTCGACGACCTCGTCGGCGGAACGGCACTCGTAGACGCTCGCCCCGTCGCTCATCAGCGTGACCTGGGTGAGGTCGTCGGTGCCGCGCAGTCGCAGGTGATCGACGGCGACGCGGATCTGCTGCAGGGAGACGCCGGCGTCGAGCAGCCGCTTGATGATCTTGAGCAGCAGGATGTCCTTGAAGGAGTAGAGGCGCTGGGTGCCGGAGCCGGTGGCGGACCGTACGGACGGCTCCACGAGCTTGGTACGAGCCCAGTAGTCGAGCTGGCGATAGCTGATGCCGGCGGCGCTGCACGCGGTCGGGCCGCGGAACCCCGTGTCCTCGGGCATCGGCGCGAGATCGTCGGTGAACAAGAGGCCTTGGTCGCCGGCCCGGTTGGTGGCGTCCGTGACTTCCGGAGCGTTGGCGTCGTCGCGTCGCTCGATCATGAGGTGTGCCTTCCAGAGCTCGTAGGGGAAGACTACCTCCACGAAACTACATCCGTGGAAATCCGGCAGCAGTCTCAAGGCTAGCGTGAGGGTTTGCCGGGTCAACGACCCAGCGTGACGTCGGGCGTGTCGCCCAACCCTCAACCTCTCCTTGAGGGTTGGGTCTTGCAGACATCTCTCGAGGTTTCGTCACACGGGCGGCTTCGCCGCGACGCGCTCAACCTGGGTTCACGCTCGCTCGCTGGCGCTCGCTCGGTTCACCCATCAGGGCGCCTCAAAGTCTTCTGGCTCGACCTCGTCGAGGAACTCGCGAAACTTTTCGATCTCCTCGTCCTCCTCGCGGGTCGAGGTGATGCCAGCGACGTCGAGAACGTCCTCGGCGCACAGGATGCGCGAGCCGGAGCGCAGAGCGAGCGCGATCGAGTCGGACGGACGCGCCTCGACCGTGGCCCCGGACTCGAAGTGGAGCGTCGCGTAGAAGACGCCTTCGTCGACGTCGTCGATGCGCACCTCGCGCAGCTCGTCACCCAGCGCTGTGACGAGCCGCTGCATGAGCTCGTGGGTCAGCGGCCGCGGCGTCTCGGTGCCCTGCTGCGCGAAGGCGATGGCCGAAGCCTCGACGGCGCCGATCCAGATGGGCAGATAGCGCTCGCCCTCCAGCTCGCGCAACAGCACGAGTGGCTGGTTGGTGGGCATCTCCACTCGGACCCCGACGACCTCGACCTCACGCATGGCCTCAACCGCGCAAGCGATTCCGCACGAGGACGGTGTGCAGCCGCACGGACAGAGCGGCGAGCGCGGCCGCTGCGTGCTCCGCGGCCTCTGAACTGTCTGCCGCCCGCTGCCCGGCACCCCCGCCGGAGCCGAGGCTCCGCGAGCGTGGCGAGACGATCTGCTCGACCAGGCTCGCCTCGCGATCTGCCTGGGTGCCGAAGTGGCGCAGGTGACGCGGCTCGAGGCCGAGCTCGGCGAACTCGGCGACGAGGGCTGCGACCTGGAGGTCGTCGCCGTCGTAGTAGGTCTGGGTGGGACGACGCTGGATGATCCCGAACTCCTCGACGGCGTCGAGCACGCCGCCGTCGAGCCCGGACGACTCCAGCAGCTCTTCACGGGAGAGTCGGAGCTGGCTGCGGCTCTCCTGGAACGTCTCGACGTTCGGGAGTCCGTCGTCGGCGAGGCTCAGGTGCGGCACTCGCGGCGTCCCGTTGAGGCTCAGGTCGGGCACCATGCCGCGATCCATCTCGTCGAGCACCTCACGGATCTTGCTCAGCGGCCAGAACCGCTGTTGCTGCCGCAAGATGAACCGCAGCCGCTCCACGTCAGCGAACGTGAACTTGCGGTACTTGGACGGCGTCCGCTCCGGCTCGATGAGGCCCTCGGTCTCCAGATAGCGGATCTTCGTGATCGTGAGATCCGGGAATTCCGTCTGGAGCTCCGCGACGAGCTTGCCGATGCTGAGCCGTGCCAAATCCGGCGCGGCGTCGGTCACGCCCGGTCCTTGGAGGATCCGGCGAAGTAGATCAACCGATACTTGCCGATCTGGACCTCGTCGCCTCCAGTGAGTGGGACGTCGCTGTCGATGCGGTCGCGGTTGACATACGAGCCATTGAGGCTGCCGAGGTCGGACACGACATAGCCGGTGTCGGCGCGGGTGAAGGTGGCGTGGCGGCGCGAGACGCTGATGTCATCGAGGAAGATGTCGCTGTCGGGATGGCGACCCACCGTGACGACGTCGGTGTCGAGCAGGAACCGCGCGCCGGCATCGGGGCCGCGCTGAACGAGAAGCATCGCGCTGCCCGCGGGGAGGTTCTCGACCGCCGCGACATCATCGGTCGCCATCTCCTCGGTGTCGGCATCGACGACAGGGATGTGCCTGGTCTCCTCCGCCGGCGGAACGGGCTTCGCAGTGCCATCCTCTGGGCCACCGTTGGCGGCATCATCTGGCGATGACATCGGGTTCACTCCTGCGTCTGCTCGGCTCGGGCTCGGCGTCGTTCAGTCGGGTCCTGCACTCCATTCCAACGTAGCACCCGACAGCACCCACTCCCGTGCAGAACCGCTCACTCCGAGACGAGTGCTCCGTACGCCTCCGGAGTCAGCAGCGACTCCACCACATCGGCGTCGGTGTTGCGCACCTTGATGAGCCAGCCCTCGCCGTAGGGATCGCTGTTGATGACCTCCGCGCCGCCGTCGAGAGCTTCGTTGCGCGCCATGACCTCACCGCTCAGCGGGGAGAAGATGTCGCTGACCGACTTGGTGGACTCCAGCTCGCCGATGACCGTGCCCGACTCCACCGAGTCGCCCACCTGGGGCAGGTCGACGTAGACGATGTCGCCGAGCTGCTCCTGGGCATAGTCGGTGATGCCGATGGTGGCCACGTCGTCGTCGAGGCGCACCCATTCGTGCTCCTCGCTGTAGTAGAGGTCCTCAGGGATCACCACGTGCTCCTTGCGCGTCAGTACCGAATGGTTGCCGGTCAGGATGTGGGACGAGCGTACTCGGGGCCCTTGACGTCGGCCAGCGCCGTGATGGTGACCTTGTCGCGCTCCTCCACCGTGGCCGCTCCGCCGGCGTTCGAGACCCGGTCGATCATCCCGCCGCGGAACCGTACTGCCTCCGACATGGTGGCGGGATCGCCGATCGCCTCGATGACGAACGGGCGCTTCACCTCGCGGCCGCCGATGATGATGGAGCTCTCGTCGTCGAGGAAGTACGTCTGCGCCACCACCCGGGCCGTGCCGTTGATGGCGATGGCCTCGGCGCCGGCGTCCCGAAGCTCCTGGACCGCGTCGAGGAGCTGGTTGGCCGACACCGCCTCGTCCGGGTCGTTGATCGTGACCACGACGCCGGGTCCGGTGGCGCCCGCCGAGCCGGCCAGGATCGCGAGCTGGTCCGACCGTTTGCGGGCCTCCGCCTCGGCGTCCTCAGAGCGTCGGGAGCTGGACAGCAGGTCGTCGCGCGTCTGGGTGAGGTCGTCGATCTGTGTGCCGAGACGCTCGTTGGCGGCGTCGATCGACTTCAGCAGCTCGACCAGCTCGACGCCCCGCACCGACGTGTAGTCGGTGGCGTCGTCCTGGACGAACTGGGTGGACATGGCGAAACCCAGCACGGCGATGAGGCCCCCGATCAGCAGGTGCATCACGGTGGGACGCGACCAGCGGCGGAACCGGGAGACGTAGGACTCAGGCATGGAAGATCCGACGACGGATGGCAGCTGCGTTCGCGAAGATGCGGATGCCGAGCACCACGATGACGCCGGTCGACAGCTGCGAGCCGACACCCAGCTGGTCGCCCACGAACACCATGGCCGAGGCGATGATCACGTTGGAGACGAACGAGATCACGAAGACCCGGTCATTGAACCGCCTCTCCCCCAGGGCGCGCAGCGCGCCGACCACCGCGTCGAGCGCTGCGACGATCGCGATCGGGAGGTATGGCTGCAGCCACACCGGCACCGTCGGCTGGAGCCAGAGTCCGAGGCCGAGCCCGGCCAGCAGCCCGATCACCGGGATCATCGGTCCTCCTTCAGGGTCGTGGCGTGCTTGAGGTCAAGTCGTTGGTCGGGCACCGCCGGCAGGGTGACCTCCAACGATGGTGTCACGGCGAACTCGACACCGGAACGCTTGCGGCGGTCCTCCCAGTAGGCACCGGCCGGATTCTGGCGGAGCCGCGTCTGCAGGCTCTCGGGGTCGCCGAGCGCGACGACGCTGTACGGCGGGCCGATCGAGCGGTAGTTGACGGTGATGGCGTCGCCGGCCGTGCGGATGGACGTCAGCGTGCCGACCCGGTTGTCGTTGACCGCGACGGCCTCCGCGCCGGCGTACCAGAGGCCGTTGACGAGGACTTGCAGGTCACGGTCGGTGATGCGGCCCGCCTCGAGGTCGTCCTGGCTGTTCGTCGTGGTGATGACGATCCCAGGACCTTCGACGCCGGCGGATGACGCGAGCACACCCAGCTCCACAGGTTGGCCGATTTCTGCATCGACGGACTGTTGCAGCGCCTGCACCTGGGCGCTCAGGGCGGCCGCGGCGGCACGGCGCTCGTCGAGTGTCTCCTGTCGCGCCTCGATGTCGGCGGCGAGGGTGCGGCGCTCCAGCTCGGTGGCCGGACGGTCGTTGCGGGTCTGTACCGCGGCCGTGGTGACGAGCATCGCGAAGAGCGTGACGACGAGGCCGACCACGACGCCGGTGCGCCACGAGGGACGCGGCTGCGACCCGCGGAAGACGTAGTAGTCGTCGTCGAGTGCGTTCTCGGCGATCTGCTCGAGCAGTCCGACGGCCCTCCCCGGGCCACTTCCCGCCTCCGGGGGCGCCTGCTGGCTCATGATCGGGCGGCAGCGCGGGGCGTGGTGGCCATCAGGCGTCGGACCTGGAAGGCGTAGAGCACGCCGCCCCACCAGTACAGACCAACGCCCCAGATCGCGAACGCCCAGCCGAACACGTCGGCGAGGTCGGCCACGGTGCCCTGGCCGTCGCCGAGCAGCAGCAGCGGGAACGCGTACAGGAGGCCGGCCGTCGCCGCCTTGCCGAGGAAGTGCACGGGCAACGAGCTGTACCCGCGCGTGCGGAGGAACGGGATGAGGCTGAACAGGAAGACGTCGCGCAGCGGCAGGATCAGCGCCAGCCACCACGGGATGATGTCGCGCATCCAGAGTCCGTAGACGACCGCGAGGATGAACAGCCGGTCGGCGACCGGGTCGAGGATGGCGCCGACTGTCGACGTCTGGTTGAGACGACGGGCCAGCTTGCCGTCGAGGTAGTCGGTGATGCCGGCGACCATCAGCACCAGGAGGGCGAGCTCGTCCTTCTCGGGACCGAGGACCAGCCAGAGGAACACCGGCACGAGCAGGAGCCGGATCACGCTCAGCAGGTTCGGGATCGTGACGATCCGGTCGGTCACAAGTGGGTTCCTCTCGGCGATGATGCTCCGCCAAGCGTAGGACATTCACACGCGACCGGAGCGCTGACGTGCCAGGCTCTGCACGCATGCCGCCCACGGCCCGGCACCCCCGCCGCTGGACCCTGTCTTGCGTCCCACCGCGGGACTGACAGACTGAGGTCAGAAGCGACGATCAGCACAGCGCGGGCGCAGCTTTGGTGCCCAGTCCCGAGGAGGATGCGTGGCCGACTACACACTTCCCGATCTGCCCTACGACTACGGTGCGCTCGACCCGCACATCTCGGGCAAGATCATGGAGCTGCACCACAGCAAGCATCATCAGAACTACGTGAACGGCTTGAACACCACGATCGAGAAGCTGGACGAGGCGCACGCGAACAACTCGTTCGACACGATCAACCAGCTGGAGAAGAACCTGGCCTTCAACCTCGGCGGCCACGTCAACCACTCGATCTTCTGGAAGAACCTCTCCCCCGAGGGCGGCGACCAGCCCGACGGCGACCTCGGCGCGGCCATCGACGACCAGTACGGGTCGTTCGACACGTTCCGTGCCCAGTTCGAGGCCACGGCGCTCGGCATCCAGGGGTCCGGCTGGGCGATCGCCGCGTGGGACACCCTCGGGCAGAAGCTCGTGATGGGTCAGCTGTACGACCACCAGAGCAACCTCTCCCCGACCCTCATCCCGGTCGTCCTGCTCGACATGTGGGAGCACGCCTTCTACCTCGACTACCTCAACGTCAAGGGCGACTACGTCAAGGCGTTCTGGAGCATCGTCAACTGGGCCGACGCCCAGGAGCGGTTCGCCGCGGCCACCGGGGGCGGCCAGGTCTTGTTCTGACCCACACGCACTGACACGACGGCGGGAACCCTCAGGGGTCCCGCCGTCGTCCATGTTCGGCGAGGTCACGCAGGTAGGCGTTGTAGGCCTCGAGGTCGGCGTCGTTGTCGCGGTCGGCGGCGCGATCCAGACGACGCGCATCGCGACGGTCGGACCTGATCCACTGCACGAACAGCGCGCCCAGGACGACCAGGAGCGGGATCTCCCCCATCGCCCAGGAGATGCCGCCGCCGAGGTACTGGTCGGCCAGCAGGTCGGTGCGGAACGGCCGGTCGATGGTCGCCCAGTACGACTCGGCGATCACCGATCTCGAGGACATGACCGCGATCGAGAAGAACGCGTGCAGGGGGATCGTGACGAGCAGGAGCCCGAACCGCACCAGCGGCGGCAGGGATCTCGGCGACGGGTCCACCCCGACCAGCACGTAGAAGAACAACGCCCCGACGGCGATGAAGTGCAGCTGCATGGCCGCGTGTCCCCAGTGGCTGTCCATCAGGTAGCCGAACAGCGACGAGAAGTAGAGCGCGTAGAGGCTGCCGACGAACAGCGCGGGGCCCACCAGCGGGTGGGTCACGAACCGGGCGAAGCCGGAGTGCAGGAACGACATCAGAAGGCCACGAGGCGACACCTCCCCCGCCTGGCGCGGGCCGGGCAGCGTGCGCAGGGCCAGTGTCACCGGCGCCGCCAGGACGAGGAAGATGGGCGCGATCATCGACAGGACCATGTGCGAGACCATGTGCGCGCTGAACAGCACGTGCGAGTACTGGGCGAGGCCGCCGATGCCGGCCCACGCGATGAGCACGAGGCCGACCATCCACGAGATCGTGCGTCCCACCGGCCAGGCGTCGCCGCGCCGACGCAGGACGAGCAGGCCCTTCACGTAGAGCGCAAACCCCAGGCCGACGACCGCGAGAGCGACGCCGGTCGGCTCCCAGCCCCAGGCGAGATGTCCGACGGACGGGGGCAGGGGCATCGGCCCGCCGACGAGCTCTTCGGCACGAGTGGTGACGACGTCGCTGACCGGGGTCGGCGTGCGCGACAGTGCGACCGCCAGACCGATCGTTGCTGCCATCAGCAACAGCTCGGCTGCGGCCAGCTTCACGAAGCCGTCGCCACGAGCCACGATCCGGCGACGGTGTCGCCACCCGAACACCGCGAGGAGTGCGAGTGCCGCGACCTTGGCGACGACCAGACGGCCGTATGCCGAGCTGAACACGTCATTCCAGTCGACGAGTCGCACCGACGCGTTCACGACGCCGGATGCTGCGACGACCGCGAACGCCCACAGCGCGAGCGTCGAGTACCGCGCGATCGCGTCGGGAAGACGCTTGCTGCCCCGCAGCGCAACCCAGGCGAGCGCGGCCAGGCCCCCGACCCAGATGCAGACGCCGACGACATGCAGGAACAGACTCGTCGACGCGAGGTCGTGCGATCGTGACGAGGCCGCATGGCCGGTCAGCGAGACGGGCAGCAACGCCGCCAGCGTCAACCCGAACCAGATCGCCAGTGGCCGGACACCGATCGTCGATCGGCACGCCACACTCACGACGGCCGCTACGGCTGCCTGCACGAGCAGAGCACGGCCGAGCGACGAGTCGAACGCGAGCGACGTGAAGAGTGAGTACGAAAGGTCCGTCAACGGCCTTGCGAACACGTCGCTGACCGTGAGGACGAACAGCAGCAGGCTGGCGATCGACCAGATGGTGGCCCAGCGCGACGCGACGGAGATCGCGTCGACGGACAGTCCCTCGACCACGTCTTTGCCGGTCGGGAGGAGGAACACTGCGGCGAGGAGGAACCCCGTGACGACCACCGCCGCGAGCTGCGTGAGGTAGGTCATGGCGGGCACCGCCCAACCCACGAGCAGGCCTGGGTCGGGAATGCCGGCCGGGCTCGGCTCGGGCGCACCACCACCGATCTCCAGGGCGGTCACCATGACGAGGATCCCCACGGCAAAGCCTGCGAACGCAAGCCGGATGGTGCGCGTCATGCGTCCCGGCCCCGTAGGAGCGGGGCGAGAATCAGCCCGATGGCCGCCACGGCGATCGCGAGTCCGACCACGAGATGCGTCTGGTGGCGATGGACGAACGACTCGTCCCCCGCAGCGTCGACCCGCTCGACCGTGCGACCGGTCGTGGTGGTGAACGTGATTTCACCGGAGATCGGGTGCCCATCGGCGGAAACGATGCGATAGGCCACGGTGTATCGGCCGCGCTGGTCGCTGCGTGCGAGGTCGGCCGTCAATACCTGATCGACCGTGCGGACGTTCGACGTCTTGACTTCCGCCCCGTTCGGCGCCGTGACCGCGACGAAACCTGTGCCGACATTCTCACTGAACGTCAACGAGACCTCACCCGGCGCGGTGGTGATCCTGGATCCGTCCGCGGGATCGGTCCGGACAAGCGACGCATGCGCCGCTGCCGGACTGGATCCCAGCGTGAGGAGGACCAGGACAGCCATTGCAAGGGTGACGGCGAACTTAGGCACGTCGTCGATTCTGACGCAGCGCCAGGAACAGGGCCACGAGTGCTACGGCGAGGGCCGCACCCGAGATGGCGCGAGCCACGCCGTCGTCCGACGCGGCGGGTTCGGCCGCTTCGACGTCTGCCGCGGCAAGTGCGAGGGCCGGAGCCGGATGCTCTGGCTCCGCGGCGCCCTTCTTCGTCGGCTCGTCCCACGAGACGACTTCGCCGTCGTCGTAGGTCTGCTCGGCGGAAAAGGACATCGTCCGGACCTTCGGGAATGGCCCGGCCGAGATCGCGAACTCGTCGAACTCGCCGGGAGCGATGCCATCGGTGCTCGTCCACGTGACGGTGCTGACGGCCTCGGTCAACGTCGTTCCGTGAGAGGTGAGCGGTTCGTCCAGCTCGGCCTTCTGTACGTCGAGCTTCCAGCCGGGCTTCGGCTGAGCGCTGACGAACGCGAACGGCCTGTCGGGCGGCAGGGTGATCCGGATCTTCGTGGTGGCGGCGGTCTCGGACTCCGTCGGGACACGGAAGACGAGCTTGCCGAACCCGCCCGCCGAGGCATCCGGGCTTGAGACGGTCACGTGGGCCGAGGCTGGTGTCGCAGAGAGGACGAGGACGGCGGTGATGAGCGCAGCGGACAGCCGCGCGAGGTGTCGTGGTGACATGGAAACTTGATCCTTCTGTGAGGGTGAATGGAGTGTCGGACGGTCAGGCGCGGCCGACCGGCGGACCTCTTCCCTCGATGACATGTGTCAGAAGCGTGTGACGATGCGAACGGACCGGCGCGATCAGGACGGCGCCGGGTCGCCACGGAGCGATCGGCTCAACGGCGATGACGACGCCGCTGCGGAAGCCGATGCGATCGGCCAACGTCCAGAGTGCATCCTCGCCGTGGTGGAGCAGCCACGCGCTCAAAGCAGTACCGCCGACGTGGGCCGCAAGCATCGACATATGGCCCCCACTTCCCTCGGCCGGACCTGAAGCGAGGTGCATGACGACCTGACCGATCAGAAGCAGGCCAACCAGCTGCGGCGGTGTGAGTCGTCGTGAGGCCAGAACTGCCGCCACGAACCAGGTGCCGCCAAAGACGGGAACGATCGCAACCGATGCTTGCCCGCCGCCGACAGCGTGCGCGCCTGCCGCCAGAAATGTGCACGCGAGTGCCACTGAAGCCGATCGGCATAGACGAAGAAGCCAACCGCCCGGCCGCAACACGGCGTCGATTTGCAGTGGGTGCACGCCCCGAGGTTAGCCTGAGGACATGGCTACCGTTTCAGGCGACTTCATCACCCTCGACGAGCAATGGGGTGCCCACAACTACCACCCCCTCCCGGTCGTGATCGCCGAGGCGGAAGGGGCCTGGGTCACCGATGTCGACGGCCAGCGGTACCTCGACTTCCTGTCCGGATACTCCGCCCTGAACTTCGGTCACCGTCATCCTGCCTTGCTCCAGGCCGCGCACGAGCAGCTCGACCGGTTGACACTCACGTCGCGCGCATTCCACAACGATCAGTTCGGCCATTTCTGCCAGGAGCTCGCCGAGCTCACCGGCACGGAGATGGTGTTGACGATGAACACCGGTGCCGAGGCCGTCGAGTCGGCCATCAAGGTCGCGCGCAAGTGGGCGTACGAGGTCAAGGGCGTCGCGTTCGACTCGGCCGAGATCATCGTGGCGTCCGGCAACTTCCACGGCCGCACCACCACCATCGTGTCCTTCTCCGACGACCCGGTCGCCCATGACAACTACGGACCCTTCACCCCTGGCTTCATCACCGTGCCGTACGGCGACGCCGAGGCGGTCCGGGCGGCCATCGGGCCGAACACCGCGGCCGTGCTGATGGAGCCCATCCAGGGCGAGGCCGGCGTCATCGTGCCGCCCGAGGGCTTCTGGGCCGACGTCCGCGGCGCCTGCGACGAGAACGCGGTGCTGATGATCGCCGACGAGATCCAGTCCGGCCTGGCCCGCACGGGCGAGCTGTTCGCGCTCGACCACGAAGGCGTCCGCGCCGACCTCTACACCCTCGGCAAGGCGCTCGGCGGCGGCATCGTGCCGGTGTCCGCGGTCGTCGGACGCAGCGACGTGCTCGGTGTGCTCAAGCCGGGCCAGCACGGGTCCACGTTCGGCGGCTACCCCGTGGCCTGTGCCGTCGGCCGCGCGGTCGTCAAGCTGCTCGCCACCGGTGAGTTCCAGCAGCGTTCCGACCGAGCTCGGCCATCATCTCCACGAGCGTCTGCACGAGCTGTCGGGGCTGGGCGTCGCCGAGGTCCGTGGGCGCGGGCTGTGGGCCGGCGTCGACATCGACCCCACCGCCAAGACCGGCCGCGAGGTCTCGATGGCGTTGCGCGACCAGGGCGTCCTGTGCAAGGAGACGCACGAGCGCACCCTGCGCATCGCTCCTCCGCTGGTCATCACGCGCGAGGAGATCGACCACGCCATCGACGCCCTGGCCGATGCCCTGAAGGCCTAGGCAACTCCGTCAAAATCACGCTTCGCGTCCCCTTCCGTCACGCGTATCCGCTGCCATTCTGTCTGTTTTCCAGCTCGCACCGGAGGGGGCCGAGAGCATGTGCCCCTGGGGCCTGAACGACGGCGTCATCTTCGGCTTCCGGGTCGACGACATCGAAGCCGCGTCCGCCGAGCTCGCCGACGCGGGTTGCGAGCTCCTCGGTGAGGTCAACTTCGTCGAGCCGCTGAACTACTCGTGGCGGCACTACCGCGGCCCTGACGGACGCGTCTACGGGATCAACCAGCAGCACCAGGCAGCGAGCGGTCAGGTTCGGTCGGGCTGACAGGATTTGAACCTGCGACCCCGTGACCCCCAGTCATCGGCAACGGGTCCGGGAATGTCCACGAATGACCGATTTGCGCTCAGTATCGGGTGTTCGGACGTTGTCGGATGGTCCCGGACGACCCTCAATGGTGTGCAAATGGTGTGCAAAATGGTGGTCAGGCCGCCCCGCGCGTCCCCCGGAATGTGCGGGGCGGTCGCTTGCCCGTTGCAGAGTCGCGAAGATTGGGGTTTTTGACACGAGGAGAAACGCTCATGACGAATGCCTTTGCCGATTCCGTCGTCCGGCATACCCACCCGGCCGTCGACAGGTTCCACGCGTCAGGGCCGCCGACATCCAGTTGCGAGTGGCGGACGCGATCACCTGATTCGCCGGCTTGATGCCATTCGTGTACGTGCACGCCGTAGTGTTCGCGGTCTGGATGCTAACCGTGGAGACGAGCCCCTGGCCGACGCTCACGTTGGTGGTGTCGCTTGAGGCGATCTCTCGCGCTCTCGTCTGCGTGGCCAAGTAGGTTGTGACCCTCCCGAAAGGACGGACAAGAGCGCGCTATCGGCCAGGTGGTCCCTGATGCCGATGCCACCGCTTGCGGCGTCTCATGATCATGGCAGATAATCAGCTAACCGGGAGGCCCCCGTGATTTCGGAGTCAGGTTCGAGCATCGTTCGCGAGTGGGCGACGAGGGTCATCCAGTGGGACCCTGCACGAACCACCGTCAAGCGCGGCGTCCACGTCTACGCAGCCCTTCGAGGTGGCTGGCTTGAGCGCACAGGCCGAGTTCCCGACATTGGGAACATTTACGCGGCTAGCTCCCAAAAGGCCGGCAGCCAATGGATGAAGGCGCTTCTCGACCACTCCGATGTTCGCGCCGCTACCAGGCTCATCACTCTGCCGCAGTTTGACTATCAGCAGTGGCCGGACAAGGCGTTCCCCGCCGGCACTTTCGTACCCGGCCTTTACTGCAGCCTCGATGAGTACCGTCGCCGGCCGAAGCCGCGACCTCACCGGGTCGTCTACATGTTCCGTGACCCGCGCGACCTGGTCGTCTCGGCCTACTACTCAGCAGTCAAGTCGCACCGGAAAGTGCGCAAGGAGTGGGAGATATTCCGCGACGAGATTCGGGGCATGTCTTTCGATGACGGGCTGCTCCGCCTCATCCAGGCAGCGGAGCCCCGGCTCAAGGAGATGGCAACGTGGATCGGAGTCGATGACGAGGCCGTGGCGACGTTCCGGCTTGAGGACGTCTCGTCCAATCCTCGCGAGGCAGTGGCCGCGATCCTCAGGCACTGTGGTGTCGAGCTGACACCATCCACGCTTGAGTCCGTGCTCGTGGACGTCTCCCGTGACTCCCTACAGCGGAAGGATCTCGGCCGGCACAAGGAGGGCGAGGAGTCCCACTACCGTGTGGATCGGCAAGGATATCGTGACGTTTTCCAGCCGATGCACTACGAGGCCGTCGAGGCGATCGTGCCCGGCTTGACCACTCGTCTGGGCTATCCCGATTAGCGTGAAGCCAATGTGGAGTGCAAATGGCAGTCAGGTCTGGTCCCAGGTCCTAAGAGTCGTCGGGCCATACCTCGTCCGCCGGGTCCGGGTCGAACCTTCGCTCAGGACCGCAAAGTAACGGTCGGGACCTTCACAGAGGAATGGATCGCCTCGGCGCTAGAAGCGTCCGACAGGAAAGCGACCACGAAAGAGCTGTACGACCGCATCGCGCGTCATCACATCGTCACCTCAAGCATCGGAACGCGACCGCTGGACAAGTTCAAGCCGTCGCACGTCGAAGCCTGGAAGGTAGAGGCTGGCGGACCGTGGACTCGCGGAGTCTACGGTCCGAACCGCATACACGGTCCTGCGAGCGGTGCTCGATACCGCGGTCCGAGACGAAGCACTCGCGCGGAACCCGGCGGCGGCGGTCGCCCGACCGAAGGTGACCTCTAGGGAGGCCGCATTCCTGTCGCCGGCTCAGGTCAGAGTCCTCATGTCCGAGGCTGCGTCGAGCGTCCCGCTGAAGGTCGTCTCCGAGATTCTCGGTCACTTCTCCGTGAGCATCACGGGCGACATCTACGCCCACGTCTCTCCCGACGTTTCCGCCCAGGCGATGGACGCTCTCGGGGCTGCGCTCCACGGCTGATGGTGTGCACAAATGGTGTGCAAACGCATGGTGCCGACGGACCGTCTCGGAGCGGACGGACGCCTCACCTGCGAACACACTCAGTCGGGCTGACAGGATTTGAACCTGCGACCCCGTGACCCCCAGTCACGTGCGCTACCAAACTGCGCCACAGCCCGTTTACCAGCGGCCACCCTACCCCAGCAGATCCCTGACGCCCGCCAGCCCCCGACGCCTAGACTCGACGGGCGGCTGGTCACACCGGGCCGTCCGCAGAGGAGACATGATGACCCTTCACTGGACGGGATGCCCCCGACTTCGAGGCCGAGACGACCGAGGGCCGGATCAGCTTCCACGACTGGATCGGGGACTCATGGGCGCTGCTGTTCTCGCACCCCAAGGACTTCACGCCGGTGTGCACCGCCGAGCTCGGGTTGGTCAGCGCCTCCGCTTCTGGCGGGGGCGCTGCTGGATGTGGATGGGTGAGCCGACGAAGCCGAACTCCTCGCGCAGCCGGCGCTCGATGAAGCGCAGGTAGGACGCCTCGAGCTTGCCGGACGTGAACAGGATGAAGGTGGGCGGAGCCACCGAGGCCTGGGTGCCGAACAGGATCTTGGCCTGCTTGCCGCCGCGCACCGGGTGCGGGTGCTCGGCCACCAGCCGGCCGAGGAAGGCGTTGAGCGCGCCCGTGCCGATGCGCGTCTCCCACCCGTCCAGCGCCGAGTCGAGGGCGCGGACGAGGCGGTCGACGTGCCACCCGGTCTTGGCGGCGACGTTGATGCGCGGAGCCCACGGCACCTGCACGAGCTCGCGGTCGATCTCACGCTCGAGGTAGTAGCGGCGCTCGTCGTCGACCAGGTCCCACTTGTTGAACGCGATGACGAGGGCGCGGCCGGTCTCGGCCACCGAGCTGATGATGCGGGTGTCCTGCTCGGTGAGCGGCTGGCTCGCGTCGACGATCATGACACCGACTTCAGCGCGCTCGATCGCCGTGCTGGTGCGCAGGCTCGCGTAGTACTCGTGCCCGGATGCCTCACGCACGCGCTTGCGGATGCCGGCGGTGTCGATGAAGCGCCACAGGCGACCGCCGAGCTCCACCAGCTCGTCGACCGGATCGACCGTCGTGCCCGACACGTCGTCGACGACGACCCGGTCCTCGCCCGCCAGCTGGTTGAGCAGGCTGGACTTGCCGACGTTGGGCTTGCCCACGATGGCCACCCGTCGGGGGCCACCGAGGACGTCCTGTTCAGGCGGCGCGTCGGGCAGCGCGTCCAGCACGGCGTCGAGGAGGTCGCCACTCCCCCGTCCGTGCAGCGCCGAGACCGGGTAGGGCTGGCCGAGCCCGAGGTTCCACAGCGACGCGGCCTCGAGCTCGCCGCGCTGGTCGTCGACCTTGTTCGCGGCCAGGATGACCGGCTTCTTCGTCTTCCGCAGGATGCGCACGACGGCCTCGTCGGCGTCGGTGATGCCGACGGTGGCGTCGACGACGAACAGCACCGCATCGGCCAGCTGTGCGGCGACTTCCGCCTGGGCGGCGATCCGCTCGGAGAGACCGCGGGCGTCCGGGTCCCATCCGCCGGTGTCGACGACGGTGAAGGCGCGGCCGTTCCAGTCGGCGTCGTACGGCACCCGGTCGCGCGTGACGCCGGGAACGTCCTCGACGACCGCCTCACGGCGGCCGAGGATGCGGTTCACCAGCGTCGACTTACCGACGTTCGGGCGGCCGACGACGGCCAGCACCGGCACGGGGCCGGACGCCGTACCGGATTCGGTGGGTGCGTCAGTCACTGGTGGAGCCTGACGGCAGGGGTCCGGGCAGGCCGCGCTTGGTGGCGCTCTTCGACCAGGTGAGGTGCTGGCGCATGTGCTCGAGGACCTGCTCACTGACGTCGGCGAGCATCTCCGGCGTGCGAGGCCACGGCATGGCCGGGAAGCGGATCGGATCGCCGTAGACGATGTCGATGCGCGCTCCCTTGGGCGGGCGTGACTCCGAGGCGGCGCCAGGCTCGCGGGTGCCGAAGATGGCCACCGGGACGACTGGTGCCCCGCTCACGAGTGCAAGCCAGGCGACGCCGTTCTTGATGTGCCGCAGCTCGCCGTCGCCGCGACGACCTTCCGGGTACACGATGACGCCCTGGTCGGCGGCCAGCGCATCGGCGGCAATGCGCAGCGCACCGACGTCGGTGCGATCACGGGTGATCGGGATCTGGCCGGCGTAGTTGAGCAGCCTGCCGGTGCGTCCGACGAAGAGCTCGCGCTTGACCAGTGCATGCGCCGGTCGGGGTGCCTTGAGGAAGAGCAGCGGTCCGTCGAGCCAGCCGATGTGGTTCGAGGCGAGGATCACCGGCCCGTCCTTCGGCACGCGGTGCTCGCCGCGCTGGTGGATCTCCCAGCGCCGGTCGAACCACAGCGTCAGATATCGGCGCAGGGTCCGCAACCCGTTCTCGGGCAGACCGCGCGGCCCCGTGAGGTGGACGGACGTGAGGAGCTGATCGCTCATGTCGTGCCCGCCCGGGTGACGTCGTCGACTCGGGCGATGATCACGTCGACGACCTGGTCGAGGGTCAGGTGGGTGCCGTCGACCTCGATCGCGTCACGCGCCTTCGCGAGCGGCGATGCGGCTCGCGTGGAGTCGATCTCGTCGCGCCGGGCGAGGTCGGCCTGGGTGGCGGTGGCGTCGATGCCACCGATCTCGGCTGCGCGACGTGCGGCTCGGGCTGCCGGGTCGGCGACCAGGTAGATCTTGACCGGCGCGTCGGGAAGGACGACCGAGCCGATGTCCCTCCCCTCGACGACGATGCCGTCGGGTGAGGCCTCGACTGTCTCGCGCTGACGCCTGACGAGCAGTTCTCGCACGCGCGGCACGGCAGCGACCAGGCTGACGCAGCTGGTGACGTCGTGGCCGCGGATCGGGCCGGACACGTCCTGGCCGTCGACCTCGATTGTCGGCGCCAACGGATCGGTGCCGGATGTGATGACGACGTCCTCGGCATCGCGCGCGATGGCCTCCGGGTCATTCAGGTCGGTACCTCGCTGGAGGAGTGCCCACGTGATCGCCCGGTACATCGCGCCGGTGTCGAGGTACGCCAGGCCGAGTCGGTCGGCGACACCACGTGCAGTGCTCGACTTGCCTGATCCGGATGGTCCGTCGACGGCGACCACGAGGCCAGATCGCTCGGGACGAGGGCTCACGTCGTTCTCCTCCTCGTTCAACGGTAGGCGGACCAGCCGCGGGCGGTCAGGGCGTCGACCAGTGCATCGGCACGATCGGTGAGGACCGCGATCTCCACGAGGCCGACCGGGCGACCGAGCTCGTGGTCAATGCGGATGTCCTCGATGTTCACGTCCGATTCTCCCGTATGGGCCATGAGACGCGACAACTCGCCCGGGTGGTCGGCGATCGGGACGAACACAGTGGCGAACTCCGCGGGACGTTCACCGTGCTTGCCCGGGATGAGCCGCGTGCCGGCCTGACCGGACTCCAGCACGTCGGAGACCGACCGTTCGTCGCTGCCGAGAGCGTCGATCAGGCCATCGAGATCCGTGCGCACGCGCTCGAGCAGGAGGCGGACCTCCCTGGCGTTGCTGCGCAGGATGTCGGACCACAGGGCCGAGTCACTGGCGGCGATCCGGGTGACGTCGCGCAGGCCGGCACCGGCCAGGGACAGGTGCGACTGCGGGGCGCCGGCGAGGCGAGCGGCCGCCAACACGCTCAACACGTGTGGCACGTGGGACACGAGGGCAACGGCCTGGTCGTGCGTCGCCGCGTCCATCGTGATCGGAACCGCGCCCACCAGCTCCGCCACCGACTCGACGAGTCTGACCGATCGCTCCCCCGCACCGTCGGGCGGAGTGACGGCCCACGGGCGGCCCTCGAAGAGCCGGCCCGATGCGGCCATCGGCCCGGACCGTTCGCTGCCGGCCATCGGGTGACTGCCCACGTAGCGGTCGGCGCCGGGCAGTGCGGCGATGCTCGCGGCGAGGTCGGCCTTGACGCTGGCGACATCGGTGACAACGGCATCGGGCCAGGTCTCGAGCGCGTGTGCCACCGTCTCGACGACATGGGAAGGCGGCACCGCCACGACGACGAGGTCGGGCGCGGCCAGGGGCTCCGGGCTGCCCGCGCCGCGTGAGACGGCCAGCTCGAGGTTGGAGCGACTGACGTCGTCGAGGTGCACGTCGACGCCGTGCTCGCGCAACGCGAGAGCGATCGAGGTGCCGATGAGCCCACAGCCGATCACCAGCACAGACGATGGGGGGCTCATGCCTCCACGCTATCGAACAGCGCTCCGATCTCATCGCGTGACAGCTCGCGCGTCGTGCCGACATTGAGGTCGCCAAGACGCAGCGGCCCGAAGGCCGTGCGGGTCAGCTCGACGACAGGATGTCCGACGTGGTCGAGGATGCGGCGGACGATGCGGTTGCGGCCGATGTGGAGCTCGATCTCGACCAGCGAACGGCCGCGCGAACGGTCGATGACGCGAAAGCGGTCGACCGGTGCCGGACCGTCGTCGAGCTCGATGCCGTCGCGCAGCCGGGTCGCAAGGGCATCCGGCACGTCACCCGACACCAGCGCCACGTAGGTCTTGGTGACCTCGAACGATGGGTGCGCGAGCCGGTGGGCGAGATCGCCGTCGTTGGTGACGATCAGCAGGCCGGACGTGTCGGTGTCGAGCCGGCCGACGTGGAACAGCCGCTCCGGTCGGTCTTCCAGCAGGGACCGCAGGTCAGGGCGTCCGCGCTCGTCGGCCATCGACGTCACGACGCCCCGCGGCTTGTTGAGCAGCAGGTACGCGTGGTCGGTGCGGGGCGGCACGCGACGCCCGTCGACGCGGATGACGTCGGCCACCGGGTCGACCCGGGCGCCCATCTGCGTCACGATCTCGCCGTTGACCTCGACGTGCCCCTCCGCCATGAGCTGCTCGCATCGGCGTCGACTGGCGATCCCGGCCTGGGCGAGCACCTTCTGGAGACGAACACCATCAACCGCTCGTGGCTCAGGCACTGGTGGAAGGACCCGCGGTTCGATCCTCGGCGCTGGGGGCCTCCGCATCGTCAGTCTCCCTCACCGACTCTGACCAGTCATCAGAGTCGCGCATGTCTTCGATCTCGGGCAGCATCGGCGCGATGTCGGGCAGCTCGTCGATGTCTGACAGGCCCATGCGCTCGAGGAAGTAGCTCGACGTGCGGTACAAGATGGCGCCGCTCTCGGCGTCGACGCCGGCCTCCTCGACGAGCCCGCGGGTCAGAAGCGTGCGGACGACGCCGTCGACGTTGACGCCGCGGATGGCCGAGACCCGAGACCGGCTGACCGGTTGCCGGTAGGCGACGACGGCCAGGGTCTCCAGGGCTGCCTGCGTGAGCCGGGCCTGCTGACCGTCGAGGACGAACCGCTCGACTGCAGGTGCGAAGGCCTCACGAGTGAAGTAGCGCCAGCCGCCGCCCACGTTGCGCAGCTCGAACCCGCGCTCCTGGTCGGTGTACTCCTGGGCCAGCTCGGCGAGGGCCTTCTCGACGTCCGGCGGCGGGTGCCCGACCGCCTGCGCGAGCGTGAGGTGGTCGAGTGGCTGGTCGGCCACCATCAGCACGGCCTCCAGGGCGGGCCGCAGCTCGATCATGTCGAGCTCGAGCTCGTGCGGGCCGTCGGTGGCGGACTCAGACATCGGCATCCTTCTCGTCAGGGACGTCGGCGACGGCGGCCAGCGCGGGTCGCCCGTTCTCCTCGGGCACGGCGTCGGACTCGGCGACGTGCGGTTCGTCGAACTCCTCGCCGACGTCGATGTCGCCCTCGTCGGTCCCGGTCCAGCGCAGGTGGAGGTCGCCCAGCGGTGTGGCCTGGTCGAAGCTCAGCACGCCTTCGCGGAACAGCTCGAGCACTGCGAGGAACCTCGCCACCGTGGTGACCACGTCGGCATCGGCGGCCAGCGCACGGAACGTGGTGCTGCCCTGCCTGCGGAGCCGGTCGACGACCAGGTGGGCCTGCTCTCGAACGCTCACCCGCGGGGCGTGCAGGTGGGCCAGCGACAGCACGGGCAGCGGCTTGGGCTCGAGGGTGGCTGCGGCGAGCAGCGCGAGGTCGGCCGGCCCGATCGACACGATCACCTCCGGCAACAGCTCAGCGAAGCGCGGCTCGAGCGTCACCGAGCGCGGATGGCGGCGCGACTCTTCCTCCAACCGTTCGGCGATGTGGGCAGCGACCTGCTTGAATGCCCGGTACTGCATGAGACGCGCGAACAGGAGGTCTCGGGCCTCGAGCAGCGCGAGGTCGTCCTCGTCCTCCACGTCGCCCTGCGGCAACAGCCGAGCGGTCTTGAGGTCGAGCAGCGTGGACGCGACCAGCAGGAACTGCGTAGTCTGCTCGAGGTCGTCGCCGAAGCCCTTGATGTAGCCGATGAACTCGTCCGTGACCTTCGACAACGCCACCTCGGTGATGTCGAGCTGGTGCTTGGAGATCAACGAGAGCAACAGGTCGAACGGGCCCTCGAACACGCCGAGGCTGACCGAGAAGCCGGGCGTCGCGGCTGCCGCGTCCTCGATCTCCGCACTCACGGTGTCAACGGCTGGGGCGCGCGACTGCGCCGGCGTCATGACGCGCTCAGGCGCTGGGCGATCTCGCTGTCGGTGCCCCGCGCCTCGAGGTCACCCAGCGCGATCGCCAGGGCGGCACGCACGATGCGGCCGCGGTCGACGTTGCGCCCGAGCTCGCCGCGCAGCTTGAGCCGGGCCTGCTCGACCGCGAGCAGCTCCTCCGACGTCAGGTAGACGGTCATCTTCTCGCTGTGCTTGATCCGTCCGCTCAAACCGTTCGGTGCAGGTTGTTCTTCATCGCCCGCATCGTCGTCGGCCTTGGGCGACGAGGTGGCACGGAACAGCTCGTCCGCCGTCGGCAGGTTCACGCGCCGGGGCATCGACTCAGTACCTCTCTGGCCAGCTGGCGGTACGACGTCGCCCCCGGGGACGTCGTGGCGAACTCGGTGATGGGCTCTCCCGCCACCGTGGAGTCGGAGAACTTGATCGTGCGGCGGATGACCGTGTGGAACACGAGGTCGCCCCAGCCCTCGACCAGCGTCTGCAGCACCTCGCGTCCGTGCAGGGTGCGGCTGTCGTACATCGTGCCCAGCAGCCCGATGATCTGCAGCCGCACGTTGGTGCGGTCGCGCACCTTCTCGATCGTCTCCTTGAGCAACGCCACGCCACGCAGCGCGAAGTACTCGCACTCCAGCGGGATGATGACGCCGTCGGACGCCGTGAGCGCGTTGACCGTGAGCAGGCCGAGCGACGGCTGGCAGTCGATGAGCACCACGTCGTAGTCGTGCAGCACCGGGTGCAGCACCCGGGCCAATGCCTGCTCGCGGCCGACCTCGGTGACCAGCCTCATCTCCGCGGCCGACAGGTCGATGTTGGACGGCGCGAGGTCGAGTCCGTCGACCGACGTCTCCATGATGATGTCCTTGATGCCGAGCTCACGGTCCATCAGCACGTGGTAGATGCTCTGCTCGAGATCGTGGGCGTTGAAGCCGAGCCCGACCGTCATGGACCCCTGCGGATCGAAGTCGACCAGGAGCACCTTGCGGCCGGCTTCGACGAGCGCGGCACCGAGGTTGATCGTGGTGGTGGTCTTGCCGACGCCACCCTTCTGGTTGCACATCGAGATGACGGTGGCGGGTTGGCCGGCGCGGCGAGGCGTGGGTTCTGGCAGCTTGGGGATCGGACGTCCGGTGGGTCCGAGTACCTTGCTCATCTACGTCCTTCGCCCTCGTCCATCCACGTTGCGCGTCACTCTACCGCTCACCGTACGGCCCTTGGATGAGCCGTCGCGTAAATCTCGCGAAGTTTCTCGACGGTGACCAAGGTGTAGACCTGCGTGGTGGTCACCGAGGCGTGACCGAGCAGCTCCTGGACGACGCGGACGTCTGCGCCGCCATCGAGCAGGTGGGTCGCGAACGAGTGCCGGAGCGTGTGCGGCGACACCTCCGTGGTGACGCCGGCGCGCTGAGCGGCCTTCACCAGCACGGTCCAGGCGCTCTGTCGGCTCAGCCGTCCACCCCTGGCATTGAGGAACAGCGCCGGGGACGCCGCCTTGGCCGAGACGAGCGTCGGTCGGGCCACCGTCAGATAGTCCTCGACCGCGGCCAGCGCGAAGCTTCCGACTGGCACGAGTCGTTGCTTGCCACCCTTGCCGCGCAGCAGCGCGGTGCCCTCCGCGAGGTCGAGGTCGTCGACGTCGAGGCCGACCGCCTCGGAGATGCGAGCCCCGGTTCCGTAAAGCACCTCGAGGAGGGCGCGATCGCGCTTCGCCAGACTCGTGCCGGCCTCCCCCGACGCCGCGAGGATGGCCTCGACGTCCGAGAGCGGGAGGGCCTTGGGCAGACGAGCGGCGGGACGCGGCGGCTTGACGGCGGCCGACACGTCACTCGCCACCAGATGCTCTCGCAGGCAGAAGCGGTGGAACCCGCGCACGGCCACGACGGCGCGTGCCGCACTGGCCGCGCCGAGCGCCGGATGCTCGGCGTCACCGGTGCGCAGCGCGCCGAGGAACGCGAGCACGTCCGTCTCGGCGACCGCCTTCGGAGTCTCGATCCCGCGTCCGTGCAGGTGAGCGGTGTAGCGCCGCAGGTCGCGACGGTAGCTCTGCAAGGTGTTGTCGGCGAGGCCTCGTTCGACGCCCAGGTGGCTGAGGTAGTCGAGCACCGCCCGATCGAGGTCGGTACTCATCGGCTGGTCATCCCGATCGCGACCGTCGGACCTGTTCAGCCAGCACGGCAGCAACGGTCATGCCGTCGGTGATCCGTCCGTCCAGCACGGCATCCACCGCCGCGTCGAACGGCAACCACCACTGCTGCATGTCGGCTTCCTCGGCGACGCGGGCCGTGCGGTCCTCGTGCGGGACCGGATGCAGGCTGGACGCCCGGAACACCGTCCACCGTTCGGTGGAGTAGCCCGGCGTGGCGAACAGCATGAGCTCCTGGGTCCAGTCGTCGGCGGCGAGGTCGGCCTCCTCGGCCAGCTCCCGAACCGCTGCATCGAGCGGGTCCTCCCCTGCCACGTCGAGCGTGCCGGCGGGGATCTCCAGCACCTTGTGCCGCACCGGGTGCCGGTACTGCTCGACGAGCAGGATCCGGTCGTGGTCGTCGAGGGCGATGATCCCGACCGCCCCGTGCGGCTGCACGACGACGCGGGAGTGCTCACCCTCCTCCGGGTCGATGATCGTGTCGACGTCGAGGGTCAGGTACTTGGTGGAGAATTCCCGTGACGACGAGCTGACCGGCCACGCGAGCGGGGTGTCGGCGAGAGCGGCGGAATCGGCGAGCTGTCCGGGGAGGTCGGGGTGCTGGCCGCTCATCCATCCACCGGTTCAGGCTCGCCCACCGACTCGACGGGCAGCCTGGTCTCCCGCTGACGCTCGAGGGCGGCCTTCACCAAACCTGCGAACAGCGGGTGCGGCCGCGTGGGGCGCGAGCGCAGCTCCGGGTGCGCCTGGGTGGCGACGTAGTACGGATGCACATCGCGTGGGAGCTCGACGAACTCCACGAGGGTCGAGTCGGGCGAGGTGCCGCTGAACACCAGGCCGGCCGCCTCGAGCTGGTCGCGGAATCCGTTGTTGACCTCGTAGCGGTGACGGTGGCGTTCCTCGACCTTGTCCAGCCCGTAGGCCTGGGCCACCAGGGTGCCGGGCTTGAGCGCGGCCGGGTAGAGCCCGAGTCGCATCGTGCCGCCGAGGTCGCCGGCCCCCTCGACGAAGGCCTCCTGCTCGGCCATCGTCGCGATGACCGGGGACGTGGCCTGGGGATCGAACTCCGACGAGCTCGCACCGTCGATGCCGGCCACGGACCGCGCGAACTCGATCACCATGCACTGGAGTCCGAGGCAGAGTCCGAGCACCGGGATCTTGCGGGTGCGGGCGTACGTGAGTGCGCCGATCTTGCCCTCGATGCCACGGATGCCGAAGCCGCCGGGCACGCAGACGCCGTCGACGTCGCCCAGGTGCTGAGCGGCGCCGGCCTCGGTGGCGCACTCGTCGGACGGCACCCATCGCAGGTGGACCTTGGCATCGTGGGCGAACCCGCCGGCGCGGATCGCCTCCGCGACCGAGAGATAGGCGTCGGGCAGGTCGACGTACTTGCCGACCAGGGCGATGGTGACCTCATCGGCGGGGTCGTGCACCCGGCGCAGGAGCTCGTCCCACTGCGTCCAGTCGACGTCGCGGAACGGCAGGTCGAGGCGTCGCACCACGTAGGCGTCGAGGCCTTCGCTGTGCAGGACCTTCGGGATGTCGTAGATGGACGGCGCGTCGCTGGCGGTGACGACGGCCTCCTCCTCGACGTCGCACATCAGCGAGATCTTGCGCTTGACGTTCGGCGGGATGAAGCGGTCGGAACGGCAGACGATGGCGTCGGGCTGGATACCGATCGAGCGGAGTGCGGCGACGGAGTGTTGGGTGGGCTTGGTCTTGAGCTCGCCGGACGGCCCGATGTACGGCACCAGCGAGACGTGCAGGAAGAAGACGTGGTCGCGGCCGATCTCGTGACGCACCTGGCGGGCCGACTCCAGGAACGGCTGGCTCTCGATGTCGCCGACCGTGCCGCCGATCTCGTGGATGACGACGTCGACCTCCGGGCCGCCCATGGAGAGCATGCGGTCCTTGATCTCGTTCGTGATGTGCGGGATGACCTGGACGGTGTCGCCGAGATAGTCGCCGCGACGCTCGCGGGCGATGACGTCGGAGTACACCTGGCCGGTGGTGACGTTGGCGCGGCCGACGAGGTCCTCGTCGAGGAAGCGTTCGTAATGGCCGATGTCGAGATCGGTCTCGGCGCCGTCGTCGGTGACGAACACCTCGCCGTGCTGGAACGGGTTCATCGTGCCGGGGTCGACGTTGAGGTACGGGTCGAGCTTCTGCATGGTGACCCGGAGACCGCGCGACTTGAGCAGTCGCCCGAGGCTGGAGGCGGTGAGGCCCTTGCCGAGCGATGACGCGACTCCGCCGGTGACGAAGACGTGCTTGGTGACGGCGTTAGCTGCCACAGCGACTCCCGTGGGTCTGTGTCGACAATGCGACGGGCCGATGAACCATTCGATGCTCCACGGGGCTCCAGCCTATCAACAACCCCCACCAAAAGCGCACAGCATCAGCGCGGTACGGCGCCGTCCGCGCTCCGTGAAGTTCCCCAGCTGCCCGACTGGCCGCTGGCCTCGCGGGCCAGCGCGAGCGCCACGACGACGCGTCCGGCGGCGGTGTCGGTGACGTCGACGGTCGAGACCTGCGATGCCGCGTCGCTCTCACGCAGCGTCGCCAGCACGCCACCGTCCTGGCTCGACGTCGACGGACCGGCCAGCACCGCCCCTCCCCCGGCACCGTCCACGGCCTTCGACAGCTGGGCGGCCACAGAGCCGGAGTCGCCCGCGCGTCCCGGTCCGCTGACCACCACGGCAAGGGTGGCGAACTTCTCCGGCTTCGCCGCGTACGTGACGAGCTTGCCCTCCTCGAAGGCCGAGCTGATGGTGTTGGCCGTGGTGTCGACGTTCTTCCCTGCCGACCCCAGCACGGATCGTCCCAGGGCCGCGCCGATGCGTCCGTAGCTCTCGCCCGCGTCGGTGACGCCCTTGACGTCGGAGGCGGACTGCTGCGCCACGCCCTCGGCGAACTGCCGGTTGGCGGGGTCGACGAGCTTGCCGGTCAGCTGCACCTCACCGGTGACTTCGGCGCCGGCCTTCTCGATGTCGGCTCGAATGTCCTTCGTCTCCTCGGCCCGCGCGCCCGGCAGCGTCATGACGACGACGGATCGTCCCTTCAGTGCGTCCTTGAGCAGCGCCCCCGAGGTCCGGGCCGCGTACCCGGACTCGAAGCGCGCGATCGCCGGGTCCGTCGTGCCGGATCCGTCGCCGCCTCCTGAAAGCACGGTGTTGTCGTCCAGGGGTCCGGCCCCGAGCGCGACGCCGGCCGCCAGCGCCAGCAGGACCGCGGCGATCGAGACGAGGTGGTAGCGGAAGCTGATCACGAGAAGATTCCTTCGATCCAGGTGCGTGCGTCGGAGAGGCGTTCGCCGAGTGAGTCGAACCAGTCGCCGCCGACCGGAGTGATGGCGACGGCGGCGAGCACGGCCACGACCCCGGCGGCCAGGATGAGCAGCACCGGCCACATCGGCATGGCCCTGGACGCGAAGTGGGCGGCCGCCTTCGCGTCCACCAGCCGGGAGCCGGCGCGGAGCCGGGTGACGAACGAGCTGGCCACGTCGGCTGGTCCGCGATCGAGGAACTCCACCAGGCCCTGCGGAGCACCGACCTCGACGATGACCGGCGCGTCGTTGGAGTCCGCGAGCACGATGGCGAGGTCGTTGGCCGACCCGGTGGCGATGAACCAGATCGGGTCGACCTTGGCCTTCTCGAAGAGCTCGGCGCCCCCCTTGTCGTGGGTGGACGTCGCGGTGACGACCACTTCGGCCTTGGAGTGGAAGGCCCGGGTGGACAGCTCGTCGAGCGTGCCCAGGACGACATGGGGCTTGTACCCGGCGTCGAGGAGGGCGTCCGCGCCGTCGGCGACCCCGATCAGGACGGGGTCGTGCTCACGGATCCACTTCTTGATGCGTTTCAGGTCTGTCTGCCAGGCGAACGTCTTGCTCACCACGACGACGGGACGCTTGCGGAGCCGCTTGCCGAGCCGTGGCACCCGGGCACCCTCGAGCAGCATGGCACTCTCGCGATGCAGGTGGTCGGTGGCATTGGCCATCAGCGACTCGAGCTGGGTCGAGAGGCCGCGGTCGGCCTCGCCCAGGCTGGCCGTGACGGCCGCGTCGTCCTGCGAGATGCCCTGGGCGACGAGAACTTCACCCTTGAACACCTGGTTGCCGTCGATCCGCACCTTCTCGCCGTTCTTGAGCCGGTCCCACACATCGTGACCCACCTGGTCGATCAGGGGGATGCCGGCGTCGGCGAGGATCCTGGGGCCGAGATTGGGGTACCGGCCGGTGCTCGACTGCGCCGCGTTGATGACCGCGCGCACCCGGCGATCGACGAGCGCCTCAGCCTGGCCGCGGTCGAGGTCGGTGAGGTCGACGACGGCGATCTCACCCGCCCGAAGTGAGGCGTGCGCTTCGTCGCCACGGCGGGCGAAACGAGCCACGCCCGTGAATCCGGGAGCGGTGTCGGTGGGCGTGGAGCGACGGTTCCAGGGAGGCATCGCGGTCCATGGTGCCACGCACTCCAGTGGAATCCCGGGAGGCGGGAGGCGGCCAGGCGTGTCCGTTTCGACACCCAGGTTGAGGGGTGTGTCAGGCTTCATCCGTGCTCGAGACGACCGTCGTTCTCTCCGTGCTGCTGGCCCTGTCGGTGGCCGGGCTCATCGTGCGCCAGGTGCAGGTGGTTCGGTACCGCCGCGAGGTCAGGCGCCTCCGCGACGTGCTGCGCCGCCAAGGCAGGGGCCTCACCCGTCGCGAGCGGCGAGCCCAACGGGTGAAGGCGGTCGTCGAGTCGGCGGTCGACACCGCCACGAAGGTTCGCGACCACGGCGTGAGCGGGCTGTTGATGACGTCCATGGAGGACCTGGCCCGGTGGAGCCAGGAGGATCGCAGCGCGCTGGAGAAGCTGGCCGGTCGCGACGGCTCGTTGTCGATCCTGTTCTCCGACATCGAGGACTCGACCGACATCAACGAGAAGCTCGGCGACAGGGAGTGGGTGCGGCTGCTCGGGGCGCACGACCGGCTCGTGCAGTCGAGCGTCGAGGTCCACGGCGGTCACATCGTGAAGTCACAGGGCGATGGGTTCATGATCGCGTTCCGTGAGGCGGCCGAGGCGGTTCACGCGGGTATCGAGATCCAGGATGCACTGAGCGAGACCGGCGACCGGCGGCTCCGCAGGACGCCGATCCGCGTGCGCGTCGGCATCCACTGCGGAACGGCGATCGAGCGGGACGGTGACCTGTTCGGCAAGAACGTCGCCATGGCCGCGCGAGTGGCGGCGCAGGCGCAGGGCGGCGAGATCCTGGTCAGCGACGACATCCGCGTCGCTCTTCGCGACGTCGAGGACATCGTCCTCGTCGACGGCCGCGACACCGAGCTCAAGGGAATCCCCGGTGTCCACCGACTGTGGGAGGTCGCCGTCATCTGACTGGGTCTTCGGTCCCTGAGCCCGTCGAAGGGTTAGTGCCCGGCGAGGGCGAGCAGCTCGCGGGCGTGTGCCTGCGCCGCGTCCGAGTCCTCTTGCCCGGCGAGCATCCGCGCCAGCTCGTCGACCCGCTCGTCGTCGCCGAGCCGCGTGACGGAGCTGCTGGTGACCACGCCGTCGTCGTCCTTGATGACCCGGAAGTGGTGGTGAGCGAACGCGGCCACCTGCGGGAGGTGCGTGACGGCCAGCACCTGGGCGTTCTCGGCCAGCCGCGCGAGACGCCGACCCACCTCGACAGCGGCCTTGCCGCCGATGCCGGCGTCGACCTCGTCGAACACCAGGGTCGGCACCGTGGTGCGGTCGGCGAGCACGACCTCGAGGGCGAGCATGAGCCGCGACAGCTCGCCGCCGCTCGCCCCCTTGGCGAGCGGACGTGGCGCCGAGCCGTTGTTGGCGGCGAAGAGCAGCTCGACCTCGTCGAGCCCGTGCGGCCCAGGTGTGGCATCGGCAGGCGTCTCGACGCGGACGTCGAGGTGCGCCGACGGCATCGAGAGCTGCGCGAGCTCGGTGTCGACGAGGTCGGACAGCCGAGCTCCGGCCTCGCCACGCAGCTCGCTGAGCCGCTCGGCCAGGCCGCGGACCTCCGGCCGGAGACGATCGCGCTCGGTCTCCAGCTCGGCGATGGTGTCGTCGTCGGAGCCGAGCTCGCCGAGGCGGGTGGCGGCCTTCTGCTGCCACGTGAGCACGTCGTCGAGGGAGGGTCCGTACTTGCGTTGCAGAGTGGTGAGCGCGGCGATCCGGTCCTGAACCGTCGCCAGCCGGGCTGGGTCAAGGTCGACGGACGATCCGTACGCGCTGAGATCGGTGCCGACCTCGTCGAGGAGGATGCCGATCTCGCGCAGCCTGGCTGCGAGCTGGTCGAGCTCGGGGTCGTGCCCGGCCGCGTCGTCGAGCCCCGCGACCGCGCCGGCCACCTGGGTTCGTGCCGATCCGGCGTCGTCGATGTCGCCGGAGACTGCCTCGTGCGCGCCCAGTGAGGCGGCGACCAAGGCCTCGGCATGTGCCAGTCGACCCTCCTCGATCTTCAGCTCGTCGTCCTCAGAAGGATGCGGCTCCACCTGGGCGATCTCGTCGAGCCCGTGCTGCAGCAAGTCGAGCTCGCGGGCCCGCTCCTGGGCGTGCGTGCGCAGCTCGTCGAGTCGCGCCTCGACGGCACGCAGACGCCCGAACGCCGGGCCGTACTCCCCCATCACCTCACGGAGTGGTGCGCCGGCGAACGTGTCGAGCGCCTGTCGCTGCGCCGAGGGCCGGAGCAGCCGGTGCTGGTCGGACTGACCGTGGACCGCGACAAGCTCGTCGGTGACCTCGGCCAGCAGTGCGGCCGGAACGGTGGCTCCACCGGCGAACGCCCGCGACCGGCCCTGCGATGAGAGCGAGCGACCCAGCACGACGACGCCATCATCGAGACGACCGCCTGCGTCGGTGATCGCGTCGGCGATGCCGGAGCCGACGGGAACGTCGATGCTCGCCTCCACGCGCGCCTGGTCGTCGCCAGTGCGGACGAGTCCCAGGTCGGCGCGGTCGCCGCGCAGCAGGCCGAGGGCTGTGACGACCATCGTCTTGCCGGCACCGGTCTCACCGGTGATGACGGTGAATCCCGCACCGAGCTCGAGCTCGGCGGAATCGATGACGCCCAACGAGGAGAGCGTGAGGTGCTGCCACATCAGTCGCCACCTGTGCCGTCTGCCGCCCGTGGCCCGGCACCCCCGCCAGAGCTTCGACGATCGGAGGAACCGCGCCAGCCGGTGACCGGGAGATCGAACTTGCGGACGAGGCGATCGGCGAACGGCGGCGCCGCATGAAGGCGTGCCAGCCGGACGGTCTCATGACCGCGGACGACCTCGACGCGAGCGCCCACCGGGAGCTCGGCGGCTCGGCGACCGTCACACCACAACACTCCGGTGGACAGCTCCCCGACGACCTCGATCGCCAGCGTCGCTTCGGGCGACACGACGAGTGGCCGTGCGAACAGGGCGTGCGCGCTGATGGGCACGAGCAGCAGCGCCTGGACCTCCGGCCACACGATCGGGCCGCCGGCGCTGAAGTTGTAGGCCGTCGATCCGGTAGGCGTCGCGCACACCACGCCGTCGCAGCCCCATCGGGACACCGGGCGGGCATCGATCTCCACGACCAGCTCGAGCATGCGTTCGCGAGCGGCCTTCTCGACGGACGCTTCGTTGAGCGCCCAGTTGGTGGCCACGACCTCGCCTCCCACCGACACGGAGACGTCGATCGTCAGGCGCTCCTCGACCGACCACGTGCGGTCGACCACGCCGCGCACGACCTGGTGGATGTCTTCGACGTCGGCCTCGGCCAGGAAGCCGACGTGGCCCAGGTTGACTCCCAGTACGGGGGTGTCGGTTCCGCGGCACATCTCGGCCGCCCGCAGAATCGAGCCGTCACCGCCGAAGACGACCGCGAGCTCGCAGCCGTCGGCCGCTCCCTCACCGGCCGGCACGACCTCGGCATCTTCGAGTCCGACCTCGCGAAGCGCTGCGGCCTCGGTGTCGAGCACGCGGACGTCGAGGCCGTCACCTCGAAGATCCGTGGCGAACGTGGCGGCGACCTTGATGGCCTCCTCACGCTCTGTGTGGACGATGAGCAGCGCGGTTCTCATGGGCTCTGTTCCAACGGTCTCGCGGCCACGACGTCGCGCGCGGCGGCCTCAGACGGTTCGTCGGCGTCGGTACGGAGCCAGCAGAAGTACTCGACGTTGCCGGCCGGGCCGGGTAATGGACTGGGCGCGAGTGCGCGGGTGCCCCATCCGTTCTCGTGTGCGGACAGGCAGACCCGGTGCACCGCCTCGGCATGGAGCCTGGGGTCGCGAACGACGCCGTTCTTGCCGAGGTTCTGCTTGCCCACCTCGAACTGCGGCTTGATCATCAGCACGATGTCGCCTTCCTGCACGCATGCTCGGGTCAGTGCTGGCATGACCACGGTAAGGGAAATGAACGACAGATCAGCGACGACGAGCTCGACCGGCCCGCCGATGTCGTCGGGCTGCAGGGTTCGGACGTTGGTGCGGTCGTGGACGTGGACGCGTTCGTCGGTCTGGAGTGACCACACCAGCTGGCCGTAGCCGACGTCGACCGCGCAGACCTCGGCCGCCCCGCGCCGCAACAGCACGTCGGTGAAGCCGCCCGTGGATGCGCCGGCGTCGAGGCATCGCCGCCCCTCGACCCCGAGACCGAGCGGTTCGAAGGCCGCGAGCGCACCCAGCAGCTTGTGCGCGCCGCGCGACGCCCACGTCGGTTCGTCGGTCGACCGCACGACGATGGCCTGGTCGGTGCCGACCTGGGTGGCCGGCTTGGCGGCAACGCGGCCGCCGACCAGCACGTGACCTGCGTCGATGAGGGTGCTCGCGTGCTCACGCGACCTGGCGAGGTCGCGACGCACGAGCTCCGCGTCGAGTCGGACGCGACGGCTCATGGGGCGTCCGGAGCCTGAGCCTGCCCCGCGTCGCTCGGCCCGCACGTCGTTCAGTGCAGTGCGGAGGGCTCGGTGGATCGCGTCGAACTCGGCTGGGTGCTGGCCGATGTCGGCTTCGTCGAGTGCCTCCAGCCTGCGCAGGGCGTCCTCGAGTCCGGGGTGTCCGGCCGCGGCCGCCCGTGCCCGGGACAGGAGGTCCTCATCGATCGCGATGGACGGCTCGACCTGCTCGTCGCTCATGACTCAAGTGTCCCATCCACGTCCGCGCCGCGGCCGGAACGGTCGTGCTGGATGTTCGAGCGTCCCTCAGCCGTCGGCACTCGGCGACATGGCCGTCCGCTCACAGGTCTCCAGATCGACGTTGACCCAGCTCATCGGGCCGCCCGCGCCACGGGTGAAACGTCGCCGGAGCTCACCAGTGACCGTCACCATGTCGCCTGCCTCGAGCCGTCGAACGGAACGTCTGAGACGAGCGGTCCAGGCGGAGCACTCGATGGTGTCGACCCGTTGCTTGGACCGGCGTCGGGCGGCCGGGCTCCGGGGAACGACGAGGCGGAACGAGACCACCTCGTCTCCGCTCGGCAGCATGCGTGCCTCGGGCGGGGCGGACACGCGACCGCTGAGGCGGACGGCGTTGACGCTCTGCTCATGGACTTGGGAAGGGGCACTACTCGTGTCCGGGCTCATGCCTCGACCCTGCCCGGGCGTCGTCCACGCGACGAGTCGTCGCGGGCTGGGTGTTGACGACGGTGAGAAGAGCGAGCCTTGTGGATCGTCAGCTCAACGCCGCGAGCCGGTCCTCGGCGTCCGTGGCCTGGTTGCCGTCGACCGCGACGACGCGGTGGAACCACTCGATCGCGTCCTCGCGACGTCCGGCGTCGAGCAGCGTGTCGGCGTAGGCGTAGCGCAGGCGAGCCACCCAGTCGGCTCGTGACTTGCTGTGCAGGGGTTCGGTCTCGAGCAGCCGGAGGGCAGCCTCCACCTGGCCGAGATCACGCCGGGCGCCGGCCACCACGATCGACAGCTCGATCTGGCCGGCATCGTCGAGCTTCGAACGCAGATCGGGGGTGTCGTAGGCGAGGGCCTTCTCGGGGCGTCCGAGCGCGCGTTCGCAGTCGGCCATCATCGGGGCGTAGTACTGCTGCCCGTTCATGCGGCGCGCAGCGCGGAACTCCGACAGCGCCTCGGCGAACTTGCCGGCCGCATAGGCGGTCTCACCGCACGCCTCACGGATCAGGCCGTTGCGAGAGGCCCGTGCGCGGGCCGCGAGCGCGTGCAGGTAGGCGGTCTCGGGATCGTCCTGCATCAGCAGCCCTGCCATCACGAGGTGCCGCGAGACGCGCTCGGCGAGCTTCTCCGGCAGCGACTGCAACGCCTGGCGGGCCTGCTTGTCGAGATCCTTCGCACTGACGTCGTCAGGAATGTCGGGACCGTCGTAGATCTTCTGGTCCTCGGTGCGCTGAGGCACGGCGTCGCGGCGGTCGTCGCGCCTCGGCGCTCGTCGGCTATCGCGGCTCTGACCAGCACCTTTGCTGCTCCGGGCCGTGGGTCGGCCGCCCCGCTTGTCGGGCCCGCCACGTCCGCGATCCGCCCCGGACCCGCCCTGACGAGGGCGCTTGGACTCGCTCATCGGCTCGTCCCTCCCTGTTGTCTGATGTCGAAAATGCAGCGAGGCCGCTCCCGAAGGAGCGGCCTCGCGCTAAAGATTGTCCGGCGACGTCCTACTCTCCCACGCAGTCTCCCACGCAGTACCATCGGCGCTGAGAGGCTTAACTTCCGGGTTCGGAATGTCACCGGGTGTTTCCCTCTCGCCATGGTCGCCGAAACTCTATGGAGATATCAAAACCTTGACGACTCTCTGCTGAGTCGATTCAGGTTCCCGATCGTATCTCGGGAACCTCACAGTGGACGCGGTGAGTCTTTGTAGAAACAAGCCCTCGGCCTATTAGTACCGGTCAGCTCCATGCATTGCTGCACTTCCACTTCCGGCCTATCAACCCAGTGATCTGCTGGGGGCCTTACCTGGTAAACCAGTGGGAAACCTCATCTTGAAACGTGCTTCCCGCTTAGATGCTTTCAGCGGTTATCACTTCCGAACGTAGCCAACCAGCCGTGCTCTTGGCAGAACAACTGGCACACCAGAGGTTCGTCCATCCCGGTCCTCTCGTACTAGGGACAGCCTTTCTCAAGTTTCCTGCGCGCGCGGCGGATAGGGACCGAACTGTCTCACGACGTTCTAAACCCAGCTCGCGTGCCGCTTTAATGGGCGAACAGCCCAACCCTTGGGACCTGCTACGGCCCCAGGATGCGACGAGCCGACATCGAGGTGCCAAACCATCCCGTCGATATGGACTCTTGGGGAAGATCAGCCTGTTATCCCCGGGGTACCTTTTATCCGTTGAGCGACGCCGCTTCCACATGCCAGCGCCGGATCACTAGTTCCGACTTTCGTCCCTGCTCGAGCTGTCACTCTCACAGTCAAGCTCCCTTGTGCACTTACACTCGAAACCTGATTGCCAACCAGGCTGAGGGAACCTTTGAGCGCCTCCGTTACATTTTAGGAGGCAACCGCCCCAGTTAAACTACCCACCAGGCACTGTCCCTGATCCGGATAACGGATCTAGGTTAGATATCTAGTTCGGTCAGAGTGGTATTTCAACGTTGACTCCACTCGAACTGGCGTCCGAGCTTCATAGTCTCCCACCTATCCTACACAAATCGAACCAAACACCAATACCAAGCTGTAGTAAAGGTCCCGGGGTCTTTCCGTCCTGCCGCGCGTAACGAGCATCTTTACTCGTAGTGCAATTTCGCCGAGTCCATGGTTGAGACAGCGCCCAAGTCGTTACTCCATTCGTGCAGGTCGGAACTTACCCGACAAGGAATTTCGCTACCTTAGGATGGTTATAGTTACCACCGCCGTTTACTGGGGCTTAAGTTCTGCGCTTCGCTTGCGCTAACGCGTCCCCTTAACCTTCCAGCACCGGGCAGGAGTCAGTCCGTATACGGCGTCTTTCGACTTAGCACGGACCTGTGTTTTTAGTAAACAGTCGCTTGGGCCTGGTCTCTGCGGCCTTCAACGCTTCTCGGAGCAAGTCCGATGACGTTTCCGGCCCCCCTTCTCCCGAAGTTACGGGGGCATTTTGCCGAGTTCCTTAACCATGGTTCACTCGATCACCTTAGTATTCTCTACCTGACCACCTGAGTCGGTTTGGGGTACGGGCGGCTCTGAAACATCGCTAGATGCTTTTCTCGACAGCATAGGATCACTCACTTCGACTAGTACGTCTCCCCATCAGTTCTCAGGCATGTGAACGGCGGATTTGCCTACCGTTCGCCCTACGACCTTGGCCGCGGACTACCATCGCCGCGGTTGAGCTACCTTCCTGCGTCACACCATTGCTTGCCTACTACCAGTTCGGGTCGTGCGCTCCGCCGGCCAGTGTCTCCGAAGAGACTGATGGCCGGTTTCGGGCACTTAGCATCACTGGGCTCGGCAGGGTCGCTTCAGTGCCGGTACGGGAATATCAGCCCGTTGTCCATCGACTACGCCTGTCGGCCTCGCCTTAGGTCCCGACTTACCCAGGGAAGATTAGCTTGACCCTGGAACCCTTGGTCATTCGGTGGAAGAGTTTCTCACTCTTCATTCGCTACTCATGCCTGCATTCTCACTCGTGTCGCATCCACAGCTGGGTCACCCCGCTGCTTCGCTCGCGACACGACGCTCCCCTACCCATCCACACACCTGGACCTCTAGGAGGCCGGGTACATATGTGAATGCCATAGCTTCGGCGGATTGCTTGAGCCCCGCTAAATTGTCGGCGCGGAATTACTTGACCAGTGAGCTATTACGCACTCTTTCAAGGGTGGCTGCTTCTAAGCCAACCTCCTGGTTGTCTTTGCGACTCCACATCCTTTTCCACTTAGCAATCGCTTAGGGGCCTTAGCTGATGGTCTGGGCTGTTTCCCTCTCGACTACGGAGCTTATCCCCCGCAGTCTCACTGCTGCGCTCTCACTTACCGGCATTCGGAGTTTGGCTGAGTTCAGTAAGCTTGTAGGCCCCCTAGCCCATCCAGTGCTCTACCTCCGGCAAGAAACGCGCAACGCTGCACCTAAATGCATTTCGGGGAGAACCAGCTATCACGGAGTTTGATTGGCCTTTCACCCCTATCCACAGGTCATCCCCCCAGTTTTTAACCTAGGTGGGTTCGGTCCTCCACGCGGTCTTACCCGCGCTTCAACCTGCCCATGGATAGATCACTCCGCTTCGGGTCTAGATGGTGCAACTCAATCGCCCTGTTCGGACTCGCTTTCGCTACGGCTACGGCTCTCGCCTTAACCTTGCTACACCACGCTAACTCGCAGGCTCATTCTTCAAAAGGCACGCTGTCACCCTTCACAAGGAAGAGCTCCAACGGTTTGTATGCACATGGTTTCAGGTACTATTTCACTCCCCTCCCGGGGTACTTTTCACCTTTCCCTCACGGTACTTGTCCGCTATCGGTCATCGAGGAGTATTTAGGCTTAACGGGTGGTCCCGCCAGATTCACACCGAATTTCAGGGGTTCGGTGTTACTCGGGGTGACGCAAAAGAGCCATGAGCTTACGTGTACGGGGGTCTCACCCTCTGTGCCGCGACTTTCCAGTCGGCTTCAACTTCACTCATGGTTTCTTACTCTTCGTCCGCTCGGCAGAACGGACCATGCGGCCCCACGACCCCTCAGCGACAACGCCTGCCGGCTGTCACATCACTGAGGTTTAGCCTCTTCCGGTTTCGCTCGCCACTACTACCGGAATCACTGTTGTTTTCTCTTCCTGTGGGTACTGAGATGTTTCACTTCCCCACGTTCCCTCCAAACGCCCTATGTGTTCAGGCGCAGGTACCTGGACTTTCCTCCAGGTGGGTTTCCCCATTCGGACATCCCCGGATCACAGCTCGGTTGTCAGCTTCCCGGGGCTTTTCGCAGACTCCAACGTCCTTCATCGGCTCTCGATGCCAAGGCATCCACCATGTGCACTTAGTAGCTTGTTGTTACTACAAAGATGCTCGCGTCCACTGTGAAGTTCTCAAAATACGATCGGTCCCGCAAAGGATCCTCGCTGACCTGGCTGTGTGCCGGGTAGTTCGAGGGGTTTGCGGTCCAGAGGTTCAACTCGATGAGCTGATCCCTCAGGACCCAACAGTGTGCCTGAGTCGTCGCTGCGTCCGGCCGAGGTTCCGTCCTGCAAGGCAGGTGTACTGACGGCGTTTCGAACAGCGACGAGCCAAATAGTCGACGATCCACTAGTGAGCTGTGCTGCGCAGGACGTACGCCTGCGAACAGCACACCTGGACGAGCTCGACCGAGGCCGGCTTGCCCAATCTCCTATTACAGAGTGCTCCTTAGAAAGGAGGTGATCCAGCCGCACCTTCCGGTACGGCTACCTTGTTACGACTTCGTCCCAATCGCCAGCCCCACCTTCGACGGCTCCCTCCACAAGGGTTGGGCCACCGGCTTCGGGTGTTGCCGACTTTCATGACGTGACGGGCGGTGTGTACAAGGCCCGGGAACGTATTCACCGCAGCGTTGCTGATCTGCGATTACTAGCGACTCCGACTTCATGGGGTCGAGTTGCAGACCCCAATCCGAACTGAGACCGGCTTTTTGGGATTCGCTCCACCTTGCGGTTTCGCAGCCCTTTGTACCGGCCATTGTAGCATGCTTGAAGCCCTGGGCATAAGGGGCATGAAGACTTGACGTCATCCCCACCTTCCTCCGAGTTGACCCCGGCAGTCTCCTATGAGTCCCCACCATTACGTGCTGGCAACATAGAACGAGGGTTGCGCTCGTTGCGGGACTTAACCCAACATCTCACGACACGAGCTGACGACAGCCATGCACCACCTGTATGGAGCCCAAAAGGACCTCACATCTCTGTGAGTTTTCTCCATATGTCAAACCCAGGTAAGGTTCTTCGCGTTGCATCGAATTAATCAGCATGCTCCGCCGCTTGTGCGGGCCCCCGTCAATTCCTTTGAGTTTTAGCCTTGCGGCCGTACTCCCCAGGCGGGGCGCTTAATGCGTTAGCTGCGGCACGGAGACCTTGGAAGGTCCCCACACCTAGCGCCCAACGTTTACGGCATGGACTACCAGGGTATCTAATCCTGTTCGCTCCCCATGCTTTCGCTCCTCAGCGTCAGGTCATGCCCAGAGAACCGCCTTCGCCACCGGTGTTCCTCCTGATATCTGCGCATTCCACCGCTACACCAGGAATTCCGTTCTCCCCTGCATACCTCTAGTCTGCCCGTATCGGAAGCACGCTCAGGGTTGAGCCCTGAGTTTTCACTCCCGACGCGACAAACCGCCTACGAGCCCTTTACGCCCAATAATTCCGGACAACGCTCGGACCCTACGTATTACCGCGGCTGCTGGCACGTAGTTGGCCGGTCCTTCTTCTGCAGGTACCGTCACTTTCGCTTCGTCCCTGCTGAAAGAGGTTTACAACCCGAAGGCCGTCATCCCTCACGCGGCGTTGCTGGATCAGGCTTTCGCCCATTGTCCAATATTCCCCACTGCTGCCTCCCGTAGGAGTCTGGGCCGTGTCTCAGTCCCAGTGTGGCCGGTCACCCTCTCAGGCCGGCTACCCGTCGTCGCCTTGGTGGGCCGTTACCCACACCAACTAGCTGATAGGCCGCGAGCTCATCCTTCTCCGCCGGAGCTTTCCACCTCCGATCATGCGAAAGGAGGTCGTATTCGGCATTAGACGTCGTTTCCAACGCTTATTCCGAAGAGAAGGGCAGATTGCTCACGTGTTACTCACCCGTTCGCCGCTCGTGTACTCCCGAAGGAGCCTTACCGCTCGACTTGCATGTGTTAAGCACGCCGCCAGCGTTCGTCCTGAGCCAGGATCAAACTCTCCGTTGAAAACTTCACCGGCCTGCATCCGAGGACACATGCCGGCTCAACATCTTGTTCGATCCCGACAAACTATTTGCTGACAAATAAATTGTCGGAATTGTTCCATCGATCACTCGACGAGCCGAAGCTCGCCGATGTCATCGACGGGGGTATTTCTGATTAATCTCGTCGACTTTTGGCACACTGTTGAGTTCTCAAGGATCAGACGCACACCTCAGCGCCCGGTCTTTCGACCGAAACCGCTTCGGGGCAACTCGTCCAATTTACACTGCGCGTTTGCGCCGGTCAAACTGGGGTCCTGCCTGGTTCCGGGCACCCGATCTCAGTGGATCTTGCACCCCGTCGTCGCAGGCAACGACGGCAACATTAGGGGGTCCGCTGGCCCCGGTCAAATCGCCCTTTTCGCGGCTCTGGTCGCGGGGCGGACTCACGTCAGATGGGCCCCGGAAACAGAGCGTTTTCCGCGCCTCAGGACGGCCCAGGAGCCGTGCAGGAGCTCGGCGGTGGCGAGGTCGAGATCGGGGTCGTCGACCCGCTCGTTGTTGAGGTAGGCGCCGCCGTCGGCGACCGCGCGGCGTGCGGCCGACCGGCTGTCGACCAGCTGGGTCGCCACCAAGGCATCGGTGAGTGTCGGATGGTCAGCCCTCACCAGGTCGACGGCGCCGGCCTCGCGGAGGGCGGCGGCGAGTGTCGGCTCCGGCAGGTCGGCGAGGTCGCCGCGGCCGAACAGTGCACCCGACGCCAGCTCGGCCGCCTCGACCTCGGCAGCCCCGTGCACCAGTGTCGTCACCTCGGCAGCGAGTCGGCGCTGGGCCACGCGGCGCCCCGGCGCCTCGAGGTGCTCGGCCATCAGGGCGTCGATCTCGTCGACTGCCAGGAACGTGAACTGCTTCAGGTACTCCCCCACTTTCGCGTCCTCGGCCTGGATCCACGACTGGTAGAAGGCGTACGGACTCGTCAGATCGGCGTCGAGCCAGACGGTGCCGGACTCGGTCTTGCCGAACTTGGTGCCGTCGGCCTTCTCGACGAGCGGAGTGGCCAGGGCGTGCACACGCATACCGTCGGCCCGTCGGACGAGCTCGACGCCTGCGGTGATGTTGCCCCACTGGTCGCTGCCGCCGGTCTGCAGGACGCAGCCGTAGCGGCGGTGCAGCTCGAGGTAGTCGAGCGACTGGAGCAGCACGTAGCTGAACTCGGTGTAGCTGATGCCAGACTCGAGCCGGCTGCTGACGACGTCTCGGGCCAGCATCCGGTTGACCGGGAAGTGCTTGCCGATGTCGCGGAGGAAGTCGAGGGTGCCCAGCGACTCCGTCCAGTCGAGGTTGTTCACCATCGTGGCGGCGTTGTCGCCGTCCAGGTCGACGAAGCGGGAGACCTGGTCGCGGATGCGTTCGACCCAGGTCGCCACCGTCTCCTTGGTGTTCATCACCCGCTCCCCCGTGGCCTTGGGATCGCCGACCAATCCGGTGGAGCCGCCCACCAGCAGGAGCGGCCGGTGGCCGGCCAGCTGCAGCCGACGCGCGGTGAGGATCTGCAGCAGGTTGCCGACGTGGAGGCTGGGTGCCGTCGGATCGAACCCGACGTAGAACGTCAAGGGCCCGGAGAGTGCGTCACGCAGCGCGTCGCGATCCGTCGCATGCGCGACGAGGCCGCGGGCGTCGAGGTCGTCGAGGACGTTCGTCACTGCTGCTCCTGGATCGGGTGTGCCCCGATTCTTGCTCATCGAGCGGCGCGGGGGTTGCGTCGGTAGGCCGACACGCTGGGCTCGTCCGCGAGCCAGAACCGCCAGGGCACGTCCGCTGCCTGCGAGACGCCGACACGCGGTCCGCTGAGCACGTCACCGGGCGATGCGACCTCGGGGCCGAGATGGACGCCGTCATCGGCCAACAGGTCGGTGCCGAGGTCATCGAGGGTCAGGGCCAAGGCCTGCGCGAGGTTGCCCGGTCCGCGGGCCAGCCGATCGTCGGGCACGAGGTCACCGCGCCTCTGCCTGGCGAGGTCAAGTCCGTCGACGACGGCACCGGCGCGTACCAGCACCGCGGCCGCCTGCTCGGTGGGCCCGGTGACAACGTTGGCGCAGTGATGGATGCCGTAGGAGCGGTAGACGTACAAACGCCAGGGCGGGCCGTACATGATCTCTGAGCGAGCGGTGCGGCTGAACGCGTGGGAAGCCGGATCCGTGACGCCTCCGTAGGCCTCCACCTCGGTGATCCTGACCGTGACGCCGTGGCCGTGCAGCGTGCGTCCGAGCAACCCACGGGCACGTTCGGTGACGTCCGGTTCGACCATGTCGGTTCAGAGGCGCGAGCGAAGCTCGGCGAGCTGCTCGCTGACCCGAGCCTGCGCAGTGCCACCGCGCGCGTCGCGGGAGGCGATCGAGCCGGCGACGGTCAGCACGTCCCGGACCTCGGTGGTCAGGTGCGGCGAGATCCCCGCGAGGTCCTCGTCCCGCAGATCGGCGAGCTCGATGTGGCGCTCCTCGCAGATCGTGACGCAGGTGCCGGAGATCTCGTGCGCCTCGCGGAACGGGACGCCCTGCCGAACCAGCCATTCCGCGATGTCGGTTGCGAGGGCGAAGCCCTGTGGGGCCAGCTCCTCGAGCCGGGCCGTGTCGAACGTCATCGTGGCGACCATGCCGGTGAACGCCGGGAGCAGGACCTCGAGGGTGTCGACGGAGTCGAACACCGGCTCCTTGTCCTCTTGCAGGTCGCGGTTGTAGGCGAGCGGCAACGCCTTCAGCGTCGCAAGCAAACCCGACAGGTTGCCGATCAGACGGCCTGCCTTGCCGCGGGCGAGCTCGGCGACGTCGGGGTTCTTCTTCTGGGGCATGATGCTCGACCCGGTGGAGTAGCCATCGTCGAGCGTGACGAAGCCGAACTCCTGGGTGTTCCAGATGACGATCTCCTCGGCGAGCCGCGAGATGTCGACGCCGATCTGGGCCGTGATGTACGCGAACTCGGCCACGAAGTCGCGAGCCGCCGTGCCGTCGATCGAGTTCGGCGTCGAGCCGGTGAAGCCGAGGTCGGCGGCCACCTGCTCCGGGTCCAGCCCGAGCGACGAGCCGGCCAGCGCACCGGAGCCGTACGGGGAGTCGGACGCGACGCGGGCGTCCCACTCGGCGAGCCGGTCGAGGTCGCGCACCAACGGCCACGCGTGGGCCAGCAGGTGGTGCGAGAGGAGCACGGGCTGTGCGTGCTGGAGGTGAGTGCGTCCGGGCATGGCAATGCCGAGATGACGTTCGGCCTGAGCCGCCAGCGATTCGATCAGCTCGCGGACCAGCTGGGCGATCTGGCGGCCGTGGTCGCGCAGGAACAACCGGAACAGCGTCGCGATCTGGTCGTTGCGGGACCTGCCGGCGCGCAGACGACCGCCGAGCTCAGGACCCAACCGCTCGATGAGACCGCGTTCGAGTGCCGTGTGGACGTCCTCGTCGTCGGGCTGGGCGACGAAGGCGCCGGACGCCACGTCGGCCGCCAACGTGTCGATGCCCTCCAGCATTGCGGCGAGCGCGTCGTCGTCGAGCAGGTTGGCGCGGTGCAGCACGGCGGCGTGCGTCTTCGACCCCGCCAGGTCGTACGGGGCCAACCGCCAGTCGAAGTGCGTGGAGCGCGAGAGCGCGGCGAGGGACGTGGTCGGGCCCGATGCGAACCGGCCACCCCAGAGCTGATTCTGCCGCCCGGGGCCCGGCACCCCCGCCGGGCTGGACTGTCCGTCGGTGGCGTCGTCGTCTGTCATGTCGGGAGCTCCGCGAGGTTGGTGAAACGGGCGGCGACGCCCGGCCCGCCGAGCGGGTCGCGGCAGATCAGCATCACGGTGTCGTCGCCGGCGATCGTGCCGAGGATCTCGGGCTGGGCCGTGTGGTCGATGGCCGAGGCCAGGTACTGCGCCGCCCCAGGCGGGGTGCGCAGCACGACGAGGTTCGCGGACGCGTCGGCGGACACGACCAGGTCGCGGGCCAGTCGTTGGAGCCGCCCTTGCGAGGCCACGCTGTCCTCCGCCGCGCGAGGCGTGCGGTCGCCGCCCTCGCCGGGAACGGCGTAGACGAGCGAGCCGTCGGAGTGGCGCACCCGCACGGCGTCGAGCTCGACGAGGTCACGCGACACCGTGGACGGCGTCGAGTGCACGCCGTGCGACGTGAGCAGCTCGACGAGCTCTCCCTGCGAGCGCACCGCCTCCTTGCCGAGCAGGTCGACGATGAGCTGCTGGCGGGCCGCCTTGGTGGCGGGGATCCGTGGCTCGGTCATGATGCTTCTCCTGCCGTGCCTGATCGCCGCCCGTGGCCCGGCACCCCCGCCTGATCAAGAAGCCAGATGAGCAAAGCCTTCTGCGCGTGGAGCCGGTTCTCGGCCTGGTCCCAGACGACGCTGCGCGGGCCGTCGAGCACCTCCGCGGCGATCTCGAGGCCGCGGTAGGCCGGCAGGCAGTGGAGCACGATCGCCTCGGGGTCGGCCTTCGCGAAGGCTTCGACGCTGATCGCGTAGTCGGCGAAGAGGGCCAGCCGCGCGTCCTTCTCGTCCTCGTTGCCCATGGAGACCCAGGTGTCGGTGATGACCACGTCGGCGCCGTCGATGGCCTCGGCGGGGTCGTCGGTCACGTGCACCGATCCGCCGGTGCCGGCGGCGATCTTCCCTGCGTCGGCGATGATCGCCCGCTGTGGCTGGTGACCGCCCGGTGCGCCGATCCGGATGTTCATGCCGGCCGTCGCGCCGCCCAGCAGGTAGGAGTGCGCCATGTTGTTGGCGCCGTCGCCGAGGTAGACGGCCGTGAGGCCGGCAAGGTCACCCTTGTGCTCGCGGACGGTGAGCCAGTCGGCCAGGATCTGGCACGGGTGGAAGTCGTCGGTGAGGGCGTTGATCACCGGCACGCCGGCGTGAGCGGCCATCTCCTCCAGATCGGCCTGTCGAAACGTGCGCCAGGCGATGGCGGACGTCATCCGTCCGAGGACGCGAGCGGTGTCGGCCACGCTCTCGCCGCGGCCGATCTGGGTGGTGCCCGTGTCGAGGACCAGCGGCACGCCGCCGAGGTCGGCAATGCCGACCGAGAAGGAGACTCGCGTGCGGGTGGACGCCTTGTCGAACAGGACGGCCACCGTCTGCGGTCCCTCGAGCGGCCGGCGCGCGTAGGGGTCGGCCTTCACCTCGGCGGCGAGCGACAGAACCGCGGCCTGCTCCTCCGGGGAGAGGTGGTCGTCGCGCAGGAAGTGCCTCATGACGGACCATCCGTCTCGGCCTCGTCGAGCAGCATCCGAAGGGTCTTGACCGCGTCGTCGGCCTGGTCGGCGGTGAGGATGAGTGGCGGGGCGAGGCGCAGCCGGTCCGGTGTGGGGTTGTTGATGATCAGCCCGGCGTCGAGCGCGGCCTTCTGGATGTCGGCGGAGACCGGACGGGTGAGCACGATGCCGACGAGCAGGCCTCGACCTGTCGTGCCGTCGACCAGCGGGTGGTCGGCCAGCTCTGCGCGGATGCGGTCGCCGACGGTTCTGGCGTTCTCGATCAGGTTGTCGTCCTCGATGGTCGCGATGACGGCCAGCGCGGCGGCGGTGGCGACCGGGTTGCCGCCGAACGTCGTGCCGTGGTTGCCGGGCTGCAGGAGCGTGGCGGCGTCTCCAAGCGCGATGAATGCGCCGATGGGGATGCCGCCGCCGAGGCCCTTGGCCACCGTCACGAGATCAGGAGTGACACTCTGCCCATCTCGCCGCCCGTGGCCCGGCACCCCCGCCACGTGCTGGTGGGCGAACCAGTCGCCCGTGCGGCCGATGCCGGTCTGCACCTCGTCGATCCAGAGCAGCGCACCGTGCCCGGTCGCGATCCGGCGGGCGGCGGGAAGGTAGTCGTCGGGCGGCACGATGACGCCGGCCTCACCTTGGATGGGCTCGAGCAGAACAGCGGCCACCGTGTCGTCGACGGCGGCCTCGAGCGCTGCGGTGTCGCCGTACGGAACCCACCGGACGTCTCCCGGCAGTGGCTCGAACGGTTCGCGGTACGCCTGCTTCGACGTCAGCGCGAGCGCGCCCATGGTGCGTCCATGGAAGCTGCCCTCTGCGACGACGATGGTGGTGCGGCCGGTGCGACGGGTCGCCTTGAAAGCCGCCTCGGTGGCCTCGGTGCCCGAGCTCGTGAAGAACACCCTGCCCTCTGCCGCCCACGGCCCGGCACCCCCGCCGGGCCGCTGGGCCCCGATGAGCCGCAGCAGCTTCTCGGCGAGCTCGACCTGCGGGGTGGACGTGAAGAAGTTGGAGACGTGGCCGAGCGTGCTCAGCTGCGTGGTGACGGCATCGACGATGGCCGGGTGCGCGTGGCCGAGGGCGTTGACGGCGATGCCACCGAGCAGGTCGAGGTAGCGGTTGCCGTCGACGTCCCAGACGTACGCCCCTTCGCCCCGCACGAGCACGCGCTGCGGCGGGCCGAACGTGTTCATGAGCGCGCCCTGGTAGCGCTCGATCCACTCCGAACCGGTGATCCGGTTCGCACCGCGGTCCTGCGGGGTGCCCTCGTACGTCATGGCTTCCCTCTGTTCTTCGGCGCCGCCCACGGCCCGGCACCCCCGCCGGGCGTCCGGCTGGTCGTGTAGACGGCGGTGCGCACGCGCGTCGGCACGTCGGGCAGCACCTGGGTGCCCACGCCCTCGTCGGTGAAGATCTCCAGGAGCACCGAGTGCGGCTCACGGCCGTCGACGACCGTCGCGCCGCTGACGCCACCCTGGACGGCCTTGAGGCAGGCGGTCATCTTGGGGATCATCCCGGCGGCGAGGCCCGGAAGGAGCTCGGCCAGCGCCTCCGGCGAGATCTCGCCGATGACGTCGGTGCTGTTCGGCCAGTCGGCGTAGAGGCCCTCGACGTCGGTGAGCACGAGCAGCTTCTCCGCATCCAGCGCGATGGCGAGCGCGGCAGCGGCGGTGTCGGCGTTGACGTTGTGGACCTGGCCGTCGGCGTCGGGCGCCACCGAGGAGACGACCGGGATGCGACCGGCCTCGATGAGGTCGAGAACCGCCTCGGGGCGCACCGAGGTGACCTCCCCGACCAGTCCGATGTCGACCTCCTCGCCGTCGACGACTGCCATCGTCTTCTCGGCCGTGAACAGGCCGGCGTCCTCGCCGGAGAGTCCGACCGCGAGCGCGCCGTGCCGGTTGAGCAGGCCCACGAGCTCGCGGCTGACCTGTCCGGTGAGCACCATGCGCACGACGTCCATCGCCTCAGGTGTCGTGACTCGGAGGCCGCCGCGGAACTCCGACTCGATGCCGAGGCGATCGAGCATCGCGCTGATCTGCGGGCCACCACCGTGCACGACGACCGGATGGAAGCCGGCGAGCCGGAGGAAGACGATGTCCTCGGCGAACGCCTCCTTGAGCTTCTCGTCGGTCATGGCATTGCCGCCGTACTTCACCACGACGACCTTGCCGTGGTACTTCTTCAGCCACGGCAGCGCCTCGGCAAGGGCGGAGGCCTTCGTGGTGGCCTCCTTCCACGTCTCCGGGCTGTGACCGTAGTCGGGATCGACCTCGAGCGAGTCGTCGATCGAGGGTGTGTCGGAGGTGGGGGCACCTCCCGCTTGCGGGGGATCGTTCATCGTCTCGCTCATGTCGAGTAGGCCGAGTTCTCGTGGACGTATGCGTGGGTGAGGTCGTTGGTCCAGACGGACGCACGAGCGTCGCCGGCCTTGAGGTCGACCGTCACGGTGACGGCGCGCTCCTCGAGGCTCACGGACGTCGGCGGCTCCCCCGGCCCACTGTTGCGACACACCCAGACGTCGTTCAGGGCGACGTCGAGGTCCGCCGGGTCGAACGCCGCATCGGTGGTGCCGACAGATGCGAGCACCCGGCCCCAGTTCGGGTCCTTGCCGAAGATGGCGCACTTGAAGAGGTTGCTGCGGGCGATCGAGCGCCCCACCTCCACTGCGTCGTCCTCAGTTGCGGCGTTGACGACATCGATCGTGATCTCGTGGTCGGCACCCTCGGCGTCGGCCAGCAGCTGGAGGGCGAGATCGTGGCAGACCTCGCGCAGCGACTCGGTGAACCCGACCGGGTCGGGACGCTCACCGGACGCACCGCTCGCCATCAGCAGCACCGTGTCGTTGGTGGACTGGCAGCCGTCGGAGTCGAGGCGGTCGAACGTGGTGCGGGTGGCCGCGCGCAGGGCCGCGTCCGCCTCGTCGGCCTCGAGCACCGCGTCCGTGGTGATGACGACGAGCATCGTGGCGAGCGCAGGGGCCAGCATCCCAGCCCCCTTGGCCATGCCGCCGACGGTGTAGCCGTCGCGGGTCGCCACGGACTGCTTCGGGACCGAGTCGGTGGTCATGATCGCCTCGGCGGCGGCCTGGCCTCCATGGGCATCGAGGCCGTCGATGGCGTGACGCATGCCGGTGAGGAGGTCTTCGCGATCGTTCAGCAGGCCGATGAGACCGGTGGAGCAGACCTGGACGTCGATGGCCCCGAACCCCAACGCTTTGCCCACCACTTCGGCAGTGGCATGTGTGATGTCGAAGCCTTCCGGCCCCGTGTAACAGTTGGCACCGCCCGAGTTGATCGCCACGGCCCGCGCAGACCCGCCCTTGATCGCCTCCTGGCTCCAGATCACCGGGTGGGCCTTGCAGCGGTTGCCGGTGAACACGGCCGCGGCGGTCGACGACGGACCATCGTTGACGACCATCGCGACGTCTGGGGCGCCGCTCGACTTCAGGCCAGCGGCGACGCCCGATGCCCGGAAGCCCAGCGCTGCCGTGACACCGGTTGCTGAGCCTGTCGACGTACTCATGGGGCCACCCCGACCGTGGTCAGGCCGGTGACCTCCGGAAGGCCGAGGGCGAGGTTCATGGACTGGATCGCTCCCCCGGCCGTGCCCTTGGCGAGGTTGTCCATGGCGCCGATCGCGACGAGCTTGTTCGCCCTGGAGTCGACGGTGGCCTGGACGTGGACGGCGTTCGAGCCGAGGACGGCCTTCGTCTGCGGCCAGGTGCCTTCGGCGAGCACGTGCACGAACGGCTCGTCCGCATAGGTCTTGGAGTACGCCTCGCGGACATCGCCGGCCGTGACGCCGGCGGCCAGCGGGGCGCTGACCGTCGCGAGGATGCCCCGGGCCATCGGCGCCAGGATCGGGGTGAACGACACCACTGGGTCCGTGGCGCCGGCGGCACGCAGGTTCTGCTCGATCTCCGGTGTGTGGCGATGCACTCCACCCACCCCGTAGGCGCTGGCTTGACCCATCACCTCGGACGCGAGGAAGTTCGCCGCCAGCTTCTTGCCGGCGCCTGACGACCCGGTCGGGGCCACGATCGTGAAGTCGGGCTCCACCAGGTTCGCGAGGACGGCGGGCATCGCCGTGAGCGTCGAGATGGTCGGGAAGCACCCGGGCACGGCGATGCGACGCGCGCCGGCCAAGGTCTCGCGCTGGCCGGGGAGCTCGGGCAGGCCGTACGGCCAGGTACCTGCGTGGTCGCCCCCGTAGAACTCCTCCCAGTCGTCAGTGCTGTCCAGGCGGAAGTCCGCTCCGCAGTCGATGACGAGGACGTCGTCACCGAGCGTCTCGGCCACGGCGGCGGAAGCGCCGTGCGGGAGGCCGAGGAAGACCACGTCGTGGCCAGCGAGGTGGTCGACGTCCGTGGGGTCCAGCACGCGGTCGACGAGCGGCAGCAGGTGTGGCTGGTGCTCGCCCAGCCGGGACCCTGCGCTCGACGCGGCAGTGAGCGCTCCAATGGTGACGTTGGGATGCGCAAGCAAGGTTCTGAGCACTTCACCACCGACGTAGCCGCTGGCTCCTGCGACGGCTGCGGTGAACCCCTTCATCTGGGATGTCATCTGTCTACCTTTTCAGACATCAGTCGGTTCCGAACTCCATGGCTGCGGCGTCGAGGGCTTGCTCTTCGTCGCTGCGGGCAGCTGGGTTGTCCTCGATCCGCGTTGCGCCGCCCGCGGGCAGCTCACCGAAGAGCGTTCCGTTCTCCACGAGCACCTGGCCCTGGTCGAGCGGTTGGGCGGCGTAGAACTCGAGCATCGCGCGCGAGTCGGCGATGTCGAGGTTCCGCATCGTCAGCTGGCCGATGCGGTCCGTGGGACCGAACGCCGCGTTCTCGGTGCGCTCCATCGAGAGCTTCTCCGGGTGGTACGAGAAGTTGGCGCCCTGCGTGTCGAGGATCGAGTAGTCCTCGCCCCTCCGCAGCCGCAGCGTCACGTCACCGCCGACGACCGAGGCGATCCAGCGCTGGACGGACTCGCGCAGCATCATCGCCTGCGGGTCGAGCCACCGGCCTTCGTACATGAGTCGGCCGAGTCGACGACCGTGGTCGTGGAAGTTGGCGATCGTGTCCTCGTTGTGGATCGCGTTGACGAGTCGCTCGTAGGCGATGTGCAGGAGGGCCATGCCCGGTGCCTCGTAGATGCCCCGGCTCTTGGCCTCGATGATGCGGTTCTCGATCTGGTCGGACATGCCCAGGCCGTGTCTGCCACCGATCGCGTTCGCCTCGTGGACGAGAGCGACGGGGTCTCCGCCGAAGGTCTCCCCGTTGATCGCGACCGGACGGCCCGCCTCGAACGTGATCGTGACGTCCTCGGTTCCGATCTCGACCGCCGGGTCCCAGAACTTGACGCCCATGATCGGGTCGACGGACTCCAGGGACGTGTCGAGGTGCTCGAGCGTCTTCGCCTCGTGGGTCGCGCCCCAGATGTTGGCGTCGGTCGAGTAGGCCTTCTCCTGGCTGTCGCGGTACGGAAGGTCGCGCTCGGTGAGCCACTGACTCATCTCGGTCCGGCCACCGAGCTCGGCGACGAAGTCTGCATCGAGCCACGGCTTGTAGATCAGCAGATCGGGGTTCGCGAGAAGTCCGTACCTGTAGAACCGCTCGATGTCGTTGCCCTTGAAGGTCGAGCCGTCGCCCCAGATGTCGACCCCGTCCTCGTGCATCGCGCGCACCAGCAGCGTGCCGGTGACGGCCCGGCCGAGCGGCGTGGTGTTGAAGTACGTCCTGCCGGCCGACCGGATGTGGAACGCCCCGCAGGCCAGCGCGGCCAGCCCTTCGTCGACCAGCGGGCGCTTGCAGTCGACGGAACGCGCCAGCTCGGCTCCGTATTGGAGGGCGCGGCCCGGGATCCCCTCGATGTCGGGCTCGTCGTACTGCCCGATGTCAGCGGTGTACGTGCACGGGATGGCGCCCTTGTCGCGCATCCAGGCGACGGCGACGGAGGTGTCGAGGCCACCGGAGAACGCGATGCCGACACGCTCGCCGAGGGGCAGCGTGGTGAGAACCTTGGACATGCTGCACATTTTTGCACGGATCTGCAATTTCATGCAAACTTGGCCCGTCATCATCTGTTCCCGGCAAACGGCACGTCAGTCCGCGACTGAGCCCTACTGTATGGGCCATGAGGCGGATCCTTCTGCGGGTGTTCGCGATCCTCGCGGTCGGAGCGCTGCTGTTCATCCCCCTGCTCGCCGGGCTCGTTCCGACGTCACAGTCCTCGTCACCGGACCCGGTGCGCGTCACCGAGTACGACGCCGAGTACGCGGTGGACGAGGACGGCACGCTCACCGGCAAGGAGACGATCACGGGCAACTTCCCCTACGGCCGACACGGCATCTTCCGCTACTGGGACCTGAAGGACTTCGGCGACGAGCACGTGCGGCTGGTCCCGAAGGACATCGAGATCACCCGCGACGGCGAGAGCGAACCCCGGGACATGCTCTGGGAGTCGGGCCGTCGGTTCCGGGTCGCGAAGGTCGGCGACGCGGAAGTGACGCTCGCACCCGGCGAGCACACCTACGTCATCACCTACCGCATCCCCGGGGCGCTCGCGCCCGCGTCGGTCGAGTCCGGGACCTCGTCGAGCTGGAGCGTGGAGGCCTCGAAACGGTCGGTCTTCAACTGGCAGGTCGTCGCCGGCGGATGGGCGATGGCGATGGACCGCGCCAGGATCAAGGTCACGTTGCCGGCGGCGTCCGACAACGCCCAGTGCGTGGTCCGTGACGGCCGCAAGTGCACGGTCGGGGGCGCCGGCACCGACACGCTCACCATCTCGGCGAAGGACCTCCCTCCGTACACACCGGTGACACTGCGCGCCGACGTTCCGGTGCCGACCCCTGATCGTCCGAGCGTCCCGTGGGACATCGGCTACGACCGGCTGCTCGGACGCAGCGAGGCTGCCGCCATCGTCATCGGAGCCCTCGCCGCGCTGGCGCTCATCATCGGCTACGCCTGGGACCGCCGTTCTCGCGAGAGCCAGCCCGGGTATCCGGTCATGTACGAGCCGCCAGCCGGGCTCGGACCGGTGCAGACCGCGTTCGTCACGACCGAGCAGGTGCCGCAGCGAGCCCTCACGGCCACGCTGCTCTACCAGGCCGCGCAGGGACTCACGAAGCTCACCCAAGAGGGCGACGACTGGAAGATCGAGGGCATCGGCGACGAGAAGGCGTGGGCCGCGACGGACGACGTCACGCGCCACGTCGGGCAGAGCCTCGGCGTCACCTCGCCCGGTTCGACGTTCGAGGCCGACGGCACGGTGTCAGCCGGCAAGACGCTGCAGTCGCTCCAGACCAGCATCGCCAAGGTCACGGACACCTGGGCCACGGCCGCGGGCGTCCAGAGTCCCGCGAAGTCGGAGCGACTCGGGCGGACGCTGGTCGGGCTCTCGGCGCTCCTCGCGGTCGCCCTGACGTTCTTCCCGCTCGGCAGCTCGCTGTTCGTGATCCCCTTCGCCGCGTTCACCGTCGGCGCGATCGGGCTGCTGGTGCCCGGCGTCGGTCGTCGCCGCACCCTGCTCGGACGAGACGTGTGGTCGAAGGCCGGCGGTTTCGAGCGGCTGCTCTCGACGGACTCCGCCAAGGACAGGTTCGACTTCAGCGGCAAGCGTGAGCTCTACACCGCGTTCATCCCGTTCGCCGTGGCGTTCGACTGCGCCGAGCGCTGGGCCCGCAAGTACGAGAAGGCCACCGGGGCCGAGGCACCGATCCCGCAGTGGTACGGCGGCGGCACGTCGTCTGGTTCGCGCTCGTTCTTCGGAGGTTCCGGCGACTCCTTCTCCAGCTTCGAGTCATCCTTGTCATCGTCCATCTCCGCGTACTCCGCGACCCAGTCGTCGTCCTCCTCCGGTGGAGGGGGCGGCGGCGGTGGTGGCGGCGGTGGCGGAGGCGGCGGTGGCGGAGGCTCCTGGTAAGCCAGTACTCATCACCCTCGAGGAGAGAACACCATGACCATGCCCATCATCCTGGCCCTCGTCGCGGCCCTGGTCCTGTTCGGCGTCTACGCGTTCAACAAGCTGCGCCGTGCCGACATCGGGGCCCAGGAGGCGCTCGGCGGCATCGACGTCCAGCTCACCCGGCGCGCCGACCTGATCCCGAACCTCGTCAACACCGTCAAGGGCTACGCGGCGCACGAGCGCGCGGTGTTCGACGAGGTGACGGCGGCCCGGGCCGGCGTCCAGGCCGCGGCTGAGCGCGGCACCGTGCCTGAGAAGGCCGCAGCCGAGGCGCGACTCGACAAGGCCCTCTTCGACGTGCTCGCCGTGGCCGAGGCCTACCCCGACCTCAAGGCGTCGGTGAACTTCCAGCAGCTGCAGACCGATCTGACCGAGACCGAGAACCAGCTGTCGTTCTCGCGGCAGTTCTACAACGACGCCGTCAAGACCCTGAACAACCTCGTGAAGACGATCCCGTGGATGTTCTTCACCGGTATCGCCAGCGTCCACGAGCGCGAGTTCTACGACGCGCCTGAGGGCCAGCAGGCACCGCCCGCTGTCGCGTTCTGACTGTCGGCGGTCGGCGGTAGCGTCCGCACATGGCTTACGACGAAGACCTCGCCGCACGTATCAGGGAGCTGCTCGGAGCGGCGTCCGGCGTCGCGGAGAAGAGCATGTTCGGCGGCCTCGCGTTCATGGTCGACGGCAACATGTCCGTCGCAGCCAGCGGGCAGGGCGGCATTCTGGTCAGAGTGCCGCCCGACGACACCGAGTCGCTGCTCGAGGGCGAGCATGTCGAACCGATGGTGATGCGCGGTCGCGAGCTCCGCGGATGGCTGCGGGTCGACGACGAGGGCGTGCGTACCAGGCCGGAGCTCGAGGCTTGGGTCGAGCGCGGTGTGGCGTTCGCGAGGAGCCTGCCTCCGAAGTAGGGCGGCCGGGTCAGGTGCGCAAGGTGGCGCCGACAGCGACCGCGGCGGCGGCGATCGCGGCGTCGCGGGCCTCGCGGATCTCGTCGTCGGTGAGGGTGCGGTCGGGTGCGCGCAGGCGGAGGGCGAAGGCGAGGGACTTCTGTCCGGCCGGCACCTGGTCGCCGGTGTAGACGTCGAACAGGCGCACCGACTCGATCAGCGGGCTCGCCGCTGCTAGCGCGTCGTGTACGACGAGCGACGGCATGCCGACGTCGACGACGAGCGCGAGATCCTCCTTGGCGACCGGGAACGTCGAGAACCGGGGTCGTGGGCCGGCGTCGGGCGCCGCGTCGATGAGTGCGTCGAGATCGAGCTCGGCCGCGGCCACGCGTCCGGTGAAGCCGTAGCTCCGCGCCACCCGCGGGTGCAGCTCGCCGGCGTGGCCGACGACGGTTCCGTCGAGCAGCAAGGCGGCACATCGGCCCGGGTGCCACGGCGTTCGCTCCGCGCGCTCGACCGTCAGGCGCAAGTGCATCGCCGCCGCCACCCGGTGGGCGACCGCCACGGCATCGCCCCATGCTGCGGGACGACCGTCACCGGCCCAGCCGCTGCGCTCACGCTCGCCGGCCATGACGTAGGCGACGTGCTGGGGCTGCGACGGCAGCGCGGCGTCGAACGCGTCGAGCTCGGCGTCGGTGGGCCGGCGGTCGACTCCGTAGACGGGCGCGGCCGGCGCGCCGGGTTGTGGGATGAAGACGCGACCGGTCTCGACGATCTGGATGTCGGTGTGGCCGCGGCCGAGGTTGAGCTCGGCGGTGGACAGCAGGCCGGCCAGCAGCGTGGTGGTCATGCCCGGCTGCTCCGCAGACAAAGGGTTCTCGAGCCGCACCTGGCGGCGGCGATCGTCGTCGGCGGGCAGCCCGAGCCGGTCGAAGTCCGACGGGCCCGCGAACGGGAACGTCTTGACCTCCACCAGGCCGGCGCCGGCGAGCACCATGCCGACGCGGCGTCGGAGCACCTGCGCGGTGGTGAGCCCGCGGCCCGCGGGTGCCGGCGGCAGCACCGACGGCACCTGGTCGTAGCCGACGACGCGCAGGACGTCCTCGACGAGGTCGTAGGGGTCGTTGAGGTCGAAGCGCCAGCTTGGCGGCGTCAGGGTGATGCGGCCGTCCTCGATGCACGACGTCGCCACCACCGGCGGCCAGCGCGGCCCCGGCCGTGTCTCCGTCGATCGGCGACCCCACTCACCCGAGCCGGTAGATCGTCGGGGATGGTCACCGATGAGCGCTCCGGCGGTTGGCCGACGACGGTGAGGCCGGGCTCGATCGTGCCGCCGCCGTGCTCGACCAGGAGCTCGGCCACACGGTGGGCAGCCCTGGCCTGCAGCTCGGTGTCGACGCCGCGCTCGTTGCGCTTCGACGCCTCGGACGGCAGCTTGTGCCGGCGGACGCTGCGCCCGATGGTGGGCGGGTCGAAGTGCGCGGCCTCGATGACGATGTCGGTCGTGTTCTCGTCGATCTCGACGTGGGCCGCACCCATCACGCCGGCGATGCCGACCGGGCCGGCGTCGTCGGCGATGAGCAGGTCGTCGGCGTCGAGGGTTCGGTCGACGTCGTCGAGGGTGGTGATCTTCTCGCCGTCCTTGGCGCGACGCACGACGATGTCGCCCTGGAGCTTGGCCCGGTCGTAGGCGTGGTTGGGCTGCCCGAGCTCGAGCATGACGTAGTTGCTCACGTCGACGGCGAGCGAGATCGACCGCATGCCGGCCTGCTCCACGCGACGGGCCATCCAGGCCGGCGTGGGACGCGACGGGTCGAACCCGGTGACGGTGCGAGCGACGAATACCGGGCAACCCGCGGGATCGTCGACCCGGACCGGGTAGCTCCCCTTCGAACCAGCAGAGTCGTCCACCGGGACGTCCAGCTCGGCCGGGTCGGCGAACGGCACGCCGAACGCCAGCGCAGCCTCACGAGCGACGCCACGGAGCGACAGCGCGTAGGCGCGGTCCGGGTTGACCTCGAGATCGAGTACCTCCTCGTACAGGCCGAGCAGGGCGATGGCGTCGTCGCCCGGCTCGCCGGCATCGAGCACGATGATCCCGCCCGGATCGCCGGGCAGGTCCAGCTCCGGGGGCGAGCAGATCATGCCGTCGGAGACGTGGCCGTACGTCTTCCGCGCGGTGATGGCGAATCCACCGGGTAGCACTGCGCCGGGCAGGGCGACCACCACGAGGTCACCGGCCTCGAAGTTGTGGGCACCGCAGACGATGCCGCGGGGCTCGCCCTCACCGACGTCGACCGAGCACCAGTTGATCGTCTTGCCGTTCGACTGCTCCTCGGCGGCGACGCTGACCGCGCGGCCCACGACCAGCGGACCCTGAATCGCGGAAACCTCGTCGATCATGTCGAGCTTGAGGTCGAAGGCGGTCAACGCGGAGGCAACCTGATGGGTGTCGGCCGATGCCGGGAGCTCGACCATCTCCCGCAGCCACTCCATGGGAACGCGCACTACAGACCCACCCCGAACGGCTCGGTGAAGCGGATGTCGCCGTCGAACAGGTCGCGCAGGTCGGCGATCTCGTAGCGGCCGGTGATGGTGCGGTCGAGGCCCATGCCGAACGCGAAGCCGGAGTACCGCTCCGGGTCGACACCGCAGGCGATCAGCACCCGCGGGTTGACGACGCCACAGCCACCCCACTCGATCCAGCCCTCGCCCTTGCACGTCCGGCAGGTGTCGACGACGCCCGGCTCGTTGCGGCAGACATGACAGAGCAGGTCGACCTCGGCGCTCGGCTCGGTGAACGGGAAGTACGACGGACGGAACCGCGTCGTCGTGCCCTCGCCGAACATCGCCTCGGCGAAGTGGTCGAGCGTGCCCTTGAGGTGGGCCATGGACAGGCCCTCGTCGATCGCGAGGCCCTCGACCTGGTGGAAGACCGGCGAGTGCGTGGCGTCGAGCTCGTCGGTGCGGAACACGCGTCCCGGACAAGCGATGTAGATCGGCGGCTCGCGCGTGAGCATCGAGCGCGCCTGGACCGGCGACGTGTGCGTGCGCAGCACCATGGCGGTGTCGATTTCTGGGCTCGACGACTTGACCCAGAACGTGTCCTGCATGGTGCGCGCCGGATGGTCGGGACCGAGGTTCATGGCGTCGAAGTTGAGCCACTCGGCCTCCACCTCAGGCCCCTCGGCGATCTCCCAGCCCATCGCCACGAAGATGTCGGCGACGTGCTCGGAAATCGTGGCGAGCGGGTGCCGCGAGCCGACCGGCTCGAGGTCCCACGGCAGCGTGACGTCGACCTGCTCGGCCAAGAGCATGCGCTCTTCCTCGGCGGCCTCCACCTCGGACCCACGAGCCGAGAGCGCGTCGTTGATGGCTCCACGCGCCTGGCCGACGCGTTGGCCGGCCTCCTTGCGGGCTTGCGGCGGCAGTGCGCCGATCTCCCGGTTCGCCAATGCCAGAGGTGAACGGTCGCCGGCGTGGTCGAGCCGCGCCTGCTTGAGCTCGTCGACGGTCTCGGCGGCCGCTATCGCAGCGAGTGCCTCGTCGCGCATCCGTTCCACCTCGTCGGCACGCAGCGGCGTGACCTCGACGGGGTCGTAGTCGGAGTTGGGCGCGGACATCCAGGCCTTTCGGGTACGGGTCGGAGTCAGTCTAGGGTCCCGTCTCGACTCGATCGGTGAGGGACTCCGGCTCGTTGATCGGGAACCAGACCCGGATCAGTGCGCCCCCGCCGTCGGAGTCGAGGATGTCGATACGACCGCCGTGCTGCTCGACGATGCCGCGCGCGATGTACATGCCCAATCCGCTGCCTGCGCCCGGGCCGGCACGCCAGAACCGGCTGAAGACGCGCTGCCGCATCTCCTCGGCGATCCCCGGACCGTTGTCGTGGACCTCCAGGTTGACGCCGTCCGGGTCGGTGGTGTTCTGCACGAGGAGCTGCTTCAGCCCGAAGCCGTGACGCGCCGCGTTCTCGACCAGATTCGTGACGACCTGGATGATGCGGTCGTCGTCGCCCCAGATGACCGCGAGGTCGTCGCCGATGGTGATCTCGAACGGGTCGCCGGCTCCCCCGGTCATGTTGGTGAGCACGTGTCGGACGAGCTCGTCGAGCCGCACCGGGCCGCGCCGCAGCGTGAGCCGGCCGGCGTCGATGCGGGCGGCGTCGAGGAGCTCGGTGATGAGCCGGCCGAGCCGATCGGCGTCGGCGTCGACCGTCTCCAGCATCAGGTGCCGCTGGTCGTCGGAGAAGCGCTCCCACTTGGTGAGCAGGGTGGACGTGAACCCCTTGATGCCGGTGAGCGGCGACCGCAGCTCGTGCGCCACCGTGGCGACGAGATCGGACCGCTCACGGTCACGCTGGTTGCGCACTCGTGCGTTGCGCACGCTGACGATGACGCGCTTGACCGGGCCGCCGGAGTGCTCGCGGATGAGCCCCGCCGTGATGAGGTACTCACTCCCCCGTGGCGACCACCACGCCTGCTCGGACAAGCGAGTCCGGGTGGCGAGCCCTGTGTAGGGCTGCGTGCAGGAGAACCAGGAGTTGCCGTTGAGGTCGTCGAACGGCAGGGCCTCATCCAGACCCATGCCGATCATCTCGTCGCCGGAGGCGCGCGCCATCTCGCGGATGCGTTCGTTGACGTACTCGACCTTCCCGTCGGGACCGGCGATGAGGACACCGTCCGGGAAGTCGTCGAGATCCACGCGGTCAATCTAGTACGAAGTGACTACACGCCAGTGGACGTGCGTCGCGCCCTGGCCGTCGCGTAGAGGCACACGGCTGCTGCCGTGGCGAGATTCAGGCTCTCGGCCCGCCCGAAGATGGGCACCGCCACCACGGCGTCGGCCTGGTCGAGGAGGTCGTCCGGCAGTCCCCAGGCCTCGTTGCCGAGCACCCAGGCGGTGGGCGGCACCAGGTCGACCCGGGTGTCGAAGATGTCGCGCTCGCCGGACGCGTCGGCGGCGAGGACCTGGAGGCCGCGCGAGCGCAGCTCGCGGATCGCTTCGCTGACGTCGCGGTGGACGACGAGCGGGAGGTGGAACAGGCTGCCGGCACTCGCTCGGACGGCCTTGGGGTTCAGCGGGTCGACGCTGTCGCCGGCCAGGATCAGTGCGTCGGCTCCGGTGGCATCGGCACAGCGGATGACCGCTCCGGCGTTGCCGGGGTCGCGGATGTCGGCGCACACCACGACGAACCCGACATCGGCCGGGAGGTCGGCCAGGGACTGAACGACGCTGCGGCAGCGAGCCACCAGGCCCTGTGGCGTGACGGAGTCGGCGACCTCGGCCACCACGTCGTCGGTGACCACGTGCCACTCGACGTCGGCGGCGCCAGCGCGCTCCTTCAGGTCCGGGTGGCGGTCGGAGGCATCGACCGTCGCGAAGACCTCGATGACGACGCCGGACTCGCCAAGTGCCTCGCGCACGGCCTGCGGGCCCTCGGCGAGGAACTCGCGCTCGGCCGCGCGGAACGAACGCGTGGCAAGCCGTCGGGCGTGCTTCACCCGTCCGCTACGGACGGTGAGGGGTCCGGGGTTCGCCACGCGTGTCAGGAACGTCGCGGTCAGGCGGCGGCGTCGTCCTTGGGTGCGTTGACGTCGGCCGGCAGGTTGTCCTTGGCGACCTGGACGAGCGCGGAGAACGCGCCCGGCTCGCTGACGGCGAGCTCGGCGAGGTTCTTGCGGTCGACCTCGACACCCGCGGCCTTGAGGCCCTGGATGAAGCGGTTGTAGGTCATGCCCTCGGCGCGGACCGCAGCGTTGATGCGCTGGATCCAGAGCCGGCGGAAGTCACCCTTGCGAGCCTTGCGGTCGCGGTAGGAGTAGACCAGCGAGTGCGTGACCTGTTCCTTGGCCTTGCGGTACAGGCGTGAGCGCTGACCGCGGTAGCCTGCGGCGCGCTCGAGGGTCTCTCGGCGCTTCTTCTGTGCGTTGACAGAACGCTTGACGCGTGCCATCTCAATTCTCCTTCAGACGAGTACGTGGGGGCGTGTGCCGGTGACGGCGAGCTCAGAGGCCAAGCAGCTTCTTGACCCGCTTGGTGTCGGCCTTGGACACGTCGGTCGTGCCCTCCAGCCGGCGGGTGCGGGTGCTGGGCTTGTGCTCGAAGTTGTGCCGACGGTTGGTCTGCTCACGGCGCAGCTTGCCCTTGCCGGTGATCTTGACGCGCTTCTTCATGCCCGAGTGGGGCTTGAACTTCGGCATCTATGCCTCCATGTCTGGGTCGAGGTTCTCGGAACGACGCCTGGGCTTCTTGGGTGTCGCGGTCTTCTTCTGTGCTTCGCGGTGGGCCTTCTCGGCCTCCGCCTCGGCCTCGCGCTCGGCGGCCTTCTCGGCGGTGCTGCGGGCCTTCTCGGCCTTCACTTCCGCCTGCGCCTCGGACTTCTTCTTGAGAGGCGCGATCACCATCGTCATGTTGCGGCCGTCTTGACGCGGATGCGCCTCGACGATGCCCAGATCCTCGACGTCCTCGGCCAGCTTCTGCAGCAACCGGTACCCGAGCTCGGGTCGGTGCTGCTCGCGGCCTCGGAACATGATCGTGATCTTGACCTTGTCGCCTGCCCGGAGGAAGCGCACGACGTGACCCTTCTTGGTGTCGTAGTCGTGCTGGTCGATCTTCGGGCGGAGCTTCATCTCCTTGATGACGGTGTTGGTCTGGTTGCGACGCGACTCGCGTGCCTTCTGGGCGGCCTCGTACTTGAACTTGCCGTAATCCATGAGGCGGCACACCGGCGGACGTGCCGTCGGGGCGACCTCGACGAGATCGAGATCGGCTTCGGCGGCCAGTCGGAGGGCATCTTCGATACGGACGATGCCGACCTGCTCACCGCCGGGGCCGACGAGACGGACCTCTGGGACGCGGATGCGGTCGTTGACGCGCAGCTCTGTGCTGATGGATCCTCCTGTGGTTCGTGAGAGGCCACGAAAAATGGCCCCCGTCCCGAAACGAAGGCCACCAGTTCGACATCATGCTCGCACCTCTCGGTACGGCCGATGCCGTCGGCCGGGCGTACCGACCGCTAACCCCACGATCTTTCGATCGAGAAGGTGGGAGGTGGACCTCCACTTCAGGTCTTCAGGGTACCAGCGCGCGTGTCTGCTCGTGAAATCCGGAGGCCGAGCTCGCGCAGCGAGCGAGCGCCGGAGGAGGTTGAGCGCGTCGCGGCGAAGCCGCCCGTTGACGAAACCCTGGTCAGCCGACCCAGGCCGGCCCGGCGTCGGTACTGACGAGCCGGTGCCCGGCGGCGAGGTGCTCGATGTCAGCGGTCTCGATGACGGTGAACGTCGGACTCGCGAGGTCGAGGAGCATGGCCGACGCACCCTCGTCGAGCGCGGCACGAGCGGCCTGGCGGCCCCACACCGGAACCGGCCGGGCGTCGGCGTCCCACGCCGTCATCGTGGCGACGCTGCTGAATGCCAGCAAGGCCTGACGGCCGTCGGCACCGGTCATCATCACCGCAGCCATGTCGGCTTCCTTGTCCGTCCGCGCAGGTGCGTCGCCCAGCAGCGCGACGACCGCAACGAACACGCGAATGCCGCCGAGCACAGCGAGCACCTGGAAGTCGTCACCGAACGCCGCCTCGAGCGCGGGGTCGACGGTGCCGTCGTCGTCGGGAAAGGCCGGCTCGGCCAGCGAGGGCCGGTGGGTCACCCGATTCTCCGGACCAGGTCTTGGACGGCGTCGCCGGCCACGTCGCCGTCGCTGCCCTGGATGGCGAACAGCATCACCCGCTCGTCGTCGTGCAGCACCAGGGTGGGCCACGGGGCGCCGCGGTTCATCGAGATGCCCCGCATCACGCCCCACGGGATCCGGTGCCGTCGGTAGCCGTTGAGGACCTCGAGACCGTCGTCGTCGACGCGCACGTAGCTGCGGCCGATGCCGTGCAGCACGGCCAGGAAGGCCAGCAGGGTGAGCGCCAGCGTGAACAGCTCGAACGGCGTGAACGTGACCTCCGGCGGCAGCGCGATGCCGACGACGATCGACACCACGATCAGGACGGCGCAGCAGCCATACGCAACCATCCGCGCCCCCACCGGACGGTAGGTCGTCATATCCGGCAGGCCAGGATGTCCGTGACGAGGATGCCGCGGGCGCCGAGCTCGTACAGCCCGTCCATGATCTTCTGGGCTCCGTCCCGCGGCACCATCGAGCGCACGGCGACCCAGCCTTCCCGATGAAGGGGCGAGACGGTCGGCGACTCGATGCCGGGCGTGAGCTCGATGGCCTTCTCGACCTGCTCGGTACTGATGTCGTAGTCCATCATCACGTAGGTGCGGGCGACGATGACACCGTCGAGGCGTCGCTTGAACACCTCGTAGCCGTTGGCCGGCCCGCGGTCGGCCTCCGCTCCTGCGTGCGTGATGAGCACCGCCTCGGACGTCAGGATCGGGTCGCCGAAGACCTCCAGATCGGCCTGGCGCAGCGTGCTGCCGGTCTCGACGACGTCGGCGATCGCGTCGGCGACCCCGAGCCGCACCGACGACTCGACGGCGCCGTCGAGCCGCACGACGGTGGCCTCGATGCCGCGCTCGGCGAGGTACGACTCGACCAGACCCTGGTAGGAGGTGGCGATGCGCGCGCCGGCGAGATCGGCGACGTCGCTCATACCACCGGACGGCGCGGCGAAGCGGAACGTTGACGCGCCGAAGCCCAGCGACATGGCCTCGGCTGCATGCGCGCCGGAGTCGAGCAGCAGGTCACGGCCGGTGATGCCGACATCGAGTGTCCCCTCCCCCACGTAGATCGCGATGTCGCGAGGACGCAGATAGAAGAACTCGACGTCGTTCTCGGCGTCGATGGTGACGAGGTCTTTCGTGGTGCGGCGCTGGCGGTAGCCGGCCTCCGCGAGCATCTGTGCGGCGGACTCGGCGAGGGCGCCCTTGTTGGGCACGGCGACGGTGAGCATGATCTCTCTTTCAGGCGAACGAACGGGCGGCTGTGCTTGACGGATTGGGGCACGGATGGACGGGGTACGTCCACCCGTCACAGATGCGCGTAGACGTCCTCGAGCCCGATTCCCTTCGCGAGCATCATGACCTGGGCGTGGTAGAGCAGCTGGCTGATCTCCTCGGCGGCGCGGTCCGCACTTTCGTGCTCGGCCGCCATCCAGGACTCAGCCGCCTCCTCGATCAGCTTCTTGCCGATCGCGTGCACGCCGGAGTCGAGCTCGGCGACGGTGCGCGAGCCCTCGGGACGTGCGCTCGCCTTGTCGGCGAGCTCGGCGAACAGCTGGTCGAAGGTCTTCATCGTGGACCCAGAGTATCGGCTCACACGTGGCCGTCTGCGAGACATGGCATCCTGACGGCAGGATGAGGCTTCCGAACGCGGTGCACGAGTCGGGTCCCTGGCGGATCCGCGAGATCGTGCCGGACTTCACCCTCGAGGACGTCTGGGCGCTCCCCGTGGAGGGCGGACCCGAGGACTTCCCGACGCTGCTCGAGCTGGCGACGTCGCTCGATCCCGCGAACGCGGACTCCCTCCCGGCCCGGACTCTCTGGCGGATCCGTGACCGCCTTGGCGCGTGGTTCGACCTCGGCCGGATCTCAGAACCGGACGACGGCGAAGGGGCGTTGCCGATCCCGGGCACAGGGCGAACATCCTTGGCTGAGAGGCTCCCGGACGATCTGCGCAACTCGCCGTGGGACCACGACTTCGGCTCCTTGCCGTTCCAGCCGCTGTACCGCATCGACAACGAGGCGGCCGCGGAGATCTCGAACAAGACGGTTCACGGCGTGATGCACCTGGCCTGGGCCGACCAAGGCGGTGCTGGCCAGCATGGGGGCCGCTTCCAGGGGCAGATGGCCGTCTACGTCAAGCCCCGTGGCGCGTTCGGGAAGGCCTACATGGCGTTCATCAAGCCGTTCAGGTACGCCATCGTCTACCCGGCGCTCACCCGGCAGATCGAACGCCAATGGAAGGCCCGTCAGTCCTGACGCAGACCGCGCAGCACACTCCAGGTCGACAGGGCAGCCTCGGCCGCCTCACGACCCTTGTCCTCCTGGCTGTCGGGCAGCCCGGCGCGGTCGAGGGCCTGTTGCTCGTCGTCACAGGTGAGCAGGCCGAACCCGATCGGGACACCGGTGTCGAGCGCCACCCGGGCGAGGCCGTCGGTGGCCGCGGCCGAGACGTACTCGAAGTGCGGGGTGCCACCGCGGATGATGACGCCGAGCGCCACCACCGCGTCGTAACCGTCGTCGGCGCAGGCCTGGGCAAGAAGCGGCAGCTCGAAGGAGCCCGGCGCCCGCAGCACGGTGACGTCGGTGACTCCGGCGTCGTCGAGCGCGCGCTGTGCTCCGGCGAGCAGTCCGTCCATCACCGGCTGGTGCCAGCTGGACGCGACGACCGCCACCCGCGCTTCAGACCCGTCGACGTGCAGGTCCGGGGCCCCGTGTCCGCTCATTCGTCCTCCGTCGATTGGGCCAGCTCGGGCAGATCATGCCCCATGCGCCGCGCCTTGGTCTGCAGGTACCGCAGGTTGTCGGGCGTGGGCGCGACGGCGAGGGGCAGCCGCTCGGCCACCTTGACGCCGTACGCCTCCAGCCCGGTCGACTTGTCGGGGTTGTTGGTCAGCAGCCGCACGGACGTGACGCCCAGGTCGCGCAGGATCTGCGCGCCCGCCGCGTAGTCGCGGTCGTCCTCGCCGAAGCCGAGGTCGAGGTTGGCGTCGACGGTGTCGCGCCCGCCGTCCTGCAGCGCGTACGCCTTCAGCTTGCTGAGCAGGCCGATGCCACGTCCCTCGTGGCCACGCAGGTAGACGACGATGCCCGCGCCCTCGGCGGTGATCGCGGCCATCGACGCCTGCAGCTGGGGGCCGCAGTCGCAGCGGCGCGACCCCAGGACGTCTCCGGTGAGGCACTCCGAGTGCAGCCGGACGAGGACCCGATCCTGACGTGGATCTCCGTGCACCAGGGCGATGTGCTCGGAGCCGTCGATGACGTCGCGGTAGCCGAGAGCGGTGAACTCGCCGAACTCGGTGGGCAGCCGGGTTTCAGCCAATCTCTCGACTTGGGACTCGTGAAGACGCCGGAAGGTCTTGAGATCATCGATGGAGACGAGAGCGAGCCCGTGCTCGTCCGCAAACTCTCGGAGCGCCTCCGCCCGCATCATGGTGCCGTCGTCGTGCACGACCTCCCCGATCACACCGGCCGGGGTGAGCCCGGCGAGCCGCGTCAGGTCGACAGCGGCCTCGGTATGGCCTGCGCGGGAGAGGACGCCACCTTCCTCGGCGCGCAAGGGCAGCACGTGGCCGGGCTGGACGAGTTCGAACGGCTCGGTCGCGGAGTCAGCCAGCACCCGGCAGGTGCGGGCGCGGTCGGCGGCCGAGATGCCCGTGGTGATGCCGTCGCGGGCGTCGATGGAGATCGTGTAGGCCGTGCGCATGCGTTCACGGTTGTGCGGCGTCATCAGCGGGATGCCGAGCCGGTCGAGGGTGTCGCCGGTGATCGGGGCACAGACGTATCCGCTGGAGTGCCGCACCAGGAAGCCCATCAGCTCAGGGGTGGCCTTGCTCGCCGCGAAGATGAGGTCGCCCTCGTTCTCGCGGTCCTCGTCGTCGACCACGACGACGGCCTTGCCGTCGCGGATGTCGGCGATGGCGCGTTCGATGCTGTCGAGCCTGACCGTCATGGCCGGTCTCCCTTCTGGGCGGCGAGCAGCCGCTCCACGTACTTGGCGAGGACGTCGACCTCGAGGTTGACCTGGTTGCCGGGCTCGAGGCTGCCGAGTGTCGTGTCGGTGAGCGTGGTGGGGATGAGCGACACCGAGAACCACGCCTCATCCGCCTCGACAGCACCGTCGACGACCTCGACGACGGTCAGCGAGACTCCCTCGACCGTGATCGAGCCCTTCTCGACCAGGTAGCGGGCCAGGTCGGCGGGCAGGCTGAACCGGAGCAGCTCCCAGTTGTCGCTGGTCGTGCGGTCGAGCAGGCGGGCTGTGCCGTCGACGTGGCCCTGCACGATGTGACCACCCAGGCGAGCCCCGGCCGCCATCGCCCGTTCGAGGTTGACCTCCGAGCCCGGTTCGAGATCGCCCAGGGACGTGCGTGAGAGCGACTCGGCCATGACGTCAGCCGAGAAGGCATCGCCATCGATCGCCGCGACGGTGAGGCAGCAGCCGTTGACGGAGATCGAGTCGCCGTGCGCGGCGTCAGACGTGACGACGGGTCCGCGGATGGTGAGGCGCACCGAGTCTCCGAGCCGGTCGAGCGCGGTGACGGTGCCCTTCTCCTCGACGAGTCCGGTGAACATCAGTCGCTGCCTCCCTCGGTCGGGGTGCCGATGATGCGGATGTCGGGGCCGATCCTGCGCAAGTCGTCGATCTCGATGCGGCGCAGGTCGGCCAGGGTGGTGGCCTCACCCTCGAGCGCGGCCCGACCGGACCCGAGCATGGCCGGGGCGATGTAGCCGATCACGCGGTCGATGAGGCCCGCGTTCCAGAAGGCGCCGGCCAGACGAGGACCGCCCTCGAGCCACACGTGCCGGATCTCCCGCTCGGCCATGGCGTCCAGCACTGCGCTCGGATCGCGCATCGGGAGGACCAGGGTCGGGGCGACGCGGTCGTGAACGCGGTAGTAGTCCGGGATCGGCGTCTCGCCGACGACGACCCGCAGCGGCTGCTGCTCAAAAGGCAGGGGCAGGTCGTCCTCGTCCCGGACGGTCAGGCGGGGATCATCGGCGAGCACCGTGCCGGTGCCGGCCATGACCGCGTCGGCCTCGACCCGGAAGACGTGGACGTCACGGCGGGACTCTTCGCTGGTGATCCACTTGCTGGTTCCGTCCGGCGCGGCGCTGAGGCCGTCCATCGTGGCTGCGTACTTCCAGGTCACGAACGGCCGGCCGTGCGTGACGGCATGCGTCCACTCGACGTTCAGGGCCTCGGCCTCGTCGGCCATGACCCCGGACTCCACGTCGATGCCGGCCTTGCGGAGCACGTACGCTCCCCCGGCGGCGGCCGGGTCGGGATCGGTCTGGGCGTGCACGACCCGGGCGACACCGGCGGCGATCAGGGCCTCCGTGCACGGCCCGGTGCGACCCGTGTGGCTGCACGGCTCGAGGGTGACGACCGCGGTTGCACCCTTGGCCTCGTCACCCGCCTGGGTGAGGGCCTCGACCTCCGCGTGCGGCGAGCCTGCGCCGAGATGGACTCCGACGGCGAGCTCGGAGCCGTCGGGGCGCAGCAGGACGCAGCCGACGCGCGGGTTGGGCAGCGTGCGTGGCACTGCACGCGCGGCGTCGATCGCGTGGCGCAGGGCCCGCGTCTCGATGTCGGTCGCCATGATCTCTCCGGTCGGTATTGACGTGACCGGGGGCGGAAGCAACCATGTGCCATCAACGGCCGTCGGCCGCAGGCCGATGGCACACTGCTCCTCCCATCCGGACTTTCACCGTCGGTACCGGAATTCCACCGGTTCAACCAAGTCCCAGACAGCAGGACCCGGGTCGCGGACTATGACCGCCGGCTCGGAATTTCACCGACCCCGGAGCACGCGAGCGTTGAGCTCGTGGTGCAAAGTCTACCCGCCAGTCAGCTGGTCGGTGAATGCTGCTCGGCTTGTGAGCGCAGCTGGGCCACCATGGCGTCCGGGTCGTCCGCGCCGAACACGGCCGATCCGGCCACGAAGACGTCGGCGCCGGCCTCGGCGCACCGGTCGATGGTGTCGGCCGCTATGCCGCCGTCGACCTGCAGCCAGATGTCGCCGCCATGCTTGTCGAGCAGCTCGCGCGTGCGGCGGATCTTGGGCAGGCAGACGTCGAGGAACGCCTGGCCGCCGAAGCCGGGCTCGACCGTCATCAGGAGCACCATGTCGAGCTCGGGCAGGAGGTCTTCGTACGGCTCGATCGGGGTGGCCGGCCGCAGGGCCATCGAGGCTCGTGCGCCCTTCGCCCGGATCTCGCGAGCCAGCCGAACCGGCGCTTGCGCGGCCTCGACGTGGAAGGTGACGCTCTGCGCGCCCGCCTCGACGTAGCCGGGTGCCCAGCGGTCGGGTTCGGTGATCATCAGGTGGGCGTCGATCGGTTGCCGAGCGACCTTCGCGAGCGCCTCGACCACCGGGACACCGATCGTCAGGTTGGGGACGAAGTGGTTGTCCATGACGTCGACGTGCAGCCAGTCGGCCCCGGAGATGCGCGCGGCCTCGGCCTCGAGGTTCGCGAAGTCCGCCGCCAGCATGCTCGGGGCGATCTGGATTCCCATGTCCGGAGCGTAGCGGAGGAGGTTGAGTGCCCCGCGAGGAACGAGCGGGGTGTATCGAAACCCCGAAGCCTAGCGAGGCCAGCGCCGCAGGACGGAGAAGAACATCGCGTCGGTGCCGTCGATGTGAGGCCACAGCTGGCGCTCGGACTCGACCGTCGCGCCCTGCACCCCTGCGAGGACGTCACGTGTCTCGGCGAGATGCGGCGAGCACGTGGCGTACAGGACCACTCCCCCGCTTCGGACGAGCTCCAAGGCCCTGGTCAGCAGCGAGCGTTGCAGCGGCACGAGGGTGTCGAGGTCGTCGGGTGTCCGCCGCCAGCGCGCCTCCGGGCGACGCCGGAGTGCGCCGAGGCCGGTGCACGGAGCGTCGACGAGCACGCGGTCGAATGACCCCTCGCCCCACGGTCCCTCGCGCCCGTCATGTTCGGTGACCTCGACGTTCGGCAGACGCAGGACGGCCTGGCGGACCAGGTCGGCGCGGTGCGGCTGCAGCTCGTTGCCGACGACGGATGCACCACGTTGCGCGGCAAGCGCACCCAGCAAGGCAGCCTTGCCGCCCGGGCCCGCACACAGGTCGAGCCATCGCTCGTCCGGCCCGTCCACGGCGGCGTCGGCGAGGGCGATGGCGACCAGCTGAGATCCCTCGTCCTGCACGCCGGCGCGACCCTCGCGCACGGCCGGAATGTCACCCGGGTCGCCGCCGTCGAGGATGCGGGCGTAGGGCGAGAGTCGCCCAGGCTCGCCCGGCAGCTCGTCGGGCTCGCTCAGTCCGGGGCGGGCGACGAGCGTGACGCGGGGCGGTGTGTTGTTCGCCTCGAGCAGGGCGGCCAGATCGCCATCGGGGCCCAGGGCGTCACGAAACGCCTGCACGATCCACACCGGGTGCGATGTGCGGACGGCGGTCGCCTCGTCGTCGTCGAGACCGGTGGTGACGACGTCGAGCCAGCCGTCGAGGTCGCGCTTGCCGATCGAGCGCAGCAGTGCGTTGGTGAAGTGGACCGGCTTGTGGCCGATCTCGCGACGCACGACGTCGACCGTGGTCGACACGGCAGCATGGGCCGGAACGCGCATGCCGAGCAGCTGGTGCGCTCCGAGCCGCAGGGCGTCGAGCACCGGCGGGTCGATCGAGGCGAGTCCCTTGCTCGCTACCTGGTCGATCAACGCGTCGTACGTGCCCTGGCGCCGCACCGTGCCATGGACGAGCTCGGTGGCGAACGCGGCATCGCGACCGGTGATCCGGTGCTCGGTGAGCATCGCGGGCAGCACCAGGTTGACGTAGGCGTCGCGCTCGGCGACGGCGCGCAGTGCGTGGAACGCGACCAGCCGGACCGGGTCGGTCACGAGAATTCCGGGACGCCAGGGAACGTCGCGCCGCGGGCCCAGTCGGCCGCAGGCATGCGCTTGCGTCCGAACGGCTGCACGTCGCCGAGCACGACGTCGGTCGTCGCCGTGCCCACCCGCACCTCGCGCTTGCCGATGTCGAGGCGTCCCGGCTCGAGCCCTTGAGCTTCTGGCGCAGCGTCCTCGGCGACGGTGACGGGCCCCAGCTTGAGTCGTTCGTCCCCGAGCATCGCCCACGCACCGGGCTCGGGCGTGCATCCGCGGATCTGCCGGTCGACCGCGAATGCGGGCAGATTCCAGTCGACGTGGGCGTCATCGGTGCTGAGCTTGGCCGCGTAGGAGACGCCGTCCTCGGGCTGTGGGTGCGCCGCGATGTCGCCGGCCTCGATGTGGTCGAGGGCATCGACCAGCAGGCCGGCCCCTTCTCGAGCCAGACGATCGAGCAGGGTGCCGGCGGTGTCGTCGTCGCGGATGCGTTCGGTGATGGTGCCGAGCACCGGGCCCTCGTCGAGCTCCTCGACCAGGCTGAACACGGTGGCACCGGTCACCTCGTCGCCCGCCATGATCGCCCGCTGCACCGGCGCGGCACCACGCCAGGCCGGCAGCACCGAGAAGTGCAGGTTGACCCACCCGTACTCGGGCACGTCGAGCGCGTCGCGGCGCAGCAGGGCGCCGTACGCCACGATCGGGCAGCAGGCGGGCTCGATGGCGCGGAGCCGCTCGAGGAACTCCGGATCGGACGGCGTGGGAGGTGTCAGGATCTCGATCCCGTGCGCGGACGCGTGCTGGGCGATCGGCGACGGCTGGAGCTGGCGGCCGCGTCCGTGCGGAGCGTCCGGTCGGGTGAGCACCGCCGCGACGTCGTGCCGGCTGTCGAGCAACGCGTCGAGGGTCGGGACGGCCGTCTGCGGCGTCCCGGCGAACACGATCCTCACGGGCCCGAGTGTAGGAGTCAGAATGTGAGCGGGTCGACGCGGACGCGGACCGGCGGAAGCTTGACCGCACTGCGCTCGGCCTGGACGCCCTGCAGCAATGCCGCCAGCGCGGCACCTTCGCGTCGCGGGGCCCGGAGGACCAACCGCCTTTCAGCCGCCCGCGGCCCGGCACCCCCGCCGGGCTGTTCGCCGTCGTCGGTGGGAACCGGGCCGAGCACCTCGGTGTTCGGAGTCCATGGACGGCCGGCGAGCTGCTCGATGACGTCAGCCGGGCCGTCGACGGTGGCCAGGCGTCCGATGGGCGGCAGATGGGTCTCGGCGCGGATGGCGAGCTCACGCGACGCGAGGCCGATCGGGTCGGCGCGCACCAGGGCTTGCAGGGTGGGCGGATCGCCGACCGCCACGGCCGGCGCGGTCTCGCGGGCCATGGCGAGCGCGTTGAACCATCGCCGGTGCGACTCCTCGACCACGCGGACGTCGTCGCGCGACAGCATCAACCAGGTGTCCATGAGGACGACGAGCGCGTAACCCTCGGCCGCCGTTGGCTCCGCGCCCGGGGTGGCGAGGACGATGACATCGCCGGGCTCGACGGTGTCGAGGACCGCGTCGCCGCCGGACGTGACGACGTGATGGTCCGGAAAGGCCTTCGCGTACTCCTCGGCCGTTCGCACGTGCCCTTGGCTCGGGGCTCGAAGCGCGTCGCCACCACACTCCGGACAGGTCCACGGCGACGGCTGGTGCCCACACCAGCGGCACGCGACTGCCTGGCCCGCGCCACCCTGGACGAGCGGACCCTGGCACTCAGGGCAGCGAGCGGATGCGCGGCACTTCTGGCACGCGAGCGACGTGCGGTATCCCCGCCGCGGCACCTGGACGAGGACCGGGCCGTCGCTCGCACGGATGGCCCGGAACACGGGGTGGGGCAGACGGGCCGGAACGTCGCCGTCGATGATTCCGTCGGTGACCTCCACGGTCGGCCAGCGTCGCCTGCGCGTGACCGGTTCGGCGACGAGGTCCGAGCACCAGCCGCTCTCGACGAGCCCTTGGCTCTCGGCCGAACGTGCGTGACCGCCGAGGAGCACCGCAGCCCCTTCTCGAGTGGAACGGGTCAGCAGGATCTCGCGCGTGTGCGGATACGGCGCCCGTGGCTCGGCGAAGAGGTCGTCGCCGTCGTCGAACATCGCGACCAGCCCCAGGTCGGCCACCGGCGCGAACGCGGCTCCGCGGGTGCCCAGCACCACCTGCACCGCTCCGCGCGCCACCGCCAGGAACGCGCGATACCGCTCCGCGGGCTTCTGGGAGCCGGTGAGGACGACGTGACGGCCCTCCCCCAGCACCGCCGAGAACGTCTCGTGCCACCTGGCGACATCGCGCACATCGGGTACGCACACGATGCTCCCCCGGCCCGCGTGCAGGGCGGCGAGGGCCGCCTCGGCGACGGCCGACGCCGGGTCGTGGGCCGGCAATGCCGCCCAGCAGGCCCGGGGCCGCTCCCCCGCCGCGAGTGCGGCGACGAACGACGCACCGCGGGGCCACGACGTCCAGGCATCGTCCGTGACGGCTGGCAGCGGATCGTCTGACGCGTTGGACGGCTGGGCTTCCGCGCGTGCGTGCCGCGGCGGGACGGCGAGCCGCAAGACGTCGCTGAGCGTGCCGGCCCAACGATCGGCGACCGACCGGCAGAGCTCGAGGACGGCCGGCGACAGCACCGGTTCGGCGGAGACGACCTTGCTCAGGAACGCGAGCGTGCCCTGGTGATCGCTGGTCTCGACTCGGTCGACGACGAAGGCGTCCGTGAGACGTCCGGAGAAGCGCACGCGGACGCGGCAACCCGGCACGACCTCCGCGTCGAGCTTGGAGGGGACGAGGTAGTCGAAGGGCCGGTCGAGGTGGGCCAGCGGCGAGTCGACGACCACCCGGGCCACGGGGCGCTGCCCGGCCGGCTCAGGCGCAGCCTTGGTGGGGCGGCGTCGTCGTGGCGTTGGTGACGGCACGAGCTCCAGCTGGCCATCGTCGTCTGTCACGTGGCAGTTCTACCAGCCGACGACGACGTCACATCGAGTGGCGCAAAATGAACCGCGAGTGGCGCAGATTGGCGAGACACGCCGTCTCGAAACTGCCAAAGTGCGCCACTCGCGGACTGGATTGCGCCACTCACGTGCTCAGGCGCCGGCGGCGGCCTTCAGGGCGTCCGCGCGGTCGGTCTTCTCCCAGGTGAAGTCGGCGAGCTCGCGGCCGAAGTGACCGTAGGCCGCGGTCTGGGCATAGATCGGACGCAGCAGGTCGAGATCACGCACGATGGCGCCGGGACGCAGGTCGAAGACCTCGAGCACCGCTGCACGGATCTTGTCGACCGGAACCGTCTCGGTGCCGAACGTCTCGACGTAGAACCCGACCGGGTGCGCGACGCCGATGGCGTACGCCACCTGCACCTCGGCCTTGGTGGCCAGGCCGGCGGCGACGATGTTCTTGGCCACCCAGCGCATGGCGTAGGCCGCGGAACGGTCGACCTTGCTCGGGTCCTTGCCGGAGAATGCGCCGCCGCCGTGGCGGGCGTAGCCGCCGTAGGTGTCGACGATGATCTTGCGGCCGGTGAGCCCGGCGTCGCCCATCGGGCCGCCGATGACGAACTTGCCGGTGGGGTTGGTGTGCAGCTTGTAGTCGGAGGAGTCGATGTCGTAGTTCGAGAGCACCGAGGTGATGACGTGCTTCTCCAGGTCAGGACGCAGCTGGGTGTCGAGGTCGACGCCGTCCTCGTGCTGCGTCGAGATGACGATGGCCTCGACGCGCACCGGCGTGTCGTTGTCGTCGTACTCGATGGTGACCTGCGTCTTGCCGTCCGGACGCAGGTACGGCAGCGTGCCGTCCTTGCGCACGGCGGTGAGCTGCTCGGCCAGGCGGTGCGCGATGGTGATCGGCAGCGGCATCAGCTCGGGCGTCTCGGTGCAGGCGAAGCCGAACATCAGGCCCTGGTCGCCGGCGCCCTGGAGGTCGAGCGGGTCGACCGAGCTGCCGGCGCGCGTCTCGTGTGCCGTGTTGACGCCCTGCGCGATGTCGGCGGACTGCGCGTCGAGGGTGACCTGCACGGCGCAGGACTCGCCGTCGAAGCCCTTGACCGAGGAGTCGTAGCCGATCTCCAGCACGCGGTCGCGAGCGACCCGGGCGATGTCCACGTACGACTCGGTGGTGACCTCACCACCGACGAGGACCATGCCCGTGGTGACGAAGGTCTCGCAGGCGACCCGGCTCTTCGGGTCGTCGCTCAGCAGCGCATCGAGGACGCTGTCGCTGATCTGGTCGGCGATCTTGTCCGGGTGTCCCTCGGTGACGGACTCGGACGTGAAGAAGCGGCTCACTCAGTTCTCCTGGAAGCGAATCGGTGCCGACGGACTTTCCGCCGGTCAGCACTGGATGCAGGCATCCTAGACGGATCGTCCGCATGCTGGTGCGACGGTCCGGATACTGGGCTCACTCGACGAGCTCGGTGACCGCGTCCCACACCGCGTGGGCCAAGGCGACCTTCGGGCCGAACTCGACCGGCGTGACCGAGCCGTCAGCACCGAGGATGACAGCCTCGTTGTCGTCGCGTCCGAACACCCGCTCGCCGCTGACGTCGTTGACGACCAAGAGGTCGCAGCCCTTGCGTTCGAGCTTCGCCCGAGCGTGGTCGAGCACCGACCCGCTGTCGTCGCCGGTCTCGGCGGCGAACCCGACGACGACCGGACGCTTGCTGACCCGCGTGCGCACCAGCTCGGCCAGGATGTCGGGGTTCTCGACGAGGTTGATCTGGGGCGCGTCGCCGCCCGGTGTCTTCTTGATCTTGGACTCGACCGTGGCATCAGGACGGAAATCGGCCGGCGCGGCGGCCATCACCACGGCATCGGCGTCGGCGGCCGCCAGCAGCACCTCGCGCCGCATCTCCTCGGTGCTCACCACCTGGACGATCTCGACGCCGGCCGGGTCGGGCAGCGCCACGTTGGCCGCCACGACCGTGACGGTGGCCCCGCGAGCCACCGCGGCCTCGGCGAGGGCGTAGCCCTGGCGGCCGGACGACCGGTTGCCGAGGAACCGGACCGGATCGAGGTACTCACGGGTGCCGCCTGCGGAGACGACGACTCGTTTGCCGGCAAGATCCTGTGGTCGAGCCTCGAGGACGTTGAGGCACGCCGCGAAGATCTCCTCGGGCTCGGGCAGCCGTCCCTTGCCGGTGTCGACGCCGGTGAGCCGACCGGACGCGGGCTCCAGCACGACGATACCGCGGGTTCGCAACGTGCCGACGTTCGTCTGCGTGGCTTGGTTCTCCCACATCTCGGTGTGCATGGCCGGGGCCATGACGACGGGACACCGTGCGGTGAGCAGCGTGTTGGTGAGCAGGTCGTCGGCGAGGCCGTGCGCCGCCTTGGCGAGCAGGTTGGCCGTGGCCGGTGCGACCACGACGAGGTCGGCCTGCTGGCCGAGCCGGACGTGCGGCACCTGGTGAACGTCCTCGAACACGTCGGTGCGCACCGGCCGTCCGGACAACGCCTCCCACGTGGGGGCGCCGACGAACTTCAGGGCGGCCTCGGTGGGGACGACCGTGACGTGGTGGCCGGACTCGGTGAACAGGCGCACCAGTGAGGCGGCCTTGTACGCGGCGATACCACCCGACACACCGACGACAACCTCGTGACGCCTCTCCGGCGTGGGCTCGCTCATCCGTGCCTCCGATGGATCGGTTCGGCCGGGAGGATCAGGCCTCTTCTGGCTCGATGTCCTCGACGGTCAGGAGGTCGCCGTTGATCTCGCGCAGCGCGATCGAGAGCGGCTTCTCTTGTACGTGGGTCTCCAGCAGCGGGCCGACGTACTCAAGCAGGCCCTCACCGAGCTGGGAGTAGTAGGCGTTGATCTGACGGGCGCGCTTGGCGCTGTACAGCACGAGCTTGTACTTGGAGTCCGCCTTCTCCAGCAGATCGTCGATCGGGGGGTTGGTGATGCCCTCGGCGACGGAGCGCGTGGTAGTCACAAAGCCTCACAAGAATTCGGGTTTTGTCACGGCTGACTGCCGGACCGAACCAAGTCTACCAAGGCTTTGCACGCCGTCTCGACATCGGTGTTGACGATGGTGACGTCGAACTCGGCCTCGGCCGCCATCTCCTCGCGGGCGGTCTCGAGCCGGCGAGCGCGTTCCTCCGCGTCCTCGGTGCCACGACCGACCAGTCGGCGCTCGAGCTCGCTCTGGCTCGGCGGCGCGAGGAAGACCATCAGGGCTCCTGGCATCCGCTCACGCACCTGCCGGGCGCCCTGGAGGTCGATCTCGAGCAGCGCGGACTGGCCGGCGGCGAGATGTTCCTCCACGGGTGCTCGTGGCGTGCCGTAGCGAGCCGTGCGATGCACGACTGCCCACTCGAGCAGGCCATCGTCGGCGACAAGGCGGTCGAACTCCGTGTCGTCGACGAAGTGGTAGTGCACGCCGTCGACCTCACCCGGGCGGGGCCGACGGGTCGTGACCGAGACGGAGATCCAGATGTCGGGGTGATCCTGGCGTACGCAAGCCGCCACCGTGCCCTTGCCGACCGCAGTGGGACCGGCAAGGACGACGAGGCGCGAGCGACGCTCGGGCGGTGTGTGCTGGGGGGTTGGCAGTGGGGGGCCGTCAGGCACCCGTCTTGCCTCCCCTGCCGCCGCCGAACTCCTTCAGGAGCGCCTGGATCTGGTTCGCGCCCAGACCCCGCAACCTGCGGCTGTCGGCGATGCCGATGCGTTCCATGATCTCCTTCGCGCGGACCTTGCCGACACCCGGCATGGACTGCAGGAGGTCGCGGACCCTCAGCTTGGCGATGATCTCGTTGAACTTGGCTTCCTGCAGAACCTCAGCGAGCGTGGCTCCGGAGTTCTTGAGGCGGTTCTTCACCTCTGCGCGCAGCTGGCGTGCTTGGGCTGCCTTCTCGAGTGCGGCCTGCCGTTGCTCCGGCGTCAGGATGGGGAGTGCCACAACTTCACCTCTTCTGTTGGTGGGGAGCGCGGGATCACGTGAGGGTGATCTCGCACTCCTCCTTGACATTCTTCACGACGGCCCGGCGTTGCGGGGTCGTCTTGTTGAACGCCTCATACGCGTTGTTGAGCGTTTTCAGCTGCTCCGTGTCGAGCTTCCTGACCTTGGCCTGATCGGTCATCTCTTCGAGCTTGATGCCGGCCTTGTCCTGGGCGTTCAACACGGATGCGGTGACCTCGGCGAGCTCCGTCCAGTCCTTCTTGACGGCAGCAGGTGAGACCTTGGCGACGGACCGGAAGGCTCGCGCGTACGACCGGTATGCGGCAGTCGTGCGCTTCTCCCCGAGCGAGTTGAGCGTTGACTCCTGGTCCTTGACAGCGGTGCAGTAGGGGTCTTCCCCGACACAACCCGCCAGAAGGGTGAACGCGACAGCTGTCGTGACCACGCCGGTGACGGCACGCATCATTGAGGACTCCTCGACGTACGGTGCATCTGCAGCGAGCGTACAAGTTCAGCATTGACCTGAGCAGCAGAATCGCGGAGTGCCTGAACATCCCGTCCGGCGGCCAGAACCCCCCGTGACGTGGACGGGAGCACGTTGTCGGCCACCGATCCGAAGAGTCGGACGATGTCATCGACGGTGCCGCCCTGGGCGCCGAGGCCCGGAGCGAGCAGCGGGCCGTTGATCGCGAGGTCCTCCTCCGTCGACCCGATCGTCGCTCCGACGACGGCGCCGAACGGCCCCATCGGCATCCGGTCGCCGTTGAGCGCCTTGAGCTGGGCCAGGATGCGGCCGGCCACGGTGACGTCTCCGCTCACCGCCTGCTGGACCTCTGGCCCTTCGTCGTTGGAGGTGAGGGCCAGCACGAAGACGCCGCCGTCGTGCTGCTCGGCGACCTCGAAGAACGGCTCGAGCGAGCCGAAGCCGAGGAACGGGCTGACGGTGACGGCGTCCGCGCACATCGGGCTGTCCTCGTCGAGGTAGGCCTCGGCATACGCGGCCGCGGTGCTGCCGATGTCACCGCGCTTCACGTCAAGGAGCACGAGGGTGCCGGTGTGGCGAACGTCCTGGATCGTGCGCTCCAGCACCGCCACGCCCCGGGACCCGAAGCGTTCGAAGAAGGCCGACTGCGGCTTGACGAAAGCAACTTGGCCCGCGAACGCCTCGACGCAGATGGCGGCGAACCGCTCCAGCCCTTCGACCGAGTCGGGCAGGTCCCAGTCGTCGAGCAGGGCGGCATGCGGGTCGATGCCCACGCATGCCGGCCCGTACGCATCCATGGCGGCTCGTGCCCGGGAGCCGAACCCTGAGGAAGGACTCACTCGCCACGTCCCTTGCGGACGACCTCGGCCCACTCCTGCAGGGAGGCGACCTCGACGCGTTGCTCGATGAGCGCCTCGATGCCCTGCACCGCGGCGGCCAGCCCTTGGACGGTCGTGATGCACGGGATGCCCTCGGAGACCGCGGCCGTGCGGATCTCGTACCCGTCGAGGCGCGGACTGCCGCCGGCGGTGGTTCCGTGCGGCGTGTTGATGATGAGCTGGATGTCGTGGGTGCGGATCTTGTCCACGATCGTGCTCGGGGCATCACCGTCGCCGGGATGCTCCTCGTGCAGCTTGCGGATCACCGTGGCCTCGACGCCATTACGCCTCAGGACCGACGCGGTGCCGCTCGTGGCCAGGATCTCGAAGCCGAGGTCGGCCAGCCGCTTGACCGGGAAGATCATGTGCCGCTTGTCGCGGTTGGCGACGGAGACGAACACCTGTCCCGACATCGGCAGGCCGTTCTGAGCACCGGCCTGACTCTTGGCGTAGGCGATGCCGAAGCCGGCATCGATGCCCATGACCTCACCGGTCGAGCGCATCTCCGGCCCCAGCACCGTGTCGACGTAGCGACCCTCGTACGTACGGAAGCGGTTGAACGGCATCACCGCCTCCTTGACCGCCACCGGGGCGGAGTCCGGCAGGATGCCACCGTCGCCGGAGGCCGGGAGCACGCCGGCCGTTCGGAGCTCGTCGATCGACTCCCCCAGCATGATCCGCGCGGCCGCCTTGGCCAGCGGGGTGGCCGTGGCCTTGGAGACGAACGGCACCGTGCGCGACGCCCTGGGGTTGGCCTCGAGCACGAAGAGCGTGTCGCCGGACAGCGCGTACTGGATGTTGATGAGCCCGAGCACGCCGACCCCTTGCGCGATGGCAAGCGTCGAGGCCCGGATACGTGCGATCTCCTCGCCGCCGAGCGTGATCGGCGGCAGCGCGCACGCCGAGTCGCCGGAGTGCACGCCGGCCTCCTCGATGTGCTCCATCACGCCGCCGAGGAACAGCTCGGTGCCGTCGAAGAGCGCGTCGACGTCGATCTCGACCGCGTCGTCCAGGAAACGGTCGACGAGGACCGGGTGTGCGGGTGAGATCTCGGTGGCGCGGCCGATGTAGTCCTGCAGGGTCGGCTCGTCGTAGACGATCTCCATGCCCCGACCGCCCAGCACGTAGGACGGACGCACGAGGACCGGGTAGCCGATGTCGTCGGCGATCCGCTTGGCGGCGTCGAACGTGGTGGCCATGCCGTGCTTGGGCGACGGCAGCCCGGCGTCGTCGAGAACCCTCCCGAACGCGCCGCGCTCCTCCGCCAGATGGATGGCATCGGGCGACGTGCCGACGATCGGCACGCCGGCCGCCTCCAGTCCGGCGGCGAGCCCGAGCGGCGTCTGTCCGCCGAGCTGGACGATGACGCCGGCGACCGGGCCCGCCTGCTGCTCCGCGTGCACGATCTCGAGCACGTCCTCGAGCGTCAAGGGCTCGAAGTAGAGACGGTCGGACGTGTCGTAGTCGGTGGAGACGGTCTCGGGGTTGCAGTTGATCATGACCGTCTCGTAGTCGACCTCCGACAGGGCCAGGGCGGCATGCACGCAGGAGTAGTCGAACTCGATGCCCTGGCCGATGCGGTTGGGTCCGCTGCCCAGGATCAGCACGGCCGGACGCGTGCGCGGCTCGACCTCGGTCTCCTCGTCGTACGTCGAGTAGTGGTACGGCGTCTTCGCGGCGAACTCGGCGGCGCAGGTGTCGACCGTCTTGTAGACCGGGCGCACCCCCAGGGCATGCCGCACCCCGCGCACGACCTCCGCGCTCATGTCACGGAGCTTGCCGATCTGCTCGTCGGAGAACCCGTGTCGCTTGGCCCGGTGCAGGAGCGGCAGGGTCAGCTCGTCGGCGGCGAGGATCTCCATGGCGACCTCGTTGATCAGCAGGAGCTGGTCGATGAACCACGGGTCGATCGCGGTGGCGTCGAAGATCTCCTTCAGGCTCGCACCGGCGCGCAGGGCGTCCATGACCTTCTTGAGCCGTCCGTCATGGGGAACGCGGATCTCCTCGAGCAGGGCCTTCTTGTCGAGGTCGACCCACTGGTGGCTCCAGTCGAACGGGGCCGAGGGGCTCTCCAGGCTGCGGAGCGCCTTCTGCAGCGCCTCGGTGAAGTTGCGGCCGATCGCCATCGCCTCACCGACGGACTTCATGTGCGTGGTGAGCGTGGCGTCGGCGGCCGGGAACTTCTCGAACGCGAACCGTGGCACCTTGACGACGACGTAGTCGAGGGTCGGCTCGAAGCTGGCCGGGGTCGACCCCCCGTCCGCGCGCACCGAGATGTCGTTGGGGATCTCGTCGAGCGTGTAGCCGATCGCGACCTTGGCGGCGATCTTGGCGATCGGGAAGCCCGTCGCCTTCGACGCCAGCGCACTGGACCGGGAGACCCGTGGATTCATCTCGATGACGACGATGCGGCCGTCGTCCGGGTTGACCGCGAACTGGATGTTGCAGCCGCCGGTGTCGACGCCGACCTCGCGGATGACGCCGATCGCGATGTCGCGCAGCCGCTGGAACTCCACGTCGGTGAGCGTCATCGCGGGCGCGACGGTGATCGAGTCGCCGGTGTGCACGCCCATCGGGTCGAGGTTCTCGATCGAGCAGACGATCACGACGTTGTCGGCCGTGTCGCGCATGACCTCGAGCTCGTACTCCTTCCAGCCGAGGATCGATTCCTCGAGCAGCACCTCCGTGGTGGGGCTGAGCGTGAGGCCGGAACCGGCGATCCGGTGCAGGTCGTCCTCGTCGAAGGCGATGCCGCTGCCGGAGCCACCCATGGTGAACGACGGCCGGACGACGACCGGGTAGCCGAGCTCCTTCACGGCGGCCAGGCAGTCGTCCATCGAGTGGCAGATGGCCGACTGTGCGACCTCGGCACCCCACTCGGGCGGGAGGCCCTCGACGACGGCCTTGAACGACTCGCGGTTCTCGCCCTTCTCGATCGCCTCGATGGACGCGCCGATCAGCTCGACCCCGTACCGTTCGAGGACCCCGTCCTCGGCCAGCCGGATGGCGGTGTTGAGTGCCGTCTGGCCGCCGAGCGTCGCCAGCAGCGCGTGCGGACGTTCCTTGGCGATGACCTTCTCGACGAACTCCGGCGTGATCGGCTCGACGTACGTGGCGTCGGCGAACTCCGGGTCGGTCATGATCGTCGCCGGGTTGGAGTTGACGAGCACCACGCGGATGCCCTCCTCGCGCAGCACCCGGCAGGCCTGGGTGCCGGAGTAGTCGAACTCGCAGGCCTGTCCGATGACGATCGGTCCGGACCCGATGACCAGCACCGACTCGATGTCGCCACGTCTGGGCACTTCAGCCCCTCCCAACCGCAGCTGGTGAATCTTTTTCTTTGCTCTCCATCAGGTCGACGAACCGGTCGAAGAGGTAGGCGGCGTCGTGTGGGCCGGCCGCGGCCTCGGGGTGGTACTGGACGCTGAAGGCCGGCTGCTCGAGCAGGGCCAGCCCCTCGACGACGTCGTCGTTCAGGCAGACGTGAGTGACGCGGGCCGGGCCGAAGGGGGTGTCGAACTCCTCATCCAGCGGGGCGTCGACGGCGAAGCCGTGGTTGTGCGCGGTGATCTCGACCTTGCCGGTGGTGCGGTCCTGCACGGGCTGGTTGATGCCGCGGTGGCCGTAGACGAGCTTGTAGGTGCCGCGGCCGAGCGCCCGGCCGAAGACCTGGTTGCCCAGGCAGATCCCGAAGTACGGGATCTTGCGTCCGAGCACGCCCTGGAGCACCTCGACGACATGGTCGGCGGTGGCCGGGTCGCCGGGGCCGTTGGACATGAACACGCCGTCGGAATCGGTGGCGAGCACGTCGTCGAGCGACGCGGTGGCGGGCAGCACGTGCACCTCGATGCCTCGTTCGGCCATCCGGCGCGGCGTCATGCCCTTGATGCCCAGGTCGATCGCCGCCACGGTGAACCGCTTGTCGCCGATCGCGGGAACGACGTACGTCTCGGCGGTGGTGACGTCGGCGAGGAAGTTGGACCCGGCCATCTCCGGCGCCGCGTTGACGCGTGCCAGCAGGTCGTCGACGTCGGCGGACTCCGAGCTCACCGCGGCGCGCATCGCCCCGCGCTCGCGGATGTGGCGGGTGAGTGCTCGTGTGTCGATGCCGCTGATGCCCACGACACCCTGCTCGGTGAGCAGGTCGTCGAGGGAACGCTGCGAGCGCCAGCTGCTCGACACCCGGGCGGGATCGCGGACGACGTAGCCGTCGACCCACACCTTGCGGGACTCGAAGTCCTCGTCGTTGACGCCGGTGTTGCCGATGTGCGGAGCCGTCATGACGACGATCTGCCCGCGGTACGACGGATCCGTGAGGGTCTCCTGGTAGCCGGTCATGCCGGTGGCGAAGACGACCTCGGCCACCGTCGTGCCGACGGCTCCGTAGGCCTCGCCGTGGAACGTGCGCCCGTCCTCGAGGACGAGCACGGCACTCATCCGGGGTTCCCGGGAAAGCGCGAGCTCTCAAGCGAGGACGGTTTTCTGGGGTGGTCATACGAGGACTCCTTGCAGCTCGCCGTCGAGCACGGTGGCGCGGCCGCGCAGGAACGTCGCCATCACGCGGCCGGGCACGGTGAGCCCGGCGTACGGGGTGTTGCGCGAGAGTGACGCTGTATCGGACGCCTCGACGGTGCGGGAGGCCTCGGCATCGACGAGGGTCAGATTGGCCGGTTCACCCACCGCTATCGGGCGGCCCTGGTTGGCCACGCGGCCGATCTCGGCAGGACGTGACGACATCCGCTCCGCCACGGCGGCCCACGTGAGAAGACCCGTGTCGACCATCGTCTGCTGCACCACCGAGAGGGCCGTCTCCAGGCCGAGCATGCCGAAGGCGGCCGCCGACCACTCGCACTCCTTGTCCTCCATCGGGTGCGGCGCATGATCGGTCGCGACGACGTCGATGGTGCCGTCGACGAGCGCCTCGCGCACAGCCTGCACGTCGTCGGAAGAGCGCAGCGGCGGGTTGACCTTGTAGATCGGGTCGTAGCTGCGCACGAGGTCGTCGGTGAGCAGCAGGTGGTGCGGGGTCACCTCGGCCGTGACGTTGATCCCGCGGCTCTTGGCCCACCGGATGATCTCGACCGACCCGCGGGTGGACACGTGGCACACGTGCAGACGCGACCCGACGTGCTCGGCGAGCAGGACGTCGCGGGCGATGATCGCCTCCTCGGCGACCGCCGGCCAGCCCGTGAGCCCGAGCTCGCCGGACAACGGGCCCTCGTTCATCTGGGCGTTCTCCGTGAGCCGGGGTTCCTGCGCGTGCTGGGCGATGACGCCGTCGAACGCCTTGACGTACTCGAGCGCTCGCCGCATCAGCACTGCGTCGGAGACGCAGATGCCGTCGTCGGAGAACACCCGCACGCCGGCTGCGGAGTCGGCCATCGCACCGAGCTCGGCGAGCCGCTGTCCGCCGAGCCCGACGGTGACGGCGCCGACCGGCTGCACGTCGCAGAAACCGCCCTCGCGGCCCAGGCGGTAGACCTGCTCGACGACGCCGGCGGTGTCGGCGACCGGATCGGTGTTGGCCATGGCGTGCACGCAGGTGAAGCCGCCCCGGGCCGCAGCCCGCGAGCCGGTGAGCACCGTCTCGGCGTCCTCGCGGCCGGGTTCGCGCACGTGGGTGTGCAGGTCGACGAGGCCGGGCAGCGCCACCAGACCGCTCGCGTCAACCTCGTCGCCGTCGGACGCGGCAAGATCGGTGCCGATCTCGGTGATGACGCCGTCGACGATCACGAGGTCGACCACGTCCTCACCCAGCAGGCGGGCGCGGCGGATGGTCAACGAGCTCATGCGTTCTCCTCCTCGTCGGTCAGTTCTTCGTCGGCAGCGCCGCCGAGCAGCAGGTACAGCACCGCCATGCGCACGGCCACACCGTTGGTGACCTGCTCCACGATGACGGAGCGGACATGGTCGGCGACGTCCGCGCTGATCTCCATGCCACGGTTCATCGGCCCTGGGTGCATGACGATGGCATGCTCGGGCATCCGGTTCACACGGGCGGTGTCGAGGCCGTAGCGACGGCTGTACTCGCGGGCGCTCGGGAAGAACGCCGCATTCATCCGCTCCTGCTGCACGCGCAGCATCATCACGACGTCGGACTTCTCCATGACGGCGTCGAGGTCGTACGACGTCTCGACCGGCCAGTGGTCGACCCCGACCGGCAGCAGCGTCGGCGGGGCGACCAGCGTGACGTTCGCACCGAGGGTGTCGAGCAGGAGGGCGTTCGAGCGAGCGACGCGACTGTGCAGGACGTCGCCGACGATCGTGACGTTGCGGCCCTCGATCTCGCCCAGGTGGCGTCGCATCGTGAAGGCGTCGAGCAGCGCCTGCGTGGGGTGCTCGTGCGTGCCGTCGCCGGCATTGATGACCGCGCCCTGCGTCCACTTGGCGTGCGCGAGGCGGTGCGGTGCGCCGGAGTTCTGGTGCCGAACGATCACGGCGTCCGCGCCCATGGCTTGCAGGGTGAGCGCGGTGTCCTTGAGGCTCTCGCCCTTGGACACGCTCGAGCCCTTGGCCGAGAAGTTGATGACGTCGGCCGAGAGCCGCTTGGCGGCGGCCTCGAACGAGATCCTGGTCCGGGTCGAGTCCTCGAAGAAGAGGTTGACCACCGTGCGTCCGCGCAGCGTGGGCAGCTTCTTGATCGGCCGGCTGGCGACCGAGAGCAGCTCCTCGGCGGTGTCGAGGATGCGGATGGCCTCGTCGCGGGTCAGGTCGCCCGCGCTGAGCAGGTGCATCAAGCTCATTCGGGGTCCCCTCGAACGTGCGACCGATGGTGCGAGCAAAGATCGCAGGGCGGGCCTACAAGGGAGCAGTTTCGAGGGGAAATCATGCGACACCTCCGGTGATGCTCACGGCGTCGGCGTCGTCGGTCTCGATCAGGGCGACCTTGACCCGCTCGGCCAGCGATGTCGGCAGGTTCTTGCCGACGAAGTCGGCGCGGATCGGCAGCTCGCGGTGGCCACGGTCGATCAGGACCGCGAGCTGGACGGCGCGAGGCCGGCCGAGCTCGTTCAGGGCATCGAGTGCGGCCCGAATCGTGCGTCCGGAGTACAGCACGTCGTCGATGAGCACGACGATCTTGTCGTCGATGTCGTCGGGGAGCTCGGTGTGCTCGAGGGCGCGGGCCGGCTTGAGCCGCAGGTCGTCGCGGTACATCGTGACGTCAAGCGCGCCGGCGACGATCTCGCGACCCTCGACCTCGGCCATGCGCCGTGCGACGCGTCGGGCGAGGTGGACGCCGCGAGTGGGGATCCCGAGCAGCAGCACGTCGGCAGAGCCGCGGTTCCGCTCGAGGATCTCGTGGGTGATGCGAGTGAGGGCCCGGGCGATGTCGTTCTCGTCGAGAACGGTGCGTGCCAGCGGGTGCTCGTCGGTACCGGGGTTGTCAGACTCGGATGCGTCAGCGGACGCCACCATGCTGACCTCCTTCTCCGCCTCACGGGACGGCCGTTAAAGGATGGTCGTTTCGAGTCACAGTACCAGCCGTCCCGACCTACGCTGGACCCATGAGCGAGTCGGACGACGCCAGCTCCCGGGCATCGTCACGCAACCAGAAGCGGCTGGTCCAGGTACCCCTGGCCGCTGCGCTGGCCGCTGCTCTCATCGTCAGCATCGTCATGGTCGTCCTGGCGCTACGACCGAACGAGCCGGCTCCGGCCGCTCGGCCCGTCGCCACGGCGAGTCCCACTCCGACCCCGACGCCCAGTCCGACGGGGCCGTGCGCCGTCCAGGCCTCCGAGCCGTTCACGCCGAAGCGGATCACCGTCCCGGGCATCATCCGCAACGCCAAGGTGATGCCTCTCCCCCGCGACGGCAGCAACGTGCCAGGTGTGCCGCCCACCTCGGCCAAGCAGGCCATCGCCTGGGACCGCCCGCCTGGCATCCGGCCCGGAGAGCCGAACGGCAACATGCTGATCAACACGCACACCTGGCCGGACGGTTCGGCTCTCGGCAACGAGTTCCTGAGCAAGCTCAAGGTCGGCAAGCGGATCATCGTCCGCAACGGGGACGTGCAGCTCTGCTACGAGGTCGACAAGGAGATCGAGGTGCTCGCGTCGGACGGCTACCCGCCGTACTACGACAAGGAGGGCCCGCACCAGCTGGCGTTGCTCGTGTGCTCGGGCAAGCGCCTCGGTCCGGGACACTGGACCCACCGCACGATCTGGTTCGCCAAGCCGGTCCACACCTAGCACGCGCCGCTGGCCGTGGTGTCAGGCTCTGGGACGTCGAGTCTCCGTCCCCTCATCAGGTAGGTCTCCACCGCCCCCTTCCCCTTCAGCTCGATGATCTGGGGTTCGCCGAACGTGTACCGGTCACGCAGCAGCGCGAACGTCGAGGCGGACACCTGGATGCATCCAGCAGGGCCGTGCGACTCCATCCGACTCGCCGTGTTCACCGTGTCACCCCACAGGTCGTAGGCGAACTTGCGATGCCCGATCACTCCGGCGACGACGGGGCCTGAGGCGACTCCGACACGCAAGGCGAGCGTGCCGGGCCAGTGCTCGGCGTAGAGCGCGGCCACGTCCTGCATGTCCAGAGCGAACTCTGCGATCGAACCCGCGTGATCGACCTCGAGCCTTGGGACTCCCGCCACGGCCATGTAGGCGTCGCCGATCGTCTTGATCTTCTCGATTCCGTGCCGTTCGCACAGGTCGTCGAAGAGCGTGAAGAGTCCGTCCAACAGGTCGACGAGCTCGCCTGGTGGCAGCGTCTCGGCCAACGGCGTGAAGCCGACGATGTCGGCGAACAGCACGGTGACCTCCTCGACGAACTCGGCGATGGTGCCCGGCTGTTCGCGGAGTCGGGTGGCGATCTCCTCGGGGAGGATGTTGTGCAGCAGCGCGTCCGACCGTGCTCGCTCCCGTTCCAGCGCGCGTTCACGCAGGAACTCGCTCCGCCGAAGCCGCTCCAGGCTGTAGGACGTCGAGGCGCCGACGACGATGAATCCCAGCAGGAAGAAGTTGTTGTAGACGAGGTCGTCCACGGCGACTCGTTGCCCGATGTTCGCTGCCTCGTAGCCCGCGACCACGACCACGGTCGTCACCATCGCCCACAGGAACCGCACTCGGGTGAAGGCGAACAGGAACATCAGGATCAGCAGCGACCCCGTGCGTGAGTAGTCGATCGGGACGCTCGCGACGAACGGCATCACGTCGAGTCCGAAGGCCGCGACGACGACCACGCAGCACACTGCCGGTTGCAAGATCCTCGCGGGTCGATCGATCAGGAACACGAGCAGGAGGACGCCGAGGATGATCGGACAGACGACACCGAAACGGATCACGAACAACCACGTCAGGTCGCCACGCACGATGAATGCGTCCAGGATCCCGAATGCGGCGTAGAGCGCGATGGCCAGGACGCCCGCGAGAACTGCCTGAGGAAGTGCAGCCCGATCATCTTCCTCGCAGAACTCGCGATCCAGCTCCGCGTCGGCGAATCGAAGCGTGAGCGGATGGATCTCGGCGGTGCGCACGTGGCCCTCGGGCGCTCGATTCATCGCGGCCCACCGAGTCGGCCCAGCCCTGCTCATGGCACGAGTCCTCCGTTCCGCGCGACAAGGCTAACGGTGACTCACGCCGTCGGTGTGGAGATCGAGCCGGAACCGGTCTCAGGTGTCGCGCGGCGTGGCCGTGGCCTTGGACTTCACGATCGCGCTCAGCAGGCCGTTGACGAAGCCGGGTGACTCGTCGGTGGAGAGGTCGCGGGCGAGCTCGACCGCCTCACTGATGGCCACCGCGTCGGGGACGTCGTCGACGCTGAGGATCTCGTAGGTGGCGATCCGGAGCAGGTTGCGGTCGACGCCCGGCATGCGGTCGAGCGTCCAGCCACGAGCGTGCTCGGTCAGCAACGCGTCGATGCGCTCCTGGTCGGCCACGACGCCTTCGACCAGCTGGACGGTGTACTCGTTGACCGGCGGGTCGTTCAGCTCGCGGCGTCCGGCCAGCGAGCCGCCGGGCGTGAGCCCCTGGAGCTCGGACTCGAAGAGGATGTCGAGGGCGCGCTTGCGGGACTTGGTGCGGGCAGACATCAGGCAGACACGCGGCTCAGATAGCTGCCGTCGCGGGTGTCGACCTTGATCTTCTCGCCGGAGGTGATGAACAGCGGCACCTGGATCTCCTTGCCGGTCTCCAGGCGGGCCGGCTTGGTGCCGCCGCTGGAGCGGTCGCCCTGCAGGCCCGGCTCGGTGTACTCCACGGTGAGCTCGACGGACGCCGGCAGCTCGATGTAGAGCGGCTGCCCGTCGTTGACGGCGACCATCGCCTCGCCGTTGTCGAGCAGGTAGTCCTTCGCCTCGCCGACGACCGCGTCGGGAACCGTCAGCTGGTCGTACGTGACGCCGTCCATGAACACGAAGCCGCTGCCGTCGTGGTAGAGGTACTGCATGTCGCGCTTGTCGACCTGCGCGACGTCGACCTTCAGGTCGGCGTTGAACGTCCGGTCGACGACTTTCCCGGACAAGACGCTCTTGAGCTTGGTGCGGACGACGGCGCCGCCCTTGCCCGGCTTGTGGTGCTGGAACCACACCACGGACCAGAGCTGTCCGTCGAGGTTGAGAACCATGCCGTTCTTCAGGTCGTTCGTGGTGGCCATCAGGTGATCTCCAGCAAGTCGGTGGTCAGCGTGGTGAGCACCTCGGGATGATCCGAGGTGACGAGGAGGGTGTCTTCGATGCGCACTCCCCCGCGACCCGGAACGTAGATGCCCGGCTCCATCGTCAAGGTGGTGCGACTGGCGAGTCTACCGGCGTGCCGATGGCTGATGAACGGGTCCTCGTGGATCTCCAGGCCGACGCCGTGGCCGAGGCCGGTCGTGAAGTACTCGAGCCATCCCGCGTCCTTCAAGACCTTGCGTGCGGCCTCGTCGGACGCCGCCACGGGCGCGTCCTCACGGAGTGCGGCGACCCCTGCGGCCTGGGAGGCCTGCACGGCGGCATGCACCTCCCGCTGCCAGTCATCGGCCCGGCCGAGCACGACGGTGCGGGTGCAGTCGGCGTGGTACCCGTCGACGCGGGCGCCGAAGTCGGCCTTCACCAGGTCGCCGGCCTGGAGGACCCTCTCGGTGGGCCTGTGGTGCGGGGTCGCGGAGTTCGGGCCGGAGGCCAGGATCGTCTCGAACCCGATGGCCTCGGCGCCGAGCTCGAGCATCCGCCACTCCAGGTCGCGGGCCACCTCGGACTCGGTGCGACCGACGAGCGCCCCGGCCAGCAAGCCCTGCAGCGCCTCGACGGAGATCTGGCAGGCCCGGCGCAGGGCCTCGATCTCGCCGTCGTCCTTGACCTCGCGCAGCCCCTCCACCAGGTGCTCGGCGGACACCGTCGAGACACCGGCCTCGGTGAGCGTGGCGTGCTGGTCGACGCTCAGCGTGTGCGTCTCGACCGCCCAGGTCGCGGGCATCCGCTTCGCGGCCTCGCCGAGCAGGTCGCGGGTGATTTGACGTGGTCGACGTTCGGCACCTCGTACACGGCCTGGTCGCGGTACCGGCCGTCGGTGAGGAAGGTTCCGGTGCCGTCGGCGGCCAGGACGAGCGCACCGTTCGAGCCGGTGAAGCCGGTGAGGTACCGGACGTTGACCAGGGTCGTCACGAGCAGGCCGTCCGCGCCGAGTCCGGCGAGGGCCTCGGCGGCGCGACCACGGCGGTCGGTGAGCTGCTCCGCGGTGGGTGCGCTCATGCCGCGAAGTGCCTGGTGGGCGTCTCGCAGCAGCTGCTCGTCGGGCCCGGTGAGGATGGCCGGACGGGCCAGACCGTCGAGCACGACCAGCCGGAGCTGATCGCCCCTGGTCTTCTTGTCCAGACGCATGACGGCGAGCAGCTCGTCGAACGCGGTGTCGTCGGTGGTCGGCAGCCCGAGGACACCGAGGACGGCGCGGTGTCTCGACAGCAGGTCGGCGTCGATGCGGTCGCTGCGGTGCGCCACCTCGGCGACGAACACCATGCCGATGGAGATCGCCTCCCCATGACGCAGCCGGAAGCCGTGCACGCGCTCGAGCGCGTGACCGAGGGTGTGGCCGTAGTTGAGCGCTTCGCGCCCGATCCCGCCGCTTGTACCTGTCTCGCGCAGGTCGTCGGCGACGGTGGCGGCCTTGACGGCGATGCCCTTCGTGATCAGCTCTGCGAGCAGGCTCGACGCTGGGTCGAGCACGCTCTCCGGTGCCGCCTCGATGAGCTCGAGGATCGAGGGGTCGGCGATGAACCCGCACTTCGCGACCTCGGCCATGCCGCTGCGCAGCTCGTCGGCCGGCAGCGACGCCAGGGTGTCGAGGTCGCACAAGACTCCCGCGGGCTCGTGGAAGGCGCCGACGAGGTTCTTGCCCGACGCCGTGTTGATGCCGGTCTTGCCGCCGACCGCCGCGTCGACCATGCCGAGCACCGTCGTCGGCAGGTTCACGAATCGGACGCCTCGCAGCCAGCTGGCGGCGACGAAGCCCGCCAGGTCGGTGGTGGCTCCCCCGCCGAGGCCGATGACGACGTCGGATCGGGTGAATCCCGCATCACCGAGCGCGTCCCAGCAGCGAGTCAGGTTCTCGGCCGACTTCGCCTCCTCACCGTCCGGCACCTCCAGGAGGAGGACCTCGAGGTCGTCGAGAGCATCGCGCAGCCGCATCGCCCGCTCCAGCAGCGCCGGAGCATGGATGACGGCGACCCGGCGCGCGTCAGGCCCCACGAGTCGTCGCGCCTCGTCGGTGACGCCGTGGCCGACGACGACGTCATACGGCGACGCGGTGTGCACCGTGAGCCGGGTGGTCATCGGTCTTCCTCCTGGCGGGGGTGCGGTCGGGCCTGGGGGTACCGCCCGCTTGCGGGGGAGGGCGGCAGATGGGCGGAGATGAACGTGAGCGCCTGGTCGGCCACCTGCGCGGGGTCGAGGTCATCGGTGAGCACGGTCAGGTCGGCGACCTCACGATAGAGGACCTGGCGCGCGTCCAGGAGCTGCTTGAGCTGGGCCCGGACGTTGCCGAGCAGGAGCGGCCGACCGGTTCCGAGTCCCACGCGCCGGACCGCCGTGGACAGGCCGACGTCGAGGAAGATCACGCAGTGGTCGCGCAGGCGCTCGCGGGTGCGATCACTGAGCACGGCTCCCCCGCCGAGGGCGACCACGCCGTCGTGCTCGTCGAGCACACGAGCGACGGCGTCTTCCTCGAGCGTGCGGAAGTGGGCCTCCCCGTGGTCGACGAAGATGTCTTGGATGCTCGTGCCCGCCGCGGCCTCGATGTCGGCGTCGGTGTCACGCACCGTGACACCAAGCCGCGCGGCCAGCTCCTCGGCCACGGTGGACTTGCCGGCGCCCGGTGGGCCGACGAGGACCGCGATCGGTTTCATTCGGGGTCCCCGCGGACGTGCGACCGCACGTGTCGCAACTGTCGCTTGCGTAACTGACGCGGCAGGGAGCACGTCCGTGGGGAAAGGCTCATCGGTGCTTGAGGTTCGCGAGGTATCCCTCGACGTTGCGACGGGTCTCGGGCACCGAGTCACCGCCGAACTTCTCGACGACGGCCTCGGCGAGCACGAGCGCCACCATCGCCTCGGCGACGATTCCGGCGGCCGGGACGGCGCAGACATCGGACCGCTGGTGATGGGCGGTGGCCTCTTCGCCGGTCTCGAGGTCGACGGTGCGCAGAGCCTTGGGAACCGTGGAGATCGGCTTCATCGCCGCGCGGACCCGCAGGAGCTCGCCGGTCGTCATGCCGCCCTCGGTGCCGCCGGAGTGTCCTGACACCCGCCTGATGCCCTCTTCCGTGGGCACGATCTCGTCGTGGGCCAGGGTCCCGCGAGTGCGTGCGAGCTCGAAGCCGTCGCCCACCTCGACGCCCTTGATGGCCTGGATGCCCATCAGGGCTCCGGCGAGCCGGGAGTCGATCCGGCGGTCCCAGTGGGTGTGCGAGCCCAGCCCGGGCGGCAGTCCGTCGACGACGACCTCGACGACGCCGCCGAGCGTGTCGCCGTCCTTGTGCGCGGCGTCGATCTCGGCCACCATCGCGGCGCTGGTGTCGGCGTCGAAGCAGCGCACCGGGTCGGCGTCCAAAGCCTCCAGGTCCTTGCGCAGAGGGACGACACCGGACGGCGCGCGAACGGTGCCGAGCTCGACGACGTGCGACACGAGCGTGGCCCCGGTGGTCTGCTCCACGAACTGCGCGGCGATCTCGCCGAGCGCCACACGTGCGGCGGTCTCACGGGCGCTGGCCCGCTCGAGCACCGGGCGGGCTTCGTCGAAGCCGTACTTCTGCATGCCGACCAGGTCGGCGTGACCCGGACGAGGACGCGTGAGCGGTGCGCCCCGCTTGAGCCCGGCCAGCGTCTCGGCGTCGACCGGGTCGGCCGCCATGACCTGCTCCCACTTGGGCCACTCGCTGTTGCCGATGCGCAGAGCGATCGGACTGCCGAGCGTGGAGCCGTGGCGGATGCCGCCGATGACCTCCAGGTCGTCGGCCTCGAAGCTCATCCGGGCACCGCGTCCGTAGCCCAGACGTCGGCGGGCGAGCGCAGCCTGGATGTCCTTGCTGGTCACCCGCACGCCCGCCGGCAGTCCCTCGAGGACGGCGACGAGTGCAGGGCCGTGTGATTCACCGGCGGTCAGCCAACGGAGCATGTCGTCGATTCTCCCACGCCGGCTACACGGGCCAGATCGACGGACCCCACGCCGCGCCGACGATTGCGCCGACCACCATGTACGGCCCGAACGCGAATCCCTTGCGGTCGACCCAGCCGAGCCTGGAGAACACCACGCCGCCGACGGCTCCGAGCACGAACCCGCCATACGCACCGGTCAGCACTTCCGCAGCACCGAGTGCACCGAGGGCCAGGCCGACGACCCCGGACAGCCGCACGTCGCCGTAGCCGAACGCTCCGCCACCGAACAGCCGGCCGACCTGGAACACGAGCCAGAACACTCCGAACACCGCGACGTTGCCGATGAGCCCCCTGACGAGAACGCCCCAGTCGTCGAGCAACAGAGCGCCGAGCACGACGAGTGCGAGTGTCGCCACGTACATGGGTGCGACGAACAGGAACGGCAGCAACCGGGTGCGCCAGTCGACGTACGCCAGCCAGGTGCCCACACCGGCGAACAACACCCACACGGGCACGAGCTCTGGCGGCACCCGCCATGCGGCCAGCCCAGCCATGGCGGCTGCGGAGCCGGCGAACCACAGCGACAGGTGGCGGGCGCGCGCGAGCTCTGCGTACGCGATCTTGTCGACGTCGGGATCGGGAGGCTCGGGCAGGCGGCCGATGACGAAGGGGCCAGCAGCGCCGAGGAGCCCCGCCGTCACCGCGGCGATCACGATTGTCACGTGGCCAGAGCAGCAGTCGCCGTTGTGCGGAGCAGCCCGGGGTCGATGCCGCTACCAGTCATCAGCTCGACCTGGAGAGCCGCCTGATGCGCCAGGAGGTCGAGGCCGGTGACGACCGCAAGGTCGGCCGTCTCCGCGGCCGCGACCAGTGGGGTGGGCCACGGGTCGTAGGCGACGTCGAAGACGGCCCGCGAGGTCTCGACCAGCTCGTGCGCCCGCGAGCCGATGACGTCGCCCGGGACGGTCGAGACCAGCAGGTCGACCTTCTCCAGGATCGGGTGGTCCAGCGCGAGCACGGACACGTCGACCCCGGACGTGCGCGCGACCTGCACCGCGATCTCCGCCCTGGAGACGTGGCGGACGACGATCTCGATGTCGGTGACTCCGAGGGTCGCGAGCGCGTGTGCCATCGAGGTCGCCGTCGCCCCGCCGCCCATGATGCGGGCGGTTCTTGCCTCGTCGAGGCCGCGTTCGCGCAGGGCGGCCTGGGCGCCGGGCACGTCGGTGTTGTCACCGAAACCCCCGCCGTGTTCGGGCCCGATCAGAATCGTGTTCACCGAGCCGACCGCGGTGGCGACGCCGCTGCATCGATCGACCAGGTCCATCGCGACCCGCTTGAGCGGCATCGTCAGGGAAAGACCGCGCCAGTCGTCGTCCAGGCCGCCGAGAAAGTCGGCCAGCCCGTGCTCGTCCATCTCGATGGCCTCGTACGTCCAGTCGAGCCCGAGCTCGGCATAGGCGGCGCGATGCATCACGGGCGAGAGGGAATGGGCGATCGGCGAGCCGAGAACGGCACAGTGCTTGCCGGACGGGGGCATCAGCAGACGTCCGTCCCCCGGCAGTACTCCTGAAGCTTCACGACCGCCTTGTCGTGCTCAGCTTTGGTCTCGGAGAAGACCGTCTCGCCGGTCTCGAGGTTCACCGCGACGAAGTACAGCCAGTTGCCCTTCGCGGGGTTGAGCGCCGCCTCGATGGTCTTCTCCCCCGGTGAGCCGATCGGTCCGGGCGGCAGTCCCGTGTGCTTGTACGTGTTGTAGGCCGACGGGTCCTCACGCTCCTGGGGCGTGGTGAACACGTCGCCCTTGCGCTTGCTGACGTACGAGACGGTCGAGTCGAGCTGCAGGGCCTGGTCGGCCTCGAGCCGGTTGTAGAGAACCCGAGCCACCTTGGGGTAGTCCTCGTCCTTCTTGGCCTCGTACTCCAGGATGCTGGCCACGGTGAGCACCTCTTCGCCACTCAGGCCGAGGGCGCTGGCGCGGCTGTCGATGTCGAGGGACTTCGAGACCTCGATCGTCTTGGCCACCATCTGCTTGAGCAGGTCGGTGGCCGACGTGCCTGGCTCCACGGTGTAGGTGGCGGGGTACAGGTAGCCCTCGGGGTTGAGTTCGGCCTCCTTCGGAAGGCCAAGCGCCTTCGGCTTCTTCAGGGCGGCCGTCACGTCCTTCTCGGGGATCTCACTGCCCTGTGCGATGAGCTTGATGATCTGGTCGACGCGAGCACCCTCGGGCACGACGACTCTCCCCTGGACCCGGTTGTCCTTGTCGACCAGTGCACCGAGCGCGGCCTTGGCCGACATCTGCTTGCGGAGCTGGTAGAAGCCGGGCTGGATCGACTGTGCACGAGGGTCGTTCAAGGACACCTGGTAGTACGCCTCGGCACTCTTGACGACGTCCTTCGACGCAAGGATGTCGGCGATCTGCTGGCCGTTCGCACCTTCGGGTACCTCGATGACGACCTTGCCGCTGCCCTGACCGGCGTAGTCCTCCGGACCGGCGAGCATGTCCTTGACCTTGAGGACCGCGAACACGAGCGCCGCGAGAACGAGGACGAGCAGGAGGGTGCGGAGCAGCCGGCGAGCCCGCGAGGGTCCGCGCGCCGCACGGCGTCGACCCGGCCTGGGTCGTCCGTACTCGGTGACCCTCGTGCCAGATCCGTTGTGGCTCATTCCGTCCTTACCCGATCTCGCCCGGGGCCGTCCCGCGCGTGCGCTCGGCATCCAACGCTGCCTGGAGGATCACCGTGGCCGCGGCCTGATCGATGATCGCCCGCTTGCCGGCGCCGGACCGTCCGCTCTCTCGCAGCAGACCGTCAGCAGTCATCGTAGACAGACGTTCGTCGAACAGCCGAACGGGCACGGGAACGATCGTGTCGCGCAGCCCCGCAGCGAATTCACGGACCTTGACCGCCGCGGGACCCTCCCGCCCCGACAGTGACAACGGCAGCCCGACGACACACTCGAGGGCTTCGTGCTCGGCAACGATCGCGGCGAGTCGCGCGAAGGCGTCCGGACCAGCGGGAACAGTCTCCAAGGGCGTCGCCAGCATGCCGTCGGGATCGCTCACGGCGACGCCGATGCGGACGTCGCCGACGTCGACGCCGACCCGCCGACCTCGCCTCACTCAGGACCTCGCGAGCCGCGCCTGCACGGCGGTGAGGGCCGCCTCGATGCCGCCGACATCGGTACCGCCGCCCTGCGCGACGTCGGCCTTGCCGCCGCCGCGTCCGCCGATGTGTTCGCCGACGACGGCGATGAGCTCGTTGGCGGCCAGGCCCCTCTCACGGGCGGCCTCGTTCACGGCCACCACCGCCGAGGGCTTGTCGTCGGCGGTGCCGACGACGACGACGACCGCCGGCCGGTCCTTCAGGCGTCCACGGACGTCGAGGGCGATCGAGCGGACGTCTCCACCGCCCGCGCCCTCGGCACGATGGCCGACGAAGGCGATGCCGTCGACGTCGACGGCCTGCTCCGCCAGATCGGCGGCAGCCCCGACGAGCTCGGCGGACCGCAGCCGCTCCAGCTCCTTCTCGGTGGTACGCACACGGTCGAGGAGCTTCTGCACCTGGGCCGGCACGTCGGTGGGGCTCGCCTTCAGCATCGTGCTGAGCTGCTGGACGAGGTCGCGCTCCCGAGCGAGGTACTTGAAGCCCTCCAGTCCGACAACGGCCTCGATGCGACGGTTGCCCGCACCGACCGAGCTGTCGGAGGTGAGGACGACGGTGCCGATCTGCGAGGCCCGCTCGACGTGGGTGCCACCGCAGAGCTCGCGGGACCAGGGTCCGCCGATCTCGACCACGCGGACGTCCTCGCCGTAGGTCTCGCCGAACAGCGCGAGCGCCCCGATCTCCTTGGCGCGCTCCAGCGGCATGGTTGCGACCGTGACCGGCAGGTCCTCGCGCAACGCCCGGTTGGACGCCTCCTCGACGTCGTGCATCTGTGGTTGCGACAGTCCACCGGCCCAGCCGAAGTCGAGCCGAAGGTAGCCCGGACGGTTGTACGAGCCGGACTGCAGCGCGGTGGGGCCGAGCACCTCACGCAGCGCCGCGTGCACGACGTGGGTACCTGAGTGCGCTTGGCGCGCGCCAAGACGCCAGTCGGGATCGACCTGGGCCTCCACGGTCGCGTCCAGGGTCAGCTCGCCGTCGAGCACCCGGACCTGGTGCACGACGAGGCCGCGCACCGGACGCTGGACGTCGAGCACCTCGGCCCGACCACCGTCCCAGGTGATCGTGCCGGCGTCGGCGTTCTGGCCACCGGACTCGGCGTAGAACGGGGTTCGATCGAGCACGACCTCGCCGATCGCGCCGGCGGTGAGTGCGGGCGTTGCTGCGCCTTCGGCCAGCAGCCCCAGCACGCGGGACTCCGTCGTGAGCGTCGTGTACGCCTGCCAGTCGGTGGGCCCGTTGGCGTCGAGCGCGGCCCGGTAGACGCTGGTGTCGGCGTGGTGGCCCTTCTTGGACCTGGCGTCGGCCTTGGCCCGCGCCCGCTGCTCCTCCATGAGTGCCCGGAACCCGTCCTGGTCGACGCTGAGGCCCTGCTCGGACGCCATCTCCAGCGTCAGGTCGATCGGGAACCCGTACGTGTCGTGCAGGGCGAAGGCGGCTTCGCCGCTCAGACCCGTGCCGGCGCTCTTGGCGCGGCCGGCCTCGAGGTCGAAGATCGTGGTGCCCTTGTCGAGCGTCTGGCGGAACGCCTCCTCCTCGGCGTACGCGACCTGCGAGATGCGGGCGAAGTCGCGTTCGAGCTCGGGGTAGGACGCTTTCATGCGCCCGAGGCTCACGGGCAGCAGCTCGGGCAGGGCGGGTTCGTCGAAGCCGAGCAGCCGCATCGATCGGACCGCGCGACGCAGCAGTCGCCGCAGGACGTAGCCGCGGGCCTCGTTCCCGGGCGTGACGCCGTCGCCGATCAGCATCAACCCGCTGCGGACGTGGTCGGCGATGACGCGGAAACGCACGTCGTCGTCGTGGTCGGCGCCGTAGCGGCGGCCGCTCAGGTCGGACGCCTTCTCGATGACGGGGAAGATCTCGTCGATCTCGTACATGTTGCTCTTGTCCTGCAACAGGTAGGCAACCCGCTCCAAGCCCATGCCGGTGTCGATGTTCTGGCTGGGCAGCGGCTGGACGACCTCGAAGTCGTCCTTGGCGCGCACATTGGTGATCTCCTCCTGCATGAACACGAGGTTCCAGATCTCCAGGAAGCGGTCCTCGTCGACGACGGGGCCACCGTCGGGGCCGAACTCCGCGCCGCGATCGACGTAGATCTCGCTGCAGGGGCCACCCGGGCCGGGGATGCCCATGTGCCAGTAGTTGTCGAGCAGGCCGCGGCTCTGGATGCGCGCGTCGGGCAGGCCGATGACGTCGTGCCAGATCTGCCGCGCCTCGTCGTCGCCCTCGAGCACGGTGGCCCAGACCGCGTCGGGCTCGAAGCCGTAGCCGCCGTCGTCGAGCGATCCGGTGACCAGGTTCCAGGCGTGCTCGATGGCACCTTTCTTGAAGTAGTCGCCGAAGGAGAAGTTGCCGTTCATCTGGAAGAACGTGCCGTGACGGGTGGTCTTGCCGACCTCCTCGATGTCGAGGGTGCGGACACACTTCTGCACGCTCACCGCACGGTCGAACGGCGGCGTCTCCTGCTGCAGGAAGTACGGCTTGAACGGCACCATGCCGGCGTTGACGAACAACAGATTCGGGTCGTCGAACACCAACGGGGCAGACGGCACCACCGTGTGACCGGCGTTCTCGAAGTGCGCGAGGAATCGTCGGCGGATCTCCGCGGTCTCCATCAGGGTGCGTCGCTCTCGCTGGGGATCATGGTGGCTGGAACGGTCGTGTCCAGCCGGGCGGCGACCTCGCGCTCGTACCTGGTCATGCCCTCACGCAGCTCGCCGGCGAAGGCGCGCCAGCCGAGACCGGCGGCAGCGGCTTGGTCGATGAGTCCGGGCATCGACAGGCGGTACGCGGCACGACGGGCCTTGGCGGTGGCGTACACACCGACGGCGGTGCCGGCGACGAACCAGACGCTGCGGCCCCTCATGAGTCCACCTTCGCCGACGACCGCGCGGGAAGCTCGCCGATCCACGGCTCGGCCATCCAGGCATCCGTGCTCGGGCGGACGGCCCGAACCGCGCGACGGCCCGCAGCCAGGCGTTCGCGTCGGCGGCGCCGGTACTCGCGACGCATCAGTGCCGTGATGCGGTCGCGGCTCTCCGGTCGCAGTGCGTAGGTGAGTCCGTTGAGCAGGATCGCCAGCCGGATGTGGGGACGGCTGAGCGCGGCGCCGACGACCTGCTGACCGGTGGGAGGCACGATGACGCGACCCTCCACGTGGCGGGGTGCCATGGGCTGGGTGTCGACGTCGTCGAGCGGCACGAGCATGGCACGCGGAAGGGTTTCCGGCGCGACGGCCGACACCTGCGGTGGAGCTTCCGGTTGCTCGGCGGTGCTGCGGCGAGCCGCGCGGACCGCCACGACGGCGGCCACGAGCGCCATCACCGCGAGCAGGGCGGTCACGGAAAGCATCGCGACGTCGGTGGGCACGGTACGAGGTTACTCGCCGCTTCCGGCACGTCCATGGGGCCTTACTTCCCGCCGGGACGATCACGGAGGATGTCCCGGATGCGTTCGAGCCGCTTCGCGATCCCTGCCTCCTCGCCGTGCTCGCCGGGCTCGTAGTAGGTCGTGCCATCGACGTCATCGGGCGCGTACTGCTGGCCGACGACGCCACGTGGGTCGCTGTGGGCGTACAGGTAGTCGTGTCCGTGACCGAGCTTCTTCGCGCCGGCGTAGTGCGCATCGCGCAGCGCGGGCGGCACGGCACCGACCTTGCCGGCCTGGACGTCGGCCTGGGCGGCGTCGATGGCACGGATGACGGCGTTCGACTTCGGTGCCGTGGCGAGGGCGATGACGGCATGCGCCAGCGTGAGGCGCGCCTCGGGGAACCCGATGAGCGCGACGGCCTGCGCCGCGGCCACGGCCGTGGTCAGGGCAGTGGGGTCGGCCAGACCGATGTCCTCGCTGGCCAGGATCATCAGTCGCCGCGCGATGAAGCGCGGGTCCTCCCCCGCCTCGATCATCCGGGCCAGGTAGTGCAGCGAAGCGTCGACATCGGACCCGCGGATCGACTTGATGAACGCGCTGATGACGTCGTAGTGCTGGTCGCCCTGGCGGTCGTAGCGCACGGCCGCCCGGTCGACGGCGAGCGCGGCGTCCTCGACGGTCACCTCGGTGCGGCCCTGCGCGGTGGCGGCCCCTGCCGCAGCCTCGAGGTACGTGAGGATCCGGCGGCCGTCGCCCCCGGCGAGCCGGATCAAGTGGTCCTTGGCCTCGTCGGTGAGCGTCACCGCGCCACCGAGTCCGCGTTCCTCGGTGAGGGCGCGGTCGAGCAGGACGCGGACGTCGTCGTCGGAGAGTGAGCCGAGCGTCAGCAGCAGGGAGCGGCTCAGCAGTGGCGAGATGACGCTGAAGTGCGGGTTCTCGGTGGTGGCGCCCACCAGCGACACCCACCGGTTCTCGACGCCGGGCAGCAGCGCGTCCTGCTGCGTCTTGCTGAACCGGTGCACCTCGTCGACGAACAGCACCGTCTCGGTGCCGCTGTTCGCCAGCGCCCGCCGCGCGCCCGCGATCACGTCGCGCACCTCCTTGACCCCGGCGGAGACCGCCGAGATCTCGACGAACCGGCGGTTGGTGTGCCGGCTGATCAGCGAGGCGATCGTGGTCTTGCCCGTGCCCGGCGGGCCCCACAGCAGCAGCGTGAGCGGCTGGTCGGCGTCGATGACCTGCCGCAACGGCGACCCCGCCGCCAGCAGGTGCTCCTGGCCGACGAGCTCGGCGAGCGTCTGGGGCCGCATGCGAACGGCGAGAGGTGCCGACGCGTGATCGCTGCCGTCGAGACTGCCGCCCCCGGGGGCGGGCACCGGCGCATCCGGCAGGTCGAAGAGCCCGTCGGAAGCCATGCAAATGAGCCTAGTGCTCGGTGGGGACGTCGCCCGGTTCAGGCAGAGTCGGTTCCTTCGGATCAGGCTTGGCGTCGACCCCGGCCTCCTTGCGCTGAGCCGCCGTGATCGGCGCGGGCGCCGCAGTGAGCGGGTCGTAGCCGCCGCCGGACTTCGGGAAGGCGATGACGTCGCGGATCGACTCGGCGCCGCTCAGCAGCGCGCAGATCCGGTCCCAGCCGAACGCGATGCCACCGTGCGGCGGAGCACCGTACTTGAACGCGTCGAGCAGGAAGCCGAACTTCTCCTGCGCCTCCTCCTCGCCGAGGCCCATGATCGCGAACACCCGCTTCTGCACGTCCTCGCGGTGGATACGGATGGAGCCACCGCCGATCTCGTTGCCGTTGCAGACGATGTCGTACGCCCAGGCCAGCGCGTCACCGGGATCGGTGTCGAACGTGTCGAGGTCCTTGGGCGAGGTGAACGCGTGGTGCACCGCCGTCCACGACCCCGAGCCGACGGCGACGTCACCGGCAGCGGCCGCCTCCGCCGCGGGCTCGAACAACGGTGCGTCAACCACCCAGAGGAAGCTCCAGGCGGACTCGTCGATCAGGTCGCCACGGCGGCCGATCTCGAGGCGGGCCGCCCCGAGCAGCGCCCTCGTCGTCTTGACCGGGCCGGCGCCGAAGAATATGCAGTCGCCCGGCTGGGCCCCGACGTGGGCGGCCAGGCCGGCGCGCTCGTCGTCGCTGAGGTTCTTCGCGACCGGTCCCCCGAGCTCGCCGTCGTCCTGCACCAGCACGTAGGCGAGGCCCTTGGCACCGCGTTGCTTGGCCCAGTCCTGCCAGGCGTCCAGCTGGCGGCGTGGCTGGGATGCACCGCCGGGCATCACCACGGCGCCGACGTACGGCGCCTGGAAGACGCGGAACGGGGTGTCGGCGAAGTACTCGGTGCACTCGACGAGCTCCTGGCCCATGCGCAGGTCGGGCTTGTCGGTGCCGAAGCGCTGCATGGCCTCGGCATACGTCATGCGCGGCAACGGCGTGGGGAGGTCGACGCCGATGAGCTGCCACAGCGCCGCGATGATCTCCTCGCTCAGGGCGAGGACGTCGTCCTGCTCGACGAAGCTCATCTCGACGTCCAGCTGGGTGAACTCCGGCTGGCGGTCGGCCCGGAAGTCCTCGTCGCGGTAGCAGCGCGCGATCTGGTAGTACCGCTCCATGCCGGCGACCATCAGCAGCTGCTTGAACAGCTGGGGGCTCTGCGGCAGCGCGTACCAGCTGCCGGGGCGCAGCCGAGCGGGCACCAGGAAGTCGCGGGCACCCTCGGGCGTCGACCGGGTGAGCGTCGGCGTCTCGATCTCGACGAAGTCGTGCGCGTCGAGCACGTCGCGGGCGGCGCGGTTGACCTTGCTGCGGAGCCGGATCGCCGCAGCGGGTTCGGTGCGCCGGAGGTCGAGGTAGCGGTGCTTGAGCCGCACTTCCTCGCCGACCGAGCCAGACCCTGACGACGGAGTCTCGTCGATGGGGAACGGCAGAGCCGCCGCCGCACTGAGGATCTCGACGTCGTCGGCGATGACCTCGATGTCGCCGGTGGGGATGCCGGGGTTCTCATTGCCCTCCGGTCGCTTCTCGACCGTGCCCGTCACCCTGAGGCAGAACTCGGCGCGCAGCTGGTGCGCGACGTCCTCGCGCACCACCACCTGCACCACGCCCGAGGCCTCGCGCAGGTCGATGAAGGCGACGCCACCGTGGTCGCGACGCCGCGCCACCCAGCCGGCGAGGGTGACCCGGTCGCCGGTGTTCTCGGCGCGCAGGCTTCCGGCGTCGTGGGTGCGGATCACGTGTGCTGCTCCTTGACGTGGGGTGCGAGGTCTTCGATCGGCGGGTTCCACTCGTCCGGGTCGGCCTCGACCTGGTCGCCGGACCGAATGTCCTTGACCTCATGCGGCGTACCGGGAAACCAGACGAACGGTATGCCGCGGCGCTCGGCGTAGCGGATCTGCTTGCCGAATTTCTGGGCTGTGGCCGCAACCTCGGTGGGAATGCCGCGGGCCCGCAGCAGCGACGCGACCTCGTCGCTGGTCTCGCGAGACTCCTCGTCGACGAGCGCGACGAGGACGGCGGACGGCACGGAGCGGTCGCTGGTCAGGCCGTCGGCCAGCAGCGGCACGAGCATGCGCGAGACACCGAGCGAGATGCCGGTGCCGGGATAGGTGTGGCGCCCGTCTGCGGCGAGCTGGTCGTATCGCCCGCCCGAGCAGATGGATCCGAGCTGGTCGTAGCCGTCCATCCGGGTCTCGAACACGGTGCCGGTGTAGTAGTCGAGGCCGCGGGCGATGCGCAGGTCGGCCACGACGGTCACGCCGGCGACCGGCCGCACCGATCCTACGACCTGGGCCAGCTCGGCCAAGCCTGTGTCGAGCAGCTCGTGGGTGACTCCGAGCTCCCGGACGCGCTCGACGAACGACGTGTCAGGCGTGCTGATCTCTGCGAGGGCCAGGACCGACGTCACCTGTTCCTCGGTGAGTCCCAGCTCTGCGAGCTGGGTGGCGACGGAATCGGCGGGCATCCGGTCGAGCTTGTCGACGACCTGCATCACGGCAGCCGGGTCGGCCACGCCGAGTCCGAGGTAGAACCCTTCGAGCACCTTGCGATTGCTGATCTGCAGCGTCAGATGCGGCACGGGCAGTCCGCCCAGCGCCTCCGCCATGACCTGCGCGACCTCGACGTCGAAGTGGAATGGCAGCTCGTCCTTCGCGACGATGTCGATGTCGGCCTGGGTGAACTCTCGGTAGCGGCCCTGCTGCGGGCGCTCACCGCGCCAGACCTTCTGGATCTGGTAGCGACGGAACGGGAACTCGAGGAGCCCGGCGTTCTCGAGCACGTACCGCGCGATCGGCACGGTCAGATCGAAGTGCAAGCCAAGATCGGTGCTTGCTTCGTCATCGGCTGCGTTCAGGCGCGTCAGCCCGTAGACCTCCTTGTCGATCTCGCCCTTCTGCAGCAGCGCGTCGGTCGTCTCGACCGCCCTGGTCTCGACGTTGGCGAATCCGTGCAGCTCGAAGACGTGCCGCAGGTGGTCGAGGACGTGGAGCTCGACATTGCGCTCCGCCGGCAGCAGCTCGGGGAACCCGCTCATGCCCGTCATGACGCGAGCTCCGCCAGGAACGGGTTGGTGGCACGCTCGCGTCCGATCGACGTCTGCGGGCCGTGGCCCGGCAGCACGATGATGTCGTCGGCCAGAGGCAGGACGCGGTCGCGCAGGCTCTCTTGCATCTGCGGGTGCGACCCACCGGTGAGGTCGGTGCGGCCGATCGATCCGGCGAACAGGAAGTCGCCGGAGAACATCAGCTCTGAGACGTCTTCGGGTCCGTCGTAGGCGATCCGGTAGACGACCGTTCCCGGGGTGTGGCCCGGCACGTGGTCGACAGTGAACGTGAGTCCGTCGACCTCGATCTGCTCGCCGTCCGTGGCGTCGCGGACGTCGTCGGGCTCGGCGAACTCCGGCAGCTCGGCCATGCCGACCTGCATGCGCAGCATCGCGGCCGACTCGCCGGAGATCGCGGCCATCGGGTCGGCCAGCAGGTGGCGGTCGGCCGGGTGGATCCACACCTGGCAGCCGTACTCGCGGGCGACGTCCTGGACGCACCACATGTGGTCGAAGTGCCCGTGCGTGACCAGCACCGCCGTCGGGGTGAGGTTGTGCTCGGCGACGACCGCATGGACTCCTTCCATCGCGTCCATGCCGGGGTCGACGAGCGCGCATCCGGTGCCCGGTCCGCGGGAGACGACGTAGCAGTTGGCCTGCAACGGCCCGGCCGGAAAGGAGGTGAGCAGCACGACGGACAGGTTACGCGAGAGCGGCCTGCCGCCGGACGGCCCCGTCTTCCCCCCAGCGGAGTCCTCCTACACTGTCGGGCATGTCCTCCGCCGCCGAGCACCCGTGGGGCCGCGTCGACGCCGACGGCACGGTCTACGTCCGTACGGCCGATGGCGAGCGCGTCATCGGACAGTGGCCGGGTGGCGATCCGCAAGAGGCCATGGCGCTCTACGTGCGCCGATTCGAGGGCCTGGAGGTCGAGGTCGACCTGCTCGAGAAGCGCCTCACCGGCGGCACGCTGGGGCCGGACGACGCCGAGAAGGCCGTCGCCACCGTGCGCGAACAGGTGACCGATGCCCAGGCACTCGGCGATCTCGACACCCTGCTGAAGCGTCTCGACGCACTCGCGCCGGTCATCAGCCAGCAGCGCGAGGAGCGCAAGGCAGCGCGCGCGGCGAAGTCGGCCGAGGCCCTCACCGCGAAGACCCGCATCGCCGAGGACGCCGAGCAGATCGCCGCGGGTTCGGACTGGCGCGGCGGCGCCGACGCGCTGCGAGCGCTGCTCGACGAGTGGAAGTCCCTGTCGCGGCTCGATCGCAAGACCGACGACGAGCTGTGGCACCGGTTCAGCTCCGCCCGCACGACGTACACGCGGCATCGCAAGGCTCACTTCGCCGAGCAGAACGTCCAGCGCGAAGCGGCCCAGTCGGTCAAGGAGAAGCTGATCGTCGAGGCCGAGGAGCTGTCGTCGTCGACCGACTGGGGTCCGACCTCCGGCAAGTACCGCGACCTCATGACCCGCTGGAAGGCGGCCGGCTCCGCGCCACGCAACGTCGAGGACAAGCTCTGGAAGCAGTTCCGGGCCGCGCAGGACGTCTTCTTCAGCGCGCGCGACGAGGCGAACGCCGCGCTCGACAAGGAGTACGAGGAGAACGCCGTGGTCAAGGAGGCCATCCTCGTCGACGCCGAGAAGCTTCTTCCGGTCAAGGATCTGGAGAGCGCTCGCCGCGCCTGGCTCGAGATCGCCGACCGGTGGGAGGCCGCGGGCAAGGTGCCGCGAGGACGGGTCAAGGAGATGGAGGGACGGCTCCGCAAGGTCGAGCAGGCGGTCCGCGAGGCGAGTGACCAGGCCTGGAACCGCACCGATCCGGAGAAGTCCGCCCGCGCCGACGACATGATCGGCAAGCTGCAGAAGGCCATCGACGACACCCGGGCCGACCTCGAGAAGGCCGAGGCCGCCGGCGACTCCAAGAAGGTCAAGAAGCTCAAGGAGGACCTCGCCTCTCGCGAGAGCTTCCTGGAGATGGCCCAGAAGGCCCAGGCCGACTTCTCCTGACCCTCACCGCGGTCCGCGGCAACTGAGGCCGGTTCCCCGCTGGACCTGTCGGATGGTCCGCTCGCAACGCTTGGTGGCGACCCAAGTCGCCCCGCCACGGCCAAAGATGATCTCGGGTCCTCCTCGCGGTTCCGCGGATGGCTCACTCGCCCGCGGCTGGGCTGCAGTCGAGCCGATCGGGGTCGTCTTGTCCCGGTCAAATGCCAACGCTCACCGCAACCAACAACTACCTTTGGGGGGACGGAAGGACATTCGTGTCAGCGATCGATGACTGGGTGCCCTCGCCTTCGCCCCCACCCCCCACTGACTGGTTTGGTCTCCGCTTCCACGACGCGGCCGTCGAGCATGAGTACGGAGCTTGGCGCGCCGAACACGTCTTCCCCGTCACGAAGTTCGCACTCTACGCCGCATGCATCGCGGCCAGCATCGCGCTGATTGGTGGCGCCCTTGCCCTCACCGAGCTGCGGTTGCTGTCGATGGCATTGATCATCGCCGTGGCAGCGATCCAGATCGGTGGTGCTGTCGACGCAGCTCGGTTCGGCGCGAGCCAGCGGCTCCTGTGGTGGCCTTGGGCGGCCAACTTCGTCGGTGGCTTCTTGGCGATTCTGGCCACGGCGCCCAGGAAGGACGCCACGATCACAGCCTTCTCGGTATCCCTGGTCGCAATCTTCGGGCTGATGGTTTTCAGAATGCGCCCGCTTCGCGCGCATTTCGCAGTCATTCCGTACACCGTGTCCGCCATTGGACTCTTGATCTGGTGGAGCACGACTGGCGCGGTGAGCGTCGAGGCGATGATCCTTGCGGTCAGCCTGCTCACGCTCGCCGTCGTGAGCGGCTCGTTCGTCAATCTGACCACCGAGTGGGTCGCGAGGCGAGCCTTCATGGCACACCTGACGATCAAGTACCAGGCAGGGGCACTCTTCGAGGAGCGGACGAACATGGCCCGGTTCCTCTCGCCGGAGGTGGCTGAGGCGATCCACACCCACGGCCTCTCCGCAACGGTGCGCACAGAGATGCTCTCGCTCACCGCAGTGTGCGTCGACCTCCGAGGCTTCACCGCCTACACCCATCTACACGGCGCTGTCACGATGGCCGAGGTGCTACGCGAGTTCTACGCGGCTGTCGTCACCGCCGCAGCGACACGCGGAGCCACCGTCAATGGTTTCGCCGGCGACGGAGCGATGGTGCTCGTCGGGGCGCCGCTCCAGCGGGCGGACCACACACGCGCCGGCCTGCTCTTGGCTCGGGACCTCATGACCAGCGTGCATGAGATCACCGAGAGGCACTCGCGCAGGACATCCCCTCTCGGCGTCGGCGTGGGCATCGCTTCGGGCGAGTGTGCGGTGGGGCCGATCGGCTCCCTGACCCAACTCGAGTACACCGCTGTGGGCAGTTCGGTGAACCTGGCGTCGCGGCTGTGTGACATTGCCCGCGACGGGCAGATCGTGATGGCCCCCGGCACGGCACATGCTTTGGAGGAGTCGCCGGGCTGGCAGCGAATTGTGCTCGTCGTGCCCGGGTTCCCAGATCCAGTCGAGGTCACCATCGAGACGACGGCGCCTGCTGCGCGAACGGAGCAGGGCGCGCTCACCCTCGTCTCGAATTCAGACACCGTGGCAGGTGAGCCGGGACAAGACCAGCATGGTCGCGGTTGATCGCTGCTAGTGATCGTCTCGCGTCTCTTCTTGGCGCTATTGGGTGAGGCGGTAGACGTCGAAGACGCCGTCGATGGTGCGGACGGCGGACAGGACGTGGCCGAGGTGCTTGGCGTCGGCCATCTCGAAGGTGAACTTCGACTTCGCGACGCGGTCGCGGCTGGTGCTCAGCGACGCGGACAGGATGTTGACGTGCTGGTCGGAGATGACCCGGGTGATGTCGCTCAGCAGGTGGGGCCGGTCGAGGGCCTCGACCTGGATGGCCACCATGAACGTGCTCTGCGCCGTGGGGGCCCAGTGCACGGCCACCAGGCGCTCGGGCTGGCTGCGCAGCTCCTCGAGGTTGATGCAGTCGACTCGGTGCACCGAGACGCCAGAACCACGGGTGACGAATCCCTGGATCTCGTCACCGGGCACCGGGGTGCAACACCGAGCGAGCTTGACCAGCAGCTCCCCGTCGACGCCCTCGACGACCACACCGGCGTCGCCGGGGTCCGGCCGGGTCCGCCGCCCGATGCCGGGCATCGACGTGGCCTCGGCGAGGTCCTCCTCGGCGCCCTCACGGCCACCGGAGAGGTTGATGACGCGTTCGACCACGTTCTGCGAGCCGACGTTGCCCTCCCCGACCGCCGCGTAGAGCGCGGACACGTCGGCCAGGTGCAGGTCCTTGGCCACCGCATCGAGCGTGTCGTGGTTGAACAGGCGATGCAGCGGCAGGTTCTCCTTGCGCATCTGCTTGGCGATGCTGTCGCGGCCCCGCTCGATGGCCTCCTCGCGGCGCTCCTTGGTGAACCACTGCTTGATCTTGTTGCGGGCGCGAGGGCTCTTGACGAACTCGAGCCAGTCGCGGCTCGGGCCGGCATCGGGTGACTTGGAGGTGAAGATTTCCACGACGTCGCCGGTCTGCAGCTCCGACTCCAGCGACACCAGCCGTCCGTTCACGCGGGCGCCGATGCAGGCGTGACCCACCTCGGTGTGCACGGCGTAGGCGAAGTCGACCGGCGTGGCGTCGGCCGGCAGCTGCATGACGTCGCCGCGCGGCGTGTACGCGTAGACGCCGGCGTTGTTCATCTCGAAGCGGAGCGAGTCGAGGAAGTCGACCGAGTCCTCGGTCTCGGACTGCCAGTCGATCAGCTCACGCAGCCACGCCATGTCCTGGCCACTGGGAGCCTTGCCGTCGCCGCGGCTGGCTTGCCCGTCCTCCTTGTACTTCCAGTGCGCCGCGACGCCGTACTCGGCGCGGCGGTGCATGGCGTTGGTGCGGATCTGCAGCTCGACGGCCTTGCCCTGCGGGCCGATGACGGTGGTGTGCAGCGACTGGTACATGTTGAACTTCGGGACCGAGATGTAGTCCTTGAAGCGTCCGGGGATCGGATTCCACCGCGCGTGAAGCACCCCGAGCACGCCGTAGCAGTCGGCCACCGAGTCGACCAGGATGCGAACGCCGACGAGGTCGAAGATGTCGGTGAAGTCGCGGCCGCGCACCAGCATCTTCTGGTAGATCGAGTAATAGTGCTTCGGCCGACCCTTCACCGACGCCTTGAGCTTGGCGTGACGCAGATCGGATTCGACGTCGCCGATGACCCGCTCGAGGAACTGCTCGCGCGACGGCGCACGGTCGGCGACGAGCCGCACGATCTCGTCGTAGACCTTGGGGTGCAGGGTCGCGAAGGCGAGGTCCTCCAGCTCCCACTTGATCGTGTTCATGCCGAGTCGGTGTGCCAGCGGCGCGAAGATCTCGAGTGTCTCGCGGGCGATTCGCTCCTGCTTGTCCTGCCGCAGGTAGCGCAGGGTGCGCATGTTGTGAAGCCGGTCGGCGAGCTTGATGACGAGCACGCGGATGTCGCGGCTCATCGCCACGACCATCTTGCGGATGGTCTCGGACTGCGCGGTGTCGCCGTACTTGACCTTGTCAAGCTTCGTGACGCCGTCGACGAGCTGCACGACCTCGTCGCCGAAGTCACCGCGCAGACGGTCGAGGGTGTACGGCGTGTCCTCGACGGTGTCGTGCAGGAGCGCCGCACACAGCGTCGGCGCCGTCATGCCGAGCTCGGCCAGGATCGTGGCGACGGCGAGCGGGTGGGTGATGTACGGGTCGCCGCTCTTGCGGGCCTGGCCCTCGTGCATCTGCTCGGCGATCGAGTAGGCCTTCTCGATGGCGTCGACGTCGCCCTTGGGGTGCGTCTCCCGGTAGACCTTCAGCAGCGGGTCGAGCACCGGGTTGACCGACGATCCGCGGCCGATGCGGGCCAGGCGGCTGCGAACGCGCTGTGAAGCAGGCGCCGAGTCGGCCGGCTTCGGATCTGCCGCCGCCTCAGGCGCCTCGGAGCCCACGTCGGTGCGCTCGGCCACAAGACCTCCTGATCTGGGCATCTGCCCAGACCTCCATGGTAGGTCAGGACCGGAGAGCGGCTCCCACCAGCGGAGACGTCAGAGGATCTGGTCGAGCAGCGTGGCCGCGGCGCCGATGACCAGCACGGCTGCCAAGACGATGGCGACGACGCGTACCTGGTGCGGATTCATGAATCTCCTGTCGGGACGGGGTCAGAACGTGGCGAGTGCCCGCACGGGCACGTCGCCCAGGCGGGAGCGCCCACCCAGGGCGGGCAGCTCGATGGCCACGACGTAGCCGGTCACCGTGGCCTTGGCCTGGTCGACGAGCGCGGCCGCCGCCTCCAGCGTGCCACCGGTGGCCAGGAGGTCGTCGACGACGAGCACGCGATCGCCGGGCTTCAGGGCGTCGGCGTGGATCTCGACGGTCGCCTCGCCGTACTCGAGCGCGTAGGAGACGGTCAGCGTCCCGGACGGCAGCTTGCCGGACTTGCGGACGGGCACGAAACCCGCGCCGAGCTTGAGCGCGACCGGCGCTCCGACGATGAACCCCCTGGCTTCGATGCCCAGCACGGCGTCGACCGGTCCGAGCTCCTCGCCCGCCAGAGCGAGCGCGTCGATGACCGACGCGAACGCATCCGGCTGCGCGAGCAGCGGCGTGATGTCGCGGAACGTGACACCAGGCACCGGCCAGTCGGGGATGGGCCGCACCCACCGTTCGATGAGTGCGGTCACGTCCGCCATGTCAGAGCCGTCGATCAGGACTGCAGGTTGACCTTGCAGGTGTCCTTGGCGTGCTTCTCGATTGCCTTGGACGCCTTGTCGAACTCCGCGCTGTCGAGCTTCTGGAACTCCTTGGCGAGGCCCTGCAGCTTGGCGACGTCGACACCCTCAGGCATCTTGCCCTCCTGAAGCGCCGCGAAGTCGGAGAACTTCAGGCCAGCATCCTTGAGCGCCTTCTCGACCTCGGTGATGCCCTTGTCGAGCGTGGTCCAGTCGTCCTTGATCTCGCCGGGAGCCTCGTCGGACAGGGTGTGGAAGGTCTTGAACGCCTCATCGAGCTTTGAGACGTCGTTGGAGGAGAGCGTGTCGAACTGCTCCGACGCGGCCTTGAGGTCCTTGCAGTATTCGCTGTCCGGGCCGTCGTCGCTGCCCCCGCAGCCGGCGAGAGTCGCGGCCACCAAGGCGACCGATGCGAGGGCGAGTGGGGTCTTCATGGAGTCTCCTTGATCGTCGGCTCCGGCTGGTGTCGATGCCGCGGGTGGGTCCAGCATGGCACGCCGGTGGGCGTGGTCAGCGCCGACCCTTGGGACGTTTGGCGCGCGTGGTGCGGGTGGGCTGGTTGCGTTTGGACGCGCCCGACGAGGCCATCGGACGCGACGGCGCAGTTGCGGCTGGAACCTTGACCGGCTCGGACGGCTCCTCACCGGTCGCTCCGGGCCCCTGCTCCGGACTGCGCCTGGACAGGACGCGGGCGGTGTGGGACTTGACCGCCGGCTCGCGGTCCTTGAGCTGCACCGCCATCGGCGTGGCGATGCAGATGGACGAGTACGTTCCCGCCGCCATGCCGACGAACAACGCCAAGGCGAGGTCCTTGAGCGGTCCGGTGCCGAGCACGGCGGCACCGACGAGCAACAAGGCCGCGACGGGGAGCAACGCCGTGATGGACGTGTTGATCGACCGCACCAGTGTCTGGTTGACGGCAAGGTTGGCCCGTTCGGCGTACGTGCGCGTCTTGGACGTCAGGATGCCGCGGGTGTTCTCCTTCACCTTGTCGAAGACCACCACGGTGTCGTAGAGGGAGTAGCCGAGGATCGTCAGCAACCCGGTGACGGTGGCAGGAGTGACCTCGAAGCCGGACCACGCGTACACGCCAGCGGTGATGAGGAGGTCGTGCGCCAGCGCCACCACGGCGGCCACGGACATCTTCCACTCCCGGAAGTACGCCCAGATGAACAGCACGACGAGCACCAGGAACACGCCCAGGCCGGTGAGTGCCTTCTGGGCGACTTGTTTGCCCCAGGACGGACCGACGAGGTTCTGGCTCACCTCAGTGGCGCCCGCCTCGGTGAGCGACTTCTCGATGGTCGTGGCCTGGTTCTGGGTGAGCGCTCGCACCTGGATGCGCACGGTGTTGCTGCCGGAGGTGTTGACGATCGGGTCGCCGGCATCGGTGACGCCCGACTCCTCGACCGCCGCAGTCATGTCGTCGACGGCGGCGGCATCGGCCTTCTGGACCTGCGCGGTGAACTCGACGCCGCCCCTGAACTCGATGCCCAGATTGAACGGTCGCACGGCGAAGGCAACCGCGCAGAGCACGACGATCGCCGCAGAGATGGAGTACCAGAGCCTGCGTCGTCCGACGAAGTCGAACGAGACGCGCCCGGAGTACAGATGCTGGCCGAAGGCACTGATGCGTCCCATCAGGCGCTCCCTTCTCCCGCGACAGGGCGGTCTGGCGAGGAACGTCCGATCTCGGTGACCTTGCGGCCGGTGATGCCCAAGTGCGCGGCATCGAGACCGGAGAGGCGATGGCCTTCCCCGAAGAACCTCGTGCGCGCGAGCACCGAGACGAGCGGCTTGGTGAAGCAGAACACGACCAGCACGTCGATCAGCGTCACGAGCCCGAGCGCGAAGGCGAACCCGCGCACCACGCCGATCGCGAAGATGAACAAGATGAGCGCCGCCAGGATCGACACCGCGTCGGCCGCCAGGATGGTGGCCCGCGCACGAATCCACCCGCTCTCGACGGCAAGGCGCAGAGATTTTCCTTCGCGTACCTCGTCGCGCAGTCGCTCGAAGAACACGATGAAGGAGTCCGCGGTGATGCCGATGGCGACGATCAGGCCGGCGATGCCCGGCAGTGTCAGTGTGAATCCGACGCCCTGCCCGAGAAGCAGCGCCATCGCGTAGGTGACCCCCGCAGCGACGATCAGGGAGCTGATGGCCACCATCCCGAGCCCGCGGTAGTAGAGCAACAGGTAGACGATCACGAGCGCAAGTCCGACGGCGCCGGCGTACAGCCCGGCCCTCAGCTGTGTGCCGGCCAGCGTCGGTCCTTCGAACGAGCTGCCGTTCAGCTCGAACGTGAGCGGGAGCGCACCGTACTTGAGCTGGTTCGCCAGCGCCTTGGACGAGGTGGCCGTGAAGTTGCCGGAGATCTGGGACGATCCGTCGGTGAAGTGGCCGTTCGTCGTGGGTGCGCTGAGGACTTCGCCGTCGAGGACGATCGCAAACCGGCTGCCCTGGTCGTTGCCCTGCTGCTGCTGCTGGTAGAGCGCCTGGGTGACGGTGTCGAACGTCTTCTTGCCCTCACCCTTCAGCTGGAGGGCCACGACCCACGACACCTGGCCCTGCGGGACGACGGCACTCGCACTCTTGACGTCGGTGCCCTCGATGACGGTGGGGCTGAGCACCTCGACCTCGCCGGTCTTGGTGTCGCACGTGACGAGCGGCCGGTCGGCGCGGTCCTCCTGCGGGAGGTTCTTCTTGGCACAGACGAAGCCACCGGCGCGCCCGTTGAGCGCGTTCAACCCGGGGACGTACTCCTTCGGCAGGGACTCCACTCCTTGGGTCTCCGCCTGGATGATCTGATCGAGTGTCAGCTTCGACCAGTCGACCTTCGCGATGGCCGCTTCCTGCTTCTCGACCTCGGCGGGGTCGGCGGGCTTCTGCGCACTCTCGGTCGAGGCCCACACCAGCCGGAACCGCAGCTGTGCTGTGCGGCCGACCTGATCGACGATGTCGCTCTCGTCGGAGCCCGGGATCTCGATGATGACCTGGTTGCCGCCCTGGGTGGTGACCTCGCCTTCCGTGATGCCGGTGGCGTTGACGCGCTGGTCGATGATGCTGCGCGCCTGCCGGAGCTTCTCGGGCGTGACGTCGCCAGAAGTGGCCTTCGCCTGCAAGGTGATGCGAGTACCGCCCTGCAGGTCGAGGCCGAGGTTCGGCCTCCAGACGCTCGGGTCCTTCGCCGAGGCGGTGGCGCCGAGGACGGCCAGCAAGCCGTACATGCCGATCACGGCGGCGACGAACAACAGCAGCGTGCGACGAGGTTTGGGAAGGTTGCGCCGGACCGGCGGACGTGCCATCAGTCAGTGGTCCTCGGCGGGTCGGTGGGGTCGTCGGACGCGTCGGCGGACGGCGCTTCCTGCGGCACGATGATCTTGGCGACCGCCTGCCGGGCGGCGGTGAGCACGACGTCGGAGGCCACGCGGATGTCGACCTCGTCGTCACGGACGGCGACCAGCTCTCCGAAGATGCCGCTGGCCAGCATCACCCGCGCGCCGGGCTCCAGGGCGTTCTGGGTCGCCATGAACTCCTTCTGCCGGTTCCGCGCCGGACGCAGCACCAGGAACCAGAAGGCGATGACGATGAGGATGAGAGGCAGGTACGAAGCCCAGTTCTGCATGGGGTGTGCTCCCGAAATGATGTGGGGTCACGCCGAGTGACGACGGATTGGCCGAGGGCCACCGGGTAGTCTAACCAGCCGTCTCAATCATGTCGCCGCCCGTGGCCCGGCACCCCCGCCGGGCGTGAGGTGAAGGGCCTCACTCCTCCGCGTCGGGCTGGTCGAACGACAGCTGCCCCGAGGTGGGCGGCACGAGCCCGAGATGCCGCCAGGCCGGAGGCGTGGCCACGCGACCACGCGGCGTCCGGGCCAGGAACCCGAGCCGCACCAGGAACGGCTCGGCGATCTCCTCGACCGTCTCCCGCTCCTCACCGACCGCGACGGCGAGCGTCGCGACGCCCACCGGGCCGCCGCCGAAGCTCTCGCACAGCGCCGACAGCACGGCGCGGTCGAGGCGGTCGAGACCGAGGTCGTCGACCTCGTAGAGCGCGAGCGCGGCGTGAGCCACCTTCTCGTCGACGGTGCCGTCCGCCCGCACCTCCGCGAAGTCGCGCACCCGACGCAGCAACCGGTTGGCGATGCGGGGCGTGCCGCGCGAGCGCGAGGCGATCTCGCGGCCGCCGTCGGTGGTGACGTCGAGCTCGAGCAGGCCGGCCGAGCGGTCGACGATGCGATGGAGCTCGTCGCTCGCGTAGTAGTCGAGCTGGGCGGTGAAGCCGAACCGGTCGCGCAGCGGACTGGGCAGCAGGCCGGCGCGGGTCGTGGCGCCGACGACCGTGAACGGCGGGATCTCCAGGGGGATGGCCGTGGCCCCGGGACCCTTGCCGACGATGACGTCGACCCGGAAGTCCTCCATCGCCATGTAGAGGAGCTCCTCGGCCGGGCGCGACATCCGGTGGATCTCGTCGATGAACAGGACGTCGTGCTCGTTGATACCCGACAAGATGGCGGCGAGATCGCCGGCGTGCTGGATCGCCGGGCCGCTCGTGACGCGCAACGGCGCGGAGAGCTGGTGGGCGATGATCATCGCGATCGTGGTCTTGCCGAGGCCGGGTGGACCCGACATGAGCACGTGATCGGGCGTGCGTCCGCGCGCGACAGCCGCCTCGAGCATCAGCGACAGCTGCTCGCGCACCCGCTCCTGGCCGATGAGCTCGTCAAGGGTGCGCGGGCGCAGGGTGGCCTCGAACGCCCGCTCCTCGGGCGTGGCGGGCCCCATCAATCTCCCGCCATCGAGGGAGGTCGGTTCGAGGTCCATGTCGAGGTCGTCGTCCATGATCAGGCCTTCGAGAGCGTGCGCAGGGCAGCACGTAGCAGGGTCGGGACATCGGCCTCGGAGTCGGGACCGGTGTCGGCTGCGACGGTGTCGACGGCCTGGTCGGCGTCGCGCATCGACCAGCCGAGCCCTTGCAGGGCGTCGCGCACCTGGTTGCGCCAGCCGCCTCCCCCGCTGACGACGGTGGTGACGGGCGGGCCGACCCGGTCCTTGAGCTCGACGACGATGCGCTCGGCGCCCTTGCGGCCGATGCCGGGCACGGCGGTGAGTGCCGCGTGGTCGCCGCCGGAGATGGCCTGCCGGAGCCGGTCGGGCGGCATGACCGCGAGCATCGCCTGCGCCACCTTGGGGCCGACGCCGCTCGCCGTCTGGACCAGCTCGAACATGTCGCGCTCGTCGACGTCGGCGAAGCCGTACAGGGTGGTGGAGTCCTCCCTGACGACCATCGACGTGGCCAGCTGCGCCTCGGTGCCGAGACGCAGCTCGGCGATGGTGCCCGGTGTGCAGAACACGTGGTAGCCCACTCCGCCGACGTCGACGACGGCGGCGTTGAGCGTGATCGCGGCGACCCGCCCGCGCACGAACGCGATCATCGGGCTGCCTTCGCGAGCGCGGCCTCGAGCCGGGAGGCTGCGCCGCCGCGCCACACCTGGCAGATGGCCAGCGCCAGGGCGTCGGCGGCATCGGCGGGCTTGGGCGGGCTGGTGAGGCGGAGCAGCCGCGTGACCATCTGGGCGACTTGCTCCTTGTCGGCGCGGCCACTGCCCGTGATGGCCGCCTTGACCTCGCTGGGGGTGTGCAAGCGGACCTCGATGCCGCGGCGGGCCGCCACCAGCATCGCGATGCCGCTCGCCTGTGCCGTGCCCATCACGGTGCGCACGTTGTGCTGGCTGAACACCCGCTCGACGGCGACGACGTCGGGCCGGTGCTCGACGATCGCCGCCTCGATCCCCCGCTCGAGCAGGAGCAGGCGGCGCGCGATGTCGAGGTCGGCCGGGGTGCGCACGACGCCGACGTCGACGAGCGTGAGCGGAGCGCCCACGCGGCCATCGACGACACCCACGCCGCACCGGGTCAGACCGGGATCGACGCCGAGAACCCGCACCGTCTGCGAACGCATGTTCGAACCGTAACCCAGCCCGCGAGCGGCACCTGCCCGACACGCCGGGGCTTGTGTGCCGCCCGAAACTGGTCGACCCTGAGCGGGGGGCGAGAGGACAGTCGATGGACTACACCGACGCGCAACGCGACCTGCAGGCCCGGTTCGACAGCCGCCGGATCGCGGACCGGATCAATGACGTGCTGGTCCATGACTTCATCGACCCGGGATCCGCGTCGTTCATCGAGTCCCGGGACATGATGTTCGTCTCGACCGTCGATGCGTCGGGTCAGCCGACGTGCTCCTACAAGGGCGGCGACCCGGGATTCGTCCGCGTCGTGGACGAGCAGACGCTCGCCTATCCGGCCTATGACGGCAACGGCATGTTCTTGACGCTCGGCAACGTTGCCGAGACGTCCAAGGTCGGACTGCTGTTCATCGACTTCGAGCACCCGAACCGACTGCGGGTGCACGGTGACGCGAGCGTGTCGGCCGACGACCCCCTGCTCGACACCTGGGTCGGCGCGATCGCCGTGATCCGCGTCGTGGTGACGGAGGTGTTCCCCAACTGCCCGCGCTACGTCCACCGGATGCAGCTCGTCGAGCGGTCGAAGTTCGTCCCACGCGGCGCTCCACCACCCGTGCCGGACTGGAAGCGTGCCGACTGGGCGTGCGACGCACTGCCGGCCAACGACCCCGCGCGAGCCTGACCTCGGTCAGAGCTCGGCCATCACCTCGTCGGAGGCGTCGAAGTTGGTGAAGACGTTCTGCACGTCGTCGCAGTCCTCCAGTGCGTCGACCAGGCTGACGATCTTGCGCGCACCGGCGGCATCGACCTCGACGGTGACACTCGGCACGAACGACGCCTCGGCGGAGTCGTACTCGATGCCGGCTTCCTGCAGGGCGGTGCGCACCTGCACGAGGTCGGACGACTCACAGATGACCTCGAACATGCCGTCGAGGTCGTTGACCTCCTCGGCGCCGGCGTCGAGCACGGCCATCAGGATGTCGTCCTCGGTCACGGCGGCACCCTCATGCTCGGCCGGGACGAGGATGACCCCCTTGCGCGTGAACAAGTACGAGACCGACCCCGGGTCCGCCATCGTGCCGCCGCTGCGCGTCATCGTGGTGCGGACCTCCATCGCGGCCCGATTGCGGTTGTCGGTGAGGCACTCGACGAGAAGCGCCACGCCGCCGGGCCCATACCCCTCGTAGGTGATCGCGGCATAGTCGACTCCCCCACCGTCGAGTCCACCGCCGCGCTTGACCGCGCGGTCGATGTTGTCGTTGGGCACCGACGACTTCTTGGCCTTCTGGATCGCGTCGTAGAGCGTCGGGTTGCCGGCGGGGTCGGGTCCGCCGGTGCGGGCAGCCACCTCGACGTTCTTGACGAGCTTGGCGAACATCTTGCCGCGCTTGGCGTCGATGGCCGCCTTCTTGTGCTTGGTCGTAGCCCACTTGGAGTGGCCTGACATCCGAGTCCCTTCCCTACAACGCTCTGACGAGATCCAGGAAGTACCGGTGGATGCGGAGGTCGTCGCTCACCTCGGGGTGGAAGGACGTCGCCATGACCGGACCCTGCTGGACCGCCACGATCCTATCCCCGACACCCGGCACGACAACGCTCGCAAGGACGTCGACGCCCGGACCGATGTCCTCGACCCACGGCGCGCGGATGAACACGGCGTGCACGGGGTCGTCGAAGATCGTGAAGTCGACGTCGCCCTCGAAGGAGTCGACCTGCCGGCCGAACGCGTTGCGCCGCACGGTGATGTCGAGCCCGCCGAACGTCTCCTGCCCCGGGACGCCGTCGCGCAGCCGGTCGGCGAGCATGATCATCCCGGCGCACGTGCCGAGGGTGGGCATGCCGGTCTTGATGCGGTCGGCGAACGCGTCGAAGACGTCGAAGGCGCGAGCCATCTTGACCATCGTGGTGGACTCCCCACCTGGCATGACGAGGGCGTCGCAGCGCTCGAGCTCATCGAGCCGGCGCACCGGGAACGCCTCCACACCGAGCGCGGACAGCGCGGCGAGGTGCTCGCGGACATCGCCCTGGAGGGCGAAGACACCGACCGATGGGTTCACACGACCATGGTATTCGGCAGGGGTGCCGGATCCTGGGCGGCAAGGTGAGGGGCAGTCCCCCTGACGACGGCGGTGGCTTTGGGGTGGGCCTTCACCACCGCCGTCGCTCCCTCTCGGTTCCCTCCCGATCGGGATGGGTGAGGGAGGCGTCGGCGCCATCCGCAGACGTGGCGACTCCCTCATTTGGGACGTCACGCGGAGACTCCCGGCTCCGTGATCGTGACGCTGGGACCAGCATACGACCCACCGGGGCACTCACGCGCGTCGAATGTGTTGAAATTCCGCTGAGATTTTCGGGTCTGACTACC
>CAVQEY010000007.1:0-20373 GCA_963711615.1 uncultured Actinomycetota bacterium | reverse complement strand
TGGCCTCCCAGAGCAGCGCGTCTGCTTGTGTATCCTCTCTCGTTGTCCCTCCCGGGACGAGAGGTGGGTCCGATGGAGCTGCCCAGCAACGTGGATGTCGTGGTGGTGGGCGCAGGCATCTCCGGGTTGACGGCCGCCCGCAACCTGGTCAAGGCCGGCAAGGACGTCCTGGTGGTGGAGGCCAACGATCGCGTCGGCGGCCGCGTCCTCAATCACACGCTGACGGACGGCTCCGTCATCGAGTCCGGCGGCGCGTTCGTCGGACCGACACAGACGCACATCCTCGCCCTGTCCGAGGAGCTGGGCGTGCCGACGTTCACGGAGTACGTCACCGGCAAGAACGTCTACGCCGCCAAGGGCATGAAGCTCAAGCACACCGGCACCGTTCCTCCGGACCCCCTGATCCTCGCGGACGCCACCGTGCTCCAGCTGCGGATCGACGCGATGTCGAAGCAGGTGCCCGTCGACGCGCCCTGGACGGCCAAGAAGGCCGCGCAGTGGGACGCGATCACCGTCGAGCAGTGGATCAAGCGGAACACCCTGATTCCCCGGGTGCGCGAGGTTCTCCTGGCTTACCTCCACTCGGCCTTCGGCAACGACGGCGAGAACATGTCGATGCTGTTCCTGCTCTGGTTCATCGCCACTGCCGGCGACGAGACGCATCCCGGCACCTTCACCAGGTCGTCCGGCACCGCCGACGGTGCGCAGGACTCCCGCTACATCGGCGGCTCGGGGCTCATCCCGCTGCGGATGGCGGACGCTCTCGCCGACCGGGTCGCTCTCAACGCACCGGTACGTCGCATTGCGCAGACGGACCCGGCCGTCGACGTGTCGACCGATCGGGGCACCGTGCAGGCCAAGCGAGTCATCGTCGCCGTCCCGCCGCCGCTGGCTCTGGGGATCGAGTGGTCACCGGACCTCCCGCCGCGGCGCCGGCAGCTCCTGGAGCACATGCCGATGGGTCGGCTGATGAAGTGCGCCGCCGTCTACGAGACGCCGTTCTGGCGTGACAAGGGGCTGTCCGGGTCCGGCGTCGCCACGCATGGCGCTGTGCGCACGATGTTCGACAACTCGCCGGAGGACGCCGCGGTCGGCGTGCTCCTCGGGTTCGTTGGCGGTTCCGCGTGGAAGACGTACGGTCGCCTGCCGCTCGCCGAGCGTCGAGCGGCCGTGCTCAATGGCTTCGCCCTCTTCGTCGGCGACCAGGCACTCGATCCGATCGAGTACGTCGAGCACGACTGGACCCTGGACGAGTGGACGTTGGGCAGCCCCATCGCGTCGCCGGCACCGGGTGCGATCACGGCGTACGGCTCGACCATCCGCGAGCCCGCCGGCCGCGTGCACTGGGCCGGCACCGAGACCGCCACGTACTGGTCCGGGTACATGGACGGCGCCGTCCGCGCCGGAGAGCGTGCCGCGACCGAGGTCGCAGCGCTCCTCTGACGCTGCGGCGCCGTTCCTTGCCGCCCAGGGCCCGGCACCCCTGCCGTAGGGTGGCCGCAAGCAGAACGCGCCACCCGTAGGGCGCGTCGACGAGGTGAGGTGCGCATGTCCGAGATCTCCATCGTGGTCACTAGTCCCGATGAAGGGGCGGATGAACGATCCGTTGACACCGGAACCAAGGCCTGGCAGCTCTTCGCCGACGACCCGAACGTCATCGCCGCGCGAGTCGGCGGCCAGCTCCGCGACCTCGCCCACGAGCTGAGCGCCGGGGACGCCGTCGAGCCGGTCGACATCGACTCGCCCGACGGCCTCGACATCCTGCGCCACTCCACGGCCCATGTGATGGCCCAGGCAGTGCAGGAGCTGTTCCCGGAGGCCAAGCTCGGCATCGGCCCGCCGATCACCGACGGCTTCTACTACGACTTCGACGTGCCAGAGCCCTTCACTCCCGACGACCTCGAAGCCATCGAGACCCGGATGCGCAGGATCGTCAAGGAGGGACAGAAGTTCGACCGGCGCGAGATCTCCGACGACGACGCGCGCGAGGAGCTGGCCGACGAGCCGTACAAGCTCGAGCTCATCGGCCTCAAGTCCACCGCGGACTCTGTCGACATGGAGGGGGCCGCCGAGGGAGCCAGCGTCGAGGTCGGCGAGGGCGGCCTCACCATCTACGACAACCTCAAGCGCGACGGGTCGCTGGCCTGGAAGGACCTCTGCCGCGGTCCGCACCTGCCCACCACCAAGCGCATCCCGACGTTCCGGCTGATGCGCAGCGCTGCCGCGTACTGGCGCGGCGACGAGAAGAACAAGCAGCTGCAGAGAATCTATGGAACTGCTTGGCCCAGCAAAGAAGCTTTGGATGCCTACTTGCACCGGATCGAGGAGGCGCAGCGACGCGACCACCGCCGTCTCGGCCAGGAGCTCGACCTGTACAGCTTCCCCGACGAGATCGGCTCCGGTCTGCCCGTCTTCCACCCCAAGGGCGGCGTGATCAAGCGGGAGATGGAGGACTACGTCCGACGCCGGCACATCGAGGAGGGCTTCGAGTACGTCGGCACCCCGCACATTGCCAAGGAGGAGCTCTTCCACACGTCCGGGCACCTGCCCTACTACGGCGAGGCGATGTTCCCGCCCCTCGACGTCGACGGCATGGACTATCGCCTCAAGGCGATGAACTGCCCGATGCACAACCTGATCTACCGGTCGCGGCTGCGCTCGTACCGGGAGCTGCCGCTGCGGCTGTTCGAGTTCGGTCACGTCTACCGGCATGAGAAGTCCGGCGTGGTCCACGGCCTGACGAGGGTGCGGGGTTTCGCCCAGGACGACTCGCACTCCTACGTCACGCCCGAGCAGGCACCCGCCGAGATCCAGCATCTCCTGGACTTCTGCCTCAGCCTTTTCCGGGACTTCGGCCTCGACGACTTCTACCTGGAGATGTCGACGCGGGACGACGCCAGACCGGACAAGTTCATCGGGTCGGACGAGGACTGGGCCGTCGCCACAGCTGTGCTCGAGGACGTCGCCACGGCGTCCGGACTCGAGCTGGTGCCGGACCCGGGCGGCGCGGCCTACTACGGGCCCAAGATCTCCGTCCAGGCCCGCGACGCGATCGGCCGCACGTGGCAGATGTCGACCATCCAGTACGACTTCAACCAGCCGGCGCCCGACCGCTTCGCCCTCGAGTACGTCGCGGCCGACGGCTCACGCCAGCAGCCGGTCATGATCCACTCGGCGAAGTTCGGGTCGATCGAACGGTTCATCGGGGTGCTCGTCGAGCACTATGCCGGAGCGTTCCCACCGTGGCTCGCCCCGGTGCAGGTCGTCGGCATCCCGGTCGCCGAGCGTCACGCCGACTACCTCGACGAGGTCGCGCAGCGGCTCCGCGCGCGCGGTATCCGAGTGGAGGTCGACCACTCCGACGAGCGCATGCAGAAGAAGATCCGCAACGCGCAGACGCAGAAAGTGCCGTTCATGGTCATTGTCGGCGACCAGGACATCGAGGCCGGCGCCGTGTCGTTCCGCTACCGCAGCGGCGACCAGGACAACGGCGTTCCGGTCGACGACGCGATCGAGCGCATCGTCGAGGCGATCGAGAACCGGGTCCAAGTCTGATTTCATTCCGGTTGCGGCCATTGACAACACGCCGATACCGGGTGAGGTTTGTCAGGGGTTACCACTCCACATGAGGTGTCGGGGGGCACAAAATGCGCCGTTGGTCGTTGTCTTTCACTGTCTTTTCAGTCCTTGCGCTGGTTGCTGGTTTGCTGAGCACGAGCGCCTCGGTCGCCGCTCCACCGGACGACCATCTCGATGTCTACGTCGGAGAAGTGGCCACCGGCCAGATCGACGACATCGTCGACCTCGGCGTCGACCGCCACGATCTGCGGCTCAGCAAGATCAAGGGCGAGGGCGGCGAGAAGGCGCAGGTCCGGGTCGAGGCGATCCTCAGCGGAGGCCAGGCCAAGCAGCTGGCCAAGCAGGGCGTGGAGATGAGCGCCAAGAAGGTGGACGGCAAGACCGCGGCCGAGCGATCGACCGCACTGGCGGCGGACGGCTACGAGGTCTTCAAGAAGTACTCCGGCGAGAACGGGATCAAGGCGGAGTACGAACAGACGGCGGCCGACAACCCGTCGATCGCCAAGATCGTCACCATCGGCAAGACGGTCAACGGCCAGGACATCATCGCGATGAAGCTCAGCAAGAACGCGCGGAAGGACAAGGACGGGAAGAAGCCGTCGGTCCTGTACGCCGGGGCGCAGCACGCGCGCGAGTGGATCACGCCGGAGATGAACCGTCGCCTGATGCACCACATCATCGACAACTACGCCAGCGACCCGAAGATCAAGAGTCTGGTCGACAAGAACGAGCTGTGGTTCGTCCCGGTCGCCAATCCGGACGGGTACGACTTCACGTTCGAGCCGGACCAGCGGCTGTGGCGCAAGAACCTGCGCGACAACAACAACGACGGCGAGATTGCGCCCGGCGACGGAGTCGACCTCAACCGCAACTACCAGACCAAGTGGGGCTACGACAACGAGGGATCCTCGCCCAACACCGGCAGCGAGACCTACCGCGGACCCTCGGCGGGCTCCGAGCCCGAGACCAAGGCGTTGAACTCCTTCGCCGATCGCGTCGGCTTCGAGTTCTTGGTCAACTACCACTCCGCCGCCCAGCTGTTGCTCTACGGAACCGGGTGGCAGGTCTCGACCCCGACGCCTGACGACGTCATCTACGAGGCCATGGCCGGCGACGACGAGAACCCGGCCGTGCCCGGGTACGACCCCGACATCTCCGCCGAGCTCTACACCACGAACGGCGACACCGACACGCACATGACCGAGGCGTTCGGCACCCTCGGCTTCACCCCGGAGATGTCCACCTGCGAGGCGGCGTCCGACTCGGTGCCCGACGACGAGTGGCTGGCTGAGGACTGCCAGAGCGGGTTCAACTTCCCGGACGACGAAGGAGCTGGTCCAGGCGGAGTTCGAGAAGAACATCCCGTTCGCCCTCTCTGTCGCGGAGTCCGCCGACGACCCGGACGACCCGGCATCGGTGGTCGATCGCCAGGCCGCCGACTTCCAGGTCGACTCCTTCGACGTGTCGTACGGCGACCCGCAGACCGTCGCAGTCGTGGCCAAGCGGGCGCTGAAGAACCTGCGCCTGAGGTACCGCATCAACGGCGGTGGAGAGAAGTCCGCCAAGGTATCCGAGTGGAAGGGCGGCGAGCGCTACGGCGACGAGAACGATGACTACTACGCCGAGTTCCGCGGCCAGGTGAAGGGCGCCGGTGAGGGCGACGAGGTCGAGGTGCGCTTCACCGGCAACAAGTCCGGCGCGGGCAAGGTCAGCAGCGATCCGTTCACCTACACGGTTGCGTCCGACAGCAACGACGACGTGCTGGTGCTGGCCGACGAGGACTACACCGGCGTCAACCCGGACTACCCGGGCAGCGTCACGTCGCCGAAGTACGCCGCGGACTACGAGAAGGCCATCAACGATTCCGGCTACTCGACCGACGTCTGGGACATCGACGAGCGAGGCGTCCCTCACGACCTCGGCGTCCTCGGCCACTACGACGCCGTCGTCTGGTACCTCGGCGACAACCGACTCACCCAGGATCCGGAGGATGAGACCATCTCCACACCCTTCGGAGAGCTGCCCGACATCGCGGTGGCCGAGAAGGAGCAGTACACGACGATGGCCGTCCGCGACTACCTGAACAGCGGCGGCAAGCTGGTCCATGCCGGCGAGACCGCGCAGTACTCCGGTCTGCCCGGCATCGGCGACGCCGTCGGTGGTCTGTTCTACGGGCTGAACGGCGACCCCGAGGCCGAGTGTGTCGTCGACACGGTCCCCGGCTTCTTCGAGGACTGCCTGATCATGGCCGACGACTTCCGGCAGTACTACCTCGGCGGCTTCAGCCGGACGGACAACGCGAACCCGGAGAGCGTGGTCGGGGTCGCCGATCCCATCGACGGGTTCGAGGGGACGTTCGGCGGGCCGGTCACCGAGGGTGACAACCCACTCGACGAGGCCGGCGTCTTCTCGCCGACCAGCGAGGTGCTCCCGATCGGTGAGTTCCCGCAGTTCGCGAGCAAGGGTGCGGCGGAGTACTCCACCACCGGAGTCGATCCGTATGCCCCGGTGGAGGGGAGCAAGTACGCCGGAGCCCTGCACCAGGACTCGTCGTACATGCGGCTGACCAAGACGGTCGACCTGTCGGGTGCCTCCGCGGGTGAGCTGGCGTTCAAGCTGTCCACCAGCCTCGAGAGTGGCTACGACCACGTCTTCGTCGAGGCGCACACGCCCGGCCAGGACGACTGGACGACGTTGCCCGAGCGCGATGGCAAGACCACCACCACGCCGCCCTCGGAGTGCGAGCCGAACGGGTTCCTTCTCCAGCTGCACCCGTTCCTCGAGCACTACCTCGGCGGTGCTGGCTGTGCCAGCCCCGGATCCTCGGGCGAGTGGAACTCGTTCACCGGCTCGACCGGCGGCTGGGAGGACGTGGCATTCGACCTCACCGAGTACGCCGGTCAGCAGGTGGAGCTGTCGATCACCTACATGACCGACCCGAGCGCAGGAGGTATCGGCGCGTTCGTCGACGACACGAGGGTCACGGTCGACGGCAACACGACGGCCGACGGTTTCGAGGGCGCGGAGAGCAGCTGGACGGTCGGCAGTGAGCCGGCAGGAAGCCCGCCGAACCAGGGCAACTGGAAGATCGGGGAGAAGCTGGTCAACGCCTTCGGCGGCGTCTCGACCGAGGACTCCTTGCTCCTGGGCTTCGGGCTGGAGCAGATGTCCGACGACGCGTCCCGCAAGGACCTGATCGACCGCGCACTGTCGGGCCTGATCGAGTAGGTCGATCGGTCGCCCGCGGGCTCGGGCCCTCCGCTCTCGGGGTGAGCGGAGGGCCTAGAGTTTCCCGGGTGAGCGAGCAACAGGGTGTGGGGGAGCCGGACGCGTTCGAGCGCCTGTGGACGCCGCACCGGATCGTCTACATCAAGGGCGAGAACAAGCCGGCGACCGACGCCGAGGTCGACTGCCCGTTCTGCCGCATCCCGCAGATGGACGACGCCGAAGGGCTCGTCGTCCACCGCGGCGACGTGGCGTACGCGGTGCTGAATCTCTACCCCTACACCGCCGGGCACCTGCTCATCTGCCCGTTCCGGCACGTGGCCGACTACACCGATCTCACCGACGAGGAGACGGCCGAGGTCGGCGAGCTCACCAAGCAGGCGATGGTCGCGATGCGCTCTCTGACGAACCCGCACGGCTTCAACCTGGGCATCAACCAGGGCAACATCGCCGGCGCCGGCATCGCCGCGCATCTGCACCAGCACGTGGTCCCGCGCTGGGGAGGCGACTCCAACTTCCTGCCCGTCATCGGGCGCACCAAGACGATCCCGCAGCTGCTCGGCGAGACCCGAGAGATGCTGGCCGCTGCGTGGGTCGACGCGAATGGAGAGGGCTAGAGGTGCTTGAACGGTTTCGTCAGTTCTGGACCAACGTGTGGGCCCCGTTGGCCGACCTGCTGCTGCGTCTGGGCGTCAAGCCCGACCACGTGACGATCGTCAGCACCATCGGCGTGTGCGCCGGTGCGCTGTGGTTCTTCCCGCGCGGGCAGTTCTTCGTCGGGGTCATGGTCATCACGGCGTTCGTCTTCGGCGACATCATGGACGGCTACATGGCCCGCAAGACCGGGCAGTCATCGGCCTGGGGCGCCTTTCTCGACTCGACCCTCGACCGGTTCGGCGACGCCGCGATCTTCGGCGGGCTGGTGCTCTACTACGCGCAGGCCGACGCGGAGACCGACCTCGGCGGCCCGACCTTGTATCTGTGCCTCAGCCTGGCCTGTCTGGTGCTCGGGAACATCACGTCGTACGCCCGAGCGCGGGCCGAGAGCCTCGGCATGAAGGCGAAGGGTGGCATCGCCGAACGCGCCGATCGTCTGGTCGCCATCTTGGTGATGACCGGCTTCAACGGGCTCTTCGGCCTGCCGATCCTCACCGAGATCACCCTCTGGGCACTCGCCGCCGCAAGCATCGTGACGGTCGCCCAGCGCATGGTGATGGTGCACCGGCAGTCGGCCGGCAAGCCGCTGCCGCCGGGGTCGTAGACTCGACCCATGAGCAACGACGACACCACGATCGGCACCTCGCGGGTCAAGCGCGGGATGGCCGAGATGCTCAAGGGCGGCGTCATCATGGACGTCGTCGACGCTGGTCAGGCCACGATCGCCGAGGATGCCGGCGCCGTCGCCGTGATGGCGCTCGAGCGCGTGCCCGCCGACATCCGCTCCCAGGGCGGGGTGGCCCGGATGAGCGATCCCGATCTCATCGACGGCATCATCGAGGCCGTCTCGATTCCGGTCATGGCCAAGGCTCGCATCGGCCACTTCGTCGAGGCGCAGGTGCTGCAGAGCCTCGGCGTCGACTACGTCGACGAGTCCGAGGTGCTCACCCCGGCCGACTACGCGAACCACATCGACAAATGGCAGTTCACCGTGCCGTTCGTGTGCGGCGCCACCAACCTCGGCGAAGCCCTGCGGCGCATCGCGGAGGGCGCGGCCATGATCCGCTCCAAGGGTGAAGCCGGCACCGGCGACGTCTCCAACGCCACCACGCACATGCGTCAGATCCGTGCGGAGATCCGCCGCCTCCAGACCCTGGCCGACGACGAGCTCTACGTCGCCGCCAAGGAGCTGCAGGCGCCGATCGAGCTCGTCCGCGAGATCGCCGAGCTCGGCAAGCTCCCGGTCGTGCTGTTCACCGCCGGCGGCATCGCCACCCCGGCCGACGCCGCGATGATGATGCAGCTGGGCGCAGAGGGTGTCTTCGTCGGCTCGGGCATCTTCAAGTCCGGCAACCCCGCGCAACGTGCCGAGGCCATCGTCAAGGCGACCACGTTCCACGACGACCCCGATGTCATCGCCAAGGTCTCTCGCGGCCTCGGCGAGGCCATGGTCGGCATCAACGTCGACGACGTTCCCGAGCCGCACCGGCTGTCCGAACGCGGCTGGTAGTCAGACCCGAAAATCTCAGCGGAATTTCAACACATTCGACGAGCGTGAGTGCCCCGGTGGGTCGTATGCTGGTCCCAGCGTCACGATCACGGAGCCGGGAGTCTCCGCGTGACGTCCCAAATGAGGGAGTCGCCACGTCTGCGGATGGCGCCGACGCCTCCCTCACCCATCCCGATCGGGAGGGAACCGAGAGGGAGCGACGGCGGTGGTGAAGGCCCACCCCAAAGCCACCGCCGTCGTCAGGGGGACTGCCCCTCACGTTGCCGCCCAGGATCCGGCACCCCTGCCGAATACCATGGTCGTGTGAACCCATCGGTCGGTGTCTTCGCCCTCCAGGGCGATGTCCGCGAGCACCTCGCCGCGCTGTCCGCGCTCGGTGTGGAGGCGTTCCCGGTGCGCCGGCTCGATGAGCTCGAGCGCTGCGACGCCCTCGTCATGCCGGGTGGGGAGTCCACCACGATGGTCAAGATGGCTCGCGCCTTCGACGTCTTCGACGCGTTCGCCGACCGCATCAAGACCGGCATGCCGACCCTCGGCACGTGCGCCGGGATGATCATGCTCGCCGACCGGCTGCGCGACGGCGTCCCGGGGCAGGAGACGTTCGGCGGGCTCGACATCACCGTGCGGCGCAACGCGTTCGGCCGGCAGGTCGACTCCTTCGAGGGCGACGTCGACTTCACGATCTTCGACGACCCCGTGCACGCCGTGTTCATCCGCGCGCCGTGGGTCGAGGACATCGGTCCGGGGGTCGACGTCCTTGCGAGCGTTGTCGTGCCGGGTGTCGGGGATAGGATCGTGGCGGTCCAGCAGGGTCCGGTCATGGCGACGTCCTTCCACCCCGAGGTGAGCGACGACCTCCGCATCCACCGGTACTTCCTGGATCTCGTCAGAGCGTTGTAGGGAAGGGACTCGGATGTCAGGCCACTCCAAGTGGGCTACGACCAAGCACAAGAAGGCGGCCATCGACGCCAAGCGCGGCAAGATGTTCGCCAAGCTCGTCAAGAACGTCGAGGTGGCTGCCCGCACCGGCGGACCCGACCCCGCCGGCAACCCGACGCTCTACGACGCGATCCAGAAGGCCAAGAAGTCGTCGGTGCCCAACGACAACATCGACCGCGCGGTCAAGCGCGGCGGTGGACTCGACGGTGGGGGAGTCGACTATGCCGCGATCACCTACGAGGGGTATGGGCCCGGCGGCGTGGCGCTTCTCGTCGAGTGCCTCACCGACAACCGCAATCGGGCCGCGATGGAGGTCCGCACCACGATGACGCGCAGCGGCGGCACGATGGCGGACCCGGGGTCGGTCTCGTACTTGTTCACGCGCAAGGGGGTCATCCTCGTCCCGGCCGAGCATGAGGGTGCCGCCGTGACCGAGGACGACATCCTGATGGCCGTGCTCGACGCCGGCGCCGAGGAGGTCAACGACCTCGACGGCATGTTCGAGGTCATCTGTGAGTCGTCCGACCTCGTGCAGGTGCGCACCGCCCTGCAGGAAGCCGGCATCGAGTACGACTCCGCCGAGGCGTCGTTCGTGCCGAGTGTCACCGTCGAGGTCGATGCCGCCGGTGCGCGCAAGATCGTCAGCCTGGTCGACGCACTGGAGGACTGCGACGACGTGCAGAACGTCTTCACCAACTTCGACGCCTCCGACGAGGTGATGGCCGAGCTCTGACCGAGGTCAGGCTCGCGCGGGGTCGTTGGCCGGCAGTGCGTCGCACGCCCAGTCGGCACGCTTCCAGTCCGGCACGGGTGGTGGAGCGCCGCGTGGGACGAACTTCGACCGCTCGACGAGCTGCATCCGGTGGACGTAGCGCGGGCAGTTGGGGAACACCTCCGTCACCACGACGCGGATCACGGCGATCGCGCCGACCCAGGTGTCGAGCAGGGGGTCGTCGGCCGACACGCTCGCGTCACCGTGCACCCGCAGTCGGTTCGGGTGCTCGAAGTCGATGAACAGCAGTCCGACCTTGGACGTCTCGGCAACGTTGCCGAGCGTCAAGAACATGCCGTTGCCGTCATAGGCCGGATAGGCGAGCGTCTGCTCGTCCACGACGCGGACGAATCCCGGGTCGCCGCCCTTGTAGGAGCACGTCGGCTGACCCGACGCATCGACGGTCGAGACGAACATCATGTCCCGGGACTCGATGAACGACGCGGATCCCGGGTCGATGAAGTCATGGACCAGCACGTCATTGATCCGGTCCGCGATCCGGCGGCTGTCGAACCGGGCCTGCAGGTCGCGTTGCGCGTCGGTGTAGTCCATCGACTGTCCTCTCGCCCCCCGCTCAGGGTCGACCAGTTTCGGGCGGCACACAAGCCCCGGCGTGTCGGGCAGGTGCCGCTCGCGGGCTGGGTTACGGTTCGAACATGCGTTCGCAGACGGTGCGGGTTCTCGGCGTCGATCCCGGTCTGACCCGGTGCGGCGTGGGTGTCGTCGATGGCCGCGTGGGCGCTCCGCTCACGCTCGTCGACGTCGGCGTCGTGCGCACCCCGGCCGACCTCGACATCGCGCGCCGCCTGCTCCTGCTCGAGCGGGGGATCGAGGCGGCGATCGTCGAGCACCGGCCCGACGTCGTCGCCGTCGAGCGGGTGTTCAGCCAGCACAACGTGCGCACCGTCATGGGCACGGCACAGGCGAGCGGCATCGCGATGCTGGTGGCGGCCCGCCGCGGCATCGAGGTCCGCTTGCACACCCCCAGCGAGGTCAAGGCGGCCATCACGGGCAGTGGCCGCGCCGACAAGGAGCAAGTCGCCCAGATGGTCACGCGGCTGCTCCGCCTCACCAGCCCGCCCAAGCCCGCCGATGCCGCCGACGCCCTGGCGCTGGCCATCTGCCAGGTGTGGCGCGGCGGCGCAGCCTCCCGGCTCGAGGCCGCGCTCGCGAAGGCAGCCCGATGATCGCGTTCGTGCGCGGGCGGGTCGCCGCGATCACGCTCAACGCCGCCGTCGTCGACGTCGGCGGAGTGGGCTACCACGTGTTCTGCACACCGGGCACCATCGCCGAGCTGCGTCTCGGCACCGAGGCGCAGCTGGCCACGTCGATGGTCGTCCGGGAGGACTCCACCACCCTGTACGGCTTCGCCGACGTCGACGAGCGCGACATGTTCGAGCTGGTCCAGACGGCGAGCGGCGTCGGCCCCAAGGTGGCGCAGGCGATGCTCGCGGTCATGCCGCCCGACCGGCTCCGGCAGGCCATCTCCGGCGGCGACCACGCGGCACTCACCGCCGTGCCCGGCATCGGCCGCAAGGGCGCCGAGCGCATCGTCGTCGAGCTCAAGGACCGGGTCGGCCCGCCCGTCACCACCGTCGTCAGCGGGGGAGGCGGCTGGCGCAACCAGGTGCGCGACGCCCTGCAAGGGCTCGGCTGGTCGATGCGCGACGCCGACCAGGCCGTCGACACCGTCGCAGCCGACACCGGTCCCGACTCCGAGGCCGATGTCCCGACCCTGCTACGTGCTGCCCTGCGCACGCTCTCGAAGGCCTGATCATGGACGACGACCTCGACATGGACCTCGAACCGACCTCCCTCGATGGCGGGAGATTGATGGGGCCCGCCACGCCCGAGGAGCGGGCGTTCGAGGCCACCCTGCGCCCGCGCACCCTTGACGAGCTCATCGGCCAGGAGCGGGTGCGTGAGCAGCTGTCGCTGATGCTCGAGGCGGCTGTCGCGCGCGGACGCACGCCCGATCACGTGCTCATGTCGGGTCCACCCGGCCTCGGCAAGACCACGATCGCGATGATCATCGCCCACCAGCTCTCCGCGCCGTTGCGCGTCACGAGCGGCCCGGCGATCCAGCACGCCGGCGATCTCGCCGCCATCTTGTCGGGTATCAACGAGCACGACGTCCTGTTCATCGACGAGATCCACCGGATGTCGCGCCCGGCCGAGGAGCTCCTCTACATGGCGATGGAGGACTTCCGGGTCGACGTCATCGTCGGCAAGGGTCCCGGGGCCACGGCCATCCCCCTGGAGATCCCGCCGTTCACGGTCGTCGGCGCCACGACCCGCGCCGGCCTGCTGCCCAGTCCGCTGCGCGACCGGTTCGGCTTCACCGCCCAGCTCGACTACTACGCGAGCGACGAGCTCCATCGCATCGTCGACCGCTCGGCCGGCCTGCTCGAGCTCGACGTCACCACCGACGGCGGCCGCGAGATCGCCTCGCGCTCGCGCGGCACGCCCCGCATCGCCAACCGGTTGCTGCGTCGGGTGCGCGACTTCGCGGAGGTGCGGGCGGACGGCACCGTCGACGAGAAGGTGGCTCACGCCGCGCTCGCGCTCTACGAGGTCGACGACCTCGGTCTCGACCGCCTCGACCGCGCCGTGCTGTCGGCGCTGTGCGAGAGCTTCGGCGGCGGCCCGGTGGGCGTCGCGACGCTCGCCGTCGCGGTCGGTGAGGAGCGGGAGACGGTCGAGGAGATCGCCGAGCCGTTCCTGGTGCGGCTCGGGTTCCTGGCCCGGACGCCGCGTGGTCGCGTGGCCACGCCTCCGGCCTGGCGGCATCTCGGGCTCGTGCCGCCCACCTCGGGGCAGCTGTCGTTCGACCAGCCCGACGCGGAGGAGTGAGGCCCTTCACCTCACGCCCGGCGGGGGCGCCGGGCCACGGGCGGCGACATGATTGAGACGGCTGGTTAGACTACCCGGTGGCCCTCGGCCAATCCGTCGTCACTCGGCGTGACCCCACATCATTTCGGGAGCACACCCCATGCAGAACTGGGCTTCGTACCTGCCTCTCATCCTCATCGTCATCGCCTTCTGGTTCCTGGTGCTGCGTCCGGCGCGGAACCGGCAGAAGGAGTTCATGGCGACCCAGAACGCCCTGGAGCCCGGCGCGCGGGTGATGCTGGCCAGCGGCATCTTCGGAGAGCTGGTCGCCGTCCGTGACGACGAGGTCGACATCCGCGTGGCCTCCGACGTCGTGCTCACCGCCGCCCGGCAGGCGGTCGCCAAGATCATCGTGCCGCAGGAAGCGCCGTCCGCCGACGCGTCCGACGACCCCACCGACCCGCCGAGGACCACTGACTGATGGCACGTCCGCCGGTCCGGCGCAACCTTCCCAAACCTCGTCGCACGCTGCTGTTGTTCGTCGCCGCCGTGATCGGCATGTACGGCTTGCTGGCCGTCCTCGGCGCCACCGCCTCGGCGAAGGACCCGAGCGTCTGGAGGCCGAACCTCGGCCTCGACCTGCAGGGCGGCACTCGCATCACCTTGCAGGCGAAGGCCACTTCTGGCGACGTCACGCCCGAGAAGCTCCGGCAGGCGCGCAGCATCATCGACCAGCGCGTCAACGCCTCCGGCATCACGGAAGGCGAGGTCACCACCCAGGGCGGCAACCAGGTCATCATCGAGATCCCGGGCTCCGACGAGAGCGACATCGTCGATCAGGTCGGCCGCACAGCACAGCTGCGGTTCCGGCTGGTGTGGGCCTCGACCGAGAGTGCGCAGAAGCCCGCCGACCCCGCCGAGGTCGAGAAGCAGGAAGCGGCCATCGCGAAGGTCGACTGGTCGAAGCTGACACTCGATCAGATCATCCAGGCGGAGACCCAAGGAGTGGAGTCCCTGCCGAAGGAGTACGTCCCCGGGTTGAACGCGCTCAACGGGCGCGCCGGTGGCTTCGTCTGTGCCAAGAAGAACCTCCCGCAGGAGGACCGCGCCGACCGGCCGCTCGTCACGTGCGACACCAAGACCGGTGAGGTCGAGGTGCTCAGCCCCACCGTCATCGAGGGCACCGACGTCAAGAGTGCGAGTGCCGTCGTCCCGCAGGGCCAGGTGTCGTGGGTCGTGGCCCTCCAGCTGAAGGGTGAGGGCAAGAAGACGTTCGACACCGTCACCCAGGCGCTCTACCAGCAGCAGCAGCAGGGCAACGACCAGGGCAGCCGCTTCGCGATCGTCCTCGACGGCGAAGTCCTCAGCGCACCCACGACGAACGGCCACTTCACCGACGGATCGTCCCAGATCTCCGGCAACTTCACGGCCACCTCGTCCAAGGCGCTGGCGAACCAGCTCAAGTACGGTGCGCTCCCGCTCACGTTCGAGCTGAACGGCAGCTCGTTCGAAGGACCGACGCTGGCCGGCACACAGCTGAGGGCCGGGCTGTACGCCGGCGCCGTCGGACTTGCGCTCGTGATCGTCTACCTGTTGCTCTACTACCGCGGGCTCGGGATGGTGGCCATCAGCTCCCTGATCGTCGCTGCGGGGGTCACCTACGCGATGGCGCTGCTTCTCGGGCAGGGCGTCGGATTCACACTGACACTGCCGGGCATCGCCGGCCTGATCGTCGCCATCGGCATCACCGCGGACTCCTTCATCGTGTTCTTCGAGCGACTGCGCGACGAGGTACGCGAAGGAAAATCCCTGCGCCTTGCCGTCGAGAGCGGGTGGATTCGTGCGCGGGCCACCATCCTGGCGGCCGACGCGGTGTCGATCCTGGCGGCGCTCATCTTGTTCATCTTCGCGATCGGCGTGGTGCGCGGGTTCGCCTTCGCGCTCGGGCTCGTGACGCTGATCGACGTGCTGGTCGTGTTCTGCTTCACCAAGCCGCTCGTCTCGGTGCTCGCGCGCACGAGGTTCTTCGGGGAAGGCCATCGCCTCTCCGGTCTCGATGCCGCGCACTTGGGCATCACCGGCCGCAAGGTCACCGAGATCGGACGTTCCTCGCCAGACCGCCCTGTCGCGGGAGAAGGGAGCGCCTGATGGGACGCATCAGTGCCTTCGGCCAGCATCTGTACTCCGGGCGCGTCTCGTTCGACTTCGTCGGACGACGCAGGCTCTGGTACTCCATCTCTGCGGCGATCGTCGTGCTCTGCGCGGTTGCCTTCGCCGTGCGACCGTTCAATCTGGGCATCGAGTTCAGGGGCGGCGTCGAGTTCACCGCGCAGGTCCAGAAGGCCGATGCCGCCGCCGTCGACGACATGACTGCGGCGGTCGAGGAGTCGGGCGTCACCGATGCCGGCGACCCGATCGTCAACACCTCCGGCAGCAACACCGTGCGCATCCAGGTGCGAGCGCTCACCCAGAACCAGGCCACGACCATCGAGAAGTCGCTCACCGAGGCGGGCGCCACTGAGGTGAGCCAGAACCTCGTCGGTCCGTCCTGGGGCAAACAAGTCGCCCAGAAGGCACTCACCGGCCTGGGCGTGTTCCTGGTGCTCGTCGTGCTGTTCATCTGGGCGTACTTCCGGGAGTGGAAGATGTCCGTGGCCGCCGTGGTGGCGCTGGCGCACGACCTCCTCATCACCGCTGGCGTGTACGCGTGGTCCGGCTTCGAGGTCACTCCTGCCACCGTCACCGGGTTGCTGACGATCCTCGGCTACTCCCTCTACGACACCGTGGTGGTCTTCGACAAGGTGAAGGAGAACACCCGCGGCATCCTGACGTCCAAGACGCGCACGTACGCCGAACGGGCCAACCTTGCCGTCAACCAGACACTGGTGCGGTCGATCAACACGTCCATCACGGCGTTGCTCCCCGTCGCGGCCTTGTTGCTCGTCGGTGCCGCCGTGCTCGGCACCGGACCGCTCAAGGACCTCGCCTTGGCGTTGTTCGTCGGCATGGCGGCGGGAACGTACTCGTCCATCTGCATCGCCACGCCGATGGCGGTGCAGCTCAAGGACCGCGAGCCGGCGGTCAAGTCCCACACCGCCCGCGTCCTGTCCAGGCGCAGTCCGGAGCAGGGGCCCGGAGCGACCGGTGAGGAGCCGTCCGAGCCGGTCAAGGTTCCAGCCGCAACTGCGCCGTCGCGTCCGATGGCCTCGTCGGGCGCGTCCAAACGCAACCAGCCCACCCGCACCACGCGCGCCAAACGTCCCAAGGGTCGGCGCTGACCACGCCCACCGGCGTGCCATGCTGGACCCACCCGCGGCATCGACACCAGCCGGAGCCGACGATCAAGGAGACTCCATGAAGACCCCACTCGCCCTCGCATCGGTCGCCTTGGTGGCCGCGACTCTCGCCGGCTGCGGGGGCAGCGACGACGGCCCGGACAGCGAATACTGCAAGGACCTCAAGGCCGCGTCGGAGCAGTTCGACACGCTCTCCTCCAACGACGTCTCAAAGCTCGATGAGGCGTTCAAGACCTTCCACACCCTGTCCGACGAGGCTCCCGGCGAGATCAAGGACGACTGGACCACGCTCGACAAGGGCATCACCGAGGTCGAGAAGGCGCTCAAGGACGCCGGCCTGAAGTTCTCCGACTTCGCGGCGCTTCAGGAGGGCAAGATGCCTGAGGGTGTCGACGTCGCCAAGCTGCAGGGCCTCGCCAAGGAGTTCCAGAAGCTCGACAGCGCGGAGTTCGACAAGGCGTCCAAGGCAATCGAGAAGCACGCCAAGGACACCTGCAAGGTCAACCTGCAGTCCTGATCGACGGCTCTGACATGGCGGACGTGACCGCACTCATCGAACGGTGGGTGCGGCCCATCCCCGACTGGCCGGTGCCTGGTGTCACGTTCCGCGACATCACGCCGCTGCTCGCCCAGCCGGATGCGTTCGCGTCGGTCATCGACGCGCTCGCTCTGGCGGGCGAGGAGCTCGGACCGGTCGACGCCGTGCTGGGCATCGAAGCCAGGGGGTTCATCGTCGGAGCGCCGGTCGCGCTCAAGCTCGGCGCGGGTTTCGTGCCCGTCCGCAAGTCCGGCAAGCTGCCGTCCGAGACGCTGACCGTCTCCTACGCGCTCGAGTACGGCGAGGCGACCGTCGAGATCCACGCCGACGCCCTGAAGCCCGGCGATCGCGTGCTCGTCGTCGACGACCTCCTGGCCACCGGTGGCACGCTGGAGGCGGCGGCCGCGCTCGTCGACCAGGCCAAGGCCACCGTGACCGGCTACGTCGTGGCCATCGAGCTGCCCGCCCTGGGTGGGCGCTCCCGCCTGGGCGACGTGCCCGTGCGGGCACTCGCCACGTTCTGACCCCGTCCCGACAGGAGATTCATGAATCCGCACCAGGTACGCGTCGTCGCCATCGTCTTGGCAGCCGTGCTGGTCATCGGCGCCGCGGCCACGCTGCTCGACCAGATCCTCTGACGTCTCCGCTGGTGGGAGCCGCTCTCCGGTCCTGACCTACCATGGAGGTCTGGGCAGATGCCCAGATCAGGAGGTCTTGTGGCCGAGCGCACCGACGTGGGCTCCGAGGCGCCTGAGGCGGCGGCAGAACCGAAGCCGGCCGACTCGGCGCCTGCTTCACAGCGCGTTCGCAGCCGCCTGGCCCGCATCGGCCGCGGATCGTCGGTCAACCCGGTGCTCGACCCGCTGCTGAAGGTCTACCGGGAGACGCACCCCAAGGGCGACGTCGACGCCATCGAGAAGGCCTACTCGATCGCCGAGCAGATGCACGAGGGCCAGGCCCGCAAGAGCGGCGACCCGTACATCACCCACCCGCTCGCCGTCGCCACCATCCTGGCCGAGCTCGGCATGACGGCGCCGACGCTGTGTGCGGCGCTCCTGCACGACACCGTCGAGGACACGCCGTACACCCTCGACCGTCTGCGCGGTGACTTCGGCGACGAGGTCGTGCAGCTCGTCGACGGCGTCACGAAGCTTGACAAGGTCAAGTACGGCGACACCGCGCAGTCCGAGACCATCCGCAAGATGGTCGTGGCGATGAGCCGCGACATCCGCGTGCTCGTCATCAAGCTCGCCGACCGGCTTCACAACATGCGCACCCTGCGCTACCTGCGGCAGGACAAGCAGGAGCGAATCGCCCGCGAGACACTCGAGATCTTCGCGCCGCTGGCACACCGACTCGGCATGAACACGATCAAGTGGGAGCTGGAGGACCTCGCCTTCGCGACCCTGCACCCCAAGGTCTACGACGAGATCGTGCGGCTCGTCGCCGACCGTGCGCCGTCGCGCGAGCAGTTCCTCGAGCGGGTCATCGGCGACGTCGAATCCGATCTGCGTCACGCCAAGCTCAAGGCGTCGGTGAAGGGTCGGCCGAAGCACTATTACTCGATCTACCAGAAGATGCTGGTGCGCGGCCGCGACTTCACCGACATCTTCGACCTCGTCGGCGTTCGCATCCTGGTCGACTCGGTGGCCGACTGCTACGGCGTGCTCGGGGTGCTTCACGCGCGGTGGAATCCGATCCCCGGACGCTTCAAGGACTACATCTCGGTCCCGAAGTTCAACATGTACCAGTCGCTGCACACCACCGTCATCGGCCCGCAGGGCAAGGCCGTCGAGCTGCAGATCCGCACCAACGCCATGCACCGCCGCGCCGAGTACGGCGTCGCGGCGCACTGGAAGTACAAGGAGGACGGGCAGGCCAGCCGCGGCGACGGCAAGGCTCCCAGCGGCCAGGACATGGCATGGCTGCGTGAGCTGATCGACTGGCAGTCCGAGACCGAGGACTCGGTCGACTTCCTCGACTCGCTCCGCTTCGAGATGAACAACGCGGGTGTCTACGCGTACACGCCGCGCGGCGACGTCATGCAGCTGCCGGCCGACGCCACGCCGGTCGACTTCGCCTACGCCGTGCACACCGAGGTGGGTCACGCCTGCATCGGCGCCCGCGTGAACGGACGGCTGGTGTCGCTGGAGTCGGAGCTGCAGACCGGCGACGTCGTGGAAATCTTCACCTCCAAGTCACCCGATGCCGGCCCGAGCCGCGACTGGCTCGAGTTCGTCAAGAGCCCTCGCGCCCGCAACAAGATCAAGCAGTGGTTCACCAAGGAGCGCCGCGAGGAGGCCATCGAGCGGGGCCGCGACAGCATCGCCAAGCAGATGCGCAAGGAGAACCTGCCGCTGCATCGCCTGTTCAACCACGACACGCTCGATGCGGTGGCCAAGGACCTGCACCTGGCCGACGTGTCCGCGCTCTACGCGGCGGTCGGGGAGGGCAACGTCGGCTCGCAGAACGTGGTCGAACGCGTCATCAACCTCTCCGGTGGCCGTGAGGGCGCCGAGGAGGACCTCGCCGAGGCCACGTCGATGCCCGGCATCGGGCGTCGGACCCGGCCGGACCCCGGCGACGCCGGTGTGGTCGTCGAGGGCGTCGACGGGGAGCTGCTGGTCAAGCTCGCTCGGTGTTGCACCCCGGTGCCCGGTGACGAGATCCAGGGATTCGTCACCCGTGGTTCTGGCGTCTCGGTGCACCGAGTCGACTGCGTCAACCTCGAGGAGCTGCGGAGCCAGCCCGAGCGCCTGGTGGCCGTGCACTGGGCCCCCACGGCGCAGAGCACGTTCATGGTGGCCATCCAGGTCGAGGCCCTCGATCGTCCCCGCCTGCTGAGCGACATCACCCGGGTCATCTCCGACCAGCACGTCAACATCCTGTCCGCGTCGCTGAGCACCAGCCGCGACCGCGTCGCGAAGTCGAAGTTCACTTTCGAGATGGCCGACGCCAAGCATCTCGGCCACGTCCTGTCCGCCGTCCGCACCATCGACGGCGTCTTCGACGTCTACCGCCTCAC
>CAVQEY010000006.1:0-78580 GCA_963711615.1 uncultured Actinomycetota bacterium | reverse complement strand
ACGTGTGGAAGCTGCCGGCAGAGAGTCCCAGCGCCCCGGCATCGTCATGGGCCTGGGCTGCGGTCGGGGCCAGCAGGGCCACCAGCACGGTGATCACCGCACCCACACCGGCCACGGCACCGAATCGACGAGAAAGTGAGCGCATCGCACACCTCGCAAATGAGTCCCACCCCGATGCTGCGAACGCTACCCCCATCACCGGCGGACCGTTGCCAAACGCACGGAAACGGTCGCCTCCCAGTTTCGTCGCCGGTCAGCCGTAGGTGTCGCGCGGGCCGCGGGCGTCGCGGATCGTGCGCTTGCCCTTCTTCCATGACGGAGCCTGCGGGCCGCGGACCTCGATGCGCAGCACGGTGCCGTGGCCGATCTCCTCGTTGAGCCGCTGCACCACGCGAGCGGCGAGCAGCTTCAGCTCCTTCGCCCAGGCCGTGGAGTCGGCGACGATCGAGACGATGCCGTCGTCGAACCCGTCGACGTGGGAGTGGGCGGCGATCTCGGGCCCGACGATGCCGGCCCAGTCGGTGAAGACGCGTTGCGCCTGGATCCGCTCGTCCCAGCCGCGGTCGCGAGTCATCTCGCCGAGCACGTCGGCGAGGCGGGACGGCTCGTCGCGCTTCTTCCGCCGCGGGGATGCCCGCTGTGGTCGGCGCCGCCGCTGCGGTTCCGTGGGGGTTCCACCGCGGTAGGAGTCCGCGATGTCGCGAGCCAGACCCAGCTCGTCCGCTTCGTCCGGCTCGTCCGGGTCACTCATGGAGTACCCGTCCTCCCTCGACGCGGAAGCGACGACCGAGCAACGACTTGGGCACGTCGTCGGCCACCGCGGCCGTGACGAGCACCTGCTCGGCGTCGGCGACCAGCGACGCCAGCTGCTCGCGCCGTCCTTGGTCGAGCTCGGCGAACACGTCGTCGAGGATGAGCACCGGATCGTCGCCCTCCTCGCGCAGAAGCGCGAACGACGCCAACCGGAGCGACAGCGCCAGCGACCAGGACTCGCCGTGGCTCGCGTACCCCTTCGCCGGGAGGTCGCCGACTTCGAGCACCGCCTCGTCGCGATGCGGTCCGACCAGACTGATGCCGCGCTCGAGCTCGTCTCCTCGGCGATGCTCGATGCCGGCCAGCAGTGCAGTACGCACTGCCGCGGGGTCGCCGGCGGCATCGTGCGGGAGGTCGACCGATGCCTTGTAGGTGGCCCGGACGTCCCGGCGGTCGGTCGGGGCCTCGGCCGCCACCTGCAGGTACGTCGATGCCAGATGTGGCGCGAGATCGTCGAGCAGCGTCAGTCGATGCGCGACGATCTCGCCGCCCAGCGTGGCGAGCTTGTCGTCCCAGATGTCGAGGGTGGAGAGGTCGACCGACCCGTGACGGCCGCGCGCCGACTTGAGCAACGCGTTCCGCTGCTTGAGCACCCGGTCGTAGTCGGCCTTGACGCCGCCCAGTCGTGGCGTGCGCAGCGTCAGCAGGGCATCGAGGAAGTGACGCCGGTCGGACGGATCGCCCTTGACCAGCGCCAGGTCGTCGGGCGAGAACATGACGGTGCGCAGGATGCCCACCACGTCACGGGTTCGCGGAAGGGCCGATCCGTTGACCCTGGCCCGGTTGGCCCGGCCCGGCGTGATCTCGACCTCCAGGAGAGCTGTGCGGTCGTCGCGCCGGACCTCGACGCGGACGACGGCCTGCTCGGCGCCCACCCGCACGAGCGCGGCGTCACCGGAGACGCGGTGCGAGTCGAGCCGCGAGACGTAGTCGACGGCCTCGACGAGGTTGGTCTTGCCCTGGCCGTTCGCGCCGATGAACGCGGTCGGGCCGGGCTCGAGGTCGAGCTCGGTCTGCGGGTACGACCGGAAGTCGTGCAGCACGAGCCGGGCGACGTACATGGGCTAGACGGGATCGGACGGGTCGGGGTCGGCGGCAACGAAGCCGACCTCCTCGGCTGCCTGCACGGCGTGACCTCCGAACTGCTGGCGCATGGCGGCCACTGCCTGCATGGCCGGTGACTCCTCCTGGCGCGAGGCGAACCGTGCGAACAGCGCAGCGGCAATCGTGTTCATCGGGACCGCGTGGTCGATGGCGGCCTCGACCGTCCAGCGGCCTTCGCCGGAGTCCTCGGCGTAGCCACGGATCTTGCTGAGCCCGGGATCGTCCTGGAGCGCGTTGACCAGGAGGTCGAGCAGCCAGGACCGCACGACCGTACCGGTGCGCCACGAGTCGAAGACGGCAGTGACGTCATCGACGATGTCGACCTTCTCGAGCAGCTCGAAGCCCTCGGCATAGGCCTGCATCATGGCGTACTCGATGCCGTTGTGGACCATCTTGGAGAAGTGCCCGGCACCGACCCGGCCGGCGTGGACGAACCCGGTCGACTCGTCGGGACGGAGGGCGTCGAACGCCGGCTGGACCTTGGCGATGTCGTCGGCGTCGCCGCCGGCCATCAGGGCGTAACCGTTGTCGAGGCCCCACACGCCGCCACTGACGCCGCAGTCGACGAAACCGATGTTCTTCTCCGCCAGCTCGGCGGCGTGCTTCTCGTCGTCGGTCCAGCGGGAGTTGCCACCGTCGACGACGACGTCGCCGTCTCCGAGCAGCTCGCCCAGCTCGGCGACGGTCTGCTGGGTGGGGGCTCCGGCCGGCACCATGACCCAGACGACCTTGGGCGACGGGAGCTGCTTCACGAGCTCGGCGAGTGACTCGACGTCGCTGACCAGCGGGTCGCGGTCGTAGCCGACGACGGTGAGGCCGGCCTTGCGCATGCGTTCGCGCATGTTGCCGCCCATCTTGCCGAGGCCGACGAGACCGATGTGCATGGTGCCTCCGGACATCAGCTCTGCAGCCGGACCGGCATGATCAGGTAGCGGAACGCTCCGTCGGGGTCGGATCCGATCTCCTGCACACCCGAGATGGCGGCCGGCTTCGTGTGCTGGGTGAACGACAGGTGCACGACGGGTTCGGACATCACGCCGAGCCCCTCCAGCAGATAGGTGGGGTTGAATCCGATCGAGATGTCGGCTCCGTTGATCGTGGCCTCGATCGACTCAGACGCCTGGGCCTCGTCGCCGCTGCCCGCCTCGAGCAGCAGCTGTCCGTCGGCGAACGTCAGCCGCACCGGAGTGTTGCGCTCGGCCACGAGCGACACCCGCTTGACCGAGTCGATGAAATCGGGGGTGCTGACGTAGGCGATCGTCTCGGCCTGCGCCTGGAACAGCTGCCGGACCCGTGGGAAGTCTCCCTCGAGCAGGCGTGTGGTGGTGCGGCGCGATCCGTTGCCCACCACGCCCTCGAATCCGATGAGTCCGTCGCCGGCCTCACCCGAGGACACCGCGATCGTGACGTCGCCGCCGGCCACGAGCGATCGGGCGGTCTCACCGAGGACGCGTGCGGGCACCAGCGCCTGGGCCGACAGGTCACCCTTCTCGGGATACCAGCTGAGCTCCCGCAGGCTGGCACGGAACCGATCGGTGGCCATGAGCGAGATGGTGGATCCCTCGAGCTCGAGCCGGACGCCGGTGAGCAAGGGGAGCATCTCGTCGCGGCCGGCCGCCGCGCTGGCCTGGGCGACAGCGGTGGCGAACTCGTCAGCCTTGATCGTGCCGGTGGACGTGGGCATGTCGGGCAGCTGCGGGTACTCCTCGACCGGCATGGTCTGCAGGCTGAACCGGGCGCTGCCGCAGACGACCTGCACCTTGGTGCCGTCGAGGGAGACGTCGATGGGCTTCGCCGGTAGTGACTTGACGATCTCCGACAGCAGACGCCCGGAGACCAGGGCACGGCCGTCGTCGGCGACCTCGGCCGGCAGGGTGGCGCGGGTGGACGTCTCGTAGTCGAACCCGGAGAGCGTGAGGCCGTCGCCGGAGGACTCGATCAGCAGGCCGGCGAGCACCGGGACGCTGGGTCGGTTGGGCAGGCTGCGGGCGGTCCAGGCTACGGCGTCGGCGAACGTGTCGCGGTCGATGCGGAATTTCACGAACGAGGACCTTTCGAAGGGACGGAAGCCGTCGGAATGAATCCTCCCACGCGGCGGGAGCCCGAGGTAGGGCGGGGAACGGCTGAAAGACGTGTCCACACACGGACGTCAGATCTACTTTGACGGAGTGTTGTGACACATAAGGGAGTAGTAGTCGTAGTAGCCAGTGTGGAAACGGTGGACAACTGCCGTCTGTGCTGGTGGGATCCGGTGCGGGCCGGTGGATGACCTGTGGCCGGAGCTGTGCGTGGCTCCCCGTGCCCTGTGCACGGAAATCTGGTGTTCACACGGTGTTCACACCCTGGGGCCAGATGTCCACGGAGAGGGCCGGTTTTCCCACAAGGCCGTCCCCAGTTGTGCATCGTCGTGACCGTTGTTCTGTCAGCGTCGTGCATGCGGGTCAGGACTGCCGGGCTTGCTGCTTGATGCGATTCGTGAGCTCGGTGACCTGGTTGTAGACGGCGTGCTTCTCGGCCATGAGCTTGCGGATCTTGCGCTCGGCATGCATCACCGTGGTGTGGTCGCGGCCGCCGAACTCCTGGCCGATCTTCGGCAGGGACATCTCAGTGAGCTCGCGGCACAGGTACATCGCGATCTGACGGGCCAGTACCAGGTTGCGCGTGCGGTTGGCGCCGCAGAGCTCGTCGATCGTGAACTCGGAGTAGGTGGCGGTCTGGGCCATGATTTGCCCGATGGTGATGTCGGGCTCCTCACCCTCGGCCACCAGGTCCTTGAGCACCATCTGTGCCAGCTGCATGTCGACCGTCGTCTTCTGCAGGTTCGCGAAGGCCGTGGCCCGGATGAGGGCGCCCTCGAGCTCGCGGATGTTGGTCTGCACCCGGCTGGCGATGAACTCCATGACGTCGGCCGGCACGGTGAGCTTCTCGTTGGCGGCCTTCTTGCGCAGGATCGCGATACGGGTCTCGAGGTCGGGCGGGAGAGTCTCGGTCTGCAGGCCCCACTCGAACCGGTTGCGCAGTCGCTCCTCGAGTGTGCGCAGGGCCTTGGGCGGGCGGTCGGACGTCATGACGATCTGCTTGTTCTCGTTGTGCAACGCGTTGAAGGTATGGAAGAACTCGGCCTGGGTCGACTCCTTCTTCTCCAGGAACTGGAGGTCGTCGACGAGCAGGACGTCGATCTCGCGGTACTTGCGTTTCAGCTCGGCCGTCTTGCGTTCCTGGATCGCGTTGATGACGTCGTTGGTGAACTCCTCGGTGTTGACGTACCGGACGCGCGAGGACGGGTAGAGGCTCAACACGTAGTGGCCGATGGCGTGGAGGAGATGCGTCTTTCCGAGGCCGGACTCGCCGTGGATGACGAGCGGGTTGTACGACTTGCCGGGTGCCTCGGCGACGGCGACCGCGGCGGCATGGGCGAAGCGGTTCGACGATCCGATGACGAAGTTCTCGAAGAGGTATCTCGGGTTGAGCCGGGCCTCGGCGGCGGTGCCGCGCTTGAGCGGGACGACGTTGGTGCGCTGCGCCCAGCTGGGAACGAAGGCATCGTCATCCTCCTCGTCGTCGAGCTCGGCGAGCTCCACGTCAGACTCCGGCTGACCATTTGTCGACATGTCGTCTTGTTGACTTAGTGCCTCACGGTTGTAGTTCTCGAGCTCGGTGGGATCGATCGTGACGATGAGCCGGATCTCCTGGCCGAGCGACTTCGTGAGGGCGTTTTCGAGGGCCGGCCTGACCCGTGACTCGAGCTGCGCTCGGGTGAGGTCGTCCTGAACGGCGACGATCAGGATCCCGTTGTGGAGACTGAGTGGTGTCGCGTTGAAGACCCAGACCTTGGCGCCGGGGGAGAGGGTGCCGATCGCCTTCTCCCAATGGGTGATGAGCTCGGTGTCTTCCGCTCGATCCGGCGCCTCACCCATCCCGGTACCTCCGTTGCTCCACATGGTTATCCACACAATGTGCATCGACATGTCTGAGTGAGATCCACTGTGGAAAAGTCGAATACCGCGGCGACGGTAGCAGCGGGGCCAGGCCAGTTCAAGCGGATTTCCCCAACGGACTGACGCGGCCCGGCGTGTCGTCTGGACGAGCCTCTCACAGGTGTCGTAAGAAGGTCGGTTTGACCGTCACGTGGTGCCCCCGTACCGTGGTGTGGTCATCATCGCGACACCCGCCGCGTGCTCACAGCAAGTCCGATTTCTGTGGGCGAGCGGTGGCCGTCGACCGGCTTGCTTCGCACCATCGGCGAGCCCCAGACACAGCCAGCACCGAACAGCACCAGGGTCCACCGCCCGAGTCGTGAGGAAGTCCCGTGAGCAAGCGAACGTTCCAGCCGAACAACCGACGTCGTGCCAAGAAGCACGGCTTCCGTCTTCGCATGCGCACCCGTGCCGGTCGCTCGATCCTGTCGTCGCGTCGGCGCAAGGGTCGCTCCAAGCTGTCGGCCTGAGCCCGTTGCTCGATCAGGTCCATCGCATGCGCAGCAGCGAGGACTTCCGCGCCACCGTTCGTCACGGGGCGAAGGCCGCTCGGCCCACCCTCGTCTCGCACGTGGTCCTTCCGGTCGGCGCTGACGCCGGCCCAGTCGAGGATGCCGCTGACCCTCCGGTCACGTCCGTCGGATTCGTGGTGAGCCGTGGCGTCGGCACGTCCGTCGATCGCAACCGCGTCAAGCGCCGGCTGCGCCACCTGATGCGTCCACGGCTGGCCGATCTGCCGGCCGGCTCTCGGATCGTCATCAGGGCACTGCCGACCGCCAAGGACGCGGCGTCGGCGACGCTGGCGGCCGATCTCGACGAGGCGCTGCGACGGGTCGGTGCGCGATGAAGTACGTCCTCATCGGATTGCTCAAGGCGTACCGCTTTGCGATCAGCCCGCTCTACGGCCAGGTATGCCGGTACCACCCCACGTGCTCGGCCTACGCGCTCGAAGCCGTGCAGACGCATGGGGCCGTGCGTGGCACCTGGCTGGCGATGCGGCGGGTCGCACGCTGCCACCCCTGGGCGGCGGGTGGTTTCGACCCGGTTCCGTCCTCCAAGAACCGCAGGTCATCGACACCCCCGTCGTCGATGGCCACCCCCACCACAGGAGACACATGGGCTTCCTAGGCGACATCGGCTCGGCAATCATGACGCCGCTCTACTACGCGGTGTCCGGCGTGTTGCTGGCATGGCACTGGCTGTTCTCGCAGGTGATGTCCAAGGACTCCGGATGGACGTGGGTGCTGGCGATCATCGGTTTGACCGTCACGGTCCGTGCGCTGCTGATCCCCCTGTTCGTGAAGCAGATCAAGTCGAGCCGGAACATGCAGCTGCTGCAGCCGCAGATCAAGGAGCTTCAGAAGAAGTACGGCCATGACCGGGAGCGACTCACCCAGGAGCAGATGAAGCTCTGGAAGGAGACGGGCACCAACCCGTTCGCGTCCTGCCTGCCGCTGATCCTGCAGATGCCGGTGTTCTTCGCCTTGTTCCGAGTGATCGACCAGGCGGCCAAGTTCGGCGCCGAGGGCAAGCGAGGCTTTCTGACCTCGGAGAACGCCGAGTCGCTCAAGGATGCGGCTTTCGCCGGCGCCAAGATCGCCGACACGCTGATGACATTCGGCCCGGTTCAGTTCGCTGAGTCGTTGAACACGCAGTTGCTGGCGGCGTTCTTCGTGGTGGCGATGTGTGCGACGCAGTTCCTCACGCAGCGTCAGCTGATGATGAAGAACATGCCGCCGGATGCACTCAATGGTCCGTACGCGCAGCAGCAGAAGATGCTCCTCTACATTCTTCCGGTTGTCTTCGCGGTCGGGGGCGTGGCGTTCCCGCTCGGCGTCCTCATCTACTGGACCACCTCGAACCTGTGGACCATGGGCCAGCAGTTCTACGTCATCCGGAACAACCCGGCGCCGGGCACGCCCGCGTTCAAGGCCAAGCAGGAGCGCGACGCGAAGCACGGCAAGACGGTGGTCGAGGATCCCCTGGAGGAGCTTGAGAAGCCGCACCCCCCGCCGCGTCAGCAGCCGAAGAAGCAGTCACGGAGCGAGCGCCGGAGGCAGGGCGGCAACAACAGCCCGGCCGGAAGCACACCGGAAGAGCCGCAGCAGCCGAAGGCCCCTGCGGCACCCAAGCCGCAGTCCGGCCAGAAGCCATCCCAGCAGGCGCGGAACCAGCGCCCCAAGAGCAAGAGTCAGAAGAAGAAGAAGGGCAAGAAGCGATGAGCACCGATTCCACGAAGCTCGAGGCCGAGGGCGATGTCGCGGCCGATTTTCTCGAGGAGCTCCTCGACATCGCCGACCTCGACGGCGACATCGACATGGATGTCGACGGCGATCGGGCGGCCGTCTCGATCGTCGGCGGCGACCTCAAGCACCTGGTCGGCCCCGACGGCGACGTCCTCGAGGCGCTGCAGGAGCTGACCCGTCTCGCTGTCTATCGGGAGACCGGCGAGCGCAGCCGGCTGATGCTCGACGTCGACGGCTTTCGCGCGGCTCGGCGCAAGGAGCTCGTCCGGATTGCGGAGGACGCGATCGAGCAGGTGAAGGAGAGCGGTGAGTCGGTTCCTCTCGACCCGATGTCACCGTTCGAGCGGAAGGTCGTCCACGACACGGTGGCCGACGCCGGTCTGGTCAGTGAGTCCGAGGGCGAGGACACCCATCGCCACGTCGTGATCCTTCCGGTGTCCTGATGCCGTTGCCACGGACTGGCTGATTGTGCCTGTTTCACGTGAAACACCCCCGTCGTCCGCGGCGGGGGTGTTCGCTGATCGGCTGCCGATCGCCGAGCGATATGTCGACTTACTGACATCCGCAGGCGTCGAGCGTGGGCTGATCGGTCCCAGGGAGGTCCCGCGGATCTGGGACCGTCATGTGCTCAACTGCGCCGTGGTGGTACCGCGGGTGCCGGTGGACGCGACGGTGGCCGATGTCGGGTCGGGCGCCGGGCTGCCCGGGTTGGTGTGGGCGATCGCCAGGCCGGACCTTCACGTGACACTGATCGAACCCCTGCTGCGTCGGACGACCTTCCTCGAAGAGGCGGTGGAGGCCCTGGGGCTCGACCAGGTGACCGTGCTCCGAGCTCGGGCCGAGGACGTCCGCGAGACCTTCGACGTGGTGACGGCCCGGGCCGTGGCGCCCTTGGAGAAGCTGGCCAGTTGGTGCCTACCACTGGTCCGACCCGGCGGAGTGCTGCTCGCGCTGAAGGGGAGGACGGCTGAGGAAGAGGTCGCTTCGTCCCGGGTATCCCTTCACAAGATGGGTGCGACCGATATCGTGGTGTCTTCACATGGTGACCTGCAGGTTCCGACGACGGTGGTGGAGGTGACGCGGTGAGTGTGGCCGCAGTACCGGGGCCGTTCGTAGCCCCGTCGAGAAATCCCTCACCGACTCCCGTTGGCTGGAAGGTTTCACGTGAAACCGAGCCACCCGAACCCGCTGCCGGGGAGCCCGCCGCATGAGTGGATCCGCCGCCCGTCAAGCGGCCGCCGCTCCGGAGTCCGCCTCCGCGATCAGCGAGGAGACCACGTCCACGTTCGACGACGATGCGACGCCGCTGGCGGCCGAGGCCCAGGAGCACGTCGATCTGGCTCGCCGCGTTCAAGACACCGTGGAGCTGCCGAAGCCCGCCGAGACCCGGGTCTTCGTCGTCGCCAACCAGAAGGGCGGCGTGGGCAAGACCACCACGGCGGTCAACGTCGCAGCCGCACTCGCCACGAAGGGCCTGCGGGTCCTCGTCATCGACCTCGACCCCCAGGGCAATGCGTCCACTGCACTGAATATCGATCACTCCGAGGGAACGCCGGGAGTGTACGAGGCCCTCGTCGACGGGACGGACCTGGACGAGCTGGTCCGCCCGTGTCCGGACCTCCCGGGCTTGACGGTGCTGCCGGCATCGATCGACCTCGCCGGAGCTGAGATCGAGCTCGTCTCTCTCGTGGCCCGCGAGACTCGCCTCGACAAGGCACTGCAGTCGTACCTCGACGATTGCGAGGACGCCGGCGACCGCCTCGACTACGTGCTCATCGACTGCCCGCCATCCCTCGGGCTCCTCACGGTGAACGCGCTCGTGGCCGGCCGCGAGGTGCTCATCCCGATCCAGTGCGAGTACTACGCACTCGAGGGCCTCGGGCAGCTGGTCCGGAACATCGACCTCGTGCAGCGGCACCTCAATCCCCGGCTCGAGATCACCACGATCCTGCTCACGATGTTCGATGCCCGCACGCGCCTCTCCTCGGGAGTGGCCGATGAGGTTCGCAAGTTCTTCGGTGCCAAGGTGCTCCGCACCGCCATCCCCCGATCGGTCCGCATCTCGGAGGCGCCGAGCTACCAGCAGACGATCCTCACCTACGACGCGACGTCGTCCGGCGCGCTGTCGTACCTCGAGGCGGCACGTGAGATCGCCGTTCCCCAGGAAGCAGGCTGATGAACACACGACGTGGACTCGGTCGCGGGCTCGAAGCCCTCATCCCCTCGACACCGGCCGAAGCCTTCGAGGCTGGCCTCCAAGAAGTCGACGGTGCTCGGTTTGCCGAGATCCCGCTGAGCCAGATCATTCCGAACCCGCGCCAACCCCGTCGGTCCTTCGACGAGGACGAGATGTCCGAGCTCGTGCATTCCATCAAGGAGGTCGGGCTGCTCCAGCCGGTCATCGTGCGCTCCACCGGGCCGGACAAGTACGAGCTCGTGATGGGGGAGCGGCGCTGGCGTGCGACTCGTGAAGCCGGGCTCGACACGATCGGCGCCATCGTCCGCGACACGTCCGACGTCGACCTGTTGCGCGATGCCCTGTTGGAGAACCTGCATCGGTCGCAGCTGAATCCATTGGAAGAGGCGTCGGCCTACCAGCAGCTGCTGGACGACTTCGGATGCACCCACGAGGAACTGGCCGAGCGGATCGGCCGGTCGCGCCCGCAGATCAGCAACACGCTCCGTCTGCTCAAGCTCTCCCCGACAGTCCAACGCCGGGTCGCGGCGGGCGTGCTGTCAGCCGGCCATGCCCGGGCGCTGGTGGCTGTCAGCAACTCCGAGATCCAGGACCGGCTCGCCCAGAGAGTCGTCGCCGAGGGGCTGTCCGTCAGGGCGCTGGAGGAGATCGTGACCGTGGAGCCGGACGGCAAGCGCCGGCCGGCCCGGCGGTCCGGTGCCAAGCTCCACTCGCCACGAGTCGCGGAGCTCGCCGGCCGACTCTCCGATCGGTTCGACACGCGGGTGAAGGTCGATCTCGGTCGGAGCAAGGGCAGGATCACGGTCGAGTTCGCGACCGTCGAGGATCTCGAGCGCATCGTCGAGCTGATGGATCCGCGCCGAGCCAGACGCTAGCGGCACTTTGTCGACAAAGCGATTTGTCGACGTAGTGACCTGAGTGGGTCAGACGAACTCGGCGAGCTCGTTGAGGATGGCGGACTTCGGCCTGACGCCGACGATCGACCGGACGAGCTCGCCTTGGTAGTAGACGTTCATCGTGGGCAGGCCGGTGACGCGGTACTTGGCCGGCGTCGCCGGGTTGGCATCGGCGTCCATCTCCACGATGGTGAGCTTGTCGCCATTCTCCTGAGCTATCTCCTGCAGGATCGGCTTGAGCTGACGGCAGGGTCCGCACCAGGCCGCCCAGAAGTCGACGAGCACCGGTCCGGTGGCCCCGAGGACCTTCTCGTCGAAGTCGGCGTCGGTGACGTCGGTGATCTCTGCCATGTCTCTCCTAGTGCTGAGTGAAGCGGGGTTCGGCTAGTCCTTGATGAGCGCGGCATCGACCGCAGGTGCGCCGGCGTGGTCGAGGTCGGCGAGGAAGCGCTCGGCGTCAAGCGATGCGGCGCAGCCGGTTCCCGCCGCGGTGACCGCTTGGCGATAGATGTGGTCGACGAGATCGCCGGCGGCGAAGACGCCGCGCAGGTTGGTGGCGGTGCTGTCGGGCTGCACCAGCACGTAGCCCTCGTCGTCGAGCTCGACCTGTCCCTTGAGGAGCTCCGAGCGCGGGTCGTGGCCGATGGCGATGAACAAACCGGTGGCATCGAGGCGGCGGGTGTCGCCAGTGACTGTCGAGCGCACCGTGACGCCCTCGAGCCGGTCGTCGCCGTGCAGCTCGACCACCTCGGAGTTCCAGTCGAACTCGATCTTGTCGTTCGCGAAGGCGCGGTCCTGCATGATCTTGGAGGCACGGAGCTCGTCGCGGCGATGCACGAGGGTGACCTTGGACGCGAACCGAGTGAGGAACGTGGCCTCCTCGATGGCGGAGTCGCCGCCGCCGACCACCATGATGTGCTGGTCGCGGAAGAAGAAGCCGTCGCACGTGGCGCACCAGCTGACCCCGTGACCGGAGAGCCGGTCCTCACCCTCGATCTCGAGCTTGCGGTAGCCCGAACCCATGGCCAGGACGACCGCACGGGCGCGATAGGTGGTGCCGTCGGCGACGCTGACGGACTTGACGTCGCCCTCGAGCTGGACGGCCGTGACGTCGTCGGGGATCAGGACGGCGCCGAATCGCTCGGCCTGAGCGCGGAACTTCTCCATGAGCTCGGGGCCCATGATGCCGTCGGGGAAGCCGGGGTAGTTCTCGACGTCAGTGGTGTTGATGAGCGCACCGCCGGCCGTGACCGAGCCCTCGAACACCAGGGGCGCGAGATTGGCGCGAGCCGCATACACGGCCGCGGTGTACCCCGCCGGACCGGATCCGATGATGATGAGGTCGCGAATGCCATCTCTCAATGGTGCTGTGCTCATGGGTGCAGTGCTCTCTGCTCGGGCTCTCTGGCTGACACCTACACAACGCAGTCTAGGACGCGGACATTCCCTTCGAACGACGCCGCTCCACGCCTCGGAACACCGATCGTTCAGGTTCGGCCGTGGACCGTGATCTCGCGGATTTCGCCGCGGAAGTTGTCCGGCTCGACTTCCGGCAGCTCGGTGAGCCACACCACGACGTATCGGGTGAGGAGGCCGGACGGCACGCTCACCGAGACATCGGGTCCGGCGGCGTCGAGAACAGCGATCCGGCGGAGGCCCTTGAGGGTGCGCGGCTCGTCCGCACCCGGCGACGACGCATACACCGACACGTTGGTGGCGCCGCCGGCCAGCTGGATGCGCAGCGAGCTCAGCTCACGGGGACCGCCGAGATCCAGCACGACACCGACACCGTCCTTCAGGCCTCCGAGTGCGGCCTGGCCGAAGTAGGTGGTGGTGCGCCAACCGGTGCGAACGTCGCCGTCGACGACCCGAGCGACTTGGCCGGGATTCTCGGCCGCGTCCTCGCCTTGTGGGTCGAAGTCGTTCACGGCCGCGACCGGCAGCGCGCTTACCGCTGACGTCGGGCCATCGGGGCCTGGTTCGCCGCCGCCGGTGCTCCGACTCACGGCGTAGCCGAGGATCGACGCGAGCAGGACGACGACGGCCACGCCCGCGAGAACGTAGCGACGGTCGCCCTTGGTCGCGTCGAGCGCTCTGGCCTTGCCGCGCTCCAGGGTGGTGGGTGGTGCGGGGTCGTAAGCCTTGGGTCGCCGACGCGGTGGTGCGAGTCCGGGCGGGGGGCCCTGGGGAACGACAACCGGGTCGAGTCGCAGGAGGTCGGGGGAGACGCGGGTGAGCCCGCCGGGGCGGATGGTGTCCTCGTCGACCAGGTGCAGTGCCCGCGCGATGTCGTGGGCTGACGTCATCTTGGGACGGTGATGGGCCGGGGGGTCGCCGAGGATGCGGTCGCAGATGGCGTCGAGCTCGCGTGACACCCCAGCGCGCACCTGTCGCGGCCGGAGCAGCCGGCCGTGCTCGGTGGGCGCGGCGCGCAGCTGGTCGATGTGGGCGCCGGGCCACCGGCTGACCAGACATGCGTACAGCAGCTTGCCGAGCGACTCGACATCCAGCCGCTCGTAGGCCTGCAGGTCGTCGATCGTGTCCTGGTGACCGGCCGGTGCGAGGGCCGAGGCGACACCGAGGCCGACGACCCGCACCGCGCCCGACTGCTTGAGCAACACCTGGTGCGGGGTGAGCCGGCGGTGGTACACGCCGTGCTCGTGGGCGTGCGCAACGGCCTCGGCGACCTCGGTCATGACGCGGGCCGCACGTGCGCTGGGCAGCGGCGACTGCGCCAACAGCTGGTCGAGCGGAAAGGCCCGCGCCCACTCCCGCACCACCAGGTGCTGCCCGTGGTCGTCCTCGATGAGGTCGAGCACGCGCAGGAACCGTGGGTCAGTGACCGTGGTCGAGAGCCGGGCCGCCTCGATGAAGTGGTCGGCGCGAGGATCGGTGCTCGGGAGCATCTCGATGCCGACGTTGCGGTTGAGGATGCTGTCGTTCGCGCGCCAGGTGACGGAGCCGAGTCGCTCGGTGACGAGATCCTGGAGCTCATAGCGGTCGGCGAGGACGTCGCCTGACGCCATCGTCCGCCTCTCGCTCATCGATTCCCCTTCAGAGATCGATGCCCATCGTAGTCGGGCAGGGCGGTCATCCAAGCGTGCCGCGCAGCGGTGTCAGCGGTCGCGGCGCAGCACGCTTCGGACGACGTAGGAGAGCTGGTCGAGGCCGATCAGCCGGGCCGTGACGACGTAGACGGCGGCCCCCAGCGAACCAGCCACGACGAGCACGGCGAGTGCCTCTCCGGACGTGTCGGTGCCGAGGCCGAGCCGGTCGAGTCCGGTGACCGCGCCGAGCATCGTGGCGGCCGCGACGCCACACGCGACAGTCAGCCGGGCGGCGAAGACCATGGTCTCCCGATCGAGAACCGGCCCGATGGCACGTGAGAGGAGGGTGGTCGAGAGCACAGCCCCGAGCAGGTAGGCCAGGCCGAACGACAAGGCGAGCATCGCAGCCACCCTGTTCGGGGCGGCGTTCTGCGTCAGGACGAAGGCGGCAACGACGTTGACGGTGGCGATGACCAACTGCACGAAGAACGGCGTGCGGGTGTCCTCGTTGGCGTAGAACCCGCGCAGCATCAAGTAGTGCACCGTGAACGCCAGCATGGCCGGGGCGAACGCCGCGACGGTGACGCCGATGACGTCGGCGTTGCCGCGGATCCCGCCGTAGGCGATGGCGTCGGCAGCGGTGGGGCCCAGGCAGGCGGCGGCCACCGCCAGTGGGGCGATGATGGCAAGCGCGAGGCGGAGGGTGCGGCCGAGCTCGACCCGCATGCGGTCGTGTCTCCCGTCCGCCGCCAGCGCGGCGAGCGTCGGGATGACGGCGGTCGCCAGCGACACCGTGATGACGCCGTGCGGCACCTGGCTCACCAGGAAACCGATCTCGTAGACCGCAGAGCCGGCGGCCGCCACTCCCGACTCCGCTCCCTCGAGCGTGCCGCGGGTGCCGAGTCGCTGGACGACGATGAACGCCACCTGGTTGGCCACGATGAACAGCAGCGTCCAGAACCCGAGCCGCAGCGTGTGCCCGAGACCCACGCCGCGGAAGTCGAAACGCGGACGGAACACGAACCCGGCGCGGCGCAGGAACGGGATGAGGACGGCCGTCTGCACGACGATGCCGGCCGTGGACCCCAGGCCGAGCAGCAACGCCTGGTCGGTGCTGAATCCGTCGATGCCGTTCGACGTGCCGAAGGCGCCGATGTACGCGCCCAGCATCGCGATGGCGACCAGGTTGTTGGCGATCGGCGCCCACATCATCGGGCCGAACCGGCCACGCGCGTTGAGCACCTGTCCCACCAGCACGAACGCGCCGTAGAAGAACACCTGCGGCATGCACAGCCACATCAGCAGTCGGGCGGACTCGCGCTGCTGCTCGAAACCGTCCGTGAACAGCTTCTGGTCGAACACGACGTGCACGAGCCCCGGGACGACCAGCAGCAGGACGACCGTGGCGACGGCGAGCACGAGCAGTCCGAGTGTGATGACCCGCTGGGCATAGGCGTCGCCGCCGTCGGGGTCCTGCTTCATGGTGCGCACCAGCTGCGGCACGAGCACGACGTTGAAGATGCCGCCGGCGACCAGGATGTAGAGCGCGTTGGGAATGGTGTTGGCGTTGTTGAACAGGTCGGCGTCGAGCAGCGTGCCGATGGTGAAGGCGATCAGCAGCATCCGGAAGAACCCGGTGATGCGCGAGACGATCGTGCCGAGCGCCATCCATGCGCTGCTCCGCGCGATGGCGCCTGAATCGCTGGGTTCAGTCATCGGCGGCGCCCTCGAATCGTTGCGAGGGCGTGGACAGTCGCGATGGGCGTCGGAAGCGGCGCGCCAGGGCGATGACGACGAAGGCGGCCGCGACACCGATCGCGACCCAGAGCGCGGCGCCGACCCGGCTCGACCGAACGTTGAAGACGGCTGGGTCGCCGAACGACTGTCCGTCGGGGGTGACCATGGCTGCGGTGAGGGTCGCGGAGCTCTGCCGGCTCATGTCGACGGCGACGGTGACGGTGCGTCGCTCGCCGGCCCCGATGTCGACGGAGTCGGAGTCGGGCACGTTGAGCGACGGGTTGCTGGAGTCGATCTGAACGCCGACCCGCACCGGGTGATCGGTGTCGTTGCTGATCGTGATCGGGAAGCTGCCTTTCGAGCTCGAGAGGGTGACAGCGTCCGGACCCTCGATCGAGATGCGGGCGAGGTCGCGGTCGGCGCGGCGCTCGGCGGCACGAGCGGCGGCCAGGCCCTCGGTGGGCAGGTCGCGCCACCGGACTCCGAGCACCTGGGCGATGTCGCGGGCGTGTCCGGCCTCGACGTCGGTGCTGTCGGGGGTGATGCGGCCGATCAGATCGGAGGTCGTGGCAGCGGCAGCGGCAGCGCCGATCTGCTCGTCGCTGATCGGCGTGGCCTTTGCGGTGCGCGGCACCGTGCCCTCGTACCCGGCGAGCCGCTCGTTCATCAGATCCTCGAGGCTGACGCCTTCGACGAACGGCGCGTCGAAGACCTCGTCGAGCGGACCATGGTCGAACTCACCGGGGTTCCAGCCGGGATCGATGACCGTGACGGCATCGGCCCTCGACTGGGGGTCGGCGCCGCTCTGGATCGACGCGAGCGCCGCCTCGCTGAGCATGCGTTGACGCAGGGTGGCTGTGGTGGTGAGGCCAGGGACGCCGGTGTCGAGCGCGTCGTCGACGAGCAGGGGCATCGGACCCGATCGCGCCTGGAACTGCACGAGCGAGCCGTCGCGGCGTTCCCAGCCCGGCAGGGACTCAGAATTCACGAGCACGGGCCGCTCACCGGATCCGCGGACGGCCGAGAGCAGGGGAGCGGTGACGCCCGACGTGGTCGGCCAGGACAGGCCCCGGCCACTGAGCTGGAACCGAGCGAGCGTCGTGGCGGTGGCCCGCTCGACGACCTCGGTGAGCTGGCCGGCCGACGGCGACTGGGTGATGCCGAGGAGGTCAGGACGATCGAAGTCGAGCACCCAGCAGGCGTCACGCCGCCCGAGCCCGACGAGATCATCGAGGAAGCGCTTGGCGGACTGGCGCTCGGTCCTGCTCATCGACACTCGTTCGGGCAGATGGCGGCCACGGCTCAGGTCGTCGAGGCCGACGAGCAGCGCTGGATCGACGATGACCGTCGAAGCGCGGGCACGGATGGCCATGGCAGCGTCGAGCTGGTTGCGCAGCCGGCCGCCGCTCGACACGAGGGCGATCAACGCCTGGGGGTCGGCGTAGTTGCCATCGGGCTTGCGTCGGTCGGGCATGACGAACGGCCACACCACACCGGCGGAGACTGTGGTCGGAGTGGAGTCCGACACGAGCGGCAGGAACGTGGTGGCCCGCCCGATCGCGGTGGTGCCCCGGGTCCCGTCGACGTCGGTTCCGAGGATCTGGATCCCCACCGGGTACACGCCGGCGTCGCCGGAGATGCCGAGCCGCTTGTAGGGCACGCGGACCTCGAAACGGGTGGTCGCGCCGGGGCGCAGGTCGCCGAGCTCGTCGATCGACTTGAGGTCGACGACGCGTTCACCGGTGTACGCGTTGCCGGTGTCGATCGCATCGTCGACCTGCGTGCGTGTGGTGAACGGGGTGGCCGGGATGACGAGGTAGGCCTGGGCATCGGTCCAGGCGTGGTCGTCGTTGTTGGTGACCGTGCCGGTCATCGTGACCGCGGAGCGGTCTTCGAGATTGCTCGGCGTGAGCCCGGTGATGCGGACGTCGAGGTTGGAGTCGTCCTGCGCGCCGGCCGGCGATGCCAGCGAGACGAGCGGCAGGAGCAGGGTCGCCATGACTGCTGGCACGACAGCACGGCGACGAGAACCCACGCGCTCATCGTACGGGCGGGGATGCCGGGCCACGGGCGGCCGATCAGTACGGGCGGGGATGCCGGGCCACGGGCGGCCGATCAGTAGAGTGTGTGGTCGTGTCCACTTCGGCCCCGACGACTGAGCAGCGAGCGCGGCTCGACCTGCTGGTGGGGGCCGAGCCGGCGCTCGTCGACCTCGGCCGGCGGTTCGCCGAGGCAGGACACGAGCTCGCCATCGTCGGCGGCCCGGTGCGGGACGCGCTGATGGGACGGGTGGGCCAGGACTGGGATCTCACGACCGACGCCCTTCCCGAGCAGATCGAGGCCGTGATCGACGGCTGGACCGACGCGATGTGGGACGTCGGACGCGAGTTCGGCACCATCGCGATGCGCCGCGGTGAGGCGCACATCGAGATCACCACGTACCGGTCCGACGAGTACGACCCGACGTCCCGCAAGCCGCAGGTGCGCTTCGGCGACACGCTCGAGGGCGACCTGTCGCGCCGCGACTTCGCGATCAACGCCATGGCCGTACGACTGCCGTCCGGCGACTTCATCGACAACTTCGGTGGTGTCGCCGACCTCGCGGCCGGCGTCGTCCGCACCCCAGTGGCGGCCGGAATCTCCTTCGGCGACGACCCACTGCGGATGATGCGCGCGGCCAGGTTCGTCGCGCAGCTCGGCTTCACCGCCCATCCGGAGGTCGTCACGGCGATGACCGCGATGGCCGATCGGCTCGACATCGTGTCGGCGGAGCGGGTGCGCGACGAGCTGGTCAAGCTGGTGTGCGCGGAGCATCCGGTCGACGGGCTACGTCTGCTGGTCGAGACCGGGCTCGCCGAGCACATGCTCCCCGAGCTGCCCGCCCTCGTGCTGGAGCGCGACGAGCACCACCGGCACAAGGACGTCTACGAGCACTCGCTCATCGTCCTCGAGCAGGCCATCGAGCTCGAAGGTCGGCTGGGCGACGGCCCGGACCTCATCGTCCGACTGGCCGCGTTGCTGCACGACATCGGCAAGCCCAAGACACGGCGCTTCCAGACCGGCGGCACGGTGACGTTCCACCACCACGACGTCGTCGGGGCCAAGCTCGCAAGCAAGCGGCTTCGAGCCCTGAGGTTCGACAACACCACCGTTGACCGGGTGGCTCGACTCGTCGAGCTTCACCTGCGGTTCCACGGGTACGGGTCCGGCGAATGGACCGACTCCGCGGTGCGCCGCTACGTGCGCGATGCCGGCGACCAGCTCGAGCGCCTGCACATTCTGACCCGCGCCGACTGCACGACCCGCAACCGCCAGAAGGCCACGCGGCTGCAGCGGACGTACGACGAGCTCGAGGCCCGGATCGCCGTTCTCCGCGAGCAGGAGGAGCTCGACGCCATGCGTCCGGACCTCGACGGCAACCAGATCATGGAGATCCTCGGCATCGGCCCGGGCCGCGACGTCGGCGAGGCCTATCGCTTCTTGCTGGAGCTGCGCATGGACCGTGGTCCGCTGGGCGAAGAGGCGGCTGCCGAGGCGCTCCGTGCGTGGTGGGCCGACCGCGGCTGATTCAGGCGAGTCCACGCCCCGTGCGCCCTATGTGATGACGGTTGTGCCAAGATGCCGCCATGGACTCCTCGCGTGTGTACAGAGGTGCGACCGGGGACGAACGCAGGTCCGTCCGGAGGGCCCGGCTCATGGACGCGGGGCTGGAGCTGCTGGCGTCCGAGAAGGGTGCTCGGACCTTCACGGTGCGGGGGGTGTGTCGTGAGGCCGAGCTCTCATCTCGCTACTTCTACGAGAACTTCGGCGACGGCGGCGAGCTGGCCGTGGCGATCTACGACGCGGAGGTCCTCGACCTGACGACCATCACCCTCGCCGCGATGGACGGGATCCACGACGACATCCCCCTGGCCGCACGGGCCGCGCTCGGGGCCTTGATCCGCCGGATCGCCGACGACCCGCGACGCGGCCGCCTGCTCTTCTCCCCCGCACTGGTGGCGCTGCCGGCCATCGCTGAGCGACGCGACGCGTCGACGCGGTTGTTCGTCGGCCTCCTCAGGGACGAAGTGCGGTCGCGCACTCCCGTGGCGGCCGGATCGTCGTTCGACGTCGCCGCGGAGATGGTGATCGGAGGTATCGGTCAGGCGATCGTCTCGTGGCTGGACAAGGAGATCCGGGTGACCGTGGACCAACTCGTGGTCGGGTGCTCCGACGTGGTTGCCCTGGTCGCGCTGTCGTTCGACGAGTGACCGCTTCTTCGGAACCAGGCGTGCCTAGGCGCCCGTGCGGCTCCGTTCGGGCTAGCGTTCCTCGGTGCCGGCGATGAAGGCCTCGAGCTTGGCGCGGCCAAGGTCGTCGGGACGCTGCACGGGCGGCGACTTCATCAGGTACGACGAGGCGCTGATCAGTGCGCCGCCGATGCCGCGGTCCTTGGCGATCTTGGCTGCACGGATGGCGTCGATGATGATGCCGGCCGAGTTGGGAGAGTCCCAGACCTCGAGCTTGTACTCCATGTTGATCGGCGCGTCGCCGAAGGCGCGGCCCTCGAGCCGGACGTACGCCCACTTGCGGTCGTCGAGCCACTGCACGTAGTCGCTCGGGCCGATGTGCACGTTCTTGGCGCCGAGGTCGTGCGAGATGTTGGACGTGACGGCCTGGGTCTTCGAGACCTTCTTGCTCTCCAGGCGGTCGCGCTCGAGCATGTTCTTGAAGTCCATGTTGCCGCCGACGTTCAGCTGATAGGTGCGATCGAGCACCACGCCGCGATCCTCGAACAGCTTCGCCAGCACGCGGTGCGTGATGGTGGCGCCGACCTGGCTCTTGATGTCGTCGCCGATGATCGGCACGCCGGCGTCCTCGAACTTCTTGGCCCACTCGGGGTCGGAGGCGATGAACACCGGGAGCGCATTGACGAAGGCCACTCCCGCGTCGATGGCGCACTGCGCGTAGAACTTGTCGGCCAGCTCCGAGCCCACCGGCAGGTAGGACACGAGCACGTCGGCCTGGGTGTCCTTGAGCACCTGCACGACGTCGGCGGCGGGAGCGTCGGACTCCTCGATGGTCTCGAGGTAGTACTTGCCGAGCCCGTCGAGCGTGTGGCCGCGCTGCACCGTGATGCCCAGGGGTGGCACGTCGGCGATCTTGATCGTGTTGTTCTCGCTCGCCGTGGTCGCCTCGGAGAGGTCGAAGCCGACCTTCTTGGCATCCACGTCGAAGGCGGCCACGAACTCGATGTCGCTGACGTGATAGTCGCCGAACTGAACGTGCATCAGACCGGGGACGCTCCCTTGCGGGTCAGCCTCCCGGTAGTACTCGACGCCCTGGATCAAGGACGTGGCGCAGTTGCCCACGCCCACGATGGCTACACGAACCGAACCCATGGGTTCTCCTCCACTCATGATGTTTCGCTGGTCTGGTCGTTCTCGACGGCTGCCGGCTCCTCAGCCAGCTCCCCGTATCCCCCCGAGCGTTCACGGTCGATGAGCTCGGTCAGCCAGCGCACTTCGCGCTCGACCGACTCCAACCCGTGCCGTTGCAGCTCCAGCGTGTACGAGTCAGCCCGCTCGCGACCGCGTTGGGTCGACGTGCGGACGTTCTCCAGTCGTTCTTCCAATCGGCTGCGGCGTCCCTCGAGGATGCGCACCCTGGTCGGCGAGTCGGTGCGCGCGAAGAACGCGAACCGCACGCCGAAGCTTTCGTCGTCCCACGCGGCCGGCCCGGACTCCTCGAGGGCCTGGGCGAAACGCTCCTTGCCCTCGGCGGTGAGGCGGTAGACGATCCGGTTGCGGCGGCCGCGGACGGCCTCCGGAGCGGCCTTGGCCGACTTGGTCGTCTTGGCCTTCGCCACCTTGGGAGCGGGCGGGTCGGCCACGATGTAGCCGTCCTTGCCCAGCGCCTTGAGGCAGGGGTAGAGCGTGCCGTACGAGAGCACACGGCCCCAGCCCAGCAGCACGATGAGCTGCTTGCGCAGCTCGTATCCGTGCATGGGAGCGTCGTGCAGCAGTCCGAGGACTGCGAGCTCGAGAGCTGCTCCGCGCCGTGTCATGGTGACCCTTGTCTGAATCCGGGATGTCCGTTTGATGACGAACTGGTATATCGGAACGATACATCGCGCCAGCACGTCGGCGCCACCCCCATCCGGGGTGACGCCAGCCACGCCCCCCGTCAGGCACTTCTCAGGTTCGTCGGACAGAATGGGGGCACCGTCCGAGTTTGCTCCGGACGACAGAAGAAGGCCCAGACAGAGGAAGCCCACTTGTGAACCAGCGCGTCAAACCGCGTCCAGACAACGCGCTCAGGAGGCTTGCCCGCAGGATCACCGGAACCGGCCCACCCTGGCTGCAGGTCGTGCGATGGGTGGCGGCACTGAGTGTCAGCGGGTTCGTGGTGGGCGCGGTCGTCTTCTTCGCCCTCTACCAGCTCATCGACATCCCCGACGCGAACTCCGACTTCGAGACCCAGACCACGAACGTCTACTACTCCGACGGGAAGCACCGGCTCGGCACGTTCGCCACGCAGGACCGCGAGAACGTCACGCTCGACAAGATGTCGGAGGAAATGCAGGCGGCCGTCATCGCCGCCGAGGACCGAACGTTCTACTCGAACCGGGGCATCGACATCAGGGGCATCATCCGGGCCGCACGCAACAACGCGCAGAGCGGCGCGATCACCGGCGGCGGCTCCACCATCACGCAGCAGTACGTCAAGATCCTGTACCTCTCGCAGGACCAGTCGTACATCCGGAAGATCCGCGAGGCGATCCTCTCGATCAAGATCCACAACCAGCTCAGCAAGCAGGAGATCCTCGAGGGCTACCTCAACACCATCTACTTCGGCAACGGCGCCTACGGCGTCCAGGTGGCATCACGAACGTACTTCGACAAGCCGGCCTCCCAGCTCGACGTCCGCGAGTCCGCCGCGCTGGCCACCATGCTCAACCAACCGTCGTTGTACGACCCCTACTCCGAGGGTGGCAAGGACCGGATGATGCCGCGCTACGAGTACGTCATCGACGGCATGGTGAAGTCCGACGCGATCTCCGCCGCAGACGGGGACGCCGCCAAGGCGGAGCTGCCGACGTTCGTGAAGCGGAAGAACAACAACCGCTTCAAGGGCCCGAACGGCCACCTGCTCCGGCTCGTGCAGGAGCAGATGAGCAAGCTGGAGTTCACCGACGCACAGGTCCTCGGCGGCGGCCTGAAGATCACGACCACGATCGGCTACCAGAAGCAGCGGGACGCGGTCAACGCCATCGACACCGTGCGTCCCCCTGGCCTCAAGAAGCTGCACACGGCGATCGCGTCGGTGCAGCCGGGCACCGGAGCCGTCAAGGCGATGTACGGCGGTGCCGACTACCTGAAGAACCAGCTCAACTGGGCGACATCGGGCACGCAGCCGGGCTCGACGTTCAAGGTGTTCGCGCTGGTCGCGGCACTGGAGGACGGCTTCAGCCTCAAGACCAGATTGAACGGCAGCTCCCCGATCGACGTCGGCGGCAACTCCATCGAGAACCAGGGTGACAGCGGCGGTCAGTCGTTCGGTCCCGTCACGCTGGAGCGTGCCACCCAGAAGTCCATCAACACCGCGTTCGTCGACCTCACCCAGCAGCTCGGCACCGACAAGGACGCCACTCCCGCGCCGGCCGGCTCCAGCGGAGCCGGGACGACCGGCGACATCACGGTCGGCACCGAGAAGATCCGCGAGGCGGCGAACCAGCTCGGAGTCCCGCAGTCGGTGCTCGACAAGTTCGACCCAGCGGCGGCGGTGACACCGCTCGGATACGTCCCGGTTGCTCCGGTCGACATGGCGAACGCCTACGCGACGTTGGCGGCGGGCGGCAAGAAGGCCGACTGGTACGTCATCGAAAAGGTCCAGGACCCGTCGGGTGCCACGCTGCACGAGCACGAGCGGTCCAACGAGCAGACCATCCCCGCGGACGTCGCCGGCGACGCCGTCGCCGCCCTGCAGAAGGTCGTCAACTCCGGAGCCGGCGGCACCGGCAGCCGGGGCCGGACCCTGTGCCCGACGCTGGGCAAGACCGGCACGGCGACCGCGGGAAGCGACGACAACCAGCACGTTTCGTCGTCATGGTTTGCCGGCGCCACGCCCAAGCTCGCCACGGCCGTGATGTACAACAAGGGCGTCGGCAACGAGGACCTCGAGGGCTACCTCAATCCGTTCTTCGGCGGCACCTACCCGGCCATGACGTTCAAGGCCTACATGGACGCGGCCATCGATCCCGCCGACTGCGGCACCTTCCCGCCGGCCGGCAACATCAGGAGCACCAGGGGCAAGATCTACAACCCGGTGCCCAACTGCGGCAGCGGCGAGCGCCTGAACGACTCGCGCACGGCGTGCGTCGAGAAGCCCAAGAGCGGTGGTGGCGGCAACGGCTCGGGTGGCGGTGGCGGCAACGGCAACAACAGTGGCCAGGACACCGACGGTCAAGGGACCCTCTTCGATGGAGACCAGGGCGGCAACCCGAATGGCAACGGTCAGGAACCGGACACCGATACCGACCCCAGCCCTTGACGGTCGTCAGTCCAACGTGATCGTGTCGAACGTGGTGGTCGTGTAGCGGACGGCGGCTGGCACGGTGTCACCCACCTCGGGCGCACGGGCCGAGGCGGGCAGGAACACCAGGCTGGCCTGCATGTGTGGCGGCTCGGCGAACCAGCGCTGCTTGCCGTCGACGGTGAACGGACTCAGCATGAAGCCGGCCGCCTCGAGCCCGCCCTTGGCGAGGGTCTTGCCCCGCTGAAGGGCGCTGGCCTGGTCCCGTGGCGCCTCGAGTCCGAGGCCGTGACTGGTTCCGCCGGCCAGCACCAGCAGGTAGCCGTCGCGCGGCACCGGGCGCTGCCGGTATCCCACCCGCTCGCCCCGGGACACGTGGTGCAGGTCGAGCACGGTGGAGCGCACGTCGAACGCACCGAGGTCGCCCAGCCACAGCCTGGTGCCGATCCGGGGCCGCACCGTGAGACCGGGGCGCCGCTCACCCAGCTCGGCCAGCTCGGCGCTGGTGAGATGCGAGACGAAGACCGTCTCGGTCTCGATCTGGGACGCACCCAGCGCTGCCGCCCACGACTCCGCCTCGGCGAGATTGCCACCATCCATCGGCAGGTGGAGGGCGAAACCCTCGATGCGCAGGTCGCCCAGCGCGGCCGCGACCGCGGCGAGCTCATGCCGGTCGAATCCGTGCCGCGCCATCGACGTCTCGCCCTCCACGACGACTCGTGTCTGCTCACCACGAGCGGCGAGGGCCTCGACGTCCTCGAGGCGCCCGACCGTGTGGACGACGCGAGCGTCGTACGGGATGTCGGTGAGGAACGGTCGCCAGGGGCTGAGGACCATGACGTCGCCGCCGAACGCGACGAGCGCGTCCGGAACTTCGTCGTAGGTGCCGACGGCGAGCATCGTGCACCCGAGTGCGGTGGCCTCGGCGGCGAGCCGGTCGCGACCCAGGCCGTAGCCGTTGCCCTTGGCGACCGGGACGATGCCCGGTGTGGCCTCGGCGACCCCGGTGAGGTGGCGCCGCCAGCGGGCGGCGTCGACGTGCAGGTCGAACGTCATCCGCGTCGCCTCATGTACGTGGTGAAGGCGAGGTACAGGGCGCGGTTGAGCGGCAGGTCCCACTCGCCGAGGTACTCGACGGCGTCCCCGCCGGTGCCGACCTTGAACTGGATGAGGCCGATGTGGGAGTCGTCGGCGTCGAGCGTCTCGGTGATGCCGCGCATGTCGTAGACATCGGCTCCGGCGGCGAGGGCGTCGCGCATCATCTGCCACTGCACGGCGTTCGAGCCACGCACATCCCGCTTCTCGGTGGTGGATGCGCCGTAGGAGTACCACGCATGCGTCCCCACCCGGACCAAGGTGGTGGCCGCCACGAGATCGCCGTCGTGATGGGCGAGGTAGAGCGACAAGCGGTCGGGCTCCTCGGCACTCAGCGCATCCCACATGCGCTCGAAGTACTCGAGCGGTCGCGGTGTGAAGTGGTCGCGCTCGGCGGTCTCGGCGTAGATGGCGTGGAACGCAGGGAGGTCCTCGCGCTTGCCCCGAGTGACCTCCACACCGGCTTTCGTGGACTTCTTGATGTTCCGCCGCCACTGCTGGTTCATGGCGGCGAGCACGTCGTCCTCGCTCTTGGGCCCGTCCGCGTCGGCGAGCGGGACCCAGAAGTTGTACTGCGGCTGCCCGGCGGAAAATCCGCCGGTGGTGGCCACCTGCTTCCAGCCGAGCTCGCGCAGCCGGGAGACGACGGCCAGCGCGGCGTCGTCGCTCGCGTCGGCGGGCACGTCGTCGAGCGTGTGGAGGGCGTCGTCGGCGATGGCCGTCTTGATGGTGGCCGCGTGCCACCGCCGGGTGACGACCGGCGGCCCCATGCGGATGCCGAACGCACCCTGCCCCTTGAGATACTCCCGCAGGGGGGTGAGCCAGGCGTCGAGGTCCTGGTCCAGCCAGCCGATGTCCGGGCCCTCAGGAAGGTAGGCCAGGTACCGCTTGAGCCTCGGCACCTGCCGGTAGAGCACGAGGCCCACGCCGACCGGCTTGGTCCCCCCATCGTCGGCGCTGAACCAGCCGATGGACTCCCCGCGCCACTCGTTCTTGACCTCGGCCCAGGCGGGTGTCTGGAGGAAGCTGACGGACGGGCGCTCACGGATGTGGTCGAGGTGTTCCGGCCCGCTGATGGGCTGGACCCGGAGGGCTGGCGTCACCCCTCGAAGGCTACAGCCCGCTCGGGATACGGCATCAGGACTGGGTGTTGCAGGGCTGTGGCCAGCTCTAGCCGAGCGTGCCCGGGTCGTCGGGCACGTCGACGGCGGCCTCCTCGAGCGCCTCGAGGGGGACTACCTCGAGTGCCCGGGCGTTCGTGGCCGCTAGCACAACGGGCGCCGCGACACCGTCGGCGTGGGCCTGCAGCCAGCGCGCGGCCACCACGCACCAGCGATCGCCCGGAACCAGGCCGGGGAAGCCGTACTCCGGGCGAGCGGTCGACAGGTCGTTGCCCACGGAGCGCTGGTGCTCGAGGAACTCCCGGGTCATGACGGCGCAGACGGCGTGCAGGCCGACGTCGTCGGGACCGCAAGCGCAGTCACCCGTGCGGTAGAACCCGGTGACCGGATCCGTTCCGCAGGGTTGGAGCGGCTCACCCCGGACGTTGACCTCGGCCATGGCACCAGCCTCGCACGTCACGGCTTCGTCATGCGCCGGCTCTGGCGCAGGCGTGACCTTGGTGGGACGCTCGAAGATGATCGATCGGGGACAGTTACTGAGGAGTCAATCATGACCAGTGTGTCCAGCAAGTCCTTCGACGAACCGGACGAGCAGCGAACACCACCGAAGACGACCGTCGACGTCGTCCGGCTCTCCGGAGCCACCGTCGCCCGCACCACCTTCCAGCCGGGATGGAAGTGGTCCGAGTGCGTCAAGCCCGTCGCTGGCACCGATTCGTGCCAGGCTCGCCACGTGGGGACGCTGGTTTCCGGCGAGATGGACGTTGAGCACGAGGACGGGAGCACAGCCCATCTCAGTCCGGGCGTCGCCTACGTGATCGAGCCGGGTCATGACGCGTGGGTCGTGGGAGACGAACCGGCGGTCGGGTTCGAGTTCGAGAGCGCCGAGACCTACGCGAAGGGCTAGGCGGGCTGAGGCTGTCGCGCGCCCGCCAGGTGGACCTGACGGGCGATCAGGAACGCCGGAAGGGCGACGCTGATGGCGACGGCGAACGTCAAGACGACGTAGACCCAGATGAAGCGCATGCCCAGGCGACGGCCTTCGACGATCATGAACACCAGCCCGATGACGGCGACGGCCAGCAGGTCGATGACCGTGAACGTCGCCGCTTCGTTGACGACCGTGTTGCTCAGCGCGTCCGAGAAGCTGTTGCCCTCGTCCTGGGTCATGTGACGCACCAGGGCGATCTGCGTGCCCACGAGTGCAGCGAGCCCGAGCAGGGCGTACACCGCACACAGGGCCTTGTCCGTGCTGGTCAGACGGCTCATGTCGACTCCTAGGCTGGTTGCTCCGCCGCCACCGGAACGGCGTAGCCCCAGGTGGACGGTGGCGCGGTGGGACTGAACAGCAGCTTCATGCCGGCCTCGGCCGGAGTGCGGTTGGCCTTGCGGTGGTTGCACCGCAGGCAGGCGGCCACCGCGTTCTCCCACGTCAGCCCTCCGCCGCGACTTCGTGGCACGACGTGGTCGACGGTCTCGGCGGTACCGCCGCAGTAGGCGCACATGCGGTCGCGGGCCTTGATCGCCGACTTGGTGCACAGATGACCGCGGCGATGACGCCACTTCGCGACGACGTAGCGCACGAGCCGCAGCACCTTCGGCACGGGGAACGGACCGAAATTCCCCCCGGCCTCTTCCTCGACCACAGCCACCTCGCGCACCAGCATCTTGATGGCGTGGCGCAGCGAGACCCGTTGCAAGGGCTCGTAGCTCGCATTGAGCACGAGCACGTGGGCATCCGCCATGGCTCGCACCTTTCTGGCGAAAGCGTAGCGTCAGCGACGCCGAAACTGTCCCAGGATGCGCTGAAACCGCGGGTCAGACCACCCAGACGATGCGGAGGGCCCGACCGCGGGAGGCACGTGCTCCGGTCATTTCCTAGGGTGGGCGTGTGAGCGACGCGCATCTCTTCGACGGCTACGGACCGGTGTCCGGGTTCGACGAGATGATCGTGGATGGGACTGACGTCCGCGGGACCTATGGGGACGTACACGCCTCCTTCGTGGAGATGGGCGACGACGAGGTCCGTCAGCGAGCCGACGCCCTGGCCTCGTCGTATCTCGACCAGGGCATCACGTTCGGCGTCGAGGGCGAGGAGCGTCCGTTCCCGCTCGACATCGTGCCGCGGCTCATCGAGGCCGAGCAGTGGGACCACGTCGACCACGGCGTGCGGCAGCGGGTGCGCGTGCTGGAGGCCTTCCTCGCCGACATCTACGGAACCGGCGAGCTGTTCGCCGACGGAGTGATGCCGCGCTCGGTGGTCATGACGTCGCCGCACTTCCACCGTGTCGTCGCGGGCCTGGAGTCGCCCAACGGGGTGCGCATCCACGTCGCCGGCGTCGACCTCATCCGCGACGGCGAGGGCGACTTCCGGGTGCTGGAGGACAACGTCCGGGTGCCTTCGGGCGTCTCGTACGTGATGACCAACCGCCGCGCGCTGTCGGCCGCACTGCCCGAGGTGTTCGCCGACCACCGCATCCGTCCGGTGTCGCAGTACTCCCAGGCCTTGCTGTCCGCCCTGCGCAAGTCCGCTCCGTCCGGCGTCAGCGACCCGACCGTCGTCGTGCTCACGCCGGGCGTCCACAACTCCGCCTACTTCGAGCACACGCTGCTGGCCCGCACCATGGGCGTCGAGCTCGTCGAGGGCCGCGACCTGGTGTGCCGCTCGGGACGCGTCATGATGCGCACCACCCGCGGCCTCGAGCCGGTGCACGTCATCTACCGCCGCATCGACGACGAGTTCCTCGATCCCGTGCAGTTCCGCGCGGACTCCGCGCTGGGGGTGCCCGGTCTCGTCAACGCCGCCCGCGCCGGGCACGTCACCATCGCCAACGCGGTGGGCAACGGCGTCGCCGACGACAAGCTGCTCTACACATACGTGCCAGACCTCGTGCGCTACTACCTGTCCGAGGAACCCATCCTGCAGAACGTCGACACCTGGCGGATGGGGGACGCCGACCACCGCGAGGAGGTCCTCGACCGGCTCGACGAGCTCGTCCTCAAGCCGGTCGACGGGTCCGGCGGCAAGGGCATCGTCATCGGCCCGGCCGCCAGCCCGGATGAGCTCGACGAGCTGCGGGTCAAGATCGTCGACGACCCTCGGGCCTGGATCGCCCAACCGGTGGTCTCGTTGTCGACCGTGCCGACGCTGGTGGAGAACGGCATCCGGCCACGGCACGTCGACCTCCGTCCGTTTGCGGTGCACGACGGCGACGACGTCTGGGTGCTGCCCGGCGGGCTCACCCGCGTCGCCCTCCCCGAGGGTGAACTGATCGTCAACTCCAGCCGCGGCGGCGGATCCAAGGACACCTGGGTGATGGCCGGCGCCGCAGACGAGGCGGCCGAGCCCAACCATGCGCCTCGCGCCACTCCGGTCGCCGGCCAGGCCCACCAGCAGATCCCCGACCTGGACGGGCAACCCGCCGGTCAGGGCATGCAGCAGAAGCAGCAGCAACAGCAGACCGGGGGTGATCGCTGATGTTGAGTCGCATCGCCGAGTCGCTGTTCTGGATCGGCCGCTACCTCGAGCGGGCCGACGACACCGCGCGCATCCTCGACGTCCAGATGCAGGTGCTGGTCGAGGATCCGGGCATGGACGAGCGCACGTCCTGCGAGCAGCTGCTCAGCGTCATGGGGGTGGAGGAGTACACCGGCACGCCGAACCGGTGGATGATCCTCGACCTGCTGGCGCACAACCCGGAGTCGCCCACCTCGATCGCCGCGGCGATCGGTGCGTCCCGCGAGAGCGCGCGCCGAGCCCGCGAGATCCTCTCCACCGACATCTGGGCCGCCATCAACACCACGTGGCGAGGGCTCGGAACCGCGCGGTCGATGCGGCCGCCGGAGATGTTCGACTGGGTGCGCAACCGGATGGCGATGATCTCCGGCATCGCCGCCGAGACGATGTCGCGGGACGAGGGCTGGCAGTTCTACATGCTCGGCCGCAGCATCGAGCGCGCCGACATGACCGCGCGGCTGCTGTCCACGGCCGCTCTCGCGGCCGGCCCGCAGGTCGCCTGGCCTACCACGCTGCGGGCGTGCGGTGCCTACGAGGCCTTCATCCGCGCCTACCGCGGCATCGAGGCCGACCGCCAGGCAGCGGAGTTCCTGCTGCTCGACCGCTGGTTCCCGCGGTCCATCGTGTCCTCCCTCGTCGAGGCCGAGAAGGCGCTGGGCAGGCTCGCCAACGTCGGCACGAGGTCGGGCTTCAGCGACGAGGCGCAGCGACTCCTGGGCCGGGCCCGCACCGAGCTGGAGTACCGGCCGCTCGAGGAGCTCGTCTTCGACCTCCCGGTCGAGATGGAGCGGCTGCAGCGCAGCTGTGCGGCCGCCAGCGAGGCGGTTACAAGCCGCTATTTCGCCGACCAGGACCTCTTCGAGTGGACCGGCGGTGTCGTCTTGTGAGCATGCAGCTGCGCATCAAGCACGTCACCGGCTATCGCTACGAGACGGGCGCCGTGGCCTCGTTCAACGAGGCCCGCATGACCCCGCTCACCACCCCCGACCAGATGGTGCTGCGCTCGCGTCTCGAGATCACGCCGACGCCGTGGGCGTCGGAGTACCGCGACTACTGGGGCTCGACGGTCACGGCGTTCGAGGTCAACGAGCCGCACATCGAGCTCACCGTCGTCGCCACCTCGATCGTCGAGACCAACGTGGCCGAGGCGCAGCCGGAGCGGCGCCCGTGGGAAGCGCTCGACGAGGTTCAGGACGAGTGGTGTGAGTTTCTCGAGATCTCCCACTGGGTCGCGCCGTCACCCGCGTTGATGGCCGAGCTGACGCCCATCCGGAACGATGCGGCGACGCCCACCGACTACGCCGAGGCGGTGTGCGCGTTCCTGCACGACCGGATCCGTTACGTCGAAGGCGCCACCGAGGTCACCACGGACGCCGCGGATGCGTGGGAAGGCAGGTCCGGCGTCTGCCAGGACTTCGCGCATCTCGCGCTGGGCGTGCTGCGCGAGGCGCGCATCCCGGCCCGTTACGTGTCCGGCTACCTGCACCCGTCCACCGACCCGGTCGTCGGCGAGGAGGTCACCGGCGAGTCGCACGCGTGGATCGAGTGGTGGGACGGCGAGTGGGTCGGCTTCGACCCCACCAACGCCCGTCCGGCCGGCGAGCAGCACGTGCTGGTGGCGCGCGGCCGCGACTACGAGGACGTCCCGCCGCTGCGCGGCATCTACTCCACGCGTGGCGACTCCGAGCTGTTCGTCGATGTCGAGATCACGCGTCTCCGCTGACCTTGTCACCGTCGCGATCACGGAGCACGCCGACCGCCGTCGGCTCCGGGCGACCGCGCAACGTCCTGGGCTCGTCCCGCTCCCAGTGAGCCTGCTCGTCCGACTCGGCGGCCTCGACCGTCGCCCACGACACCAGGACACGGCTCGGCACCTCCTTCGCGAGATCGGTCAGCCTGGCCGCCGAGTTCACCGCATCACCGATGACGGTGTACTCGAACCGCGACGTGTCACCGATGTTGCCGGCAACCGCCTGACCGGTGGCGACGCCGATGCCCGCTCCGATCTCTGGCACCTCGTCCGCCAATCGGCGAGCCATCTCCCGGGCTGCACTCAGGGCAAGGGTGGCGTGGCGAGGCTGGTGGACCGGAGCACCGAAGATCGCCAGCACGGCGTCGCCCATGAACTTGTTCACCAGGCCGTGCTGGCGATCGACCTCCTCCACGACGACGGTGAAGAACCGGTTCAGCACGGTGACCACGTCCGCCGGGTCGTGCTCGGTGGCGTAGCCGGTCGAGCCGATCAAGTCGATCATGAGCACGCTCACGACCTGAGTCTCGCCGCCCAGCTGGATCTCGCCTCGCTCTGCCGCGGCGGCGACCTCGCGCCCCACCTGGCGCCCGAAGAGGTCGCGGATCGCCTCACGTTCGCGCAGGCCGCTGACCATGTCGTTGAAGCCGGCCTGGAGCAGCCCGAGCTCGGTGCCGTCGTAGACGACGACATCGACGTCGAGGTCGCCGTGGCCGACCCGGGTCAGGGCCTGGCGGACGGACCCGATCGGCGCCACCACGGCGCGGGCGGTGAGTGCCGTCACCAGCAGCCCGAACAGCAGGATGACCCCCGTCAGTCCGAGGACGACGATCGCGAGCTGGTCCGACGACGCCGCGGGGTTCACCAGCGCGATGACGGCGGCGAGCACGAGTCCGAGCGTCGGGGCCGCGGTGCCGACCGCCCAGAAGCCGAGCAGGCGTCCGCGCACTCCCAGGCCCTGGGGCCGGAGGTCCGGCCCGGCCTGGCCGGCCAAGGCGCGAGCCGAGATGGGTCGCAGGACGAACTCGGCGAGCAGGTAGGCGATCGTGCTGACGACCAAACCCGCGATGACGATCGCGGCCGCCGTGCTCAGGACAGCGGCCGGTTGGAGCACAGCGGCGAGCGGGGTGAAGACGGTCAGGGCGAGGGCCCAGAGCAGCAGCTGCATGACGCTGAGTCGCCACGGCAGCTGGAGTGCGCGCATGCGGTCACGATCGGACGGCTCGCGTCCTTCGGGAACCCAGCTCAGGGCGCGGACGGTGCGCACCGTGCCGTACGTGGCACCGAAGAGCACAGCCACGAGGACGTACACCGGCACCGCGATCGCGAGACCGACGGCCATGTTCCGGTTCGGCGCCGCCCCGGGGATGATCACCAGCGACAGTGCGGCCACCACCGCGGCGCCGATCACGTTGGTCGTGACGAGCATCGTCGTCAGGAGAAGCTGGACGCGCACCCGCAGCTGGCGCGGGGTCTGGTCGGCCGGACCGAGCAACCACGATCCGAATGCCGCTCGTCGACTCGTCATCTCCGCCTCGATCTGCCATGACCGCTCCGGTCGGTCGCTGCCCGAGAGTAGCCCACGTCCGCCTCGGTCATCGGGCGCCGATGGGCGACGGTCGCTAGCGTGGACGCGTGAGTGACGAGCCGTACTACGCCCAGACCGTGGCCGAGACCCATCGCCCCTACGTGGCGGCGGAGGACCGGTACCAGCGCTTCGAGTACCGCCGCGTCGGTGACTCGGGCCTGCTGCTGCCGCCGCTGTCGCTCGGGCTCTGGTACAACTTCGGCGACGACAAGCCGTTCGACACCCAGCGCGAAGTCCTGCGGCACGCCTTCGACAGCGGCATCACGCACTTCGACCTCGCCAACAACTACGGACCTCCGTACGGCTCGGCCGAGGAGAACTTCGGCCGCATGATGCGCACCGACTTCGCGCCGTACCGCGACGAGATGATCATCTCCACGAAGGCCGGCTGGGACATGTGGCCCGGCCCGTACGGCAACGCGAGCTCCCGCAAGTACCTGCTGTCCAGCCTCGACGCCTCACTCAAGCGCCTGAGCCTCGATCACGTCGACATCTTCTACTCGCATCGCTTCGACCCCGACACCCCCGTCGCCGAGACGGTCGCGGCCCTCGACACCGCGGTGCGTCAGGGGAAGGCCACGTACGTGGGCATCTCGTCGTACTCGCCCGAACGCACCGCCGAGGCCATCGGCATCGCCGACGAGCTGGGCACGCCACTGGTCATCCATCAACCGGCGTACTCGATGCTCAACCGCTGGGTCGAGCGCGGCCTGCTCACCGTGCTGGAAGAGCACGGCATGGGCTCGATCGCGTTCACGGTGCTCGCCCAGGGCCTGCTGTCCGACCGCTATCTGGGCGACGAGCCCACCAAGGCCTCCGACCGCCCGACGTTCGACCAGAGCCTCGTGAACGACGACAACCGCGAGCGTCTGCGCGGGCTGAACGCCGTGGCCGAGGCGCGCGGGCAGACGCTCGCGCAGATGGCGCTGTCGTGGGTGCTGCGTCCCGGCGGCGTCACGTCAGCGCTGATCGGCGTCTCGTCGATCAAGCAGCTGAACGAGAACCTGAAGGCGGCCGACAACACCGAGTTCAGCGACGACGAGCTCGCCGAGATCGACAAGCTGGCCGGCGAGCCCGACGGGGTCAACCTCTGGTCGGTGTCCTCCGACGCCTAGGACGCGCGCTGCGCGCTGGCGGCGCGAGAGCTCGTCGGGTTCGAGCGGCACGACGTCGACCAGCGTGGCCGGGCCGACCCGCAGGAGGCCGTCGTTCAGCGGCTCGGTGCGGATGCCGGCATGACCGCGCATCGCCTGGTGCGCACCCTCGGCGAACGCCCCGTTCATGAAGGCGCACGGGTTCGCGCGGCTCAGGGCGCGGAACGAGATGGGCCCGCTGCCGCAGTCGATCGTGAACGTGGTGTGCAGGAGCGACTCGACGTCGAGCCCGCGGGTGATGACGTTGCGGCGTGCGAGCGCCGGGTCGAACGGCCCGGTTCCGAGCTCACCCTCGAGCCGGTCGATCGACTCCGTGGCGAGGAACGTCACCGCCGCGAACTGGTGCTTGGTGCCGAAGTAGCGATCGCCCACCAACCCCTTGTTGGCGCGCACCTGCACCTCGTCGGCCGTCTCCTTGCCGTCGTACGGCTTGGGGCCGTCGGCAGGTCGGCCGTCGTACCGGCGCACCGGCGACACCACCAGGGTGACGATCTCGATGTCCACGCTCCGAGCGTAGCTGTGCGCCTGATTCCGCGAGTGGCGCACTTCGGCTGTTCTGAGACGGCGTGTCGTGCAGACTTGCGCCAGTCGAAACCGGCTTTGCGCCACTCGTTGTGGACCGCGAACCCATCCACAACAGAAGAGCTCGTGCATGCACCGGCATCCCTTGCGTCGCCATGTTCTGGCATGGAACCGATCTCCCACCGCAATCCCGAAAGTCGAGGATTCAGTCGCGGCGTGCTGCGAGGCACCGACTGGATCCACCCAGTCGATGGCGTGTCAATCCCGGCAACGCTCGCGGACGACCTTGATGCGCGCTGTCGCGCCGTTGACCTCGTGTTGGCGGACGGCGCGGTTTTCACCCATCTGACGAGCGCGGAGCTGCGGGGGTGGTGGTTACCACCGCTGGAACGGCTGCCGCTCGTCGCCTGTACTGATGGCGAAGCGGCCCATCATGACCGGCGCGGCGTCTACGTCCGGCGCTGTTCCATTCCCCCCGAACACCGCACCAGCACGCGACGGATTCCCGTCGCGACGGCCGAGTGGACGATCATCGAGCTTGCCGAGCACCTTTCGCTCATCGACCTCGTCGCCATCATCGACTGCGCGCTTCACCTGCAACACACGACCGTCGAGGCGATTCGCATGACCATGCGCTCCGGGCGGCGCGGTGTGCGCGTGCTGCGACGGGCACTCGATCTCTGTGACGGGAGAAGCGAGTCGCGATGGGAGACGGTCCTGCGTCTGTTGCACGTCATGAGTGGCATCGAGGTCGAGCCGCAGCGGGTTATCCGCAACAGATTCGATGTGATCATGGCCCGCGCCGACCTTTGGGTCGTCGGCACGCGTCGCCTTTCTGAGTACGACGGTGCCGATCACCGAATGCGGCATCAGCATCATCAGGACCTCAAGAGGGAGAAGGCACTGTCACGGCTGGGCTACGAGAGGTTTGGCTACACCGCCGTGGAGCTGCTCCGACACCCCGAGCAGGTGATCGCCGATGCCGATGTAGCGCTCGGGCGCACCCACGACCCCAATCGGGTCGGGGCATGGAAGCGCGAGGCCACGCTGTCGTCGCTCTCGGCCGGCGGACTGGCCGCCCTCGAGCGTCGCCTTCGCCGCTTCGTCCGCGACACCACCCCACGCCCGTCGAGTGGCGCAAATGAGAAGCCGAGTGGCGCAGATTTGCGCGACACGCCGTCTCGAAATGACCAACATGCGCCACTCGCGGGTCGAAGGCGCGGATTTGGCCGGGACCACGAGCCCGGATAGACTCGCCCGGTTGCCTCAAGGCAACTTCTCTCCTGCTGCGGATGGTCCGTAGCCGTTCAGACCGAAGGAGGGCGCACCTTGTCGTTGCGTCAGTACGAAGTGATGGTCATCCTCGACGGCGACCTCGAAGAGCGCACGATCGCTCCGAGCCTCGACACCTACCTCAACGTGGTCCGCAAGGACGGCGGGAGCGTCGAGAACGTCGACATCTGGGGCAAGCGCCGCTTCGCCTACGAGATCAACAAGAAGACCGAAGGCATCTACGCCGTCATCGATCTCCACGCCGAGCCGGCCACCGTCAAGGAGCTCGATCGCCAGCTCACGCTCAACGAGTCGGTCGTCCGCACCAAGGTCACCCGACCCGACGTCAAGTAGGAACCGTGTGGACAGGCCCTCGCGCTTGTCCTGACCGTGCGGTTCACTGAAACCAGACCACCCCAGACCCTTCGAAAGGCAGAGCCATGGCAGGCGAGACCAACATCACCGTCATCGGCAACCTCACCGACGACCCGGAGCTCAAGTTCACGCCCTCCGGTGCCGCGGTGGCCAACTTCACCGTCGCCTCGACGCCTCGAACCTTCGACAAGCAGACGAACGAGTGGAAGGACGGCGACGCGCTCTTCCTGCGATGCGCGGCCTGGCGGCAGATGGCCGAGAACGTCGCGGAGTCCCTGCAGAAGGGCCAGCGCGTGATGGTCACCGGCTCGCTGAAGATCCGCAACTTCGAGCGCCAGGACGGCTCGAAGGGCACCAGCGTCGAGATCAACGTCGAAGAGGTCGGCCCCTCGTTGAAGTGGGCGACCGCGAAGGTCACCAAGGCCTCCCGCTCCGGCGGAGGCGACTTCGGTGGCGGACAGGGCTCACAGGGTGGCGGCAACGCCAACCCGTGGTCCCAGCAGCCGGCCGCCCAGGGTGGCGAGTCCGCGCCCCAGCAGGGCGGGTCCGACGCCTGGGCCGGCGGTGGCGGGTCCACCGACGAGCCCCCCTTCTGAGCACCACACACTTTTCAAGGAGAACCATGCCCAAGCCCCCGATCCGGACGCCGAAGAAGAAGAGCAACCCGCTCAAGGCCGCCGGTGTCACCACGATCGACTACAAGGACACTGCGCTGCTGCGCAAGTTCATCTCCGACCGCGGCAAGATCCGCGCGCGCCGTGTCACCGGTGTCACCGTGCAGGAGCAGCGCCTCATCGCGAAGGCCGTCAAGAACGCCCGCGAGATGGCGCTCCTGCCCTACACCTCGAACGCCCGCTGAAAGCAGGACGCAGATGAAGCTCATCCTCACGCACGAGGTCTCGAACCTCGGCGAGCCCGGCGACATCGTCGATGTCAAGGACGGCTACGGCCGCAACTTCCTGCTGCCGCGCCAGTTCGCCATCCGGTGGACGAAGGGTGCCGCCAAGCAGGTCGAGTCCATCAAGGCCGGACGCGATGCCCGTGCCGTGCACGATCTCGAGGAGGCCCAGCAGATCAAGGGCCGGCTCGAGGCCGAGCCGGTCAACGTCGGGGTGCGTGCCGGCGAAGGCGGCCGCCTCTTCGGTGCCGTCACAGTCTCCGACATCGCCGAGGCACTCGACACCATCGGGGCATCGGTCGACAAGCGACGCATCGAGGTCGGCAACCCGATCAAGTCCCTGGGTGCCCACGACGTGACCGTCCGCGTCCACCCCGAGGTCAGCGCCACGGTGCGCCTCAACGTGGTGGCGTCCAAGTAACTACCGATCGATCGCAGGGCTCGGGGTGGCAACCCTGAGCCCTGTGTCGTTGCGGAACCCGACATGACGAACCACCGACACGCAGCCCCACGCCGCCGCCGCGTCCCGCGGCCGGTCAAGCTCGTCATGGCGCTGCTGGTGGTGGCTCTCGTGCTGGGCGGCGGCTACTGGTGGCTCCGCGACGACGATCCGGCGATCGTCTCAGGCGCCGGCGGCGGTTCCGACGTGCTCCCGACCACCGCGTGGTCCAGGGCCAAGCCCGAGTCCGTCAAGGCGGGCGGCCGGCTCCGGCTCGCCGTCACCGCCATGCCCGGCAACTTCAACCCGGAGCAGGCCGATGGCGCCGGCACCACCACCAACCAGGTGCTCAGGCCCACCACCGGTGGCCCGGTGCGGATCACGACCGACGGCGGCTGGCGGGTCGATCCCGACTACGCACGGTCCGTCGACGTCCTCGACCGGAGGCCGCTCACCGTGCGGGTGCGACTCAACCCCGACGCCGTCTGGCAGGACGGCACCCCCATCACGACCAAGGACATGGTGGCGTTTCACAGCGCGATGAGCGGCGAGGTCGATGGGCTGGAGGTCGTCTCCACCGATGGCTACGACGACGTCGACTCCATCGAGCGCGGCGACCGCTTCGAGTACACGGTCACGTTCGGCACTCCGCGGTCCGACTGGCCGCGCTACATCTACCCGCGTCTGCCGGCCGACGTCTCGAGCAAGCCCAAGTCGTTCAACAACGCATTCCGCAAGAAGGCCATCCCGTCCAACGGGCCGTTCGTCGTCACGTCCATCGATGCGAAGACCGGCACCATCACCGAGAAGCGCAATCCGCGCTGGTGGGGTCGTAAGCCCAGGCTCGAGCAGGTGGTGTGGCGCATCGCCGACCCCGCTGTGCAGGCCAAGGCCTTCGCGGCCGGCGAGCTCGACGCCGTGTCCCTGGACGACTCCACGTTCGAGGAGGCGGACGACTCCGGCACGGTGCAGGCGGCCGGTGGAGCCGAGTGGTCGCACCTCACACTCAACGGCGGCCGCGGGCCGCTCGAAGACGTGAATGTGCGCCGCGCGGTGGCAGCCGCGATCGACCGGAAGGCACTCGCCACCGCGGCCGGGCGCAAGGTCGGTGTGCCGGGCCGCACGGCCGGCAGCGTGGTGCTCGTGCCGGGGCAGCGCGGATACCGTGACGTCGCCGGCACGGAGCTGACGTCGGGGCAGCGCGAGGCTCGCGGCCTGCTCGAGAAGGCGGGTTATGCCCAGAAGGACGGCAAGGCCGTCCGCAACGGCAAGGCGCTCACGCTGAAACTTCCGGTTCCGTCGGACACTCCGCGCAGTGAAGCCAGGGTCAGGGCCATCGCCGGCGACCTCGAAGCCGTCGGCATCACGGTCAAGACACCCACCATCAAGGCCGCGCGGTTCTTCCGCGACACCGTCCTGCCGCTCGACTTCGACCTCGTCACGTTCACCTGGCCGGCCTCCCCGTTCCCCGTCGAGACCGCGGCGCAGCGGTTCCGCCCGATCGACTCGCCCCAGAACTACACCGGCGTCGCCAGCAAGAAGCTCGACGGTCGCTGGGACGACGCGACCACGACGCTCGACGACGACGAGCGAGCCGGCATCATCCACGACCTCGACGCCCGGCTGGTGCGCCAGGCCGTGGTCATCCCGCTGGCAGTGCTCCCCGAGGTCGTGGAGGTCAAGGACGGGCTGGTCAACTTCGGCGCTGCAACGTTCGAGCAGCCCGACTTCACGACGGTGGGTTTCCGGGCGGAGCAGTGATCCTGTCGGCGACCTCGATGGCGACGGCCAGGGTCTTCTTGTCGGTGCTCGGAGTGCAGGTGTCGCTCGCGGCGTCGTACGTCGTGCCGACGATGCCGTAGTGCTCCGTCGGCAGCTCGACCAGCTCGACCGGCCACTGCGACTGATCCAGGACCTGCGCGAAGGCGCGGGACATCGCGACCGGCGCCACGTCGTCGGCGATGCCGTGGATCAGTGTGAACGGTGGGGTGTCCGGCGGCTTCGGCAGACGTCCGCCCAGCACCTCACCGGAGATGGGGTCAGGCGCGACGAACCCGCCCGCCAGGCAGAGGGTCCGCGCGACGCCGACCCCGAGGCGGCGGGCGTTGATCGTGAGTCCTGCCGCCGCCGTGCCGCCGAGTGACCAGCCGACGAGCACGAGCGAGTCGGCATCGCCGCCGACGGCCTGGACGGTCTCGCGGGCGAAGCGCAACGACTGGAGCAGATCGGCGCGTCCGCCGTCGTCGGCTTCCGAGCTCCAGTCGGGCACGACCACCGTGGGCCCACGCTCGGCCACGAGGCCGGCGAGCGTCGACAGAACGCCGCGCTCGTTCGGGCCGCGTCCGTGCCAGAGCAGCACGTGGCCGGCTCCCGCACCCGCGTGGACGTCGGCCAGACGGCCGGGCGCGTACTCGAGCGTCTCCACGTCTTTCACCCTAGGCACCCAGGACCATCCACCGGTCGCCGCGCTGGCGCAGCCACAACGTCACCAGCCGAGCGGCGATGAATGCGCCGTACGCCACCCAGAGCCAGGTGAAGCTCACGTCGAGAACGCCGACGGCCAAGGCGCACGGCGCGTACACGGCCAGCACGCCCAGCCCGGCCCACGCGAGATAGGTACCGTCACCCGCCCCGATCAGCACCCCGTCCAGCACGAAGACGACGCCGGAGAGCGGCTGGATCAGCGCGACGACGAGCAGCGCCGGCACCAAGGCGTCTTGAACCGCGGAATCGGGGGTGAACAGCCGGGCGAGCAACGGTGAGCTGGCGGCGAGCACGACGGCGGCCACCAGGCCGGTGCCGATGCCCCACGCGACCATGCGCCGCGTGAGGGCACGCGTGCCAGGTGCGTCTCCGGCTCCGAGGGTGCGGCCGGTGAGGGCTTGTCCTGCGATGGCGATCGCGTCGAGGCCGAAGGCGAGGAACGTCACGACGGATGTCGCGACCTGCTGGGCCGCCAGGGGAACATCGCCCAGCTGTGCCGCGACCGCCGTGGCGAGCACCAGGGAGGCCCGGAGTGTTGCCGTGCGCACGAGCAGGGGGATTCCGTCGCGACCTGCCTGCATGATCGCTCCCACCTGGGGCCTGACGGACGCGCGCGCCGCCGCGGCGCGACGGACGACGACCACGCCGAGCCAGATCGCGGCCACCCACTGGGCGAAGACCGTGCCCGTGGCGGCGCCGCCGATGCCGAGGCCGAAGCCGTACACGAGGACGAAATTGAGCACGACGTTCAGCACGTTCGCCACGGCAGCGACGACCAACGGTGTGCGCAGGTCGAGCACCCCGCGCAGGGAACCGGTCGCCGCGAGCACGACCAGCATCGCGGGCACCGCAGCGGCCGAGATCACGAGATAGCGGTCGGCCTGCTCCGCCACCGCCGCCGAGCTGGACAGCGCCCGGCTCACGGCGCCCGACGCGGTGGCGGTGCCGATGCCCAACGCGATGCCCAGGCCGAGCGCCAGCCAGAGGCCGCCGACGGCGAGGCCGTACGCCTCGGCCTCCCGGCCGGCACCATGGCGCCGGGCGACGGCGGCCGTGCTGCCGTAGGCAAGGAACACGCACAGGCCGACGACCGTCGTCAGCGCCACCGACGCCGCCGCGAGCCCACCGAGCTCGGTGGTGCCGAGATGGCCGATGATCGCCGTGTCGGCGAGCAGCATGAGCGGCTCGGTGACCAGGGCGACGAAGGCCGGAGCCGCGACCGCCAGGATCCGTCGATCCAGGTCGTCGAAGCCCCTCATGACGTCTCCTCCTACCTGTGGACACACTGTGGGTAGCGCGTATGTCGACTTGTCGTCCAGCGACTAGTTGCGCCTAGTCACAAAGGACTATATGACTCGGAATCTTTCTTCGCTCCACACGATGTGCAGCGTATATGCGCAGGTCAAAGTGGCTTTGGAGGACCCTGGCACGCTTCCGTCCACACGCCCGTCCACCGGCTGTGCACATCGTCGACGGCGTTTTCCACAACGCCCGAGATGTTGTGCACAGCCCTTGTGAACCGCGGACTGAGATTCGCGAGCTATCCCCTGTGTGCGCCGCTCCCACGGGCCTAGTGTGACGCGTCGGTGGAGAGTGCAAAATCTGGCACTCACCAAGGCTATTTTGAACAGACGTTTTATTTCTGTCAGACCAGGCAGCGAACGTGGTTGATGTGCAAAGGGGTGCGGGTGCGGTGAGTGTGGCGGATCTCTATGCCGCCGGTCCGGAGGCCGGCGAAGAGGCGTCCGGTGCGCGCGTCCCACCGCAAGACATCGATGCCGAGCAGAGTGTCCTCGGCGCGATGCTCCTGTCGAAGGAGGCCATCGACCCGGCGGCCGACGTGCTCCAGGGCCGCGACTTCTACCGCCCCGTTCATGAGCTTCTGTTCGACACGATCGTCGATCTCGCCACCCGTGGTGAGCCCGCCGACGCCATCACCGTCAGCGCCGAGCTCACGCGCCGGGGCGAGCTCGGCCGCATCGGCGGCGCACCGTTCCTGCACACGCTGGTCGCCGGCGTCCCCACCGCTGCGAGTGTCGACTACTACGCGGAGATCGTCCGCGAGAAGGCCATCCTGCGCCGCCTCATCCAGGTCGGCGATCGCATCGCCGGGTTCGGCTGGGCCGAGCAGGGCGAGATCGCCGAGATCGTCGACCGTGCGCAGAAAGAGGTCCTCGATGTCGACGGTGCGAGCGGCAGCGACGACTACACCACCATCGCCGAGCTCGTCGGTCCCACCATCCAGGAGATCGACGACATCCAGAGCCGAGACGGGGAGATGGCCGGCCTGGGGTCCGGGTTCCCCGACCTCGACCGCCTCACCACGGGTTTCCGCCCCGGTCAGATGGTCGTCGTCGCCGCTCGACCCGGCGTCGGCAAGTCCACGCTCGGCCTCGACTTCTGTCGCGCCGCGTCGGTCAAGCAGGGCGTCCCGTCGGCGATATTCTCCCTGGAGATGACCGGTGCCGAGATCGCCATGCGCCTCCTCTCCGCGGAGGCCAAGGTCGCCATCCACCACATGCGGGGCGGTGGCATGAGCGAGCCGGAGTGGGACGCCATCACGCGGGTCATCACCAAGGTGCAGGGTGCCCCCATCACCATCGACGACTCGCCGAACATGACCATGCCGGAGATCCGCTCCAAGGCCCGCCGCATCCAGAAGCAGCACGGGCTGGGCCTGCTGGTCATCGACTACCTCCAGCTGATGACGTCGGGCAAGAAGGTCGAGAACCGCCAGGTCGAGGTGTCGGAGTTCTCGCGGCAGATCAAGCTGCTCGCCAAGGAGCTCCAGGTGCCGATCGTCGCGATCAGCCAGCTCAACCGTGGGTCGGAGCAGCGCACCGACAAGACGCCGCAGCTCTCCGACCTTCGTGAGTCCGGATCCATCGAGCAGGACGCCGACATCGTCATGTTGCTCAACCGCCCCGACGCCCACGGCCACGGCGAGTCCGACCGGCCCGGCGAGGCCGACATCATCGTGGCCAAGAACCGTTCCGGCCCGGTCAACCGGGTCGCGGTGAGCTTCCAGGGCCACTACTCGCGCTTCACACCCATGGCTCGCTCCGCCGAGCCGCCCCCCGGCGCGGCCGCGGGCGACTTCTACTGAGGAGCGTCATGCCCACCAACACCACCGGCCGGCGTCTCCTGCTCGCCACCGTGGCCCTGATCGCCGCCAACGTGGTCTGCGTGTTCCTCGCCGTGGATTCCGGTGCCACCGAGTCGATGACAACCGGATTGTTCTGGTGGGGGGTCGTCCTGATCGTGGCTCAACGCCCGTGACGGGCTGCGTCTCACCCGCCGTTTCGGTGCTCGTAAAGTGAACGTGTGAACGATCGACTCCTTAGACTCGGCTCATGACGGCCGACGGTCCGGAAAGACCCACCCCGCGGCATTCTGACCCCCTTCGCCCGGAGATTTCTCCCGGTCTCCCCATGCATCCCGAGATCCCGCGGCCGAAGATTCTCGGACTCTCCGTGATCCTCGTGGTTCTCTCGACACTCGCCTTCTTCCCCTTCACCGTCGACGCCGTTCCGCGACGCCAGGAGATCCGGTCGCGACTCGAGGACGAGCTGGCCAAGAGCTCGCCCGACTACCCCGCCTCCGATGTCGAACAGGCGGTACTGATCACCCTGATCGGCCTGCTCGTTCTCAGCATCCTGTTGGTGCTCGCCGAGCTCCGTTCAGTCGTGCAGATGCGGCGCAAACTGCGCGGGGCCCGCACGTGGTTGCTCACCTTCACCCTCATCCATGTGCCAGTGATCGCCTTGAGCCCGTTCATCCGTGACGGTGGACGCTGGGACCTGGTGTCTGCGGTCGTCCAGGGCGGCTGCCTGGTCCTCGGCGTCGTCATCGCGTACACCGCGCCCGTTTCCAAGTGGCTCAAGGCCGTGGCAAGACAGGGACCCATACCGCTGCGCACGAGCAGCGAACGTCAGTAATCGTTGATCTCGGCGAGGATTCCTTCACAGCTGCGCGCGGCGACCCGGCAGGCGTCGGCCGTATCGGGGTCGACGAGAGGATTGGTCGCCAGCCCCTGCCACTTGCCCAACGCGGCCAGCGCGCGAGCGCGCAGCATCTTGTCAGACGCCTGGGAGGCATGGACCCCGAGCCGCTCACTGGGCGACGTGCCGCTCCCGCCGAGCAGACGCTCCAGCTCGTGGATGTTCTCACGGTCGAACGAGAGCCGTGACGAACGAACGCGACCCAGCAGCTTCATCTCGTTGAAGGGGTGCGGGTCGGCCAGATGCTCGTCGGTTGCTGCCAGGATTTCTGCGGAACCGGGAGCCGGGTTCCTCCTGACCAGCTCCTGGAGACCCAGCAGGAGTGCGTGAGCCTTGAGCTGCGGATGCCGCCGCCTGAAGTGAACGTCGATGACCCGACGCAGATCCTGAAGCCCGCTGTGCTGCACCAGCTCCTGCGCCAAGGTGGGTGCGTCGCGGGCGCCTCCGCGAATCATCGCCACGGCCAACCGAACGCCGAACAGTCCGAGACGCTCCATCAGCTGCGCGCGGACACGAGGCGGCGGGAGCTCAGCACTGTCGGCGGAGATGAAACGGTCCGCCGACACGAGGATGCCCTTGAGAACGTCCGGAGGAAGAGATTCGAGCGCGACGAGAGTCGAGAACTCCGACTGGCGAAGGGTCTCGCCCGCGAGCGCGAGGAGCCCTGCCACCGGGACGACCGTCTCGCAAGCAGCTTCGAGGGCGGGGTCCTCCCGGAGCTTGTCGACCGCACGACCCACGACGGCCATGGCGTTGAGGCGGCCGGCGCCGAGCTCGTCGGCGCGCGACAGCACGGCGATGGCTCCCATCGCAGACTCCGCCCCCGGGCGGTCGTTGATGGAGCGGAGGAACTCGACGTCTGTGGCGTGGAGCGATCTCAGCAGATACACGATGGCGTCGGCATCCGACACCCCACCTCCGGTCACGAATTGCTGGGTCCGGTCCGAGAGCGTCGTCGAGATGGACGCCGTCCCCGGGGTGTCGATGAGCGTGAGATCTGTCAGGGTCGAAGCCGGCCACGCGACGTCGAGACGGGCGACCGAAGCGGCGTCGAGGTGACCGAGGTCGAGCTCGAGGCGGGAGTCCTGGCGCAACAGCGGCAGGCCCACCACTCCTTGCTCCGTGTGCATGGCCTGGACGGACGGTGTCGTCCCGTGGCGATACCACGTGACCACCTTGGTGCATTCGCGGGCGTCGGTGGGCGCGAGGTGCTCACCCAGCAGGGCGTTCAGCAGGGTGGATTTGCCGGCCTTCACCGAGCCCACCAAGGCCACCCTGAGCGGCTCGTCCAGGCGATGACGTAGCTCCTCGATCGACGCCATCGCGTCGAGGTTTGAATCGTAGAGATCGGAGGCGCGGTCGAGCAGGTGCTTGACTCGGTCAAGCACCGGACCTCTCGTCTCGGTGGAACTGGTCACGCCGATGAAGCCCCCGGAGCAGCGGCGGGCTCGGCATCGCCGACGAGATGGTCGACTCTCTGGACCAGTCCTCGGACCTCACTCAGCTCGCGGGTGAGGATGGAGGTCCGGTCGTCCCTCTGGCCCGGCTCGATGGCGATGCCACGCTTGGCGGACTCGACGGAGTCGCGGAGCGAGCGCTTGAACTCATCTGCGGTCAGCGCGTAGGCGTCGCGCATCAGTCGCTTGACCTCGATGAGACGGTCGCGGACCTCTTTCACGACGTGAAAGAGCGCCTCGTCGACCAGGCGGCGCACTGCGACCTTGCCCTCTTGGCGGCGTCGCTCGAGCCGCTGCTCACCTTCCTGCCGGTAGGAGTAGCCGCCGAGCAGGAGGCCGGCCGCGATCGAGATGGGGTTGATCAGCGCCATCCCGGCGATGCTCGTGACGACACCAGCCATCAGGATGCCGCCGTACGAGCCGCGGAGGCTGCCCATGAGCTTTTGCGGGAAAGTCTGGTGTCCGGAGCGCAGCGCATCGAGACCGACGATGGGGTTGAGCACGCCCAACGTGTCGGAGACCTGGAAGTCCGGAAGCTCCAGATCTCCCTCGAGTGCGAACTGCTCGGCGACGGTCGTGCCGACGCGTTCGCACCGTTGGTGCGCCCACACGAAGCTGTCGGCGACGGCCTGGGCGAAGCCATCCGCCAGCCAGGTGCTCATGGCGTCCCATGTCTCGCCGGGGTCGCCCTCGTCGATGAGCTGCTCTGCCTCGCGGCCCACGCGGCGAAGGCGTTCCCGGAGGTCATACTCGACGTCGGTGATGGCGTCGGCGAACCCGTCGTTGAGCACCTGTTGCCACTTCGACGCTCGGCGACTGAGGTCGGCCGCCGCGGCCTGTGCCTCCTCCAACGACTGGAGAATGCGAGGAGCGTCGCCGGGTTTGACCAGGGTCTCGAGCTCGGACTGGAGCGCGAGGGCGAGGTGTCGGCTCACGGCCCGGGCCTCGGCGGCAGCGGCCTGCTGCATCGTTGTCGCCGCCTGCTCGGCGAGGTCGTGGCGCAGACGGTGGACGAGGCCCGGCACGCCGGACTCCTGGTCGAGCTCGGCGTCGTGAGCCGCGACGGCCAGGTCGTGGAGCGTTGACGACACCGGCACGATGGCCGCGTTTACCCCTGCCCGCTCGAGGTGCTGCCGGTTCGCCTCGGCCACCTCGCGCCAGTGTGGCTCGAGGTCGACCTTGCTCAGCACGCAGAGCACGACAGGACAGATGGCCGCGGCCTGCCGGAGGAAGCTGAGCTCCGGTTCGGTGTACTCCTGGCTCGCGTCGGACAGGACAAGGACGACATCGGCCGTCGGCAGGAGGGCGAGGCTTCTGGCGGCGTGGGCCGCGACCGTACCGCCGATGCCCGGCGTGTCGATCAGGACCAGGCCGTCGGACAGCACCTTTCGGGGCAGGCTGACCTCGGCGCGGACACCCTCGAGCGAACCGGTGACCGTGGCGTGCTCGGTGACGTGGTTGCGCAGGGCGTTCAGGTCCATGGGGATCGAACGGGGCCCGTCCTCGCCGATCTTGTCGATGACCAGCGCGGCCTTCGGCTCCGGGCCGAACTGGATGACGGTGGGAATGGCCGTGGCGAACACGTCGTCGATGGGGCAGACCGGCGCGTCGATGACGGAATTGACCAAAGCGCTCTTGCCCTGTTTGAACTGGCCGACGACGACGACCCGGGTCTTCGGCTGGTCGAGCTTCTCGAGCCACGGCTCGAGCCGATCGCACAGATCGTCCCGCTGCGAGCGCTTTGCGTGGTCGAGGACGCCGCGAAGCACGTCGGACAGCTGGTCGGACGGCGGATCCGTCCTGTCGGCGAGCGTGGTCACGAACTCCCCCTCAGAAGTGTCGGCCTCAATCGTGACACACGAAACCCCCGGCTCACCGAGAAGCCGAGGGTTTCGTGTCTGTGCTGTCGAGGCGGCCTAGAAGAAGCCGTCCTCCACGACGACGTCGTCGCCGGCGATGTTGGAGCCATCGGAGTTGTTGGCCGAGATCTCGGTGTACTCGATCTCGTCGATCTCCACTTCGGTGTTACCGATTTCTCCGTCGTCCTCAGCGATGTTGCTGCTGTCACCGGCAGCGTTGGCGTCGTTCTCAGCTGCGTTGCCGGTGCCGACGACCTGTGCGTCGTTCTGGCCGACCTGGCCACCCTCGTTGGACACACCGTTGCCCGTGGTGACGTCGTCGCCGGCGATGTCGCCGTCGTCCTGCGCGACGTTGCCACCTTCGTTGGAGACTCCATTGCCCGTGACGTTGTCGTCGCCGGCGACGTCACCGTCGTCCTGCGCGACCGCGCCGCCCCCGGAGTTGACTCCTTGGCCGTTGGCGATGTCGCCGGTTCCCGTCTGGCTGGCGTCGTCCTGGGCCACAGCTCCACCGGCGTTGACGCCGCCCGTCTGGGCCACGTTGCCACCGGAGTTGACGCCGCCGGTCTGGGCCATGTTGCCGCCAGTCTGCTGGCCCTGGTCCTCGGCGATGTCGCCACCGCTGGAGGCGTTGGCGTCGTCCTCGGCGTTGTTGCCGTCAGCTGCCTGACCGTCGTCCTCGGCGATGTTGCTGTCGTTGCCCGCCGCGTTGGCGTCGCCGGTGGCTCCGTTGCCGCCCGCGTTGACACCTTGGTCGTTGGCGATGTCGCCGCCGGAGATCTGGCCACCGTTGTTGGCCTGGTCGCCGCCCACGATGTCACCGAGCCCGCTGGCCTGAGTGACATCACCGCCGGTTGTCGCGACGCCGTCGTCGCCGTTGGCCTGGCTGCCGCCGACGATGTCGGCATCGTCCTGAGCCACGTCGCCGCCGGCGTTGACGCCGCCATTGAAGGCCTGGTCGCCGCCGACCATGTCGGCATCGTCCTGAGCCACGTCGCCGCCGGCGTTGACGCCGCCGTTGGTGGCCTGGTCGCCGCCGACGATGTCGGCATCGTCCTCGGCGTTGTTGCCGCCGCTCGAGGCCTGGGCGTCACCGGTGGCTGCGTTGCCGCCGGCGTTGATGCCCTGGTCGTTGGCCTGGTCGCCGCCGACGATGTTGCCGGAGTTGCCGGCGATGAAGTCTCCGCCTACGCCGCCGCCGACTGCATTGCCGGTGTTGTCGTCGATGATGGTGCCGCCGGCGATGTTCCCACCGTTCTGCGCGACGTCGCCGCCGGCGATCACGCCACCGTCCTCGACCTCGACCACGGTGTTGTTGCCACCCGCGATCATGGCGTCGTCCTCGGCCTGGGTGACATCGCCACCGGCGATGACGCCGTCGTCCTCGGCCTGGTTGGTGTCGCCGCCGGAGATGACAGCGTCGTCCTCGGCCTGGTTGACATCGCCGCCAGCGACCACTGCGTCGTCCTCGGCGTGGATGACATCGCCGCCGGCCTGGTTGATCTGGCCGTCGTCCTCGACGTTGTACTGGTCGCCGCCGACAGCCGTGGCTTCATCGCCGATCGCGTTGTTGCCGCCGGTGATGATGTGGCCACCGTCGGTCTCGATCTCCAGCTCCTCGCCGGCCGCGATGCTGCCGCCCGACGCGATGGTGCTTTCCTCGACGTCGCCGCCGATCACGACAGCGTCGTCCTCGGCCACGACGACTTCCTCGATGTCACCGCCCGCAGCAAAGCTGCCCTCGCCGTTGGCCTGGACGACCTCTTCGACGTCACCGCCTGCGGCGATCGCGTGCTCGCCGTAGGCGAAGGCCTGGGTCACGTCGCCGTCGGCCCACACGTTGTGAGCGTTGATCGTGTCGGCCGTGTAGTTCTGGATGAATGTCTGCAGGATCGAGACCGGGCCTTCGGCGTCGTCGGCAAATGACGGCGTGACCGCGTTGGGAGCGGCGACCGCGACGGTGAGTCCGGCAGCGCCGAGACCGGCGCTGGCAGCGTGTGCACCGAGTGCCGGCGTGTAGTCAGCGACGAGGGGCAGGAGGTTCTGGACGTCCCCCGCGGTCACGTCAGACAGTCCGGCTGCCGACAGTGATCCCTCGGGGTCGTCGTTGAACGCTGCGGCGGCCTCTTCGTCGCCGATCAGGGAGAGGATGAAGTTGAGAAGTGTGGTGACGCCTTCCATGGCAGTCTCCTTCGCGTAAGTGCGAGTCCGAGATCAGACCGCGCTGAATCTGAACCGTACGGTTGACGTGACCAGCTGGGCATCGGGGCACGATCCCCATCCTGGGGAAGGAAGCCCGAGCCTGGCCCCATCGGGAAACCAGGGGCATATAGGGGATTGCGTATAGGGGAAGACATCATCGTGTACGGGGAATCGGTGAACAACCACCGCGTGTCACTGTTACTCTCATCGTCGTCAAGGGCAGCTCATTCGAGTCGGCATCAGTGCCGAATCGCCTGGCTAGAGAGGTGACGACATGTCCGTCGGTCTCGGGGTCGATGTCGGCGCGTCCGTCGTCAAGGTGGCGATGGTCGCCGAGACCACGTCTGGATCGACCCAGTCCATCTCCAGGGACGTCGGTTTTCCCGAGCTGGTGTCGCGCATGGGTACCCGTGTCCCGCATGTCGACCTGAACGGCAGCGACGTCGTGACGCGCCAGGTCCAGGACCTGTTCGTCGGAGAGATCCTCCAGGCCTGTCGCCAACTGACCGAATCCGGCCATGCCGGCGCCGACGTCATCACGATCACCGCCCCGGACTGGTGGACCGATCGAGCTCGTGACGCCGTTCGTGAAGCCCTGGTCCAGGCAGGTCTGACGAGTTCACGCCTCGTGTCGAGCGCCGAAGCGGCTGTCAAGGGCTACAGTGGCGCCTCCGGCACGATCCCCGACACGGTGGCTGTCCTCGATCTGGGGGCATACACCTGCAGCGCCGTCGTCGTCGCCGACTGCCGGGATGGCGAGCCCCGACGCGTCGGGCACGCAGCTGTGCTGCACGGACGCGGCGGCAATGACCTCGATGCGCGAATCCTCCACCACGTGCTCGCCGGCCTGCGCAGTCAGGGACTTGCGTACCATCCTGCCGACTCCGAGGCGGTCGACGCAGCTCGTGAGCTCCTGGCAGAGTGCCGCCTCGCCAAGGAGGCCCTCTCAGAACGGCCGGCCGTCACCCTGTCGCAGTTCATGCCAGGCTCGCAGTCTCCGTTCCGACTTGTCCGCTCCGAGCATGACGACATCGCGCGTCCGGCAGTGCAGGAGATCGTCCAGGTGCTCAAAGAGGCCATCGGCGCCGGTGAGAGGGACGTCGACGCCGTGCTCCTGGTGGGCGGCGGTGCCCCGATCCCGCTCGTGATGCAGCAGATCTCCGTCGAGCTCGGACTCCCGGTGCTTTTGACGAACGACCCGTCGACCTTGGCTGCCCGCGGCGCCGCTCTCGTTTCGTCGGCCACCCTGGCGACGAGGAGCGGCCGTTCGGGTAGAGGCGCACGTCGCCCAGGGTGGTTGTCCCGTTCTCGTCAGCGACGGGCTCCCGTGGATCGCCGCCACCGTGGAGTCCGCGTCGGCGTCGCAGCAATGTACATTGCGTGCGCACTGGCACTCTCCGGTCAGCCCGGAGCCTCGCGCGCCGAGTCACCGGCCCCTCCTGCCGAGCCGGTCAACGTGTCGCAGGACGTCGGTCAGTTCTCGGATCCGGGCATGGACGACCGAGCGCCATCACCTGCTCCAGCGCCGGAGGACGGGATCGTCGACGGCTTCTTCGCACCGATGATCCCGACGGTTCCAGGCACTGCGGTGGCACCGGCGAAAAGCAACCGCCCCTCAGGGTCGTCCTCGACGCCATCCTCCGGCGGAGGGAGTGGTTCGGATCCGGGCGGATCCGAGCCGGAGCCGGAGCCGGAGCCAGCGCCGCCTCCGCCGTCACCGCCGTCGGAGCAGGAACCGCCGCCGGCGGATCCGGGCACCGGCACGGACGGCTCGGGGGAGTCCGGTACCGATGGCTCATGATTCGATCTCACAGGTGGACCAAGTCGGGCAGGCCGAGGAGTCGGCTGCGGCCGGCGACCACGACGGTGCGCTGAGAATCCTCGACCGTGTGCTCGCCCAACCCGACCACGTCGAGTTCGGTGCCGCCGTGCGAATCGCTGCGGCCATCCACGGCCACCGAGGCATGCTCCACCGCAGCGCTGAGCTCTATCGACACGTCACGCCCGAGTCCATCGGGGACGATGCCGCCGCCGCAGTTCTGACGTTGATCGGGGTCGGCGACACCGAAGCGGCCCGCCCGATGCGTGTGGTCGCCGAGCACGGCTCGCCGACGAGCGTCGCGTCCAGCATGCGGTCGATGGCTCGCGGGCTCGAGCAGACCTTGAGCGGCGACGGGCGCGACGCCTACTCCACGCTCGTGCAGGGCGTCTCGTCGATGGCGCCGATCGGTCAGGACGTCGTCATCCAGGACACGCCGGCGTCCCTGGCCGCTCTGGTGGCGATCAACGTCGGCGAGCTCGATCTCGCCCTGTCGGTGCTGCTCCGGGCCATCGAGGTGGACCTCGGCGGGCAGATGTTCCGCGACCGCCATCAGGTGCTTCTTGCCTGGACGATGATGCTGCACGGCGACCTGGCATCTGCATCACAGATGGCGGACGCCGTGCTGGACCAGGGCGGGTCGAACCTCCGCAACGAGCTGTTCGCCCATGCCGTGCGTGTGGGGGTGGCCCGGCGGAGCAGCGACATCTCCACCCTTGCCGAGGCGTGGGGCACCGCGCGCGGGATCCTCCCAGGACACTCGGTCGACCTGTACAGCTTGCTGCCGCTCGGCGAGCTGTCCGTGGCCGCGGCGCGCCTCCGCGACGACCACCGGGTCAAGTCGCAGCTGGATGCGGCGACGGCCCTGCTCGACAAGCTGGGCCATCCACCGCTCTGGTCGGCGACTTTCCACTGGTACGGCGTCCAGGCCGCGATCCTCGTCGAGCATCCGACCGACCTCATCCCGCACGCCGACGCGTTGGTTGCCGCAGCACAGATCAGCAGGCACGCCGGGCTGCTCGCGCGCGCGGGACAGACCTGGTTGCGGATCCTGCAGGAAGACGTCGACACGGAGGCAGTGCGCCAGTCGGTGCAGGACCTCGATGGCATCGGCCTGTCCTGGGACGCATCACGTCTCGCCGCCCAGGCCGCCGCCCGCACCACGGACCGCCAGGCCATGCTCGAGCTGCTGCACGCGGCGCGCTCGGTCCAGCAGTCGGGCTCCGTCGGGAGCGACAGATCGGGCAACCAGCTCACCGACCGGGAGTGGGAGATCGGTCGGCTCGTCGTCGACGGCATCGGCTACCGGGAGATCGGCGAACGCCTGTTCATCTCGCCGAAGACTGTCGAGCACCACGTCGCGAGCATCCGACGACGCCTGGGCTCCACCAGCCGCAAGGACATGCTGGCGACGCTCAAGACCTTGGTCGAGGCGAGCGGGAGCTCCTAGACCGGCCGGATACGCTCGCCCCGTGACAGTTCTGGAGTTGCTCGCGGCCGACGGGTCTGGTGCGCCGACCGACGGGCTCGCCGGCTGGACCGTCGACCTGATGGACCGCCTGGGACTCTTCGGCGCTGCCCTGGCGGTGTCGCTCGACAACTTCTTCCCGCCCATCCCGAGCGAGATCATCCTGCCGCTCGCAGGCTTCGCGGCCAGCCAGGGCACGTTCTCCCTCACCGGCGCCTTGATCGCCACCACGGTCGGCTCGGTGTTCGGCGCGATCGTCCTGTACTGGCTCGGACGCGTCTTCGGACGTGATCGCGCGCGCTGGGTCTTCGACCGCACCCCGTTGCTCAAGGTGAGCGACCTGGAGCGCACCGAGGCGTGGTTCGCCAAGCACGGCGGCAAGGCGGTGTTCTTCGGGCGGATGGTGCCGATCTTCCGCAGCCTCATCTCGATACCCGCCGGCGTCGAGAAGATGAACGCCGTGACGTTCCTGCTACTGACCACACTCGGCAGCTTCATCTGGAACTTCATCTTCGTCTACGCCGGTTTCCGGCTCGGCGAGAACTGGGACCTCGTCGAGCCGTACGCCGAGTGGTTCCAGCGTCTGGTGATCCTGACCGTCGTGGTGATCGGCGTCGTGTTCGTCGTCGTGCGGGTGCGCGACCTGCGCCGCCCGGATCCCGCCGGTCAGTAGCCACCCTCGGGGGGCACCATCTCCGCCCGGACGCCGAGGAGCCGAATCGGGCGGTCGTCCTCGAGCCTGTGCAGGAGCTCGAGCGCCGTGGTTGCGATCGTGGCCGCGTCGAACGTGGGCTCGGAAAGCTTGCGGATGCGGGTGAACGTGAAGAACGGCGCGAACCGCACCTTGAGGTGGACCCGCATGCACGGCCGGTCCTCGCGGCGGATGTCCTCGACCACCTGGTCGGCCAGCGCGCGGATCGCGGAGGCGATCTCGTCGGGCTCGGTGAGGTTCTGCTGGTACGTCGTCTCGCGGCCGTGGGCCCGCGCCACCCACGGGGTGTCGTCGACGTGGGCACTGCTCACGCCACGGCCGAGGCGGCTGAAGTGTGGTCCCATCGTCGGGCCGAACTCGGCGATCAACCGGTCCTCGTCGGCGGTGGCCAGGTCGTGCACCGTGTCGACGCCGAGGTCGGCCAGCCGGGCCTTGATGCGGGTGCCGATGCCCCAGATCGCGTCAGTGGGTCGGTCACCCATGACCTCGAACCAGTTGTCGCGGGTGAGCCGGTAGACGCCGCGCGGCTTGCCGAAGTCCGTGGCGATCTTGGCGCGCACCTTGGTGTCGCCGATGCCCACCGAGCAGTGCAGTGACGTGGCCGCGAGCACCTCGGCCTGGATGTGCCGGGCGAACGCCTGCGGGTCGTCGGTGTCGATGCCGACGAACGCCTCGTCCCAGCCGAGCACCTCGACGACGGCACCGTCGAGTCCACGCAGCGTCGCCATCACCTGCTCCGACGCCGCCAGGTAGACCGGTGCGTCGACGGGCAGCAGCACCGCCTGCGGGCACTTGCGCACGGCGGTCTTGAGCGGCATCCCGGAGCGCACGCCGAACTCGCGCGCCTCGTACGACGCGGTCGACACCACGGCGCGCTCCGTCGGGTCGCCCCGACCGCCCACGATCAGGGGCAGCCCGGCGAGCTCGGGATGCCGGAGCACCTCGACCGCCGCGAGGAACTGGTCGAGATCGACGTGGAGCACCCACGGGCCGGTCACGAGCCGACCCTACGACTCGCTCTGGCAGACGGCTCCCACCGCGACCTGAGGGGGAGACATGGGCACGATCGAGGCGCACGGCCTGGTCGACCCGGACGGTCGAGGACGATCCCGGCGCGCCGTTCTTCAACGACACGCACAAGTACGTCGTCGGTGCCAACGAGCCGTCGGTGACCTGGGAGCCGTCAACGCATCTGGGGGCTTACGATCCCGAAGTCATTCGCAACCTCAAGAATGAGTCGGATCGCATCTACATCAGTGGAAGCGGCCAGCTCGTGCGCGGCCTGCTCGCCGACGGGCTCATCGACCACCTGCACCTGTTCGTCTACCCGGTCGCGCTGGGCCAGGGCCAGAAGCTCTTCGCCGAAGGCGTCGACACCCGGTTGGCGCTCCAGAGCACCGACGTGTACCCGAACGGCGTCGTTCACCTCGACTACGGGCCGGCGTAAGCCGCGCGGATGTGACGCCCCCCGCTCAGGTCTAACATCGCGACCATGAGCACCCCCACGGAATCATCGGTCATCGAGGGCGTCCACCCGCAGCTGTTCATCGGCGGTCAGTGGCGCGACGCGGAGGACAAGAGCACGTTTCCGGTGCACGACCCGTCGACGGGGAAGACGCTCGTCGAGGTGGCCGACGCCACCGTCGCCGACGGCACCGCCGCACTCGACGCCGCCGTCGCCGCGCAGGCCGACTGGGCGGCCACGCCACCGCGCGATCGTGCCGAGATCCTGCGCACAGCCTTCGAGACGCTCTCCGAGCGAGCCGACGAGATCGCCCTGCTCATGACGCTGGAGATGGGCAAGACCATCAAGGAGAGCAAGGCCGAGATCGCCTACGGCGCGGAGTTCTTCCGCTGGTTCTCCGAGGAGGCCGTGCGCGTCGCCGGCCGATACTCCACCGCCCCGAACGGCGCCACCCGGCTCCTCACCCTGAAGCAACCGGTCGGCCCGTGCCTGATGATCACGCCGTGGAACTTCCCGCTGGCCATGGGCACGCGCAAGATCGGACCTGCCATCGCCGCCGGCTGCACCATGGTCGTCAAGCCGGCCGGGCTCACCCCGCTCACGATGCTGTGGCTCGCCCAGGCCCTCGCCGATGCCGGACTGCCCGACGGCGTGCTGAACATCGTCACCACGACTCGCACCGGCGACGTGATGGAACCGATCATCCGCGACCCGCGACTGCGCAAGCTCACCTTCACCGGCTCCACCGCCGTCGGTCGCAGCCTCGTGGAGCAGAGCGCCGAAGGGTTGCTCCGCGTCTCGATGGAGCTGGGCGGCAACGCTCCGTTCCTCGTGTTCGACGACGCCGACCTCGACGCGGCCGTCGACGGTGCGATGCTCGCCAAGATGCGCAACATCGGTGAGGCCTGCACGGCGGCCAACCGGTTCATCGTCCACGAGTCGGTGGCGTCCGAGTTCGGCGAGAAGCTCGCCGCCCGCATGGGCGGCCTCGTCGTCGGCCGCGGCACCGACGACGGTGTCGACGTCGGCCCACTGGTCGAGGAGAAGCAGCGCGACTCGGTGGCCGAGCTCGTCGACGACGCGGTCGGCAAGGGAGCCACCGTGCTCACGGGTGGCTCGGCCGTCCAGGGTGACGGCTGGTTCTTCGAGCCCACCGTGCTCGCGGACGTGCCCGAGGACGCCCGCGTCCGCGACGAGGAGATCTTCGGCCCGGTCGCCCCGATCATCGCGTTCACCGACGAGGACGAGGCCCTGCGCATTGCCAACGACACCGAGTACGGACTCGTTGCCTACGCGTTCACCCGCGACATCTCCCGGGTCGTGCGGATCTACGAGGGACTGGAGACGGGCATGGTCGGCATCAACCAGGGCATCGTGTCGAACCCGGCGGCACCGTTCGGCGGGGTCAAGGCGTCCGGGTTCGGCCGCGAGGGCGGCTCCGAGGGCATCGAGGAGTACCTCGAGACGAAGTACGTGGGCCTGGCCCTCTAGCCGAACTGTCGTGGATTGGCTCGCTAGATTCATCGCATGCGTCGCTCAGTGGTCGTCCTGTGTGCGGTTGCCGCAGCACTAGGCGGCTGCGGCCGTGGTGACGATGTGACTGAGCCGACTCGTACGATCGAGCCCCGATTCACCGCGTCTTCGCCATCGCCGGACGGTCCAGACAAGGACTCAGAGGGCTGCACCTTGCTCACCACCAAGGAGCGGCGCTCGATCGCCGGTGAAGAGCTCGACGCCGTCGCACCATTGCAGGCCGCCAAGGACACCTTGAAGTGCCGGTGGGTGAACTCCTTGTCGACTCCGGCGCCAACGGCCCTCACGGTCGAGGCGACCAAAGCTCAGCGTTGGGTGCTTGGCCTGCCACAGCAGATCGACGCGACGATTGCATCAGGGAGGAGCGAGCGCAAGTACACCAAGCGTCTCCTGGCTGCGAAGAGGAAGGTGTTCGCGGACGGCGAAGAGATCGGCGGCAAGGAGGCATGCCGCCTGTTCTCGCTCCTGGCCGAAGCCACCGGGGGCAAGAAGGGCACGTCCCAGAGCGCCTTCGTGCTGCCCGCCCAAGCCGGCGGAGTCACTGCGGCCGCAAACTCGTGCACCAACGGGGTCTACACCCTGTTGACCTACGACGAGAAGGGTCTGGCACCATCGGCGCCGCTCGGCAATGCCGTTCTGAGATTGGTGAAGGTCGCCCACAAGCGTGCGATCGAGATGCTGATAGTCAGAACGACACGTCGGCCCGGCGCTCGTCGTCCTTGCGCTCGCACATCAGCGAGCCGTCGGCGAACCGGACTCCATCGGTGAAGCGCGCCTCGATCTGCCCTGACCCGAACTGCTCGATGTACAACCGCGCATACAGGCCGCCCGCCTCGAGCAGCTCTTCGTGGCTGCCCTGCTCGACCAGCACGCCGTCCTCGATGCCGAAGATGACGTCGGCCGACCGGATGGTGGACAGCCGGTGCGCGATCGCGATGGTGGTGCGGTTGTGCGTGGCCCGCTCGAGGGCTTCCTGCACGAGCCGCTCGGTCTCGGTGTCGAGGGCGGACGTCGCCTCGTCGAGGATGAGGATGCGCGGGTCCATCAGCAGCACCCGCGCGATGGCGAGGCGCTGCTTCTCGCCGCCGGACAGCCTGTAGCCGCGCTCGCCGGTGATGGTCTCGTACCCGTCGGCGAAGCCGAGGATGCGGTCGTGGATGTTCGCGTCGCGGGCGGCCTGCTCGATCTCGGACGCCGTGGCGTCGGGCCTGGCGTACGCGATGTTGTCGCGGATCGTGCCGTGGAACAGGTAGGGCTCCTGGGTGACCATGCCGACGGCCTCGGACACCGAGCCGAGGGTGAGGTCGCGGACGTCATGGCCGTCGATCAGGACGGCGCCCTCGGAGACGTCGTAGAAGCGCGGCACGAGGTAGGTCATGGTGGTCTTGCCCGCTCCGGACGGCCCCACGATGGCCGCCAGCTGACCGGGCTGGACCTTGAACGAGACGCCGCGCAGCGCCCAGCCGGGCGACCTGTCCTGCTCGTCGTCGAGGTCGGCCGTCGCTCTACCGTTCGCCGCCCACGGCCCGGCACCCCCGCCGGGCGGCCGTTCGATGCGGACGCCGGTGTCGCCGAAGCGGTCGCGGTTGACCGTGCCGGTGAGCTCACGCGGCTCGGGGTACTGGAACCAGACGTCGCTGAACTCGATCTCGCCGTTCAGCGTCGAGCCGTCGAGGGTCGTGGCGCCCGGACGCTCGGTGATAGCCGGCACGAGGTCGAGGTACTCGAAGATCCGGCGGAACAGGGCCAGCGAGGTCTGCACGTCGAGCGTGACCCGCATCAGCTGCAGCAGCGGCATCTGCAGGCGGGCCTGCAACGTCGTGAACGCCACGAGCGTGCCGGCCGTCAGCGACGTGCCGCCGTTGATCATCAGGCCGGCCGCCAGGTACAGGAGGGCGGGCGTGATGGCGAAGGACGCCTGCACCGTGGCGAAGAACGCGCGGCCGGTCATGGCCTGCTCGACCTGCAGCCGGGCCTGCTCGCGGTTGGCGTCGCGGTAGCGCCCGACCTCGGCGTCGGCACGGTTGAACACCTTCGACAGCAGGATGCCGGAGACGCTGAGGGCCTCCTCGGTGATCGCGGTCATCTCCGACAGCGACTCCTGCGTCTTGCGTGCCAGTCGTTGACGCCGCTTGCCGACCCGCATCTGGACGACGATGAACACTGGCATCAGGACCAGGGTCAGCACGGTGAGCTGCCACGACAGCAGCACCATGGCGATGAAGGCCGCCGTGACAGTGACGGAGTTCTGCAGGATGGACGTGGCCGTGTCGGTGAGCACGGTGCGGACCCCGGCGACGTCGTTGGCCAGCCTCGACTGGATGGCGCCGGTCTTGGTGGCGGTGAAGAACGCCAGCTCCATCTTCTGCAGGTGCGCGAACAGCTCGCTGCGCAGGTCGGCCATGGCAGAGTTGCCCACCGTGGACGTGAGCCAGTTCTGCCCGATCGCGATGAGCGAGGCGACGATCGGGATGACGCACATGCCGACGACCAGCCAACCCAGCAGGCCGAGGTCGGGAGGGCCGGTCTTCGGGAACAGGGCGTCGTCGAAGACCGCCTTGGTGAGGAACGGGACGATCGACGTCAGGGTGGCCGCGGTGATGACAGCGATGGCGACGAGCGCGAGCTTGGCCCGATACGGCCGCAGCAGCTTCGCGATGCGTCCCAGCACCGGTTGATCGGCGGCCTCGGCGATCTCTTCGTCACTCAGGTGCGTGACGGCAGGGCCCGGGCGAGGCATTACGCGTCGATCCTGGTGACGACGACCGCGGTCGATTCGTCGGCGACCGGCACCAGCTCGGTGGTGCCCCACACGCCGGCGTCCGAGCGGAGCCGGGCCCAGAGCAGGAGCTTTCCCGGGTCGGACACGTCGGCCGGGTCGGCGTGCAGCGTGAACTCGGTGGGACCGTTCTCGGCGTCGACGGACGTGGCCGCCAGCACCTCACCGGAGGTGTCGACGAGCTTGACCGTCACCACACCGCCTGGCGGCATCGCCAGCTTCTCGCGGAACAGCACGCTCCCCGGGACGGCGAGGACGTGGGACGTGGACATGCCTTCGATGCTAGTCGGCCCCCGATAACCGCTGCGGTTGTCGATGGGTCCGGAGACTGGCTCAAGTAAACGGCCAAGTGAGCATGTAAACCCCGGAGGTCAGGCGTACCCGGCCGGAGTCCCCCAGGTCGCCGACCGGGAGCTGCCCTCGTCGATGATCGGGCAGTGGGTGCCGATGAAGTTGGTCGGCATGCAGAGGTTGCAGTGGATGCACAGCGAGGGCGTGGACGCGTCGGCGGCGATCCGGTTCACGAGGTCGGGCTCGCGCAGGAGCGCTCGCCCCATCGCCACGAACTCGAAGCCCTCGCGCATGGCGAGGTCCATGGACGCCCGGTCGGTGATGCCGCCGAGCAGGATCATCGGCAGGTGGATCTCGGCCCGGACCCTGCGTGCGTCGTCGAGCAGGTAGTTGTCCCGGTAGGGGTACTCCTTGATGAACTGCTTGCCCGCGAGCCGCATCGCCGTCTTGACGGGTTGTTGCATCACCTTCACGAACTCCTCGATCGGAGCGCCGCCCCGGAAGAGGTACATCGGGTTGAGCAGCGAGCTGCCCGCGGTCATCTCGAAGGCGTCGACCGTGCCGTCCTGCTCGATCCACTGCGCCGTCTGGGTCGCCTCCTCGACGGTGATGCCGCCCCGGACGCCGTCCGACATGTTCAGCTTGGTGAGGATCGCGATCCGGTCGCCGACGGCATCCCGCACGGCTCGCAGGATGCCCCGAGCGAACCGGGCCCGGTTCTCCAGCGAACCGCCGAACTCGTCCTTGCGATGGTTGATCTTCGGGCTGAGGAACGCACTGGGCAGGTAGCTGTGGCCCAGGTGCACCTCGACGGCGTCGAAGCCGGCCTCGATCGCGCGCGTCGCCGCGTCGGCGTGGGCGGCCGTGATCCGGTCGAGGTCCGCGCGCCTCGCCTTGCGAGAGACGCCGCCGGACAGGTTCGGGAAGCGGGTGCTCGGCGAGAGCGCGTGCCGCTGGTTGCCCCGGGGATCGGCCACCGGCCCGGCATGACCGATCTGTGCCGAGATCGCGGCCCCCTCGGCGTGCACGGCGTCGGTGAGCACGCGGAGTCCTGGCATCGCCTCGTCGGTCCACAGGATCTGGTCAGAGGCGGTGCGACCGTCGGGTGCGACGGCGCAGTAGGCCACGGTCGTCATGCCGACTCCGCCGGCGGCGTACGAGCGGTGGAACTCGACGAGGTCGGTGGTGACCCGGGACCGGTGGCTCAGACCTTCGTACGTCGCCGCCTTGATCACCCGGTTGCGCAGGGTGAGCGGCCCGACCCGGCCCGGCGAGAAGACGTCCGGCACGTCGGCTTCCGGAGCACGGTCCACCGTTGCAGGCTATCTGGACGCGTGATTGCGTGGAGGGATGGCGAATGTGTTGGTGCTCGGGGGGACGGCGTGGCTCGGCCGTGAGGTGTCACGCGAAGCTGTCGAGCGTGGTCACGACGTGACCTGCCTGGCTCGCGGCGACTCCGGCGACGTGGCGGACGGCGTGCGCTTCGTGGCCGCCGACCGTGACGACCCGGCCGCCTACGACGATCTCACCAGCACGACGTGGCACTCGGTCGTCGACGTCACCCGCCAGCCCGGCCACGCGCGCGGGGCCGTCCTCACGCTGGGCGCGCAGGCCGAGCACTGGACGCTCGTCTCGACCGGGAACGTCTATGCCGACCTCGCCCACCCGATGCATGAGGACGACGCCCTGCGTGACCCCCTTGCCGACGACCACGCGACGCCGGAGCTGTACGGCGAGGGCAAGGTCGCGTGCGAGGAGGCGGTGAGCGCGTTGCCGCACCACCTGATCCTGCGTGCGGGACTGCTCGGCGGACCCGGCGACCCGTCCGACCGGGCGGGCTACTGGGTCGCGAGATTCGCCGCGGCGGTCGACGAGTCGGTGCTCGTGCCCGACCTGCCCGGCGCGGACACGCAGCTGCTCGATGCTCGTGATCTCGCGATGTTCATCGTCGACGCCGCGGTCCGCGGTGTCTCGGGAGCGATGAACGTCGCCGGGGTGCCCATGTCACTCACCGATTTCCTGTCGACGTCGGCCGAGGTCGCGGGTCACACCGGCGTGGCGGTGGGTGCGTCGGCCGACTGGCTGGTCGCGCACGACGTCGAGCCTTGGATGGGCCCGCGCTCGCTGCCGCTCTGGCTGCCCGACGAGGCACTCGGCATGGCCGCCATGGACACCGCCCGTGCGGCGGCCGCCGGCCTCCGCCGCCGACCGATCGTCGAGACGCTGGCCGACACCCTGCTCGACGAGCGGGCCCGCGGTCTCGACCGTCCGCGCAAGGCCGGCCTCACCCGCGACGACGAGCTCGAGCTCCTCACCCAGCTGTGACCGTCGAGTGGCGCAAACCTGACTGCGAGTGGCGCAATTGGGCGCGACACGCCGTCTCGAAACAGCCGAACTGCGCCACTCGCGGTTTCATCTGCGCCACTGGTCGCGGCCGACCTCGATGCCGACCTCGTCGATCCGGCCGGCGACCTGCAGCTCCGTGCCCGGCAGGTGTCGGGCGCCCCAGAACCGCCAGGGCGGGTCGCCGTAGACGCCGACGTGCTCCGGCACCGGGATCGGCAGGCTCAGCTGCGGTGCGAGTCGCGGCAGCAGAGCGATCTCGCGGTCGAGGCCCGGCAGAGCGATCTCCCGGCGGGGGAACCGGAACACCCAGTCGTCGTCGACCAGGACGATCGTGTTGTCCCACCCCGCGGCGACGATTCGCACGTCGTCGGCGGCCAGGCCGCAGCCCCGCACTGCCTGTCGAGCCTCGGTGACGCTCACTTCTCGTTCCGGCTGCCAGGGCGACGTCACGCAGCGACCCTACGTCGATGACCCTCCCGGTTGACCGTTCAACGGCACGAATACAGTCAGCCCATGAGCAAGATCCCCGGTCTTGACGGCGTTCTCGGAGTGGAACGACTGGAGGAGACCCCCGATCGAGTGGTCGTGCAGTTCACCATCGATGAGCAACACCTGCAGCCCTTTGGCATCCCGCACGGCGGCATCTACTGCACGGTGCACGAGTCGACCGCGAGCCTCGCCGGCTACCTGTGGGTGGGTGAGGAACGGGTGGTCGTCGGCACCAGCAACGTCTGCGACTTCCTGCGCCAGGCCAAGGTCGGCGACGTCATCACCGTGACGGCGACGCCGATCCACCGTGGACGCTCCCAGCAGCTGTGGCGAACCGAGTCGACCGACCAGGACGGACGACTCGTCGCGCAGGGCCAGGTGCGTCTGGCCAACCTCGACCGGCCGGCCTGATGCGCCAGCACGCCAGGTCGGGCTCGCCCTTCGAGGACAGGATCGGGTTCAGCCGTGCCGTCCGGGACGGGCAGCTCGTGGCGGTGTCCGGCACCGCGCCGGTCTGGCCCGACGGCAACGTCGACCCCGACGTCGCGACGCAGGCCCGGCGCTGCTGGCTGATCGCCCTGGCCGCCCTGACCGAGCTCGGTGGCGGCACGCGCCACGTCCTCCGCACTCGTCAGTACATCGTCGACCCGGCCGATGCGGGCGAGATCGGCGCCGTGCACGGCGACGTCTTCGGGAACGTCCGCCCGGCCAGCACGATGGTCATCGTCTCGGGCCTGCTCGACCCGCGCTGGAAGATCGAGGTCGAGCTCGACGCCGTCATCCCGGACGGGCTCACCGGCCCGCGCCTGGCCGCCGATCTCTGAGCGTCAGGGGAAACGGACCTCGTCCGTGTGCCCGGCGAGGAACGACTCGAGGTCGAACTCCTCGCCCCGCCTCGCTGCCGCGCTGCCCGTGTAGAGGCCTTCGAAGAACTCGGCCGTCCTGAGCGCAGGGCGGACCTGCCAGTTGAGGCGGCTCCCGGCTTCCCCGACCATCTGGTGCACTGCACCGGCGGGGACCTTGAAGGTGTCGCCCGCCTCATGGCTCTCTTCGACGCCGTCGATGATCGTCGTGACCGTGCCTTCGAGCACTTCGAAGCTCTCCTCCTGGGCTGGATGGAAGTGCGCCGCGGGCAGGGCGGCCCCTTCGCGGTAGGTCGACTCCATCTCGAGCAGCTCGCCGTCGGTCTCGGCGGCCGTGCGGATGAACCGCAGGTAGTTGCCCGAACCGGTCAGCTCTTGTCCGGCGTGGACCATCGTCACGCTCCGTTCTGGTTGAGGATGTCCGTCATCCGTCCATCATCATTGAGCACCGGGTCGGGTCGGTAGACTCGGACCCTCATGAGTGACTTCCCCACCGAGCACGTCGAGGACACCGACGTCCGCGTGCTGCTGCTGGAGAACATCCACGCCGACGGCGCCGCATTCCTGCGCGGCAAGGGCTACCAGGTCGAGACCGTCGATCGAGCCCTCGCCGAGGACGAGCTGATCGAGGCGATCCAGGGAGTGCACCTGCTGGGCATCCGCTCCACGACCTACATCACCGAGAAGGTCCTTGCGTCGGCGCCCGACCTCCTCGCGATCGGCGCGTTCTGCATCGGCACCAACCAGATCGACCTGCCGGCCACCACAGGGCAGGGTGTCGCGGTGTTCAACGCCCCGTACTCCAACACCCGATCGGTGGTCGAGCTGGCGATCGCGGAGATCATCTCGCTGGCCCGCCGCCTGCACGAGAAGTCGACCGACATGCACGCGGGCATCTGGAACAAGTCGGCCGCCGGCAGCCACGAGGTGCGCGGACGCACGCTCGGCATCGTCGGCTACGGCAACATCGGCAGCCAGCTGTCGGTGATCGCGGAGGCGCTCGGCTTCAAGGTCATCTTCTACGACATCGACGACAAGCTGGCGCTCGGCAACGCTCGCCGCTGCTCCACCATGGAGGAGCTGCTCACCGATGCCGACGTCGTCTCGCTGCACGTCGACGGCCGCCCCGGCAATGCCGGCCTGTTCGGCGACGAGCAGATGAGCCTGATGAAGCCGCGCTCGCTGTTCCTCAACCTCTCCCGCGGCATCGCCGTCGACCCGGTCGCGCTCCGCGCCCACATCGAGTCCGGCCACATCGCCGGCGCCGCCGTCGACGTGTTCCCGGTGGAGCCCAAGCGGCAGGGCGACCCGTTCGAGAGCGAGCTGCGCGGGCTCACGAACGTCATCCTCACCCCGCACGTCGGTGGTTCCACGGAGGAGGCGCAGCAGGACATCGGCCGGTTCGTGGCCTCCAAGCTGCGGGCGTACGTGGCGTTCGGCGGCACCTCGCTGAGCGTCAACATGCCCGAGATCAACCTGCCCGTCGACACCACCCGGCACCGCCTCGCCCACGTCCACCAGAACCACCCGGGCGTGCTGGCCACGATCAACGGCCTCATGGGCGACCACGGCGTCAACATCGATGCCCAGTCGCTCGCCACGCGCGGCGAGATCGGCTACGTCGTCACCGACGTCGGCGCCGAGGTCGGCCACGACGTGCTCACCGAGCTGGCGAAGCTGCCCGAGACCGTACGCCTGCGCCAGCTCAGCTGAGGCTGAACGGCGGGTACTCGTCGGTGAGCAGGTAGAAGTAGGCGTTCAGGCGCGTGCTCCAGCGCACCACGCCCACGACGAAGCGCTCCAGGCCGGCCGGCCACCGGCCCAGGATGATCACCGCGAACCATCCGATGACGACCACGGCGAAGGCCGCGATCATCACGAAGAACAGCACGACGAAGTGCGGGATGACCATGAAGTACCGGAAGAAGATGGTCAGCCGGCTGCGCCCGTCCACGTCCGGCGCCACGTCCACGCGCAGGCCCGGGTAGTCGCCCGGGTCGGTGAAGGTGCCGTCGAACGCGAACGGCGGGTACTCCTCACGAAGGAACAGCAGGTACGCCGACACCCGTGCGTTGTACCGCTGGTACATCACCAGCGGCTTCAGCAGGCCGTCGGGGATCCGGCCGGTGAAGACGCCGGAGAACCAGGCGATGATGACGACGACGTAGGCCACGATCCCGATGACGTACAGGATCACGAAATGGGGTATCGCCAACAGCCAGTGCAGGAGTGGGCGCCAGCGGGCGATCTTCCCGGGTGCGTCGAACGTGAGGCCCACCGGGTACCCGGCCGTCGGCGGCGGGAGGCTCGGCGGCGGGGGTGGTGGGGGCGGCGGCACAGGAGTCTCGGTCACGTGACGAAACTACGGTACGGAGCCGGCGACGTCATGAAGGCGGACAACGTTTCGGCGCACCCGGCGTCGACGCGAACGTCGGCCAGGTCGTCGCCGCGTGTCGCGCCGCGGTTGACGATGACGATCGGGATGCCGTTCGCATGGGCGCGTCGCACGAACCGGAGCCCCGACATCACCTGCAGCGAGGACCCGATCACCACGAGGGCCTCGGCCGCGTCGGTGCGCCGGTAGCAGTGCTCGACGGTCTCCTTGCGGACATTCTCCCCGAAGAAGACCACGTCCGGCTTGAGTCGGCCGCCGCACCGCTCGCACTGCACGACGACGAACCCGTCGGTCGTCTCGAGCGCGACATCGCCGTCCGGGGCGACAGGCGCCACATGGTTCCAGTCCGGGTTCAGCTCGTCCAGCCGGCGGTGGACCCGGGTCCGCGCCGTGCGTGCTCCGCAGTCGAGACAGACGACGCGGTCGAGGCGACCGTGCAGCTCGACCAGGTCGCGGTGCCCGGCCCGCCGGTGCAGCCCGTCGACGTTCTGCGTGATGAGGCCGGACAGGCGGCCCTCGGCCTCCAGCTCGACGAGCAGGTGGTGCGCGGCGTTCGGCTCGGCGCCGCGCATCCGACCCCAGCCGAGGTGGGCGCGGGCCCAATACCGTTGCTGCGCGGCCGGTCCGGAAGCGAACTGCTGGTACGTCATGGGCCTGCGCACCGGAGCGTTCGGGCCCCGGTAGTCCGGGATCCCGGAGTCGGTGGACACACCCGCGCCGGTGCAGATCAGCATCCTGCGATCGCCGAGGATCGCATGCATGCGCCCGATCGCGTGTGGGTCGGGAATGCGCCACGACTCGTCCGCCACGTCTCCCACCCTAGGTCGCCGGCGTTCGGAGGGGGTGTTTCGTGGTCGCGCTGGTCGCGGTACCGCTCGGTACCATCGCCGCTGTGACGTTGGCGCAGGCGGCCGCGGTCAGCGCGCCGTCAAGGCGAGCCACGAACCGACGATCAGGCCGGCGACCATGACGTTGACCCGGCGGGACCACCCCGCGGGGTAGATCCGGCCCTCGAAGTAGTGCGCGATGAATCCGCGCTCGTCCAGCCGGGGCCGCCCGGTGCCCTCACGCCCCCAGTTCTCGATGACCGACAGTGGGCACGAGGCCTGGGTGATGGCGATCCGTCCTCCCCACAGCGCGGCCGCGATGTGGGGGAGCAGAACCCACGGCGCGAGCCAGACGATGAATCCGCCGATCAGGGTGAACGCCACGAAGAACATGTGGAGGATCAGTGCCGCGACGGCGGCGAGACGGTGCACGGTTGCCAGCGTATCGGGGCCCGGCGGTTGCGGTCAGGATCCCGCCAGCTCGATCAGCTTCTCGACCGTCCGGAGGTTGCGTGACGTGCCGGGCACGCCGAGGGCCTTGCCGATCGTGGCGGTCTTCATGTCGGACCGGCCGGCACCGTGGTCGTAGCGGATGTGCCACTCGCGGCCGATGACCTCCCACCGGTCGGCGCCGGTCTCGATGTCATGAGCCTTCGCGATCGCCGACTTGGTCGGCTTGTCGAGCAGGAAGGCGATGTGGCCGTTCTTGGGGTCGTCGACGTCGAACGGGTAGTTCTTGCGGGCCTTCTTCAGCTCGGCCGGCGTGCGGATGATGCACTCGCGGAAGAACCCGTACTTCTTCTCGATCGCCTTCTCCAGAGCCAGGCCGAAGGCTTTGACGTCCTTCGGCGGGTCGCAGATGAGGTTGCCGGACGCGATGAACGTCGAGACGTCAGCAGCGCCGAGGTCGGTGGCCAGCTCGCGCAGATCGGCCATCGGCAGCTTCGCGCCGCCGACGTTCACGGCCCGCAGGAGGACGACGCAGGTCATTGCGTGACCAGGCCGACGTAGGCGACAGCGGCGACGGTCAGCACGACCATGCCCAGGATCGGTCGGAGCCAGCGACGTCGGCCCGCCTTGACGATCAGCACCGGCACCGCGATCGCGGCGATGAGCAGCACGAACCCGAAGCCGTAGAAGATCGTCGCGAAGTACGTACCGCTGCAGATGCGGGGTTCGGCGATGCCGGTGCCACACGAGTCGCCGGCCATGACCGAGAAGATCAGGAAGATGAACAGCACGAGCTCGTAGACGAGCTGCAGGAGGTAGAGCAGCCACGCCGCGATCGTGTCACCGGTCCCCGGGCCCGCTCCCTCCGACGTGGTCACGTCGCGAATGCTAATCGCTGGGCTGGGCGTCCGCGATGAAGTTCGTGCGTCGCGGCACGACCGTGAGGGCCACCAGCATGACGGCAGCCGCGATGGTCGACCCCACGAAGACGTTGTGGAGGGCGGGGTCGAGCACGGCGGCCGGCAGCCGGTCGAGGTCGCCGGTCACGTCGCCACCGCGTCCGGCGACCGCGGCATTCGCCACAGCGCCGAAGACCGCGATGCCCACGGCGCTGCCCACCGAGCGGGCGAACAGGTTGGTGCCGGTGACGACGCCGCGTGTCTCCCAGCCGACCGACGACTGGGCGGCCACGAGCGTCGGCGAGGCGATGAGGCCGAGCCCGAGACCGACGAAGAAGGAGGCCGCGGCCAGGTGCCACACCGTGCTGTCGATGCCGACCGTGACCAGCAGGCCGGTACCGACGAGCAGCAGGGCCGCACCGACGAAGCCGGTGTCGCGGAACCCGATGCGCATGTAGAGCCAGCCGGACAACGCTGCCGAGATCGGCCAGCCGACCGTCATCGCCGCCACCGCGAACCCGGCGACGAGGGCGGACGAGCCGAGCACGCCTTGCGCGAACAGCGGCACGTACGACACCAGCCCGATCAGCAGGACGCCGACGACCAGGCTCGCCGCGTTCGTGCCGTTGAGGATGCGGTGCCCGAAGACCCACAGCGGGAGGATCGGCTCGGTCGCACGTCGCTCGACGAAGCCGAACAGCACCAGCAGCACCGCTGCTCCGGCGAGCACCGCGAAGCTGGTGGGGGAGTTCCAGGCCCAGGCGATGCCGCCCTCGAGCAGCCCGAGGATGAGCAGCGAGCCGCCGACGGCGAGCAGGCCGGCGCCGAGGTAGTCGATGCGGTGCTTCTTGTGCTCGATGTGCTCGTGGAAGCGGCGCCACAGCATCGTGGCCGCGGCGATGCCGATCGGGATGTTGACGAAGAAGATCCATCGCCAGGACAGGTAGTCGGAGAAGACGCCGCCGAGGGTCGGGCCGACCACCGAGGAGATGCCCCAGACGCTGGCCGTGTAGCCCATCACCTTCGGACGCTCGCGCAGTGTGTAGAGGTCGCCGATGATCGTCATGCTCATCGGCATCACGGCGCCGGCGCCGATGCCCTGGATGGCCCGGAAGACGATCAGTGCCGGCATGCTCCAGGCGATGCCGCACAGCACGGATCCGAGCACGAACAGAGCGATGCCGGCGAGCATCACCGGCTTGCGGCCCAGGAGGTCGGAAAGCTTGCCGTAGATCGGCACCGACACGGCCTGCGCCAGCAGGTAGACAGAGAAGAGCCAGGGGAACTGCGAGAACCCGCCGAGGTCGCCCACCAGCGCCGGCACCGCGGTGGCCAGGATCGTCGCGTCGATGGCCACCAGCGCCGTGGACAACATCACCGCCAACAGCACCGGCCCACGCTCGCTGCGCAGGCCGACGGAGGACCGGGTGACAGGGGTGAAGCTCACGTCAACAGTGCAACCCGGCCTCGCCGTCGGTCATTCCCTACAACCGTGCCGCGAGCTCCGTGGCCTGCTTGATCGCGCGCTTCGCGTCCAGCTCGACGGCGACGTCCGCGCCGCCGATGACGTGCACGGACGACGCCGGCCTCCTCGAGCGGCTCGATGAGATCGCGCACGGACTCCTGTCCGGTGCACAGGACGATCGTGTCGACATCCAGGACCCGACGCTCGTCGTCGACGGTGATGTGGAGGCCGTCGTCGTCGATGCGGACGTAGGTGACGCCCGGCACCATCTCGACGCCGGAGTCCTTGAGCGTGGTGCGATGCACCCAGCCTGAGGTCTTGCCCAGGCCCTTGCCGAGGCTCGACGACTTGCGCTGCAGCAGGTGGATCTGTCGGCGCGGGGGTGCCTTGACCTTGGTGGCGAGGCCGCCGCGGTCGTCCTCGGAGTCGGAGATGCCCCACCGGTCCATCCAGTGCTCGAGCGGCTCGTCGGAGTCGTGCAGCAGGAACTCCGAGACGTCGAAGCCGATGCCGCCGGCGCCCATGACCGCCACCTTCTCGCCCACGGGCACTCGCTCGCGGATGACCTGCTGGTAGTCGACGACCTTCGGGTGGTCGATGCCGGGCAGTGACGGAATGCGCGGCTCGACGCCGGTGGCGATCACCACGTCGTCAAAGCCGGCCAGGTCGGTGACCTCGGCACGACGGCCGAGATGCTGCTTCACGCCACCGAGCTCGAGTCGGCGGGTGTAGTAGCGGAGCGTCTCGCGGAACTCCTCCTTGCCCGGGATGTGCATGGCGAGCCGGAACTGGCCGCCGATCTCGGCCTGCTCCTCGAACAGCTCGACCTGGTGGCCGCGGTGGGCGAGCTCACTGGCGGCGGCGAGCCCGGCCGGGCCGGCGCCGACGACGGCGATGCGCTTGGTCGTGCGGGTGGGCAGGAGGACCAGCTCCGTCTCGCGGCAGGCGCGTGGGTTGACCATGCAGCTGGCGCGCTTGTTGACGAAGGTGTGGTCGAGGCAGGCCTGGTTGCAGGCGATGCAGGTGTTGATCTCGTCGGCGCGGCCCTCTTCGGCCTTGCGCACGAACTCGGCGTCGGCGAGGAACGGCCGGGCCATCGAGATGAGGTCGGCTTGTCCGTCGGCGAGGATCTGCTCGGCGACCTCCGGGGTGTTGATCCGGTTCGACGCGACGACCGGCACGTCGACGACGCCCTTGAGCTTCGCCGTCGTCCAGGCGAACGCGGCGCGCGGCACCGACGTGACGATGGTGGGGATGCGCGCCTCGTGCCAGCCGATGCCGGTGTTGATGATCGACGCCCCGGCGGCCTCGACGCGACGGGCCAGCTCCTCGGTCTCGTCCCAGCTCTGCGCGTCGTCGACGAGGTCGAGCAGGCTCATCCGGTACATGATGATGAAGTCGTCGCCGACGGCCTCGCGGACCCGCTCGACGATCTCGACCGGGAAGCGCATCCGGTTCTCGGCCGAGCCGCCCCAGCGGTCGGTGCGGTTGTTGGTGCGGGCGGTGAGCATCTGGTTGACCAGGTAGCCCTCCGAACCCATGATCTCGACGCCGTCGTAGCCGGCGTGGCGGGCCAGCCTCGCGGATGCTGCGAAGTCGTCGACGGTCTGGTCGACCTCCTTGGTCGTCATCGCCTTCGGACGCCCGAGCGGCGTGATGGGCGAGGCGATGTTCGACGCGGCCCGCTTGAACGGGTGGTAGCCGTATCGGCCCGCGTGCAGGATCTGCAGCGCGATCTTGCCGTCGTGCTCGTGCACGGCGTCGGTGATGAGGCGGTGCTTGTCGGCGAGCTTCCTGCTCGTCATCAGCGAGCCGAACGGCAGCAGCCAGCCGTGCCGGTTGGGGGCGTACCCGCCGGTGACCGACAGGGCGACGCCGCCCTCGGCGCGCTCGGCGAAGTAGGCCGCGAGCTCGGGGATGTGGCTCGCCCGGTCCTCCATGCCGGTGTGCATCGAGCCCATGATCACGCGGTTGCGCAGCGTGGTGTGGCCGAGGTCGAGCGGCTCGAGGAGGTGCGGATAGGGGCTGGTCATCAAGGCTCCAAGACGTTGAGGATCTCGTCGCACCACTCGACGGCGCCGGCCTCGGCCCGCATACCGCCACGCAGCACGAGGTAGGGGCCGACCTGCTCGTCGGTGAGTGCGGACGGGTCGGGGTAGAACTTGGCGGCGCTGTATCCGTAGCTCGCGAGCTGGGCGGCGTGCTGGGCTCGCCGCACCCGCACCTGGTCGAGAATCACGTCGCGGTCGCCGAGGTGCAGGGCGCGGAGCTTGACCGCGAACTCGCTGCGCAGTGCCTCAGGCGGGGTGGGGGTCGCCAGCCAGGTGGAGAGCTCGTCGCGTCCGTCGGTCGTGATGGCGTAGACCTTCTTGTCGGGCCGGCCGGCCTGGGCGACGAGGTCGGACTCGACGAGCTTGTCGGACTCCATCCGGCCCAGCACCTTGTAGATCTGCTGGTGACTGGCTCGCCAGAAGTGCCCGATCGAGGCGTCGAAGCGGCGCGCCAGGTCGTAGCCGCTCGCGGACCGTTCCGCGAGCGACACGAGAATCGCGTGCTCGAGCGCCATGGGCCGAGAATCTACTATGCATCGAGTTGCTATGCAACTAGGTGCATAGTGCTGCGATGGCGGGTAGCGTGACCGCATGGACGATCGGGAGCTGATCGAGCGCATGGGCGAGGGGGCGCACGGCTACTTCGCCGGTGGCGCCGGTGACGAGATCACCCTGCGCGACAACGAGGCCTCGTGGTCCCGGCTGGCCCTGCTGCCACGGATGCTCGTGGACGTCGCCGAACGCAACCTCTCGGTGTCCGTGCTCGGCCGCGAGATGCCGCACCCGGTGATCGTCGCGCCCATGGCCTACCAGAAGCATGCGCACGAGGACGGCGAAGCGGGTCTGGCCAGGGCAGCGGCGGCCACCGACAGCACGCTCGTGTTGTCGTCCCAGACCACGACGAGCCTCGCCGACGTCGCTGCGGCCGCGCCGGACGGGCGCCGGTGGTTCCAGCTCTACGTGTTCCGGGATCGCGCGGTCTCACTCGACCTGGTCGCGCAAGCTCGTGAGCACGGCTACGAGGCCCTCGTCATCACGGTGGACTTCCCGGTCGCCGGGTGGCGTGAGCGCGACAAGCGGACCGGCTTCAAGGTCGAGCATCCGGTGGCCGTCAATCCGGACGGGCCGCCGATGTCGACGGAGGAGCTGTTCGCGCAGCACGACCCGTCGCTCGACTGGGACGACATCGCCGAGTTCGCCGACGCCGCCGGGATGCCGCTGATGCTCAAGGGCATCCTCAGCCCCGACGATGCCCAGCGTGCGGCGTCGGCCGGCGCCGCCGCGGTCATCGTGTCGAACCACGGTGGGCGTCAGCTCGACACAGTTCTATCCGGGGCGGATGCGCTGTCGCCCATCGTCGACGCCGTCGGCGGTCGCATCGAGCTGCTCGTCGACGGCGGCATCCGGCGCGGCTGGGACGTCGCGAAGGCGCTGGCGCTCGGTGCCGACGCAGTGCTGGTCGGACGGCCCCTCCTGTGGGGGCTGGCGCGGGAGGGCCAAGCCGGCGCTGAGGCGGTGATGCGGCAGCTGCTCGACGAGTTCGACTCGACCCTGGCGCTGCTCGGCTGCCCGCGCGCGCGGGACCTCGACCCGTCGTACGTCACCCGCGCTCCGTGGTGACGCGTCAGGCCGCCTTCGTCTCCTCCGCCGTTCGGACCGTCTGCTCGATGATGCGGATGATGAGCTCGGGATCGTCGGCCATGGGCACGTGCCCGCAGGCGGGGAGGTCGACGTGCCGTGCCTGGGGAAGACGCTCCCGCGCGGTCTTCGACTGTGCGTAGGGGAGGAGCTTGTCCTTCTCGCCCCACGCGATCGTGGTCGGCACCGGCACCTGGCTGTCGAACGAGTAGCTGATCCCGGCCATGGCCGTCCGCTCGAACGCGGTGGCATGCTTCATCGCCAGCGAGTCGCCGTACGTCTCCTCGGCCGTGTGGCGTTCCGGGTGCACGTACAGCCACCAGCCGATCTGACGGCGGCCCCACTCCTGGTTGGCGAGGAACCGCAGGACCGCCTTGGGGGTGATGAACGCGAGGATCCGCATGAGGAACAGGGGGATGATGGCCCGGAACTTGGTCACCTGGCCGAAGAAGCCGGCCGGGCTGAGAGCCGTGACCGACGAGACGAGTCCGCGCGAGCCGAGCTCGAGCGCGATCGCGCCGCCGAGGGAGTTGCCCACGACGTGTGGCTTGGTGATGCCCCACTCGGTGAACTGGTCGGCGATGTGGTCGCAGGCGTTCTCCATCGTGTACGGCACCTGACCGGCGAAGGCCGGCGACTGGCCGAACCCGGACAGGTCGGGGGCGATGACGTCGAAGTGCTCCGCGAGCTGGTCCAGGATCGGGTCCCACGCCTCCCGGCGGTGGCCGATGCCGTGCAGGAGCACGAGCGGGGTGCCTGAACCACGGCGGGTGAAGACGAGATCGGGGAGCATCGGGAGCCTTTCATCGAAACGTGACATCGATGATGACACGATCGCACCGTCCTGGTCACGGGCGTGACGCACCCCACTTGACAATCGTGACAGCAACACTGTCACAATCATTGGGTGACCAGTCTTCCCAAGTCGGGCCCGCTTTCGGGCGTCCGCGTCGTCGAGATCGTGGGCATCGGCCCTGGTCCGTTCGCGGCGATGATGCTGGCCGACCTGGGTGCCGACGTCATCCGCATCGATCGCGCCGGCGGCCCGCCGATCGGCTTCTCGCGACCCGAGCTGGACATCATCTCGAGAGGTCGCCCCAACGCGGTCGTGGACCTGAAGTCCGAGCGCGGAGTCGGTGTCGTCCTCGACCTCGTCGAGCGAGCCGACATCCTCATCGAGGGCATGCGGCCCGGCGTGACCGAACGCCTGGGCATCGGCCCCGAGGCGTGCCTGGAGCGCAACCCCCGGCTCGTGTACGGCCGGATGACCGGGTGGGGCCAGGACGGCCCGCTCTCACAGACGGCCGGCCACGACATCAACTACATCAGCATTGCCGGAGGGCTCGATGGCATGGGCCGGGCCGATCAGCCGCCGGTCTTCATCCACAACCTGCTGGGTGACTACGCCGGCGGTTCGCTCTACCTGGTCGCCGGCGTTCTCGCGGCCCTCACCCACGCTCGCGCCACCGGTGAGGGCCAGGTCGTCGACGCCGCCATCACCGACGGGGTCGCCCATCTGATGGCGATGCTCGTCACGATGCAGCAGTCGGGGGTCTGGGACGGTAGCCGCGGCACCGGCATGCTCGGCGGAGCGACGCCGTACTACGACGTGTACGAGACGTCCGACGGTCGATGGATGTCGGTCGGCAGCCTGGAGCCTCAGTTTCACGCAGCGCTGGTGGAGCGCCTCGGGGTCGAGCTGCCGGACCGCAACGACTTCGCCGAATGGCCTGCGCTGCGCAAGACCCTCGCCGAGACGTTCGCCCAGCGCACCCAGGAGGAGTGGGTCGAGCTGTTCCGTGGGAGCGATGCCTGCGTCGCCCCGGTTCTGTCGCTCACCGAGGCCTACGAGCATCCCCACAACATCGCGCGCGGGACCTATGTCGAGCGCGAGGGCCTGACCCAGCCGACGCCGGCTCCGCGCTTCTCCGAAACCCCGGCGACACTCACCACCCCCCCGTCCTTGTCCGGAGCGGACACCAGGGCCGCCCTGACCGCCTGGGGCATCGACGACGTCGAGTCGCTGATCGACGACGGTGTCGCCATACAGGCCGACACCGAGAAAGGCACAGCATGAAGCGCACCATCTTCGAGGCCGACCACGACGCGTTCCGCGACACCGTCCGCGCCTTCTGCGAGAAGGAGATCGCGCCCAACCACGAGCAGTGGGAGAAGGACTCGATCGTCCCTCGAGAGCTCTGGACCAAGGCCGGCGCGCTGGGTCTGCTCGGCTTCATGATGCCCGAGGAGTACGGCGGCGGGGGCATCGACGACTTCCGCTTCAACGCGGTGCTCGCCGAGGAGATCGTCGCGGTCGGCGGAAGCGGCGTCGGCTTCGGCATCCAGACCGACCTCGTCTCGGGCTACCTGAAGCGGTACGCCAACGAGGAGCAGAAGAAGCGGTGGTACCCGAAGTTCTGCTCCGGCGAGATGATCACGGCGATCGCCATGACCGAGCCCGGCACCGGGTCGGACCTCCAGGGCATCCAGACCACGGCCAAGCGTGACGGCGACGAGTACGTCATCAACGGCGCCAAGACGTTCATCACGAACGGCATCAACGCCGACTGGGTGATGGTCGTCTGCAAGACCGACGACGAGGCGGGCGCGATGGGCTTCTCGCTCATCGTGGTCGAGCGCGGAGCGGAGGGCTTCGAGCGCGGCCGCAACCTCGACAAGATCGGCCTCAAGGCGCAGGACACCGCCGAGCTGTTCTTCGACAACGTGCGGGTGCCGACGTCGAACCTCCTCGGCGAGGAGGGTCAGGGCTTCGTCTACCTGATGGAGAACCTGCCGCAGGAGCGGCTGGTCATCTCGGTGATCGCCGCGGCCGCCTGCCGCCACATGATCGACATGACCGTCGAGTACGTGAAGGAGCGCAAGGCGTTCGGCAAGCCGATCGGCTCGTTCCAGAACACCCGGTTCACCCTGGCCGAGCTGGAGACCGAGGCGACGATCGCCCAGGTCTTCGTCGACCGCTCGATCACGGAGCTCCTCGAGGGCGACCTGTCGGTGGCCGACGCCGCCATGGGCAAGTGGTGGACGACCGAGCTGCAGAAGCGCACGGCCGACACCTGCCTGCAGCTGCACGGCGGCTACGGCTACATGTCGGAGTACCGCATCTCCAAGGCGTACCTCGACACCCGCATCCAGACGATCTACGGCGGGACCACCGAGATCATGAAGGAGATCGTCGGCCGCACGATGGGGTTGTGAGACCGCCTGAGCGAGCCCTGCGAGCGAACGGCGGCGCCAGGTCGAGTGCGCACGCGCGAAGCGCGTCCTGGCGTATCGAGACCTCGGGAGCTGCCAGGCTCGCGCTTCGCGCGTGCGCTCTCGACCTGCGCCCGCTCGTTCGCTCGCGAGCTAGCTCAACCAGCCGATGGACTACGTCCTCTTGCGCACCGTGGCGCGCTTCGACTCGTCGACGGCCTCTTCATAGGAGGTCACGAGGGCCTGCACGGTGAGCGGCTTGAACCGCTCGATCATCGCCGTCATGTCCTCCGGCGAGAGCTCGGAGTCGCGCAGGTGCGGCCAGACCTGGGTGCGGAAGACCTCGGTCATCTCCTCGGCGATCGCGCGGCCGTGCGCGGTGAAGATCTTGCGGGTTGTGAGCGCCGCCTCGACCGGCAGGCCGAGGTCGAGGAACGCGATGCCGATCGCCAGGTGCGCCGGTGCGAGCTGGAAGACGTCGTCGGTGGGGGTGGGCTCGACGACGCCGATGGCCACCAGCAGCTCGATGTCGTCGTCGGCCAGCGCGCGGCCTGCGCGCGTCTGGAGCTCGGTGCGCGTGACGCTCTCGGGGAGGTCGGGGGCCCATGGGGCCAGCAGCGTGCGGTGCAGCGCCACCTCGGCGGGCGTCGCGCCGTCGGGGATGCGGTCGATGTAGCCCTCGATCGCGGACAGGGTGAACCCGTGCGCCTGCAGCTCCCGGACGAGCTCGAGGCGTGCCAGGTGGTCGGGACCGTAGTAGCCGTTGCGGCCCTCGCGCCTTGGCGGCGGGATGAGTCCCGCGGCCCGCGTAGAACCGCACCGTGCGGACGGTCATGCCCACGCGCGCCGCGAGCTGCTCGACGCTCATCGTCTCGGCTGGTTCGGTGATCGTCATCTCGTCTTCCTCGTCGCAGGCCAGCGGGCGAACGTGATCCGTTCCACAGGACCCTGCCTACCACTCTGACAGTGATGGTGTCACAATCGTGGGGCACGCCCAACCGTCTGCTCATAGTTCAGTAGGGGTTCACATCATGACCGAGGCATACGTCTACGACGCCATCCGGACGCCGCGTGGTCGCGGCAAGAAGACCGGCTCACTCCACGAGGTGAAGCCGATCTCGCTCGTCACCGGCCTGATCGAGGAGATGCAGAAGCGCAACCCGTCGCTCGACCCGGCCGGCATCGAGGACCTGGTCCTCGGCGTCGTCTCGCCAGTCGGCGACCAGGGCTCCGACATCGCCAAGACCGCCGCGCTCGCCGCGGGCCTTCCCTACACCGTCGCCGGCGTCCAGCTGAACCGCTTCTGTGCCTCCGGCCTCGAGGCCGTCAACCAGGCGTCGCAGCGCGTCCGCTCCGGCTGGGAGGACCTCATCCTCGCCGGCGGCGTCGAGTCGATGAGCCGCGTGCCGATGGCCTCCGACGGCGGCGCCTGGGCCATGGATCCCAAGACCGCGTTCGACACCGACTTCGTGCCGCAGGGCATCGGCGCCGACCTCATCGCCACCATCGAGGGCTACAGCCGTGAGGACGTCGACACGTTCGCGGCCGAGTCACAGGCGCGGGCGGCCAAGGCGATCGCCAACGGCTACTTCAGCAAGTCGGTCATCCCCGT
>CAVQEY010000005.1:0-34923 GCA_963711615.1 uncultured Actinomycetota bacterium | reverse complement strand
GATCTCGTGGCCCACAGCCTTGCGGTGATCGTGCTCCAGGCACAGGCCGCCAGTCGGGTGCTCGACACCGATTTTGTGTCGGCGCGCCGGGCTCTGGATGCCATCGACACGACCGGGCGGGCCGGCCTCGAAGAGCTGCGCCGGCTGCTGGACCTGCTGGTGGACCAGGCGGACGATGACGACCTCGAGCCACGACCCGGCCTGCAGCAGCTCGACCACCTCGTGGAAAGGGCGCGCGACGCCGGGTTGCCAGTGTCGGTCACGGTCGAGGGTGAGTCCCGACCGCTGTCGCCGGGCGTCGACCTGTCTGCATACCGGATCGTGCAGGAGGCACTCACGAACACCCTGAAGCATGCCGGGCGCCCTGCCAGCGCCGCGGTCGACGTGACGTATCGGCGCGATGCGGTGGACATCCGGGTCGTGGACAGCGGTACGTCGGCCACTCGTGCCCCAGGATCCGACTCGCAACCTGGTCACGGTCTGATCGGCATGCGAGAACGTGCGGCCCTGTACGGCGGCCACATCGAGGCCGGCCCGCTGGCCGACGGTGGATTCGGCGTGCAGGTCACTCTGCCGACAGGGGCGACGTGAGCATCGGCGTGGTCATCGCGGACGACGAAGAGCTGGTTCGCACCGGCCTGCGCATGATCCTGACTGCCGAGCCCGATCTGGAGGTTCTTGCCGAAGCGGTCGACGGGGCCGAGGCCGTTCGGCTGGTGGCCGATCACTCGCCGGACGTGCTTCTCCTCGACATCCGCATGCCCGTGCTCGACGGCCTCGCCGCCACACGCGAGCTTCAGGCGGCCGGCACGCGGACCAGTGTGGTCATCTTGACGACGTTCGACGCCGACGCCAACGTGCACGAGGCACTCGCTGCCGGGGCCAGTGGGTTCCTGCTCAAGGATGCGCCGGCGGGGCAGCTGGTCTCGGCGATCCGAGCCGCCGCGGCGGGAGACGCAGTGCTGGCCCGGCCGGTAGCGAGGCGGATCGCCGCAGAGCTCGCCGGCCGCTCACCTCGCCTGGATCTTGACGGACTCGACGCCCTCACAGACCGGGAGCGGGAGGTGCTCGCCCTGATGGCAGACGGCTGCTCGAACGTCGAGATCGGCGGCCAGCTTTACATCGGGGAGGGCACGGTGAAAACCCACGTCGCCCGCATTCTCATGAAGCTCGGGGTTCGCGATCGCTTGCAGGCCGTGGTGCTGGCCTATCGCTCAGGGCTCACTTGAGCTCTGTCGTCAGGTCTGGCACTGCGGGCACCAGAAGGTGTTGCGTAGCCGAATCGGATCGTCGCCGAGCTCGCCACGCCGAATGGTTGAACCGCACCGACGGCACGGAAGTCGGTCTCGGGCGAAGACCCAGTGCTGGTAGCTCTGGCGCTTGCTGTCGGTGAACGTGCGTTCGACGCGCTCGCAGTTCATCGTGATGAGGCGTTGTCCGCGCTCGATGACGTGGCCGATGTCGCTGACCTCTCCGACCGGGCGGGTGGGCAGCAAACCGTGCAGGAAGCAGATCTCGTTGACGTACTCGTTGCCGAATCCGGCGAGATTGCGCTGGTCGTGCAGAGCGAGGAACACCGGTCGCTCGGGATCGACGGTCACGCGTCGAACAGCTTCGTCGAGTGACCAGCCGGGGCCGAGCAGGTCGGGGCCGAGCCACGCCATCGCGTCGTCCTCGGCCGCCCGATCCAGCACCTCGACCAGACCGAGGGAGAACCCGACGGCCTGATGGTCGACGTTCTCCAGCACGACGCGTGCGGTGTGGGCAGGGCGTCTCCAGCGACTGTTCGGCGGGTAGACGTGCCAGACGCCCTCCATCTTGAGGTGCGTGTGCAGGGAGACCTCGCCGGCCCGGATGAACAGGTGCTTGCCCCGGCTGACCGCGTCGTCGACGGTGACGCCGCGCAAGTCGAGCGTCGCCCACTGCGGCACGCGGATGTCGGAACGGGTGATGACTCGGCCGGCGAGGCCCTCGTGCAGGAGGCGCGCGGTGCGCCAGACGGTGTCACCTTCGGGCATCGAGGCGCAGGCCCTTCGGGTGCTGGACGAACCCGGCCTCACGCAGCGCGTCGCCGAGGGCAGTGGAGCCGACCGACCTCCCGCCGGCCGTCTCGACCGTGAGGCGGGGGATGCGACCGGTGCGGACGAGAGCGGCAAGTGCAGTGGCGGCCGGCGTGAGCCGGCGGGGGTCGTCGTGGAGCACGAGAGCCTTGCGTCCGCCGCGCTCGAGGTAGAGCACGGCATGACCGTCGTGGATGACGGCGAGCGAGCCAGCCTTGCGGGCGGGTCGGTGGCGCGACGACTCGTCGGGGTCGACGACGTCGGGCCAGGGGAGCGCCGCTCCGAACGGGTTGGCGGGATCGGTGGCCGCGAGCACGAGCGCTGCGTCGTCTGCCGGCTCCGTGTCGTCGTCGCGCTGGTGTGAGCGGAGCCGGTCGACAGTGGCCGGTGACGCGAACTGGGCGGCGCCGAGGGTGTCGATGTAGTAGCCCCGCAGGCACGCGCCGGTCTGCTCGAGCTCGCGCAGCACGCGATACGTGGCGGCGAATCCGCCGGGCGTCTGCTCGGCGACGACGGAGCCGCGCGTCACGACGCCGTACCGCGCGAGGAGCGCCTCGGTGCGGGCCAGCTGGAGCTTCGTGGGATCGGTCTCGGCATCGTCGAGGCGGAACCAGCGCCCGGACACCGTGGGTGGACCCTGCTGGGCGATGCGCGGCGACGAGAGACGACCGCGTCCGGCGCGCAGCCGTGCCCGGGGCGAGCGCGACGAGGAGCGATGCGCGCCGCGACTGCCAAGCATCGCGCGCAGCGGGGCGAACGTGTCGCCGGCGATCCGTCCAGCCCACACCTGCTGCCAGAGCGCCTCGGCGAGGAGCGAGTCGTCCGACTCGCCGACGGCTGTGGAGAGCTGGCGGAACAGGAACGCCCCGCCGCCGTCGAGCGCGTCGAGGATGGCCTGGCCGACAGGGTCGGGCTCGGGAACGTCGCGCAGGACGGGCAGCACCAGATCAGCCGGGTGCAGCTGAACCCAGCCGTCGCTGCCGGGCAGGGTGCCGGCGCCCGTCCAGACCACTTCGCCGGCACCGAGCAGCTCGTCGAGCATCGCGGGGGAGTAGTCGGCCACCCTCGCAGGGAGAACCATGCTCTCCCAGGCCGAGGCGGGCAGCGACACTCCGACCAGCTGGTCGACGACGGCGAGCACGCCATCGGTGCCACGCATGACGGTGCTGTTCGCCGCCCGTGGCCCGGCACCCCCGCCCGGCCCGACGCCTTGCCACGACGGCAGGAAGCGAGCGAGTGCGGCCGGGTCGACGGGCTCGACCTGCTTGCGCGCGGCCGCCAGCGACCGGCTGCGCAGGCGTCGGAGCACCCCCGGCTCGACCCACTCACTGCCCGATGCCTGTGGCCGGAACTCGCCCTCGGTGAGGCGTCCGTCGCGGGCGAGGCGCCGCAAGACGTCGGCGACGACCGCCGTGCCAAGCCCGAACCCGGCCGCGGCCTCGGCCGTGGTGAACGGCCCGTGGGTGCGTGCGTAGCGGGAGAGCAGGTCGGCGAGAGGGTCGTCGACGCTGGTCAGGTGGGCCTCGGGCACTCCCATCGGCAGCGCCGAACCCAGGGCGTCACGGAGACGTCCGGCATCCTCGACGGCGGCCCATCGGACCTCGCCGCCGATCGGCACCTCGATCGCTCGCCGGCTGTCGCGAAGCTCCTCGAGCAACGGACCGGCGTCACCCTCGGACATCCGTCGCTGGACCTGATCGGTCGCGAGCGGCCCGAGCAGGCGGAGAAGGTCGGCGACACCCTCGACACCGCTGACCTGGCGGTCGTCGGCCAGCCGTTGCAGCTCGGCCTCGGTGCGCTCGATGACCTCCGGGTCGAGCAGCTCGCGCAGCTCGGCCCGGCCGAGCAGCTCGGCGAGCAGCGTGGGGTCGAGGGTGAGCGCCGCCGCCCGCCGCTCAGCCAACGGGGTGTCGCCCTCGTAGAGGAACGAGGCGACGTAGCCGAAGAGCAACGTCTGGGCGAAGGGTGACGCACGTTCGGTGGTGACCTCGGCGAGCTGCACCTCGCGTGACGCGATGCGGTGAGTGAGCTCAGCCAGCGACGGCAGGTCGTAGACGTCCTGCAGGCACTCGCGGGCGGTCTCGAGGAGGATCGGGAACTCGGGGTACTTGCGCGCGACCTCCAGCAGCTGCGCGGAGCGCTGGCGTTGCTGCCACAGCGGAGCACGGGCTCCGGGGTTGCGGCGAGGCAGGAGCAGAGCCCGGGCGGCGCACTCGCGGAATCGTGACGCGAAAAGCGCCGATCCACCGACCTCGGCGGTGACGATCTCGTCGAGCTCGTCGGCCTCGAAGACGAACAGCTCCGCCCCGGGAGGCTCTCCACCGGTGTCGGGCAACCGGGCGACGATGCCGTCGTCGGATGCGACCACGGAGCCGTCGATGCCGAACCGCTCGAGGATGCGGGCGCCGACCGCCAGGGCCCAGGGGGCGTGCACGCGGCGTCCATACGGCGAGAGCAGCACCACGCGCCAGTCGCCGAGCTCGTCGCGGAAGCGCTCGACGACGAGGGTGCGGTCGGTGGGCACGATGCCGGTGGCCTCGCGCTGCTCGAGCAGGAACGTGGCCAGGTTCTTCCCCGCCCGTTCTGCAAGTCCATCCGGTGCGGCGCCCGCCAGGGCGACGCGCCGGACATAGTCGCCGATCGCCGCACCGAGCTCGTACGGCCGGCCGATGGTGTCGCCCTTCCAGAACGGCAGCCGGGCCGGCTCGCCGAACGCCGGAGTGACGACGACGCGGTCGTGGGTGATCTCCTGGATGCGCCAGCTGGTGGCGCCGAGCGCGAAGACGTCGTTGATGCGCGACTCGTAGACCATCTCCTCGTCGAGCTCGCCGACCCGCCGGCCACCGGATCTCCCACCGGAGTCATCGACCCCCTCGGCGAGCGTGACGGCGAACATGCCGCGGTCGGGGATCGTGCCGCCGCTGGTGACGGCCAGCCACTGCGCGCCGGGTCGACCGGTGAGGGTGCCGGCGTCGCGGTCCCAGACCAGGCGGGGGCGCAGCTCGGCGAACTCATCAGACGGGTAACGCCCGGCCAGGAGGTCGAGCGTGGCGTCGAACGCCGAGCGCGGCACGGCCGAGAATGGGGCGCTGCGCCGGACGACGTCGAACCACTCCTCGACGTCGAGCGGCTCGAGCGCTGCTGCTGCGACCGTCTGTTGCGCGAGCACGTCAAGCGGGTTGGCCGGCACGACGAGCTGCTCGATGAGTCCTTCGCGCATGCGCTCGGCCGTGACGGCAGCACCGACGAGATCGTGCCGGGACGTGGGATAGAGGATGCCGCGCGAGACCTCGCCCACCTGGTGCCCGGCACGACCGACCCGTTGCAGGCCGCTCGCCACCGAGGGAGGAGTCGCGATCTGCACGACAAGATCGACGGCGCCCATGTCGATTCCGAGCTCGAGGCTCGACGTGGCCACTACGCAGCGAAGGCGCCCGGACTTGAGGTCGTCCTCGATGATTGCCCGCTGTTCCTTGCTGACGGACCCGTGGTGGGCCCGCGCCAGAACCGGCTCGGCTCCCTGGCCGGTGGCGCTGCCGCCCATCAGCTGGGCCGGGGTTCGGGTCGGGTCGGACGCGTCGGCGGAGTCCTGCTGCTCGGCCCACGCCTCGTTGAGACGGGCCGTCAGTCGCTCGGCGAGCCCGCGCGAGTTGCAGAACACGATGGTGGAGCGGACCTGCAGCAGGCGATCGAGGAGGTCGCGCTCGACGTGGGGCCAGATCGATCCGTCGTCGCCGAGATTGGTCATGTCGTCGACCGGCACGGTGACGTCGAGGACGAGCAGGGACTCGCTCTCGGGCGCCACGACGCGTACGGGGGCGCGTCCGCCGAGGAAGCGGGCGACCTCGTCGTGGGGTCGCACCGTGGCGCTGAGCCCGACCCGGCGAGCGGGCTGCTCGAGCAGCGCGTCGAGACGCTCGAGCGAGAGGGCGAGGTGGGTGCCACGTTTGGTGCCGGCGACGGCGTGGATCTCGTCGACGATGACGGTGTCGACGTCGAGCAGCGACTCCCGGGCCGACGACGTGAGCATCAGGAACAGCGACTCCGGCGTCGTGATGAGGATGTCCGGAGGGTGCGAGATCAGCCTGCGGCGTTCCTGCTGCGGGGTGTCGCCCGACCGAACCCCGACCGCGACCTCGTGGAAGGACTCGCCGCGTCGGGCACCGGCCTGGGTGATACCGACGAGCGGAGAGCGGAGGTTGCGCTCGACGTCGACCGCGAGCGCCTTGAGCGGCGACACGTACAGGACGCGCGTTCCCAGCTTGCGTCCGTCCGGCACCGGGGGCGCTGCGTGCAGCAGACGGTCGATGCTCGAGAGGAAGGCGGCCAGCGTCTTGCCCGAGCCGGTGGGCGCCACCACCAAGACGTGGTCGCCCTGGTCGAAGCCCTCCCAGGCGCCGACCTGTGCTGGTGTGGGCGCGGCGAAGGCCTGGGAAAACCACTCGCGAGTCGCGGGAGCGAATCGATCCAGGGATGGGGGCACCTCCCGCGAGCGCAGCGAGTGGGGGACTGACATGTGCTCATCGTCGCAGGCCGATAGGACACAGGCGGGGGTGCCGGGCGGCGGGCGGCAAAGGGCAGGGCAGAAGTACAAACCGCCACGCTTCCAGGCTGAGGGGGGTGGTGCCCGGATCGTGTGCTTGCCTGCGGCATGCTGGGCGACATGAAGCTTCGACTCCTGGTGTCTGCCGTCGCCGTGGCACTCCTCCTCGGGGGCTGCACGGACGACGGTGGGTCCTCCGATCCGTCCGCCAAGAATGGTGACAGCGAGAAGCTCGTCGAGGTCTCGCCCCTCACCGGACTGCCGATGCCGGACGGGCAGCCGGACAACCCGGTGATGGTCGTCAAGGTCGAGAACACCGCCAACGGAGCCCCGCAGTACGGCGTCGACCGGGCCGACCTGGTCGTCGAGGAGCTGGTTGAGGGCGGTCTGACCCGCCTCGCCGCGCTCTACTACTCCAAGCTGCCGAGCAAGGTCGGCCACGTGCGGTCGCTGCGCACCACCGACATCGGCATCGCCAAGCCGGTCGGCGGCAAGATCGTCGCATCCGGCGGTGCGCCGAAGGCAGCCCGGCAGATCACGAGAGCCGGCCTCCGCGTGTTCACCGAGAGCAGCCCCGGATTCAGCCGCGACGCCAAGGCGGCTCCGTACAATGTCGTGGTCGACCTGAAGCGCCTGGGCGGGGCGGCGAAGAAGAACTCGATCCCCGGCCCCTACCTCAGCTGGACGCCGCCCGAAGGTTCGGATGAGTCGACACCCGAACCAGACCCGTCGGACTCCGCGTCCGCACCACCTGAGCCGAAGCAGACCAAGAAGGCGACCGTGCGGTTCTCCAACGGCACCGCGACGAAGTGGAAGTTCGCGGGCGGCCACTGGACGCGCAAGAACGGCCACGCGGCGCCGGGTCAGGAGTTCGCCGCCGACAACCTCATCGTGATGTTCTGCAACGTCGGAGACGCCGGCTACCGCGACCCCAGCGGCAACCCGGTGCCCGAGACGGTCGTCGAGGGATCTGGCCGGGCGGTCGTGCTGCACGACGGCACGGCCACCGAGGCCAGGTGGGACAAGCCGTCGCTCGGAGGCAAGATCAGCTTCGAGACGAAGGACGGCAAGCCACTCACGATCGATCCCGGCAAGGTCTGGCTCGAGATGGTGCCGAAGGGCAAGGGCAGCGTCAACTACTGACCGGCCGCGTTCTCGATCTGGAGGCCGGACGACGGCAGTAGCCGCATGCCGGCCAGGATGGCGCCGATGGTGGCCTGGACCTCCTGCGACGCGGCGTCGGGATCAGCGGCATCGGCGACGTACTCCGACGCCGAGCGGATGGCCCCGTAGAACACGATCGCGAAGGACTCGCTGAGCTCGTCGCCGCCGCCGAGGTCCTTGAGCAGGTCGTTGACGGTGCGTTGCACGATGCCGAGGGACGCGGCCCGTTCGGCTTCCGTCCACCGTTCGTGGCCGAGGGCGACCGGTCCTTCCTGCAGGCAGATGCGCCGGAAGTGCGGCTCGCGGCACACGTCGAGGAAGGCCTTGAGGCCGATCTGCGCACGCTCCCAGGGGTCCTTGCTGCGGCTGATCGCCTTCTCGATCTCGCGGGTCGTCTGACTCTGGAGGCGGTCGTAGACGCTCTCGAAGAGCGCCAGCTTGCTCGGGAAGTGGTGGTAGAGCGCGCCCTTGGTGACGCGGGCAGCGGCAACGACCTCATCGAGCGACGTGCCGGCGTAGCCGTGGTCGGCGAACAGCTCTGTGGCGTTCTCCAGCAGCGCGCGCTTGGTGCTGGACGAGAAGTCCTGCCGCCGGGTCGTCTTGCGCGCCGCACGGAGGACCTTCCCCGGACTCACCTTCGCTGTGCCGGCCATAGGCGGTCATCGTACGTGCCCGGCGGGGGTGCCGGGCTGTGGGCGGCAGATGGGCTGGTGTCGAGCGTCACAGCCGTGGACGTTGTCCGTGCAGGTCAGGCTGGACATACTGAAAGTACGGACCGAGAGTATGGAAACTCGGTTTCGACGGTACCGAAAGGAGCACCACCATGACCTGGGATGCCTACAACCGTCGTACACCCGTCCTTCGGGAGGTCCTCGCGGCCGCCGATCGGCGCCGCGACATCACCGTGGATGAGGCCTTTGAGACCGTGCCGGAAGCTCAGCATGTCTTCGAGGATACGGCCGACCTGCTGCTCGACGTGCAGATGCGCTGGTTCCAGCGGCTGAGTGGCCAGATGGAGCTGCATCTCACCGAAGGCGCCGACGACCCTGAGCAGACCGCCATCGACGCCTGGAAGGCGGCGGCCGTCGCCATGCCCGGCGCTCGCTCCCTGCTGGACACCAACCTCCGTCGGCCGGAGATGGCCAAGGCTTTCGCACACGAGAGCCGCTTCATGGCAATCGCCGCCGGCGTACCCGACGAGCACCCCGAGCTCGAGGCACGGGGCCACTTCGTCGTCGAGAAGGCTCGCGACGCCGTGGTCTACGGCCCGTCGGGCGAGGGCGCAGCCAGTAGCGGCCTGATGGCCCGGCTGCGGCACGCGCTCGCGGCCTAACCCTCACCCCGATCCACCCCGCCCCGGAGTCCTCTTTCCCCCTGAGGCGTCCGGGGCGGGGTTGTCTATGCCCGGCGACTGTCAGAGCGGACGAACGCGCCCAGGTCGCTCAGCTGCTGACCGATCTCGCTGTCGATCGCCTCGCTGAGCTGGCTGCGGAAGATGCCCAAGGTCACCTGACTCGCCACCGGCAACAGACTCTCGATGGACTCGAGGATGCGGGGCCAGTCGTCCTCCGGCATCCCGGCGTCGAGGAACGGCTGGAAGATCTCCGCGGCCACGCGGGACACGAACGCGTCCGCGATTGCGCGCAGGTTGTCGGAGAGCAAGGGGAACAGGCTGATGACCGTCTGGGGATCGAGTCCCAGAGCGACCGCCGCCGCGCCGGCCCGCACCACTGTGGGCTGGAGGAGTCGCACGCTCTCGTCGTCGATCCACTCCACGAGGTCGAACTCGCCCAGGGCGACGATGAGGGCGTCGTCTCGCGGAACGCCGGCCAGGGCGGCCAGCGCGTCGCGTGACATGACCTCGGGCTCGGCCTGCTGGTGGGGCTCACCGAGCAGCCGCAGCAGATCGAGGGTGTGACCAGCAGAGACGCTGGAGCCTCGACCGATGGCGCGCTCGACCGCACTCAGGGTGTAGCCGCGGTCGATGAGCTCCCGGATGAGCTGGAGTCGCTGCAGATGGTCGTGCGTGTAGTAGCCCGTTCGCCCCTCCAATCGAGGAGCCTCGATGAGGCCACGGCTCGCGTACGCCCGGACGTTGCGGACCGTCATCCCCGCTCTCGCCGCGAGCGCGCCGACGGTGAATTCCTCAGGTCCCGGCGACTGGTCGGACATGTGGGCATCATAGAGATATGGACACGCTGCGAGGCCGTCTGCTGGTGGCCACCCCAGCCATCGATGCGGGCCCGTTCTTGCGCAGTGTGGTCTTCATTCTCGACCACGACGCGGATGGTGCGTTGGGCGTCATCGTGAACCGTCCGCTCGACTCCGACGTCGACGACGTCCTGCCCTCCTGGGGTGCGTACGTCAATGCGCCCGTGTGCCTGTTCGACGGCGGACCGGTGGCCATGGACTCCGCGCTCGCCGTCGGGGTGCTCGCGGACGGGCTCCCACCCTTGGGCTGGCGACAGATGGCCGGCCGGGTCGGTCTGGTCGACCTCGAGGGACCGCTCCCCGGCGACGGCCAGTTCGCCGGGCTGCGCGTCTTCGCCGGCTATGCGGGCTGGGGCGCGGGTCAGCTCGAGGACGAGCTGCTCGAAGGATCGTGGGTCGTCGTCGACGCGCTCGACACAGATCTCAGCTCCCCGACGCCGGAGACACTGTGGCGCGAAGTGCTGCGCCGCCAGCCAGACGACGTGCGCTTCTGGGCCACCTTCCCGCCCGACCCCGGCATCAACTAGTTGTTGGCCCACGAATCGCTACCATGACCGGATGGGACTCTTCGGACGCGGCACCCAGACCGTTCACGATGAGCGCACCGAGCTGCGCACCGAGGACGGCGACCATGAACGCTTCTCGCACTACGTGCCCTCCGACACCCTGACCGAGGCGATGGTCATGGGCACGCCGGTCGTGGCCTTGTGCGGCAAGGTGTGGGTGCCCAGCCGCGATCCGGAACGATTCCCCGTCTGCCCGGAGTGCAAAGAGATCTGGGACGGCCTGGGCGGCGACGCCGACGGAGAGGGAGACGCCCCGAGCGATGGCTAGCGATGTCGCCGGCGTCCCCGTGCCGCCGCCGCTCATCTTCGTGGCGGGGCTCGCCGCCGGTGGTGTCGCCGAGCTGGTCCGGTCGACGTCCGGGCCCGCGTGGCCCATCTCGGCGACGATCGGCGCGGTGGGCGTGCTCGCCTGGCTCGCGCTCGACGGCATGGCGTCGCTGCGCTTCAAACGAGCCGGAACGCCGGTGATCCCGTTCAAGCCGACCACCGCGCTCGTGGTCGACGGCCCGTACCGCATGAGCCGAAACCCGATCTATCTCGGCATGGCTGCGCTCTACGTCGGCTTGGCGTTCCTGCTCGGGCTCATGTGGGCGCTGCTCTTCCTGCCGTTCGTGCTGGTCGCCATCGATCGGCTGATCATCGCGCGCGAGGAGCCCTACCTCGAGCGGAAGTTCGGCCAGGAGTACGTCGAGTACAAGAAACGGGTCCGGCGCTGGATCTGAGCGGCCGCCGTCCGTGACCTCCGGCGCCCTTTCATCGTTGTGACCGACGAGTAACCCTAGGAGTTCCATGCGCGGCGTGCTGCGGCACCGACACTTCTGGCCCCTCACCGTGGCGATCACCACGCTCGCGGTGACGATGGCGACGTTCCCGGCGTACGTCTCGTGGACGCAGCAGTTCCACGGGCAGACCACCCAGGACCTCAAGAACGCGATCTCTCGCGACCCCCTCGCCGTGGACACGCAGGACCCGACCACCGCGATGCAGGCGCTGGCGCACGCCGATGCGGTGAGTGCGCAGCGTGCCGAGCCCGACCCCGACCTCGTGCCGACCCAGAGCGCCGAGCTGCGCCCGCACGCTGACACGCCCGAGGACATCCACGCGATGGCCGGCGGCTGCTACGCGCTGCAGTCGACCACGAACAACAAGTGGCTGGCCCGGTCCGGCAGCGGGTACGTGGCATCCGCCACCGATGCCGCATCCGCCGAGCCGTTCCACTTCCAGGCCACCGACCTCGGCAGCTACCTGCTGTGGGACTCGGGCAAGCGTTTCGTCAGGTCCAACGTCCCGCCGACCGTCGTCGGATCGCCGAGCCCGGCGAAGACCGCCGACTGGACAGTGAAGCAGTCGGGATCGTCGTTCGTGTTCACGCTCCTCACGAAGCAGAGTCTCAAGGTCGGCGCCACCAACAAGCTCGCCACGGCCGCGGCGGGCACTCCGTTCACGCTGAAGCTGACCACCGGCTGCCCGGAATGGCCCGAGGTCGACGTGAACGTCTCGGGTGAGCCCTTCGGCGGCTCGACATCGCACCAGGAAGTGCGCGGCTACGTCGACGGGCACACCCACCACATGGCCTTCGAGTTCCTCGGCGGAGACGTGCACTGCGGACGTCCGTGGCACCCGTACGGTGTCGCCTTCGCCCTGCAGGACTGCGCCGACCACAAGCTCGCCAACGGCGCCGGCGCCGTGCTGGAGAACTTCACCCGCACCGGCTCTCCGGTGGGCACGCACGACCCGGTCGGCTGGCCGACGTTCAAGGACTGGCCGGCGCCCGACTCGCTGACCCATGAGGGCACCTACTGGAAGTGGCTCGAACGCTCCTGGCGCGGTGGGCAGCGGATCCTCGTCAACCTCCTGGTCGAGAACAACAAGCTCTGCGAGCTGTACCCGGTCAAGCACAACTCCTGCAACGACATGCAGTCGGTGCGCCTGCAGGCCGAGGACACCCGCAAGCTGGAGCGCTACATCGACGCGCAGTACGGCGGACCCGGCCGTGGCTGGTACCGCATCGTCACGGACCCCTTCGAGGCCCGAGAGGTCATCAACGCCGGGAAGATGGCCGTGGTCATGGGCATCGAGACCAGTGTGGTCTTCGGGTGCACGATGAAGCTCGACAAGCCCGCCTGCAACACCACCACCATCAACCGCCAGATCAACGAGGTCCACGCCATGGGTGTGCGCCAGATGGAGCTGGTGAACAAGTTCGACAACGCCCTCGCCGGCGTCGCGGGCGACTCCGGCACGATCGCGCCTTTCGTCAACCTGGCGAACTTCCTGGAGACCGCATCGTTCTGGGACATGCAGAAGTGCCCCGCTCCCCAGGAGCCCGGCGTGGAGGACCGCACCCAGCTGACCTCGGTGCCCGCCGGCACGCCGGCCCAGGACGAGCTGTTCGGCGCGATCGCCAAGCTGCACCTCGGTGGAGCCCTGCCGATCTATCCGGCCCCGCCGACCTGCAACCGACGTGGCCTGACGTCGCTCGGCGACCACACGATCACACGCCTGGCGGCCAAGAAGATGCTCTTCGATCCGGACCACATGAGCGTCAAGGCCCGCAAGTCGTCCATGGACCGCATCGAGCAGCTCGACTACCCGGGCGTCCTGTCCAGCCACTCCTGGTCGACGCCTGATGTCTACCCGCGCATCTACAAGGCGGGCGGTGTGATCACGCCGTATGCGGGCGACAGCACCGGCTTCGTCGAGAAGTGGGAGAAGCACCTGACGTGGGCCGATCCGCGGTACTACTTCGGGTTCGGCTACGGCGCAGACATCAACGGCCTCGGCGCGCAGGGCAGCGCCCGTGGCGCGAATGCGCCGAACAAGGTGACGTATCCGTTCGAGGGTCTCGGTGGGGTCACGATCGACAAGCAGGTCAGCGGCGAGCGCACGTACGACCTCAACGTCGACGGCGTTGCGCACTACGGCCTGTACCCCGACTGGATCGAGGACCTGCGCAAGCTCGGCGGCGACAACATCGCCGAGGACATGGCGCGGGGCGTCGAGGCCTACCTGCAGACGTGGGAGCGCGCCGAGGGCGTCACGAACGACGCCTGCCGCGACCCGGACGCGGCCAAGCTCGACTCCGTGGTTCTCGGCCTCGCGCCCGGGTCGACCGCCGAGGAAGTGCTTCGCGCAGCGGGCCAGCCGCACTCGCGGCTCGGCGACGAGTTCGTCTACTGCACCAAGACCGCGGCCGGTGCGGCGAAGACGGTGACCGTGAGGTTCGACGAGTCCGCCAAGGTCGAATCAGTCTCGTGAGTGTATTTGACAGCACGGCGCCTCTGTCTCATTGTTGAGACATGTCGGTCGGTGTGTCTCACGCGCGCTACGTGCCGCGCTCGGGTGAGACCTGGCGCGACCCGTTCGAGATGTACGCCGCACTGCGCCAGCACGAACCGGTGCACCATGTGGAGCACGATGACTACTGGGTGCTCACCCGGCACCGCGACGTCCTCGATGCCGTGCGAGACCACCTGACGTTCTCGTCGGCGCAGGGGCTGACCACCCAGAGCGGCGAGCTGGAGCGGATCGGCCTTGCCGACAACCCGCCGATGGTGATGACCGACCCTCCCACTCACACCGAGTTCCGGCGGCTCGTCTCGCGGGGGTTCACGCCGCGGCAGGTCGAGTCCGTCGAGCCGACGGTGCGAGCGTTCGTGGTGGAACGGCTCGATCAGCTGCGTGCGGCTGGTGGCGGCGACATCGTGGCGGACCTGTTCAAGCCTCTGCCGAGCATGGTCGTCGCCCACTACCTCGGAGTACCGGAGGAGGACCGCGCTCGTTTCGACGCGTGGACCGACGCGATCGTCGCGGCGAACGCCACCGCGACGTACGACGAGGTGGCCGATGCGGTCGGCGAGCTGATGACCTATTTCACCGACCTCATCGAGCGGCGTCGACGGGAGCCGGGCGACGACACCGTCTCGCACCTCGTCGCCGCCGGCGAGGCCGGTGACGACGCAGGGCTGCTGCGGGTGCTGGCCTTCACGTTCACCATGGTCACCGGCGGCAACGACACGAGCACCGGTCTCCTCGGTGGCGCGGTGCAGCTGCTCAGCGAGCGGCCCGACCAGCGTGCGCTGGCAAGCGCCGACATCGAGGCGAGCGTCGAGGAGCTGCTCCGGCTGACCAGCCCCGTCCAGGGCTTGGCGCGGACGACGACCCGCGACGTCACCATCGACGACACGTCGATCCCCGTCGGCCACAAGGTGCTGCTCTGCTATGGCGCGGCGAACCGGGACCGCGACGTCTACGGGCCAGACGCCGACGAGCTCGACGTCACGCGCGACCCGCGGATGATCCTCACCTTCGCCCACGGCGCGCACCACTGCCTGGGCGCCGCGGCGGCTCGGATGATGGGCCGCGTCGCCCTCGACGAGCTCCTGCACCGCATCCCCGACTACCGCGTCGACCTCGACGCGGTCACCTGGGCGGAGGGCAACTATGTCCGCCGTCCCACCGCCGTACCCCTGGAGGTTCTCTGATGCCATGGATCACCGACGAGGTTTCTGAGGTCGCCGTCGAGCGCATCCTCGACGCCGCCGAGCACCTGTTCGCCGAGAGCGGTCCCCACGGCGTCGGGATGGACGCGGTCGCGAAGGCGGCCGGCTGCTCACGAGCAACCCTCTACCGATACTTCGACAACAAGCGCGCGCTCGAGTTCGCCTTCGCGCACCGTGAGGCGCGCATGATCGTCGAGACCGTGGCCAACCGGCTCGAGACGATCGACGACCCTCACGAGCGCGCGGTCGAGGCCGTCGTCGCCGCGATCCAGGAGGTTCGCACGAAGCCGACGTTGCTGGCGTGGGTCGGTCCGGGCGATGCCGCACAGATCAGCGAGCTGCTGCGCGAGTCACCTCTGATCGAGACCTTCACCGCCCGATTCGTGGGCGAGCGCGACGACCTGCCCGACATCGATCTGGCTCGTTGGGTCCTGCGTTGCATCGTGTCGTTCCTTGCCGTACCCGGGGCGGACGAGGGGGAGGAGCGGCGGCTGATCAGTCGCTTCCTCGCACCGGTGCTGAACGTCCGCTGACGGTCACTCGAAGACGGTCTCGATGATCGGTTCGCCTCGGGACAGCTTGCGGGCGGCGTCGGGCAGCTCGTCGAGAGCGGCGCGGTGGCGGGCGCGGGCGTCGTCGAGGGAGTCGTGATGCACGCGTCGGCCGGACTCGACCAACGGCACGAGCAGGCTGCGGTCGTCGCCGTCGTCGGTGGGCGGTTCGCCGATCCCGATGACCTCCGCCTCGGCCCGGCCGGACGCCGATCGCCTGCGTAGCGCGTACTTGCGGCCGCCGACGGAGAGCTTCTCGGTGCTCTTCTTCGCAACAGGGGCGAGCAGGCCGTCGGCGTCCTCACGGGCCACCAGCTTGTACACAAAACCGCTGGTGGGAGCGCCCGACCCGGTGACGAGGGCGGTGCCGACGCCATAGCCGTCGACCGGTGCCGCCGCGAGCGTGGCGATGGCATGTTCGTCGAGGTCGCTGGTGACGAGGATGCGCGTGTCGGTGGCGCCGAGCTGGTCGAGCTGGGCGCGGACCTGATGCGCCAGGGAGACGAGATCGCCGGAGTCGATGCGCACTGCACCGAGACCGGGACCGGCGACCTCCACTCCAAGCCTGACCGCTTCGGCGATGTCGTAGGTGTCGACGAGCAGCGTGGTGCCGGCTCCGAGCGACTCCACCTGGGACGTGAACGCGTCGCGCTCGGTGTCGTGGACGAGGGTGAACGAGTGGGCGCTCGTGCCGGCCGTGGGGATGCCGTAGGTGCGGCCTGCCTCGAGGTTCGACGTGGTGGCGAACCCGGCGATGTAGGCCGCCCGCGCCGCCGCAACCGCCGACCACTCCTGGGTGCGGCGTGACCCCATCTCGATGCACGGACGGCCGGCAGCCGCGCCGATCATGCGCGCCGCGGCCGAGGCGACGGCCGAGTCGTGGTTGAGCACCGAGAGCAGCAAGGTCTCGAGCAGCACCGTCTCGGCGAACGTGCCCTCGACGACCATCACCGGAGACGACGGGAAGTACATCTCGCCCTCCGGGTAGCCCCAGATGTCGCCGGCGAAGCGGTACTCCGCGAGCCAGTCGCAGGTCGCGTCGTCGACGGTCTCCCGGTCGCGGAGCCACGCAACCTCGGCCGCCCCGAAGCGGAAGTGATCGAGCGCGTCGAGCGCGCGTCCGGTCCCGGCCACCACGCCGTACCGACGTCCGGGCGGAAGCCGCCGGGCGAACAGCTCGAAGACGGAGCGACGCTCGGCAGTGCCGTCGGAAAGGGACGCCTGCAGCATCGTCAGCTCGTAATGGTCCGTGAGCAGCGCTGTCGTGGCGGGCACACTCCAAGCCTAGGACTGTCAAGGATTTGGTCGTCGGCCCTGCTGGTCCACAATGGAGGGGTGAGCACGCCGACGCCGACCCCGGTGGAGATCGACGAGCCCGACGCCGACATCGTCGTCGAGCTCGAGAACCCGTGGGTCACGATCGTGTGGAACGACCCCGTCAACCTGATGTCCTACGTCGCGTACGTGTTCCGCAACTACTTCGGCTACACCGAGGAGAAGGCCACCGAGCTGATGCTTGCCGTTCACCACGAGGGCAAGGCGGTCGTGTCCAGCGGCAGCCGTGAGCAGATGGAGCGTCACGTGCAGGCCATGCACGAGTACGGGCTCTGGGCCACGCTGCAACGGGCCGACCAGTGAAACCGTTCAAGCGCCGCCGCCGCGGCGGCCTCCTCGCCACGTTCGAGCCCGGCGAGGCACACGTCATCGCCAGCCTCACCAGCCAGGTGGTCGAGCTGCTGCGCGACCGCAACGGCGAGCTGGCGTCCGATCCCGATCCGCTCGCCGGCGAGCTGGGGCTCAGCGGAGGCCCGTCGCTGCCGCCGGACGACCCGGTGCTCCAGCGGCTGCTGCCGGACGCCTACCGCGACGACTCCGACGAGTCCGCCGAGTTCCGCCGATTCACCGAACGGTCGCTGACCTCCGCCAAGGTCGCGAACGCCGAGGCCGTGCTCGAGTCGCTCCGTGAGGCCGGCCTCGACGAGACGAAGGTCGACGACGAGGACGTCGAGAACCAGGAGCCGCTCGAGGTCGAGCTCGATGCTGCGGCGGTCCAAGCCTGGCTGCGCACCCTCACCGACGTCCGGCTGTCGCTCGCGGTGCGGCTGGGCATCGAGTCCGACGAGGACACGATGCTGCTGCACCAGTCCGATGACGAGGCGGTCATGGCGATGACCGAGCTCTACGACTGGCTCGGCTACGTGCAGGAGACACTGGTCACCGCACTGGCCTGAGCTCCTCTGGGCTGCCTCGATAGGGTCGTCGGGTGCTCACCATCGACCGTGCCACGCGCGACGCCATCGTCGAGCACGCCCGTCGCGACCACCCCGACGAGGCGTGCGGTGTCGTCGCTGGTCCGGCCGGCTCCGACCGTCCGGCCCGGCACGTGCCGATGCTCAACGCGGCGATGTCGCCGACGTTCTACGAGTTCGACTCCGTCGACCTGCTCAAGCTCTACCGCGAGATGGACGACAACGATGAGGAGCCGGTCGTCATCTACCACTCGCACACGGCCACGGAGGCCTACCCGTCGCGCACCGACATCACGCTCGCGCAGGAGCCCGGTGCCCATTACGTGCTGGTCTCCACGCGAGACGGCGCGCACGAGGCGGGGCCCGTCGACTTCCGCTCGTTCCGTATCGTCGACGGCGAGGTCGACGAGGAAGATGTGACCGTGGTCGAGCGTTATGGCGACGACGAATCCCTGACACGGAAGGCAGCCGACTGATGGCCATCGAGGTCCGCATTCCCACGATCCTGCGCCCGTTCACCGACGGCGAGCGTGCCGTCGACGGCCAGGGCAGCACCGTGGCCGAGCTCATCGAGGATCTCGAGGCGTAACCACGCCGGCATCAAGGAACGGCTCGTCGAAGACGGTGGCGTGCGTCGCTTCGTGAACGTCTACGTCAACGACGAGGACATCCGCTTCACCGGCGGACTCGACACGGCAGTCGCAGACGGCGACACTGTCGTGATTCTGCCCGCTGTCGCCGGAGGCTGACGTGCGTTTCAATTCACTCGTCGACTCCGTCGGCTACACGCCGATGGTCGGTCTCCCGAAGCTGTCCCCGTCGGCGGACGTGCGGCTGTGGGCGAAGCTCGAGGACCGCAACCCGACCGGCTCCCTCAAGGACCGCGTGGCGCTCAGCATGATCGCGAGGGCCGAGGAGGAGGGACTGCTGACGCCCGGGAGCACGATCCTCGAACCCACCAGTGGCAACACCGGCATCTCGCTGGCGATGGTCGCCGCGCAGCGCGGCTACCGGCTGGTGTGCGTGATGCCGGAGAACACGTCGGAGGAGCGTCGTCAGATGCTCCGGATGTGGGGTGCCGAGATCGTCCAGTCGGAGGGTGCCGGCGGCTCCAACGAGGCCGTCCGGGTGGCCAAGGAGCTGGCGCAGGAGCATCCCGACTGGGTGTTCCTCTACCAGTACGGCAACCCGGCCAACACCGATGCGCACTATGCCGGCACGGCCAAGGAGATCCATGCCGACCTCCCCACCATCACGCACTTCGTCGCCGGTCTCGGCACCACGGGCACGCTCATGGGCGTCAGCAAGCTACTTCCGCGAGCACAAGCCGGACGTGCGCATCATCGCCGCCGAGCCGCGCTACGGCGAGCGTGTCTACGGCTTGCGCAACCTCGACGCCGGGTTCATCCCCGAGCTCTACGACGAGTCGCTGATCGGCTCACGATTCTCTGTGCCGGCTCGTGACGCCGTGCGGCGAACGCGCGAGCTGATCGAGGCCGAGGGCATCTTCGCCGGGCTCTCCACCGGCGCGATCCTGCACGCCGCGCTCGCCCAGGCCGACAAGGCGATCAAGGCCGGCGAGAGCGCCGACATCTGCTTCATCGTCGCCGACGGTGGCTGGAAGTACCTGTCGACCGGCGCCTACGAGGGCTCCATCGACGACGCCGAGGACCGTCTCGAGAGCGAGCTCTGGGCCTGATCGGTCTTTGCTCGATCAACTGGCTGCCGCGAGGCACTCGCGTCGGATAGCCTCGGTTCCGTGAGCGAGATCGTCGTGTTCTCCGGCAGCGCGCACCGTCCCCTCGCCGAGAAGATCTGCTCCGAGCTCGGCCAGCCACTCTCAGCGTCCGACACCGTCCGGTTCAGCAACGACTGCCTGCAGATCCAGCTGCTCGCGAACTGCCGCAAGAAGGACGTCTACATCATTCAGCCGCTGGTCCCGCCGACGCAGGACCACCTGATGGAGCTGCTCCTGATGATCGACGCCGCTCGTGGCGCGTCCGCTGAGTCCGTCACGGCCGTCATCCCGCACTACGCATACGCGCGGTCGGACAAGAAGGACGCCTCGCGCATCTCCATCGGTGGCCGTCTGGTGGCCGACATGCTCGCCACTTCCGGCGCCGACCGCGTCGTCACGATGACGCTGCACGCGCCGCAGGTCCACGGCTTCTTCAGCATGCCGGTCGACCACCTCACCGCCATCGGCGAGATCGCCGACCACTACCTCGGTCGTGACCTCACCAACGTCGTCGTCGTCTCGCCCGACCTCGGCAACGCCAAGACCGCGTCGCTGTTCGCCCGGCTCCTCGGCGTCCCCGTCGCGGCCGGCAGCAAGCAGCGCCAGGCCGACGACAAGGTCGTCATCGACGCCATCGTCGGTGACGTGTCAGGAAAGACGGCGATCGTGCTCGACGACGAGATCGCCACTGGCGGTTCCATCGTCGAGCTGATGGACAAGCTTGAGGAGCAGGGCTGCCTGGAAGCATCGGTGGCCTGCACACACGGCCTGTTCACCGGCAAGGCCGTGGAGCGCTTGCGCGACCACCCGTCGATCACCGAGGTCGTCACCACCGACACCGTGCCGGCACCCGATGGCTGGCCCGAGCTCCAGGTCCGCACCGTCTCGCGGCTCTTCGCCGAGGCCATCGCCCGCATCCACGCGGGGGAGTCGGTCTCGAGCCTGTTCGACGGCGTCGACCCGGCACACGCGCCGCCGCAGCCCAAGCTGCCCTTGTAGGGCTTGCAGCACATCCGCTGTCCATGGACCGTTCAGGTTCCGTACTCTGACGGTTGTGGCGGACGCACCCATCGGCATCTTCGACTCCGGCTTCGGGGGACTCACGGTCGCGCGCGCCGTCATCGATCAGCTGCCGCACGAACCGGTGCTCTACCTCGGCGACACGGCGCGGCAGCCGTACGGCTCCCAGCCGATCGCCGCCGTGCGCGAGTACGCCCTCGACTGCCTCGACCATCTCGTCGAGCAAGGCGTCAAGACGCTCGTCATCGCCTGCAACTCCGCCAGCGCCGCCGTGCTGCGCGATGCCCGTGAGCGGTACGACGTCCCGGTGGTCGAAGTCATCATCCCCGCCACCCGCCGCGCCGTCAGCGCCACTCGCAACGGTCGCGTCGGCGTCATCTGCACCCAGGCCACGGCCACGTCCCGCGCCTACGACGACGCCTTCGCCGCCAACCCGGCCGTCGAGCTGCACACCCAGCCATGCCCACGCTTCGTCGAGCTCGTGGAGGACGGCATCACCAGCGGGCCCGAGATCGAGGCAGTCGCCCACGAGTACCTCGAGCCCCTCGTCCAGGCCGACGTCGACACGCTCGTCCTCGGGTGCACTCACTACCCGCTGCTCACCGGCGCCATCTCCTACGTCATGGGTCCCGACGTCACGCTGGTGTCCAGTGCCGACGAGACCGCCAAGGACGTCTACGCGCTGCTGGTGCGCGAGGGGCTCGAGCGAGGGCTCGACACTCCGGAGCCGCAACACCACTTCCTCACCACGGGCCGACCCGTCGACTTCGGCGTTCTCGGACGCCGTTTCCTCGGGCCAGAAGTGGAGACCGTTGAGCAGTTCTCCTGGGTGGTGACAGCATGACTGGAATGAAGTTGACGATCATCGGCTGTGCGGGGTCGTTCCCCGGACCTGACTCCCCCTCCAGCTGCTACCTCGTGGAGGCGCCGTTCGAGGGTCGCACCTACCGGTTGGTGCTCGATCTCGGCAACGGAGCGCTCGGGGCGCTGCAGCGACACATCGACCTCCGCGAGCTGGACGCCGTCGCCGTCTCACATCTTCACGCCGACCACTGCTTCGACCTCGCCGGCTACTACGTCGTGAGCCGCTACCACCCCGATGGCGCACTTGATCGCCTCCCGTTGTTGGCCCCCGCGGGAGCTGCCAGGTTCCTGGCAGTGGCGTACGGGCCCGAGCCGGACCCGGGCATCCTCGACCACTTCGACTGCCACGACTGGCAGGACGGCGAGACGGTGGAGCTCGGTCCGTTCCGCGTCACGGTCGCCCGGATGGATCATCCGGTCGAGGCCTACGCGATGCGGCTCGAGATGGGTGACAAGGTGCTCGTCTACTCAGGCGACTCCGGGCCGAGCGAGCGGCTGGACGCGCTCGCCGCCGGCGCCGACCTCTACCTGTGCGAGGCGTCCTTCGTCGAGTCGAAGGTCAACCCTCCCCATCTGCACCTGACCGGCGCCGAGGCCGGTGCGTCGGCCACCGCCGCCGGGGTCGGACACCTGCTCCTCACGCACATCCCGGCCTGGACCGATCGTGCCGAGGTCGAGGCCGACGCGAAGACGACGTGGGACGGTCCCCTGGACCTCGTCACGTCCGACGCCACCTACGAGCTATGACCATCAGGGACGCTCGCTAGGCTCGCCCCCATGTCATCTCGCGAAGACGGACGTGCACCCGACGAGCTCCGCCCGGTCACGATCACCCGCAACTGGCTCGACCACGCGCAGGGCTCCTGCCTCATCGAGTTCGGCAAGACCCGAGTGCTGTGTGCCGCCGCAGCATCCGAGGGCGTGCCGCGCTGGCGCAAGGGCTCGGGCTTGGGCTGGGTCACGGCCGAGTACGCGATGCTCCCGCAAGCCACACACGACCGCTCTCAGCGGGAGTCCGTCAAGGGCCGCATCGGTGGCCGCACCCACGAGATCTCGCGACTGATCGGACGGTCGCTGCGCGCGGCCATCGACTACAGCGCGCTCGGCGAGAACACCATCACCATCGACTGCGACGTCCTGCAGGCCGACGGCGGCACCCGCACCGCGGCCATCACCGGCGCGTACATCGCCCTGTCCGACGCGATCGCACATCTGCGCGATGCCGGCGCCCTGGTCGGCGAGCCGCTGGTCGAGTCCGTTGCGGCGATCAGTGTCGGCATCGTCGACGGAACGCCTCTGCTCGATCTCCCCTACGTGGAGGACGTGAGCGCCGAGACCGACATGAACGTCGTCATGACCGGTTCCGGATCGTTCGTCGAGGTCCAGGGCACTGCAGAGGGCAAGCCTTTCGACCGGGCCGAGCTCGATGCCCTCCTCACCCTGGCCGCCAAGGGCTGCGCCGATCTCACCAGCTTGCAGAACGAGGCCCTGGGCGCGTGACCTCGCGTCGGGTGGTGCTCGCGTCGCGCAACGCCAAGAAGCTGGCGGAGCTCCGACGCATCCTCGACCACTTCCTGCCAGGCAACGCAGTTCTCGGGCTCGACGACGTCACCCCCTACGACGAACCTGCCGAGACGGAGCCGACGTTCGAGGGCAACGCGTTGATCAAGGCCCGCGCCTGCCTGGCAGCCACCGGACTGCCCTCCCTCGCCGACGACTCCGGGTTGTGCGTCGACGCCCTCAACGGCATGCCCGGCGTCTTGTCGGCCCGGTGGAGCGGGGTCGCCAAGGACGAGGGCGGCGATGCAGCCAACAACGCATTGTTGCTGAGCCAGCTGGGGGACGTTCCCGACATTCGGCGCGGCGCGACGTTCCGATGCGCGGTGGCCTTTTGCATGCCCGACGGCCTCGAGGTCGTCGAGACCGGCGAGATGACCGGCCGCATCCTGCGTGCCGAGCAGGGCGACGGCGGATTCGGCTACGACCCCCTGTTCGCCGCCAACGGCTACGACGTCTCCACCGCCCTGCTCCGGCCGGCCGAGAAGGATCGCATCAGCCATCGCGGCCATGCCCTTGCCGCCATCGCTCCTCACGTCGCGGCCGCCTTGGGCTGACTACTCCAGCGCGGCGATGACGCGGTCGGCCAGCGCCCGGCTGCCAGCCCGGTTCGGGTGGATGCCGTCGACGACCCGCTCGCGACGGTCCATCGTCCCCATGGTGCTCACGTACTGCACGCCGTGTTCCTTGGCCGCGGTGTACACGATCGACGTCAGCTGCTTGCGTCCCAGCTGGTCGAGCGGTCCCCACGGCGGACCCAGCACGACGATGCGGGTCGACCGGGGCAGGTTCGCCTGGAGAGCGTCGAGGTAGTGGTCGACGGCGTCGGCGATCTCCGCGCTGGGCGCCGCGACGTGCTGTCCCTCGATGCAGGACGCCCAGTCGTTGCGGCCGCCCTCCACGATGAACAGCGACGGGGCCGTGTCGCGGAAAGCCTCGGGCCGGTCGATGAACCGGTTGCCATGACAAGCCTCGCCCTGGCGGAGGTAGCCCGAGCCAGACTGCGCATGAGTCGTGACGTGCGCACCGAAATGGCGCCCGACCATGCTCCACCAGCCCTCGAGCTCGTCGCCTTCGTCGTCGTTGTACTCCGCGGTGATGGAGTCGCCGACGACGACGATCCCGTGTGGAAACGGTCCGTTGGCGACGGGCGTCTCGCCGCCCCGCGCGGTCTGCCATGCGGCCAGCAGCGCGATGGTCGTGGCGACGACCACGCTGATGCGCAGGAACGATCTGGACAACGCGTTTCCTCCCGAGAAAGCAGGAGCAGAATACGTCCGGACCGACCGATGGTTCGGGTGAATCTGCAAAGTCATCGGAAAGTCATCGAGGGCGGGAAACCAGTACGGTCCGCATCGGCTGGCACTACCGTGGCCGCATGGTGGCGCCCGAGACCCGCTACGCGAAAAAAGGCGACATCAGCATCGCCTACCAGGTGGTGGGCGACGGTCCGATCGACCTGGTGCTGTCCAGCGGGATCGTCTCGCACATGGCGCTGATGTGGAGCGATCCCGCAGGCGAGCGCGATGTTCCGGCGCATCACGTCGTTCTGCCGGCTCGTCATGTTCGACAAACCGGGAACGGGACTCTCCGATCCCGTGTCGGGCCCTCCGTCGGCCGAGCAACGCATGGAGGACATCCGGGTGGTCATGGACACCGTCGGCCTCGAGCACGCGGTGATCTGGGGATTCTCCGAGGGTGGAATGCCGTCGATGCTGTTCGCGGCGACCTATCCGGAGCGGTGCGATGCCTTGGTACTGCTCGAGACCGGGGCCAAGTGGGACTGGGCACCTGACTACCTGCTCCGAAGAGCGAGCGACGATCGATGCCGTCTGGGAGGTGATGGATGGAGCGGTTTCCGCGGTGGGGCGACGGGGGCATCGCAGGTGAGCTGTGGGCGCCGAGCGCCAGCACCGGCCCAGGTGCCAGCCAGGTCTGTGGGGCAGCGCCGAGCGGATCTGCGCCAGCCCGGGGATGGCGATGGCGGCGCTTCAGGGCGACGAAGAATGTCGACGTCCGTGCAGCAGCTGCCGGCCATCTCGGTTCCGACCTTGATCATTCACCGGGAGAACAGCTTCGTCCCGGTCTTCATCAGCAGGTATCTCGCACGAGAGATTCCGGGTGCGAAGTACGTAGAGCTCGCAAGGACAGGATCACCTGCCGTGGGTCGGAGACTGGGAGCCGATCGTCGACGAGTTCGAGGAGTTCCTGACCGGGGCACGGCACCGCGCTCATCCGGATCGCCCCCTGGCGACGATCGTGTTCACCGACATCGTCTCGTCGACGGAGCGGGCATCGGAGCTCGGCGACGAGCGCTGGCACGCCTTGGTCGAGCGGCACGACGAGGTCATCCGCGCCGAGATCGAGAATTACGGCGGTCGTCCCATCAAGACGCATGGGCGACGGATTCCTTGCCGTCTTCGAGGGGCCGGCCAAGGCCATCCGCGCCGCTCGCGCGATGGGCGAGGCGGTTCGAGCCGTTGGGGATCGAGATCCGTGCGGGGATCCACACCGGCGAGTGCGAGCGCAGTGGCGAAGACCTGGCCGGCATCGCCGTCAACGTGGCCGCCCGGATCGTCGCGCACGCCGGTGCCCGGGAGGTGCTGGTGTCGAGCACGGTGCGCGAGCTGGTGCTCGGCTCGGGGATCGAGTTCGTCGAGCGCGGCACCTATGCGCTGAAGGGCGTGCCGGACGAGTGGCACCTCTTCGCGGTGACCGGCGACGGACGAACTGACGCCCGACCGGTCAGCGAGGTTTCAGCGGAGGTCGCCGCTCTCACGCCGGGTCCGCTGGAGACCCTGCGTCCCCGTGACCGCGTCATGCTGGCCGGCGCGCATCGGGCGCCCGGCGTGATGCGAACCCTGGGTCGCCCGATCCTGCACCGCAAGCGGCCGAGGTCGACGGCCTGACTAGGTCTGGGCGAATCCGTGCTGGCGCCAGGCCTCGTAGACGGCGATCGACGCGCAGTTGGCGAGGTTCATCGAGCGGCGTCCCGGGAGCATCGGCAGGCGCAGCCGATCGGTGATGCGCGGATGCGCCAGCGCGTTGTCGGGTAACCGTCCGGCTCGGCACCGAACATCAGGATGTCGCCCGGCTCGTAGGCGACATCGGTGTACACGCGGTCTGCCCGGGTCGTGAAGGCGAACACCCGAGCAGGGCCGAGCGCCTCGAAGGCCGTGTCGAGATCCGGGTGCACGGTCATCACCGCGAGGTCGTGGTAGTCGAGGCCGGCGCGACGCAGCTGGGCGTCGGACAGGTCGAAGCCGAGCGGCTCGACGAGGTGCAGCTCGGATCCTGTCGCTGCGGCAAGGCGGATGGCGTTGCCCGTGTTGCCGGGGATTCTCGGCTCGTGGAACAACATGCGGAACATCAGGGCATCACCCTAGACTCACCGGTTATGCCGTCCCCGCAGCGCGTTCACGTCACGCACACCTACCGCTCCGACCCCGCCACCGTGTTCGACGCACTCTCCGAGCACGAGAACCTCGGCCGGGTCATGGGCGCGAAGGTCACCCGCGTCCGCGACGGTGACGACTCCCGCAACGGCGTCGGCTCGACGCGCCGGCTGAAGATCGGTCCGTTGCCGGCGTTCGAGGAGACCGTCACGGCCGCCGAGCCGTACAACCTGATCGAGTACGCGATCAGCAAGGGCACCCCGATGCGGGGTCATTGGGGTGTGCAGCGCCTCACCGCCACGTCCGACGGCGGCACCACGCTCGACTACCGGATCGGCTTCGACGCTCCTGTGCCGGGCATGGCCGCATTGGTCGCCACGGCCATCACGAGGCAGCTCTCGAAGGGTCTTCCCAAGCTCGTCGACTGACCCGGCTACCGGTCAGGCACGGCTCGTCAGTCGGGTGAGTCCGCGCATGACCGACGGCGCACGACGGGCGACCACGGCGGCGGCACGGTCAGAGCGCCGCATGCCCTCAGTCATCGGCGGCGTCGGTTGCACAGCCAGCCGACCTTCACGGGACGTCGGACTTGCTCCGGCGCGATCGACGGCCAGCAGCTGCCACTCACCCGGAACGCCCTTGAGGGCGTGGGCACCGCGGTCGACGAAGCCGATGCCGCTGCCGGTGACGAGGTCCCGCACGGTGCTCGAGACCATGATCTCGCCAGGCGCGGCCTGCCCCATGACGCGAGCGGCGATGTGCACACCGATTCCTCCGATGTCGTCACCCATCAGCTCGCACTCACCGGTGTGGACGCCGAGTCGCAGCTCGATGCCGAGCGGCTCGACGGCCGACAGCAGAGCCTCGGCACAACGAATCCCCTGGGCCGGTCCGTCGAGGGTGATGAGGTGGCCGTCGCCGGTGCTCTTGACGACCTGGCCGCCGTACAGCTCGACCGTGCTGCGCGTGACGTCATCGTGGCGATCGAGCAACGCGTGCCAGCGTTGGTCGCCCATCGCGGTCGCGCGCTCGGTGGAGCCCACGATGTCGGTGAACAGGATCGTGCGTAGCGCTCGCTGAGTCTGTGCGCGATGTTGCGAGCCGGTCAGGAACTCCTCGATGGAGTCGACGGTCACGTCACCCTCGTACAACCAGGGAGCATGGTCGTGTCCGGGCACTTCGAGCATCTTGGCACCGGGGATGCAGTCTGCGAGGTATCGGCCCAGCTGCACGGGCACGACGTCGTCGGTCGCGTGGATCACCAGTGTCGGCACGCGGAGCGTGGGCAGAACCGACCTCAGGTCCAGGCCGGTCATGGCGGTCAAGGTCGCGCGGGCCATTCCCGGGCTGGCGCTGACCCGCTCGATCATGCCGAGCTGCTGTCGAGAACGAACGGAGGGCATGAAGAGGGCCATGGCCTCGCCTGTGCCCCACGAGTCCCGCACAGCGCGCCCGACGTGCTGCAAGCGAGCCACCTGCTGCTCGGAAGGTGTGTACGCGTCGCCGAGCATCGTGCCGATGTACTCGACGAACATGGACGGATCCATGTCCACCACGTCTTCCCAGTCCATCGTGACCGGCACGGGATTGATCGCCGTCGACCCGATGATCACGAGGCCTGGCACCCGTTCAGGCTTCATGGCAGCGAACAGGATCGATGCCGCGCCCCCCTCGCTGAATCCGATCAGCGCTGCTTGCTCGAACCCGACCTCGTCCATCAATGCCTCGATCTCGGTGACCCGCTCCTCGATGGTCCGCACCTTGGCGATGGGATCGGACATGCCGACTCCGGCCTTGTCGAAGATCAACACGCGGGCGAACGAGGCGAGGTGGTCGAAGAAGGCCTTGTACTCCGGCGAGGTCCACAGCACCTCGACGTTCGTGACGAACGACCCGGACACGACGATGTTCAGCGGGCCGGAGCCGAACACCTGGTAGGCGAGGCTCAGGTCTCCACAGCGCGCGTACCGTGTCTCGGGCACTTGTCCAGACTACGGCCCGAGTGTCGAGCGTGCCTCGGTTCTGGACTAGCCGAGCAGCTCCGGGCGCCAGGGCGGTTCCGCTCCGGCGCGGCCGACCACCAGAGCCGCGGACCGTGCTGCCATGGCGGTCAGTCGCTGCACCGTGCCTGCGTCGACCTGGCGAAGCCGGTCGCGATCCCTTGCGTCGAGGAAGCCCTCGAGGTGCAGCGCGACGATGAGTCCGGACATGTAGGCATCGCCGGCACCCACCGAGTCGACCACGTCGACCGGTGTCAGCGGCACGTCGACGCGTCCGGACCGCGCCCAGGCGACCGAGCCGTCTCCTCCGCGGGTAACCACGACGAGCGACGCACCGGCCGCGAGCGAGCGCTCGGCAACGGCGTCGAGGGATTCATCCGGATACAGCCAGGCCAGGTCCTCGTCGCTCGCCTTCACGACGTCGGCCAGCGCGACGAGACCCTCGATCCGGGATAGGGCCGCCACGCGATCGGGAATCATGGATGGTCGGACGTTCGGATCGAACGTGACGATCGTGGTCGGGTGCAGGCGACGGAGGAGTGCCTCGACCTCGCCGGCTCCCGGGTCGAGCACGGCCGCGATCGAGCCGGTGTGGACGGTGGAGGGGGTCTCGTTCGGCTTGATCGGACCGGGATCCCACGCGACATCGAACTCGTAACTCGCGGACCCGTGCTTGTCGAGCCTGGCCACCGCCGACGACGTGCGTTCGGCGGCCGAGGCCAGCACGTTCACACGCGACTCGGCCAGGTGCCAACGGATCAGCTCGCCATGGGCGTCGTCGGCCAGCGCGGTGGCAAAGGTGACGTCGAGTCCGACCCGCCCGAGCCCGACCGCGACGTTCGCCGGGCTCCCGCCAGCGTGCTCGTTGCGCTTGCCGTCGGGTTGCTCGACGACGTCGACCAACGCCTCACCGACGACGAGGAGCATGGCGGACCCCGTCTTCAGGCTGCGTCGACCGCGCCGGTCATGATGGCGACGGCCTCTGAGGGGGTGTGGCTGTCCGGCGTGATCACCGCGACGCGACGACCCAGTCGCTGCACCTGGATCCGGTTGGCCACCTGGAACACGGCGGGCATGTCGTGGCTGATGATGATCACCGGAAGGCCTTGGTCGCGGAGGTCGCGCACGAGCCGGAGCACCTGGGCGGTCTCGCGGACGCCGAGTGCCGCCGTGGGCTCGTCCAGGATGACGACCTTCGAACCGAACGCAGCTGATCGCGCGACGGCCACCGCCTGACGCTGGCCGCCGGACAACGTCTCGACGGCCTGGGTCATCGACTGCAGCGTGGTGATCCCGAGCGCCTCGACCTGTTCCTGGGCCCGACGTCGCATGCCCTTCTTGTCGAGCAGGCGCAGCGCCGAGCCGAGGAAGCCGGGTCGCCGCTCCTCGCGGCCGAGGTAGAGGTTGCTGGCGATGTCGAGCGCGGGGGAGACGGCCAGGTTCTGGTAAACGGTCTCGATGCCGGCGCGGCGTGCGTCCAGCGGGTTCTCGAACTCGACCGCCGCGCCGTCGACGACGATCTCTCCGGCGTCGGGCACGTGCGCTCCCGAGAGGCACTTGATGAGGGTCGACTTGCCGGCGCCGTTGTCGCCGATGATGGCCAGCACCTCGCCCGGGTACAGCTCAAGATCGACACCGGCAAGGCCGACGACGTTGCCGAAGCGCTTGACGAGGCCTTTCGCCTGGAGAACCGGCTGCCGGTCATTCACTGGGTTGCTCATGCGCGCGCCTTCCTGATCCACTGGTCGACCGCGACAGCGACGATGACGAGGATGCCGACCGCGAGCGTTTGATAGAGGACGTCGAGTCCGGCGAGGGAGAGCCCGTTGCGGAACACGCCGACGATGAGCGCACCGATCAGGCTGCCCCAGAGAACTCCCCGCCCACCGAACAGACTGGTGCCGCCGATGACCACGGCGGTGATCGAGTCGAGGTTCGCATCGACGCTGGCGTTCGGGCTGGCGGCGTTGATCCGGCCCATCAGGATCCAGCCGGCCAGGGCGAAGGTCGCCCCGGCGGTGACGTAGACGCTCAGGAGGACGCGCCGCACCGAGATGCCGGAGAGCCGGGCGGCCTCGGCGTCGTCGCCCACGGCGTACACGTGCCGGCCCCATGCGGTCTGGCTCAGCGCGAACGACACCACGGCATACAGCGCGATCATCATGATGACGCCTGTGGTGATGCGGACGTCACCGAGCGTGATCACGGTGCCGGTCCACGTCATCAGGCCGGGCATGTCGGAGCCTCGCACGCTCGCGCCCGATGAGTACAGCAACATCAGCGCTGTGAACACGTTGAGCGTGCCGAGCGTGACGATGAACGGCGGCAGCTTGAGCCTCGTGACGAGGAAACCGTTGAACAGGCCCGCGGCGATACCGACCCCCAGCCCGATCATGAGCGCCAGCGGTCCGGGCAACCCGTTCACCGACGCCGTCCGCGCGGCGACCATCGTCGACAGCAGCATAAGTGCTCCAACCGACAGGTCGATGCCGGACGTGAGGATGATGAGCGTCTGCCCGACAGCGAGGGCACCGATCACGGCGACCTGCTGCACGACGAGGGAGAGGTTCTGCGGGGCGAGGAAGCGGTCGTTGAGGATGGAGAACACGATCATCGAGATGACCAGCACCAACGCCGGGCTGAGGGCCGGATGGCGGTGCAGCACGTGGTGGATGCGCTGGGCGACCGTCTCGCCTTCTCTGTCGTGGACGAGGACCTCGGTCATGGCAGATCGCTCCTGTGGCTCGGACGGGTGGGTGAGGTGGTCATGGCTCGTTCTCCGTTGGTCGGCTGGCAAGGGGATGGGGCGGCGGGACGGGAGGACGACCCGCCGCCCCCACAGGGTCAGCCCCAGCAGATGGACTTCGCCTCGGCGGTGTCGATGCTCTCGACGCCGTCCTGCGGCTCGTCGGTGACGAGGGCGACTCCGGTGTCGAAGAAGTCGAGGCCTTCGGTCGGCTTCGGCCTGGTGCCGTCCTTCTCCAGCGCGGCGATGGCCTTGACGCCCTCGGACGCCATCTTCAGCGGATACTGCTGAGCGGTGGCTCCGATCACACCATCCCCGACGTAGCCGACTCCGGCGCACCCGCCGTCGACGCTGATGATCGTCACGTCCTTCTCCTTGCCCGCGCTCTTCAGCGCCTGGTACGCGCCGTAGGCGGCGGGCTCGTTGATGGTGTAGACGACGTTGATGTTGTCGTTCTTTGACAGGCAGGTTTCCATCGCGGTCGTTCCACCGTCCTCGGCGCCTTGCGTAGCCTCGTTGCAGGCGAGCTCGTATTCGCCGCCGCTGTAGCTGCCGGACTTGGCCTCGTCGCCGTTCTTCTTGGCGTTCTTCGTGTCGATGCCCATGCCCTCGAGGAAGCCTTGGTCGCGGTTGTAGTCGACCGAGACGACCTTGTCGTCGAACAGGTCGAGCATGGCGATCGTGGCCTTCTCACCGCCGAGCTTCTTGGCCGTCCACGAACCGATCGCCTTGCCGGCGGCGAAGTTGTCGGTCGCGAAAGTGATGTCCACCGCGTTGGCCGGGTCTGGCGGGGTGTCGAGGGCGATGACGAACAGGCCCTGGTCGCGGGCCTTCTCGATAGCGTCCACGACGCCGGGGCCGTTGGGCGTGATGAGAATGCCCTTCTGACCCTGGGAGATCGCGTTCTCGATCGCCTGGATCTGGGTGGCCTCGTCGCCGTCGGACTTGCCGGCGGCGAGCGTCAGGTCGACGCCCTGCTCCTGGGCGGCCTTCTTCGCGCCGTCCTGCATCGCGACGAAGAACGGGTTGGTGGTGGTCTTGACAATCAGCGAGACGCCGACGTCGCCGTCGCTGCCTCCACTGTCTGATCCGCAGGCCGAGAGGGCGAGCGTGCCGACCAGCGCGAGCGCGAGCCCGGCGCAGAGGCGGCGAATGGGGGTGCGGGACACGATGTTCTCCTCAAGTTATGACAACGATGTCAGATTGGTCTACCGTGAGTTCTACCTCACTTGAGAGCCAACGTCAACCACTATGGTGAACGCAATGAGCGAAAGGTGACATCGATGTCGGACGACCAGTCGGTGCTTCCGCCCCGAGGGCGCGCCACCATGAAGGACGTCGCCCAGCGTGCCGGGGTCGGCATCAAGACGGTGTCGCGCGTCGTGAACGGTGAGGCCTACGTGGCCAAATCCACGGCCGAGCGGGTCGAGCGCGCGATGAACGAGCTCAACTACCGCCGCGACCTTGCCGCGGGAAGCCTGCGTCGCTCCGACCGCCGCTCGCTCACCCTCGGACTTCTTCTGGCCAACGTGGCGAACCCGTTCGATGCGGCCCTGCACCGCGCGGCCGAGGACGTCGCCCAGGAGTTCGGCGTCTCGGTGCTTTCGGCGAGCCTCGACGAGCGAGTCGAGCGGGAGCAGCCGTTCGTGCACGCACTCGCCACCCGGCGCATCGACGGCCTGATCCTGATGCCCGCCAGCCATGACCATGCCTATCTCGCCACCGAGATCGCGGCCGGCATGTCGATCGTGTTCGTCGACCGTCCGCCGGTCGGTCTGGACGCCGACTGCGTCGCCGTCGACAACCAGGGCGGAGCGCGTCAGGCCGTCGAGCACCTCGCGTCGTTCGGGCACCGTCGCATCGCGTTCCTTGGCGACCGTCCGGCGCTGGCCACCGCACACGCCCGACTGGAAGGTTTCCTGCAGGGTGTCGATGCACTCGGTCTGAGCGGTGCGGTATCGCCGACGATCGACGGCCTCACCAACGAGTACGTCGCCGAGGCCGCGGTGCGATCGCTGCTCGAGGCCAGCGACCCGCCCACGGCACTTTTCACCGCACAGAACCTGGTGACGGTCGGCGCCATCAGGGCACTGCGCAGCCTCGGTCTCGAGCGCGACGTGGCGCTCGTGGGCTTCGACGACCTTCCCCTGGGCGACCTCCTGCAGCCCGGCATCACCGTCATCGCGCAGGACGCCATCCAGATCGGCCGGCTCGCTGCAGAACGCGTCTTCGCCCGCATCGACGGCGACACCTCACCCGCCCAGCGGGTCATCGTGCCGACCCGCTTCATCCTTCGTGGGTCGGGCGAGATCCCCGCCCCGTAGGGTTCACCGGTTTGCTCGGTGCCGAAGGCGGGATTTGAACCCGCACGCCCGAAGGCACGGCGACCTAAACGCCGCGTGTCTACCCAGTTCCACCACTTCGGCCCGGACCCAAAGAATAGGCGAGACGAAGGCGAAATGTGACCCCTCCGTCATGCGACTCGAGCAGATCGCGACGATCCGGTGATGCGAGTCGTCATCGAGCGGCGATGAATGCGGTCTGCTCACCCGTCTAGCTGACTCCGCCCGATCCTCACGACGTGAAGCAACGCCTCGAGATCAACATCAGACAGCCGCTTGAAGCTGACGACCGAGCTCCCGACCTTGGGCTTCGCACCGGTGCCCGACGCGAACGTGTCGGCGTACTTCTTCACCGCGTACTGGCCGTCCTCGACGGCCATGATGTAGACGCTGATGGCGTTCTTCTGCTGGGCGAGGCCGACCATGAACCAGTTGACGTCGGGCTTGCCGGGCCGCCGGTAGGTCCAGTCGCCGTAGCCGATGATGGCTTGCTCGGAGCCACCCCAGAAGATGCCCCTCCACAGCACGCGGTCGGCTCCGAAGACGTCGGCGATGTGCGCGTCGAGCGTCGTCATGTCGTCGCTGCCGAGCTCGGCCAGGAAGGCGTCGACGTCGTCTTTGGTGGGTTCCATGTCGCTCAGGCCGCCTCGAGGCCGAGATCCCTCCGCAGCTTCGCGACGTGTCCGGTGGCCTTGACGTTGTACTGGGCCAGCTCGATCTTGCCGTCGGTGTCGACGACAAAGGTCGAGCGGATGACACCCTCGACCACCTTGCCGTACAGCTTCTTCTCTCCGAACGCGCCCCACGCCATGAGGACGACCTTGTCGACGTCGGAGAGCAGCGTGATCGTCAGTCCTTCCTTCTCGCGGAACTTCGCGAGCCGCTCCGTGGTGTCCTTCGAGATGCCGAGCACGGTGTAGCCCTCGGACTTCAGGTGGTCGAGGGAGTCGCTGAAGTCGCAGGCCTGCGTCGTGCAGCCCGGCGTCATCGCGGTGGGATAGAAGTAGACGATGACGCGACTCCCGCGCAGGTCGGACAAGGTCACCGTCTCGCCGGTGTCCGTAGGGAGGGTGAAGTCGGGCGCGACGTCTCCGGGCTGCGGTCGATTCGTCATGGGCCCTATCCTTTCAACATCGACGTTCCCGAGCTGAGCGAGGCACCCCGTGGGCAAGTCCGACACCGACGAGCTGGTCGACGAGATCGAGCAGATCCGGATGCGACTGGCCAGCACGGTCGACGAGCTCGTCGGCCGTGCCCATCCTCGGAGCATCGCCCAGCGCAGCCTGCACAGCCTGAAGAGCCGATTCGTCGACGAGCAGGGGTCACCCAAGTTCGAGACGATCGTCCCGGTCGTCGCCGGTGCGGCCGCGGTCATCACGGTGTTCGTCGTCATCCGGCGTCTGACGCGCTGACCA
>CAVQEY010000004.1:0-109713 GCA_963711615.1 uncultured Actinomycetota bacterium | reverse complement strand
GCTGGACGCCGTCGCCGTCTCGCACCTGCACGCCGACCACTGCTTCGACCTCGCCGGCTACTACGTCGTGAGCCGCTACCACCCCGATGGCGCACTTGATCGCCTCCCGTTGTTGGCCCCCGCGGGAGCTGCCAGGTTCCTGGCAGTGGCGTACGGGCCCGAGCCGGACCCGGGCATCCTCGACCACTTCGACTGCCACGACTGGCAGGACGGCGAGACGGTGGAGCTCGGTCCGTTCCGCGTCACGGTCGCCCGGATGGATCATCCGGTCGAGGCCTACGCGATGCGGCTCGAGATGGGTGACAAGGTGCTCGTCTACTCAGGCGACTCCGGGCCGAGCGAGCGGCTGGACGCGCTCGCCGCCGGCGCCGACCTCTACCTGTGCGAGGCGTCCTTCGTCGAGTCGAAGGTCAACCCTCCCCATCTGCACCTGACCGGCGCCGAGGCCGGTGCGTCGGCCACCGCCGCCGGGGTCGGACACCTGCTCCTCACGCACATCCCGGCCTGGACCGATCGTGCCGAGGTCGAGGCCGACGCGAAGACGACGTGGGACGGTCCCCTGGACCTCGTCACGTCCGACGCCACCTACGAGCTATGACCATCAGGGACGCTCGCTAGGCTCGCCCCCATGTCATCTCGCGAAGACGGACGTGCACCCGACGAGCTCCGCCCGGTCACGATCACCCGCAACTGGCTCGACCACGCGCAGGGCTCCTGCCTCATCGAGTTCGGCAAGACCCGAGTGTTGTGTGCCGCCGCAGCATCCGAGGGCGTGCCGCGCTGGCGCAAGGGCTCGGGCTTGGGCTGGGTCACGGCCGAGTACGCGATGCTCCCGCAAGCCACACACGACCGCTCTCAGCGGGAGTCCGTCAAGGGCCGCATCGGTGGCCGCACCCACGAGATCTCGCGACTGATCGGACGGTCGCTGCGCGCGGCCATCGACTACAGCGCGCTCGGCGAGAACACCATCACCATCGACTGCGACGTCCTGCAGGCCGACGGCGGCACCCGCACCGCGGCCATCACCGGCGCGTACATCGCCCTGTCCGACGCGATCGCACATCTGCGCGATGCCGGCGCCCTGGTCGGCGAGCCGCTGGTCGAGTCCGTTGCGGCGATCAGTGTGGGCATCGTCGACGGAACGCCTCTGCTCGACCTCCCCTACGTGGAGGACGTGAGCGCCGAGACCGACATGAACGTCGTCATGACCGGTTCCGGATCGTTCGTCGAGGTCCAGGGCACTGCAGAGGGCAAGCCTTTCGACCGGGCCGAGCTCGATGCCCTCCTCACCCTGGCCACCAAGGGCTGCGCCGATCTCACCAGCTTGCAGAACGAGGCCCTGGGCGCGTGACCTCGCGTCGGGTGGTGCTCGCGTCGCGCAACGCCAAGAAGCTGGCGGAGCTCCGACGCATCCTCGACCACTTTCTGCCAGGCAACGCAGTTCTCGGGCTCGACGACGTCACCCACTACGACGAACCTGCCGAGACGGAGCCGACGTTCGAGGGCAACGCGTTGATCAAGGCCCGCGCCTGCCTGGCAGCCACCGGACTGCCCTCCCTCGCCGACGACTCCGGGTTGTGCGTCGACGCCCTCAACGGCATGCCCGGCGTCTTGTCGGCCCGGTGGAGCGGGGTCGCCAAGGACGAGGGCGGCGATGCAGCCAACAATGCATTGTTGCTGAGCCAGCTGGGGGACGTTCCCGACATTCGGCGCGGCGCGACGTTCCGATGCGCGGTGGCCTTTTGCATGCCCGACGGCCTCGAGGTCGTCGAGACCGGCGAGATGACCGGGCGCATCCTGCGTGCCGAGCAGGGCGACGGCGGATTCGGCTACGACCCCCTGTTCGCCGCCACCGGCTACGACGTCTCCACCGCCCTGCTCCGGCCGGCCGAGAAGGATCGCATCAGCCATCGCGGCCATGCCCTTGCCGCCATCGCTCCCCACGTCGCGGCCGCCTTGGGCTGACTACTCCAGCGCGGCGATGACGCGGTCGGCCAGCGCCCGGCTGCCAGCCCGGTTCGGGTGGATGCCGTCGACGACCCGCTCGCGACGGTCCATCGTCCCCATGGTGCTCACGTACTGCACGCCGTGTTCCTTGGCCGCGGTGTACACGATCGACGTCAGCTGCTTGCGTCCCAGCTGGTCGAGCGGTCCCCACGGCGGACCCAGCACGACGATGCGGGTCGACCGGGGCAGGTTCGCCTGGAGAGCGTCGAGGTAGTGGTCGACGGCGTCGGCGATCTCCGCGCTGGGCGCCGCGACGTGCTGTCCCTCGATGCAGGACGCCCAGTCGTTGCGGCCGCCCTCCACGATGAACAGCGACGGGGCCGTGTCGCGGAAAGCCTCGGGCCGGTCGATGAACCGGTTGCCATGACAAGCCTCGCCCTGGCGGAGGTAGCCCGAGCCAGACTGCGCATGAGTCGTGACGTGCGCACCGAAATGGCGCCCGACCATGCTCCACCAGCCCTCGAGCTCGTCGCCTTCGTCGTCGTTGTACTCGGCCGTGATGGAGTCGCCGACGACGACGATCCCGTGTGGAAACGGTCCGTTGGCGACGGGCGTCTCGTCGCCCCGCGCGGTCTGCCATGCGGCAAGCAGCGCGATGGTCGTGGCGACGACCACGCTGATGCGCAGGAACGATCTGGACAACGCGTTTCCTCCCGAGAAAGCAGGAGCAGAATACGTCCGGACCGACCGGTGGCTCGGGTGAATCTGCAAAGTCATCGGAAAGTCATCGAGGGCGGGAAACCAGTACGGTCCGCATCGGCTGGCACTACCGTGGCCGCATGGTGGCGCCCGAGACCCGCTACGCGAAAAAAGGCGACATCAGCATCGCCTACCAGGTGGTGGGCGACGGTCCGATCGACCTGGTGCTGTCCAGCGGGATCGTCTCGCACATGGCGCTGATGTGGAGCGACCCGCAGGCGAACGCCATGTTCCGCCGCATCACGTCGTTCTGCCGGCTGATCCTGTTCGACAAGCCGGGAACGGGACTCTCCGATCCCGTGTCGGGCCCTCCGTCAGCCGAGCAGCGCATGGAGGACATCCGGGTGGTCATGGACACCGTCGGTCTCGAGCACGCGAGCATCTGGGGATTCTCGGAAGGTGGCTCGCCGTCGATGTTGTTCGCGGCGACCTACCCCGAGCGATGCGATGCCCTGGTGCTGCTCGAGACCGGCGCCAAGTGGGACTGGACGCCCGAATACCTGTCCGAGGATCGCGAACAGCTCGACGCCCTGTGGGAGCTCATCATGGAACGTTTTCCGCGGTGGGGTGACGGGAGCATCGCAGGTGATCTGTGGGCGCCGAGTGCCAGCACCGGCCCGGGCGCCAGACAGGTCTTCGGCAGCGCCGAGCGGATCTGCGCCAGTCCCGGCATGGCGATGGCCGCGCTTCTGGCGACGAGACAGGTCGACGTCCGGGCTGCAGTGCCGAGGATCTCGATTCCGACGTTGATCCTTCACCGCGAGAACAGCATTGTCCCGATCGCCTTCAGCCGATACCTCGCCCGGGAGATCCCGGGTGCGAAGTATGTCGAGTTCGAAGGTCAGGATCATCTGACCTGGGTCGGCGACTGGGAGCCGATCGTCGACGAGATGGAGCAGTTCCTGACCGGCGCCCGTCACCGGTCCGAGCCCGATCGCGCCCTGGCCACGATTCTCTTCACGGACATTGTGTCGTCGACAGAGCGAGCGGCGGAGATGGGAGACCAACGCTGGCGGGCACTGGTCGAACGTCATGACGAGGTCATCGAACTCGAGATCGAGCGCTATGGAGGACGATCGATCAAGACGCTCGGCGATGGATTCCTCGCCCTCTTCGAGGGACCTGCTAAGGCAATCCGCGCCGCACGCGCGATGGCGGACGCGGTGCGTGCCCTGGGGATCGAGATCCGCGCCGGGGTCCACACCGGCGAGTGCGAGAGACGAGGCGAGGACCTCGCCGGAATCGCCGTGAACGTGGCTGCTCGGATCGTCGCGCATGCGGGCGCCGGCGAGTTGTTGGTGTCGAGCACCGTGCGGGAGTTGGTCCTCGGCTCGGGCATCGAGTTCGTCGAGCGCGGGACCTACACGTTGAAGGGAGTACCCGACGAGTGGCATCTCTTCGCCTTCACCGGGGACGGGCGGGCAGACGCTCGCCCGGTGAGCGAGGTCTCGCCGGAGATAGCCGCACTCACGCCCGGGCCGATGGAGACGCTGCGTCCCCGCGACCGAGCCATGCTGGCGGCGGCGCATCGCACGCCCGGGTTGATGCGGACCCTGGGCCGCCCGATCCTGCACCGCAAGCGTCCGCGGTCGAAGACCTGACTACGTCTGGGCGAATCCGTGCTGGCGCCATGCCTCGTAGACGGCGATCGACGCGCAATTCGCCAGGTTCATCGAACGTCGTCCCGGGAGCATCGGCAGGCGCAGCCGATCGGTGACGCTCGGATGCGCCAGTGCGTTGTCGGGTAGACCGTCCGGCTCGGCACCGAACATCAGGATGTCGCCCGGCTCGTAGGCGACATCGGTGTACACGCGGTCTGCCCGGGTCGTGAAGGCGAACACCCGAGCAGGGCCGAGCGCCTCGAAGGCCGTGTCGAGATCCGGGTGCACGGTCATCACCGCGAGGTCGTGGTAGTCGAGGCCGGCGCGACGCAGCTGGGCGTCGGACAGGTCGAAGCCGAGCGGCTCGACGAGGTGCAGCTCGGATCCTGTCGCTGCGGCAAGGCGGATGGCGTTGCCCGTGTTGCCGGGGATTCTCGGCTCGTGGAACAACATGCGGAACATCAGGGCATCACCCTAGACTCACCGGTTATGCCGTCCCCGCAGCGCGTTCACGTCACGCACACCTACCGCTCCGACCTCGCCACCGTGTTCGACGCACTCTCCGAGCACGAGAACCTCGGCCGGGTCATGGGCGCGAAGGTCACCCGCGTCCGCGACGGTGACGACTCCCGCAACGGCGTCGGCTCGACGCGCCGGCTGAAGATCGGTCCGTTGCCGGCGTTCGAGGAGACCGTCACGGCCGCCGAGCCGTACAACCTGATCGAGTACGCGATCAGCAAGGGCACCCCGATGCGGGGTCATTGGGGTGTGCAGCGCCTCACCGCCACGTCCGACGGCGGCACCACGCTCGACTACCGGATCGGCTTCGACGCTCCTGTGCCGGGCATGGCCGCACTGGTCGCCACGGCCATCACGAGGCAGCTCTCGAAGGGTCTTCCCAAGCTCGTCGACTGACCCGGCTACCGGTCAGGCACGGCTCGTCAGTCGGGTGAGTCCGCGCATGACCGACGGCGCACGACGGGCGACCACGGCGGCGGCACGGTCAGAGCGCCGCATGCCCTCAGTCATCGGTGGCGTCGGTTGCACAGCCAGCCGACCTTCACGGGACGTCGGACTTGCTCCGGCGCGATCGACGGCCAGCAGCTGCCACTCACCCGGAACGCCCTTGAGGGCGTGGGCACCGCGGTCGACGAAGCCGATGCCGCTGCCGGTGACGAGGTCCCGCACGGTGCTCGAGACCATGATCTCGCCAGGCGCGGCCTGCCCCATGACGCGAGCGGCGATGTGCACACCGATTCCTCCGATGTCGTCACCCATCAGCTCGCACTCACCGGTGTGGACGCCGAGTCGCAGCTCGATGCCGAGCGGCTCGACGGCCGACAGCAGAGCCTCGGCACAACGAATCCCCTGGGCCGGTCCGTCGAGGGTGATGAGGTGGCCGTCGCCGGTGCTCTTGACGACCTGGCCGCCGTACAGCTCGACCGTGCTGCGCGTGACGTCATCGTGGCGATCGAGCAACGCGTGCCAGCGTTGGTCGCCCATCGCGGTCGCGCGCTCGGTGGAGCCCACGATGTCGGTGAACAGGATCGTGCGTAGCGCTCGCTGAGTCTGTGCGCGATGTTGCGAGCCGGTCAGGAACTCCTCGATGGAGTCGACGGTCACGTCACCCTCGTACAACCAGGGAGCATGGTCGTGTCCGGGCACTTCGAGCATCTTGGCACCGGGGATGCAGTCTGCGAGGTATCGGCCCAGCTGCACGGGCACGACGTCGTCGGTCGCGTGGATCACCAGGGTCGGCACGCGGAGCGTGGGCAGAACCGACCTCAGGTCCAGGCCGGTCATGGCGGTCAAGGTCGCGCGGGCCATTCCCGGGCTGGCGCTGACCCGCTCGATCATGCCGAGCTGCTGTCGAGAACGAACGGAGGGCATGAAGAGGGCCATGGCCTCGCCGGTGCCCCACGAGTCCCGCACAGCGCGCCCGACGTGCTGCAAGCGAGCCACCTGCTGCTCGGACGGTGTGTACGCGTCGCCGAGCATCGTGCCGATGTACTCGACGAACATGGACGGATCCATGTCCACCACGTCTTCCCAGTCCATCGTGACCGGCACGGGATTGATTGCCGTCGAACCGATGATCACGAGGCCTGGCACCCGTTCAGGCTTCATGGCAGCGAACAGGATCGATGCCGCGCCCCCCTCGCTGAATCCGATCAGCGCTGCTTGCTCGAACCCGACCTCGTCCATCAACGCCTCGATCTCGGTGACCCGCTCCTCGATGGTCCGCACCTTGGCGATGGGATCGGACATGCCGACTCCGGCCTTGTCGAAGATCAACACGCGGGCGAACGAGGCGAGGTGGTCGAAGAAGGCCTTGTACTCCGGCGAGGCCCACAGCACCTCGACGTTCGTGACGAACGACCCGGACACGACGATGTTCAGCGGGCCGGAGCCGAACACCTGGTAGGCGAGGCTCAGGTCTCCACAGCGCGCGTACCGTGTCTCGGGCACTTGTCCAGACTACGGCCCGAGTGTGGAGCGTGCCTCGGTTCTGGACTAGCCGAGCAGCTCCGGGCGCCAGGGCGGTTCCGCTCCGGCGCGGCCGACCACCAGAGCCGCGGACCGTGCTGCCATGGCGGTCAGTCGCTGCACCGTGCCTGCGTCGACCTGGCGAAGCCGGTCGCGATCCCTCGCGTCGAGGAAGCCCTCGAGGTGCAGCGCGACGATGAGTCCGGACATGTAGGCATCGCCGGCACCCACCGAGTCGACCACGTCGACCGGTGTCAGCGGCACGTCGACGCGTCCGGACCGCGCCCAGGCGACCGAGCCGTCTCCTCCGCGGGTAACCACGACGAGCGACGCACCGGCCGCGAGCCAGCGCTCGGCAACGGCGTCGAGGGATTCATCCGGATACAGCCAGGCCAGGTCCTCGTCGCTCGCCTTCACGACGTCGGCCAGCGCGACGAGACCCTCGATCCGGGATAGGGCCGCCACGCGATCGGGAATCATGGATGGTCGGACGTTCGGATCGAACGTGACGATCGTGGTCGGGTGCAGGCGACGGACGAGTGCCTCGACCTCGCCGGCTCCCGGGTCGAGCACGGCCGCGATCGAGCCGGTGTGGACGGTGGAGGGGGTCTCGTTCGGCTTGATCGGACCGGGATCCCACGCGACATCGAACTCGTAACTCGCGGACCCGTGCTTGTCGAGCCTGGCCACCGCCGACGACGTGCGTTCGGCGGCCGAGGCCAGCACGTTCACACGCGACTCGGCCAGGTGCCAACGGATCAGCTCGCCATGGGCGTCGTCGGCCAGCGCGGTGGCAAAGGTGACGTCGAGTCCGACCCGCCCGAGCCCGACCGCGACGTTCGCCGGGCTCCCGCCAGCGTGCTCGTTGCGCTTGCCGTCGGGTTGCTCGACGACGTCGACCAACGCCTCACCGACGACGAGGAGCATGGCGGACCCCGTCTTCAGGCTGCGTCGACCGCGCCGGTCATGATGGCGACGGCCTCTGAGGGGGTGTGGCTGTCCGGCGTGATCACCGCGACGCGACGACCCAGTCGCTGCACCTGGATCCGGTTGGCCACCTGGAACACGGCGGGCATGTCGTGGCTGATGATGATCACCGGAAGGCCTTGGTCGCGGAGGTCGCGCACGAGCCGGAGCACCTGGGCGGTCTCGCGGACGCCGAGTGCCGCCGTGGGCTCGTCCAGGATGACGACCTTCGAACCGAACGCAGCTGATCGCGCCACGGCCACCGCCTGACGCTGGCCGCCGGACAACGTCTCGACGGCCTGGGTCATCGACTGCAGCGTGGTGATCCCGAGCGCCTCGACCTGTTCCTGGGCCCGACGTCGCATGCCCTTCTTGTCGAGCAGGCGCAGCGCCGAGCCGAGGAAGCCGGGTCGCCGCTCCTCGCGGCCGAGGTAGAGGTTGCTGGCGATGTCGAGCGCGGGGGAGACGGCCAGGTTCTGGTAAACGGTCTCGATGCCGGCGCGGCGTGCGTCCAGCGGGTTCTCGAACTCGACCGCCGCGCCGTCGACGACGATCTCTCCGGCGTCGGGCACGTGCGCTCCCGAGAGGCACTTGATGAGGGTCGACTTGCCGGCGCCGTTGTCGCCGATGATGGCCAGCACCTCGCCCGGGTACAGCTCAAGATCGACACCGGCAAGGCCGACGACGTTGCCGAAGCGCTTGACGAGGCCTTTCGCCTGGAGAACCGGCTGCCGGTCATTCACTGGGTTGCTCATGCGCGCGCCTTCCTGATCCACTGGTCGACCGCGACAGCGACGATGACGAGGATGCCGACCGCGAGCGTTTGATAGAGGACGTCGAGTCCGGCGAGGGAGAGCCCGTTGCGGAACACGCCGACGATGAGCGCACCGATCAGGCTGCCCCAGAGAACTCCCCGCCCACCGAACAGACTGGTGCCGCCGATGACCACGGCGGTGATCGAGTCGAGGTTCGCATCGACGCTGGCGTTCGGGCTGGCGGCGTTGATCCGGCCCATCAGGATCCAGCCGGCCAGGGCGAAGGTCGCCCCGGCGGTGACGTAGACGCTCAGGAGGACGCGCCGCACCGAGATGCCGGAGAGCCGGGCGGCCTCGGCGTCGTCGCCCACGGCGTACACGTGCCGGCCCCATGCGGTCTGGCTCAGCGCGAACGACACCACGGCATACAGCGCGATCATCATGATGACGCCTGTGGTGATGCGGACGTCACCGAGCGTGATCACGGTGCCGGTCCACGTCATCAGGCCGGGCATGTCGGAGCCTCGCACGCTCGCGCCCGATGAGTACAGCAACATCAGCGCTGTGAACACGTTGAGCGTGCCGAGCGTGACGATGAACGGCGGCAGCTTGAGCCTCGTGACGAGGAAACCGTTGAACAGGCCCGCGGCGATACCGACCCCCAGCCCGATCATGAGCGCCAGCGGTCCGGGCAACCCGTTCACCGACGCCGTCCGCGCGGCGACCATCGTCGACAGCAGCATAAGTGCTCCAACCGACAGGTCGATGCCGGACGTGAGGATGATGAGCGTCTGCCCGACAGCGAGGGCACCGATCACGGCGACCTGCTGCACGACGAGGGAGAGGTTCTGCGGGGCGAGGAAGCGGTCGTTGAGGATGGAGAACACGATCATCGAGATGACCAGCACCAACGCCGGGCTGAGGGCCGGATGGCGGTGCAGCACGTGGTGGATGCGCTGGGCGACCGTCTCGCCTTCTCTGTCGTGGACGAGGACCTCGGTCATGGCAGATCGCTCCTGTGGCTCGGACGGGTGGGTGAGGTGGTCATGGCTCGTTCTCCGTTGGTCGGCTGGCAAGGGGATGGGGCGGCGGGACGGGAGGACGACCCGCCGCCCCCACAGGGTCAGCCCCAGCAGATGGACTTCGCCTCGGCGGTGTCGATGCTCTCGACGCCGTCCTGCGGCTCGTCGGTGACGAGGGCGACTCCGGTGTCGAAGAAGTCGAGGCCTTCGGTCGGCTTCGGCCTGGTGCCGTCCTTCTCCAGCGCGGCGATGGCCTTGACGCCCTCGGACGCCATCTTCAGCGGATACTGCTGAGCGGTGGCTCCGATCACACCATCCCCGACGTAGCCGACTCCGGCGCACCCGCCGTCGACGCTGATGATCGTCACGTCCTTCTCCTTGCCCGCGCTCTTCAGCGCCTGGTACGCGCCGTAGGCGGCGGGCTCGTTGATGGTGTAGACGACGTTGATGTTGTCGTTCTTTGACAGGCAGGTTTCCATCGCGGTCGTTCCACCGTCCTCGGCGCCTTGCGTAGCCTCGTTGCAGGCGAGCTCGTATTCGCCGCCGCTGTAGCTGCCGGACTTGGCCTCGTCGCCGTTCTTCTTGGCGTTCTTCGTGTCGATGCCCATGCCCTCGAGGAAGCCTTGGTCGCGGTTGTAGTCGACCGAGACGACCTTGTCGTCGAACAGGTCGAGCATGGCGATCGTGGCCTTCTCACCGCCGAGCTTCTTGGCCGTCCACGAACCGATCGCCTTGCCGGCGGCGAAGTTGTCGGTCGCGAAAGTGATGTCCACCGCGTTGGCCGGGTCTGGCGGGGTGTCGAGGGCGATGACGAACAGGCCTTGGTCGCGGGCCTTCTCGATAGCGTCCACGACGCCGGGGCCGTTGGGCGTGATGAGAATGCCCTTCTGACCCTGGGAGATCGCGTTCTCGATCGCCTGGATCTGGGTGGCCTCGTCGCCGTCGGACTTGCCGGCGGCGAGCGTCAGGTCGACGCCCTGCTCCTTGGCGGCCTTCTTCGCGCCGTCCTGCATCGCGACGAAGAACGGGTTGGTGGTGGTCTTGACAATCAGCGAGACGCCGACGTCGCCGTCGCTGCCTCCACTGTCTGATCCGCAGGCCGAGAGGGCGAGCGTGCCGACCAGCGCGAGCGCGAGCCCGGCGCAGAGGCGGCGAATGGGGGTGCGGGACACGATGTTCTCCTCAAGTTATGACAACGATGTCAGATTGGTCTACCGTGAGTTCTACCTCACTTGAGAGCCAACGTCAACCACTATGGTGAACGCAATGAGCGAAAGGTGACATCGATGTCGGACGACCAGTCGGTGCTTCCGCCCCGAGGGCGCGCCACCATGAAGGACGTCGCCCAGCGTGCCGGGGTCGGCATCAAGACGGTGTCGCGCGTCGTGAACGGTGAGGCCTACGTGGCCAAATCCACGGCCGAGCGGGTCGAGCGCGCGATGAACGAGCTCAACTACCGCCGCGACCTTGCCGCGGGAAGCCTGCGTCGCTCCGACCGCCGCTCGCTCACCCTCGGACTTCTTCTGGCCAACGTGGCGAACCCGTTCGATGCGGCCCTGCACCGCGCGGCCGAGGACGTCGCCCAGGAGTTCGGCGTCTCGGTGCTTTCGGCGAGCCTCGACGAGCGAGTCGAGCGGGAGCAGCCGTTCGTGCACGCACTCGCCACCCGGCGCATCGACGGCCTGATCCTGATGCCCGCCAGCCATGACCATGCCTATCTCGCCACCGAGATCGCGGCCGGCATGTCGATCGTGTTCGTCGACCGTCCGCCGGTCGGTCTGGACGCCGACTGCGTCGCCGTCGACAACCAGGGCGGAGCGCGTCAGGCCGTCGAGCACCTCGCGTCGTTCGGGCACCGTCGCATCGCGTTCCTTGGCGACCGTCCGGCGCTGGCCACCGCACACGCCCGACTGGAAGGTTTCCTGCAGGGTGTCGATGCACTCGGTCTGAGCGGTGCGGTATCGCCGACGATCGACGGCCTCACCAACGAGTACGTCGCCGAGGCCGCGGTGCGATCGCTGCTCGAGGCCAGCGACCCGCCCACGGCACTTTTCACCGCACAGAACCTGGTGACGGTCGGCGCCATCAGGGCACTGCGCAGCCTCGGTCTCGAGCGCGACGTGGCGCTCGTGGGCTTCGACGACCTTCCCCTCGGCGACCTCCTGCAGCCCGGCATCACCGTCATCGCGCAGGACGCCATCCAGATCGGCCGGCTCGCTGCAGAACGCGTCTTCGCCCGCATCGACGGCGACACCTCACCCGCCCAGCGGGTCATCGTGCCGACCCGCTTCATCCTTCGTGGGTCGGGCGAGATCCCCGCCCCGTAGGGTTCACCGGTTTGCTCGGTGCCGAAGGCGGGATTTGAACCCGCACGCCCGAAGGCACGGCGACCTAAACGCCGCGTGTCTACCCAGTTCCACCACTTCGGCCCGGACCCAAAGAATAGGCGAGACGAAGGCGAAATGTGACCCCTCCGTCATGCGACTCGAGCAGATCGCGACGATCCGGTGATGCGAGTCGTCATCGAGCGGCGATGAATGCGGTCTGCTCACCCGTCTAGCTGACTCCGCCCGATCCTCACGACGTGAAGCAACGCCTCGAGATCAACATCAGACAGCCGCTTGAAGCTGACGACCGAGCTCCCGATCTTGGGCTTCGCACCGGTGCCCGACGCGAACGTGTCGGCGTACTTCTTCACCGCGTACTGGCCGTCCTCGACGGCCATGATGTAGACGCTGATGGCGTTCTTCTGCTGGGCGAGGCCGACCATGAACCAGTTGACGTCGGGCTTGCCGGGCCGCCGGTAGGTCCAGTCGCCGTAGCCGATGATGGCTTGCTCGGAGCCACCCCAGAAGATGCCCCTCCACAGCACGCGGTCGGCTCCGAAGACGTCGGCGATGTGCGCGTCGAGCGTCGTCATGTCGTCGCTGCCGAGCTCGGCCAGGAAGGCGTCGACGTCGTCTTTGGTGGGTTCCATGTCGCTCAGGCCGCCTCGAGGCCGAGATCCCTCCGCAGCTTCGCGACGTGTCCGGTGGCCTTGACGTTGTACTGGGCCAGCTCGATCTTGCCGTCGGTGTCGACGACAAAGGTCGAGCGGATGACACCCTCGACCACCTTGCCGTACAGCTTCTTCTCTCCGAACGCGCCCCACGCCATGAGGACGACCTTGTCGACGTCGGAGAGCAGCGTGATCGTCAGTCCTTCCTTCTCGCGGAACTTCGCGAGCCGCTCCGTGGTGTCCTTCGAGATGCCGAGCACGGTGTAGCCCTCGGACTTCAGGTGGTCGAGGGAGTCGCTGAAGTCGCAGGCCTGCGTCGTGCAGCCCGGCGTCATCGCGGTGGGATAGAAGTAGACGATGACGCGACTCCCGCGCAGGTCGGACAAGGTCACCGTCTCGCCGGTGTCCGTAGGGAGGGTGAAGTCGGGCGCGACGTCTCCGGGCTGCAGTCGATTCGTCATGGGCCCTATCCTTTCAACATCGACGTTCCCGAGCTGAGCGAGGCACCCCGTGGGCAAGTCCGACACCGACGAGCTGGTCGACGAGATCGAGCAGATCCGGATGCGACTGGCCAGCACGGTCGACGAGCTCGTCGACCGTGCCCATCCTCGGAGCATCGCCCAGCGCAGCCTGCACAGCCTGAAGAGCCGATTCGTCGACGAGCAGGGGTCACCCAAGTTCGAGACGATCGTCCCGGTCGTCGCCGGTGCGGCCGCGGTCATCACGGTGTTCGTCGTCATCCGGCGTCTGACGCGCTGACCATGCACACCATGCGTCGGATGCGCTGACGCCGCTGAGCCCAGGACGATGAACAGAGGCCGCGACATCCCGCTGAGGCGGATGCGACTGCGGATGAGCGATGACTCCTTCGCCGACCGCCTCGTGACGATCCGACGCCGGTGGCGCCTCCTGCTGCGGCTCAGCCTCGCTACGTCGATCGCGTTCTTCATCGCCACCGAGGTGCTCGACCACCAGCAGGCGTTCTTCGCACCGATCGCCGCCATCGTTGCGCTGATCTCCGGTGGCGGCGCGCGCGTCCGCACTGTCCTCGAGCTCGTGCTCGGCGTGTCCATCGGCGTCTTGGTGGGTGAGCTGCTCATTCTCGGCATCGGACGTGGGCCATGGCAGATGGCCTTGGTCGTCGCGCTCGCCGTCGTCGTCGGCACCTTGGTGGGTCTCACCGGCCTCGCCCTCACCCAAGCCGCGACGTCATCGGTGCTGCTCACGGCCGTGATCCCGTTCGCCGGTACAGGCAACCCGGCTGTGACCCGGTTCCTCGACGCGCTCGTCGGGGGGCTCGTCGGACTCGCGATGGTGCTGCTCATTCCACGCAATCCGGTGCGTGACATCGACGTCGAGGTGCAGAAGTTCCTGACCCGACTGGCGGCCGTCCTCACCCGCGTCGCTGCCGCCTTGCGCGACCAGGACGCCGCCCTCGCCGATCGCGCCCTGACCGACGCACGGAACATGCAGCCGCTCGTCGACTCCATGAAGGCCACGGCGAACAACGTCGCCGAGGTCGCCCGCATCTCGCCGCTCCGCTGGCGGCAGCGAGCGCACGTGCAGCTCTACACGACGACAGTCATCGATCTCGACAACGCCGTGCGTGACGCACGCGTGCTGGCTCGCAAGACGTCCGCGCTGCTGCGGCATCACGAGGAGGTGCCGGCCGACATGGCCCTGGCGGTCGATGCCCTGGCCGGCGCGATCGGCATCTTCGCCGACGACCTCTCAGAACAGGACGACTTCGAGGAGGCCCGTGGCGAGCTGGTGCAGGCGGCGCGGATGGCCACGTTGGCTCTGCCGACCGCGGCGACCATGAACAGCGCGTCGATCGCCGCTCAGATCCGCTCACTGGCAGCCGACCTGTTGTACGCGAGCGGCTACACCCGTGACGAGATCGACGAACGCCTCGAGTTCGACTGACCGTCGTCGTCCGCATTCCGTGGCTCGGGTAGTTTGTCGCGGTGAGTTCGTCCCACTCCCGCCGTGCCGGGTCTCGTCGGCCCCGTCGGGCGATCGCCGTCGCCGTCGTCCTCCTGGTCGTCCTCGCCTCCGCCGCCGTCGCGGTCGCGGCCACCGGGTTCGGCCGGGATGACGAGCCCTCTGCACGCAACGTCATCCTGTTCATCGGCGACGGCATGGGTGAATCGGAGATCACGTCGGCCCGCAACTACGAGTACGGCACGGGCGGACGCCTTCCAGGCGTCGACGCACTGCCGTACAACGGACGGTTCACGACTCACTCCGTGGGCCGGGACGGGTCGCCCGATTACGTCGCCGACTCTGCTGCCAGTGCCACCGCCTGGGCGACCGGTACCAAGACGCACGACGGAGCGGTCGGCATCGACGTCGATGGGAAGCCACGGCCGACATTGCTGGAGCTCGCGAAGAAGAAGGGCCTGCGGACCGGCAATGTCACCACTTCTGCCATCCAGGACGCGACGCCGGCGGCTCTGGTGGCGCACGTGCCGGCTCGCTCTTGCCAGGGGCCGGAGGAGACCACGGAAACCTGCCCGGACTCGGCCCTCGAGAACGGTGGGTCGGGCTCGATCTCCGAGCAGCTGCTGCGCACGCGTCCCGACGTCACACTTGGCGGTGGCCTCGAGACGTTCGAGGAGAAGGCCGAGTCCGGCGATGACGCGGGCGTCCCGCTGCTCGAACAGGCCGAGCGCCGCGGCTATCAGCTCGTCGAGGATGTGCACTCCCTGGCCGTGATCGAGAGGGCCGACCAGAAGTCGCCGCTGCTCGGCCTCTTCGCACGGGGGAACCTGCCGGTGAGCTGGGTCGGCCCCAAGGCAACCCGCAGCGGCGGCGAGGAGCCGGGGGTGCGCTGCGAACCCAACGACAATCGTCCCTCCTCGCAGCCCAGCCTCGCGCAGATGACCGAGAAGGCGATCTCGCTGCTCGACGGCGAGAATGGCTTCTTCCTCCAGGTGGAGAGCGCGAGCATCGACAAGAGCGGTCACGATGCCAACGCGTGCGGACAGATCGGTGAGGTGATTGCGCTCGACGAGGCCGTGCAGGCGGCCCGCGCATTCGCCGAGAAGGACAAGCGCACCACCGTCCTGGTGACGTCCGACCACGGGCAGGCGAGTCAGATCGTCCAGCCCGGTTCGAACACCCGGGGCCTGACGGCCACGCTGCTCACGAACGAGGGCGCCCCGATGACGTTGTCGTACGGTTCGGCGCCGAAGGGTAGCGCGCAGGCGCACACCGGAGTCCAGGTTCCCATCAGCGCTGACGGGCCGAACGCAGCCGCCGTGGCGGACCTGGACGAGCAGACGGATCTGTTCGGTCTGATCTCCGACCTCTTGAGGCTCAAGGACTGAAACCGACCCTCCGGGGCCTCACTGCCAGGCGCCGAGGATCGCTCCGGCCACCCCGTTCATCAGCAGGGCTGCGCCGCAGTTGAGCAGCCACCAGGTCCGTGGAAGCCGAGCGAAGATCGTCGGCCAGCTGCCCAGCGTCGCTCCGAAGCCCACCGAGAGCACGAGGCCGAGGACGACGCCGTCGGCCATGGAGTCAGTGCCGGTCGCCGCCACCGCCAGCGCAAGGACGACGACGTTGACCGCCGTGGCCACGAGCCAGGGAAGCAGAGCTGTGCCCTTGGCCGCACCGTCTGTGACGTCGGTTTCGGCGATGCCGGCGTACTGCGAGACCTGCCGTGCCCACAGCGTCCCGAGCACGGGCGGTGCGAACCAGATGAGGCCGATGGCGAAGGCGGCGATCGTCGCGACGGCGACTGCCACCCAGCTCAGGTCGTTGAATGAGTCGATGATCATGTCGACAGCGTCACACCGCACCGGGCCGAGATGCATGAGGGAAATGACCCATGTTTCGCCCGGCTCGACTTCCGAGAGGGCTTTTGGCCGGGTCTGGACGGATCAGACGGCCAGGACCCTCGACAGCCGTCGTGACCTGCGCTAATGTGGCCAAGTCGCTCCCTGCGGAGCGCCAGCACTCGAAGGAGGTGAGCCCCTTGAAGATGTACGCCATGACCGTCACGCCGGCCCTGTCGCGCCGTGATGTCGCCATGTTCTTCGCCGGTCTCATCTCCGGAGCAGTGTCTTCGACGTAGCTTTTCTGTCAGTACGTCGGTCAACGCTTCGGATCAGGGATCCGGAGCGTTTTTCTTTTGCTCCCACCAACCAAACATCCAGAAAGGAGGCGCGCTATGACCACGAAACTCGATCCACGACTCATACCCGCACAGAACCTCACCGACTCCTCACCGACGACCGGTACGGACGGAGAGGAGGTGAAGGACGTGGCCACTTTCGAGTCCCGTCGGGCCCGCAGCAAGAAGCGCGCCCGGGATGAGTCATCCGAGATCGATCGCGCGGTGATCCTGGAGTCCATGCGTCAGCGACGCAAGATGCGCGCGCATCAGGACCGGATCCACAACGAGCTGTTCGGGCTTCGCGCGAACCGGTAGGGCGGTGAGGCTCGGAGCCGCTACCTGGCTGACGGCGGGGGGTGACCATGGTCGCCTCCCGCCGTTGGCGTTCAGCGGGAGGTGATGGCCTCGTGCAGGGCGAGGATGCGTTGGGCGTCGCGCACGTGCAGGTGCTCGATCATGCGGCCGTTGACCGTCACGACACCGCGACCCTCGGCCTGCGCCTGCTCGTAGGCCTCGATGACCTCACCGGCGTGCTCGACGTCGGCCTCACTCGGAGCGAACGCCTCGTTGGTGGGCTCGACCTGGCTCGGGTGGATGAGGGTCTTGCCGTCGAAGCCCATCTCGCGGCCCTGACGCGCCTCGGCGGCGAACCCTTCCTCGTTCTTCACGTCGTTGTAGACGCCGTCGAGGATGACCTTGCCGGCCGCTCTGGCGGCGAGCAGGGCGATGGTCAGCGACGGCACCAGCGGCGCGCGTCCGGGCACGTGCAGCGCGAACGTCTCGTTGACCAGGTCGTTCGTGCCCATCACCAGCACGGCCAGGCGCTCGTGCGCGGCGGCGATCTCCTCGGCGTGCAGGATCGCGACCGGCGTCTCGACCATCGCCCACAGCATCGTGTGGTCGGGAGCGCCGGCCTTCTCGAGCGCGTCGACGAGTGCGCGCACTTCGTCGGCCGAGTTCACCTTCGGCACGACGACACCGTGCGGGCCGGCTTGAGCGGCGGCGGCGAGGTCGTCCTCGTGCCACTCGGTGCCGATGCCGTTGACGCGGATCGTGAGCTCGCGGTGGCCGTACTCGCCCGACTGCACGGCGGCGCAGACCCGCTCGCGGGCCTCCGGCTTGGCGTCGGGAGCAACGGCGTCCTCGAGGTCGAGGATGAGCGCGTCAGCGTCGAGGCCCTTGGCCTTCTCGAGCGCGCGCTCGTTGGCGCCGGGCATGTACAGGACGGAGCGGCGGGGCCGCAGCAGCTCAGAGGCCATATGCTTCGGCCAGCTCCGGGTCGCGCTCGGCCAGCGCCTTGGCGAGGTCGAGCATGACCTGGCACTGCTTGCACGAGGCGTCGTCCTCCATCTTGCCGTCGATCATCACGGCTCCAGAGCCATCGCCCATCGCCTCGACGACCTTCTTGGCGTGCTCGACGTCAGCGGGATCGGGGGAGAACACCTTCCTGGCGATGTCGATCTGCACGGGGTGCAGGCTCCATGCTCCGACGCAGCCGAGCAGGAAGGCGTTGCGGAATTGGTCCTCGCAGGCCACGACGTCCTTGATGTCGCCGAACGGCCCGTAGAACGGGAGGATGTCGTTCGCCGCGCAGGCGTCGACCATGCGGGAGATCGTGTAGTGCCAGAGGTCCTGCTGGTAAGTGCTGCGGCCCTCGTTGATGTCGTCGCCCGTCGGGTCGGTGCGCACCAGATAGCCGGGGTGGCCGCCGCCGACCCGTGTCGTCTTCATGCGACGACTCGCGGCGAGGTCGGCCGGCCCGAGCGACAAGCCCTGCATGCGCGGGCTGGCGCCGGCGATCTCCTCGACGTTGATGACGCCCTCGGCGGTCTCGAGGATCGCGTGCACGAGAATCGGCTCGCTCAGCCCGGCCCGCGCCTCCAGCTGCGCGAGCAGGCGGTCGACGTAGTGGATGTCCTGCGCGCCCTCGACCTTCGGCACCATGACGACGTCGAGCTTGTCGCCGATCTCGGTCACCAGGGTGGTGAGGTCGTCGAGCGCCCAGGGGGAGTCGAGGCTGTTGACGCGGGTCCAGAGCTGGGTCTGCCCGAAGTCGGTCTTCTTGGCGATGTCGATGAGGCCCTGCCGCGCGGCCTCCTTGTTCTCCGTCTTGATGGCGTCCTCGAGGTTGCCGAGGATGATGTCGACCTTCGCCGCGATGTCGGGCACCTTGGCCTGCATCTTCTCGTTGCTCGGGTCGAAGAAGTGGATCATCCGTGACGGCTTGAACGGGATGTCCGCGACCGGCGTCGGCGCTCCGACCGCCAAGGGGCGCAGGAAGGCACGAGGATTTCGCATCTGCCCAGTATGTCGAGTCGAGTCCGGATGTCCGGCCGCGGGCTCGAAGATGACCTCAATCGGAATCGCCGCGCTGATCTGATAGCGTCGCACGGAACATTTCGTATATCCGGGGGGATACGCCAATGAGAAGGGTGCTCACTGCGCTCGCGATGATCGCTGCCTGCGTCTTCATCGCCGCGCCGGCCATCGCACAGGAAGACTCCACCGGCTCCGCCGAGCCGCCCGCCTCGACCGAGGCACCGACAACTCCTCCTTCGGAGGACCCGCCATCTGAGGACCCGCCGTCCCAGGAGGAGGTCGAGGAATCGCCGTCGGCACGTGAGACGACGGAGCCGAAGGCCGGTGGGAACGCCCCAGATGAAGAGAACGAGTTCCAGGCTTTGGCCGTGGTGGAGCGGGTCACGATCTGTCACCGCAGGGCCGCGGAGACCAATCCGTACGGTCCGCAGGCGATCACCGTCTCGGTGAACAGCATCTTCAACCCGAACAACGGCCACGACACCCACAACGGTCCGGTCTTCCCCGCGCCGAACTGGGGCGACATCATCCCGCCGTTCGAGGCCGAGAGCGGGTTCTACCCCGGCCAGAACTGGGATGAAGATGGCCAGGCGATCTTCTTCAACAACTGCCAGATCGACGAGGACCCGCCGCCGCCGGGCGATGAAGAGATCACCATCTGCCACGCGGACGCCAATCCGCAGCAGCCGTACGGACCCGGGCCGATCAGTCCTTCCGTGAGCAGCATCCTCAACCAGAACGGCCACGCTGGGCACGACGGTCCGGTCTTTTTCCCGGGCATCCAAGAGCAGTGGGGCGACATCATCCCGCCGTTCGTGCACGAGAACGGGTCGTTCCCTGGCCTGAACTGGGACTCCGACGGTCAAGCGATCTTCTTCAACGACTGCCAGATTCCTGGCGATGAAGATGACGACGACGGCGATGACGGCGACGACGGCGACGATGACCGCGACGGCGACGGCGACGGTGACGACGAGGGATCCCTGCCTGATACAGGTGGCGGGTCGCCCTGGATCCTGCTGACCGGCGGCCTTCTGACCGTCCTCGGCATCGCGATCCTCAGCAACGGCTCGATGGGTCGGATGCAGGGCTCAGTCGCTGGACGTCACGTCAAGCTGTAGCTCACCGCGTCAGTTCGTCCGCGCGATCGAGTGAGGTCGCGCGGACGAACTCTGTGCCGTCACCTGTGAGCCGCACTGCGCACGCCCTGCGGGTGCGCGGGTCTCGCAGTAGGTGCACCTGGTGGTGGCGTAGAATTCTGCGCGTTTCATCCCAATTCGGTGCATCTGGCACTAGTGTCGCCTGAGACGTACTCCCACTCCTCTTACCGAGAGGTTCTCCCCATGCGCAGGGTTCTCATTGCTCTGGCCATCGTGGGCGCCTTCGCTTTCTCAGCGTCGCCGGCCGTGGCCCAAGAAGGCGATGGTTCCACCGAGACGGTGACCCCGTCTCAGACCAGCGAGCCGACGCCAGAAACACCTCCACCGCCGGTGGAGACGACTCCGCCGCCCGCGGAGACCCCCACCACCCCAGCGGAGACGCCGACGGGTGAGCCGACACCGGGTAACACACCAGGTTCCGGCTCCAACCAGAGCGGCGGCGGGTCGACACCGAGCACGGCGAAGGCGCTGACCAGCGAAGCCGACCCCGTCGATGATCTAGGCCCCACGATCGACGGCAAGACCGTCAAGGTCTGCCAGGCCTCTGGATCCGGCACGTTCACCACCGGCAATGTCAGTGCGGCGAGTGTGCTCGACGGCTCCGGCATCGGTAGAAGCGACATCGTCAAGCCGTTCACCTACAGCGGTGGCGGCTTCGGTGGCCAGAACTGGGACACCGGCAAGTCGATCTACAACAACGCCTGCACCGCCCCGACTGACGGGTCGGCACCAGGTGGCGGCACCGCAGCTGAGGCCTGCGAAGCCTCCACCGACACCGAAATCGTCACCCCGGCCTTGGCCGAGGGGGAAACTACGGAGGGTGAGTCCGCTGAAACACCGGCCGTCGCCTGCGAAGGCGTGGTCGCGCTTGCCGTGGTGAAGAAGGTCGACATCTGTCACGCCAGGGCCGCGGTGACGAATCCGTACGGTCCCAAGCGGATCAATGTCTCGGTACAGAGCATCGTCAACCCGAACGGTCACGCGACCCACACCGGTCCGGTCTTCCCCGCGGCCAACTGGGGCGACATCATCCCGCCGTTCGAGCACAAGGACGGGTCCTTCCCGGGTCTGAACTGGGATGACGATGGGCAGGCGTTCTGGTTCAACAACTGCCAGGAGCCTGGCGAGCCGCCGCCGCCCGGCGAGGAGAAGGTCGACATCTGCCATGCGGACAGCAATCCGCAGCAGCCGTACGGGCCGGGCCAGATCAACGTCTCCGTGAACAGCATCCTCAACCAGAATGGTCACGCCGGGCATGACGCTCCGGTGTTCTTCCCGGGTGCGTCCGACTGGGGCGACATCATCCCGCCGTTCGAGCACGAGAACGGGTCCTTCCCGGGTCTGAACTGGGATGGCGATGGTCAGACGATCTACTTCAACAACTGCCAGGTCCCCGATGAGCCAGGCGAAGAGGAGTGCCCGGAGGAGTCCGACGATGAAGAGTCCGACGAGGACGGGTCCGGCGACGTGCGTGCCCTCGACGACGATAAAGAGTCGGACGAGGAATGCGACGAGGACGAGGACGAGGACGGCGACGACCCCGACAAGGCAGCCCTGCTGCCCGACACGGGCGGCACGTCGTTGTGGACACTGCTGATGGGCGGCATGCTGACCGTCCTCGGCCTGTCGATCCTCACCAATCGCGAGTCGATGGGTCGGATCGGACTGTTCGGTCCGGTGCCATCAGCTGCACCGGCAGCAGCGTGGTCGTACACGATCGGTCGTGATGCCGACTTGCCGGTGACCGTCGTGAAGCCGGAGTCGCACCGAGGCCGGTGGACGGCGCTCGGCGCGGCTGCCCTCGTCGGCGTGGCCATCCTCGGACGTCGCGGCAAGGATCGTCGGATGTGGTCAGTCGTCCGCCGTCACCATGTGGCGGCGGGCGGACAGCACTTCCACCTCGGGGTGGTAGGCGACGAGCTGCTCGATCGCGTCGAGCACCTCGACGACGTGGGCGCGGTCGGCGGCGACGATGCTCGCACCGATGCCGACTCGTCGGTGCTGGTCCAGGTGGTCCGTCTCGGCAGCGGTGACCTGGAAGCGACGTCGAAGCTCGGAGACGATCGGCCGCACGATGGAGCGCTTCGTCTTCAGCGAGTGCACGTCACCCAGACGCAGGTCGAGCTCGATCCAGCCGATCCACATGCTCTACCTTCTCAGCCGCCCGGGGCCCGGCACCCCCGCCGGGCAGTGTGACCGGTCGGTCAGCCGGCGAGCAGGGGCAGCAGATCGGCCGTCTCGATGCCGAGCGCCTCGCCGACGGAGTGGTGATACAGACGCCCGTCGTGGGCGTTCAGGCCGAGGGACAGGTCGGCGTCCTCGGCCAGCGCGTCGTGCCAGCCGTGCTCGGCGATCGCGAGGACGTAGGGCATGGTCACGCTGGTCAGTGCGTACGTGGATGTACGCGGCACGGCGCCAGGCATGTTCGCGACGCAGTAGAACTCCGACTCGTGGACACGGAACGTGGGCTCGGCGTGCGTGGTGGGGTGCGAGTCCTCGAAGCAGCCGCCCTGGTCGATGGCGATGTCGACGAGCACCGAGCCTGGACGCATCCGCGACACCAGCTCGTTGCTCACCAGCTTCGGCGCGCGGGCACCCGGCACCAGGACGGCGCCGACGACGAGGTCGGCGTCGAGCACGGCCTCCTCGATGGCGTGGGCGCTGGAGTGGATGGTTCGGACCCGACCGCGGTAGCGCGAGTCGAGCTCGCGCAGACGGGGGACACTGAGGTCGAGGATCGTGACGTCGGCGTGCAGGCCGACGGCCATGTCGGCGGCGTGGGTGCCGGAGACTCCGCCACCGATGATGACGACGTTGGCGGGCTCGGTGCCGGGCACTCCGCCCATGAGCACGCCGCGCCCCCCGAGCGGTCGCATCAGGTGGTAGGCGCCGACCTGGGTGGCGAGACGACCCGCCACCTCGGACATCGGAGCCAGCAGCGGAAGCGATCCATCGCGGCGTTGAACGGTCTCGTAAGCGATCGCGGTGATGCCGCTGTCGAGCACGGCCTCCGTGACGTCAGCGGCGGCAGCCAGGTGCAGATACGTGAACAACACCTGGCCTCGGCGCATGCGGTGCCACTCCTCGGCGACCGGCTCCTTGACCTTGAGGACGAGATCTGCTCCCTCCCAGACCTCGTCCGCAGAGTCGAGCATTGAGGCGCCCGCCGCCGCGTAATCGTCGTCAGTGATGGAGGAGCCGACGCCGGCTCCTGCCTGGATGGTGACCTCGTGGCCGCGGCGTACCAGCTCGGTGACGCCGGCTGGGGTGATGGCCACGCGGTACTCGTGGTTCTTGACCTCGGTAGGAATTCCGACTCGCATGCTTCAATGGTGAAGAAATGATGTGGATATGGCAACATTGATGAAGATCATTCTCTAAGCGTGCCAATGCTACGAAGATTCGACTGATGTGAGGGGGCTCACCATGCCCGTGCCGAACGATCTTCAGTCCCTCGACTCCATCGATCGCGCTCTGCTCGCGGCACTTCAACGTGACGGCCGCACGCCCAACAACGAGCTTGCGCGTCAGGCCGGCATCGCTCCGTCGACGTGCCTGGCCCGGGTGCGGTCGCTGCGCGAGCGTGGCGCCATTCGTGGCATCCATGCCGACGTCGACCCGGAGGTGCTCGGGCTCTCCATCCAGGCGATGATCGCGGTCAGCCTGAGCTCTGACGCACGATCGTCGCTCACTGACTTCGCGGCCGCCGTGGCCGAGAAGAAGTACGTCCTGAACGTCTTCTTCGTCTCCGGCTCCTACGACTACCTCCTGCACGTGGCCGCCGACAGCAGCGACGGGCTGCGCGACATCGTCACCGACCTGAGCGGCACCGGCGAGGTCAGCGGTACCGAGACCCACCTGATCTTCGAGCACCGGGCCGGTCGGGCCGACGCCGCACACGCGAGCTGACGCTCACGCGTCCTCGGTGCAGCACCCCTGCTTGGCGTGATACTGCTCCGCGCGGTCGAGCAGCCAGCTGAGGTTGGCCCACGGGTTCCGGACGCCGTGGAGGGCGCGGTGCTTCACCCACGCGTCTGCCGGCGCGTGGATCGCGGTCAGCGGATGGAACCAGGCGCTGAGCACGAGCCGGTGACTGACGATCCGCCGTCGCATGTAGACGGCGAGCGTGTCGTACACGGCCAGGGACTGGTTGATGGCGTCCCAGTCGGCATCGCCCGGTTCCGGCAGCTCGTGCTTGGCGTGCGCCAGGAAGAGGATGCGCCGCCCTCGGGCGGTATCGGAGGAGACCAGCATCTCGTGCATCCGGGTGTACGCGACCAGACGTGCGTTGCGAACCGAGAGCCACACCGTGACGAGGCTGACGCACATGCCGACGACGGCGAGGAACAGTGCCACGAGGTCGGTGTTGCGGGCCAGCCAGTCGAGCATTTCGCCGCATTCTTCCTAGTAGGGGGGTCGCGCCCCCATATGGTAGACGGGGAACTCGGGGACACGCAGGAAGTGCGCACGATGACCGACTCAGCGTCCGAAGCGACCGGCCGGATCTTCATCAGCTACCGCCGGCAGGACTCGGCCTACCCTGCCGGCTGGCTGTACGACCGCCTCGCCGAGCGGTTTGGCGCGGATCAGATCTTCAAGGATGTCGACTCCATCGAGCTCGGCGACGACTTCGTCGAGACGATCACGAACGCGGTCGGGTCGTGCGACATCCTGCTCGCCCTGATCGGCCAGGACTGGCTCGACATCGCCAGCTCGGACGGGTCGCGTCGGCTCGACGACCCCGACGACTTCGTCCGGCTCGAGATCGAGGCCGCGCTCACGCGGAAGGTCCTGCTCATCCCGATCCTGGTCGAGGGTGCGCTGATGCCGCGGGGCGACCAGCTGCCGCCCAGCATCGCGCCGATGGTCCGCCGCCAGGCGCTCGAGCTCAGCCCCACTCGCTTCCGCGCCGACACCGAGCGCCTCCTCGAAGTCATGGAGCGCACCCTGGCCGACATCCAGGACGAGCAAGCGGGGGAGCCTGCCGTCGAGGTTCCGGCGGAGCTTGCCGCCGAGGCGCCCGCCGAGGAGCCGGTGAAGGCCGAGACAAAGCCAAAGCCGCTCGGATCGCCGACCGTCTCGCGCCGCGTTCTGCTGTCGGTAGGCGCTGCGGTCGCGGCGGTCGCCGTCGTGGTCGCGATCGTGCTCAACGCTCAGGCGGACGATCCGAAGAAGGATGCCGGTGCGACGGACGGACCGACGCCTGCGACCGAAGCGACCGCGCCACCCAAGCTCGGTGGGTCCGGCGCCCCCATCGTGCTGGCGCACCGCGGGGGTGATGAGGAGTTCGCCTGGCAGACGATTCCCGCATTCGAGCACGCGGCCAAGATCGGCGCGCAGATCGAGACCGATGTGCGCTGGTCCAAGGACGGCGTCGCCATCCTCGTGCATGACCCGGGCACCACGCCCGGGATGGAGTGCGAGGGGGGCAACCACATCATCGCAGAGACCGACTGGTCGGTGCTTGAGGAGAAGTGTCGCTCGGCCGCGATCGCATCGAAGGATGGCAAGCAGTACGGCATCCCCACGTTTGCCGAGGGGGTCGCAGCGGTCGCGAAGATTCCGGGCGCCGAGATCTATGCCGAGGTGAAGGTCGAGCAGGGTGCGCGTCAGAATCGCCATTTCGTGGAGACGATCAAGAATGCCCGCATGATCGACCGGACTGTCGTGACGTCATTCGATCCCGGATGGCTGGCCGAGATCCGGGCTGAGGCTGAGGCTCAGGGCGAAGGTGACCTGCGGACGATGCTGTTCATCTCGGGCGAGCGCCAGTGCCGGCAGCGGACGCTCGCGGAGCAGGGGCTATACGCCGTCGCCGTCAAGTTCGACATCATCTCCAAGGCCTACGTGTCGGAGCTCAACGATGCAGGGATGAAGGTGATGATGTGGATCGTCAACACCCCGACGCTCTGGCAACAGGCCGACGATGTCGGTGCCGATCTCGTGCTCACCGACAAGCCGATGGAGTACGGCACGTGGGCCGAGGCCAACTGAGCGGCGTCACCCTGAGAGGCGAGGTGATGTCTGGCGGCGATCGGTGGGGAGGTCACTGGCCAGGATGACCGGCTCGTGCGGCACCAGCCGCAGCACCGTCGACTCGCTGGCCCACCGCTCGACCGCGTGGTCGGAGTCGGGCAGGTTGAGCCGGCCGCTCTTCAACGCCGCGGTGACGTCGTCCCAGGCCGGGGACTCGGGCGTGAGCACCTCGACGGTGGCTTCGACCGTCGCGACCAGCTGACGATTCGTCTTGGATCGCAGCAGGAGCAGAACCTTGTCGTCGTCATGGACCTCGGGGATCGGCTGCTCGCCGCCTCCGCCGACGACGCATATTGCCCAACCGTCAGCGCTGTCGACGAGCTCGTGCCAGACGGGGTAGGTGCGGTCGTGCACCGTGATCCAGACGAGCCCGGACTTCTTCGCCAGGTCGGAGACGAGGTCGAGGTCGCTCAATGGCTCGCGGCGCGGACGCGGGGGCGGGCGACCTTCGTCTTGGCCTTCCGTGTGGCCGCCGGCGCCTGGATCGAGCCATTGGCCAGCGACTGCACGAACAACCCGATCTCGTCGATCGCCTGACGGGCCTCGGGCAACCAGTGCGCGGCCGCCTGGAAGACGTGCACCTGGTTCTCCCAGACCTGCAGGTCACACGGGATGCCGGCGGCGACGAGGCGGTTGGCCATCAGCTCGGCGTCGGGCATGAGGATCTCGCGGGACCCGATCTGGATGATGGACGGCGGCATGTCGGCCACCGGCATGTCGACCGGGCAGACGCGCTCGCCGGAGATGCCGCGTCGGTCGTCGGTGCGCAGAGCCAGCTGGGTGAAGCGCTCGAGCGCGTTGATGGGGAACGCCTGGCACCGGTCGGCGTTCGGGTGGTTGCGCTTGCGGGTGGAGTCGACGTCGAGCAGTGGTGAGATGGCCACGACCCCGGCAGGACGTCCCCAGCCGGCGTCGAGCACCGCGCGGGCGACGCTGAAGGCGAGGTAGCCGCCGGCCGAGTCACCGGCGATGGTGATGTCCTCGGGCCGGTAGCCCTGGTCGAGCAGCCAGCGGAACGCCACGACGCCGTCGGCTACCGACTCGGTGATCGGTTCGAGCGGCATCTGCCGGTAGCCGACGTTGAGCACCGGCTGGCCGGCCGCGTACGAGATGCGCGAGACCAGGTTGCGGTGGGTGTTGAGGCCACAGGTGAGGAACGCGCCACCGTGGAAGTACAGGATCGCTCCAGGGTTGCCGCCGTGGACGTCGCGGACGTCCTTGGCCAGCAGCCACTCGCTCGGGCACGAGCCGAGGTCGACGGTGCGCCAGCTGGTGCCTTCGGGCACGGGAAGCAGCCGCGCGGCGTGATCGACCACGTTCGGCGGATAGAAGTCGAACGGCAGGCGGGCCCACATCCCGAGGATCGGTCGGACCGTGTGACGCAGCCCCAGGCCGAGGAGGCGGGACTGTACGCTCGAGCCCTTGAAATAGCGGGGCTCGGCGGCGAGCGTCAGATGCTTGGCCATCTGGACCCTTTCATCCTGTGATCTGCCGTTCATGAACATTTCACATGCCGTGACTTGCCGCACGTCCGCCCACTAGCGTAGGGGTGTCACCCACCCATGTGAGGGAGGTTCGCCGAATGTCGTTCATGCCGCCCACGGACTCGATGTTTCTGCTGGCCGAGTCCCGCGAGCACCCGATGCACGTGGGTGGATTGCAGCTCTTCGAGCTGCCTGAGGACGCCGGACCGGACTTCGTCCGCGAGCTCATGGAGACCTTCCGCGGCACCGACAACATCTCGCCCACGTTCCGCAAGCGTCCGGCGGAGCCGGTGAGCTCGCTCGGCAACACCTGGTGGACCCTGGACGACACGATCGACTACGACCACCACATCCGGCACTCGGCGGTGCCGCAGCCCGGACGCATCCGCGAGCTGCTCCAGCTGACGTCACGATGGCACGGGTCGCTGCTCGACCGGCACCGGCCGCTCTGGGAGGCCCACGTCGTCGAAGGGCTCGAGGACGGCCGCATCGCGGTGTACAGCAAGATCCATCACGCGCTGGTCGACGGGGTGGCGGCGATCCGGCTGATGAAGCGCTCGCTCAGCGAGGACCCCGACGCGCGTGACTGCGTCCCGCCGTGGGCCCTGCCTCCGAGGAAGTCGTCAGGTGACGCGGGTGGCTTCGACCCGATGGGGCTGCTGCGAGGCCTCGGCGGCGCCGCCAGCGAGGCGGCAGGGCTGCTGCCGGCGTCCACCAAGATCGTCAGCCAGATCCTCCGCGACGGCGACATCACGCTCCCGAGCGCCCCGAGGACGATCCTCAACGGCCGGGTCGGCGGCGCCAGGCGGTTCGCCGCGCAGTCGTGGGAGATCGAGCGGCTCCGACGCGTGGCCAAGTCGTCGGGCACGACGCTCAACGACGTCGTGCTGGCCATGGTGTCCGGGGCCCTGCGTGAGTACCTGCTCGAGCAGCATGCGCTCCCGGACGAGCCGATGAGCGCGATGGTGCCGGTCTCGCTGGCGCTGCGCGCGGAGTCGGCCGGCAAGGAGGCCGGCGACAGCAACTCGGTGGGCGCCATCATCGTGAACCTCGCCACCGACCGCGAGAACGGCGCCACTCGGCTCGAGGAGATCGCCTACTCCTCGCGCACCACCAAGAAGCTGCTCGGCGACCTCTCGCAGAACCAGATCCTGGCGTTCTCCGCGCTGCAGATGCTCCCACTCGCCATGTCGCCCCTGCCCGGCTTCATCAAGTACGCCCGACCACCGTTCAACGTCATCGTCTCCAACGTCCCGGGGCCGAAGAGCCAGATGTACTTCAACGGGGCGCGGCTCGACGGCATGTACCCGGTGTCGATCGTTCTTGACGGCCAGGCCATCAACATCACGCTGTGCAGCCGTGACAACTACCTCGACTTCGGCATCATCGGCTGTCGCAAGAGCGTTCCGCACCTGCAGCGACTCCTCGCCCACCTCGAGACGTCTCTCGCCGAGCTCGAGACCGCCTGGGGCTGACGCTTGGGAACCCGAGCCAAGGTGCTGATCTGGCTGCTGGTCGTGGTCGTCCCGCTCGGTTTCCTGGCTTGGGACATCGCCGATCTCTTCGCCGATCCGAAGACCGAGCGCGAAGTCATGGGGGAGAACTTCCTCGAGCACGACCTGTATGCCCGGGCCGTCGGCGAGCTCGTCGACCAGCACGGACGCGATGCGCGGGTGCTGGAGGTGCACGTGGACATTCGCTCGGCCCAGTTCAGCATCGTCACGGGGGACGGGCGGGCCACCGTCGAAGGGTTCGGCCAGCGCGGAGGCGGCGAGGCCTACACCGGCGGTGGGCCGGTGGAGGACTACGAGCGGGAGATCGGCGACGGGGAGCTCGACAGCGCCATGAGGCTCGGGGAGCTCTCGATCGGGGCGCCGAAGCGACTGGTTGCCGGCATCCACGCTCGTGGCGTTGCCGTCGAGGACGTCGTCTCATTGCGACTCGAGCGCAGCACGTGGTCTGTTCTGGTGAGAACGGGGCCGGACTCCGATGACAATCGGCGCTTCACCTCCGACGCTGCCGGTCGGAACATGGTGCCGTGATGTCGGGCTCCAGACCGCCGTCAGCGTGTGATGTCGCGTGTCAGGGCCACACCCAGCGTCCGTGCCAGGATGCGGGCGTCCAGCCGTAGGCTCCAATGATCGATGTACTGCAGGTCGATGCTGATCGTTTCTTCCGGCGACAGCCGCGAGCGTCCACTGACCTGGCTCAACCCGGTCACCCCGGGTCGGACCGACAGGCGCCGCCACATCCGGTCGGTGTAACGCACGGTCTCGCTCGGAAGCGAAGGACGAGGCCCCACGAGTGACATCTCGCCCTTGAGCACGTTGACCAGCCGCGGAAGCTCGTCGATGGAGGTTCGACGCAGGAAGCGGCCCAGTCCGGAGATCCTCGGATCCCGTCCTGGCGTGGCGATTGTGGTGCGGAACGTGTACATCACATAGGTTTCGCCGTCGCGTCCTGTGCGTGTTTGGCGGAGGATGGCCGGGTGTCGCGTGGTGATCCGCAGCGCCATCGACACGACGACCAGGATCGGGGCGAGCACCAACAAGGCGAACGCAGCGACGCACCGGTCGATGAGATCTTTCACCGCTGTCGAGACCAGATGCTCGGTGGGAGGACGCGTCGAGAGCGCCACCTGGTCGACCAGCTGACGCGTTCTGATGTTGTCGCCCTTCTCGTTTCCGTCTGCCAGCACCATGCACTCGACACCAGCACGTTGAAGTGCCCAGGCGAGGTCGCGCAACGTCGATGTCGACAGAGACTTCTCCGAGGTGATGACCACGGATCGCGCGTGGTTGCGGTCCGCCGCTCCGATCACCTGGGGGATCAGCTCCGAGAGCGACCCGTTGGGGATGTCGGGCTTGGTGCCGCGCCATGCGCAGGTGGCCACGACCTTCACGTCCGTGCGCTCCAGCCAGCGAGTGGCGAGCCGTCGAACCGAGGATTCATTGCCGACGAGGACGGTCGGTGTGCGTCGGAACGCAACTCGCGCGACGGCCGAAACGGCAGCGAGCGTGGCGGCGGACGCTAGCCCCACACCCAGGCCGCGACGGAGCTGCGCCGACGTCTCCGCACCCAGGAGCAGCGCGACCACCAGTCCCACCCCGAGCAGGGCGACGAACCACAGCACTGGTTTGAATGATCGCGCGCGTTCGTAGGCCGGCAGCACGGCGAAGCTGACGGCCAGCCAGGCGCCGACGCAACCCAGGGTGAGCGCCTCGGATCGCGGAGCGAGCGAAGCACGGTCGAGCAGGAAGAATGCCATCGCGAACGCGAGGAGGTAAGCGAGCGCACCCCGGTGCACGAGGCGCAGTAGACGGGTCTTCGCGCTCGGCCGGCGACGGAGCCGTGGTCGCAGCCGAACTTCGCCGCGTTCGATGCGGTACGCGGTTGGATCCTGTCCCGCGAGCAGTCGCACGGCCTCCCGGACCCCTGGCGATGGGCGGCGCTTGCTCTGACGCGACGAGACGGAGCCGGACCTCGTGCCGTCGAGCAATCGCGCCAGATCCGCTGCCGACTCGGCGACATGCACGACCCCCAGTTCGGCGAGCCTGCGGCACAGGATCACCTGGTGGTCGTCGACCACTTCCTGGTCGATGGGAATACGGGGTACGACGATCGGGATCCGACCGACCTTGCGGGCATCCATCACGCCACCTGCGCCGCCCTGAAGGACGATCGCGTCCGCGGCGCGGTACTGCTCGAGCAGCTCCTTGGGCGAGAGCAGTTCGTGGTTCTCCGAGCCGCGCATCGGGCGGGTGGAACCGTGCTGGAACACCACTCTCGCCTTGTTCCGCATGGTCCAGGGCTCGAGCCACTCGACGAAGCGGTCGAATGGGTGGTGGTAGGTGCCGACGCTTGCGACGACTGTGAAGGTCTCACTCACAGGACCAGCCCCACGAGCTTCGAGCGCGGCAAACGTTCGCCGAGCTGTTCCCACTGGGTGAGGTACTCATCGACGATCGGGTAGACCAGGCGACCACTCAACGACGGTTTGTCGATGCGATCGACGGTCTCGAGATAGATCGAGCGTGCGCCGACGCTGTGGGCCTGCCACATGAACGGCACGGCAACGGCGGCTCCGGTGCTGAAGACGATGTCGGGGCGATAGTCGTGCAGCACACGGCGAGCCAGTCGTGCGTTGCGCAGGAGGTTCGGAATGCTGCGCTGGGTCGGCCAGTGGCACGCGACGGCTTGTTCGCCCCTCAGCTTCATCCGCGCATCCTGTGTCGGCCCGGTGACCCACAGCCGATCGTGATCACCCCACCACGGCTTCAGCGCCAGCGCCTGAGCGAGATGACCGCCGGACGAGCAGACGATGAGCACCTTCATCAGATGCCCTTCCCGAATCGATTCGCCAGTCGTCCGACGGCATCGGCGGAGAGCAGGCGGAAGGAGATCGCCAGCGCGAGCCAGGCGCGCAGGTTTCGTGGTTGGTGGCGCAACACGTCGCGGATGAGAGAGCGCGAGGCGCGCCCCTGGCGGGATGCGGCAAGTGCGAACGCGATCTGAGACCGAATTCGGGCGAGGGCGTCTGGATCGTCAGCGATGTCCTCATGCTTGGCCAAGAGGTAGGCCAGTGCCCTCGCATACTCAGCCCAACGTCCGAAGTAGTACGACTGACCCTGCCACCGCACCGACACGAGCGGTTCGTTCACCAGACGGATGGGAGCGATCCCGGCTGTCATGAGCAATACGTCGTAGTCCTCGCCGTAGGCCCCGGGCAGGTCTTCGTCGATGAGCCCTATCTCGTCGACCAGCGCATCGCGGCGGAAGACGAAGCTGCTGGAGTGCAGGCCGGCCAGTCGGTTGCGGACGAGATCGTCTCGGGTGACGACGTCGGTGGGGACGAGCCGCGCATGGATCTGGCGACCGTCGTCTACCTGCATCGCGGAGCCGACGAGACGGACGTCCAAGTGCTCTTCGAAGAGCGGCATCTGGGCGGTCAACTTGCCCGGGAGCCAGGCGTCGTCGTCGTCCAGGAAGGCGACGAAACCGTGAGACGCGGCCAGGATCCCGGTATTTCGTGCACCGGCCAGACCTCTGACCCGCTCGTTGACGACAGCATGCAGCGTCCGCATTGACCCGGTCTTGACGTCGGGAAGTTCCGGGGCGCAGTCGTCGAACACGACAACGATCTCGATGAGTCCTGGATAGTCCTGGTCGAGGATGCTCTGCACGGCCCGGCGCATCAGGTCCGGTCTCCGGTGCGTGGGAACGACGGCGGTGACCGCTGGGCTGGCGACCACTTTCGTGCCGGCGTCACGCAGGCTCACGGTCCGCCCTCCATCTCGGTGTCGTCGAAGAACGTGCGCAACAGCGTGCTGGAGGTCTGCCGCGTGTACGGGAAGTAGACGACGTCGGCGCCGACCTCCGCCATCGCGCGTTCGAGTCGATAGCCCTTGGGTGTGCCCTGCCAGTCCGTGCCCTTGAAGATGGCGTCGAACGGGCGCTGCTGCCAGATCAGCATCTTGTCCACCGAACGATCGATGACGACCTCGTCGACGATGCCGAGCGCCGAGATGATCTCGATGCGTTCATCGCACGGGACAACTGGCGGTCGGCCCTTGACCTGATCAGCGTACTCGTCGCTCGCGACGCCCACGACGAGGTAGCTGCATCGGCTTCGGGCACTCCGGAGAAGGTTCAGGTGACCGACATGAAACATGTCGAAGACTCCGCTGGCATAACCAACGCGATACGTCTTGTGCGTCGTTGTGGACACGGGATCCCTTCATGGCAGCGTCTGTTGGGCGCTCCCGTATAGGGAGTTCGGGACAACCTCAGTCTGACGGCAGTTCCCCGGAAATCGTCAAGAATCGAGGCCGAACAGTCGAAGTCGTGGCCGATCGACCGAGAACGGACCCCGATCGCTCATCGCCGCTCGAAGACACGGACGTAGTCGACCACCAGTCGTGCCGGCAACCGCGTGAGCTCGGGCCTGCTCCGGTCGACTCGACCCCAGTAGTGGCTCCCGACCTGGAGGTTGAGCCGGATGTTGACCGTCCCCTTCAGGGCGGCCGACAGCCAGCCGGCGGCGTCGAGGCCGACTGATCCGGTGACGCGGCCGTCGAGGGTGAACATGAGGCACTCAGGTGACCAGTCGACCGCGAAAACGTGGAAGTCGTCCGCGAGCGACGTCTTACCCGGCGCCGTGCCCCAGCCGTGAAACCGACCGCTCCCGCTGCCCGCCGGTGCGTTCGTGTCCTCATGGACGTTCCACGCATACCGTGCCGGACCGGTCAGGGGATCGTCGGCCGGCGTTCCCCAGGCCTCCATGACGTCGATCTCGCCGGGAGCGTCGTCGGCACGCAGCCAGAACGCGGGCCAGAGTCCTCGTGACGATCCGGCCGTGACCGGCAACCGGGCCCTGATCTCCCATCGACCGTGGCGCTGGGAGAAGTGCCCGATCGTGTCGAGATACCCCGTGGTGTAGTCGCGGCCGCCCCAAGACTCACGGCGCGCCTCGATCGTCAGTGTGCCGTCGCGGACGGCCACGTTGCGGGCGAGGATGGCCGCCTGGTCGAACGACAACGTGGTCCGATCGCGAACGGTCCAGCGCCGCGTGTTCACGACATCGCCGTCGAACTCATCGGCCCATGCGAGCTCGCCCTGTTCCGTTCGGGAATAGTCGAGGTTCCGTAGCTCCTCAGCGCTGCATGACGTCGCGGCGGTGGGCGACACGGACGGCCTCGGCGTGGCCGGGTGGGGGGACGAGTTCCGCAGGGCGTGGATGGAAAGTCCCCCGACCACGTAAAGGATGACCAGTCCGAGCACGAACAGGCCGGGGGGGACGCTATTTCTCCACGGCACCTGCGACCAGGTCCTTCACCGTGTCGGCTTTCAGCTCCACCACCCTTTTCGCGACCTTGACCGTGATCTGCGTGGCCTCCGGCTTCTGGAGGTTGACCGACACCGCTGCCTCGATGCCGGGCCTGCTGACGGACGCGGATGTGATGGTCTTGTCGACGTGGACCGTCACACCGTCAGGCGGCGGAGTCGGTGCCGACGTCTCTGGGCCAGTGGTTCCCGGGTCCCCTGGTGAGACCGTGTCAGTTGCATCCGAGGAGGTGTCGATGTTCGATGCCGTCTCGGTCTGCTTCTCCGATCCCGGCCCGTCGGCGGCCGGACCGATTCTCCGGTCCGGCTCCTGCGCCACGGAATGGTGGCGCGCGTGAACGGTTGTCGCCTGGACGGGAGCCTCCATGGGAACGGTCACCACGGTCACCGACGTGGCGACGACGGCGGCGGTCGATCCGAGCGAGCCGGCGATGAGCTTCGCGAGAAACGATGCCTTGGCAACCACGCCACCCACGAGTGGGGCGGCTGCCGGAGCGGCGAATCCGATCGCGAGCGCTGTGGACACTGCGCCGAGGTGGGTGTTGACCTCCTCGAGCTCGAGGTAGACGTCCATGCAGGGGACACAGATCTCGAGGTGTGGGTCGATCATGATCACGTCACGTGTCGTCGCCGAGCCACGGACGAAGGTGACGAGGCGGCTGCGAACCTCCTTGCACGCAGCGGCCAACGATGTCCCATTCGTCAGCGCGTGCTGTTCCAGGTAGGCCTTTCTCAATCCCTCTCGAGCCCGGTAGGCCAGCGCCGAAACAGCGTTGGGCTTCAAGCCCAGGTGCGATGCGAGCTCGTGCGGTTTCCGACCGTCCACGTCGAGCTGCCAGAGCACGGTTCGCCAACGTGTGGGCAAGGATGCAAACGCCGCCCGCACGAGCTCGCGCTCGAACGTGTCGCAGCCGCCGCCTCCGAATGGCACGGGCTTGTCGATCGTCGCCAGGTCGCTCGTGACCCTCACGCGCTTGTTCAACCTCGCGCGCTTGCCTGCCTCGCGGCGGACCGACGTGAAGAGGTAGCTGCGGAAGGATGTGTGCGGACCTTGGCCACGACGGAGTTGGTGGAGCACGTCCGCGAAGGTTTCCGCGACGATGTCCTTGGCGTCGACAGAGTTTGAGAAGTAGGCCGCCAGACGGTGTGCAGGATGTCGATAGCGCTCGAACAACACTCCGTAGGCGCTGGCGCTGCCGCCGCGCACGAGATCGAGCAGCACATCGTCAGCGAGAAGCGTCAGACCGTCGTCCGGGATGATGAGTTCATCGTCGACCTCGAGCGCGGCTCCGAGATTCGGGTTGGCCATGCTTCCTCTAGTTCTTCGCACTGGCGAGGTCCTGGCCGGCACTGGGGGGAGTTGTAAACGGATGTGACAGTTTGACCAAACTAGTCAGTCTTTGGACGGTCTGTACACGAACTGAGCAGAAAAGGTCCAAACAATTGCGGAATTCGTCACACAGGCATCAAGCGTCACACGACGGTCGTGGTGTTCGAGTGTCGCGTCATGGATGGCGACATGTGCGCTCTGATCTCGGTAACCGCCTGGCCACCCCGGGGTCATACGGAAAGGGACACATCGTCATGCCAAGCCCCGCACAACCTGCACAGCTCTCGGACGTCCTCGGCGCGTTGCGGCGCCACTGGCGAGTCGTCGCGACGACGGCCCTAGTAGGACTGGTGATCGGCGTGGTGGTGGGTTTCGTGATCCCGGCCCGATATGCCGCGACGGCCACGGTTGCGGTGAACCCCATGAACACCGATCCGCTCAACACGTCCGCCGACAGCGCCCATGCCATCAACATGGCCACTGAGGCGGAGTTGATTCAGTCGCGCGTCGTGGGCGCCGCCGCCGCCGCCCTGCTTCGCGCGCGTCATCGGCTGAGCACCCAGGACGTCCAGGACGCGACCTCGGTCGAAACCCCTCAGGACTCCCAGGTTCTTCGCATGAGGTTCGTCGGCTCCAGCCGGACGCAGGCGTCCGACGGCGCGAACGCCGTGGCGAAGGCCTATCTCATGGCCCGTCATGATCGTGCCGCGACGCAGATCGAGAACCTCGAGGAGAGGGTGCAGAAGCAGGTCGACACGCTTCAGGGCCTGGCCACCAAGTCGACGAAGTCGGGATCGCCGGCACCAGCCCTGGTGGATCGTTCGTGGCGGATCCAGGTCGATGCCCTCGGAACGAAGCTGGCCGAGCTCACCACGCTCGACCTCGATCCCGGCAGGATCGTCGGCACCGCAACGCGGCCGCGTGATCGCGCGACCCCGGGGACCGTCCCGCTCGGGCTCGCCGGGATGTTCCTCGGCCTCGTGATCGGTGTTCCGCTCGCCCTGACGCGCAAGGATGTGGACTCACACATCGACAACGTCGACGGCCTGACGCTCACCGAGGACCAGCTCGTGCTCGACGGAACGCAGGACACGGACCGCGCTGAGACCTGGGACATCGCTGCCTTCATGCTCAAGATCCCGCAAAACATGGAGCCCGAAGGAACGTTCGTGATCATGGTCGACTCCGAGCCAGTGGCCGGTCGTCCGGCGCCGGGTCAGGAGCTGGTCGAAGCGTTGTCGCGGCGCGGCCGGCAGGCACGATTCGTCGACGCCGGGGCGATCCACGAGGGAAAGATCAGCCGCGGGTGGCCGACCGACAGGAAGCGAAGCTCCTGGGCCGGCGAGGTGGTCATCATCGACACCTCGAACGTTGCGTCCGACGCCCGCAAGGTCGCGCTCGCGACGAGATCCAACTCGGTGCTCCTGGCTCGTTCGACCACTGACGATGCCGGTGCGCTACGACGCCTGGTCGGCCTGTTCCACTCGAAGGGTGTCGACATCGCGCTCACCGCGCTGTTCCCACCGCGGCCCGAGTACATCGTGCTCGGTCAGTGAGTCGGGGCCGCCCATGACCGGATGGCGGCCAGCCGGGTGAAACCGAGCACGCGCCGTGTCTTCCAGCCGACGACGAGATAGACGGCTCCCAGAACCATGACGGCGGCGACCATCGTCGTCACCGACGAACCCAGGATCAACCGCGCGGCGAGTCCTGGCAGGGCCAGGAGAACGACTGGTTGGATGATCGCCGGCCTCAGGTGGCGGCCCGACGGGCGTATGCCCATGAGGCGTTGAACCTGCCACACGACGATCGCCGTGTCGGCGACGATGGTGACAGCCCAGGCCAAAGCCGCTCCCGTGATGCCCCACATGGGGATCAGCAACATGTTGAGGGTGACGTTCAGCACGAGGGCACCGGTCTTGTCGGCCAGCTGCCATGTGCTTCGACCACCCATGAGCAGGATCGACTGCACCGTGCCGGCCGCCGTCGCGATGGCCATGGCAGCGGCGAGGACACCCATGGGAACCGCGCCACTGTCGAAGCCGGGCCCGAACACGCGTAGAACCTGGTCGCCGAACAGGGCGAGCAGGATGAAGAACGGCCAGGTCACCCAGATCATGGCTGCGGTGACGACACCGTAGATGTCGCGAGCGTGGTCCGTGTCGCCGCGCGCCAGCGCCGCGCTGATCTGCGGCCCCACCACGACTCGTGCGGCTTGCTGAACGACCTCGCTGGCCCGTAGGCATCGGGTCACGACGGCGTACACGCCGGCTGCCGCGGGAGACGCGAGGATGCCGACCAGCACCACGTCGATCCACTCGAGGGTGATCTCGACGCAGGCTGCGAAGCCGCGTGCCGTGCTGAACTTCCAGAAGGTCGCACCGAGCTCCCTGCGGTCGCTCGAAGCGATCGTGGCCGGCGATTCCGTCCTACGCAGGAGCCGCACGGTGATCGCCACCGCCACGACCAGGACGAGAGGCACCGGAACGAGCCACGCCGCCAGTACCCCCGAGAGGCCCCAGCCCGCCGCCACCGCCAACCCGATCGCCGCCAGCCTCCCCAAGGGCAGCAGGAGGTTCTGCAGAGCCGGGTACACGAGTGAATCGCCGTAGCCGCGGGGCACACCCAGCAGAACGGCGACCATGGCGAGCGAGCCGGCAACGGCCGACGCCACGATGAGCAGCCATGGCGGGACACCGACGAGCGGATCAGTGGCAAGGACGATGACGGCGGTTGCCCCCACCAGCAGCCCAGCGGCCACCAGGACGGGTCGAACGGCCGATCGCAGCACGACCGCGATCTCCTCCGGCCGGCCCCGCGCGTGTGCGGCCGACACGAAACGGACCAGGCCCGTGTCCGCTCCAAGCTCGATCGTGTTGGCGGCGATCATGAAGACCGCCACGACGAGAAAGTAGTAGCCCGCTCCGACGACGCCGAGATGGCGTCCGACCAGCGCGGCGATCAACAGGTTGGCAACAGCACCGACGGCACCGGCCGCAAGGTTCACGCCGGCGGCGCGACCCAGTCTCATGCCGTCAAGGGCCGTCATCCTCGTCCAACCCGTAGCGTCGACGGAGCAGCATCGCGGCGACCAGCACCACGGACAGCATCTGCATGATGTCGAGGCCATAGATGAGGATCGCCAAGCTCGTGACCACGAGGACGCTGTGCAGCACGAGCTGGACGTCCGACGGGGCGCGCCATGTGCGGAGCGTCGTGCCCCAGATGAACAACAGGAACAGTGCGAGTCCCACGAAGCCGTGGCTGAACATCACGGTCCAGACATATCCCTGTGTACCCACCGAAAGGTCTTGCACGCTCGAGGGCCTCGGAGCTCCGTACCCGAGCAACGGATGGTCCAACGTACGCCGAAAGGTCTCCGCATAGAGGGAGAAGCGTGACCCGGTCGACTCCCCGTAGCGCTGGCGTGCGGCGATCTGGTCGACGAGCCCTCGCGACAGGAGGAACAGTGCGACCGAGAGACCGATCGCACCGAGCCCCAGCACGGGTGCGGCCCGGTTGCGAATCGCCAACCGCACCACGATGTAGATCACCGCGAGGCCTAGCGCCGCGAACATGCCGCGGTTCGATGTCGCCATGGCGGGCGGGATCATCGCGAGCGCCCCGGTGAGGAGCACGATGCGGGTCGCCCACGAGCGCGCCATCAGGAAAGCCGCCACCGCAACCGGTGTCAAGACGAGGATGGCGACTCCCCAGCTGTTGGCGTAGGGGAATGGCGCGGCGGGCCGGACGAAGACCTCCGGTGAGCCGAACGGATGCTGGACCTCGGCGAGCGGCGGAAAGAAGAGGTCCCGCACGTACTCGTTCGACGTGAGGCTCGACGGCAGGAGCAAGCCGACCGGAGTACTGAGTCGGGTGCCCGGGAAGATCATGCCGAGGATGCCGCCGACGATCGTGAAGAGCCAGACGAACGCAAGCCCGTTCACGATCGACCGAACAGTCAGATGTCGGCGGGCGTTCAACGCGTAGACGAAGGCAACCACGGCGAAGACGATGATCGCAAAGCGGTAGAGAAACCCCAGAGTGCGCAGGGCGGAGTCGAGCTTGATCGCCGAGAGGGCGACCCACGTCGCAAAGGCGATGAAGACGCCGATGCCCGAGACGATGGTGATGTCACGTTGCCGGGCCAGGAACGCGATCATCACTCCGGTCATCGTGACGGCTGCCGGGAGGACGGTCATCCCGAGTGCCCAGAACAAGGGGAACCCCCAGAGCATGACCAGGACGGGCCATGCCGGCAGGTTGTCGACGAGCACTCGGGATCGTGCCGCTCCCGGCACAGCCAAGTCGGCGCTCACGGCGCCGAACCGTTCCGCAGAGCACGATGACGGCGACGCAGCGTGGCCAGGAGCAACACCAGGTTCCCCGCCCCAAGCACGGCGTATCCGACGAGGAAGACCGGCGTCCACGGCCACAGCAGGAACGCCGCGTTGACCACGCCGGGGTCAGCCGGCGTCTGCAGCAACGCCCGCGAGCCTCCAGCGGTCCGTGGCGACGTCATCAGCTGGTCGCCCAGGATCTGCGCGAAGAACCGCAACGAGGCCACGAACGCGAATCCCAACGGCAGTAACAACCACGCCGTCTCGAGGTCGGTGTGCCGATACAGACACACCGCGACGCCGAGATGCAGCAGCAGGATGCGGGCGGCGTCGACCACATGATCGAGCCACTCTCCGGCCACCGAACCCGTGCCGGTCAGCCGGGCCAGCTGACCGTCCGCGGAGTCGAAGGCAAACGCGAGCTGGAGCAGAACGGTGACGGCAAGCGCGAGAGAAATCGATGGCGCAATCCACACCAGCGCCACCATCGCCGCAGCGAAGAGCAGAGCACTCGCTGCCGTCATCTGGTCGGGCGTCGCGCCGAGCCGCTTCGCGACGGCCGCGATCATCCGGCCGAGCCGTCTGTTGACGAAGCGCATGTAAAGCGGAACACCGGCGCCGGGCTTCTGCGCGCTGGCGAGTCGCGCGTATGACTCGCGGACGTCCACCATGAAGGCCATGCGGCTGGTGCTCCTAAGGTTTCGCGGTGATCGCGACGTCCAGGCTGGTGTTCGGCGTCGACCGGTAGTTCGAGTGCACTTCCACGGCGATCGTGTTCGAGCCGCTTTGGATCAGGTTCGCGGGGATCTGCGCCGTGACCGGATTGGCGACCGCTGTGGCCGTCGAGGGGGCAGCCGTGGCGTACGTGGTTCGGGTGATCGTTCCCGCGGGAAGGTTGGCGCGCCTCACCTCGGTGCCGTTGACGTAGACCACGAGCCCGTCGTCGGCGCGCGTGGTCAGATCGAACGAGCTGAACGCACCGGGATTGGCAACATTGAACGTTGCCCGGTGATACGACGTGATGGCGCGAGTCTGCCCGGAGGGGACGTCGATGTTGGTCGCGATCGGGCCACTCGTGCCCCACCCCAGGGGCGCTGGGCCAGACCGCCACGCCGAGTCGTTGAACGTCGATTGCTTCCACGAGGCGTCCACAGTGACGTTGTTGTCGAAGAGGTACCGCCACGTACTCCCGGCAGCCAGCACCGTGGTGCTTGTTCCCCCGGTCGGCTGCACGGCCGAGGTCGATGCCGACCGGTTGCCCGCGCCGTCCGATGCGCGGACGAAGAACTTGTCGCCCGGAGCCGAGTCCGGCACGTTGGCCGACGATCCGGTCGACGTGGCCACGACGCGATCGTTGCGGATGATCTCGTACGTCGCACCGGCCGTAGATCCGTTGCTCCACGACACATGGGCGACGTCGTCCGTCAGGGTGGCCGATGGCGCTGTCGGCTTGTCGGGAGCGGTGTGCGGGCGCTGGTCGAATCGGACGAATCCACCGACCCACTGATTCGCGCCGTTCTCCCTGACGGCTGACTCGAACGACCCGCCGGCCCACAGCGTCCCGTCGGTGTCGACCTTCAGCGCCCACGAGCCGAATCCGCCTCGCGACTTCCACTGTGGCGCGAACTCGGGGATGTAGGCGCCGGTGTCGGCACGGTAGGCCCCGACGAGGGAGATCTTCTCGGCCTGCGTCCAAGTCACGGTGGACTGACCGGGACTGAGACCGTCGTACTGGGTGGTGGCGTAATTCCAGTCGCCGCAGTGGCAGCCGCTGTAGGCCACGTGATCGTTCCCGTCGATGGCCTGGATGTCGCCGCCGGCCCGGCTCACCCAATGCGCTCTTCAGGGCGAACGTCGACGTGTCGTAGGCGAACATGTTGTGCTGCGAACCGCCGAGCCAGACCTTGTCGGCGACCTGCTTGACCGCCTGCTGATAGTTCGCGCTCCGGTCGAGGAGTGAGTCGGCTGCCACGGAGGACTCACGAGTGCAGCGGATGCGCCGGTGCCGACCGCCGCCCCCCGATCGGCTGTCGCCGCGCCTGACTTGGTGAAGTAGCCCGAGAAGTAGACACGAGATCCGTCGTCGTCGACATCGACGGCAGATGCTCGTGCCGTTGAAGTTGGGGTTCCAGCCGCCGTCGGCGCGGCCCGTGGCCAGCGACAGCCTGGCCCCGTTGCGTGCGAAGACGGCAGACGTACCACGCACGAAGTGCGAGAAGGATCCCGCGGCATAGAGGTGGTTGTCGCTCACGTCGAGTCCGCGCACCGAGACCGGGTCGCCGCCGCCCACACGGTTCTCGACATTCGAGTCCCAGCTTGGGTCGAGGGAACCAGTCGAAAGGTCCAGCACGATCAGTCCGGTGCGAGCCACGCCGTTGACGTTGGTGAAGGTGCCGCCGACCGCGAGCCTGTTGCCCGGCAGCGCCGCGAGCGCCTTGACCTGGTTGTTGAACGTCGGACGGAACGAGCTGATCCAGTCCCCGGTCGACGCGTCGAACGCGGCAAGGTAGGCCTGACTGACACGGTCCGCACCGGTGGCACCCGCTCCCTTCTGGACGGTGGTGAAGTTTCCGCCGACGTACATGGTGCCGCCCACCTGCGCGAAGGCTTGCACTTCGGTGGCGAGCTCGCCACTGCCGCCAGCGCCGGTCCCGGTCACTCCCCACGTCGCCGGCAGCGCACCGTTCTTGGCAACCGGCAGGGCCGTCTCCGCCGATGTTCCCGAGTCCGGGATCGCGTCATACGACAAGTCGGCCGTGTTGATCTTCGGCCGGAGAAAGACCTGGGTGAACGGCGCGCCATACCCACCGACGGTGGAGTACACGAAGCTCGTTCGGGTCGCTGGTGCCGCTGCCGCTCTGGCCGAACGTGAAGCCGCGGACGAAGTTGTTGACCGACGTCTCGAAGGTTCTGACCCGGTTGAGCGACTGAGTTGGTTCCGAAGTCACGGGTACTCGTGTTGGAGCCGCTTGCGCCGTCCATCGTGAACGACGCGATCGGGATGCCCGGCGCCGAATGCCCATGACCAGCGGTCGCGGGACTTGAACTTGAATCGCACGTCCTGCCAGTTCGTTCCGCCCGTGTTCGTGGCACGGCGCAGCCGAACGCCATCGGTCAGCGAGTCCAGGCGGCGACCGCCAAGCAGGCCATTGACGGCGGAGCTCGGTAGCTGACGAGGCGAAAAGGCGGCCGTGCCGGTGACGGTGGACGAGACCTGATCGATCGTCCCCTTGCCGTTGCCGTCCCACATCCATCCGTCGCGACCTCGGCCGACCAGCACCCAGCCTCCGCCGTCGGTGGTCATGTCGCAGTAGAACTGGGCCGGTGTCTTCAGCTGCGGGGTGATCAGCCAGTACCGTCCGTCGGTGGCGCTCGGCTGGTTCTGCTTGATCTCCCAGCAGGATGCGGCAGCGCGGTGCGAAGCGGAACCGTCGATGACGACAGCCGACTGCGCCGGCGAGCCCATGAGGGCTACGGCGGGAATCAGAAACAGCAGCAGGAGCAGTAGGACCTGCCGGAGGTTCGTGGGTCGTGGAGCTCTCACGCGCATCCTTCGGTTTGGGCCGGTCACGTCGGTGAGCCCGTCGTGGACGGGTTCCCCCAAGATGAGCATCGAACCGTGCGGTCATGACGGAATCCACGCAGATCGGACGGAATTCGTCAGGATTCGATCGGGGCGACCTCTGATAGCCGTGAACCTACACCGCTCAGGGGTCTGACGAAGGGAAGCACATGAGTCACGTTATCCGCTCGGCGATGCGCGTAGCCGCCACACTTGCCGCGGCTGCCGCAGTGTCGCGAGCGGCCGACTCCGCCCGCCGCATGCTCGACGAGATCGCACTGGATCCGTCCACTCAAGGAAACGAGTCGGCGAGCGCTACCGGCGAGCCAGTTTCATACCAGCGGTTGGCGGTCCCGTCTGCGCCCTCCTTCCATCCCTTCGGTCCCGCACCCAGCAACGTTGGACGGGTCGTCGGTTTCGAGCCTGAGCGCGCCAACCCGCGGGCCCGTTTCGAAGAGGAGGCCGAGCGAGCGTTGTCCGTCGTGGAGGATCCTGTGGTGGTGGAGGATCCTGTGGTGGTGGAGGATCCTGTGGTGGTGGAGGATCCTGTGGTGGTGGAGGATCCTGTGGTGGTGGAGGATCCTGTGGTGGTGGAGGATCCTGTGGTGGTGGAGGATCCTGTGGTGGTGGAGGATCCTGTGGTGGTGGAGGATCCTGCCGCAATGTTGTCGATCGTTCCCGAAGCACTCCACGACGAACCGAGGCTCGTTGAGCCGGAGCCGGAGGATCAGCCGCGTCGCATACCCGGGGCGGTCAGTGGATCGGTCACGAACGTCCACGGACGCGGCCTGCCGGGTTTGCGCGTCGAGGTCGTCGACTCCGACAAGACCGTCGTGGGATCGGCGACCACCACTGGCAGCGGTCGATTCAGGGTCGACGATGTGCCTACCGGCACCTACCGGCTCCGGGCGTTCGACGACGTCGAGGGCGATTTCGAGAAGGCATGGTTCGGGGGACCGAAGTATCGTTCCGCCGGATCGTTCATGGTCACAGCCGCGTCACCGGCGGAAGGGGTCGACGTTGCGCTCCGGTCGACCGCAAAGATCAACATCCAGGCCACCGCCCGCAAGCGCAAGATCGATGTCGTCGTCAGGGTGACGCACCGCGCCACCGGTGCGCCCGCGACGGGAGAGATCGAGCTGTCCACCAAGATGTCCGAGCACGTCTCGGTTGCGCTCGTGGACGGACGGGCGTCGATCTCGCTCACCGACATCGGCGAGGGAGCGGCGAAGAAGGTGCGGGTCTTCTACAGCGGCGACGGCGAGACGCGATCGGCGTCGACGAAGGCCAAGGTGCGCTGACAGGATCCAGATACCCGTCAGAGCGAAGGTGATCTGCTCAGCCCACTGGTCGGTAGACGCGCACGTAGTCGACGAGATACGTCGCCGGCAGCTTCGTCTCTTCGGGCCTTGCGGAGTCGGCCAGACCCCAGTAGTTGCTGCCGATCTGCATGTTCAACCTGATGTTGACCGGGCCGGCCAGCGAGGGCGCGATCCAAGGCGCACTCTCCAGGGCTATTGATCCGGTCGTCACGCCATTCATGGTGAACTTCAAGCACATGGGCGACCAGTCGACGGCCCAGACGTGGAACGAGTCGGCGATGGGGGTCTTCAGGTGTCCCCACCCGCCGAACCTCTGGCTGCCGGGAGGGCTGTTGGTGTTCTCGTGGACCGTCCATGCATAGGAGGTCGCGAGCGAGTTGGGCTCCCGAGACGACGGATCACCCCAAGCCTCCATGATGTCGACCTCGCCGGGCAGCTGGTCGGCGCGCAACCAGAAGGCCGGCCACAGACCCCGCGAGATCTGGGGAGCGGTGGGCAGCTTCGCCCGGATCTCCCATCGGCCGTACTGGCGGGAAAACTTGCCGATGGTGTCGAGGTATCCGGTCGTGTAGTCGCGGCCGGCGATGGTCTGTCGACGGCCTGTGATCGACAGCCTGCCGTCGCTCACGCCGACGTTCGCGGCCATGATGCGCGCTTGGTCGAACGACAGAGTGGTCTCGTCGCGAACCCGCCAGCGAGCGGTGTCGACGCCCGTCCCCTCGAACTCGTCGGCCCAGGCGAGCTCACCCTGATCGGCGCGACTGTAATCGAGCTGCTCGAGCTGGCTGGCGCTGCACGGCCTGACCCCCGCGCTACCGTGCGTATACCCGGCCACGGGCAGGTCGGACGCCGTCGACGGAGGCGGCGGCGGGCTCGACGTCGAAGCTGGACTGGGTGTCGGCGTCGGGGTTGGTGCGGTCAGTGTGGCCTCGATGTCGCGAACCCTGAGGCTCTTCGATTCGGGCATGGAGTAAGCGGTGATGCGCAGGGCGAACCGGTGGCCGGTCGCACGGGTCGTGAGCGTGACCTTGGGCGAGCGCCATGCGCTGCTGCCGCTGGAGCTCGTCCACGTCGTTGATGCGACGATGAGGCCCTCGTCGTCGAGCTCGCGCGCCTGGACGCCGATCTTGACGGTGGGTTTCGGTGTCCTGACCTCGAGCTTGATCGTCATCGTGGAGCCCTCGGGCAGCAGCTTGGTGGAGGGAAGAGACGTCATGTGAACCGTCCGTCTGCCATCCCGCGATGTCAGTCGGCCATAGGGGACGTCTGAGGACTCCAGCGCCGTGAGCCGGCCGTACGACGAGACGGTCCACGACGACGTGTTGATCGCGAAGGTCGGGTTCCCCACCCAGTCCGTGGTGTCCGACGCCGCAGTGGCGAGGCCAGCGAGGGTGCTCGCGGCAACGATCGTGACGGCGGCGAGGTGACGAACGTGGAGTCGTGATACGGCCATGCGCCCACCCCTTACCTGTCGTCCCCGAATGGCTCGTGACAACTTCTGAGGTCAGAGTGACCAGAGTGGCGCATGCTATGGGCCCGTGTCAGGAAAACCCGGAAAATCGGCAAAAATCGAGCGTTGCAGCGCTCAGGCGGCGCCGGCTGACCAGCCCGCCACGAGCAGCACGATCAGCCCGAGCGTCAGCACGAAGATGCCGATGGGGTAGAGGATGCGACCGCCCTGCACGTAGGTGTCGATCATCGCGCGGGACGGCTCGTCCGGGTCGAAACGCACCGGCACCTGCGTGCCCGGCTTGGGGCCGAGCGACGCGCGGTCGCCATGGATCCTCGGGGGTCTCGTCGTGCTCGCGGCCCTGGCCGCCGGGCTCCTCGCCGCACTGCGGCGTCGACGGGGCAAGGTCGACGCCGAACCTTGTTCCTGATCTGCTGGGGCAGTGACCCCGTTCCTCGCTGCCGTCGCGGTCCTGGGTGTCTCGTTGTCCGGGCCGCTGATGGCGGCGGCCGCCGCTCCCGCCTTCGCGATCGCCTTCTGGCGCAATGCCGCGGCGTCGGTCCTGATCGCGCCCGTAGCCCTGACCCGGTCGCGCGACGAGCTCGCGTCCCTCGGGCGCCGGCACTGGATGGCCACGGCGCTCGCGGGCGTCGCCCTGGCCGGCCACTTCGCCACCTGGGTGTCGGCGCTCAAGCTGACGTCGGTCGCTGCCGCGACGGCGCTGGTCTGCGCCCAGATCGTGTGGGTGGTGCTGTACGACCGGCTGCGCGGCGTCCGGCTCGCGCCGGCGGTGATCCTCGGGCTCGCGGTCGCCATTGCCGGCGTCCTCGTGGTGACCGGCGTCGACTTCGCGCTCTCGCGCCGCGCGCTCGCCGGCGACGCCCTCGCCGTGGTCGGCGGCTTCTTCGCGGCGGTCTACCTGATCTCCGGCCAGTCCGTGCGCACCCGCCTGTCGACCACTGCCTACACCGTCACCTGCTACGGGATCTGCGCCGTCCTGCTCGCGGTGCTCTGCCTGGCCACCGGCACCGAGCTGACCGGGTTCTCGACGCGGACCTGGCTCCTGATCGGTGCCGTCACGGTGTCGGCCCAGCTCTTCGGGCACTCGCTGCTCAACCACCTCCTCGCCGTCATGAGCCCGGTCGTCATCTCGTTGCTGCTGCTCCTCGAGGTGCCTGTGGCGGCGTTGCTCGCCGGGGTGTTCCTCGGGCAGTCGCCGGCGTGGGGCGTCTATGCCGGCCTGGTGATGATCCTCATCGGGCTCGCGGTGGTGACGTCTCAGCGTCCACCACCGGCCCCCGTGCAGGCGGATTGAGAGCCGATAGGATCACCGGGTCACGAATCCGATTCCCCCCGACACAGGAGTTCCCATGGGTCGCCTCGCCACCACCGACGGTCTGACCGAGGAGCAGCAAGAGATCCTCAAGGTCGTCCGCCAGTTCGTCGAGAAGGAGATCCTGCCGGTCGCCACTGAGCTGGAGCACAAGGACGAGTACCCCACCGACATCGTCGAGGGCCTCAAGGATCTCGGGATCTTCGGCCTGATGATTCCCGAGGAGTACGACGGGCTGGGCGAGTCGCTGCTGACGTATGCGCTGGTCGTCGAGGAGATCGCCCGCGGCTGGATGAGCGTCTCCGGCGTCATCAACACACACTTCATCGTCGCCTACATGCTCATGCAGCACGGCACCGAGGAGCAGAAGAAGAAGTACCTGCCCAAGATGGCCACCGGCGAGGTGCGCGGCGCGTTCTCGATGTCGGAGCCGGCGCTCGGGTCGGACGTCTCGGCCATCACGACCAAGGCCACCAAGGGCGACGACGGCAACTACACGATCGACGGCCAGAAGATGTGGATCACGAACGGCGGCTCGTCGAACCTCGTGGCCGTGCTCGTCAAGACCGACGAGGGTGCCGACTCCGTCTACAAGAACATGACGACCTTCCTGGTCGAGAAGGAGCCGGGCTTCGGCGAGACGGCTCCGGGCCTCACCGTGCCCGGGAAGCTCGAGAAGATGGGCTACAAGGGCGTCGACTCCACCGAGATGATCTTCGAGGGCCACCAGGTCTCCGCCGACCAGATCCTCGGCGGCGAGCCCGGCAAGGGCTTCTACCAGATGATGGACGGCGTCGAGGTGGGCCGCGTCAACGTCGCCGCTCGTGCGGTGGGGCTGGCCACCCGGGCGTTCGAGCTCGGCATCGCCTACTCCCAGCAGCGTGAGACGTTCGGCAAGAAGATCGCCGAGCACCAGGCCATCCTGTTCCGTCTCGCCGAGATGGGCACCAAGGTCGAGGCCGCGCACGCCATGGTCGTCAACGCGGCCCGCAAGAAGGACGCCGGTGAGCGCAACGACCTCGAGGCCGGCATGGCCAAGTACCTCGCCTCGGAGTTTTGTCGCGACGTCGTGGAGGACTCGTTCCGCATCCACGGCGGCTACGGCTACAGCAAGGAGTACGAGATCGAGCGGCTCTACCGTGAGGCGCCGATGCTGCTCATCGGCGAGGGCACGGCCGACATCCAGAAGATGATCATCGGGCGTCGCCTGCTGGAGGACTACAAGGCATAAGCCCTCTCGGTAGGCTGACGGCATGCCTGAGATCTTCTCGTTGCAGTTCCCGCAGTCGCTGGGCGTCTTCGACGCGTACGCCGACGCCCAGAAGGCCGTCGACTACCTGTCCGACGAGGAGTTCCCGGTCGAGAACTGCCTCATCGTCGGCACCGACCTGAAGCAGGTCGAGCGTGTGACGGGCCGTCTCACCACCGGTCGTGTCCTCATGGCCGGCGCTGCGTCGGGCGCCTGGCTCGGCCTCCTCATCGGGCTGCTGCTCGGGATCTTCGCGCAGGAGGGCAACTACCTCACGACCGTGCTCGGCGGCGTCGCTCTCGGTGTCGTGTTCGGCGTCGTCTGGGGCCTCATCGGCTACTGGGCCACCCGCGGGCAGCGCGACTTCAGCTCGGTCACCAAGGTCGTCGCCACCCGCTACGAGGTGCTGGTCGAGCACAAGCTCCTCGCCCGCGGCCAGGAGCTGCTCGCCAAGATGCCGGGTCGCGCCCAGACGTTCTGAGACGGGCTGAGCGAGCTCTGCGAGATGGGGGCACCTCCCACGAGCGCCAGCGAGTAGAGGGAACGTCCGGCCAGGTCGAGTGCGTTGCGGCGGAGCCGCCCGGCGTATCGAGGCCCAAGGCCCTGCGCGATGATGGGCGTCATGCAATTCGGTCGTAGCTACGAAGAGTTCGAGGTCGGCGCCACCTACAAGCACTGGCCGGGCAAGACGGTCACCGAGTTCGACGACCACATGTTCTGCCTGCTGACGATGAACCACCACCCGCTGCACCTCGACGCCCACTACGCCGAGGAGATGACCCAGTTCGGCCGCAACGTCGTGGTCGGCAACTACGTCTACTCCGTCCTGCTCGGCATGAGCGTCCCGGACGTCTCCGGCAAGGCCATCGCGAATCTCGAGATCGAGTCGCTGCGTCACGTGGCCCCGACGTTCCACGGCGACACCCTGTACGGCGAGACCACCGTGCTCGACAAGTGGGAGAGCAAGAGCAAGGACGATCGAGGCGTCGTCCACGTCGAGACCATCGGCTACAACCAGGACGGCAAGGTCGTCTGCATCTTCCGCCGCAAGGTCATGGTGCCCAAGGACTCCTACCTGGAGGAGCGTGGCGGCGAGCAGCCCGGCCGACCGGTGCCCCAGCCCGACAAGAACTGGCCCGGCCCGGATGGGCCAGATGCACAGAGCTCGTCAGAGTGAGCCTCTGGTTGGTCCGTCACGGCGAGACCGAGTGGAGCGCCTCCGGACGTCACACGTCCACGACCGACATCGACCTCACCGAGGCCGGAGTCGCGGCCGCCGAACGGCTGCGACCGGTGCTGGCCGCCGAGACGTTCTCGCTCGTGCTGACCAGTCCACGTCGACGGGCCCAGCGAACCGCTGAGCTTGCCGGCTTCGAGGCTGAGGTCGACGACGACCTCGTCGAGTGGTCATATGGCGACTACGAGGGCCTGACCACCGACGAGATCCGTGAGAGCGTGCCGGACTGGACGGTCTGGACCCACCCCAGCCCAGGCGGGGAGACGCCCGAGCAGGTGACGGAACGGCTCGACCGGGTCGTCGCCCGCGTCCGTGCGGTCGACGGCAACTCCTTGGTGTTCGCCCACGGCCACTCGTTGCCCGCCCTCGCCGCCCGATGGCTCGACCAGCCGGTCGAGGAAGGACGGTTGTTCCGGCTCGGCACCACGACGATCTCGGTGCTCGGCGACTACCACGAGATGCCCGTGATCGAGCAGTGGAACTGTGCTGTATGAGGCCGCCCGTGGCCCGGCACCCCCGCCCTGCCTCTAGCCTGATCACGTGACCATCGACCTCCACACCCACTCCAACCGCTCCGACGGGACGGACACTCCGACCGAGCTGGTCGACAACGCGAAGAAGGCCGGCCTCGACGTCGTGGCACTCACCGACCACGACACCACCGTGGGTTGGGACGAGGCGCAGGAGGCCGCCGATCGTGTCGGCATCCGGCTGGTCAAGGGACTCGAGGTGTCCACCGAGCTGCAGCACAAGAGCATCCATCTCCTCGGCTACGACATCGACCCCGGTGATGCCCCGCTTCTGGCCGAGCTGGCGAAGGTCATCGATGGACGGTCGGGTCGTGTCCCGAAGTTCGTCGCCCGCTTCCAGGCGATCGGTATCGACGTGACCGCGGAGGAGATCCTCGCGAAGGTCGGCGATGCCGACGCCGTCGGTCGACCGCACCTCGCCGACGTGCTCATCGACAAGGGCATCGTCAAGGACCGCGCCGAGGCATTCGAGCACTACCTCCAACCGGGCATGCCCGGGTACGTCGGCCGCTACTCGATCCCCACGGACGTCGCCGTCCGGCTCGTGAAGGCTGCCGGCGGCAAGGCCGTGCTTGCTCACCCATGGTCACGTGGCAGCGACAAGGTGATGACGCCAGACCGCATCGCCGAGCTGGTGGAGGCGGGTCTCGACGGGCTGGAGGTCGATCACCCCGACCACGACGACGCCCAGCGCGAGGACCTGCGAAAGATCGCGGCCGCCCACGACCTGGTCGTCACCGGGTCGAGCGACTATCACGGCTCGGGGAAGACGGGAAACTTCCGGCTCGGAGCGAACACGACCAGCCCCGAGGAGCTCGCGCGGCTACTCGGCTGAGGCGAGGAACGGGAGCCAGGCGTCGGCGAGACCCTGGGTGTTCTCGACGGCGGGGGAGTGCGCCGAGTTCTCGATGACGTGGATCTCGGTGCCGAGCCGCTTGGCCATCGCGGCCTGGATGTCGTGCGGCCAGGCGTCGTCGTCTGCGCCGCGGCCGACCCAGACCGGTACGGGCAACGCTGCCAGCTCGTCGATCCGGTCGGGCGCGTCGATGAGCGCCCGGGTCATCGCCTTGAGCGACATCGGGTCGTTGGACGTGAACCGACGCAACAGGAACTCGGCGATGTCAGGCGCGCGCTTGACGCCCATCGCCTCCTCCCGGAACCGATGGATGTCGGCCATCGGCGTGACTCCGATGGCCTCGAGAAGCATGGTCAGGGGCCGGGTCGGCGTGTCGCCGAGGGCGCCGGGACCGGTGTCGAGCAGGCTCAGGCTGCGCCAGGCCGACATCGTCGCGAGAACCGCCTGCTGGGCGACGAGCCCGCCGAAGGAGTGGCCGAGCAGGTGCGGAGGCTCGTCGCTGCACGCGGAGGCGACCGCGAGGGCGTCCGCGGCGAACCCGTCGAGCGTGTAGTCGGCGTCTGCGCCGCCCGGCGACTCGAACTGTCCACGCTGGTCGTACGCGGTGGCGTCGTATCCGGCGGCGGCGAGCAGCGGCAGCAGCGGCGTGAAGTCCTCCTTGCTGCCGGTCCAGCCGGGGATCAGCAGGAGGTGAGCCGTGGGAGAGTCCGTGCGAGCGACGTGCGCGGCGAACGTGCCGACCGGGGTCTCGATGCGTGTGGCCTCGACGCCGTCGGGCAGGGTCAGGGTGCGCGGAGTACTCATCGACCGCGCTTGGCCATGCGGGCGACGAGCGGCTTGGGTGCGTACTGCGCGATCGTCGCCAGGATCTTGTAGCGGACGCTCGGGATGGAGACGGACTTGCGCTTGTCGAGATCGTCGAGCGCGGCCTTGACGACCTTGTCGGCCTTGAGCCACATCCACGCGGGCACGCTCTTGTTCGGGTCGACGCCCATGCGTTGGTGGAACTCCGTACGCACGAATCCGGGACACAGCGCCATCACGGTGACCCCGGCGTCGGCGTACTGGAAGTTGGCCCAGCGCGAGAGCGTGACCATCCATGCCTTGTGCGCGGAGTAGGTGCCGCGCGGCGTGAACGCTGCGACGCTGGCGACGTTGACGATCTCGCCGTGCCCGCGCCCGGTCATGGCCTTGATCGCGGCGTCCATGAGGTACATCGGTGCCCGGACCATGAGGTCGAGCTGGTGGTCCTCGTCCGCGATGTCGGTGGTTCCGAACCACGCGGCCAGGGACGAGCCGGCGTTGTTGACCAGCAGGTCGACCGGCCGGGCGGTGTCGGTGAGCGCGTTGACGGTGTCCCTCAGCCCGTCGTCCGTCGTGAGGTCGGCGGTGATCACGTCGACCTCGACGCGGTGCTTCTCGCGCAGTCCGGCGGCGACGGACTCGAGACGCTCGGTGTCGCGGGCGACGAGCACCAGGTCGTGGCCGCGACCGGCCAGCTCGCGGGCGAAGGCGTTGCCGATGCCGGCGGTGGCACCGGTGATCAGGGCGCGTCCACGCATGGCGATCAAGTTACCGTGCCCCGCTGGGGTGCCGGGCCGTGGGCGGCGACGGTACGGTGCTGTCGTGACGACGACGATCGCGGTGGTGAACCAGAAGGGCGGCGTCGGCAAGACGACGACGGTCGCCTCCATCGGCGCTGCACTCGTCGAGAAGGGGCAGCGCGTGCTCCTCGTCGATCTCGATCCGCAGGGCGGTCTCACCTTCTCGCTGGGCATCGACCCCGAGGACATCGACGTCACGGTCGGCGACGTCCTGCTGGGCACGAAGCGGGCCGATGACGCCATCGTCATCACCGAGGACGGCATGCACCTCCTCCCGAGCAACATCACGGTGTCGCAGGCAGAAGAGGCCCTGGTCAACCGCACCGGACGCGAGCAGCGCCTGCGCGTCGCGCTCGACAAGGTGGCCGACGACTACGACTGGATCCTCCTCGACTGCCCACCGACGCTCGGCGTGCTCACGGTCGGCGCCCTGTCGGCGTCGCAACAGGTGCTCGTGCCTCTGCAGGCCGAGACGCTCTCGCACCGCGGAGTGGGGCAGCTGCTCGACACCGTCCACGACGTCAAGCAGTTCATCAACTCCGAGCTGGAGATCCTCGGCGTCCTGCCCACCATGTTCGACGGGCGCACGAACCATGCGCAGGCGGTCATCCGCGCCATCCGTGAGACCTACGAGCTGCCGATCGTCACTCCGCCGATCCCCAAGACCATCCGGTTCGCGGAGGCTCCCGCCCTGGGACGCACCATCCTCGGCACCAGCAAGAGCCACAAGGGTGCGGAGGCCTACCGCCAGGTGGCGGCGGGCCTGCTCAATGGCGCACACCCCTGACCTCGCGGAACTAGGATGTGGGAGTGTCCTCCCCCCGGGTCCACAGGCATCGAGCCGCGCGCCACCGCGCTCGGCGACGTCGTCGCGTGGGCACGCTCGGGGCTGCCGCCATCCTGACGGTCGCGGTTGGAGCGGCCGCGGTCGGCGTGCTGCCCCAGGTTCGATCCGCGCCTTCCACCGTGTCGACGAGTGGGCTTTCGACGCTCGAACAGGCCTCGCTCTCAGACCTGTCGCGGCCGGTGTCAGACGTGATCGCTGCGCAGGACGCCGCAGCGGCCTTCCTCAAGAAGCAGGCCGAGGAGGTGGCCCGGATCAGGAAGTCCGACGCGCTCCCGGCCGACTCGGGCGAGGGTCGCCGCATCGTCTTCTCCGAGACGGCCCAGCGGGTCTGGCTCGTGGGCGCCGCCGGCAGCGTGGAGCGCACCTACCTGGTGTCGGGCAGCAAGTTCGACAACCTGAATCCGGGAACGTACGCCGTGCAGTCCAAGTCGCGCTTCGCCACAGCGTTCGACTACAGCGGGTCCATGGAGTACTTCGTGCGCTTCGCCACCGGCTTCACCGCGCCGATCGGCTTCCACACCGTGCCGGTCGACAACGCCGGCCTGCCCGAGCAGTCCAGGGAGGAGCTCGGCACGCCGACCTCAGCCGGGTGTGTGCGCCAGTGGCGCGACGACGCCATCGCGCTGTGGACCTTCGCGCCGATCGGCACGAAGGTCATCGTCACCAGCTAGTCGGACTTCGCGACGGCTTGTCCGCTGCGGGTGCGGTTGCGACGCCGCCGGCTGCGGCTCGGCCCGCCCGCGGACGCCTTGCCCCCGGACTCCTGCTGCGATGACTTCTGCTGCGGACGTCCGCCTCGGCCCTGGGGGGCGTCCTTGCGGGGCTCCTTCGGGGCGGGCGGCTTGAGACGGCCCTTCACGTCATGGGCGATGCCCAGGTCGTGGAAGAGGTGCTCCGACGTGGAGTACGTCTCCTGCGGCTGCGGGAACGGCAGGTCGAGCTCCTTGTTGATGAGCTGCCAGCGCGTCATGTCGGCCCAGTCGACGAACGTGACCGCGATGCCTGATGCGCCGGCACGGCCGGTGCGGCCGATGCGATGCAGGTAGGTCTTGTGGTCCTCGGGGCAGTTGTAGTTGATGACGTGGGTGATGCCGGCGACGTCGATGCCGCGGGCGGCGACGTCGGTGGCGACCAAAGTGTTGACCTTGCCGTCGCGGAACCGCTGGAGCGCCTTCTCACGAGCGGTCTGAGCCATGTCGCCGTGCAACGGTGACGCCGGGAAGCCACGGTCGACGAGGTCGTCGGCGACGCGCTGCGCGGTGCGCTTGGTGCGGGTGAAGACGAGGACGCGTCCTACGTCGTCGGCCTGCAGGATGCGGGCCACGACCTCGGGCTTGTCCATGTCGTGCGCCTGCCAGACGAACTGTGCCGTGGTGGGCACGAGGTGATCCTCGTCGGGCGACTCCGCGCGGATGTTCATCGGGTGCCGCATGTGGGTGCGGGCCAGGGTGACGATCGCGCCGGGCATCGTGGCCGAGAACAGCATGGTCTGGCGCAGCTCGGGCGTCTTGGCCAGGATCGCCTCGACGTCGGGCAGGAAGCCGAGGTCGAGCATCTCGTCGGCCTCGTCGAGCACCAGTGACTTGACGTGCGAGAGGTCGAGGGCGCCCCGGTTGGCGAGGTCGAGCAGGCGGCCGGGGGTGCCGACCACGATGTCGACCCCGGACTTGAGCATGTCGAGCTGGGGCTCGTATGGCACGCCGCCATAGATGGTGAGGTTGCGCGTGCCGCGCTTGGCCGAGGCGGTGTCGATGTCCTTGGCCACCTGGATCGTGAGCTCGCGGGTGGGGGTGACGACCAGTGCCTGTGGCTTGCCGGGTGCGGCGAGCTGGTCGTAGTCAGGGTCGTGGGGCGCGACGGCGCGCTGGATGACGGGGATCGCGAACGCCAGCGTCTTGCCGGTGCCGGTGCGCGCCTGGCCGATGAGGTCGGTGCCCATGAGGGCCACCGAGAGCGTCATCTCCTGGATGGGAAAAGGATGGGTGATGCCGACGTCATCAAGTGCGTCGGCGATCTCGGGCATGACGCCCAGATCTTTGAACGTAGTCAGGGTCTTCTCGAATTCTTGGGACTCAGATGTATTTTCTGGTCCCATCGTAACCTCCGATGCACCCCGCGCTTGACGCAGCGCTCGCGCTACGCTGCGATCCCATGGCCTCCACGGACAGCTCGCAGCAGTCGGCGTTCGACGATCCGGTCTACCGGACCGGCGTCCTCGAGCTGCTCGGCGTCCTCGCGTACGGCGAGATCAGCGCCTGCGAACGGCTCGCGGACGATGCCAAGATGGCGCCTGACCTGCACACGAAGGTCGAGGTCGCGAGCATGGCCGTCGCGGAGTTCCAGCACTTCGAGCTGCTCCGCGACCGGCTCACCGAGCTGGGCGAGGACCCGTTCGCCGCGATGGAGCCGTTTCGGACCACGTTCGAGCGATTCCACCGGCAAACGGCGCCGTCCGACTGGCTCGAGGGCCTGGTCAAGGCGTACGTGGGCGACGGTCTGGCGTCCGACTTCTACCGCGAAGTCGCCTCGTACCTCGACCCCGAGACCCGCGAGCTCGTGCTCGAGACGCTCAGCGGAACCGGGCACTCGGAGTTCGTCGTCGGCCAGGTACGGGGGGCCATCGAGGCCGACCACCGCGTTGCCGGACGCCTGGCCCTGTGGGGTCGTCGGCTCATGGGCGAGGCCCTGAGTCAGGCGCAGATGGTCGTGGCCGAGCGCGACGCGCTGAGTGCCGTGATCGTCGGCGGCATCGACCAGCCGGGTATGGACCTCGCAGCGATCGGCCGGATGTTCACCCGCATCACCGAGGCCCACGCCGAGCGCATGGCGAAGCTCGGTCTGGACGCCTAGCAGCAGCGTCGGGCGACCACGTCGTCCTCGCCGTCGCGTGGTCGATCGGCATCGCCCTCGTCAGCTACCTGTGGGCCAAGCGGCTGTTCAACCGCGACCCGACGCCCTAAGAGCTGGCGGCGAGGCCGAAGCCGACCTTGCGGCCGGTGTCGGCGGTGAAGTAGAGGTAGGCGACCTTGTCGGCCGGGACGGCCACGGTGCGGCCCTTGTCGTCGGTGAGACTGAACACCGCCTCGTCGGAGATCGCCGTCTCGAGCGACTTCAGCACCTCGTCGGGGTCCTGGTCGGTCTCGACCGACAGCTCACGGGCGGCGTTCTGGACACCGATCTTGACTTCCATGCTCACTCTTCTCCTTTGGGGAAACCGCCGATGCCGCGCCAGGCGAGACCTGCGGCCAGCTCGACCGCCTCGGCTCGGCTCAGCTGCGAGTCGGCGGAAAGCCAGTTGCGGGCACCGACGTGGCCCATGCCCACCAGGCTGACCGCCAGCAGGTGCGCGGCGGGCGTCGGCAGGCCGGTGTCCTCGTGGATGACCTCCGCGATGGCCGCGGCGGACTCGTTGACCACCCGGTCCACGTGCTCGCGGACGGCCGGGACGTTGGTGAGGTCGGACTCGAAGACGAGGCGGAACGCCGCGCCCTGGTCGGCGACGTAGTCGTACCAGAGCTCGATCGTGGCCTGGACGCGTTTGCGGTTGTCGGTGGTGGACGCGAGGGCGTCCTTGACTCCGGCGATGACGGTGTCGCAGGACGTCTGCAGCAGCGCGAGGTAGAGGTCGAGCTTGCCGGGAAAGTGCTGGTAGAGCACGGGCTTGGAGACGCCCGCCCGGTCGGCGATCACATCCATGGAGGCCGCGTGGTAGCCCTGCTCGACGAAGACGTCGAGCGCGACCTCGAGCAGCTGGGCTCGGCGCGCCGAGCGCGGCAGGCGGTTCGTCCGCTGCTTGAGGGGAAGGGCATCGCTCACGGCTCCAATGTAGTAGGTCGACGCCCACCATCCGGACTCCCGGTCGCGCTACGCCGCCGGTGAGGGAACATTGGCAGTCGGCGCGATGTTTGCACCGGAGACAGCATTTCCGCTGCTTGGAGGAGAGATTCAGTGGTCGCCCCACTCGTGGAACCCGCCGATGAGCTGACGATCGACGAGGTCCGCCGCTACAGCCGGCACCTCATCATCCCGGACGTCGGCATGACCGGCCAGAAGCGGCTCAAGAACGCGAAGGTGCTCATCATCGGCGCGGGCGGTCTCGGCAGCCCGGCGCTGCTCTACCTCGCAGCCGCCGGCGTCGGCACGCTCGGCATCATCGACGACGACGTCGTCGACGAGTCGAACCTGCAGCGTCAGGTCATCCACGGGCAGTCCGACATCGGCCGGCCCAAGGTCGAGTCCGCTGCGGCCTCGGTCGCCGAGATCAACCCGTTCGTGAAGGTCGTCCAGCACAACGTCCGTCTCGACACCGACAACGTGCTCGAGATCTTCGCCGACTACGACCTCATCCTCGACGGCACCGACAACTTCGCCACCCGCTACCTCGTCAACGACGCCGCCGTCATCCTCGGCAAGCCGTACGTGTGGGGTTCCATCTACCGCTTCGAGGGCCAGGTGTCGGTGTTCTGGGCCCAGGAGGGTCCGCAGTACCGCGACCTCTACCCCGAGCCTCCGCCGCCGGGCATGGTGCCGTCGTGCGCCGAGGGTGGAGTGCTGGGTGTGCTGTGCGCGTCGATCGGCTCGATCATGTCCACCGAGGCGATCAAGCTCCTCACCGGCATCGGCGACCCGCTCATCGGCCGGCTCATGGTCTACGACGCGCTGGAGATGAGGTACTCGACGCTGAAGATCCAGCGCGATCCGAACGGCGAGGTCCCCACCGAGCTGCTCGCCGACTACGAGGCGTTCTGCGGTGCGATCAGCGAGGAGGCCGCCGAGGCCGCCGCCGACTCCACCATCTCGGTGCACACGCTGGACGGCTGGCTCAAGGAGCGCGACGACGGCGGACGCAACTTCGAGCTGGTCGACGTCCGTGAGCCCAACGAGTACGAGATCAACAAGATCCCGGGCTCTGTACTCATCCCGAAGGGCGAGTTCCTGAGCGGGACCGCGCTCGAGAAGATTCCCTCCGACAAGCAGGCGGTTCTCTACTGCAAGACGGGCGCGCGCTCGGCCGAGGCGCTGGCCGTGCTCAAAGGTGCCGGCTACGCCGACGCTGTGCACGTCGGCGGCGGCGTCGTGGCCTGGGTCAACCAGATCGACCCCAGCCAGCCCGCCTACTAACCCGACATGAGTGGCACTTCACCGAGCGGGTGCTCGAGTTCATCGAGCGGATTCCGCCCGGCAAGGTCGTGACCTACGGCCTGATCGCCGACGCCCTCGGCGATGGCGGTGCCCGCCAGGTCGGCCGGGTGATGTCGCTCGAAGGCGCAGCCGTCACGTGGTGGCGCGTCGTCCGTGCGAACGGCACGCTCCCGCCGCACCTGATGACTGATGCCCAGGAGCACTGGCAGGCCGAGGGGACGCCCGTCCGGCGTGGCCGGGTGGACGTCCCCGCAGCCCTGTGGCAGTCCTCGGTGGTTGAGTAGCCCGCGAGCGCCAGCGTCAGCGCTGGGGGCACCTCCCGCGAGCGCCAGCGAGTGGGGGAATCGAAACCACGTGACCTGCTCATGAACCTCACGAGATCTCGATACGCCAGGCGGCTTCGCCGCAAGGCACTCGACCTGGCCACGCTCGCGCGCTGCGCGCGCTCGGTGCGTCTCAGAACAGCTGCTTGCCCTGGTCGATGAGCAGGATCACGGAGAAGAACCCGTAGAACCCCACCGCCCAGATGATCGCCCCGAAGCGGAAGCCCTTCAGCCCGATCTCGCGGGGCAGCACGCCCCGGTTGAGCTGGAGCAGCAGGATCGAGTAGACGAACATCACCAGGCCGTTGAGGGCCGCTGCGATCACCAGCAGCACCAGGGGCTGGTCGACACCGGAGAGCAGGATGATCGAGCCGAACAGGATCATCGCCCAGACCGTGATGAAGTACAGCCGGCTCTCGCTCCACTTGTCGTTGTCTCGCAACGTGGTCGTCTTGAGCGCGTCGGCGGTGAGTCTGCCGATCATGTCGACCACGGTCAGGTTGGTCGAGAACAGCACGACGCTGCCGATCAGCCAGAACACCGTGCCGAGCCAGGCGCCCTGTTCGCCCTTGAGTGCCTCGCCCTGCAGGTTGATGAAGTCGAAGCTCTCGGCGCCGGAGCCCACACCGACCGTGACGAAGGTCAGGGTCATGAAGATCAGCAACGCCACTGCGCCGATCACGAAGAAGGTCCAGAACTGCTCGCGGTTCGCGACCTTCCACCAGCCGTTCCAGCGACGCATGTTCTCCTCGTCGCGGCGGAAGAAGTAGCCAGTCGTTGGTGCGGCGATCTCCTCTCCGGTGAACGGCGAGACCACCTTGGGCAGCTTCGCACCCATGCCCAGTCCCTTGTCGCGAACCCAGTTGGACTGCACCAGGTTCATCACTCCGCCGGCTCCGGCGAAGGCGATCGCTCCGAGCAGGGCGGCGGCTCCGACGGTGTCGACGGCGTCCGGGATCTCGTCGAACGCGACGAAACCTCGGCCGAGCTCGCCGTATCCGTCTCCGCCGATCAGCACGAAGGCCGCGTAAATGATGAAGACCACGATCAGGCTGACCATGAAGAACTGGATCTTCTCCACCGTCCGGTAGACCACCGGCGACATGGTGAGCACGATGCCGATCAACACGAGGACGCCGATCGTGATGTAGGGAATCGAGTCCTCGGAGAATCCGAGCGCGAAGCTCAGGGTGGTGGTGCCACCCGTCGCCCAGCCCGGCCACATCCAGGCCAGCACGCCCATGAAGATGAACAGGATGCCCCAGGGTTTCCAGAGCCGGGTGAACCCGGTGACCGCTGTCTCACCGGTGGCGAGCGTGTAGCGCTCGATCTCCATGTTCAGGAAGTACTGAGTTCCCACGCCGAGGATCGTCAGCCAGACGAGCACCAGCCCGACCTGGGAGACGATGCTCGGCCACAGCACGAACTCACCCGATCCGATCGCGCCGGCCAGCAGCAGCACACTGGGGCCGAGCACCCTCTTCATCGGCAGTGGTTCGGGCAGGTCGGTGTACTCGACCGCCGGTACGTGCTTGTCGGGAATCTCCGCTTGGGTCGAGGCTTCACCTCGTTCCGGTGTCGGACTGGTCATGGTCGGACCTCCTAGAATCTTCCGTTCTCTGAGCTCTGTTGTCTGGTCAGGGCATTCGTTCGTACGCCGGGATGGTCAGGAAGTCCTCGTAGTGCTCGGCCAGTGCCATCTCCGTGAAGAGCGCGCGGGCGTCGGACTCACGGCCTTCGGTCTCCTCGTCGATCAGCCGCTCGACGAGCTCGCGGGTCACCTGCTGGCCGTCGGCGAGCGACACGCCCGCGTGCAGCCACTGCCACACCTGGGAGCGGGAGATCTCCGCCGTTGCGGCATCCTCCATCAGGTTGTTGATGCCGACTGCGCCGGTGCCGCGCAGCCAGGAGTCGAGGTACTGGATGCCGACGCTGATGTTCGACCGCAGCCCGGCTTCGGTGACCTCACCCGGCGTGCTCGCGACGTCGAGCAGCTGCTCGGCCGTGACGTCCACGTCGTCGCGGGTTCGATGGCGCTGGTCGGGGTCGTCGCCGAGGACCGACGTGAACACCTCCGTGCACAGCTCGACCATGCCGGGGTGCGCGACCCACGAGCCGTCGAAGCCGTCGCCGGCCTCGCGGGTCTTGTCGTCGCGCACCTTGTCGAACGCCTGCCGGTTGATGTCCTCGTCCTTGCTGGGGATGAAGGCCGCCATCCCGCCGATGGCGTGCGCGCCGCGCTGGTGGCAGGTGCGCACGAGCAGCTCGGTGTAGGCCCGCATGAACGGGACGGTCATCGTCACCGAGTTGCGGTCGGGGAGCAGGAAGTCCGTGCCTCGGTCGCGGAAGTTCTTGATGACGCTGAACATGTAGTCCCACCGGCCGGCGTTGAGCCCGGCCGAGTGGTCGCGGAGCTCGTAGAGGATCTCCTCCATCTCGAACGCGGCGGGGTACGTCTCGATCAGCACGGTGGCGCGGATGGTGCCCTGCGGGAGCCCGACGTGGTCCTGGGCCAGCACGAAGGCGTCGTTCCAGAGCCGCGCCTCGAGGTGGCTCTCGATCTTCGGAAGGTAGAAGTAGGGGCCCGATCCGCGGTCGAGCTGGGCCTGGGCGCAGTGGAAGAAGTAGAGCCCGAAGTCGAACAGGCTTCCCGACATGCGGTCGCCGTCGACGAGCACGTGCTTCTCGGTGAGGTGCCAGCCACGTGGCCTCATGACGATCGTCGCGGTCTCGTCGTGGAGGGAGTACTGCTTGCCCTCGGGCGTGGTGAGCTCCAGCGTTCCGGCGACCGCGTCTCGGAGGTTGAGCTGGCCGTTGATCATGTTCTCCCACAACGGGGTGTTGGCGTCCTCGTGGTCGGCCAGCCACACCTTGGCTCCGGAGTTCAGCGCGTTGATCGCCATCTTGGCGTCGGTGGGACCCGTGATCTCGGCGCGACGGTCGCGAAGGCCGGGTGCCGGTTCGGCGACCTGCCAGTCGCTCTCACGGATGTCCTTGGTCTCGTCGAGGAAGTGCAGGGTGCCGCCGTGGGACAGCTCCTCGAAGCGTCGCGTGCGGGATTCGAGCAGCTCGCGCCGACGCGGCTCGAGCTCGCGGTGCAGACGCTCGAGGAACGTCAAGGCGTCGTCGGTGAGGATCTCGTCGAACCGGTCGTGCATCGGTGCAGTGATTTCGACGCTCATCGGATAGCCCCCAAGATTCATCCGACAACGTATGCCGAGTCCGTCGGAGCGGCAACCGGGCGATTTCGCGGCAGCGCTCACGGGTGTCCGGAGCGTCTGCTGAGATGGGCCCATGCCCGAGTACGTCCTGCAGCCGCCGGCTGCCCGCGACCTCGCGGTCGCACCTGCCCTCGACGACGAGCAGCGCGCCGTGGTCGAGCACGGAGCGACGCCGGACCGTGGGCCGCTGCTGGTGCTGGCCGGGCCCGGCACCGGCAAGACCACAACCGTGGTCGAGACCGTCGTCGAGCGGATCGAGCGGGAGCGGCTCAGCCCGGAGCAGGTGCTCGTGCTGACGTTCAGCCGCAAGGCCGCCGACGAGGTTCGCGGTCGTATCGCGCGGCGTCTCGCCCGCACCACTTCAGCCACCCCGGCCATGACGTTCCACGCGTTCTGCTACGCGCTGCTGCGCCACGAACAGGCGTCCGAGGCGTTCACGAACCCGATGCGCCTGCTCAGCGCCCCGGAGCAGGATGCGGCCATCGCGGAGCTGCTGCGCAGCGGCGACCCCATGGACTGGCCACGCGAGCTCCGCGGCGCCCTGCACACCCGCGGGCTGGCCACGGAGCTGCAGAGGCTGATGGCATCGGCGCGGGCGCTGGGCATGGACTCGGTCGACGTCGAGACCATCGGTCGTCATCTCGATCGTGACGACTGGCAGAGCGCCGGGCGCTTCTTCGACGAGTACACGTCGGTCGCTGCGCTCGAGAACACCATCGACCACACCGACATGATCTTCCAGGCCGTGCGCCTGCTCGGCCACGCTGACACACGCGAGCGCTGGCGCAATCGATTCCGGCTCGTGGTCGTCGACGAGTACCAGGACACCGACCCGCTCCAGGTGCGGTTCCTCCGGGCGCTGGCGGGCGATGGGCGCGACCTCGTGGCCGTCGGCGATCCGTACCAGTCCATCTACGGGTTCCGGGGCGCCGACGTCCGGGGCATCCTCGACTTCCAGGACGAGTTCGGCGTGGCCGGTGGTCCCGCTCCGGTCGTCGTCCTGCGGCACACCCATCGCTACGGGCCCACGATCGGCGCGGCGGTCCGGTCCGTCGTGCACAACCGCGGCGCTCTCGGTCCTGTCGACGGCAGCGCCTACGAGGCCCTGCGCTCGCCGGTCTCACGAGTCGACGACTCCGGCACGGTCGAGGTCCGCACGTTCGTGTCGCCGACCGCCGAGGTCGAGCACGTCGCCCTCACCCTGCGCGAGGCCCACCTGCACGACGACGTGCCCTGGACCGACATGGCGGTGCTCGTGCGCTCGGGCGCGCACCTCGATCGCCTGCAGCGGGCGCTCGGTGCGGCCGGTGTGCCTGTCGAGGTGGCGGGCGACGAGGTCCCGCTGGCGCTCGAGCCGTCCGTTCGCACGCTCCTGGCCGCCTTGCATGCCGCCGACGACCTCCGCGCCGGCCGGGCGATCGATCCCGCCGCCGCGGCCGCGCTGCTCACCGGACCGCTGGGCGGCCTAGACGCCGCCTCCCTGCGACGACTCGGGCGCGTGCTCCGTCAGGTCGAGCCCGACCGGCCTCGGCCATCCCGCCTGCTGGTGGCCGAGGCCCTGTCCGATCCGGCGGTCCTCGGCACCGTGTCCATACCGGGAACGCCCGAGGGAGACGCGGTCGAGTCCGCGCGAACGCTGGCCCGGCTCCTGCGACGAGCGGCCGACGCCATCGCTGCCGGCGAGCCCGCCGAACAGGTGCTGTGGACGTTGTGGGACGGCACCGAGTGGCCCCGCCGACTGCGCCAGCTGTCCGAGTCCGGTGGCGACGGCGCCGTGCAGGCCGACCACGACCTCGATGCGCTCTGTGCCCTGTTCGCCGAGGCGGCCCGGGCCGAGGAGCAGCACGCGCACCGCTCGGTGGTGGAGATCGCGACCGCGCTCGAGGCCCAGCAGATCCCGGCCGACACCCTCGCCCAGCAGGTAGCGCCCACCCGCGCGGTGCAGCTCATGACGGCGCACCGGGCCAAGGGGCTGGAGTGGCCGCTGGTCGTCGTGGCCGGTGTCCAGGACGGCGAGTGGCCCGACACCCGGTGGCGCAGCAGCCTCCTCCAGGTCGAACGCATGGGTCCCGGTGAGCTCCGCGACCTTCCGTCTGCTCGCGCGATGGTCGCCGAGGAGCGACGCCTGTTCTACGTCGCCTGCAGCCGTGCTCGGTCCAGGCTGGTCGTCACGGCGGTGGCGACCGGTTCCGACGACGGCGACCAGCCGTCGCGGTTCGTCGGCGAGCTGCACGCCCACGTCACCGAGCAGGAGGGGCGCACCTTCCCGGTCGCGGAGAACCGGCCGCGTCGAGCGCTCTCGCTGCGCGGTGCGGTGGCCGAGCTCCGGCGCATCGGTGAGAACGCCACGAGCCCGGCGGTGCGGGCGCGTGCGGCGGGCGTGCTGGCCGGCACCGTCGACCACCAGAGCGGCGCGCACCCCGATCGATGGTGGGGTCTTCGAGACCTGACCAGCAACGAGGACCCGATCCGCGATCCCGACGAGCCGCTCGCCCTGTCCGGCAGTGCGGTCTCCACGATGGAGGAGTGCCCGCTCAAGTGGTTCCTCGCCCGCGAGGCGCGCGGCGAGCGCGGCAGCTCGGCCGCGCAGGGGTTCGGGTCGATCGTCCATGCGATCGCCGCCGAGGTGGTGCGTTCCGGCGTCGACGCCGACCCCGACCAGCTGGCGCTGCACCTCGACGGCATCTGGTCGCAGCTCGAGCACCCCGCCGAGTGGATCGGCGCGCGTGAGCACGAGGCCGCAGTCGACGCCATCGTGCGGTTCAGCCGCTGGCACCGCGAGCACGGCCGCGAGGTCCTCGCGGCGGAGCACGAGTTCGAGGTGTCGGTCGCCGTCGACGGGCGTGAGGTGCTGATGCGCGGCTCCATGGACCGGGTCGAGCTGTCCGGCGACGGCGTCCACGTCGTCGACCTCAAGACGTCCAAGAACCCGCCCCAGGCGAAGGAGATCGCCGAGCACCCGCAGCTCGGCTTCTACCAGCTCGCCGTCGAGCACGGCGCTGCCGCGGGCCTCCCGGGTGTCGAGGCAGCGGGTGCGGCTGGCGCCGAGCTCGTGCAGCTGCGCAACGACGAGACCGGCGTGCCCGGCTACCCCAAGGTGCAGGCACAGGACGGCCCCCGGCCCGATGAGCCGTTCTTCGCCGTCGAGCAGCTCCGGCGCTCCGTCCACGCCCTGCACGACGAGGACTTCGTGGCCACGGCGTCGACCACGTCCTGCCAGTACTGCCAGTTCCAGCGGGTCTGTCCGGCCAAGGACGAGGGCGCGACGATCCTCGTGGAGGGCCGGGTCCGATGAATCCCGTCCGCGACGAGCAGCAGCTCTGCGAGCTGCTCGGCATCGGCTTCACCGACCAGCAGCTCACGGCGATCACGGCCGGCCTCGACCAGCCGGGTGTGATCATCGCCGGCGCGGGGTCCGGCAAGACGTCGGTCATGGCGGCTCGCGTCGTCTGGCTGGTCGGTCACCTCGGCGTGCCCCCGGAGCAGGTGCTCGGGCTGACGTTCACCAACAAGGCGGCGGCCGAGCTCGGGCAGCGCATCCGGGCGAGCCTGCAGCTGCTCGGTGCCGACGCGGACGGCGACCCCACCACGTCCACGTACCACGCATTCGCCGGTTCACTCATCACCGAGCACGGCCTTCGCCTCGGCGTCGAGCCCGACCTGCGTCTCGTCACGGACGCGTCCCGCTTCCAGCGCATGGCCCGGGCGATCGAGTCGTTCCCCGACGAGCTGCGCGACGTCACCACCCACGTGCCGAGCCTGGTCTCGCAGGCGATGAGCCTCGACGCCCAGCTGTCCGAGCACCTGGTGGAGCCGGAGGTCATGCGGGCCCACGACGAGGAGGTCATCCGCGAGTTCCTCTCGGCCGCCAAGCCGCCGGCCGTGCTGCGCGATGCCGCGTCCACGGCGCACAAGCGCATCGAGCTGAGCCATCTGGTCGACCGCTACCGCGCCGGCAAGGCCCACGACGGAGTGATGGACTTCTCCGACCAGATGGCCTGGGGCGCCAGGCTCGCGCTCCTGCCCGAGGTGGGTGCCGTGTTGCGTGAGCGGTTCGGCATCGTCCTGCTCGACGAGTACCAAGACACGTCGGTGGCGCAGCGCGACCTGCTGCAGGCGCTCTTCTCCGGTCCCGACGCCGAGAACGGTCGAGGCTTCCCGGTCACCGCGGTCGGCGACCCCGCGCAGGCCATCTACGGCTGGCGCGGCGCCGCGGTCGGCAACCTCGAGAACTTCCTCGACGACTTCCCGCGCGCCGACGGCAGCCGGGGTCGTCAGTACAGCCTCACCGAGACGCGACGCTGTGCACCCGAGATCATCGACGCCGCCAACCACATCGCCGCACCGTTCTACGCCACGTCCGAGGCGGTGCAACCCCTCGCGTCGGCCACGGCGCCGGGCGGCCGCGTCGTCGTGGGCCTCTACGACACCATCGACGCCGAGATCACCGCGATGATCGACGCCATCACCGCCACGCCCGGACCCCGGCGCGACATCGCGATCCTCGTGCGGGTCGCGCGCGAGAACGGGGCCATCGTCCAGGCACTCCGCGAGGCGCATGTCCCTTTCGAGATCGTCGGTCTCGAAGGCCTGCTCTCGCAGCCGGAGGTGCTCGACCTCCTGGCCCTGCTCGAGGTCGTCGAGGACGTCACGGCCAATCCGGCGATGCTGCGGCTGCTCACCGGCCCACGCTGGCGCATCGGCCCCCGCGACCTCGCCCTCCTCGGCCGACGTGCGTCCACGCTCACCAGCCGGTTGCCCGGCCGCGACGACGACTCGACGCTCGAGGCCGAGCTGCGACGCGCCGTGGAGGGCACCGACCCGTCCGAGATCGTCTCGCTCGCCGACGCGGTCGACGATCCTGGCGACGAGCTGCCGTTCTCCGCTGAGGCACTGGCGCGGTTCCTGGAGATCTCCCGCCTCGTCTCCTCGGTGCGCGCCCACGTCGGAGATCCGCTGCTCGACCTCGCCCGCCGGGGAGTGCGCGCCCTCGACCTCGATCTCGAGCTGGCCGCGGGCGACGTCGCGGGTGGCGCCGACAACATCGCCCTGCTGCTCGAGGCCATCGCCGACTACTCCCACACCGATCGGTACGCCTCGCTGTCCGGGCTGGTCGCCTATCTCGACGCCGAGCGCTTCTACGCCGGTGGCATGGAGGTCTCCACGCCGTCGGAGTCCGACTCCGTCAAGCTGCTCACCATCCACCGGGCCAAGGGTCTGGAGTGGCCCACGGTCTTCGTCCCGCTCGTCTCGCGCACGATCTTCCCGTCGGGGCGCGGACGGTCACGATGGATCTCCAGTGCCCAGACGCTCCCGGGTCCGCTGCGCGGCGACGCCGACAGCCTGCCCGCCCTCGCGGAGTGGACGGCCGCGGCGAAGAAGGTCTACGAGCAGGCCGACCGCGAGGACGCCCTGATGGAGGAACGACGACTGGCCTACGTCGCGTTCACCCGGGCGGCGCGGCGGCTCACCGTCACCGGTCACTACTGGGGACGCACCCAGCAGAAGCCGCTCGGGCCGTCGGAGTTCCTCATCACCACCCGCGAATGGCTCGGGGAGCGGGGCATCGAGCCGATCCACTGGGCCGATCCGCCGGAACAGGAGTCCACCAATCCGCATCTGGTCGAGGCCGACGGCATCGCCTGGCCGGCAGCAGGGCCCGGACTCGACGGCCGGCGTGCTCTGGCCGCCGACGTCCGGGCGGCTCTCGAGGGGCGGCTCGACGTTCCCGAGGCGTCCACGGCGGACGAGGCCGAGCTCGACCGCCTGGCCGCCCTCGAGCACGACCTCGAGCTCCTGGCGGTCGAGGCCGCCGAGAGCGTCCAGGACGTCCGTCTCGTGCCATGGCCGTCCAGGATGTCGGCCACCTCGGCGCTGGCTCTGACGAAGGATCCGGAGGAGTTCGCGCGCAGCCTGGCCCGGCCGATGCCGCGACGTCCGTCGTCGGCGGCACGGTTCGGTACCCGGTTCCACGCCTGGATCGAGGACCACTACGGCATGGTGGGCCTGTTCGACCCCACCGACCTGCCCGGCCGCGGTGATGCCGGCATCGACAACGACACCGAGCTGGAGCGCCTCAAGGAGACGTTCCTTGCGTCAGAGTTCGCCGCGCGTACGCCGGAGCAGATCGAGGCGCCGTTCTCGCTCGTCCTCGGCGGTCAGCAGTTCGGCGGTCGCATCGACGCGGTGTTCTCCACCACTGACACCGACGGCGGCAAGCGCTACGAGGTCGTCGACTGGAAGACGAACGAGAAGGCGAATGCCGATCCGCTCCAGCTCTCGATCTACCGGCTGGCCTGGGCCGAGCTCATGGGCGTCGACCTCGACCGGGTCTCGGCGGCGTTCTACTACGTCCGGCTCGGCGAGACAGTCCGGCCCGGCGCGGACGAGCTGCTCGACCGCGCCGGACTCGAGCAGGCTCTCGGGCTCCATACCCAACCCTGACCCCTACCCTGACACCGTGGACTTCGCGTTCTACCGCACGCAGCACGACCGTGCGGCCCATCTGCGTGCCAACGGCAGCTGGCGCACTCCTGACCTGAAGGTCATGGTGGTGGGCGGTGAGCACGTCGCGTCGGTCGACGGCTCGGGCATCCGCTGGGTCGACGCCGACGATGCGCCCGACGGGGAGTGGCTGTTCCTCGGCATCCGTGACGGCCACGGTTACGGGGCCGTCGTGGTCGACCGGGTCGACCAGTCCTTGCAGCCGGTGAGTCTGCGCATGCTCGGCCCGACGGTCGCGGCCGAGGACGCGTCACTCGCCGTGCACGCCGTCGGGCTCTCCCGCTGGCACCAGACCCACCGCTTCTGCGCCCGCTGCGGGTCACCCACCGACGTCGCGCAGGCGGGCCACACCCGGGAGTGCCCGGCGTGCGGGGCCACCCACTTCCCGCGCACCGATCCGGCCGTCATCATGCTCATCACCGACGGCGACGACCGCGCCCTGCTCGGACGGCAGCCGAGCTGGCCGGAGCGCCGCTTCTCGACCCTGGCCGGCTTCGTCGAGCCGGGAGAGTCGCTGCCCGACGCCGTGCGCCGCGAGGTGATGGAGGAGGTCGGCATCGAGGTGGGCGAAGTGGAGTTCGCCGGCAGCCAGCCGTGGCCGTTCCCGTCCAGCCTCATGCTCGGCTTCTACGGCACGGCCCTCACCGACGAGATCACCGTCGACCAGGCCGAGATCGCGGAGGCGCGCTGGTTCACCCGGGCCGAGATCACCGAGATGACCGCGTCGGAGGACCTGCTGCTCCCACCGATCGTGTCGATCTCACGCTGGCTGGTGGAGAACTGGCACGGGGGCGAGATCAGCGGCCGTTGGTGAACTCCTTGGCGATCGAGCGAGCGTGGAACTTCATCAGGCGCAGCTGGCCGGAGAGGTCACCGCGGTATCCGGCGAAGTAGAGGCCGGGCGCATGCGGGAGTGACTTGCCGTGGGCGAGCGGAGTGTCGCGCTCGTCGAGCACGCCGAGGTGGCCCACCACGGGGCCGAGCCCACGGGTGTAGCCGGTCGCCGCGATGACGGAGTCGGCTTGAGTGCGTGATCCGTCGGCGAGCAGGATGTCGTTGCCGTCGAATCCTTCGACGGCCGCGACGACGGTGATGCGGCCGGCCCTGAGCGCTGTCACGAACCCGTCGTCACAGGCCGGCGCCTGCTGGTGCTTCTCCAGCTGGGTCGCGGTGCCGACCGGAGGGCGAGGTAGTCCGTAGGGAGCCAGGTCCCCGAAGATCCGACGCTCGGTCGACCATGCCATCTCGTCGGCCACGCGCAGAGGAAGGTGGTTGAGCGGGATACCGAGGATCTGCATGGGGACGCCCAGCCACTTGCGTTGATAGAAGTGCGGTGGCGTGCGCGAGGAGACACGGACCCGGGTTGCCCCTCCCTCGATCAGGTGGAAGGCCAGCTCGGTGCCGGTGACGCCCGGACCCACGACGAGGACGTCCTTGCCCTCGTACGGCGTCGGGTCGACGTAGGCGCTGGCGTGGATCAGGTCACCGGTGAACGACTCCTGACCGGGCCAGTCGGGCAGGTAAGGATCGTGGTCGAAGCCGGTCGCCATCACCACCGTGGGTGCGTCGATGACGCCGTCGTCGCAGTGCACCTGCCAGTGGTCATCGACGCGATCGATTCGCTGGACCGCGGTGTTGAACCGCACGTCGAGCTGGTGGTGGGCGGCATAGTCCTCGAGGTACCGGATCCACTCGTCACGCGTGGGGTACTCGCCGTACTTGCGGCGACTCGCGCGAAATCCCGGCTGCGTGCTCATCCAGCCCGGGGTGTTGAGCCGCAGCGCCGGGTATCGGGTGCGCCAGCTGGCGGCCACTCGGTCCGAGCGTTCGAGGACGAGGACGTCGGCGCCGGCCCGTCGCAAAGCCGCGCCGGCAGCGAGCCCGGCGGCGCCCGCCCCGCAGACCACGGCGTCAACCATCGTGCGAAACGTAGCGCGAGGAGCGCGACTTCAGGACGGAAACGGGCTCAGGAGGCCAGCTGAGCCTTCACCTCGGCGACCGAGGGGTTCGTGAGCGCGGAGCCGTCGGCGAAGACCAGGGTCGGCACGGTCTGGTTTCCCTGGTTGACCTGTTCGACGACTCGAAGCGGCATCCGGATCCACCTCGATGTCGACCTCGTCGAAGCTGATGCCTTCGCGTCGAAGCTGACCCTTCAGGCGGTGGCAGTAGCCGCACCATGGGGTCGAGTACATCGTGAACGCACCGTGCATCGTGTGTCTCCTCCGACGATTAGTCTGGACCAGCCGAGCCCGGATGGGCGACTGGTTTCATGTTCAACCATCTCACGATGCCGTTTGTTCCACAGGAGGGCTGTTGTCCGCCGCCGATGACCTGCTCGAACACCTCGATCCCGAGCAGCGAGACGTCGCCACGACGTTGCGCGGGCCGGTCTGCGTCGTCGCGGGAGCCGGTACCGGCAAGACCCGCGCCATCACCCACCGCATCGCGTACGGCGTGGCCACCGGCGTCTACCAGCCGCAAGAGGTGCTGGCGGTCACCTTCACCACCCGCGCCGCTGGTGAGATGAGGGGTCGACTCGGTGCCCTCGGCGCCTCAGGTGTTCAGGCCCGTACGTTCCATTCCGCTGCGCTGAGGCAGGCGCGGTACTTCTGGCCGCAGGTGTACGGCACGGTGTTCCCCGAGGTCGTGCAGTCCAAGTTCGGGCTGGTCGCCGAGGCCGTCCGGCGGCTCGGCCTTCGCGCCGACACCCCGCTGCTGCGCGACCTCTCCGCCGAGATCGAGTGGGCCAAGGTCAGCAGCATCCGTCCGGCCGACTACGTCACGGCGGCCGCCAAGGCGCGTCGCGAGGTGGCCGATCTCGACGCCGCCACCGTCGGGTCGCTGATGACCGCCTACGAGGACGTCAAGCGCGAGCGGGGCCGCATCGACATGGAGGACATCCTGCTGGTCACGGCAGCGATCCTCGCCGACGAGGAGCGGGTCGCCGCCCAGGTGCGCCGCCAGTACCGCTGGTTCGTCGTCGACGAGTTCCAGGACGTCAACCCCCTGCAGTCGATGCTGCTCGATCTCTGGCTCGGTGGCCGCGACGACATCTGCGTCGTCGGCGACCCACGCCAGACCATCTACTCCTTCGCCGGCGCCTCGCCCAAGATCCTTGCGTCGTTCACCCGGCGCCATCCGGGGGCGGAGCGCATCGAGCTCGTCCGCAACTACCGCTCCACGCCACAGGTCGTGGCGGCCGCCAATGCCGTGTTCGACCAGGGGCGCGCCGAGAGCGACGGGGTGCGGCTGCAGTCGCAGGCCGAGCCCGGCGACCCCGTCACCTACCTCGGTCACCCCGACGAGACCGCCGAGGCCAGCTCCGTGGCCAACGAGATCGCGTTGCTGCACCGCCGTGGCACCCCGTACCGCGAGATGGCCGTGCTGTTCCGCATCAACGCGCAGTCCGAGGCGTACGAGGAGGCGCTGGGAGAGCACGGCATCCCGTTCACGTTGCGCGGAGTCGAGGGCTTCTTCCACCGGGCCGAGGTCCGGCAAGCGATCACGCTGCTCCGCGGCGCGGCACGGGCCGGTCAGGACGACGCCGGTGAGCTCGTCGACGAGGTGCGTGCCGTGCTCGCGAGCATGGGGCACACGGACGCCGCACCGAGCGGAACCGGCGCCGTTCGCGACCGCTGGGAGTCGCTGCACGCCATCGTGTCGATGGCCACCGACCTCGCGGAGGAGCTCGGTGAAGGCGCCGACCTCACGGCCCTGGTGGCCGACCTCGACCGCCGCGCCGAGAACGCCCACGCGCCCACCGCCGACGGCGTCACCCTGGCCACGCTGCACTCGGCCAAGGGCCTGGAGTGGGACGCCGTGTTCTGCGTCGGCGTGCACGAGGGCATGGTCCCGAGCGTTCACGCCGACACCCCGCAGGCCGTCGACGAGGAGCGCCGGCTGTTCTATGTCGGCATCACCCGGGCCCGGTACACGCTGGTCATCTCGTGGGCGTCGGCGCGCAAACCCGGTGGCCGTGGCAACCGTCGTCCCAGCCGATTCCTCGACTCGCTGCTGCCGGCCGACCACGACGCCCGGAAGACGGCCCGGTCACCGCGCGACCGCAAGGTCGCCCGGTGCCGCACCTGCAAGCGCCCGCTGGCGCCGGGTGCGGAGCGAAAGCGCGGACGCTGCGACGACTGTCCGGCCACGTACGACGAAGAGCTCTACGACAAGTTGCGCGCCTGGCGCACGGAGCAGGCCGGCGAGGCCAAGGTGCCCGCCTACGTCGTCTTCACCGATGCCACCTTGCAGGCGATCGCCGAGACCAAGCCATCCGATCCCGACGCTCTCGCCACCGTTCCGGGGGTCGGGCCGGCCAAGCTGGAGCGCTACGCCGACCAGGTGCTCGCGCTCGTCAACGCCTGAGGTTCACGCCGCCGCGAACCCCGGCATGTTCTCCTCGAGAATCGTGCGGAAGTGTGCGGTGGCGCCGAGCTGGCTCAGCACGCCGACGCCGCCTGCCCACACCCGGTGCATCAGCACGTACTCGCGCGGGATGTTGATCCGGAGTGCGGTGCCCATGCCCTCGGGTGTCGGGGCGCTGACCCGGGCCATCTGACCGCGCATCCAGTCACGGCTGAATGTGAACACCTCGGCGCTGGCCGGCTCCACGAACGGGCCGATGTAGCGCTCGATCATCTCCGCGTCGAGGCCCGCTTCCGGCCGGAGGAAGCCGAGTGCACGAAGTCCGTCCGTCACAGCCTCGAAGTCGCCGTCGACACCGGCCCGAAGGAGGCGACCGGCCTCCGGCGGGACGCCGTTGGGGAGCCGGGCCACCGCGCCGTAGTCGACGACACCGAGCCGGCCATCCGGCATGATCCGGTAGTTGCCCGGGTGCGGATCGGCGTGCAGCAGGCCGGTACGGGCGGGACCGGCGAACAGGAACTTCACGTACGCCTCGCCGTACTTGTCGCGCTCCTCCTGCGTGCCGTTGGTGATGATCTCGGCCAGCGAGTGATCGCTCTCCAGCCAGGTCGTGACGAGCACCTGCTCGGTGTGGGCGATGACGCTGGGAACCACGATCTCCGGATCGTCGGCGAACTCCTCGGCGAAGATCGACTGTGACTCCGCCTCCAGGCGGTAGTCGAGCTCCTCGACGACACGCTCCTGCAGCTCCTCGACCATTCCTTTGACGTCGACGGCCGGCGCAATGATGCTGAACAGCCGCGCGAGCCGGGCCACTTGGCGCAGGTCCGAGCGGAGGGCCTTGGCAGCACCGGGGTACTGGATCTTGACGGCGACCTCGGTGCCGTCGGACCATGTCGCGCGATGCACCTGGCCGATCGACGCCGCGGCCGCCGGAACGTCGTCGAACGTCGGCAGCTGCTCGCGCCAGGCCGGCCCGAGCTCGGCCTCGAGAACTCGGTGCACCACGCCGGGCGGCATCGGTGGAGCGGCGTCCTGGAGCTTGGTGAGGGTCTCCCGGTACGGGCCGGCGATCTCGTCAGGGAGGGCCGCCTCGAAGATGCTCATCGCCTGCCCGAACTTCATCGCCCCGCCCTTGAGCTGGCCGAGCACGCTGAAGACCTGATCGGCGGTACGGCGCTGCACCTCGAGCAGGACGGCTTCGGCCGGAGCCCCGCCGAGTCGACGGCCCACGCCCAGCGTCGTGCGGCCGGCGAAACCGACCGGCAGCGACGCGAGCTTCACGCCACGCGCAAAAGCGCTGCTGGGCAGCGACTGGCGGGGGCGGGGCTTGTCCTCGGGCACGCCCCTCAGGATAGTCGCCGACGGTTGCTCAGGCGGCCGGAAGGAGAGCACAGGCGCACCCGTGGTGGAACGCGACCGGCCAGGTCACGCGGGCGTCGTGCTCCGGTCCGAGTGCGAGCACCTGACCGGCAGTTCGAGGGCGCGATCCCGCGGCGACCGCCAGCACTTCGACCGTGACCTCGGCCGCGGCAGTGAAGCGAACCGGCACCGGCAGCACCGGCCGGAGTGACGATCGCGAGCGGCCCAGCTGGGGCAGCAGCGCCGGCCAGGCACGATCCCAGTCCGTGCGATGCAGGTCGAGACAGGTCAGGCAGGGCGTGACGCCGGGGATGACGACCGGGCCGATGCGGACGCGGTCCTCGTCGATCACCACCGGCAGATGGCTGACCCGGTGACGCCGCGCCTGGTCGAACACTGCTCGTGGCGGCTCGCCGCAGCTGACGACGAGCAGGAGATCGGGGTCGGGCGCGTCGAGCGACCCGATGCCGAGGTCGGCGAGCGCGTGGCCGATGGCACGGGCCAGCGGTCGGCTGCCGGCGTCGTCGTGCAGGGCGACCCGGAGTCGTGGTCGGCGGACGTGGAGGCGGCTGGCGTCGACCACGGCTCCGCAGGCGAGCAGCGGCCGGAGCACGTCGTCGACGTCGTCGTCGAGCTCGGGAACCTCGGAGCACACGAGCCGGCGCAGCTGGTCGACGTCTCGCGCTCCGTTGAGGAGCCGAAGGAATGGACCCAGCCCCGGCCGGTCGTCGATGACCGTGCCGGGGGAGGTGCCCACCTGGAGGTGGGTGGCGTCACGGCGCAGCAGCGGTGCTCCGGGACGGATGGTCGGCCTCAGGGTCACCGGCTCAGCCTGCCGCCTTGACCACGGGATGACGAGTAGACCACCCACAACCCAGCGTTCGGGGGCAGATGCCCGGCAGTTCGGGCGGCTGCCCTCGTCCGGTCGTCGGACTCGACGATGAGGTCGAGGTCAGCGCCAGCCCGGTCACCTGAGCGAAGCCCGACACAGTGGCGGCCCGGCCGAGCACTGGTTGACGGGCCAGCACCTCCAGGCAAGGGTGGCCGGGTCGTCGAAGCTTGCGGTGCCGAGACCCACGAGCGCGTGGCTATCGTGGAGGCAAGGAGGAACTATGAACAGTCCCGTCGAGTCTGTGGCCGTGCTGTCCCGGGCTCTCGACCAGATCGGCGACCTCCTGGCGGCCATCCACGAGGACCAGCTTTCGCTGCCAACTCCGTGCGAGGAGTGGGATGTGGAGCAGCTGATCGCACACCTGGTCGCAGGCCCGGGCGTTGGCATCGTGATGGCCTCCGGAAACACCCCCGACTGGTCGGCCGAACCTGCGCCGATCAGCTCCAACTGGGCCGCGGACTTCCGGTCGGCGGCCAACGACCTGATCAATGTGTGGCACCAGGCCGGGGAATCGGTCGACCCGAGGAAGGTGGACTGGCAGACGGCGGAGTTCGCCGTGCACGCCTGGGATCTCGCCCGCGCCACCGGCGAGACCACGGACCTGGATCCTGAAGTGGCGCGGCGGGGACTGGCGTTCCTGTCCGGCACGCTGACCACGCCTGAGAGGCGTGGCGACTACTTCGCGCCTGAGGTGCCGGTGCCCGACCATGCCCCGCTGTATGACCGGCTCGCGGCGTTCGCCGGCCGAGACCCGAGCTAGCTCAGCGTCAAGTACGACGCATCACCGTCTGTGCCTGCCCACTGGACCCACCCTCGGTGCAGGTGAAGATTCTGATGAGTCGATAAGCACCCGCACGTTTCAGGGAGTGCCCGTCCGCTAGCGAACCCGGCCACCAGGACGATCCCCACGCGCGGACATCGTGCCCGCAACGGCTATCCGGCCGCTACGGCACTGCTATCCCGCCGCGCGAGCGTGGGCCTCGTCCACCCCATGCGAAGGAGACCCACCATGACCATCAACAAAGAACAACTCGACGGGTTCGTCGACCGGATCGACGGCGACCTGGGAGCGACTTTCCATGCTCCGACCGCCGTCCTGGCGGACATCGCCGGCACCTACAGCATCGACCCCGCACACACCCGCCTTGGGTTCGTCGCCCGGCACGCGATGGTGACCAAGGTCCGTGGCGCGTTCACCGAGTTCTCCGGCACCGCGCACGTCGACACCGCCGACCCGAGCAAGTCCTCGGTCTCAATCACGATCGTCGCCGACAGCATCACCACCGGCCAGCAGCAGCGCGACGATCATCTCCGCTCGGGTGACTTCTTCGACAGCGAAGAGCACCCGGAGATCACCTTCGTCTCGACCTCGGTTGACCGCGACGGCGACGAGTGGACGGTCACCGGCGACCTGACCATCAAGGGCGTCACCCGGCCGGTCAGCGTGCCGTTCAAGTACACCGGCTCTGCCAAGGACCCGTACCGCAATATTCGAATCGGATTCGAGGGCGAGGGCACCATCAACCGCAAAGACTGGGGCCTGACCTGGAACGCCGCACTTGAGACGGGCGGCGTCATGGTGTCGGACAAGGTCAAGCTCGAATTCGACGTCTCCGCGATCAAGGGCGCTTGACCCTCAGCCACCGCCATGAGTACAGCAGGCAGGAACCGCGCGAGGATCAGCTGGCGAGCTCCCGCAACCGCTCGAGACGGGCCGCGGTGAGTGCGTGTCCGCCCTCGACCGCAAGCGTGAGTGCCTCCTCGATGAGGGCGCCCGCGACGTCGTCCCCGCGCCGCACCGCGAGCTCGCAGCGTGCAAGGCGCGTCTCGTACCGGGACAGGCTCGGGCCCACCGCGAGGGCCTGATCGATGTGGGTCGCAGCCTCGTCGAGGCGGCCCTGGTCGATCAGGACCAGCGCGAGCCGTGCTTGCCCCCAGCACCGGAACAGCACGTTCTGGTGCTCACCACTGATCCGCAGGCTCTCCTCGAACGCGGCGATGGCGTCGGCGGGGTGGCCCAGAGCAACATGGGCGACGCCCAAGGCGAGCGACGTGGTGGTCATCGAGGCGCGGTGTCCGAGACGCCGGCCGAGGGCCAGGCCGGCCTCAGCGTTCAGGAGCGCCTCATCGGCGCGTCCGCACCCGACCAGCACCTCGGCGTGGTGGTAGAGCGTCATCGCCTCACCCTCGGCGTATCCGAGCCGACGGGAGAGCTCGAGAGCCGCGCTGGTCTCCTCCACTCCCTCCAACGGACGGCCGGCGAAATGGAGGCCGTACCCCCGGCACGACCGCGGCCACACCACGCGCAGCAGGTTGCCGCTGTCGGCGAAGAGCATGGCGGCACGGCCGAACTGGTCGATGCCCCCGATGATGTCCCGGCCAAAGGTCGTCATCGCCCGGGCCTCGACGATGTCGGCCATTCCCGCGGCGTCCCCCACGGAGGTGAACAGGCCGAGTGCCTCGTCGAAGCGTGTTTCGGCGAGCGCCTCCCGGTCAAGGTTCATGTCCACGAGGGCGCGGACGTACATGGCCCGTGCCCGAGCCCCGGGGTCCTCACCGGCCTCCGCGAGCGCAAGGTCCGCGAGTTCCGAGGCGCGGAGAAGGTCCTCCGCGCCGAAAGTCAGCTGGGCGAGCCGGGTCAGCAGGCGCGAGCGCGCAGGACCGGAAGTCGTCGTGGAGAGGGCGGCACGCAGGTCGTCGCGGGCTGCCTCAAGGTCACCCTTGCGGGCCAGAGTTTCCGCCCGTACCTCCAGGAGCGTGGCGCGGACACGAGGAGGCGGGTCGAGCGCGAGTCCCTCGGAGGCCAGCTGCTCAGCTTCCTGGTCCGCGAAATGCTCCATGCGCGACCTCGCGACCTCGGCGTACGCCGCCGCGGCGGCCGCGGCATCCCCAGCACCGGCCAGGTGGCGAGCCAGTTCCTCCACGGGGCCGTCATCGCCGGCGAGAGAACCTGCGAGAAGGTGATGAAGCCCGGCCCGTTCCACGGCTTCGAGTCGGTCGCGGATCGTCTCGCCCACGAGGTCGTGGTCGACCCGGAAGCCTTCGGCGTCGTGGCCCACCAAGTGGCTGCGGGCCAGGTCGCGGAGCATCCCGATCGCATCGTCCACGGGCACCCCGCAGGCAGCTGACAGGAGCCGGACCGGCACCGGTCGCGCCAACAAGGACAGGGCCGCGAGCATTCGGCGCGTATCGTGTGGGAGCCGTTCGAACTGGCGCCACACAGAGTCCCGCTGACCCGAGCGGGCCAGTTCGCGGATCCGGTCCGGCGAGGGTTCCTCGACCACGTCCCAGCCGCCGTCCGCATTGCGCCGCAGCAGGCCCTCCGCCTCGAGGCTGCGTAGTACCTGCAGAACCGCGTACGGCGTACCGTCGGTGTGCTCGGTGAGCGCAACGGCCATGGTCGGCGAGGTCACGAGCTCCGCCAGAGCCGCAGTGTCGAGTGGACCGAGGAGCACCTGGACAGGCAGAGTCTCGGCGACCTCCGTCAGGAACCGGGCGGCCGGCGAGTCTTGGGCCACTTCCTCGGGTCGGTAGGCGCAGACCATCACGACATCCGAGCTCCGCCCCGCCAGCAGCGCGAGCAGCTCGAGAGTGCTCGGGTCTGCCCACTGGAGGTCGTCGACGACTAGCTGCGACGGGGCTGTCGCCTCGACGAGCCGGAGCAGACCCTGCTGGACCAGCGCCCGCCGGGATCGCGGCTCGACGGCAGGTCCCTTCGCCACGAGGTCCGGCAGCACGTCGGCCAGGGCGGCGAGGGTGATGGGGCTCAGCATGGGGCTCGGGTTCACCGCACTTGCCGCCGGGGTCTGCATCAATGTCCTCGCGAGACTCCACGGCTCCTCACGCTCCGGATGGAGGGCACGGGCCAGAAGAACCGGCCGCGAGGCCTGAGCGCACAGTGCCTCCAGGAGGCGCGACTTCCCCAAACCGGAGCGGCCGGAGATGACCGCGATCCGCTGGTGGGGTCCGAGCGCGACGAGGTCGGCGAGCTCCCGGTCCCGGCCGACCAGCGGGGGCACGTCCGGCTTGGGGCGCGGCCTTGTGGATTCCGTTCGGGCCGGCAGTGTCCCGCGCAGCAGCTGCTCGTAGATGGCCGTCGCCTCAGGAGATGGGTCGATGCCGAGCTCGTCGGCGAGCATCCGACGAAGGTCGAGGTAGGTCGCCACGGCGGCAGCTTGGTCGGCCTCCGCCGCGTATGCCCGGACCAGCAGCAGGTAGGCCGCCTCGCGGAGCGGCTGGCGGGCCACCGCCTGCGCAGCCAGGGCGACGGCCTCGCGCGCGCGCCCCTGGGCCAGTAGTCCGTCTGCACCGATCTCCAGCGCGTCCTGGTGGAGGCGCTCGAGCCGGTCACGATGCGGGGCCGCCCAGTCGGCGTACGCGTCCTCGGGAAGCGGCTCGTCCCACAGCTCCAACGCATCCTCGGCTGCGCGCGCCGCTTCCACATCATCACCCCGCTGCCGAGCTGCGCGCGCCTGGCTGACCAGTTCCTCGAACCGCTCGACATCGACGAGGACTCCCATCCCGTCCCGAAGCACGTAGCCACCGCTCGCGGTCTGGAGCACGTCGGCCTCGCCGAGTGCCCGTCGGGCACGGTTCACGACCACGTTGAGGTTGGTCCCGGGATCGGCCGGCAGATGCTCTCCCCACAGCGTTTCGATCAGCGTGTCGCGAGACACGACGCGTCCGCGCTCTGCGGCGAGGATCCGGATCAGTTGGCGCACCCGTCGACCACCGAACTCCGCGGCCTCGACCGCGTTGCCTCCGCGGCGTACGGCGAATCTGCCCAGCAGGTCGATCTCCACCCGGACATCGTGCCTCCTACCGCTACCCGACCGCTACGGCACCGCTACCGGGCCACGGAACCGTGGGCGTCGTCCCCCGAAAGCACCGACCCTGAAGGAGTTCATCATGACCATCAACGAAGAGCGGCTCAATGAGTTCGTCGGACGGTTTGCCGGCGATCTCGGAGCTGTGCTCCACGCCTCGACCGTCCTCGTCGGCGACCGGCTCGGCCTGTACGTCGCGATGGGCGACAGCCAGCGGGTGACAGCCCCGCAGCTTGCAGAGCGGACCGGCTACCCGGAGCGTTATCTCGCCGAGTGGCTGGCCGCACAGGCAGCGAGCGGCTACGCGGAGTATGACGCGGCCACCGAGGAGTTCTGGCTCACCGAGGAGCAGGCGTTCGCACTGACCAGCCCCGACCACCCGATCTTCGCACCTGGCGGGATGCAGCTGGCGGCCTCGACGATCGCCGACGTCGACCTGATCGCCGAGGCGTTCCGCACGGGTCGCGGGGTCGACTGGGGGGAGCACGACCACAACCTGTTCGCTGGCACCGATCGGTTCTTCCGGCCGAACTACATCGGCAACCTGGTCGACGCGTGGCTTCCGGCGCTCGACGGTGTCGTCGTCGAGCTCGAGACCGGCGCTCGGGTCGCCGACGTCGGCTGCGGCTACGGCTCGTCCACGATTCTCATGGCGAAGGCGTTCCCGCGCGCGACGTTCGTCGGAAGCGACGTGCACGCGCCGTCCATCGAGGCGGCCCGTAAGGCCGCGGCCGAGGCTGGAGTAGCAGACCGTTGCACGTTCGAGGTGGCCACCGCGAGCAGCTACTCGGGCAGCGGCTACGACCTGGTGACGTTCTTCGACTGCCTCCACGACATGGGCGACCCGGTCGGCGTGGCGGCGTACGTTCGATCCACGCTGGCCGACGACGGGACCTGGCTTCTCGTGGAGCCGAACGCCGCCGACCGACTGGAGGAAAACCTCAACCCTGTGGGGCGCATCTTCTACTCGGCTTCCACAATGCTCTGCGTGCCGAACTCGTACAGCCAGGAGGTCGGGCTGGCGCTCGGGGCTCAAGCCGGCGAGGCGCGGACCAGAGAGGTGACGGAGCAGGGAGGTTTCACCCGGTTCCGGCGGGCCGCTGAGACGCCATTCAACGCGGTCTACGAGGTCCGGCCCTGAGCCTGGAACAGTTCGAAGGCGCACCTGCGTTGGTCTGCAGTCGAACCACCAGAGCGGAGACTTGCCGGGATGACTGCTCACCCGTCCGCGCTGTGCTTCGATGCCTACGACCCGTTCGATCTCGTGCAGTTCTGGTCCCGGTCTTCTGGACTCGGGAGATCGTCGGCTACGCCAGCCGTGTCATCGCGCTCCCAGCCGAACGATGACACCGCTTCCGGCTGCGAATTCTTTCCAGCCACGAGGAGAACACCGCGGTTCGCCCGAGCCGCTGTCCGGCTACGCAACGCCATCAAACGCCGATGAGCCCATGACATCAGAGCTGAAGTGGCACCAAAGCCAGGTCGCTAGGTCCCGCCAACCGAAACCGAGTGAGAGCTCCCCTGAGATGTTGAGTACGAATTATCCTGCGAAACCATCACCCTGCATGAGCGATGTGGAGGTCGAGACAGGTCAGGCAGGGCGTGACGCCGGGGATGACGACCGGGCCGATGCGGACCCGGTCCTCGTCGATCACCACCGGCAGATGGCTGACGCAATGGCGCCGCGCCTGCTCGAATACCGTTCGTGGCTCCGGGACGGATGGTCGGGCGCAGGGTCACCGGCTCAGCGTGACGCGTGGACGCGCGGCTGACGAGCCGGCCATCCACCCCACCCACGCTCGAGGGCTGGGCTGCTGACTGTCACCTGGCGAGAAGGAACCACCTTTCATCCATCTTTGCGAACTCTTCACCTGACATGTGGTTGTCCCACCAAGACGGGACGAATGCCCCATGCGGCAGGACGCGTCGCAGTTCGAGAGTGGATCCATGGACACACGACGCAACCGCACACTCATCCTCTCAGCGATCCTCGCTGGTCTCTGCCCGCTCGTTGGCAACGGCCTTTACGCGGGTCCTCAAGGTGACGGTCAAGCGATGCTGGACGAGATTCAGTCCGGTGTCCCCGTGATCGCCTACATCGCCTACCCGCTCGAGCTGGTGGGTTTCATCTCGATGGCCGTCGTCTTGGGGTGGCTGGTCGTCAACCTTCAACGTCACGCTCCTGTCGCCGGGATTGCGGCCGGCATCTTGGGCGCCAGCATGCTCGCGGTCAAGCTCGGATCGCTCGCGCCGGGAATGGCGGTGCAGACACAGGGCGCGGCGGTCGATCCGACAACGGTGGAACTGGTCTCGTCTCTCGGGGATCATGACTTCGTCATTTCCGGGTTCCTGTTTTGTGCGGCCTTCGCCGCAGCGGGATTCGGGCTGGTCCAGACGAGCATGCGACGCTGGCTCGCATGGTGGCCAGTGGTTGCCGGGGTTGCGGGCGTGGTGGCGGGGATGGTCGGGGTTGTTCGCCCGGAGGCGTTCGTTCCGATCCCCTATCTGCTCTTGCTGCTCTGGCTGATCGTGTTGGGCATCGTCGCGGCGACCGAGCCTGCTCGCACAATCCCGACCGAAAGTCACGCCGGGGCCACAGAATGAGGGCGTGAGCACCTCGCACGGAGCTGCGGTCGCCGCATGGTGGCCGTGGCTCGTGCTGCCGGCTGCAGCCACCGGCCTCGTTTCTGCCGGCCTCGTGCTGGCTGCACTCGAGCATCACAGCATCGGAGCCGAGGCTTGGGTCAACGTGCCGCTCGCGATCGGCTTCAGCACGGTCGCGGCGGGCATCTGGTCAACCCGTCCGCACAACCTAGGGATCCGACGGCTCGCAGTGCTCTACACGGTCGTGGGAGCCGCTTCGGCCTTGGTGCTGCCGGCGCACGGCTGGGCTCGCGCCAACGTTCCGGGAGCCGACGCGTCGGCCTGGTTGTCCAACTGGGTCTGGGCGCTTGGGGCGGCACCCTTGCTCGGACTGGGACTCTTGCTGTATCCCGACGGAGTCTTGCCGAGCCGGCGGTGGTGGCCGGCCGCGATCCTCGGCATCGCCGCCACCTCTACCCTCGCTTTCGCGGGCGCCATGATGCCGGGATCACTGGATGCTCGACCGCAGATGCAGAACCCACTTGGGCTGGGTGATAGGGGGCCCTGGGAGATCGTCTCCGACGTGGCGTCCGCGTTCCTCCTGGTGGCGGCAGCTCTGGGTCTGGCCGCGCTGGTCGTGAAGTTCCGGCGGTCCGAGCCCGGGAGCGATGTTCGAGGACAGATAGGCGGCTTCTGCCTCGCCGGTGGCCTGGTCGTCGTCGCAGCCTCGCTCCCCGAGAGCGACAGCTCCGCCTCGACGCTTCTGGCCCTCAGTGCAGGGACCATTCTCCCCGTCGTGGTTGGCATGGCCGTCGTGCGACAGCGACTGCTCGACCAAGGTTCAGATCTCGAGCTGCTTCGGGGCCGCCTTCGCAGTGTCTCGGTCTCCCGCCGCGACATCGTGACCGACCGCGAGGAGGAACGGCTCCGGTTGCGGCGCGAACTGCACGACGGCCTCGGACCTTCCCTGGCGGCCATCGGACTGGGTCTGAGGAGCCTCGGTCCACGAGCGTCCACTGACGATGCCGACCGCGTTCAAGCTCTCGCCAAAGAGGTGGAGCGGGCGGTCGCAGAAGTTCGTCGGATCTGCGACGGTCTGCGGCCAGCAGCACTCAACGAATTGGGACTGAACGACGCTCTCGCCGCAGCTGTCCATCCTCTCCAGCAGGTCGGTCCCGACATCGCGGTCGTTGTCGACGACCTGCCGCCGTTGTCTCCCGCGGTCGAAGTCGCGACATACCGCATCGCCATGGAGGCGACGACCAACGCGGTGCGCCATGCCGGGGCGTCGAAGGTCCGCGTCGGCATCGCGTACACAGACGGCGTCGCCGTCACTGTGGAAGACGATGGGGACGGCTTGGCCGTCGACATGCTTCCTGGATTCGGCCTTCGCAGCATGTCTGACCGTGCCGAGGAGCTGGGGGGCCGGTTCGCCGTGGAAGCCAACGAACCTCGTGGCACTGTCGTCCGCGCCTGGATACCGGAGATGCCGTCATGAGGCAAGCCACGCGAGTTCTCGTGGTCGAGGACCATCCCCTCTACCGCCAGGCAGTGGTTTCGTTGGTCAACGGGATGGCCGGTTGGGAGGTGATCGGATCCCACGGTGATGCCGAGTCCGCGGTCGAGCAGGCGGTCGAAGCTGACTTGATCGTTCTCGACCTTGGACTTCCAGGTATGGACGGTCTCGAGGCCATTCGGGTGTTCGCCGAGGCGAACCCTGACGCCACAGTGCTCGTCCTCACGATGTCCGACGAGCCCGCGATCCTCGCGGCCGCGGTGCGGGCCGGCGCTCAGGGATACCTTGTCAAGGGTTCAGAACCCGACGACATCGAACGTGCGCTTCGCAGCGTTGCCAAGGGTCAGGCGATCTTCGGGGAACAAGTCGCGGCGGCTGTTTTGGAGCAAGCCGCGAGGCGCGTGCCGGCCGCCTCCGACGCTGCCTTCCCGTCCCTGACTCAGCGTGAGATCGAAGTGCTCGACCTCATTGCCGCCGGACGGTCCAATGCCGAAATCGCTTCGATCCTCTTCGTGTCTCCCAAGACCGCCCGAAACCACGTGTCGAATGTGCTCAGCAAGCTCGGCGGAAGCCGCGCCGAAGCCATCGCCCGTGCTCGCGATGTCGGCTTTGGTCGATCCTGAGGAGCCCCCTTATAGCCGAGATTGGTTGAGACCTCCGTTGAAAGCTGATGAGAAGCTGATCCATCACCCTGCATGAGTGATCTGTAGGTCGCAGCAGTGAGGCACGGCGCATCGTGATCCTGTTCGATGGGCTACGCGAGATGACGCGGAGACCCAGGATTATTGCGTGACTCTAAGAAACGGCGGTGATTCCCGCCCGTTGCAGAAGTTGCTCGCCGTCGTCCTGCGCATCTCTCCCGAGTGCGCGGGGCGACTTTCGCTTCGCCGCTACTCCGCTTTGGCTTCTTCGAAGTAGTGCTGTATCCCCATGCCTGCGCTGCCCGCTGAGTCCCGGCGCTGGAGCCGCAGTCCGTCGTTGACCTGCTTCATCGTCTTGGCGTTCGAGCAGACATCGATCGCCTCAGCCTCCTTCTCAAGGAGGACCGCGAAGTTGTCCATCTTGCTCTTCAGTTCCCCCGGCCACTTGCCGGTGGACGCCTTCGCTTCGTTCACGCGCAGCGCCTCGGCGAAGCCCTTGCAAGCCTCGTTGTAGGCCTTGACATCCTTGCTTCCTTCGAGTTCGTCGACAGGTGTGAAGCCCTCGTCGTACCGGATGCCGAACTGGTCCCACTCCTTCTCGGCTCGCTCTAAGGACCACGTCGACGACGTTGCGTCGTCTCTTGGTGCGTTGTCGGAGCCCGAGTCTCCACAGGACGTAAGCGGTGCGGCAAGGACGAGCGCGGCAACCGCCATTCGGAGGTTGGCTTGCATGGCATTCTCCTTGGGAGTAATCCCCCGAAGAATCATTCGATGACCCGATGCTAGAACCTGAAACGAGCGGTCGGCAACGGCAAGCCGCATAGAGCAACCAATCTCCTTGATTCAAACGCGCCGAGTTTCCATCCGTCGCCAACCGCCGCGCCCGGTCGACGTGCTCGACGATGAGGTCGACGTCAGGGCCGGCGGCAATGGCGAGTATCTGGTTCCTGGCCGAAATCAGCTAGGACGCCCGTTGAGAAGGCGAATAGGACGAGTCACCCTGCATGAGTGAGGTGTTGGTCGCAGTAGGTGAGACATCGGGCAGGGTGATCGTCCTTCCGCGTCGCAGGAGGGCTCGCTGGCACAGCGTCAAACTTGAACAGATGTGTTGGCCGGTCCTCGGCATAGTTCGGCGGCTCGCTCTCACGACTTGGAAACGGCGAAGATGCGCCATGGCTCTGGCACACCTTTGAGGGTCTGTTCACCGCGATCCTCGAAAACGAGCCCCGAGCCGGCAACCAAGTCACGCACCGTGGACGACGCCAAGACTTCACCAGCGTCGGCCAGCCCGGCGATTCGAGCGGCTATGTGGACCGCGATTCCACCGATGTCGTCCTCGAAGAGTTCGACCTCACCTGTGTGCACGCCAGCTCGAATCCGCAGGCCTAAGGACTCCAGGAGCGAGCCAATGGAGCGCATACATTGAACAGCTCGGGCTGGCCCGTCGAAGGTGGCCATCAGCCCGTCCCCGGTGGACTTAACGACGTGCCCATGGGTGTTTTCGATTTCCCGCCGGCCCACGGATTCGTGGATTTCGAGGAGGCTGCGCCATCGGCGGTCGCCGAGTTCGGCGGCCATCTCGGTTGAACCGACAATGTCGGTAAAGGCGACGGTCATCAGGCTTCGGTCCGTGGCAGGCGTGTTCTTCGAGCCGGTCAGGAACTCCTCGATGATGTCCATCAACTCGTCGAGGTCTTCCGACGCCCAGGGCGAATGGTCCTTGCCCGGCAGTTCGACGAAGCGAGCATCGGTGATGTGTTCGAGAAGGTACTGGGCGTGCCCAGGATGTGCGTATGTGTTGTTCCGTGTGTGAACCACCAACGTGGGCACCGAGACGCTCGGGAGAACATCACGAATGTCGACGTCAAAGACAAGACGCTGCTTGTTCGCGGCGCGTTGGGGACTACCCGCAGCGCGCTCTAACCTTGCAACCCATTCAGCACCACGAGGCCCGTCGCCGAGGCTGGGATTGATTGATGTCAGCGTGCGCCCTGTGCCCCATCCTTGACTGATTGCACCCACAACCGCTTCTTCCGCCTCCGGCGGGTACCCCCAGGCATAGTCGGCGGCACGGCGCATCCGCGCGAAACCGTTAATTGTGACCAGTGCTGACGTTTGGTCGGGATGCATTGCGGCGAAAAGCATGCACAGCTGGGCGGCATGGCCGTGCCCGACGAGCGCCGTCTGTTCAGACCCAACAGCTGAAAGCACGGCCTGGAGGTCATCGACCCACTCCTCGAGGGGAGGAAGGCTATCCACTGGGTCAGAAAGACCATTCCCTCGAAGGTCGAAATGAATGAGGCGACCATATTCGCCGAACCTTCGGAGGAAACGGTCCACACGGGGGTTGTCCCACACCAAATCGAGATTGCTACCCCACTCGAATGCAATGACTATGTCCAATGGGCCGTCTCCGATGGCCTGATAGGCAATCTGGAGGCCGCGGCTTTCCACGTAGTCGACTGTCCGCTCGGGCCTCATGTGCGGATACTAGGGCCGGACGTCGAGCCTTGGGGTCAGCTTGGTCCTCGATGCCGCGAGCGTGACCGCCGCCTTCTCGCGCAATGGTCAGGGACTCGTTGAGGTCGTCGTCGCGCCAGACCGTCATCCGTCCCCGTCTGGGGCGACCTCCTCTGCGGGGTCCTCGACCACCTTGAGCCATGAAGCCAGCCACAAGCAGGGCGTAGCTATTCAGCAGTCAATTCAACTCATGCTGGTTGCAGAGATTGCTGACCGTCGAGCTGCGCACGGCCCACCGAGAGTGTGCGGGGCGGTCGCGTCGTTAGCAGCTCGAGCCCGCGCGGTTTCACGCGTCGAGCGCCATCTCGTAGACGTCGACAGAGCGAATCTTCACTGGTCCATCAGGCGGGTGCGGGATGTCGGCGACAGTTCGTGCCTCGCCTTCCGATGCCCAAAGCGTAAAAATCAGACCGCGAAGGCCGGCGTCCGGGAACGTCCATGTTCCCCTGATGAAGCCGGGCATGGCCTTGGCGAATGCAGCAAGCTGGTCCATGGCTTCAACGGGATCGCCTTCCCAGTTTTCGTTCATGTCGACCTGATACACGACTGCATACACGGCGCTCCTCCTTAGGCTGCCGGCTGACTTGTGCCTTGACCGTCCCACGCCCTGCCGTTCGGCGTACGGCAGCAAGTCCGGCTCCGCACGAATACGCTGCCGAGCATGGACCCGGTGCCCACGCAGTACATCGACCGCGATGGTGCTGCGCTGGCGTATCAGGTCATTGGCGAAGGATCAGTCGAAGGTGCGTGCTTCTACGAGTGCTTTCAGCACCTAGACCTGCAGATGACCGACCCGGATATCAATTACAACGTCGAGCGAATAGCGCGATACTCGCGGTCGGTCTACTTCCAGCGTCGTGGCATCGGCTTGTCCGACCATGTTCCCTACGCGCCGACCCTCGAGCAGCAGGCCGATGACGTTCTCGCGGTCATGGACGCGGTGGGGATGCGGCGTGCTGCACTAACCGGCTGGTTCACCACTTGCGGTCCGCTCGCCCTGGTAGCGGCGCGGGCACCCGAGCGGGTCAGTTCTTTGACGTTTCTCGAACCCGTAGCGCAGGGTCTCGCGGCATCCGACGTCATCCATGGGTGGACCGAAGAAGAGCGACAGCGCGCCATCGCCGGCGTTCGTCTTGCCATGGAGAAATGGGGTTCGGGGGGCTTCCTCGACTTCTTCGATCCGATCCTGGACACTCCCTTCAACCGTCGCTTGATGGCGACGCTCGAGCGATCCTCCTCGACACCGGCGGCCATCGTGGCCCACCTCGAATGGTGGATGCAGCTAGACATCCGCGACGTCCTGCCGGCGGTCCAGGCCCCGACGCTCGTGATCCACATCCCCAACGCGACTATTCCGAAAGCCGCCGTCCAACACGTGGCGGAACTCATCCCGACGAGTACTTTTCATGTCCTTCCACAGATTCGAGCCGGTTCGTCCCTCGGTCAGATCGTGCTTCCGGCAATCGACGTCGTCGAAGAGTTCATCACCGGGACCGCACATGCACCCGACTCGGATCGGTCGCTCGGAACGGTGCTGTTCACCGACGTGGTCGCATCGACCGAGCTGCTGGAACGCGTTGGGGATGCCGCTTACCGGGAGCTCCGGTCAGACCACGAACGTGCGGTCCGGCTCGCAGTCGAGACCGCTGGCGGTCGGTTGCTGACCGTGACCGGCGACGGCACCCTCAGCGTGTTCGACAGCCCCACAAGAGCCGTCCGGTGCGCCGAGACGATCTGCCGTGAAGCCGAATCCGCTGGCATGGCCGTCCGCGCCGGCATCCACACCGGCGAGCTCGAACATGACGCGATGAACGTAACGGGGCTAACGGTCCACATCGGTGCGCGGGTCGGCGCAGCGGCAGAGCCCGGTCAAGTTCTCGTCTCACGGACCGTGCGTGACCTTGTCGCCGGCTCCGGACTCACGTTCGTCAGTCGAGGTGAGCACCGGCTGAAAGGCATCTCCGGCTCTTGGGAGCTTTTCGTCGTGACGCATGTGAGGGAACGGCCAAGAGACCTACCGCCGGAGGAGTCGATGCAGACTTCGATGGACAAGATGGTGCTGCAAACTGCACGCACAGCCCCCGCCTTCGTGAGGGCCGCTGTTCGGCTGGGCAACGCCATCGAACGTCGTCGCGCCCGCGCGGACTAGGAGCATTTCAGCAGTCATTACCGCTCACGCTGGTTGCAGAGGTTGCTCACGGTCGACTGCGGATCTCTCCCCGTGTGCGCGGGGCGGTGTGCAAAACTCAAAGGAGGGAGGCTGAACATCCGACAGGAGGTTCGCCATGAGCGAACTCGACGACTTCCTCCACCCGGCCCTAGCCCGTCAAATCGAAGCAGAGCAAGCGCTGATCAACGGAGACGCCGAACCGCGTTTGGCCATGACCTCGACCCAGGACCCGGTAACCGTTTTCGGGGCGAAGGTGCCACTCAGGAGCGGATGGGACGAGGTCAGTGAGACCCTTCGTTGGTTGGCGGCGAGGTGGTCGGATTCGACCGACTACCGCTTCGAGGTCGTGACCGCCGGCATCAGTGGCGATTTGGCGTACTTAGTCGGGTTCGAGCACATCGCGAACTCCGTCGTTGGCGTTCCGGTCGAGCCGTACACCCTGCGCGTCACTCACATCTTCCGCCGCGAGAACGGAGAGTGGAAGATTGCCCACCGCCACGCTGACTACGTGCCGATTGATCAGACCCTCCCCAGCGAGAGGTCGACAGCGTAGCCGCTCACGAGCCTCACCTCGATCGCGATCCGTCCGTGGCCAACCGCCGCGCTCGTCGACGTGCTCGACGATGAGGTCGACGCCAGCTAGGTAGATTGGATCGTCAAACGATTCATCAAACGCGTGCGAGGTTGCCTGTTCCTATCACGAGCGTCGAAACAATCGTTGCGCTCAACTGGAGAACAGGAACAGACCATGGCACTTTTTATGGACGTACACACCATCGAGGGCGGGGTTCCCGCGAATGACGTCGCGGGCGCCCACCAGGCCGACGTAGCGACACAGGGAGCGTACGGCGTGAATTACCTGCGCTACTGGGTCGACGAGCAGGCCGGGAAGATCTTCTGCCTAGTTGATGCGCCCAGCGCTGAGGCGGCTAACACGGTGCACCGTGAGGCGCACGGCTTGGTCGCCGACGAGATCTATTCCGTCAGCGAGCACTCATAGGACGCCGAGGTCCAATCAATCAGTTCGGCTGGCCATCACGCGACCGGATTGCTTGTGGACAGACGGAGGCTCGGCCAACGGAGTTGGCTCGGGCCTCCCTGTCTTCGGGCATGCTGAACGTCATGGGTAGTAGCGGCCGACTTCAGATGATCGAATAGGCATGAGTCTCGGCATACGTTTACTGGGCCGCCCTCGCCTCGAGCAGTCTGGCGGCGAGGTCTACCAGTTCCGCAGCCGAAAGAGCTGGGCTCTTTTGGCCTACCTCATCCTGAGCGATCGACCGCCCACCCGGCGCGAGCTCGCGTCGATGCTGTTCGGCGAGGCCGACGACCCGATTCGAGCGCTCCGATGGAGCCTTTCTGAGATTCGTCGAGGGCTGGGCGAGGAAACCTCGATCGACGGTGACCCGGTCGTGCTTGGCCTGCCCTCAGACGCGGTCATCGATGTCGACGTGGTGGTTCATGGCTCGTGGACGGAAGCTGTCAGCCTCCCCGGCCTGGGAAGCGCGCTTCTCGATGGCACCTCGATCCATAATGCGGCGACATTCGAGACATGGCTCCTGTCCAAGCAACGACACGTGGCAGCCGCGTCCGAGGCGGTCCTTCACGAAGCAGCTCTCGGCTTGATGTCCCGTGGCGACCTGAACGCCGCACTCGGCTGCGCCACGCGTGCCGTAACCATGAATCCTCTTGACGAAAATCACCAGGCGATGCTGATACAGCTCTACCGGCAGGCCGGGGACGACGAGGCTGCCGCAAGACAGTATCGATCATGCGTTGAGCTCTTCAGGTCGGAGCTTGGAGTGCAACCCGGTCCGGCGGTCGAGGCAGCAGTTCGCGAGACCAGACGGGCTACTACGGAGCTCTCCGACGAAGGGACAATTGAGGCAGTCGTAGAGGCAGGCTCGGCCGCGGTAGCCGCCGGTGCCGTGATGGCTGGCGTTCAGTCGCTGCTGACCGCAGCGCGGCTCGCCGACCATTCCAACGTGACGCGACTACGGGTCGGTGCCCGCCTCTTGATGGCTGAGGCGTTGATTCACTCACTTGGAGGGCTCGATGAGGCGGGTCTCGCGGCGTTGTTCGAAGCCGACCAGATCGCCGTGACGCATGGCCTTCGTGAGTCCGTGGCTCAGACCAGGGCAGAGCTCGGTTATGTGGATTTCTTGCGCGCTCGCTATGACCGTGCCGAATTGTGGCTCAACGACGCGCTGACATACGCGGACGACTCCCCGCCGCTGGTTGCGAAAGCATCGACTTACCTCGGCTCTGTCGAAAGCGATCGTTCCAACTACCAGCGGGCGGAAGCGCTTCTTAGGGATGCGGTGACGAACTCCCAACTCGCCCGCGTGCCGCGACTTGAGGCCTATGCCCTCTCCATGCTCGGACGTGTCAAGCTACTTCTCGGGGATGCTGATCTAGCAGTTGAGCATCTCGACGCGTCGATCGCGCTGGCCGAACGAGAACATTGGCTGGCCTTCATGCCGTGGCCGCAGGCAATGCGTGGCGAGGCTCAACTGTTGCGGGGTGACGTGAACGGGGCGGGAGCGATCCTCGAGCAGGCCTTCGCGCGAGCGTGCCAGATCGGCGACCCATGCTGGGAGGGAATGTCGGCTCGCGGCCTCGCTCTAGTCGCCGAGGCGAGCGGACGAACCACCGAAGCGTTCGAAACGCTCGCCGATGCTCGAGTGCGAGGCAACCGCCTCGCAGACGCCTATGTCTGGCTCCAGGCCTACATCCTCGACGTGCAGTGCGCGCTTGGGCGAAAGCACGGTCACCCCGAAACGGCGGCCTGGATTGCCAGCATGCGCGAGCTCACCTCGAGGAGCGGCATGAAGGAACTCACCGTTCGCTCGCTCCTCCACGGTGCGGCGCTCGGATGTGACGGCGACGCGACAGCGGCGGCCCTGCTGTCAACCGAGCTCGAGAACCAGACTCTAGTCTGAAGCTCGTACCGTCATGCGAAGCCATCCGACAATCTCACTACTCGATGGATGCTTCGACGATCCGTTCGGACGTCAGCGCCGTCTAGCCACAAGTGCCAACAGTCGCATCAGCGGTCATTCGCGCTCACGCTGGTTGCAGATGCTGCTCGCCGTCGTCCTGCGCATCTTTCCTCCGAGTGCGCGGGGCGGTCCTTCGCGTCACCGGCAGCGGCTCACCGACACGCTCAGGACCGCCCCAAGTGGTAGGAGATTCGCTGCGATGAGGATGATCGAGGTCGTCGTGCGAGCTGCTCGACTGGGCAATCGAGAGCCGACGTGGGCGAGCAAGTTGAGCCCGAGAATGCGGAGCAAGACATTCACAGGGTGAGCGTAGAGGTGACTCCCCGAAACGGACGCAGCCCGGGCCGGTCGTCGATGACCGTGCCGGGTGAGGTGCCCACCTGCAGGTGGGTGGCGTCGCGGCGCAGCAGTGGGGCTCCGGGACGGATCGTCGGCCGCAAGGTCACCGGCTCAGCGTGCCGGGTGGACGCCAGGCTGACGAGCCGGCCGTCCACACGTCAGGACGTGATCCCGAGCTGGGCGGCGACCCCAGTCGCGTCGAAGTACGACCGTTCCTCGGTGATCAGCCCGTCCGGACCGATCTGCCAGAAGACGCCCGTCTCGTACGAGATCGTCCTGCCGGTCGCGGGGACTTCACCGCCGGGCAGGTCCAGCGGACCGTCATTGACCGCGTTCACGGCCAGCTCGACAGCGACCCGACCATCGGCCCCGATGGCGGGCCGAAGCTGTCGCCATTGCATGTCGGAGAACGCGCGCTCGATGGCCTTCTCCAAGGCCTTGATCGTCTCCCGACCTCGTGAGGGTTCTGGGAAGAATGGGTCGTGGATCACAGCGTCCTCGGCAAAGAGGGCGGCCCAAGCATCCACATCGCGGTCGTTGAAGGTGCTCACATACCGGCGTGCCAACTCCTCTCCCGTCGTTGCCAAGTCCTCTCGCGTCATGATGGGCTCCGCTCGTTCGTCGTCGGTGCGTTGTGTCCAGCCAACGCCAACAGCAACCGCTCCTCCATGCCATGATTCTGGTATCGGGGCGAGGAGGTGGCGTGCCGCAGATCAGGGTCACAGCCGCCGGACGCCACGCCGAGCAGACGGCGCTGGAGCGCATCCGGCGGTCTGCGTGCGCCGGCCTTGACGTTGCGGGCTTTCTCAACGAGGTGAACCCGATCGTGAACAAGATGGTCAGCAACGGAACGGCGACGATCGACAACCCCTTTTGGTACACCCTCGACCCCGAATCGCACCTCGTCACGAGCATCTACGGGGAAGGCTGTGACGTCGACCCGGGCGACTACATGCGGTGGGAGCTCCTGGCGGACGACTTCATCAAGACGGCTGACGTGGTGCACCACCCGCGCGGTGTCCTGACGCTGCACGAAGCCACCGATGGCCAGCCCGAGCGCAGCCCGATCTACGTCGAGGTGATGGTGCCCAGCGGCATGGCCCAGGAACTCCTGGTCGCGCTGCGATCCCCGACCGGCGAGACCTGGGGCACGACGCGGCTGAACCGTGCGCCGGGCGACCCAATGTTCTCCAAGCGCGACATCGACTTCATGGCGGCTGCCGCGCCACTGATCGCCGAAGGGGTTCGGCGCGGACTGCTGATCGGTGAGGCCACCGAGCCGGAGCGTCCGGATGCCCCGGGCTTGGTCGTGCTGACGCTCGAGGGCGAGGTGGAATCGCTGAGCCCTGCCGCGCAGGAATGGTTTTCGCGTCTTCCGGACGACAACGGACGCCAGGACGGAGTGCCGACCAGTGTCATCGCGGCAGCAACGGCTGCTCTGCGCGAGGCCGAGCACAATAGGGCGGGTGGCGTGTCGGCGGCGCGGGTGCCGATGACCAGCGGACGCTGGGCCGTCATCCAGGGTGCGGTCACCGGCAGGAGCAGCGACTCGAAGGTGACGGTGATCATTCAGCCGGCTCACCCCGACCGTGTCGCGCCGCTGCTGATGTCGATCTACGGGCTGACCGGGAGGGAACAGGAGCTGACGCAGCTGGTCCTCCGCGGGGGTTCGACGTCCGAGCTCGCGAAGGCGCTGGGGGTATCCCCACTAACCGTGCAGCAGCACCTCAAGAGCATCTTCGAGAAGACCGACGTGAACAGCCGCGGCGAACTCGTCGCCAAGATCTACTTTGACTGCTACGACCCGCGCATACGGGACAACCGCGAACGGATTCAGGCGCGGCAGTCGATCCGCGGCGGCCCGAAGGCCTCCGCGCTGGACGGGAACCCCGCGGCATAGTCGCCGGATTCGCCTTTGCGCTGGCAACCGCAGGTCGATCGTCCGTGCACCTCCTGGTTTGACGACCCGCTGCCAGTTTTCACCCTGCATGAGTGATGTGTAGGTCGAGACAGGTCAGGCAGGGCGTGAGGCCGGGGATGACGACCGGGGCGATGCGGACCCGGTCCTCATCGATCACCACCCGGCAGGTGGCTGACGCGGTGGCGCCGCGCCTGCTCGAGCACCGCTCGTGCGCATGGCCGATGGCGCGGGAAAGGGGTCGACTGCCGGCGTCGCCGTGCAGGGCGACCCGGAGCCGCGGCCGCCGGACATTGAGGCCGCTGGCGTCGACCACAGCCCCGCAGGCGAGCAGCGGCCTGAGCACGTCGTCCACGTCTCCTTCGAGCTCGGGAACCTCCGAGTGCACGAGCCGGCGCAGCTGGTCGACGTCACGGGCTCCGTTGAGGAGCAGGAGGAACGCACCCAGCCCGGGCCGATCGTCGATGACCGTGCCGGGTGAGGTGCCCACCTGCAGGTGGGTGGCGTCGCGGCGCAGCAGTGGGGCTCCGGGACGGATGGTCGGCCTCAGGGTCACCGGCTGAGCGTGACGGGTTGAGGTCCGGCTGACGAGCCGTCCATCCGGACTCGCGAGCGGTTACGAGAGCTGGCGACGCAGGAACCGAGTGGTGCGCTCCATCGCTCGCGGCCACTGCGGGATGAACGTGTGCTCCTCGCCCTGGTAGACCTCCAGCCTGACATCCGCGCCGGCGTCCTCCAGGGCCTTCACCGTGCGGTGCGTCCAGCGGATCGGGCAGCTGTCGTCGGACGTCCCGTGGTGGATGAGGATCGGCTCGGTGACGCGGTCGAAGTACGAACGCGGGCTGACGTCGCGCCAGAATGCCGGGTTCTTCTCGGGAGCGCCGTGCTTCCGGATGATCCGCCTCGCGAGGTTCGCCCGGTCGCGGTCGGGGCGGATCCAGCGCTCGAAGTTGTCCACGGTGTCGGAGCTGACCGGCGCGAACACGACGGCCGCGTCGACCAGCCCGGGCGAGACGGTGAGCACGTTGTAGACCACGCCGCCGCCCATCGATCGTCCGACGAGCCCGACGCGCTCGTCGTCGACCGGCCCGTCCCAGGCGCGCAGGGCGTGCACGGCGTTGATGACGTCCTCGGTGTAGCCGAGTCGCAGATTCTCGTCGGCCTTCGGGTCGTTGTCGGATCCTGCATGGTTGCGATAGTCGACGTGCAGGGTCACGAAGTCCCGACGGGCCAGCCAGTCCAGCTCGCGACGCATGCCCTGGCCGTTCGCGTAGATGTCCGGGTCGATGTAGCCATGGGCGAGGACGACCGCGGGGTGCGGCCCCGGACCGCGCGGCACGTTCAGCACCCCGGAGATGCGGAGCTTGCCGCTGCGGTAGGTCACGTTGTGCTGCCGGTATGCGTCGGTGCTGACGAGCTCGCGTCGCAACCTCAGGCCGCTGCCGTCGTACTCGCGCTGCATGAGTGCGGGCAGTGAGACCGGATGTGGTGGCGGCGGTGGCGTCGGCGTCGCCGTGGGCGTCTGGCGATCCTGGCCCGACCTGACGGGTTGCTCCGGGCCGCTGTCGGTACAACCCGATGCGACGAGCACCAGGAGCGTGGCGGCGACGAGCGATCGTTCCATCACTCCTCCAGTGTGTCCTGCAGAGCGGGGCTGCTCGCCCACCGTTCCCGGAGGTGGAAGAAGACGTCGACGACGGTCTTCGCGCCGCACAGGAGCGCGACCGGCGCGACCTCGTCGATGGTGCCGTCCACGCGACCGACGCCGAGGAGGATGAAGAACCCGGCCATCACCGACATGTGCAGCACCACCATGCGGGGATACGGCAGCATCATCGCCCGACGGGCGGACACGACCTCGCGCTCGCCCTGGGCGAACCAGTTGAGGCCGAGCGACACCAGGTGGCTGACGAGGATGCCGACCAGCAACAGCAGCCACGTCCGTGGCCCGCCGGTGAAGCCACCGGTCAGGGCGGCGAGGATGAACGAGAAGACCCCGTGGACGAGGGTGAACAGTCCGAAGTGGAGCGCGAAGAACGCCGCGGTTGGCGCGTTGTCAGTCGGCTGGACGTTTCCGGCTGCTGCTCCCTGGGCGGTCAGGATCTTGATCGTGGTGGTGAACCAGACGACGACGTTCTCGAACCAGTAGATGACGAAGACGTCGCCCACGCCGGCGGCCCCGTTCAGCACGGCCCACAAGGGCAGCAGATTGGCGGCGATGAGAACGATCGACGTGGTCGTGCGGGCCACCCTGCTCGGCAGCCGCGACCCGACGTGGGCGAGCAGATTCAGCCCGAGCAGGCGGAGCAGGACGTTCACATGGCGAGCCTAGGCCTGCGGAGTGGAGCGGACGGCTGGATTTGAACCAACGTCTTCGACCTGGAAGGTCGCTGTTCTGCTATTGAACTACGTCCGCACGAGGGCTTCGGGTCGTGACATGACGAGTGGACGACCGGCTGAACAGCCGACCGTCCACTCGACGTGGTGAATCAGGCCCTACCGAGGATCCTGTTCAGCTTGGTACCGCAGACGGGGCAGATGCCCTTGGCCATGCGGGTTCCCTTGTCGCTGACATGAACCTCGCCGGTGGCCTCGCGCTTTGCTTTGCACTTCACGCAGTAGAACTCGCCACTCCACTGTTCCGTCATCACGGCCTCCTAGCCGAAGGTGGTACTGGGCACTCACGGTACGGCAGACCGGCCGGATTTCCGGTCAGGCGTGCCGCGTAACACCGCACAATTTACGCGTGTCGAAATGGCGGAAACTTAGAACTGCACCGGCCGCTCGTCAACCGATTTGGAAAAATGTTGTCCACGCCTGTGGATAACCGTGGGGACAACTTGTGGGGATCACGGGGCCACCGTGTGGACACCTGGTGGACGACCTCGCGGAGCGGCTCCTCTGCACGGGCGTGACCTGCCGGTTCGCCGCGCGGTCGTGTGGACGAAAAATAATCGGTGCTGTGGGGGGCGGCCGATAGATTGATCCGCATGGGAGAGGTCGAGATCCGGCGCAGCTCGCGTCGCCGTCGCACCATCCGCGCCTACCGCGAGGGCGACAAGATCATCGTCCTGATGCCCGCCCATCTCAGTGCCGAGGAGGAACAGACACACGTCCGCAGCCTCGTCGAGCGGCTCGACCGGCGTGAGCGGCGCGTCCGGCCCAGCGACGAGGAGCTGCTCGCCCGCGCGCACGTGCTGTCCGAGCGGTGGCTCGACGGGCAGGCTGTCCCGGCAAGTGTCCGGTGGGTCACCAACCAGAACGCCCGGTGGGGCTCCTGCACGTCGAAGGACGCATCCATCCGGCTGTCCCACCGGCTCAAGGGCATGCCCGAGTGGGTCGTCGACTACGTGCTTCTGCACGAGCTGGCGCACCTGATCGAGCCCAACCACGGTGCGCGATTCTGGGCGCTGATCGACGCCTACCCGCACACCATCAAGGCGAAGGGTTTCCTCGAAGGCGTGAGCTGGCAGCAGCAATGAGGTCGCGGAGGCTCTGATCGGTGGGTTCGGGCGGATTGTCGAGTGCGAACCAGCCGAGGTCGAACGACTCCTCACTGATCACCGGCGCCGCATTGGCCGGCGCCACCGCCACGAACTGCACGTCCAGGTGGTGCGACGGACGCAGCGGTCCGCATGGGACCTCGTGGCGCGACAACAGCACCGGCACCGGATCGAGCGTCAGGTCCTGGATGCCGGACTCCTCGCGCGCTTCTCGGAGCGCGGAGTCGGCCAGCGTCGCGTCGTGGACCTCGCAGTGCCCGCCCGTCTGCAGCCAGCGCCCCACGATCGGGTGGAGGGTGAGCACTGCCTGACGGTGGTCGTTCGAGACGACGAGCGCGCTCGCGGTCAGATGATCGGGATGGCAGCTGCGCTTCAGCGCGTCTGGGTGCGCGTCGAGATGCTCGAGGTACAACGTCCGCAAGGCGTCCTGCGTGCGGTTCGGGCCTTCCCACGCCGCGAGCACCGCACGGGCGTCCGCGTGCAGTGTTGTCTCTTGCCGCCCGTGGCCCGGCACCCCCGCCAGGCTCACTCGTCTGTGCTGTCGTCCGCCCGTGGCCCGGAACCCCCGCCGGGGGGCCGCTCGTCATCGGGGCGCTCTTCGGGACGCTCGCCGTCGCCGTCGAGCAGCTGGCCGATCGCGGCGTCGAAGTCCTCGTCCGACATCGAGCCGGCCTCGTCCTGGGCGAAGCCGAGCGGGTCGTCGAGGTCGGCGGCCGTGGGCATCATGTCGGGGTGCTTCCAGACGGCGTCGCGGGCTGCGGGACCTTGGCGGTCGCGCAAGGCGGCCCAGAGGGTGGTGGCGTCGCGCATGCGTCGGGGCCGGAGCTCGAGTCCGACGAGCGAAGCGAAGGTCTGCTCGGCCGGACCGCCGGCCGCACGGCGACGACGCATCGCCTCCGCGAGTGATGCCGCGGCGGGCATCGTCTCGCGAGTGGCCTGATCGACGACCTCGTCGACCCAACCCTCCACGAAGGCGAGCAGCGTCTCGAGGCGCTCGACCGCGTGCTGCTGCTCGGGGGTGCGCTCGGGCTCGAACAAACCGCCCTGCATTGCCTCGGCGATCTCCTCCGGGCGCGACGGGTCGAGACCCTGCATCGTCGACTCGATGGACGAGAGGTCGATGCGGGTGCCGCGGCCGAACTCCTCGATCGCGCCGACGAGCGCGGGGCGGAGCCAAGGGGCGTGATGGAACAGGCGGTGGTGTGCGCACTCGCGCAGCACGACGTAGAGCAGGACGTCCGCGGCCGAGTGCTCGAGGCCCTCGCCGAACGCCTCGACGTTGTGGGGGAGGACGGCCGCGGTGCGCTCTGGGCCGAGCGGCAACCCGATGTCGGTGGAGGAGACGACCTCACCCGCCAGTCCCGCGAGGGCCTGGCCGATCTGCTGACCGAACATGGCGCCGCCGGCCTGGCTCAGGATGCCGATGAGCGGCCCGGCCATGGCCTTGGCCTCCTCGGGGACGGCCTCACCCATGGCACCGACGACGTGCTCGGCAATCGGCAGCACGAGCATCTCCCAGGTGGGTGCCGTGGCCTCGATCCACTCGGCGCGGCTCCAGGCGACAGCCGACGTGGCGCCCGCGGGTACCTCGGTGACGCGGTCGAGCCACGACTCAGCCAGGCGCACGGCGTCGTCGACCGCACCACTCTGGCCGGCGTGCGGTGAGGGGTCGGGCCCGGACGCCGCAAGGGCGTGCCGCGCGACGTCCTTGGCCATCGCGAAGTCGACCGGTCCGTCGTGCGGGCGGAACATCTGCTGCATCTGTCCGAACAGCGCACCGAGGTCGGGCGTCTGGCCGCCGGCACCGCCGAGCGCGCTGAACAGGGCCTCCATCGGCGTCCCGGCGAAGGGGTTCGGTGGAGTCGGATCCGGCTCGTCGTCGCGGTCCGGCTCGTCCTGGTCGGCCATGCCGCAAGCCTACCCAGCGTTCCCCAGCAGCCTCGTGCCTACGATGGCCCCAATGAATGACACAGCGGCTTCATCACCGACCGGACAGCTCAGGCTGCTCGACATCCGCGACTCCCCGTTGAGCCTCGACGAGGTGTTCGCGGCCGTGCGCGACCCGGCAGCTGGTGGCATCGCCCTGTTCGTGGGGACGGTCCGCGAGGTCGACCAGGAGCAAACGGTCGACCAGCTGTCGTACAGCTCGCATCCCACCGCCGTGGACCGGCTGAGGGACGTGGCCTCTCGCATCGCCGACGAGTGCGACGTCGTCGCGCTGGCCGCCGTGCATCGCGTGGGCGAGCTCGCGGTGGGTGACCTGGCCGTCGTCGTCGCGGCATCGGCCGCACATCGGGCCGAGGCGTTTGAAGCGGGACGCCGGCTCATCGACGAGCTCAAGACCGAGGTGCCGGTCTGGAAGCACCAGACGTACGTCGACGGCGACGCCGTCTGGGTGCATGCGGACTGACTCTGGCACCACTCTCTAGGCTTGCTCCGTGTCCGACCCTGCCCTGAGACCCAGTCGGCGCTACCTCACGATGGTGGTCGCGTCGCTCTCGCTCATCGTGCTCTCGTGCGTCGCGTTCCTCGTGCCCGTGCCGTACGTGACGATGCGCCCGGGCCCGGCGTTCGACACCCTCGGCACGTTCGACGACAAGCCGATGATCGCGTTCGGCAAGGGGGTCAAGACCTACCCGACGACGGGCTCCCTCGACTTCACCACCGTCTCCGTCACCCGGGCGCAGACGAACGTCTCACTGGCCCAGGCCGTCGAGGCCTACTTCGCCGACGACACCGCCGTGGTGCCGCGATCGTTCATCTATCGCCAGGGGGAGTCGGCCAAGGACGCCAAGGCTGAGGGCCAGGCACAGCTCGCCAGCTCCAAGGACTCCTCACGCGTTGCGGCACTGCGCGCCGCCGGGTACACCGTGCCGGAAGTGCCGACCATCGACTCAGTCGACGGCGACGGCTCCGCCAAGGGAAAGCTCCGCAAGGGCGATGAGATCCGCTCCGTCGACGGACGTAGCACCTCGACCGCGAGAGACGTCGTCGAGGCAGTCGGACGCAGCGAGCCGGGCGAAACGGTGACGATCGGCTACGTCCGCGACGGCCAGGCGGCGACCGTCGACATCGTCACGCGACCGGATGCCGTCGACAAGGACGTGCCGCGCATCGGGGTGCTCCTGCGCTCGACGTTCGACTTCCCCGTCACGGTCACCAACAACGTCGGCGAGCGGGTCGGCGGTCCGAGCGCCGGCGCGATGTTCGCCCTCGCCATCTATGACCGGCTCACGCCAGGATCACTCACCGGCGGCCGCGAGGTCGCCGGCACGGGTGAGATCACTTCGGACGGGACGATCGGCCCGATCGGTGGCATCCGGCAGAAGATCGCGGGCGCGGCCGCCGACGGTGCGAAGGTCTTCCTGGTGCCGGCGGCCAACTGTGCGGAGGCGACCGACGGGGGCGACCACGGCATGCAGCTGGTCAAGGTCTCCAAGCTGGCTGACGCCGTCGACTCGCTCGAGGCGCTGGCCGCCGACCCCAAGGCGTCGGTGCCGCGGTGCCAGGAGTGAAGGGGCACGTCGACGCAGGCTCCGAGGAGGGTGACCCGCTGCCGAGCACTCCGCTGCGTCTCGTCACGCTCGAGGTGGAGTCCCACGTCGCGGCCGACGGCTGGGACCAGCCTCCGCGGCTCTACTCGCTCGTGCCTACAGCCCAGCTGGTGGAGCGCGAACCCGCACTTGCCGCGGGCCTGTCCGCACAGCTGGAGGCCCAGCCCGACGGGTTCACGTCCATCGAGCAGGACGGCCTCCCGCTGGACCGGCCGCTCGAGGAGATGCTCGGCGAGATCGAGTGGCCCGACGCCGTGGCCGGGTGCGTCGCGGTGGTCGAACGCGTCATGCTCCCGCCCGAGGCGGAGGACGATCTGCCCGTCGACGAGGACGCCCTGCTGACTTTCGTGGCCGAGCATCCCGATCGCCGCGAGGTACGACTGGTCGCTGCCGTGACCCGCGACGGCGAGCGCCACAGCGCCGTGCGGGCCCGCGATCCGGAGGACGCACCCCTGCTCGAGGGGCCCGACCTCGTGCCTGGACTTCTCGACCTCCTCACCAAGACTTTGCTGTGAGGCATAAAGTGCTGGTCAAGCAATCCGTGCGACATTCCGCGCCACCAGGAGCCCTGTGAGCGACATCTTCGGACCCTCTCGGCCTCGTCCCGAGCCCAGTGGCGGTGGCGTTGATCGCCGGCGCCGCGTTCTCGTGCCGACCCTCATCACTCTGGCGGTGCTGCTGTTCGTCGGCTCCATCTTCACGAGCGTCTGGACCGACCGGCTCTGGTTCGACTCGGTCGACTACCCCGACGTGTTCCGCACGGTCCTGCTCACACGGGTCGGGTTGTTCCTCGTTCTCGGCCTCGCCTTCGGCCTCTTCGTCATCGCCAACATCTATCTCGCGTGGCGCTTCCGGCCCGAAGCCGTGCCGATGCGGCGCGACGACCCGGCGTTCCGGTACCGGCAGGCGCTCAGCCCGATCCTGCGCCCGGTGCTCATCATCCTGGGGCTCGTGCTCACGGCGTTCGCCGGCTCGGTGGCGGCAAGCCACTGGGACACGTTCCAGATGTGGAGCAACAGCACGGCGTTCGGGGCCAAGGACCCGCACTTCGGCAAGGACATCGGCTTCTACGTCTTCGACTACCCGTGGATGCGGTTCCTGACGTCGTTCTCATTCACGATGGTCGTCATCTCGGTGATCGCGGTCGTGTTCATCAGCTACGTCTTCGGCGGCATCCGCCTGGCCGGCCGCGGGCCCAGATTCTCCCGGGCCGCTCAGGTGCACCTGTCGGTGCTGCTCGGGCTCGGCGTGCTGCTGCGGGCGTTCTCGTACTACCTCGACCGGTTCGGGCTCGCGGTCGGCTCGTCGTCGCTGTTCGACGGCATCGGCTACACCGATGCCAACGCACGCATCCCGGCACGCAACATCCTCATCGGCGTGGCCATCGTGTGCGCGTTGCTCCTGTTCGCCGCCGCGATCATCCGCTCCTGGGTGCTGCCGGCGATCGGCCTCGGACTGCTGCTGCTCACCTCCATCCTGATCGGCGGCATCTGGCCGTTCGTCATGCAGTCCTTCCAGGTCAAGCCGTCCGAGCCGGACAAGGAGGGGCCGTTCATCACCCGCAACATCGAGGCCACCCGCGAGGCCTACGACGTCGCCGACACCAAGGTGGAGGCGTACACGGCCAAGACCACGCTCACGCCGGCTGAGCTCACCCGGTCGGCGGAGTCGCGGGTCAGCACCCGACTCCTCGACCCGACGCTCATCGCGCCGGCGTTCGAGCAGCTGCAGCAGGTGCGTGGCTACTATGCCGTGCCCGAGACCCTCGACGTCGACCGCTACAAGATCGGCGAGGACGCGCAGCCGCAAGACATCATCATCGCAGCACGCGAGCTCAACCTGGCGGGTCTGCAGGAGTCGCAGCGCAACTGGGCGAACGACCACACCGTCTACACGCACGGCTACGGCATCATCGCGGCGCGCGGCAACCAGCGCGGCGCGCAGGGCGAGCCGGTGTGGGTCGAGAAGGACATCCCGCCGACCGGCGAGCTCGAGCTCGACCAGGCGCCGCGCATCTACTTCGGCGAGAACTCACCCGAGTACTCGATCGTCGGACGGCCGGAAGGTTCGAATCCCATCGAGGTCGACATCCCGCGCGGCGGTGAGGCCGCGGGCGACGACGCGGCGAACGCTACTCAGAACACCTACGACGGCTCCGGTGGCGTGCCTGTCGGCAGCTTCTTCAACCGGGCCCTGTACGCGTTCTCGTTCGGCGAGCCGAACATCGTGCTGTCGAACCGGGTCAACTCGGCGTCCAGGATTCTCTACGACCGTCATCCGCGTGACCGCGTCGAGAAGGTGGCGCCGTGGCTCACGGTCGACGGCGACACGTACCCGGCGGTCGTCGACGGCAAGGTCGTCTGGATCGTCGACGCCTACACCACCAGCAACACCTTTCCCTACTCCGAGCACCGCTCGCTTCGCGCGGCCACGGACGACACCCTGACGCAAGGACGCTCGCAGGCGGCGCTGCCGACCGACCAGGTCAACTACATGCGCAACTCCGTCAAGGCGGTCGTCGATGCCTACGACGGGTCGGTGAAGCTCTATCAGTGGGACACGAAAGACCCGGTCCTCAAGACGTGGATGAAGGTCTTCCCCGACGCGGTGGAGCCGAAGAGCGCGATCAAGCAGCCACTCCTCGAGCACCTGCGCTACCCGGTCGACTTGTTCAAGGTTCAGCGCGACGTGCTGCGCGAGTACCACGTCACCGATGCCCAGACCTTTTACGAGGGTGGCGAGCGCTGGAAGGTGCCCGAGGACCCGGCCGGCACCCAGAGCTCGCTGCAGCCGCCGTACTACCTTTCGGTGAGCACCCCGGGCGAGAACTCGGACCAGCCGCCGCAGTTCTCGTTGACGACCGTCTATCTGCCGAACAGCCGCCAGAACCTCGCGTCGTTCGTGTCGGTCAACTCCGAGGCGACCGCTGATGACTACGGCAAGCTGCAGATCCTGCAGCTGCCGAGTGACACGCAGGTGCCCGGCCCGAGCCAGATCGCCAACCAGTTCAGCTCCGACCGCGGCGTCACCCAGGCGTTGTTGCAGTTCCGGCAGTCCGACGCCCAGGTGCAGAACGGCAACCTCCTGACACTGCCGGTGGGCGACGGCCTGCTGTACGTCCAGCCGGTCTACATCCGGCGGTCTGCGGCCGAGGGCACGTACCCGGTGCTGCAGTTCGTCGCGGCGTCGTTCGGCCAGGACGTCGGGTTCGGCCAGACGCTCGACGAGGCGCTGCGTGTGGCGCTGGGTCTGGAGGAGGGCAGCACCGACACGGGCGGTGGCGAGGAGCCACCGCCGGACGGTGAGCCGGCCGAGCAGAAGTCGCCGAGCGACTACCTCAAGGACGCCTCCGACGCCTACAACGAGGCACAGGACGCGTTGAAGGAGGGCGACCTCTCCACGTACCAGCGCAAGATCAACGAGATGAACGACCGCATCGAGGACGCCCAGAGGGCTCTCGAGGGGCAGTAGCCGTGGGCTGGCTGTCGGTGCGGGCGACGCCGGAGGAGGCGGCGGCCGCACTGCCCGGCGACGAGCTCGTCCCGGCTGACGTCACGATGGACCGCGCGTTCACGCTCGACGCGACTCCGTCGACCGTCTGGCCGTGGCTGGTGCAGATCGGTAAGACCCGGGCCGGCTGGTACCTGCCTCGTGCGGTCGAGCGTTTCATCCCCAGCGGCCGCCGAGCGGCCCGACGACTCGATCCGCGGTTCGCGTCCCCGGAGGTCGGCCAGACGATCGCCGACTGGGGCGGACGCGACGCGACCCTGACGGTCGCTCACGTCGAGCCGCCGCACACGCTCGTGTTCACCTCGCGCCGAGGCCGCACCAGCTTCTCCTGGGCTCTCGTCCTCACCGATCACGGCGACGACCGCACGCGCGTCCACTCCCGCGTGCGGATCGGCCCGGTGCGTCGTCGGCGCCTGGCCGAGCACGGCGGCGGCCTGCTCGACGCCGCGACGATCGCCGGTCTCGCGAACGGGCTACGGGAGCGCCTGGGCGAGCCGCCCGAGCGCGCGTGAGACATACCGCAGCAACGTGGGTGTCGGGTCTGCCTCGGCTCCACCGTGCAGGTTCATGGCGACCACCCAGTCCCCTTGCGCGGCCTGGACGCCCGTGAGCACACTTTCGCCGGTACCCCGTCGCGACACCACACAGCCATCTCCGACGTCCGATACCCGGGTGATCGGTGGCCGCACGCCCTTGGAGCGGACCCGGGCGGCCAGGGACGCGGACCGACGGACATTGACGGTCAACAGCGGGGCACTGGTCGAGGCCCCCGGCCGGTCCAGAGGGCCTTGCCACGTGGCGATGACGGACCTCGCGGGTGACCTGATCGACGACAGCTCTGCCGGTGAGCCCACCAGCGCTTCCGCCTCGCTCCGGTCGACGACCGTCGACGCGAGGGTCCGCTTCTTTTCGCCCTGGCGTGGGCCGAGGTATCGATCCATGAGATGGCCGGCTATCGCCGGCAGGCTCGCGACCGCTGCGAGGAGGACGAAAAGGGCACCGCTCAGCACGGTGATGGCCGACCACCTGAGCAGGGCCCGCGAGTCGCCGCGAGCCGCGCCCCACGCGAACACCGCGCTACCAGCGATGTAGAGACCGACGGCTTGGCCCATCGGTAGCGCGAGCTGTTCGTCGCGCTGCACGATGTGTGCGGCCACGCTGGCGATGCCGGTGAGAGCGACGCATCCGCCGAAGAACATCTGGAGCAGCTCGGGCCAGGTCCGCCGCTTGCTGAAAGCCACGGCCAGCTCGAAGAAGTCGGGATCGGTGTCGGTCGCCGGCATCGATACCCTCCACGTGATCGGTCCCCCGACGCGTGTGCGGCTCAGCATGCCAGATCCGCTGCCAGCCCCGAGTTGAGTCGCGTGGGGATGCTCCCGTAAAGTGGTCCGAGCAACGCGGGGTGGAGCAGTTCGGTAGCTCGCTGGGCTCATAACCCAGAGGTCGCAGGTTCAAATCCTGCCCCCGCTACCAAGAAGGTGCACGTCAGAGGCGGTTCCGGAGACGTCCGGAACCGCCTCTGATCGTCTTGTGGGCAAACCTGCGAGCAACTGTCAGCCCACGCCGCAGCCGGGAGTGGCGAATCGCTGAAATACGAGCCTGAATCGATGTCAGATCGATAACGAATCGCCAAGTGCTCGATCACGCGGCTGCAGCTTCGACCGGGTCATCGATATGTCGTTGTGGGGTCAACGGCAACGGCTGCTGGGCGGATCGGAGAAGCGAGCGCGCGACAGCTTCGGGTGATAGTGGTGAGTAGTGGTCGCGCTTGCCGGTCGAGGACGAGCAGCAAGAGTGACGAGTTGCGAGGGCATGCGTTTGGCCCGGGACTCATCGGTGGCGGGGATCCACCAAGCACTGGGGACTACACGCCGCCTGCGCGACGCATACGGTCGGGGTCCAAGATGTTGATGCGTCCTCGGCCCAGGCTGACCAGGCCTTGGTCGGCGTACTCGTTGAGGATCTTGGTGGTGGTTTCCCGGGAGGTTCCGGCGAGGGCGGCGAGCTGCTCGTGGGTGAGCTTGACCTGGATTCCGCGGCTCAGGGGTCGCCTGTCATGGGTGCCGGCCAGGGTGACCAAGGTTCCGGCGATGCGTTCGGGCACGCTCTTGAAAATCGCGTCTGAGAGCCGCTGTTCGATCTCGCCGAGGCGGCGGCCGAGGGTCTCGGAGATGCGCGCTGCGATACGCGGGTCACCGAGGAGGAGACGTCGGACGTCGGCTTTGCTCATGACGCAGACGACGACCTCGTCGAGCGCCTCGGCGAAGCTGTCGTGCATCTGTTGTCCGACGATGACCATCTCACCGAAGATCGTGCCCGGTTCGATGATCGCGGTGGTGAGAGCACGGCCGTCGGGCGAGACCCGGAAGATCCGGATGCGCCCCTGCTTGAGGATGAACAGGGTCTCCATCGGCTGGTGGGGTGTGTAGATGAGATCACCGACCCCGTAGTTCCGCATCGGGGCAGCGGCCGCCATCGCATCCATCTCGCTGTCGTCGAGGTCACAGAAGATGTCGACCTCGGACATGCACCAGACCCGGCCGTTCGGGTTTGCTGCGGCACGTTCGATGTCCACGTCTTCCTCTCGAGTTCCGGGGGCCCAAGGGCGGGATCCGCCGGCCAGTGAGTCGAGCCGAACTGCGGTGGCACATAGCTGCAGCTCACTGTCCATAGTGGCATCTCATCTTCCGGCCGTGCTCGGTCTTGGGCTCTAGGGTGCGGCGGTGGGACCCGCGGGGGTCGGGTCCCACCGTTGCTGTCGGAGGCGGTCACTGGTGGGCGTGCTCGGCCTCCGCGCCGGCGCGGACTCGATTGAGGCCGAGCAGAAGGCCCAAGGCCAGGCCGAAGAGGAGGTGCTCGATGATGAACGTGCCCCAGCCGGCCATCTCGGCCATGTTCTTGATCGGGTCACCGGAGTTGAAGATCGCCGCGGCCAGCGGCAGGCCGATGTACGTGCTTGCGGCGAACACGATCGCGCCGTAGACCAATCCGATGCCGGCGAGTACGGCGAGCTTGAGGTTGAGACGGGCGACGATGAGGCCGAAGGCCGCGCCGTACATCGCCCCGGTCATCATGTGGATGATCGCGCCGAGGATCGCGGTGCCGAAGACGAAATGGAAGTCGCTTCCGGCCATGGCAGCCTTCATCGAAGCCATCATCGAATCGCCCGGAGCCAGGAGAGACGCGATGTGATAGAGCGGTGTGAAGAAGCCGGTGTCCTTCTCCCACGCCGCGAACATGGCGTACATGGCCATCGCCAGTGATGCGATGACGCCGGCACCGGCGCCGTACCCGATGGCCTGCAGCGGACTGCGATTGGTCGTGGTCATGGTTCCTCCTGTTGTCACTGACATGAAGAACTCTGGAGCCAGTCGGTCGGTGCGTTCGGTGACGGCGCTTACAGAGCGAGCACCTGGTTGCTCCTGAGTCGCACGTCCAGGTACTCGTGTCGAACGCTGGATCGGATCACCGGGTCGTCAACGACCGGTATCAGGCGGCTGCTCCCCCGGGCCGGTTCCGCTGGGTTCGCTCGGCTTCGGCCTTGATCTGGTTCAGCGAAGCGCGCACCGTGTTCTCCCAGGTGCGGGCGACCAGGTTCCCCACCACTGACCGGGCCACTCACCCCCGACCAGTTCTGCCTCGATGCCCGTTGAAGACAG
>CAVQEY010000003.1:0-103548 GCA_963711615.1 uncultured Actinomycetota bacterium | reverse complement strand
GGATCCACGCCGCCGCGGAGATTGGCGAAGTACGTGATGGTCTCCGCACCGGTGAGCCGGTCGTACAGGTCGAACTCACCGGGCAGGTATCCGACGCGGCGATGGATCGCGACCGGGTCCTTCGTCGTCTCGATCCCGAACACCTCGGCGCGGCCGGAGGTCGGGCGGATGAGGTCGAGCAGCACGCGCATGGTCGTGGTCTTGCCGGCGCCGTTCGGCCCGAGGAAACCGAAGATCTCGCCGGCCTCGACGTCGAGGTCGACCTCGGTCACGCCGCGATGGACCCCGTAGGTCTTGGTCAGTCGCTCCGTGTGGATGACGGCGGTCATGCTCGTTCCTTCCTCCCGGCCTCGCCGGCTCGTCGTTCCGCCAATTCTGTCAGCCCCAGCCCGGTCGACGGGCGTCGTCGCCCTCGGCGATGAACGGCAGGCGTCGTCCGATCAGCCCGACCGCGATCATCGTCGTGAGCGGTACGGCCGCCACGATGCCGATGCTGCCGACCAGCGCCCGCACGACCTCCAACGCCACCACCTCCCCCGACACGATGAGCAGCGGATCCTGTCGGCCCGCCGCGAACAGGACGATCAGGGGCAGCGACGCCCCGACGTACGCGAGGACGAGCGTGTTGATCGTCGCCGCGATGTGGGACCGGCCGACGTTCATCGCCCGGACCGCGATCTCCCAACGGCCGGCGCGCCGATCGGTATCGTGGAGCTCCTCGACCGTCGCGGCCTGGGTGACGGTGACGTCGTCGAGCACACCGAGCGCCCCGAAGATGACGGCCGCCAGCACGAGCCCGCCGAGGTCGAGCTCGGCGCCGCCCATCGACAGGAGGAATCGGCCGATTCCGAGCCGCGCAGCGGCGTGAACCGCGACAACGCGTCGAAGATCGAGGCGAGCACGGCCACGAGCGTGAGCGAGATGGCCGTCCCGAGCACGGCCGCCAACGTCTGACGCCGCGCTCCTTCTGTCAGCACGAACGTCACGACCGTGACCCCGTCGCGGCCACGATCGCCACCCAGGCCGGATCCCAGCCGGCGAGGATGAGCGGCACCACCAGCTTGACGATCACGGCGAGGGTCAGCGCGAGCGCGATCAGCGAGCGCACGCCCGCCATCCGCCGACGAAGGTCACGGCCGCCGCGAACAGCCCGACGAGCAGGGCCAACGTCGGGACGCGGTAGCGGTCGTTCACGGCGACGAACCCGGCCTCGGGATCGGTCGAGATGTTGACGATCACCTCGTCGCCGACGTCGTAGTCGGGCCGCGCGTCGAGCCCGCCTGGGCCCTGCAGGACGCCGTCGATGACGTCGCCGGTCGCCGGCCCACCCGGGATTCCGCGGACCACCTCGATCCGGACATCGGGCGAGCCAGGCTCGGCGGCGCCCAGGAGCGCGACGATCCGGCCATGGACGAGCTGGACCGGCACCTCGCCGACCGTCGGCGCGATGTCCGGCACGACCACGAACAGCGCGCCGACGAGCCCCAGCCCGACGAGCAAGGCCCTCGCGTTGCCGCGCAGGCCCGAGAACGGGGCGTCGCCCCGGTCGTGGCGCTCACCGACCTCCCGTCACGCGGCCGGCGACGTGTGCTCGGTCCGTTCGGCGCGTTCCTTCAGGGCCCGCAGGTGGGCCTCGACGCGGGCCTCCAGCGAGCGGCGCCCGAGGCGCACCAGGATGTCGGTCCAGCGGTCGATCGGCTCGAAGGTCGCCCCATGGATCACGCGGGTCCCGCCGGCGATGGGCTCGAGCCGCCACGACCACTCACTCTCGAAGCCGGACCCGGTCACTCGCAGGCGAAAGATCGACTCGGGTCGCGCCTCGAGGCTCTCGACCCGCGCCATCTCGCGCAGCAGCCCGAGCCGGGCGCGTGCCGTCCTCGTCGTCGCGGCCGCCGGCCACGAAGGCGCTGCCGGACCGAGGCGCAGCTCGGGGAACAGCGCGCCCGAGGCGGACGGATCGTGGAGCGATGCCCAGACGACGCGCGGGCTGGCCTGGACGAATACCCGGCGCTCGACGAGGCGGTCGCCGCGCAGGTGGTCGCCGGCACGGCGGTAGCCGACCTCGGGGTCCGGACGGACGGCCATCGGGCTCAGACCCCGATCGGGTGCCAGACCGTCTTCATCTCCAGGAACGCGGCGATCCACTCGGGTCGCTCGGCGGCCGTCGTCGAGCCAGTCGAACCGGGCGTCGCTGACGGGAGCGGCCGGGCACAGGCGCTTGATGTCCGGCGGCGGCTCTTCGGTCCCGAGCCGCATGTCGTCCGGCACCCCCCAGGTGTCGAGCGCGTCGACGTCCACGTGCGCCGGCGAGCACCGGGACCAGCTCCTTGCGGCACCCGGTCAGGACGTTGATGACGCCCGCCGGCACGTCGGACGGTGGCCAGCACCTCGCCAGGGTGACCGCCGGCAGCGGCCGCGCTTCGGAGGCGAGCACGACCACCGCGTTCCCGGCGACGACGGCGGCGCCAGCCGGCTACGAGGCCCAGCAGCGACGACGTCTCCGGCGCGACGACGCCGACGATCCGGTCGGCTCGGGGAACGTGAAGTTGAAGTACGGCGCGTTGACCGGGTTGACCGTGCCCAGCACCTGGGTGATCTTGTCGGCCCAGCCCGCGTACCAGACCCAGCGGTCGATGCCCGGTCCACCTCCGCGTGGCGGCGGCATCGCGCAGGCCCTCGGCCGCGGCGACCTCGGCGACGAACTGTTCGCGCCGGCCCTCCATGAGCTCGGCCACGCGGTACAGGACCTGGCCGCGGTTCATCGCCGTCTTCGCGGCCCAGCCCGGATCGCGTTGCGGGCCGTGCGGACGGCGTCGCGCAGGTCCTTGCGCGACGCGCGGACGGCGTTGGCCAGCGGCGTGCATCCGGCGTCGCACCAGGTAGGAGCGGCCGCTCTCGCTGCGCGGGAACGTGCCGCCGATGTAGAGCTTGTACGTCTTGCGCACGCGCGATCCTCGACCGGGCGGCGGTGACCGCGCCTCGGTCGGTTCGATCCGGCAGACCGGTTCCGCGTGGCCATCAGCGGTCCTCCAGGCGACGTAGGCGTGCAGGCCGTGCATGCCGCCCTCGCGGCCGAAGCCCGATTCCTTGTAGCCACCGAACGGCGGGTCGGGTCGAACCGGTTGAACGTGTTCGCCCACACGACGCCGGCCTTCACCGCGAACCATCTCGAGGATGCGGGAGCCCTTGTCGGTCCAGACGCCCGCCGACAGGCCGTACGGCGTGTTGTTCGCCTTCTCGACGGCCTCGTCGGGCGTGCGGAACGTCAGCACCGAGAGGACCGGCCCGAAGATCTCCTCCCGGGCGATCCGGTGGCTCTGGGCGACGTTCGTGAAGAGCGTCGGCCGGAAGAAGTAGCCGCGGTCGGGCAGGTCGCACGCCGGCTGGTACATCTCGGCGCCCTCGGCGACACCGGACGCGACGAGCTCGGTGATCTTCCGAACTGCGCCTTCGAGTTGATGGCGCCGACATCGGTGTTCTTGTCGAGCGGGTCGCCGACGCGGATCGTCGACAGACGGTCCTTGAGCCTGTCGATCGAGTGTCTCGGCGATCGATTCCTGGACGAGCAGCCGCGACCCGGCGCAGCAGACCTCGCCCTGGTTGAAGTAGATGCCGTTGACGATGCCCTCGATGGCCTGGTCGAGCGGCGCGTCGTCGAACACGATGTTGGCGGCCTTGCCGCCGAGCTCGAGGGTCAGCGCCTTGTCCGTACCGGCGACCCCGCGCCCGATCTTCTTGCCGACTCAGTCGAACCGGTGAAGGCCACCTTGTCCACGTCGGGGTGGGTGGCGAGGCGCATCCCGATCTCGCCGGGTCCGGTGATGATGTTGACCGTGCCGGGTGGCAGGTCGGCCTGGTTGACGACGTCCGCGAACAACATCGCGGACAGCGGCGTCGTCGATGCCGGCTTGAGGACGACCGTGTTGCCGGCAGCCAGCGCCGGCGCGATCTTCCAGGCGAGCATCAGCAGCGGGAAGTTCCACGGGATGATCTGGGCGGCCACCCCGAGGCGCTCGCCCTGGAGCCCGACCTGATCATCGCCGACGAACCGACCACCGCCCTGGACGTGACCGTCCAGGCCCAGGTGATGGACCTGCTCGCGGAGCTGCAGCGCGAGCTCAACATGGGGCTCATCCTCATCACCCACGACCTCGGCGTCGTCGCCGACGTCGCCGACAGATCGCCGTGATGTACGCGGGCCGGATCGTCGAGACCTCGCCCGTCCACGAGATCTACAAGGCCCGGCCCCCCGTACACCAAGGGCCTGCTGGGGTCGATCCCGCGCCTGGACCAGAAGGGCCAGGAGCTGACGCGATCAAGGGGCTGCCGCCCAACCTGCTGCACATCCCCCCGGGCTGCGCCTTCCACCCACGCTGCCCCATGGCGCAGGCCGTCTGCCGCACGGACGTGCCGCCGCCTCTACACCGGGACGAGGAACGCCGGAGCGCCTGCCACTTCTGGAAGGAGACGCTCGATGCACGCTGACGAGACGGGCCCCGGAGGCGGCGGCTCCACGCTCCAGGCCGAGGCGCCCGTACGCCCGTACGCCGAGGGCGACCCGATCCTGGAGGTCCGCGGGCTGGTCAAGCACTACCTGCTGACCCGGGGCGTCCTCTTCAAGAAGCAGGTCGGCGCGGTCAAGGCCGTCGACGGTGTGGACTTCGACCTGCGGCCGGCGAGACGCTCGGCATCGTGGGCGAGTCCGGCTGCGGCAAGTCGACCGTCGGCCAGATGCTGCGTCCACCTGGATCCGCCGACCGGCGGCGCGATCCGCTTCGGGGCGAGGAGCTCACCACGCTGCCGGGCGGGCCCTGCGAGGCGGATGCGCCGCAACATCCAGATGGTCTTCCAGGACCCGTACACCCGCTGAATCCGCGGATGACGGTCGGGACATCATCGGCGAGCCGTACGAGATCCACCCCTTGGTCGCGCCCGGGTGAGCCGCCGGCAGCAGGTGCAGGACCTGCTCGACGTCGTCGGGCTGAACCCGGAGTACATCAACCGCTATCCGCACCAGTTCTCCGGCGGCCAGCGACAGCGCATCGGGATCGCCCGGGCCTGGCGCTGAGCCGAGCTCATCGTCGCCGACGAGCCGGTCTCCGCGCTCGACGTGTCGGTCCAGGCCCAGGTCATCAACCTGCTGGACCGGCCTGCAGGCGAGTTCGACCTGACCTACCTGTTTATCGCGCACGACCTCTCGATCGTTCGGCACATCTCCGACCGCGTCGGCGTCATGTACCTCGGCAAGATCGTCGAGATCGGCACCGCGAGGAGATCTACGACCACCCGTCACTCCCGTACACCCAGGCGCTGCTGTCGGCCGTCCCGGTGCCCGACCCGACGGCCCGCGAGCGCCGCGAACGGATCATCCTCACGGCGACGTGCCCTCACCGGCGAACATCCGTCCGGCTGCCGCTTCCGCACCCGGTGCTGGAAGGCGCAGGAGCGGTGCGAGCTGGAGGTGCCACTGCTTGCGGTCCCGGCGGTGTTCCGGGACACGGGGACACCGCCGCGCACGACTCGGCGTGCCACTTCGCCGAGGAGAAGCAGGTGGTGCCGCCGGAGGTTCTGAGGGAGACCCCCGAGGGTGACAAAGGATGATAAATGATCCTCATGTTCGTTAACACAGAGGCAACTTGACCGTCGTCACACCGATATACGGACCTCCCACCATAGAGAGCGTACGGCCGTGCGGGTGCCGTGAACCGGCCGGGGCGTTCATCACGTCGCCCCGGCCGGTTACCCGTTCCCGCCCTGCCCACAGGTCCCCTTGTCCATCGGCGGACCGCGGTGGAGTATCGCCGGTGTGATACTCACACGGGGAGCCAGAATCACCGGAGCGGTGCTGTGCGCCGTGCTCGCGGCCGTCGTCGCGGGATGGATCGTGCGGGATCTCCGGGCCGTCGGTGATCCGCAGAAGGCGTATCCGGTCATCCATCTCACCGGCACCAACGGCAAGACCTCCACCGCGCGCATGATCGACGCCCTGCTGCGGGCACTCGACCTGCGCACCGGTCGCTTCACCAGCCCGCACCTGCAGTCCATGACCGAGCGCATCTGCCTCGACGGCGAACCCCTGACCGAGGACGCGTTCGTCGATGCGTTCGCGGACGTCGCCGCGTACGCGCAGATCGTGGACGACACCGTGACGACCGAGGGGGCATCGGCACATCCGCTGTCATTCTTCGAGATGACGGTGGCGATGGCATACGCCGCTTTCGCGGACGCACCGGTCGACGCCGCGGTCGTGGAGGTCGGAATGGGCGGCACCTGGGACGCCACGAACGTCGCTGACGGCCAGGTAGCCGTCGTCACGCCGATCGCCGTCGACCACGCGGCCTACCTGGGCGACCGCGCCGAGGCGATCGCCAAGGAGAAGTCCGGCATCATCAAGGCCGGTTCACACCTGGTGCTGGCCGAGCAGGAGCCGGACGTGCTCGACGTCGTCCTCGGGCGTGCCGCCGAGGTCGGTGCCACCGTGCTGCGTGAGGGTGTCGACTTCGGCGTCTCCGACCGGCTGACGGCACTGGGCGGTCAGCAGGTCGACCTGCAAGGCGTGGCCGGGAGGTACGACGAGCTCTTCCTGCCGCTGCACGGTGCGCACCAGGCCCGCAACGCCGGGTACGCGCTCGCCGCCGTCGAAGCGTTCACCGGGTCGAACGAGCTCGATGCCGAGCTGGTTCACGCCGCCTTTGCGGAGGTGTCCACACCCGGACGGCTCGAGGTGGTCCGCCGCAGCCCCACGGTGCTGCTCGACGCCGCCCACAACCCGCACGGCATCGAGGCAGCGCTCGAGGCGGTGCAGGACGCTTTCACGTTCAGCCCGCTCATCGGTGTGGTGGGCGTCATGGCCGACAAGGACGTCGACGCGATCGTGCGCCTGCTCGAGCCGGTGCTCGCCGAGATCGTCTGCACCCAGAACAGCACGCCACGCGCGATGCCGGCCGCCGAGCTGGGCGAGATCGCCGACGACGTGTTCGGGGCCGAGCGGGTCACCGTGGTCCGGCGCCTCGACGACGCGATCGAGCGGGCCATCGCCATCGCCGACTCCAGCGACGGCTACGAGGACGCGATCGGCAGCGGCGGCGTGCTGATCACCGGTTCCGTCGTCACGGTGGGGGAGGCGCGCCTGTTGTTCGGCGGCGAGCCACAATGAGGGCTCCGAAGAGAACGATGTGCGCGGCGATGCTGACGCTCGAGGCCCTCGTCCTGGCCCTGAGCGTGCCGGTGATGATTTCCGTCGAGGACGTCGACACCGGCCTTGCGGTCGGTCTCGGCATCGGCCTGGCCGTGCTGTGCCTGATCACCGCGGGCCTGTTGCGACGCCCGTGGGCCTTTCTGTTGGGCCACGCGGTGCAGGTGGGCGCGATCTGCCTCGGGTTCGTGGTGCCGGTCATGTTCCTGGTCGGCGCGATGTTCGCCGGCCTCTGGGCACTTGCCTACTTCGTCGGTCGCAGGATCGAGGCCGACAGGGCGCGGTGGGCCGCAGAGGCAGCCGGCTCCGACGAGGCGTGATCAGGACGCGACGGTAATCTCGAGGCATGGTCCGGGTGCTGGCGGTCGCCGACGAGGAAATTCCCGCGATGCGGTCGCGAGTGCGCGACCTTCGTGTCGATCTCGTCCTCGCCGCCGGCGACCTCCCGTGGGACTACCTCGAGTCGCTGGTCTCGCTGCTCGACGCTCCTGCGGCCTACGTGCCCGGCAACCACGACCCGCGAACGAACCCAGCGTCGGCCCGCGCGGCCTGGTCGACCTGGACGGGCACGTCCGCACTGTCGGTGGCCTGCGGATCGCCGGTCTCGGCGGGTGCGTCCGCTACAACGACGGCCCGCACCAGTACACCCAGAACGAGTACGACAAGCGTGCCCGTCGGCTGCTCCAGCTAGCCCGCGAAGCTGGGCCGGTCGACGTCCTCCTCACCCACGCACCACCGCTCGGCCTGGGGGACGATTCCGATCCGTCTCACCTCGGCATCTCGGCGCTGCACGGCGTGCTCGAGACGTTGCGTCCGAGCTGGCACCTGCACGGCCACATCCACCCGTACGGCATGCACAAGCCCGATCGGCAGGTCGGGCCCACGACCATCCGCAACGTCATCCCGTGGCAGCTGATCGACATCGAGCCGCGGGCGGCCGCTCACGCGACGGCCGTGGCCGGACGGAGCGCCTGACGTGGTGAGCGACTCGGGATCCCCGCGCGTCGACGCCGAGAGCGACTTCATGCGCGTGCGACGCCATCAGGCGCTTTCGGCGCTCGCGGCCCGGCTGCGCAACGACACCGACGACGTCGTCCAGTCGATGTCTTTCGACGAAGTCGTGGAGGCGCTGGGCCGGCGGGGCGAGAGCTACCTCGGCATCAAGGTCATCCCGCTCGACGCGATCGTGGGGTCGGTCGACAAGGTCCGTGACTTCGACCGGCGGTTCCGCCCGACGTCCGGGCGCAGCCGGGAGCGCTGGGAGCGGCTCTCCCGCGCCAGCCGGACCGGCGAGATCATTCCGCCGATCGACGTCTACCAGGTCGGCGACTCCTACTTCGTCCGCGACGGCCATCACCGCGTCTCGGTGGCGCGCAGTCTCCGCCTCAAGGTCATCGAGGCCAGTGTCACGGCCATCGACACGTTTCTCACCCCGGTCGACATCGGCGCCCGTGCCGATCTCGAGCGCAAGTTCTGGCGCCGGCTCATGCTCGAGCGCGTCCCGTTCACGGGCGAGGCACGCGCGGCCGTGGCCGTCGACGACCCTTTCGACTACGGCGTCATCGCCGAGACGGTCGAGGCCTGGGCAGCGCGCACGATGCACGCCGAAGGCGCCTACTTCGACAAGGCGACGATGGCGGCGCGTTGGTATGCCGAGGAGTTCCGGCCCGGTCGTCGACATGATCGAGGAAGCGGGCGTGCGTGGTGAGGACGAACGGCCGGCCGCGGCGTACCTCCGGGTGGCGGGCGAGCGCTACCGGCTGATCCGCGAGCACGAGTGGAACACGGAGGTCATGGACGCCGTCACCCGCAAGGGCAAGAAGAAAAAGAAGCGCTGAAGCCCTGGAGACGCGCCCTAGAGCCCGACGGTGAGGTTCTCGCCGGTGGACGGGTCGAACAGGTGCATCTTGTCGGTGTCGATGAACAACGTGGCGTCGTCGTCCTCCTTGACCGTGCTCGCCGCGTCGAGCGACACGACGAGCTGGGTGCGCAGCGAGTCGCTGTCCTACTTCGCGGGCCAGCTCCTTGAGCTGGTTCTGCACCTCTGCCTCGGCCTCGTAGGGGACGTAGGCGTACTGCTGGTCGCCGAGCCACTCGCGGACGTCGATGCGGGCCTCGAACGTCTGCGACGAGTCGACGGAGCCGCCCTCGATGACCGAGACGTCCTCGAAGTGCTCGGGCCGGATGCCGGCCATCAGCAAACCCTTGCCCGCCGTCTTCTCCGCCTTGGCGGCGGGGAATCGGTGAACGTGCCGAACGGCAGGGTGACCCGATCGCCCTCGACCGTCGCCGGCAGGAAGTTCATCGGCGGCGAGCCGATGAAGCCGGCCACGAACAGGTTGACGGGCTGCTCGTACAGCTCCCGAGGCGTGGCCAGCTGCTGCAGGATGCCGCGCTTCAGGACCGCGACGCGGTCACCGAGCGTCATCGCCTCGGTCTGGTCGTGGGTGACGTAGACGGTGGTGATGCCGAGGCGCTTCTGCAGGCGGGCGATCTCGGTGCGCATCTGGCCGCGCAGCTTGGCGTCGAGGTTCGACAGTGGCTCGTCGAACAGGAAGGCCTTGGCCTCGCGGACGATCGCGCGTCCCATCGCCACGCGCTGCCGCTGACCGCCGGAGAGGTTGGCCGGCTTGCGTTCGCAGGTGCTCGTCGAGCTCCAGCGTCTTGCTCGCGTCGCGGACCTTCTCGTCGATCTCCTTGTCGCCCATCTTGGCCAGCCGCAGCGGGAACGCGATGTTCTCGTAGACGGTGAGGTGCGGGTACAGGGCGTAGTTCTGGAACACCATGGACAGGTTGCGGTCGCGCGGCGCCAGGTCGTTGACGCGGTCGCCGCCGATCACCATGTCGCCGGACGTGATGTCCTCCAGGCCGACGATCATCCTGAGCAACGTCGACTTCCCGCACCCGGACGGCCCGACGAGGATCATGAACTCCCCGTCGGCGACATCGATGCTGATGTCGTTGACTGCTGCGAATCCGTCGCCGTACTCCTTGACGATGTTCTTCATCTCGATGGCGGCCATGGGATCAACCCTTCACTGCACCGGAGGTGAGGCCGGCAACGATTCTGCGCTGGAAAACAGGACGATGATGATGATCGGGACTGTGGCGATGACGGCGGCAGCGGAGAGCAGCGATGCCGGCCGGGTGAACGGGTCGGGCCCGACGAAGAACGCGAGCGATGCCGGGATCGGCCGGGCCGCCTCCGTGGAGGTCAGCGAGATGCCGAACACGAAGTCGTTCCACGCGAAGAAGAACGTCAGGATCGCGGCGGTGAAGACCCCCGGTGCCGCCAGCGGAACGATCACCTTGCCGGAACGCCTGCCACGAGGTGGCGCCGTCGACCTGGGCGGCCTGCTCCATCTCCCAGGGGATCTCGCGGAAGAACGCCGACAGCGTCCAGATCGCCAACGGCAGGGTGAACGACATGTAGGGGATGATCAGGCCGGGCCAGGTGTCGTAGATGCCGAAGGCCCGCCACATGTCGAACAGCGGCCCGACGAGCGAGACCACCGGGAACATCGCGATCGCGAGCGACATCGAGAGCACCAGGCGCTTGCCCCTGAACTCCAGTCGGGCGATCGCGTACGCCGCCAGCGTGGCCACCATGACCGAGAGCACGGTGGCGATCAGGTGATGCCGATGGAGTTGATGATCGCGCGGCTGAACTGTTCGTTCTGCAGGACGTCGGCATAGTTCTTCCAGCCGGCGTTGGTGCCTTCGGAGGGGAAGAAGCCCGGGTTGCCGACGGTGATGGATTCCTGCGACTTGAACGACAGCGAGATGATCCAGACCACCGGCAGCAGGCACCAGGTCAGGATCAGCAGGAGGCCGACGTCCGTCCCGATCTTGGTCCTCATCTCATGCCTCCTGCCGGGCTTGTGCCAGGTCGACCCGGAACACCTTGATGATGAGATAGGCCACCAGCAGCACCGACAGGAACAACAGCACCGACAGCGCCGAGCCCATGCCGAGCTGGAACTGCTCGATGGTTTGTCGATAGGTCAGGAAGCTGATCGACTCGGTCCTCTCGGCACCGTTGGTCATCACGAAGATGTTGTCGAAGATCCGGTAGGCGTCGAGTGCCCGGAACAGCACGGCCACCATGATCGCCGCCTTCATGTTCGGCAGGATCACCTTGAACAGCCGCTGCCACCAGGTGGCGCCGTCGACCTTGGCGGCTTCGAGCATGTCCTCGGAGACCTGGGCCAGTCCCGCGAGCAGCAGCAGCGACATGAAGGGAGTGGTCTTCCAGATCTCCGACACGCAGATCGCGATCACCGCCGACGTCGTGTCGCCGAACCAGTTGAAGTCGTCGCCGACGAACGGGAGCCAGCCGTTGACGAATCCGTTCTGGAACGAGAAGGCGAACTGCCAGGAGAAGCCGGAGACGACCGTGATGATGCCGTAGGGGATGAGGATCGAGGTGCGCACGAGGCCTCGCGCGAAGATCAGCCGGTGCATCACCATGGCGAAGGCGAACCCGATGACCAGCTCGATCGCGACGGTGACCACCATGTAGAACACCGTGATGCCGGTGGTCTGCCAGAACAGCGAATCGGTGAGGGCGGTCAGGTAGTTCCCCAGTCCGACGAAGTCGCGGTCGTCCGGAGCGGTGAGCGAGTAGTTGTAGACCGACAGCCAGATCGCCCGCACCATCGGGAACGCAGTGACGATCAGCATCAGGATGATCGCGGGTGCCACCAGCTTCTGGCCGAGCCGGTTCTCCAGACGGGAGCGGTCGCTGATGACGGCTTTCGAGGGAGTCGGTGCCGGTGCGGTCGCCGTGGTCACAGCAGCGCCTTTCCTTCGAGGACGCCTTGCAGGTAGTCGGCCGATCGCTTCGGTGTGGTGTCCGGGTCCACCGAGTTGGGCGAGTGCCAGCGGGCCTGGATGGCGCTGGAGATCAGCCCGTAGAACGCGCTCTTCGGCCGCGGGCCACCCTCGTCGACGCTGGTGCGCCACAGCTCCACCAGGTCCGCGGGGTAGGAGCCGTCCTTGATGACCGCTTCGTAGGCGGTGTTCGTGGAGGGCATCAGGCCGTCCGTCAGGGCGAGGTCGACCTGCACCTCCTGGGAGGTGACGCACTCGCCCGCCTCCATGGCGAACTCGGGGTGCTTGCTGAACGCGCCGACTCCGATGTCGATGCCGCCGATCGGTGGCTTGGACGCCTCGCCCTCGACGGTCGCCGGGTAGCGCGCCCAGCCGAGGTCCTTCATCTGCTCCTCGTCTGCGGGTCCGCCATCCTTGCCGACCAGGCCCTCGTAGTTCTTGTAGACGAACGTCCAGTTCGTCATGAACTCACCGGCCCCGTCCGCGGGGAACATCTGCCCGAGGCTGGTGCCCTCGTTGGACACCGAGAAGTCCGGCTGGGCGGCGGGGGAGTCGGCCAGCTGCTTGATGACCTCTGCGGCGGCGCGACCGGCATCGGAGTCGATGTCGACCTTGGCGTCGTTGCCCGCTTCGGTGTCGGAGACGATGGCGCCGCCGGCTCCCTGCACGAGCGCGTTGATCCACACGACGTAGGCCTCGTACTTGTTGGCCTGGACGCCGACGGTGCCGCTCGTTGTCGGCAGCGGCCTGGATGACCTGGTCCCAGGTGACCGGCTGGGTCATGTCGAGACCGGCGGCCTCGGCCAGCGACTTGCCGGAACCAGAGAACCTGGGTGTTCGCCCACAGCGGGAAGGCGAAGACCCCGTCCTCCCAGGTGACCGTGTCGGCCGCACCCTTGAGATAGTCACCGTCGCCCCCGACGCTCGTCTCGACCTCGTCGGCGACACTGACCCTCGACCTCGGCCAGCCAGCCCGCGTTGGCGAACTCCGCCACGAAGACGGGGTCGAGGTTCATCAGGTCGGTGGACGAGTCCTCGGCGGCGAGCCGTCGGGCCAGCTGCACGCGCTGGTCCGTTGCGCTGGTGGGCAGCATCTGGATCGCGATGGTGTAGTCATCGGTGCTGCACTGCTCGGCCCACTTGATGAAGGTGTCGACCCCGTCGGGGTTGATGTACCAGTTGAGTGTCGGCTTGCCGGAGTCGCCACCGCACGCAGCGAGCCCGGTGACTGCCATGACCGACGCCGCGGCTGCCGCGACGGCCCGTCTCACTCTGGGTCGCGACGGATGGTGCTCCGTCATCTGACCGCCCCCAACGCCTCATGTGACTCCCATCACGTGGATCGAACGTATTGCGCAAGTGGTGGCATCCGCAAGAGGTGGTCAGCCCGGCCGATCGATCTCCGCCCAGACCGCAGTGTCGATCGGCATCCGGGTCGGGTCCGACGCGTCGGGTGAGCTCGCCACCAGCACCCGCGCGCCGTCGGGAAGCCGGGCCGGGGACGCTCCGAGGTTCGCCAGCACCAGCACCGTGCGACCGTCGGCCGCCGACGTCGTGAACGCCAGGACGTCGTCGGAACCCGCGTCGTACCAGGTCAGAGACCCGCGGCCGAGGCGCAGCTCGCGCCGGAGCGAGAGGAGCTGCCGGTACAGCTCGAGCGTCGAGCCCTCGACGGCCCGCTGGCGGTCGACGGCGAGTGCTCCGTACTCGGGCGGTTGCGGCAGCCACGTCTCCGCACCCGGGCCGAAGCCGAGCGACGGCGTGCTGCCCTCCCACGGCATCGGCACCCGGCAGCCGTCGCGGCCGCGCTGAGTGTGGTTCGAGCGTTCCCACGTCGGGTCCTGGCGGACGTCGTCGGGGAGCCGGGTCGCATCCGGGAGGCCGAGCTCCTCGCCCTGGTACAGGTACGCGGACCCGGGCAGTCCGAGCATCACGGTGGTGGCCGCACGGGCGCGCCGCAGGCCGAGGGCGGCGTCCGGCTGCGGGTCGTCTGCGCCGATGCCACCCGGCCGGTTCAGGCCAGGTGACTGCTCGAACCCCAGGCGCGTTGCATGGCGGACGACGTCGTGGTTGGACAGCACCCAGGTCTGCGGTGCTCCGACCGCCTCGGCGGCACCGAGCGTCTCGGTGATGGTGTGCCGCAGGTCGTTCGCGCGCCACGGCGTCATCAGGAACTCGAAGTTGAACGACTGGTGCATCTCGTCGCCGCGCACGTACCGAGCCAGTGCATCGGCGGGCTTGACCCAGGCCTCCGCACACAGGATGCGGTCGGCATCGTCGCCGGGTCGCCCGTACTCGTCGGCGATCTGGCGCCAACGGCGGTAGACGTCGTGAATGCCGGGCTGGTCCCACATGGGTGCCAGCGCGGTCGGGTTGGTCAGGTAGCCGGCCGGAATGTCGGCGTCGGGGAGTCCGTCGGCCTTGACGAGCCCGTGTGCGACGTCGACGCGGAACCCGTCGACGCCGCGGTCGAGCCAGAACCGCAGCACCGACTCGAGCTCGTCGCGGACCTCTGAGCTGGCCCAGTCGAGGTCGGGCTGGCTGACGTCGAACAGGTGCAGGTACCACTGGCCCGGACTGCCATCCGGCTCGGTGATCCGGGTCCAGCCGGGGCCGCCGAAGGTGCTCGCCCAGTTGTTGGGCGGCTCGTCGCCGTCCGAGCCCCGGCCGTCGCGGAACAGGTAGCGGGACCGCTCAGGACTCCCGGGTTCGGCTCGCAGTGCCTCCTGGAACCAAGGGTGGTCGCTCGACGTGTGGTTGGGCACGAGGTCGACGAGCACGCGGAGTCCGACCTCGTGGGCCCGGGCGAGGAGCCCGTCGAAGTCCGCGAGGGTGCCGAACCGTGGGTCGACGTCGCGGTGGTCACTGACGTCGTAGCCCCCGTCGCGCTGGGGTGACGGGTAGAACGGCGAGAGCCAGAGCGCGTCGACCCCGAGCCACGTCAAGTGCCCGAGTCGGGCGGTGATGCCGGGAAGGTCGCCGATGCCGTCGCCGTCGGAGTCGGCCCACGATCGTGGATAGACCTGGTAGATGACGGCGTCACGCCACCAGGGAGCCTCGCTCATGGATTCCCCTCCTGGCAGTCTCGGCGCGCGCTGCCGCTACGTTATCGAGCATGGAAAGAACGCTCGTCCTCCTCAAGCCCGACGCGGTCCGACGAGGCCTCGTCGGCCAGGTGCTGTCCCGTTACGAGGCGAAGGGTCTGACCATCGTCGCGATGGAGCACCGCTCGATCACCGGTGAGGTGGCGGACGCCCACTACGCCGAGCACGTCGACCGCGACTTCTACCCGCCGCTGCGCGAGTTCGCCACCTCCGGTCCGCTCGTGGCGCTGGTGCTCGAGGGCGACGAGGCCATCTCCGTCGTCCGTGCCCTCACCGGTGCCACCGACGGCCGCAAGGCCGATCCGGGCACCATCCGCGGCGACCTCTCGCTGTCCAACCGCGAGAACCTCGTGCACGCGTCGGACTCCGCCGAGTCCGCAGAGCGCGAGATCGCGCTCTGGTTCCCACATTTGACTGGCACTGCTCTGACATGACCTCCATCGGCGTGCTGGGCACCGGAATGGTCGGCCGGGCCTTCGCGACGCGCCTGGCTGACCTCGGCGTCGACGTCCACGTAGGTGCCCGGTCGGCGGACTCCGAGAGCCTCGCACCGTTCGCCGACCTCGGCGTGAGCACCGGCTCCTTCGCCGACGCGGCGGAGCACGCCGACCTGCTCGTCAACGCCACCAACGGCGTCAACTCCCTGGCGGTGCTGGAGTCGATCGGAGCCGATGGGCTTCGCGGCAAGACCGTCATCGACTTGTCGAACGAGCTCGTGCCGGTCGAGGGCGGATATCCCGCGCCGGCCGCCTCACCCGAGCGCTCGATCGGCCGTCGACTGCAGGAGGCGTTTCCCGAGACCTTCGTCGTCAAGAGCCTCAACACGATGAACTGCATGGTCATGGTCGACCCGTCGTCGGTGCCCGGCGATCACGTCGCGTTTCTCAGCGGCGACGACGCAGACGCCAAGGATCGTGTGCGCGAGTTCCTTTCCACGTTCGGGTGGCGCCCCGAGCAGATGGTCGACCTCGGCGGCATCGACACGGCTGCAGGGCCGGAGATGATGATGAGCGTCTGGATCGCGGTGACGATCGCCCGCGGCCAGGGCGCCCCCCGGTTCAACTGGGCCATCCACTCGGCCTGAGCCGGCCAGCCGAGACTCAGACCAGCACCTGCGGCACGAGATGGTGGACGACGTCGTGGAACTGGCCGCGCACGTCTTCGGGCAGCCAGATGATGTCGTTCGACGCCGACGCCATGTCGACGTCACCCTGCAGCGTCACCACGTCGACGACCTGGCGAGGGTAGTCACGCTCGCGCTCCTCGAACGCCACGAGCGAGACCCTGACCTGCACGCCGAACGAGTTCGGGTTGACGAGCCCGATGCCCCAGAAGTCCGCGGGATCGGAGGTCGCCTTCTCCTGGAGGTCGATCATGACCGTCCGAAGGTCCGCTTCGAGCGCGGGATGATCGTCCTCGGTCAGGTCGACGAGCTCGATGTCGACGACCCGCACGTCCCGGTATCCAGGTCCGTCGAAGCGCAGGATGTCGTGTGCCGTCCCGCCGGCGGGCAGCAGTGGGAGCCCGCGGTCGGAGCCGTGAACCGTCTGCGTGGCGACGTTCGGGAGCTCACGTCCCCAGATGTCCCGCGCCACGTAGCGGATGGTCGGCAGCACGGACACGTCGGTGTGATTGTGCATCGTGACCACCTGGTCGATGCCGCCGTCCGTTGACGTGGGGACGTAGCGGAACGAGAGCGGTGATCGAGCGCGCTTCTTCCTCACGCGCCGAGCCTAGGCCGCCGGCGGCTACTCTGACGTCATGCCCGTCGAGTCCCTGTTCGCGCGCCTGGAGCCGCTGCTCCCGAGCGTGAGCAAGCCGATCCAGTACGTAGGCGGCGAGCTCAATGCCACCGTCAAGGACTGGGACTCGGTACAGGTGCGCTGGGCGCTCATGTACCCGGACGCCTACGAGGTCGGCCTGCCGAACCAGGGCATCCAGATCCTCTACGAGGTGCTCAACGAGCGCGACTGGATCCTCGCCGAGCGCACGTACGCCGTCTTCGGCGACATGGAGGCGGTGATGCGCGAGAACGCCATTCCGCAGTTCACCGTCGACGCCCATCGCCCGGTCCGCGGGTTCGATCTCCTCGGCGTCTCGTTCGCCACGGAGCTCGGCTACACCAACCTGCTCACCGCGCTCGACCTCGCCGGCATCCCGCTGCACGCCGCCGATCGCGGCGACGACGACCCGATCGTGCTGGCCGGCGGCCACTCCGCGTTCAACCCCGAGCCGATCGCCGACTTCATCGACGCCGCCGTGCTCGGTGACGGGGAGGAGGTCGTCCTCGCGATCAGCGACGTCGTGCGTGAGTGGAAGGGCGAGGGTAGTCCGGGCGGCCGCGACGAGCTGCTGATGCGGCTGGCCGCCTCCGGCGGGGTCTACGTCCCCAAGTTCTACGACGTCACGTACCTGCCCGACGGTCGCATACAGCGCGTCGTGCCGAACCGTCCAGGCGTCCCGTGGCGCGTCGCCAAGCACACCCTGATGGACCTCGACGCGTGGCCGTACCCGCGCAACCCGCTCGTGCCGCTGGCCGAGACCGTGCACGAGCGCTACTCCGTCGAGATCTTCCGCGGCTGCACCCGCGGCTGTCGCTTCTGCCAGGCCGGCATGATCACGAGGCCGGTGCGCGAGCGCTCCATCGAGGGAATCGGTGCCATGGTCGAGAACGGCCTGGCCAAGACCGGCCTGGACGAGGTGGGGCTGCTCTCGCTCAGCAGCGCCGACCACTCCGAGATCGGCGAGATCGCCAAGCAGCTCGGCGACCGCTACGAGGGCAGCAACACGTCGCTGTCGCTTCCGTCCACGCGCGTCGACGCGTTCAACGTCACCCTCGCCAACGAGTTCAGCCGCAACGGGCGCCGCTCGGGCCTCACGTTCGCGCCGGAGGGCGGCAGCGAGCGGCTGCGCAAAGTCATCAACAAGATGGTCACCGAGGACGATCTCATCCGTACCGTCTCCGCCGCGTACTCGCACGGCTGGCGCCAGGTGAAGCTCTATTTCATGTGCGGGCTGCCCACCGAGACCGACGACGACGTCATGCAGATCGGCGAGCTGGCCAAGAAGGTCATCGAGGTCGGGCGTGAGGTCTCCGGCCGCAGAGACATCCGCTGCACTGTCTCGATCGGCGGCTTCGTGCCCAAGCCGCACACGCCGTTCCAGTGGGCGAGCCAGCTCGACCACGACACGACCGACGAGCGGCTGCGCAAGCTGCGCGCTTCGGTGCAGTCCGACAAGCGGTTCGGCCGGGCCATCGGCTTCCGCTACCACGACGGCAAGCCCGGCACCATCGAAGGACTGCTGTCGCGCGGCGATCGTCGCGTCGGCCGCATCATCGAGGCCGTGTGGCGCGACGGCGGACGGTTCGACGGCTGGAGCGAGCACTTCTCGTACGAGCGGTGGGAGGCCAAGACCGCCGAGGTGCTGGCCGACGAGCCTGTCGACCTCGACTGGTACACCACCCGCGAGCGCGAGTACGCCGAGGTCCTGCCGTGGGACCACCTCGACGCGGGCCTCGACCGCGACTGGCTGTGGGAGGACTGGCAGGCCGCCATCGACCCCGACGGTGCCCGCGAGGTCGACGACTGCCGCTGGACACCGTGCTTCGACTGTGGCGTCTGCCCCCAGATGGACACCGAGATCCAGATGGGCCCGACCGGCAAGAAACTGCTGCCGTTGTCGGTCGTCTGAGGTACCAGCTGCACCGTCTGAGGTAGGTGCGGCTGAAATAGGGCGGTCGACCGATGTTCGGCCACTACCTCAGGGACGAGAGTCGATGGTGACGAAGGAGATCACCATGACGATCATCACCGACTACAGCACCCACAACGAGGCCCTCCAGTTCGAGCGCGAGCTGTTCGATCGTCTCGAGGAGCGCCGCAAGGTCGCCGAGCTCGGCGTCGCGAAGTACGGCGGCCGCTTGGCGTTCGCCGCTCACCTCGCTCGTCGTGGTCGCGTCGGCCGCGTGACCCGCGCAGCCTGACGTCCACTCAGCGGCCGAGCTCGTCCTCGAGGAACCGTTCGCGGTTGACGAGGGCGCCGAGCGCCCCGATCGGAAGCGCGGCCACCAGCAAGACGACCACCGGCACCGTCCAGGTGCCGGTGGCGTCATGTAGCAGGCCGGTGCCGAGTGGCCCGATCCCGGCGATCATGTACCCGATGCTCTGCGCGAACCCGGACAGGGCAGCGGTGCCGTCGGGTGTTCGGGCTCGTCTGCCGATCATGGTGAGTGTCCAGGTGAAGGCGCCGGTGCCTATCCCGAGCAGGATGGCCCACAACCAGGGCAGGGTCGACGGAGCGACGAGGACTCCCGCCCAACCCGCCACCGAGACCCAGGCGAACAGCCACGGAAGGATGGGTCGCTCGCCGGCCCACGCGATGAGCGCCGGCAGCGCCAGCGTCATCGGGATGCCGACCGCACTGAGCAGCGCCTGCATCGTCCCGGCTGAACCCGATGACAGGCCGCCGTCGTGCAGGATCGTCGGAAACCAGCCGAACTGGGCATACGCCTGCGCGGACTGCACGCCGAAGCACAGCGCAGTGGCCCAGGCGACCTTCGAGCCCGCGAGCCGGCGAAGCGAGACCGCCGACGAGCTGCTGTCGACATGCAGGTCATGCGCCAGGAAGCGCAACCACGGCAGCAGCGTGATGACGGCCAGGAGTGCCCAGGCTCCGATGCCGGCCCGCCAGTCGCCGAACGCGTCCGCTACCGGCACGGTGGCGACCGAGCCAAGGGCGGCACCGGCCATGAGAGCGGCGCCGTAGTACGAGCTGATCAGGGGGACCTGGTCGGGGAAGTGGACCTTCGCCAGCACCGGGAGGATGACGTTGCCCACCGCGGCGCCGGCGAGGGAGACGACCGAGAGCAGGAGGAACGGGACCGCGCTGTCCACCACCGCACGCAACGCCAAGCCCGTCGCCGTGACGGTCAGCAGCAACGCCGTCGTGCGATGCAGCCCGATACGACGGACCACGCCGTGTGAGCCGCTGCCGAAGAACGCGAAGCACAGAACGGGCAGGGTCGTGAGCACCCCGGCCACGCTCGCGCTCATGCCGAGGTCGGCACGCAGGGCGTCGAGGACCACGCCGACACTGCCGACGGCGACCCGGAGGTTCAGCGCCAGCAGGACGATCGCCGCCCCGACGAGGAGGCGTCCTGATCGGTCCGGTGCGGGCACACGCCATCTTCCCCATAGGCTCATCCGGTGAGCACGTTGGAGGGCACGCCGAACCCCGAGGCGCCGAACCCGCAGCTGCCGATCGTGCAGAAGCTGCGGATCCGGTACGCCAAGCGCGGCCGTCTGCGCTTCACCAGTCATCGCGACTTCGCCCGCGCCTTCGAGCGGGCGGTGCGACGCGCCGGGGTGCCGATCGCGTTCTCGTCCGGCTACAGCCCGCACCCGAAGATCTCCTACGCCAACGCGTCGCCCACCGGTGCCGCGACGGAGGCCGAGTACCTCGAGATCGGGCTGACCCGCGAGTGCGACCCCGACGCCGTGCGGGCCGAGCTCGACGCCTCGCTCCCGCCCGGACTCGACGTCCTCGAGGTCGTCGTCGCCGCAGGTCAGGGCTCCCTGGCGGACCGCCTGCAGGCGAGCGAGTGGTCGATCGAGCTCACCGGGGTGGACGTCGAGGCGGCCGCTGCGGCGGTCGAGGCCTTCCTCGCGGCGGACGTCGTCGAGGTCGAACGCATGACCAAGAAGGGGCTCCGCACCTTCGACGCCCGTGCCGACGTGCTGGGCCTGGAAGCCCTCGCGGGGGACGAGGGCGACGTCCCGTGTGCGATACTGAAGGTGGTCCTCCGACATGACACACCGTCGGTACGACCGGACGACGTTCTCGCCGGACTCCGTTCCCGCGGAGGCCTGCAGGTCGAGCAGACGCCAGTGGCGACACGCTCGGCTCAGGGCCCGCTTGATCTGAGCACCGGCAAGGTGGGCGATCCACTTGCCTCCGACCGCGACGCATCCTGACGGGTGCTGACCGCGGCGAGGCGGAGGGTCACCGAGTGACAGACCTTGACCGCCGTCACCCCCGGAGCGCGTGGCGCCCCGGGTGAACCGAAGGCTTTGAGCCCGCCGTGAGCGGGCACAGACGTACAGCCCCGGCCGGATCACCTCCGGCGCGCGGGCAAAGGAGAGCACATGCTCGACGACAACGAATCATCCGAATCATCCACCAGCACCTCGACCAGACGACGCGCCGCCGGCAGACCGGCCGGCCCACCCGCCGCGCTGGACACCGACATCTTCGCCCCACCGGCAGAGACCAAGGCTGCTCCGCCGGCGAAGAAGGCTCCCGCCGCGTCCGACAAGGGCGACGCCGAAGCCAGCGAACCGCCGGCCAAGAAGGCCGCAGCCAAGAAGGCCGCAGCCAAGAAGGCACCAGCCAAGAAGAAGGCGGCGAAGCCGGCCGAGAAGGCCGAGCCTGACACGTCCGGCAAGTCCGACGACGCGCCCAAGGGCAGCGTCATGTTCCAGCCGCCCGAGACCACCACGTTGCCGGCGCGCCCCAAGCAGGAGTCGTCGGACGACCGTGAGGACGACGATGACGGCGGCGACGACGGACCCCGTCGTCGGCGCCGCAGCCGCGGTGGCCGCCGCCGTCGCAAGTCCGACGACGACTCGTCGAACGGCGACACCGGCAGCGGCCAGCAGAACGACTCCGACGACTCCGATGACAGCGACGGGAACGCCACCCGCCGCCGCCGCCGGCGCGCCCGCTCCGGCGAAGGTGCGTCCAGCTCGCCCGACGATCCCGAGAACACCGTGGTCAAGGTGCGTGAGGGACGCAGCGCCGAGGACGAGATCACCGGAGTCAGCGGCTCCACCCGGCTCGAGGCCAAGAAGCAGCGCCGCCGCGAGGGCCGCGAGGCCGGGCGCCGGCGCGCCCCGATCGTCTCCGAGGCCGAGTTCCTGGCCCGTCGCGAGTCGGTCAAGCGCCAGATGGTCGTCCGCCAGCGCGACGACTACACCCAGATCGCCGTCCTCGAGGACTCCGTCCTCGTCGAGCACTACGTCGCCCGCGAGTCCCAGACGTCCGTGATCGGCAACGTCTATCTCGGCAAGGTCCAGAACGTCCTGCCGAGCATGGAGGCCGCGTTCATCGACATCGGCGCCGGCCGCAACGCCGTGCTGTACGCCGGCGAGGTCGACTGGAGCACGCTCGGCAACGGCAAGCAGCGCAAGATCGAGGACGCGTTGTCACCGGGCCAGACCGTGCTCGTGCAGGCCACCAAGGATCCCATCGGCCAGAAGGGCGCCCGCCTCACCAGCCAGGTCAGCCTGCCCGGCCGGTTCCTCGTCTACGTGCCGCGTGGCCAGACCAGCGGCATCTCCCGCAAGCTCCCCGAGAACGAGCGGGTCCGGCTCAAGGCCCTCCTCAAGGAGGTGCTGCCCGAGGACGCCGGCGTCATCGTGCGCACTGCCGCCGAGGGTGCCACCGAGGACCAGCTGACGCGCGACGTCACCGCCCTCACGGCTCGCTGGCAGGACATCGAGAAGAAGGTCGAGAGCAGCAAGGCTCCCGAGCTGCTGTACGCCGAGCCCGACCTGATGATCAAGGTCGTCCGCGACCTCTTCAACGAGGACTTCACCTCGCTCGTCGTCGAGGGTGACGACGCCTGGGACAACATCTCGGCCTACGTCAACCACGTCGCACCCGACCTCGCCGACCGCGCCAAGCGGTGGGAGCCGGACGCGGAAGACCCCAAGGCGACCGACGCGTTCACCGCGCACCGGATCGACGAGCAGATCCACAAGGCGCTCGAGCGCAAGGTGTTCCTGCCCTCCGGCGGATCGCTGGTCATCGACCGCACCGAGGCGATGACCGTCGTCGACGTCAACACCGGCAAGTTCACCGGCTCCGGGGGCAACCTCGAGGAGACGGTCACGAAGAACAACCTCGAGGCCGCCGAGGAGATGGTGCGTCAGCTCCGGCTGCGCGACATCGGCGGCATCATCGTCATCGACTTCATCGACATGGTCCTGGAGAGCAATCGCGACCTGGTGCTGCGTCGTCTCGTCGAATGCCTGGGTCGCGACCGCACCCGGCACCAGGTCGCCGAGGTCACTTCCCTCGGCCTGGTGCAGATGACCCGCAAGCGCATCGGCACCGGCCTCCTGGAGTCGTTCAGCGCCGACTGCGAGCACTGCAAGGGCCGCGGAGTCGTCATCACGGCCGAGCCGGTCGAGCCCAAGAAGGAAGAGCAGCGCCGCGGCAACCGTCGCGGTGGCGGCGGTGGGCAGAAGTCCGACGACGCCAAGGGCAAGGGCGGCGGCACCGCGGCCAAGAATCCCCCGCGCCAAAAAAAGAGCGTAGGCGCGGGCGGTACCCCCACCGGCGCCAAGAAGAGCAGCGCGAAGAAGAGCAGCGCGAAGAAGGCCGATGTGAAGAAGGACGACGGCCCGAAGGACGAGCCGAAGCAGGACGAGTCGAAGCAGGATGGGGCCGTTTTGACCGACGAGGCCCCGTCTCCGTAGAATGGAACGTCGGCGTGACGTGCGCCGACCTCGTGTGCCAGGTCAGCAGTGGCACGCACTCCAGCTTTCCGTACGACGAATGAGGATCCCGTGGTGTACGCAATCGTGCGCAGTGGTGGCACGCAGCAGAAGGTGGCCGTCGGCGACGTCGTCGAGATCGACAAGGTCACCCAGGGCGAGGGCGAGAAGCTCTCGCTGCCCGCGGTGCTGCTCGTCGACGGCGACTCCGTGACCACCGATGCCAAGGCGCTCGCCAAGGTCTCGGTCACCGCCGAGGTCCTCGGGCAGACCAAGGGCCCCAAGATCATCATCCAGAAATACAAGAACAAGACCGGTTACAAGGTCCGACAGGGTCATCGTCAGAAGTACACCCAGGTCAAGATCACCGGAATCTCCCAGTAGTACTAGCGCAGCAGGAGCTGTTGACATGGCACACAAGAAGGGCGCAGCGTCCACCCGCAACGGGCGCGACTCCAACTCCCAGCGGCTCGGCGTGAAGCGCTTCGGCGGTCAGGTCGTCAACGCGGGCGAGATCATCGTGCGTCAGCGCGGCACCCACTTCCACCCCGGCACCAACGTCGGTCGTGGTGGCGACGACACGCTGTTCGCGCTGTCCGACGGTGCGGTCGAGTTCGCGTCCCGTCGGGGCCGCAACGTCGTCAACATCGTTCCCGTTGATGTTCCGGCTGAAGTCCCGGCGAAGTAGCGAGCGAACCCACTCTTTCCGAAAGGGGCGGTCCGCGTGAGCGGGCTGCCTCTTTCTCTATTTCGAGCACAGGAGCAGTAGTCGTGGCCATCCCCAGCTTCGTCGACCGGGTGACGCTCGACGTCACCGCGGGCGACGGCGGGCACGGCGTCGCGTCGGTTCATCGCGAGAAGTTCAAGCCGCTTGGTGGCCCCGACGGCGGCAACGGTGGGAATGGCGGCGACGTGATCCTGCGCGTGGTCGCCGATGTCACGACGCTCATCGACTACCACCACGAGCCGCACCGCAAGGCCGGCAGCGGCAAGCCGGGTGCCGGCAACAACCGCAGCGGCCCCAACGGCGACGACCTCCTGCTGACCGTGCCCGACGGCACGCTCGTGCGCGACGAGCACGGTGAGGTGCTGGCCGATCTGGTCGGGGCGGGCACGGAAGTCGTCATCGCCGCCGGCGGTCGGGGCGGTCTGGGCAACGCCGCGCTCGCATCGAGCAAGCGCAAGGCCCCGGGGTTCGCGCTCAAGGGAGAGCCCGGCGAGCACCGACTCATCACCCTCGAGCTCAAGGTCGTCGCCGACATCGGCCTCGTCGGGTTCCCGAGCGCGGGCAAGTCGAGCCTCATCGCGGCACTGTCCCGAGCCCGACCCAAGATCGCCGACTACCCGTTCACGACCCTCGTGCCCAACCTGGGCGTGGTCACGGCTGGTGGCACCACGTACACGGTGGCCGACGTCCCCGGACTCATCGAGGGCGCCAGCGAGGGGCGCGGTCTCGGGCACGACTTTCTGCGGCACGTCGAGCGCTGCGCCGCGCTGGTCCATGTCATCGACTGCGCCACGGTCGAGCCCGGACGCGACCCCATCACCGACCTCGACATCATCGAGCGGGAGCTGAAGGCCTACGGGGGACTCGACGATCGCCCGCGCATCGTCGCGCTCAACAAGGTCGACGTGCCCGACGCCCGCGAGATCGCCGGCTTCGTCCGCGCCGACCTCGAGGCCCGCGGGCTCGACGTGTTCGAGGTCTCCGCCGCGAGCCACGTCGGCCTCAAGGAGCTGTCGTTCGCGATGGCCGAGGTCGTCGCCGCCAAGCGCGCGGCCACGCCGCAGGCCGAGGCCACCCGCATCGTGCTCCGCCCGCGCGCGGAGTCGGGAGTGGGCGAGGAGTTCACGATCGTCGAGCGGGCCGGCCAGTGGATCGTTCGCGGCGAGAAGCCGTCGCGCTGGGTGCGCCAGACCGACTTCAGCAACGACGAGGCCGTCGGGTTCCTGGCCGACCGGCTCAACCGGCTCGGTGTCGAGGCCCGGTTGCTCGAGCTGGGCGCCACGGCCGGTGACGACGTGCTCATCGGTGATGACGATGATGCGGTCGTGTTCGACTTCGACCCCCAGATCGAGGCGGGTGCCGAGATGCTCGGACGGCGCGGCGAGGACCAGCGTCTGTACGACATCGATCGCCGCACCAATCAGCAGCGCCGTGAAGAGCTCATCGCCAAGCGGGCGTTCGAGGCCGAGGCGCGGGCCGCTCGCGAGAAGCCTGAAGAGGACGAGTCATGAGCCGGATCGTCGTGAAGATCGGCTCGTCGTCGCTCACGACCACCGAAGGTGGCCTCGACGTCGAACGCCTCGATGCGCTCGTCGACGCCCTCGCAGCAGTGCGCGCCCGCGGCGACGAGGTCGTGCTCGTCAGCTCCGGTGCGATCGCCGCGGGGCTGGCTCCGCTCAAGCTGGCCCACCGCCCCCGCGACCTCGCCTCGCAGCAGGCCGCGGCCAGCGTCGGGCAGGGGGCGCTGATGGCTCGATATTCCGATCGATTCGCCGTTCACGGCCTCGTGGTCGGCCAGGTGCTGCTCACGGTCGACGACGTCACCCGCCGCAGCCACTACCGCAACGCATACCAGACGTTCGCGAAGCTGCGGGAGCTCGGCGTGGTCCCGGTGGTCAACGAGAACGACACGGTGGCCACCAGCGAGATCCGCTTCGGTGACAACGACCGGCTCGCCGCCCTCGTCGCCCACCTGGTGCACGCCGACCTGCTGGTGCTGCTGTCCGACGTCGACGGCCTGTACGACGGCCCGCCCGGCCTCGAGGGCTCGACCCTGGTGAGCGAGGTGGCCGGTGAAGCCGACCTTGCCGGGATCGACATCGCCCGGCCGAGCGCATCGGCGATCGGCACGGGGGGCATGGTCACCAAGGTCGAGGCGGCCCGCATCGCCACCGGCGCCGGCATCCCGGTCGTGCTCACGACCGCCGAGCGAGCCGTGGAGGCGCTCGCCGGCGAGGCGGTCGGCACGCGCTTCCTGCCCACCGGCCGCCGACGCCCCACCCGGTTGCTGTGGCTCGCCCACGCCAGCGACACCCAGGGCTCCTTGCATGTCGACGACGGGGCGGTTCGTGCGCTCACGCAGCGCAAGGCATCGCTCCTGCCGGCCGGCATCACCGGCGTCACGGGCACGTTCACGGCCGGCGACCCCGTCGACGTCGTGGCCCACGACGGAACCGTCGTCGCCCGCGGCTTGGTCAACTACGACAGCGCCGAGCTGCCCCAGCTGCTGGGTCGCTCGACCCACGACCTCGCTGCCGAGCTGGGCGCCGGCTACGAGCGGGAGGTCGTGCACCGGGACGACATGGTCATCGTCGGCGCCACCGAAGAGGCGGGAAACTTAGAATGAGCGGCATGAAGGAGCAGGTGCACGAAGCCGCTCGGCGGGCGCGGTCGGCCGCGACGACGCTGGCCACGGCGCCGCGGTCGACCAAGGACGCCGCACTGCTGGCGGCAGCCGATGCCCTGGTCGCGGCCACCGACGATGTGCTGGCCGCCAACGTGCTCGACGTCGAGGCGGCACGCGCCGGCGGCACGCCCGAGCACGTCATCGACCGGCTCGCCCTCGACCCCGGCCGCGTCGCCGCGTTCGCCCAGGGTCTGCGCGACGTCGCCGGCCTGCCCGACCCGGTCGGTGAGATCGTGCGCGGCTCGACGCTGCCGAACGGACTTCGCATGCAGCAGGTCCGCGTCCCGATCGGCGTCATCGGCATGATCTACGAGGGACGGCCCAACGTCACCGCCGACGCCGCAGGCATCTGCCTCAAGTCCGGCAACGCCGTGCTGCTGCGCGGCTCATCGTCCGCCGCGCACTCGAACGCGGCGATCATCGCGGCCATGCGTGACGCGATCGCGGGCGCCGGCCTGCCGGCCGACGCCATCCAAGAGATTCCCGCCGACGACCGGTCGTCCGCGGAGCACCTCATGCAGGCGCGCGGGCTCGTCGACCTCGTCATCCCGCGCGGGGGAGCGGGGCTGATCCAGGCGGTCGTCGAGCAGTCCACGGTGCCGGTCATCGAGACCGGGGTCGGCAACTGCCACGTCTACGTCGACGCCGATGCCGACCTCGACATGGCCCTCGACATCGTGCTCAACGCCAAGACCAACCGCACCAGCGTGTGCAACGCCGCCGAGTCGCTGCTGGTCCACAAGGCCGTGGCCGACGCCTTCGTGCCGCGCGTCGTCGCCGCCCTGCACGACGCCGGCGTCACGGTTCACGGCGACCCCGCGTTCGTCGCCACCGATCCCGCCGTTGTGGCCGCCACCGACGACGACTACGCGGCCGAGTACCTGGCCCTCGAGATCTCCGCCGCGGTCGTCGAGTCGCTCGAGGACGCCGTGGCTCACATCCGCCGGTTCTCCTCGCATCACACCGAGGCGATCGTCACGTCCTCGCTCTCGGCCGCCCAGGCGTTCGCCTCCGGTGTCGACGCGGCGGCCGTCATGGTCAACGCCTCGACCCGGTTCGCCGATGGCGGCGAGCTGGGATTCGGGGCCGAGATCGGCATCTCCACGCAGAAGCTGCACGCCCGCGGCCCGATGGGTCTGCCGGAAATGACCACCACCACCTATGTGGTCACCGGCTCCGGTCACCTCCGCTGAGCCCGCTGATAGATTGACCGCATGCTCACGATCCTCGCGGCGGCCGAGAACGGCGCCGAGCAACTGCGCGACATCGGCATCCATCCCTACGCCGTCGGCGGCATCGCCATGGGCATCCTCACCGTCGCCATGGTCCTCCTGCTGTCGTTCGGCAAGGGTCGCGAGCACACCTGAGTCCTCCCGTGGCCAACGCCGACACACCGCGCCGACGCGTCGGCGTCATGGGTGGCACCTTCGATCCCATCCATCACGGCCACCTCGTGGCCGCCAGCGAGGTCCAGTCGTGGTTCGACCTCGACGAGGTCGTGTTCGTGCCGGCGGGGGAGCCGTGGCAGAAGTCCGACCGGCAGGTGTCGGCGGCCGAGGACCGCTACCTCATGACCGTCGTCGCGACCGCATCCAACCCCCGCTTCGAGGTCAGCCGGGTCGACATCGACCGTTCAGGTCCCACCTACACGATCGACACCCTGCGCGAGCTGTCGGCGGCCATGCCGGACGCCGACCTCTACTTCATCACCGGTGCCGACGCGATGGCCCAGATCCTCACGTGGCGCGACCCCGAGGAGCTGTTCGGGCTCGCGCACTTCGTCGGCTGCACCCGTCCCGGCCACGAGCTGGCCGTGGGCACGCTCGAGGGACTGCCGGGCGAGCGCATCACCCTGGTCGAGATCCCGGCCCTGGCCATCTCGTCCACCGAGTGTCGCGGCCGCGTCGAACGCGGTGAGCCGGTCTGGTACCTCGTGCCCGACGGCGTCGTCCAGTACATCGGCAAGCACGACCTCTACCGGAAGGACGACCGATGAGCGCCGGCGAGCGTGCCATCGAGCTCACCCGCGCGGCTGCCGAAGCGGCGGCCGACAAGCTCGGCCAGAACCTGCTTGCCTTCGACGTGTCCGAACAGCTCGTCATCACCGACGTCTTCCTGCTGTGCTCGGCGGCCAACCCACGGCAGGTGCGAGCCGTGCAGGACGCGGTCGAGGAGAAGCTGCTCGAGCTCGACGCCAAGCCCGTTCGCCGCGAGGGCGAACGTGAAGGACGGTGGGTCCTGCTCGACTTCTCCGACCTCGTCGTTCACATCCAGCACTCCGACGAACGCGCCTACTACGCCCTCGAGCGGCTCTGGAGTGACTGCCCGCTCGTCGACCTGCCCGCCGCCGGATGAGCCGCCGCATCGTCCTGTGGCGACACGGGAGAACGGAGTGGAACGTCGCCGGTCGCGTCCAGGGCCAGACCGACGTCCCACTGGACGAGGTCGGACTCCAGCAGGCCCGTGAATCTGCGGCCCGACTCGCCACCCTGGGTCCGTCGCGGATCCTGAGCTCGGACCTGAAACGGGCGGCCGACACCGCTGCGGTTCTCAGCCGTCTGACTGGCGTACCGGTCGAGACGGATGCGCGGCTCCGCGAGCTGGAGTTCGGCGCACGTGAGGGCCTGACCTGGGCCGAGGCGTGGGAGCGGATGCCCGATGGGATGCAGGCCTGGATCGAGGGTGACGAGACGAAGATCCCCGGCAGCGAGACCCATCACCAGGCCGGCGACCGGTTCGCCGCCGCGCTGCGAGAGCACGTCGAACATCTCGGCGACGACGAGACCCTCGTCGTCGTGGCTCACGGCGGTGTCGCCCGGGTCGGCGCCTGCTCGTTCCTGGGGTTCCCCGTCGAGACGTGGGGTTCCTTCGGAGGACTCAACAACTGCGCCTGGTCCGTGCTCCAGGAGGAGCAGTTCCGCGGCCAGCGGGGGTGGCGGATCGTGGAGTGGAACGCCGGAACCCTGCCCGAGCCGGTCCTGTCCGACGACGAGCGCCCCGGTTTGGGACAGGCGTCCCCGAGCGGCTAAGATCGGTGACCGGCCTGCAGGCCGCGAACACGGGGCTATGGCGCAGTTGGTAGCGCGCTTCCATGGCATGGAAGAGGTCAGGGGTTCGAATCCCCTTAGCTCCACCAGGCACTCTCGGCGCCTCCACACGGTGGGGGCCGACCCTGGTGGCCTTCCGACGTCGATGAGAAAGAAAAACTTTCAACTGATAGGCCCGGGACCATTCCCCGAGGCGATCGTTATATGGTCTAGTAGTCAGAACCAACTAGTCACGACCGCCTAGTCAAACTAAACCGTTGTGCCCCTACCCGGGGGGCCAATCATTCTTGGGAGCACGATGATCCGCAGGCTGTCAGTCCTCATCATGTCCATCGGTTTGAGCCTTGCGCTGGTGCTTGCACCAACTGCGTCGTCCGCCGACGAACCCGCACCGAATCCAATCCAGAGAGGTCGTCAAGACGGTCAAGGACCTCGTGCAGCCGAAGAACGTCCAAGCCGCCGTCGACGCGCCGGACCCGCCGGCTTCTGATGACGACATTTCGCCCAACGAGACCGAGAACCCGGTCGGTCCCGACCACGGGTCCACCCGCGGGGTCGATACCAAGTTCCTCGGATTCGACCTCGTCGGCCTGAACCACGACAATGCGACGATCGAGGACAATGACCGTGCCACCGCGGACTCGACCGCGCTGAGCCTTTTCGGTTTTGAACTTGCGGGCGCGCACGCGCAGTCCGACGGCAACACCGAGGATCACTTCGACCTCCTGGCGCCCGTGTGCGTCGCGACGGCTGGGGGCGTCTGTGTGAGCGTGCTGTACGCCGATGCGTACGCCAGCAACGACGGCTCGACCTCGGAGTCGTACAGCCAGAGTGGTCTCGCCGATGTCTGCCTGGGCGGCTCCAGTTCGGACCCGACCGCCTTTTGCGACGGCCCGATCGAACTCGGCGTGGCCCGGTCTGAGGCCGGCGCTGAGCGCGATCTGACGACCGGACAGACCGGGGCATACGCCTTCTACGGAGCAGCCGGGGCATGCCTTCTCGGCACTCCAGAGACCTGCGGGATCTTCGCCGACGCCTTGAGCTCGTTCGGTATCGCTGACTCGGGTCCAGGTGGGGACACCGATGCGTCGTTCCGTGAATCCGGCTTCCTCAACCTCGGCGTCCAGGGTTCGCAATTCCCGCTCCTCGATTCGCCCGCCTATCTCCCGCTCTTCCTGGCCGACTTGTTCCTGAACCAGGGTGAGTCCTATGACGGGCTCGACACCGCCGGAACTGCGCAGGATGCCCTCATCCTCAATGTGATTCCGTTCATCGACCCTCCGTTGGAGTTCACGGGCGTCGGACACACCGAGACGCTGGTCCACAACGATGGTCGGAACGCCGACGAACGGACAAACCGATGACGACGGACCCGACGAGACGGACACCGACGACGACGGACCCGACGAGACGGACGAAACCGACGAGACGGACGAAACCGACGACGAGGACGAAAGACGAAACCGACGAGGACGAAGACGCCGACGAGGACGAGGACGGCGACGAGGAACGAGGACGGCGACGACCGTGCCCTGCCGGGCACCGGCGGACCGTCGTCGGCCCTGCTGGCTCTCGGCCTCCTTGGCGTGGGACTCGGCGGCGCGACGATCGCCTACGGGCGGCGGCCACGCAGCCTGCGTGAGCAAGGCTGATGCCAGCTGTGTGACATCGCGATCAGGGTCGGTGTGTACGCACCGGCCCTGATCTCTGTCCTCTGGGAGGACTCGTGAACCTTCGCATGGTGATTCCCGTCGAGATCGCGGTGATCGGACTCCTCGGCGCGGCCTACTACGGGTATCACGCGGTGAAGGGACCGGAACCCGCTGCCAAGCCCGATCCGGCCTCTCGCACGGCGACCGCCGAGCCCAGCCACACACCCGAGGTGACCACCACCCGCCTCGTCTCCAAGAAGGGCAAGTTCGCCGTCGGGGTGCCCGAGAACCTCACGGCGAAGAAGGTGGGCCCCGCGGTCACCATGACATCCGCAGACAAGGTGTTGTCCGTCGTCATCGCACCCGTCGAGAGCGGCAAGATCTCGGTGAGCAGCAAAGGCGTTCATGCGGGGCATGAAGGTGGCCTACACGAACGTCAAGGTGACCCGGACCGAGGATCAGATGATTGACGGGCGCAAAGCCAAGGCGACGTACGGAACGGCAAGGAATGCCAAGAAGGTGCAGCTCCGGTTCGTCAACTTCGTGGTCAAGTCCACCCCCCGAAACTACGCGATCAATGCGTTCACGGTGAGCGACTCCGATCCGCTCTTCGTGGTGCCGCGGGTGAACGCGATCGCCAACACCTTCGAGGTCATCGAGTAGCCGTGACCGACCATGAATCGCGATCGGCTTTCGCGGCCGTCGCGTCGACGCTCGTCGGTCTCCACATGCTTGCCGTGACGTTGGCGGCGGTCCCGACGAACGCCGTATCGGAGGCCTTCGATCCTCAGACGGACTACCTGAGTCCCTTCTTCGGGCAGAGCTGGCGCCTCTTCGCGCCCAATCCGATCGACGACGACAACACCCTCCTCGTCCAAGGGGCCTACGTCGACGACGGCGGCAACCTCCAGAGCACGGAATGGATCAACTGGACCGAGGTCGAGCAGGACGTCATCGAGCACCGTTTGGTCGGAGGGCGTGCCGGCTACATCAGCACGAAGTTCTACCCTGCTCTCGACGAGGAGTTCCAGGAGCTCGAGTCGCAGGATCAGAAGACGCTCTCGGAGCGAACCAGTCCTCTCGATCCGCCATCGTGGGACGAGCTGCGGGACTACCTCGCGCGCATCGGCCCCGACGAGGACGACCTGGCCGACTACCTGCGTTACGACCGCGCCGCCGCACGTCTGGCCTCGGACGTGGTCGCTGCGCGGACATCTCGAAAACTCACTGCGGTCCGGTACGCCTTGCGCAAGCACGGAGTCACCCCGTACGACGCCAGGCACCTCGACAAAGCTGGCCGTGAGAAAGCGCGCCCGGATCCGACCCTGCGCATCGGCGGCTGGCGTGCGCCCACCTACGGCCCGGCTGCGGAGCTCCGCGGCGTCGACGACTTCGATCGGCGGCACGGATGATGGAACGCGCCCTGGCCTGGCTCACCGAAGGCGAGCGCTCGACGTACGGCGTGGCGGTCACCCGCATCATGATCGGGTTCGTCGTCTCGTCGCAGCTGCTCATGAACTGGCCCGATCGCTCGTACACCTGGGGTGAAGGTGGGCGATGGAACGAGACGGTGGCCGACGTCAAGGGCTACCCGGAGTTCCTCGGTCTGTTCCGTGCGCTCGGCGGCTGGCAGTGGGATGTCGCCTACCTGCTCGTCGTGGTGAGCGGCATCGCGCTGATGGTGGGCGTCTTCACGAGAATCACGACCATCACGACGGTGATCCTGTGGGCGTCGGTCTACGTCGCCAATCCTTACGTCGGTTCCGGCGGCGACGCCGTGCTGCGGATGGTGCTGATCTACCTGTGCTTCACGAACGCCGGGAAGGTGTGGTCGGTCGACGCCTGGCTTCGCGAGCGGCGTGGGCCCCGGCCCCGAATCGCGCCGTCGTGGGTTTCGGCCACCCTGCACAACCTCGCCGTGATCTTGATGATCCACCAGATCGTGATGGTCTACGTCGGCTCGGCGCTGTGGAAGGTCCAGAGCCCGGTCTGGCGGGACGGGACGGCGGTGTACTACCCCCTGCAGACCGAGGCGTACTCGCCGTGGAACGACCTCCTCCAACCGGTGTTCGCCAACTCCCTGTTCATCTCGGGGGCGACGTGGACGGCGATCGTCGTGCAGCTGTTCTTCCCGGTGCTCCTGGTGTACCGGCCCACGCGGATGGTCGCCCTGGTGATCATCACCGGCATGCACCTCGGCATCGGCTTCCTCATGGGCATCATGTACTTCTCGCTCGCGATGATCGCGGTCGACATGATGCTCGTCAGCGACAAGTCCTGGAAATGGGCCGCCGCGATCGTTCAGCGCCAGTGGTCGCGCCGGTTCCCGGCGAAAGTCGAAGCGCACTGACCACGCTCTAGGGTCGTCTGCATGCCCACCCCGTCGCGTCACGCCACGGAGCTCCCGTCTCGGGGTCGCCTCGCAGTCGTCGTGGGCATCGCCGTCGTGGCCGTGGTCCACTCGGTTCTGGTGATGGTGTGGGTCATGCCCACGAGCCCGATTCGTGACGCCATCGGGGCCGACCGCGTCAGCCGTTACATCAACAACGACATCGTGCCGTTCGAGCAGAGCTGGTCGGTGTTCGCGCCGACTCCCCGACGTGGCGGCGAGAGCATCCAGGTCCGTGCCTATGACGGCGAGACTGGCGAGACCACGGACTGGTACGACATCACCGCGGACGAGGACGAACGCGTCCGCCACGTTCCGAATCCGTCGCGCGTCCATGCGGTGACGCGTCGCCTCGGTGGGGATGCCAACGAGTACCTGGCGGAGTTCTCCACGGCCCAGACAGACCTGATCTCTTCGGACACCCCGTCGCGGCGGGAGATGTTGCGCCGGTTACCGGACGACTTCGTCGATCTCGACGAGATGCTGACCCGATTCGGCACCATGTACGCGATCGCCCGCTGGGGCGATGGCGTCACCATGGTGCAGGTCAAGGTGGGCCATCGTCGCGTTCCCGCCTTCGCCAAACGCCATCGGGTCGATTTCCTCGACGTCCCGTTCACGTACCGCACCCTGGGGTGGCGGACTGCTCTCCGCGGTGGCGCCGGTGCGCAGGCGGCCTTCGACGACTACGTCGTGCCGGCTCCTCGAGAGGGCGGGGGCTGAGCCATGCACTGGCTCATCGAGGACAAACGCCTCCTCCACGGTGCCGCCGCGGCCCGCATCCTGTCCGGCTGCGCGGTGCTGGGACTGCTGGTCAGCAACATCCGGCCCCGTGACGTCCTGTTCGGCCCGGGCTCGGTGTGGGCCGAGCCGATCCAGGCCGGCGCCGACGAGGCGCCCCACTACTGGCCGACCGAGCTCGTCGCCCAGTTGGGCAGCACGGCGTTCCTCTTCTACTATCTCGCGGTCATCGTCCTGGCGCTGCTGTGGACCCTCGGATGGCAGGCCAGGCTCGTCGGTCTGCTCACGCTCATCGGCGAGGTGTCGATCATCGAGCGAGCACCGCTGGTGGGTGACCAAGGCGACAACATCCTCCGCATCGGCCTCGTGCTCCTGCTGTTCATGCAGACGGACGAGTACTGGTCGCTCGCCGCTCGTCGTCGCGCGAGACGCGGCGCCCGCGATCCGCTGCTCCCGCTGTGGCTCACCAACGGCATTCACAACATCGCGCTCGCCGCGCTGGTGTTCCAGCTGGTGGTCGTGTACTTCTCGGCCGGGATGGCCAAGGCGCGCGGAGACCTGTGGCAGCACGGCACCGCGCTCTACTACCCCTTGCAGCTGCAGGAGTTCCGACCGTTCCCGTTCCTCAACGACCTGTTCACGCACTTCGGACTCGTCGTCGGCGTCGCGACGTACGTCGTCCTCATCGTCGAGCTCGGGTTCGGGTTCGCCCTGTTCAACCCGGTGGCGCGCCGCGTCGCGATCGCCGGCGTGATCGTGCTGCATGCCTCGATCGCGGTGCTGATGGCACTGCCGTGGTTCTCGCTATCGATGATCGCCTTCGTCGCCGTCCTCGTTGACACGAGCGCGTATCTGGCTCTCGATCGTCGGGTCCGGGAGCGTGGGCGCGGGCTCCTCCGGCGCGATGACCTGCGCGACGCGCCGGCCGGACAGCACCAGGGCGATGACGGGTAGCGTCAGGGCGCCTGCGGCGGCAGTCAGTGTGCCGTAGCCCTGCCAGGCGACGACCAGGCCCGCGAGCAGGCCGCCGAACGCGCCGGCCATGTTCAGTGCCAGGTCGCTGAGGCCCTGCACCGCCGGCCGGGCCGATGCCTCGACCGACGTGGTGAGCATCGCGGCGCCGGCGATGACCGACGCCGACCAGCCGAGGCCGAGCAGCGTCAGGCCGATGGTGATCTGGAGTTCGCTGTCGCCCGAGGTGCCCGCTACCGCCACGGCCACGATGAGTGTGCACTGCCCGAGGAGAATGGTGCGGGCAGCACCCCAGCGGTCGCTCATCCAGCCCATGACCGGCGACAACGCGAACATCCCGGCGATGTGCAGGCTGATGGTGAGGCCGATGATCTGCAACGACGAGCCGTGGTCCTCCATGTGCACTGGTGTCAGTGCCATGACCGACACCATCACGGCGTGGGACGAGGCGATCGCGTAGACGGCAACCAGCGTGGTGCCCCGCACGTGCGGCAGCGCGGCCCGGATGCCCCGGGGTGGGGGAATGGCGTCCTCCGAGCGCACCAGTGGGTCGGGGCGTAGGAACACGAAGGTCATCAGGGCCGCCAGGGCGAACGCGACGATGGCGAACAGCACTGGGCCGGCGAGGTCGGGCACGCCGACCTGACGCGCGACCGTGGCACCTGGCCCGGTCAGGTTCGGCCCGATGACCGCGCCAACGGTGGTGGACCACACGACGAGTGACAGCGCACGTCCGACTTGCGAAGGGTCGGCCCGATCGACGGCCGCGAACCGGGACTGCAGGTTCGCGGCCGTGCCCGCACCGAAGAGCGTGAGTCCGAGAAGCGCGAGCGGGAGCGAGACAAGCTCGGAGCCGAGCACTGTGACGACCGCTCCAACGGCGCCGAGCGCCCAGCCGAGCGTCAGGGCCGGGCGTCGCCCTGCACGTGCGGCCACGTTGGCGAGGGGCACGGTGACGGCCGCAGCTCCGAGGGTGAGCATGACGAACGCCATCCCGGCCCACCCTGAGGAGCCGGAGACCTCCCGGACGATCAGCGTGCTGATCGCGATGCCCGCGCCGTTGCCGAGCCCACCCACGACCTGAGTGACCGACAGGACCGTGACGATCCGACGCTGGATGCGTGTCTTTTCCGCCGTCGTGCTCACACCAGAGGGTATCGCTCTGGCAAGGGCTTGAACGGCACCACAAGTCGGGCGAAGCCCGACGGCCGGGCAGCGGCGAAGCCGCGACCGAGCGCGACGAAGGAGCGCGCCCCGGCCACTACCAGATCGTCACGCGTTGGTCGGGTTCGAGCCACAGCATGTCGTCGGGCTTGACGCCGAAGGCGTCGTAGAAGGCGTCGATGTTGCGGACGACCTGGTTGCAGCGGAACTCCGGCGGGGAGTGCGGGTCGATGGTCAGGCGGCGGACGGTCTCGGCCGGACGCACCTTGGACTGCCAGGCCTGGGCCCACGAGTAGAAGAAGCGCTGGTCCGCCGTGAGGCCGTCGATCGGCTCGGGATGGTCGCCGTCGAGCGCGATCTGCAACGACTTGTACGCGATGCCGAGCCCGCCGAGATCGCCGATGTTCTCGCCGATCGTGAGCGATCCGTTGACCGTGTGGGCGTCGCCGTCCTCGGGGGAGAGGTGGTCGTACTGGTCGACGAGCACGGCGGTGAGGGCGTCGAACGCGGCTCGGTCCTCATCGGTCCACCAGTTGACCATCGCCCCGGTGCCGTCGTACTGCGAGCCCTGGTCGTCGAAGCCGTGGCCGATCTCGTGGCCGATGACGGCGCCGATCGCGCCGTAGTTGACGGCGTCGTCGGCCTCCGGGTGGAAGAACGGTGGTTGGAGGATGGCCGCCGGGAAGACGATCTCGTTCATCGTGGGGTTGTAGTACGCGTTGACCGTCTGGGGGGTCATGTACCACTCGTTGCGGTCGATGGGGGAGCCGATCTTGGCCAGCTCACGGTCCATGGCGACGGCGAGGGCCCGGCGGGCATTGCCGAGCAGGTCGGTGGGATCGGTCTCCAGCGCGGAGTAGTCCTTGAACTCGTCGGGATGGCCGATCTTCGGGGTGAACGAGTCGAGCTTCTCCAGCGCCCGCTCCTTGGTGGCGTCGCTCATCCAGGGCAGCGTGCGGATGCTCTCGCGATAGGCCGCGATGAGGTGGTCGATGAGCTCGCTCATGCGCTCCTTGGCGGCGGGCGGGAACTCGGTGCGGACGTAGATCTTGCCGACCGCCTCACCCATGGCGCTCTCGACGAACCCGACGCCACGCTTCCAGCGCGGACGCAGCTCGTCGGTGCCGCTGAGCGTGCGTCCGTAGAACTCGAAGTTGGCGTCGACGAACTCCGACGACAGGTAGGGCGCGCCGCTGTGCACGACGTTCCACCGCAGCCAGTCACGCCACGCCGGCAGCTCCTCCTCGACGAGCAGCTCGGCGAGGCCCTGCAAGAAGGATGGCTGGGCGACGACGACCTCGGCCACCGCGGGCGCGGGGATGCGGGCGGCCGTGGACCAAGCCGTGAAGTCGAAGCTGGGTGCCAGCGCCTGAAGCTCGGTGGCATCGACGAGGTTGTAGGTCTTCTGGGTGTCACGGCAGGCCACCACGTCCCAGTGGTGGGAAGCGATGCGCGTCTCGAGGTCCATCACGCGCTGCGCGCGCTCGGCCGGCTCGTCGAGGCCGGCGAGCTCCAGCATCGTGGCGACGTGACTGACGTACGCCTCGCGAATCGGGGCGAAGTCGTCGGAGGTGTAGTACGACTCGTCGGGCAGGCCGAGCCCGTCCTGGGAGAGATGGGTGATGTAGCGGTCTGGCTGGCCGCGGTCGGGGGCGATGAACAGTCCGAAGACGCTGCCGACGCCCACTCGCTCGAGCGTGCCGAGGGTGCGCACGAACGAGGCGAGGTCGGTGATCGCCTCGACCTGGCCGAGCTCGTCGGCCAGCGGCTGCGCACCCAGGGCCTCGATGCGCTCCTCGTCCATGAAGCTGGCGTAGAGGTCGCCGATCTTGGGTTGCTCTGTGCTGTCTGCCGCCCCGGGCCCGGCACCCCCGCCAGGTGCCGGATCGTCGGCCGGATGGTCGCGACAGCCCTCGATGATCGACCGGACCTTCTTCTCCGCCTCGTCGAACAAGGTCATGAAGGCGCCGGCGGTGGCGCGGTCGGCGGGGATGTCAGTGGTGCGCAGCCAGGGCCCGTTGACGTGGCGGAACAGGTCGTCCTGGACCCGGATGTCGGGGTCGAGCCCCGAGACGTCGATGGCGGGCTTCGTGGGCGCGGAATCGGCTGATGTCACGCCAGTAGGCTACACAGCAGCACCACCGACGCTGATTCGGTTTCCGGGTGACGCCTCGGTAACCTGAGGTCGCACCATTTTCGCCCCGAGGAGCCCCATGCGCGTCATCACGTACGGAACATTCGACCTGTTCCACGACGGGCATCGACGCCTCCTCGAACGGGCCCGCGCCCTCGGCGACCACCTGATCGTCGCCGTCACCACCGAGAACTTCGACGACGCCCGAGGCAAGCTGAACGTCCAGCAGAGCCTCATGGATCGCATCCAGAACGTCCAGGAAAGCGGACTGGCCGACGAGGTGATCATCGAGGAGTACGAGGGCCAGAAGATCAACGACATCCAGCGGCACCACGTCGACATCTTCGCGATCGGGTCCGACTGGCTGGGCAAGTTCGACTACCTGAAGGACTACTGCGAGGTCGTGTACCTCGAGCGCACGAAGGGCATCTCCAGCACGCAGCTGCGCAACGAGAAGGCCATGATGCGGCTGGGCGTCGTCGGCACCGGGCGCATCGCCAACCGATTCGTCGACGAGGCGCACTTCGTGAGTGGCATCGACATCGAGGGGGCCTGGTCACGCGATCCGGTCAACGTCAAGGACTTCGTCGAGCGCCACGACCTCGAGCTGGCCGCCGGCTCGTTCGAAGAGCTGCTCGACGAGGTCGACTCCGTCTACATCGCCACCCCGCACGGCACTCACGTCGAGTACGCCCTCGCCGCCATCGAGCGCGGCAAGCACGTGCTCTGCGAGAAGCCCATGACGCTCACCGAGGCCGACTGCGTGCGGCTGCAGGAGGCGGCCGAGAAGGCCGATGTCGTGCTCCTCGAAGCCGTCAAGACGGCGTTCTCGCCGGGATTCCAGCGGCTCGTCGCAGTCGCCAGGAGCGGGTCGATCGGCGACATCCGCTCCGTCGACGCGACGTTCACCAAGCTCACCACCGGCGACGTCCGCGAACTGGACCCGGCTCAGGAGGGCGGCAGCCTCGCCGAGCTGGCCAGCTACCCGCTGCTCGCCGTGGTCAAGCTTCTGGGCGAGGACGCCGAAGACGTCCGCACCACGTCCTACAAGCCAGACTCCAGCAAGGTGGAGCTCTTCTCACGAATCGACTTCCGCTACCCGCATGCGGTGGCGTCGGCGCGCACCGGCCTCGGCGTCAAGGCCGAGGGCGACCTGGTGATCGCGGGAACGCGGGGCTACATCTACGTGCCGGCCCCGTGGTGGAAGACCGAGTACTTCGAGGTGCGGTTCGAGAACCAGTCGGACAACAAGAAGTTCTACTACAAGTTCGACGGCGACGGCCTGCGCTACGAGATCGCCGAGTTCGGCTCGATGATCCGGCGCGAGGAGCGCGAGACCTTCCGTCTGCGTGCCTCGGAGTCGCGGTGGATGGCCCGCGTGCTCGAGTCCGCACGCACCGACTCGCACGTGTTCGGCTGAGGCGGCGTGGACCTCCAACTCCTGCTGCGGCGGGTCGCCAACCGGGCCCGTCTCTCACCGAACCCACGCGTCCGGCAGCTGTTCCAGCTCGTCCGGGCCACGTATCGTCTGCTCGGCCGTTGGTTCCCGTTCCTGCACTTCGGCTGGATGTCGAACCTGCGCCGCGCCGTCTGGGACGGCGACGACCTCGTGCTGCGCGGCTGGGCGTTCGTCCGTGGCGCAGACCAGGGCCACCGACCCGAGTTCGAGGTGTGGCTGCACCGCCGGTTCAGTCGTCAGCGCATCCGGGCCGCGGTGGTGCCGATCGAGGACCTGGACGTCCTCGGCGCGGTGCCACGCGCGGAGCTCAACTACCAGAACATGGCGTTCGAAGCCCGATTCTCCGCCGAGACGCTGGCGAGCCTGCCCGAGCAGGGCACGTGGAAGGTGCGTGTGGGCGTCACCGGCGGCGGCCGACACACCTGGGGACCGCTGCGCCGCATCTACGCCTTCGGCTCTCCGGCCGTCATGCGGCTGAGGCCGCTGGGTGACGACCGCCTGGTCGGCCCGACGTATCACGAGCGACGCGGCGTGCTGGTGGTGTCCCGCAAGCCGGGGGTGCTCGTGCGTGAGGTCGCCGTGAGCGGACGCGAGATCAGCCTGCGTCTCGATGCCGGCGCCGAGGTCGGGTCGGCGGTCCTCACCGGTGCGGGCCAGGACGACGTCACACTCTCGGCGGTGCGCGATGCCGACGGCGTCCGGCTGGTGGGTGCGCTGCCGCCGGGGAACATCGTCGTCGACGAGGAGTTCGGCGACCGGTACCCGCCGACCTGGACGGGGTACGTCGGATCCGGACGGGCTCGTCGGCCGCTGACGCTGCTCGACGACTCCGTCGGACACCGCCCCGACGCCGCCAGCACCCTCCTGGTGCGCGGTGACGCCGATCGCTCGCTCGAGGTCGTCGACGTGCCGCACTTCGTGGAGCTCGACGACGTCGAGTACGTCGACGAGGAGTCCCCGTACCTCCGGCTCACCGGCACGATCGTCGGCGACACCGACGCGTTCTCGCTGGTGATGTCCGCTCCGCGACTCGACCTTCCCGTCACGCTCGAAAGCGTCGAGGGCGGCAGATTCACCGCCAGGGTCCCGTTGCGCATCAGCATGTGGGGCGGGCCGCCGCTCCACCCCATGCGAGCCGGCTACTCCCTCGAGGGCCGGATCGATGGCGAGCCGTTCAGCACGTTCGTCAGCCAGGAGCTGATCGACCGGCTGCCGATCGTCGACTCCCGTCCAGACCTCCGCCTCCGCCTCGAGCTGGCGCGGCGCGACGAGTTCCGGGTCCGGGTCACCCGCCCGCGTCACGAGTCCGAGTACGGCTCCTACAACCAAGCCATCTTGTTCGAACGGTTCGCTCATGGACGGCCTCCCGCCCTGGATGCGGTCTTCTTCGAGAGCTTTTTCGGGCGCAACGCCACCTGCAACCCCCGCGCCATGGATCGCGAGGTCGCCCGCCGGCGCCCCGACCTGCCCCGCTACTGGTCGGTCGACGACTACTCGATCGAGGTGCCCGAGGGCTCGACGCCGCTCATCGTCGGATCGGAGCAGTGGTGGAAGGTGCGCGAGACCGCGCGCTGGATCGTGACGAACGAGTGGCTGCGCACGCGCTTCGTGAAGCGGGGATTCCAGACGGTGCTGCAGACGTGGCACGGCTCCATGTACAAGAAGATCGGCCTCGACCGGAAGACCGGTCGCATCGGTCTCGAGAAGGCCCGGCTGGAGCGCAGCAACTGGGACATGTTCATCTCCCAGAACTCCGACACCACGCCGATCATCAAGCAGTCCTACGACTTCGACGAGGGCGTCGTCGAGTCGGGCTATCCCCGCAACGACGAGCTCCTCGACCCCGACCCGTCGCGGGTCGCCGACATCCGCGAGCGGATCGGCATCCCGGAGGGCAGCACCGCCGTGATGTATGCACCCACCTGGCGCGAGGAAGGCCAGGAGGTCGAGCTGCTGGACATCGTCGAGCTGTCGGATCGGCTCGGCCCGGGGTTCACGTTCCTGCAGCGCGGACACGTGCGCACGCTCGATCTGGGTGAGGTCGTGCGGCACGACAACGTCATCGACGTGAGCACGTACCCACAGATCAACGACCTCTACCTGGCCTCCGACCTGCTCATCACCGACTACTCCTCGATGATGTTCGACTTCAGCGTCACGCGGCAGCCGATGATCTTCTTCACGCCCGACTTCGACGAGTACACCGACCCGAAGGTGCGCGGCGTCTACTTCGACCTCGAGGAGATCTCGCCCGGGCCGGTCGTGCGCACGCCCGACGAGGTCGTCGACCTGCTCGGGTCGATCGACACCTGGGCGCCCACCTACGACGAGCGCTACGAGGCCTGGTGCGCACGGTTCAACCACGCCGACGACGGACACGCGGCCGAACGGGCGGTGGACGCGCTGTTCGCGTTCGACCCCAAGCAGCGCACGCGCGAGCTGGTGGAGCGCTACGACCTCGAGGCGGGCACCGGCGAGGACGCCTGATCGCCGACTAGGGCAGCCCGACGACGGCGCGCAGCATGTTGTGGTCCGACGGAGCCCCGCCGCGGAAGCTTCCGGACGCGTCGAGGTCGACCACGTTCTCGTACTCCACGACCCGCATCGGCGTGGAGAAGATGTAGTCGATGTACGTGCCGTTCAGCGGATGACCGACGCTGCCGCCCGGCCGCGACCCGAAGTTGTTGAAGCTGTCGAGGTGGGTGTTGATGCGCTTCTCGACGGTGGCGTCCTTCGATGGCGTGTGCGACGACGGCAGCACGCCGAGCGGATCGACGAAGCCGGCACCTGTGAGCGCCTGGTGCGCGCCGTACACGGAGTACTGCGAGGCGTTGAGGTCGCCCACGACGAACGCCGGCAAGTTCTGACGCAGGCGCGCCGCGTCGGCGGCCAGCTGGCGCGCCTGCGAGAGCCGGACTGCCACGGAGCGTGGTTCGAGGTGGGTGTTCACGAACAGGAAGTCCTTGCCGGACGACCGTTGCTTGAAGATGGCCCAGGTGTAGAACCGCTGACGGAACTCGGCGCCGCTGAGCTGGTTGGAGTAGCGCGTCGCGCCGGCCTTCACGAGGCGCACCGCCCGGGTGTTGTAGATGATGCGGACGCCGAGCGTGCCGTTGATCCGTTCGTCGGTGATCTTCCAGCCACCCTCCCTGACGGCGAGCTGCCGCAAGAGGTCGTGGAACTGGCTGATGCCGACGCCACGCGGACTCGACTGCTGGGCCTCCTGCAGGCCGACGACGTCGAGGCCGTGGGACGCGATCGAGCCGGCGATCGCAGCGCGCCGCTGGACCCACGGCGGATTGCCACACTTGTCGCACCGGACGTTGTACGTGCCGACCGTCAGCGGCTGGGGGTCGTCGGGTTGGATCGTCGCGGTCTGGATGGTTTCCGTCCACGCGCTCTTGAACCCGTTCTCGCCCAGGGCGCGGACCCGCACGACGAACGGCGTGGCGGCGTCGAGGCCCTTGAACGTGGCGGAGTTGCCATCGGTGGTGAGACGGCGTGGATCGTTGAAGGAGTCGTCGGAATCGAGCTGCAGCTTGTAGCGAGTGGCGGTGTCGACCGGGTCCCACGTGATGTCGAGAGACGTGTTGCCGGCGGTCTCGACCTCGGGATTCGACGGGACGAGCAACGCCGGTCGGTCGGTGTCGGCGGTGCGGGTGGGTGTCGCGCGGGACGGCTTGCTGCGCACTGGGTCGTCGCCCTTGAGCTGCCTGATTGCCCGGACCTTCACCGCGTAGTCCGTGGCGTGCGACAGGTTCGGTACTTGCACCTCGGTGCCCTCGACGCGCATCGTCTCAGTCTTGGTGTCGTGGGTGATGGTGAGGTCGTAGACGTCGGAGAACAGCACCGGCCGCCAGCTCACGCGCAGCATGGTGCCGGCGGTCTCACTGACCCGCGGCGGTGTGGGCGTTGCCAGGCTCGGCTCGCCGCCGGTGACGACCTTGGGTGCGAGCACGACGAGGCCGGCGACGGCGACCGTTCCGGCGAGCACGCCCGCGACCAGCAGCCGGGAGAGGCCGCGACGACGGGCGGCCCGGCGACGTCGCCGGGCCCGTGGATTCGCCGTGGACTCTCGAATGCGGCGGCCCGGCGGACGCTTGTTGGACAAGGGGATTCTCGGTTTCGGCTCCAGTAGGGTCGAGCGAAGTCTACAAAGTGAGGGCGTTCATGCGGGTCGCAACAGTCGTTCTCGCGGCAGGTACTTCGCAGCGATTCGGCGGTCGGCCGAAGCAGTTCGAGGAGCTGGGTGACTCCACGGTGCTGCAGCATGCGGTGCGCGCGTTCGTCGACGTCGACCGGATCGCCGAGGTGTGGGTCGTCACGTCGGCAGAGCACGAGCTGGCGACGCGCACGCTTCTGGACGGCGAGAAGATCACCGGCTTCGTGCTCGGCGGGGCCACCCGCGCCGCCTCGACGATCCGCGCCCTCGACGGTCTCGATCCGTCGGTGACCCACGTCCTCGTGCACGACGCCGCCCGCCCGCTCCTGCCGCGGGCCACCGTCGAGCGCTGCCTCGACGCGCTGGAGGTCGCCGACGTGGTGGCGACCGTCGTGCCGGCCGCCGACACTGTGGTCGTCCTGGACGAGACGGGGGAGCGGGTCGACTCGATGCCCGACCGCGACCGTGTGCGTCTCCATCAGACGCCGCAGGGCTTTCGTCGCGAACTGCTCGCCGACGCCTGGGCCCGGCTCGCGGGCACGCCGCCGTCGACCGACGACGTCACCGCTGTGCTCCGGGCCTTCCCCGAGCAGAAGGTCGCCTGGGTCGATGGTGACCGGCGCACCGTGAAGGTCACTCACCCGGACGATCTGGCCGTCGTCCGGGCCCTCGCTGCCGACTGGGACGCTGGTCACGGCTGATCATCTGAACGGCCTATAACCTAGAACGGATGGAATCGACGCCGGAAGCTCGTTCCGGCGTCTCGTACGTCATGCCGGTCTACAACGAGATCCATTACGTCGAAGCAGCCGTCTCGAGCATCCTCAGCCAGGACTACGACGGACCGGTTGAGCTCGTCCTGGCACTCGCCCCGTCCACCGACGGCACCGACGAGCTCGTGCACCGGATGGCGGCAGGCGACGAGCGGATCACGGTCGTCGACAACCCCGGCATGCACATCCCGATCGGCCTCAACCGCGCGATCGCGGCGGCCCGCCACCCGGTGGTCATCCGGGTCGACGCCCACACCCAGCTCGAGCCGGGCTACACCAAGCGCGGGGTGGCCGAGCTCGCTGACGTGGGTGCCGCCAACCTCGGCGGGATCATGGTGGCGACGGGGCGGCCGGGCTTTCAGGCGGCGGTGGCGCGGGCCTACAACAGCAGACTCGGGCTGGGCGGTGCGTCGTACCACCACGTGCATGCTCAGCCCGGTCCGGCGGAGTCGGCGTACCTCGGCATCATGCAGGTGGACGCCGTTCGCGGGATCGGCGGCTTCGACGAATCGGTCCGTCGGGGCGAGGACTGGGAGATGAACTTCCGGCTACGGAAGGCCGGACACCTGGTGTGGCTGGACCCGAGCCTGCGGGTCACTTACTGGCCCCGGGACACCTGGAACAAGCTCGCCCGGCAGTTCCTCTCCACCGGCATCTGGCGTGGCGAGCTTGCCCGCCGGCTCGGTGCCAAGAACCCGCTGCGCTTCTTCGCCCCGCCGGTGCTCGTCGCCAACTTCGTCGTGGCGCTCATCGTCGCGTTGCTGCAGGTCACCGGCGTGCTGAGCGGCATCGTGGGCTGGGTCGCGTCGTTCGTGTACCTCGGACCGCTGGCCTACGTCGCCGTGCTCCTCGGCGCTGCCGTCACCGCAACGGGCTCACTGCTCGACCGGCTCCGCTACGTCGTCGTGCTGGCGACGATGCACATCTGCTGGGGCGCCGGCTTCATCGTCGGCTCGACCCGCGGCGGCGGCGACTCGGTCGACACCTCCCGACACGACGCCTGACCTGGGGCAGTCAGAGCCTGCCGATCGGCATCCGCCGCTGGTTGAGGTCGTCCAGCTGGAGCTGGGTGAACGGCGGCGTGAAGAGGTCCGCGTCCCGTTGCCGAGCGCGGAACAGGTTGATGATGTAGTTCATCCGGTCCGGGAGGGAGGCCCAGTCGAGGGCGCGGGTCCGTGCGGAGGGGAGGTCGTAGGTCGTCCAGAAGATGCCGAGCGCCTCGGGGTCGTCGACCAGCTGCAGCGCTTCCGGCACCGGCATGAGGGGCTGGTCCTCGCCCAACCGCAGCCCGATCCCTCCGGGCTGGGCCAGCTCCATCAGGAATCGGGTGACCACCCGCCGCCACAGCGGCTCGACCGCTCCCCCGAGGCGCTGCAACGGGGTCGCGAACGCCTGCTCCACCTCGTCCTCGATCCACTCGGGGAGCAGCCGGCGCATGGTGTCCCGAGTGGACTCGACGACCAGTTCCGCGACGGGAGTGTTCATCGCCGCGGCGATCTGAGGCTGCAGCCGCATCTGCTCGTGCAGCCCGATCTGACAGTTGCCCAGCAGCACCAGACGGGCCCGGGCATGCGGGTCCTTGGTGTGACGGGCGCGGTAGTAGGCGGTGAACGCGTCCTTGAGCAGCTCCTGGCCGCCCTCGTCGACAGGGCCGGGTGCCAGGCCGGACACGAACCGCGCGAGTGCCGAGTCGTCGTATGTCGTGTCACGTCCGAACGCGTCGGCGAAGGCCTCGAACTGCGGTGCCAGCTCGGCGAAAACCTTCAAGTTCCCCGCGGAGACGTGCTCGGAGGTGTCGCGAAGGGTGGCGTACATCGGGGCCAGCAGCTGCTCGGGGGTGACGTCGGGCACCAGGGGGAGCATCCGGTTGACGTGCTCGAGCAGCTGCAGAAGATCGTCCGCGGCGTCGATCACGTCCCGGACCACCGCCGGGACGTCCTCGCCGCGAACCGTCTGGCCCACCGTCTTCGAGGCCCAGGTGGCGAAGGTCGACCAGTTGGCGTCGTCGGCGGATACCGCGTCGCGGAGCCGGTCGGAGAGCGTGTGGTAACGGTCGGTGATGTACAGGTTGCGCAGCGACAAGTCGGTCTCGGCCAGGATGGTCGCGACGTCGAGCACCGCCGATGACCTCGTCTCCTCGATCACTCCGTGAGGATATCGGCCAGCAACCTCCGCGGGGTTGCTTTCTAGTCGAACCAGCCGGCGTCGATCATCCTCTGCACGACCCGCCGACCGGCGTTCCCGTCGTCGTGCGCGGTGAAGCGCTTCTGCCAGTTGCGCAGCCCGTCGGCGTGCTCGTCCCGGTGCTCCTCGGCGTGGACGACGGCCACCAGCAGGTCGTCGGTGGTCTCGACGACCGGGCCGGGGGCCTCGCTCAGCAGGTCGGTGTAGAAGCCGCGCAGCTCGCCGCGGTAGCGCGGCAGGTCGGGGACGAAGAAGACGACCGGCCGACCGGTGGACACCCAGTCGAACATCACCGAGGAGTAGTCGGTGACCAGCACGTCGGTCACCAGCAGCAGGTCGGAGACGTCCGGGTACCCGGTGACGTCGATCAGGCCGGGCGCGGCGTGGTCCTGTCCGTGCTCCCACGTGCTGCTGTGGCCGCGCACGAGGAGCACGTGGTCGGGTCCCAGCGCTCGGGCGAATGCGGCGACGTCGAGGTGGTCGACCATCGACGTCCGGTCCTCGCGCCAGGTGGGGGCGTAGAGCACGACGCGGCGCGCATCGTCCAGCCCGAGCCGGCTGCGGATGTCGGCACCCAGCTCTGACCGGCTGAGGATGTCGTTGCGTGGGTATCCCTCGACCCACACGGGGCCGCGGAACGCATAGGCCGAGGCCATGTGCTCAGCACTGAAGTCGTTCTGGGCGAGCAGAGCGTCCCATCGACGACCCTCGCGCGTGGCTGCGATGCGCGTGCGCAGGCCGACGTCCGGACGGTCGCGGGCCAGCCGCTTGAGTGTCGAGCCGTGCCATGTCTGCAGGACGTGTTGGTGGCGGCGCTGGCGGAATCGCTTGCGCAGCCAGTCGTTGACGACCAGGACGCGGGCGGACCCGCGAACGCGCCACCACTCCCGGCTGCCCTCGATCAGGCGCACCGACCCTTCTGGAACCGGCACAGACCCGTCGACGACGCTCCAGTAGCGACGCGTGGACGGCCGCAGCTCGGCCAAGGCTCGCTCGATGCCGCGCGGGTTGCAGGCCGCGGCGCGTCCGCGGTAGCTCTCGAGGAAGACGGCGTCCTCCACCTTCGGGCTGCTGCGGCGATAGGCGCGCTCGAGCGCCTCCTGCGCCTCGGGGCCGCGCTCGTCGTCCTCGAGGGGAGCGCCGACGTCGACGACGAGTCCGCCGGCATGCGCGCGCACTTCAGCACGGAAGAGGTCGTGGCTGATCTCGAGCGACTCCGAGGTGACGTCGACCCGTGTCGAGCCGTCGGCCAGAACCAGGCGGTAGGTGTCGCTCGGCAGGGCCAGCGGCTCGAACCCCCACCGGGAGCCGAGCAGGTCGAATGACCCTGCCGCCCCCTCGACCCGGGCCCGGCGGCCGACCAGGGCGGCCCCCTCCGGTCCGTCGATGGAGAGCGCAGCGGCATCGGGGTCGTAGGAGACCTCGGTGACCTTCGGCCGGCTGATCGCGGTCGTCGAGGTGTCGGCCCCGCCCGGCAGGCCGATCCCGGTGAGGATCTCGTCGAGCACTCGGAGGCCGGCCCGCCCGTCGAGGACGTCGAAGAACTCCTCGCGGAGGTGCCGTGCGTGGCGGTGGGCCGGCCCGTTCGCGTCCTCGGCGAGAGCCTCGCCGAGGCGTTCCAATGCATCGGCCCATGTCGTGACGGCCCGGCCGCCGGTGAACTCCTCGAACGGCAGGTAGTAACCGCGCATCGAGGCGTAGTCGGCGAGGTCGGGCGCGTAGAACACGACCGGACGCCCGACGAGGGCGAAGTCGAAGACGATCGAGGAGTAGTCGGTGATCACTGCGTCGACGGCCCACAGCACCGGGTTGACGTCGCGCATGAGGTCGGCCCCGAGCAACCGGATGCGCTCCGATCGTGCGGGGCCGGCGGCGTAGGAGCCGCGTCCGAGCGGATGCGTGCGGACCAGCAGCACTGCGTCGTGCTGCTCGAGCCAAGCCGCGATCGCGTCCCACTCCGATGCCGTGGGAACGGTCGGGTCGGCGCCGCCGTCGCGCCACGTGGGCGCGAGCAGGACGACGCGGGCCGACGCCGGCAAGTCCGTAACGGCCCGGTCGAGCCGCGAGCGTGCGTCGGCGCGACGCGTGGGCTCGTCGCCGGCGAGCAACACGTCGTCGCGCGGGTCGCCGGTGACGACGACGTTCTCGGGATCGACCCCGAACCCGCTCACGATGCTGGGCTTCACGCGCTCCGAGGCCACTGGGAACAGCGACAGCCCGCGGCCGGCGCTGCGGTAGCCGATCGCCAGCAGCCGTCGCACGATGCCGATGTCGGGCAGGAACGAGACCGAGTACGTCGACGGCGAGTCGAGGTGCAGGTGCTTGAACGGCAGCCCGTGCCAGAGCTGCACGACGAAGCCGCGGCGCACGCCGTAGCGGTTCGCGTCGCCGAAGCCGTGCGTGACGACGATGACGCGGGCGCGCAGCGTGGTCCAGAACCCGCGCCAGCCGTCCTTGCGCATCGTGTCGAGGCCGAGCGCCCTGGCCTCCTCGAGCTCCGCGGCGCTCCGCGCGAGCCACACCAGGCGGGTCGAGTCGCCGAGCCGTGCCTCTGCCAGGCGGAAGAGCGGGAGGGCGCCTTCACCGAGGCCGATGCCCGAACCGAAGACCCACAGCCGGTCGGAACGGGGGACGACGAGGCTGATGAGCGCGGAACACGCGTAGAGCGGGAGTCCGAGGAGCTTGCGGGCGTTGCCGGCTCCGAACGTGAAGCTCGCCATGGTCGTCCTGATTCTGGCACGTCGGACGCGGCGCCCCAGATGACGGCCCAGCCCTAGTACCGTCGAGGAATGCTCCGACCGCAGCTGCCGACGGCGATCCTGCATCCCGTCCGGCTGTTGCCGATGAGCTTCCTGGCCCTGATCTTCGTCGGAACCGTGGTGCTGCTGCTTCCGTTCGCCCGCTCGGGCGAGGGCTCGGCCAGCCTGCCGGACGCCATTTTCACGTCGACGTCCGCCGTCACCGTGACGGGTCTGGCCAGCGTCGACACCTCGACGTACTGGACGCCGGCGGGACAGGCGGCCATCCTCATCCTCGCCGAGATCGGCGGCCTCGGGATCGTCGCCCTCGCCACCGTGCTGGGGCTGTTCATCGGGGGCCGGCTCGGCATCCGCACGAGCCTCGTCGCCCAGGCCGACATGCACGTCGTGAGCCTGGGCGAGGTGCGCCCGCTGTTTCGCCGCGTCACCGTGACCATGCTCTTCTTCCAGGCGATCATCGCCACCGTGCTCACGGTGAAGTACCGCGTCGACTACCACCCCGACTGGGGTACAGCTCTGTGGCACGGGGTCTTCGACTCGGTCATGTCGTTCAACAACGCCGGGTTCTCGCTGAACTCCGACAGCATCGTGCGCTATGCCGGTGACGCCACCGTGATCCTCGCGCTCTCGGTGGGAGTCTTCGTCGGCGCGATGGGATTCCCAGTGCTCGCGGAGCTGTTCCAGGGGTGGCGCCGTCCGTCCCAGTGGACGATCCACACCCGCCTCACGGTCTGGGGCTCCATCTTCCTGTTCGTCGTCGCGGCGATGCTGTTCCTCATCTACGAGTGGGGCAACGGCGCGACCATCGGGGCGTTGTCCTGGCCGGACAAGCTCGTGTCGGGAGTCGAGGCCAGCACGATGACTCGGTCGGGCGGGCTCAACAGCTTCGACTGGGGCAGCGTCAAGCCGGAGTCCCTCAACATCGCCACGGTGCTGATGTTCATCGGCGGCGGCAGTGCCAGCACGGCCGGCGGCATCAAGATCACGACGTTCCTGCTGCTGGGGTTCGTGATCCTGGCCGAGCTGCGCGGCGACCCCGACGTGACGATCGGGCGACGCTCGATCAGCGCGGCCGTCATTCGCACCGCGCTCTCGATCGCCCTGATCGCGGTGATGCTGGTGATCGGCTCGACGTTCATCGTGATGTCCATGACCGACTTCGCCTTCGACGTGGTGCTGTTCGAGTGCGCCTCGGCCTTCGGCACGGTCGGGCTGAGCACCGGCATCACGCCTCAGCTGCCCGTCGACGCGCAGATGACCATCTCCGTCTTGATGTTCATCGGCAGAGTGGGCACCATTGCAGCGGCGTCCGCGTTCGTCCTGCGTCGTCGCACCACGCGGTACCACCTTCCCGAGGAGCAACCGATCATTGGCTAAGTCAGGCGGGAACCACGCACCGGTGCTGGTGATCGGCCTCGGTCGGTTCGGCTCGTCCGTCGCCCGTTCCCTGGTCCGGCTGGGGCACGACGTGCTCGCCGTCGACGAGCGCACCGAGATCGTCCAGAAGTTCTCCGACGACTTCACCCACGTGGTGGCTGCCGACGCCACCGACACCGAGGCCCTTCGCCAGGTCGGTGCCGAGCAGTTCGACCGCGCCGTCATCGGCATCGGCACCGACATCGAGGCCAGCGTGCTCACGGTCCTCAGCGTCGTCGAGCTCGGCGTCGGGGAGGTGTGGGCCAAGGCCATCAGCGCCAAGCACGCCCGCATTCTCGAGCGGGTCGGCGCGCATCACGTCATCCGGCCGGAGTCGGCCATGGGAGAGCGGGTCGCCCACATGGTCACCGGCGCGATGATCGACTACATCGAGTTCGACGACGGCTTCGCCATCGCCCGCACGCGGGCTCCGGAAGTCGCCTGGGACCGCACCCTGGAGGAGACAGGACTCAGGGCGAAGTACGGGGTCACCGTTGTCGGGGTCAAGCGCCGTGGCCAGGACTTCACCTACGCGAGGCCGGAGACGTCGATCTCAAAGTCCGACGAGCTCATCGTCTGCGGCCCCACGCAGACGGTGGAGTCCTTCTGTTCCCTGACGCACAGCTAGTCAGGGCCTGCCTTGACGACCCTCGTCGAGGACGGCCAGGCGGGCGCGGTACTCGTCCTCGTCGATCTCACCGGAGGCGAAGCGCTCGGCGAGTCGGCTCCGGCCTGCGAGACGGGCCGTGGTCGTGCCAGCGCGGCGGCGCATCGTGCCGATGAACGCCAGGAAGACGGCGATGAATCGCCACCAGCCAGAAGATCGGGAAGATCGGCCACCAGGGACCCGGGCCGTAGTGGCCGGGGTCGTGCGCGGCGATGGTCATAAGTGTGTTCATGGTGAGTCTCCTTGCGAATCGGAATGTGCTTCCAGATTCGTCGGAAACGACCTCTGGGTCGTCGCCCGAGCGGGAGACACCTGGCCTACGTCAGGGGGCGTACGCCCTTCGATCCCTGAGCCTGGGGGTACCTCCCGCGGGCCTGCCCGTGGGGGAGCGAAGGGTCAGGACGTCCATCCCGGGCGCACGAGGCCGGTCTCGTAGGCGAGCACCACGAGCTGTGCCCGGTCGCGGGCGTGCAGCTTCGTCATCGCCCGGCTGACGTGCGTCTTGGCCGTGGCCGGACTCACCACGAGGCGCTCGGCGATTTCGTCGTTGCTCAAGCCCTCACCGACCAGCGCCACGATCTCGCGCTCCCGCTCGGTGAGCGGGTTCAGCACGTCAGTGGGCGCCGACGGCCTGCTGCGAGTCGCGAACTCGGCGATGAGCCGACGGGTGACGCTGGGCGACAGCAGCCCGTCCCCGGCCGCCACGGCTCGGATGCCGGCGAGGAGGTCGACCGGCTCGGTGTCCTTGACCAGGAAACCGCTGGCCCCGTGCCGCACCGCCTCGAACACGTACTCGTCGAGCTCGAACGTGGTGAGAATGATGATGCGTGTCTCCGCGAGCTTGGGGTCGGCCGAGATCTGCCGCGTGGCTTCCAGCCCGTCGACGCCGGGCATCCGGATGTCCATGAGCACGACATCGGGCTTGCTCGCGCGCACCACCGCAATCGCCTCGGCCCCGTCGCCGGCCTCGCCGACGACCTCGAGGTCGTCCTCGGCGTCGATGAGCGCCCGGAACCCGGCGCGGAGCAGCGCCTGATCGTCAACCAGCACGACCCGAGTCATGACACACCCCCCAACGGCAGTGTGGCGTGCAGGCGCGCCCCACCGCCAGGCTGCTTCATCGAGCTCGACGCTGCCACCGAGCGCGGACGCGCGCTCCCGCATGCCGCGCAGTCCGGTTCCACCGTCATCGGCATCTTCGTCGACGTCGCCCGGACCGCGTCCGTTGTCGGAGACGGTGACGTCGAGATCCTCGGTGCCGACCGTGATCGTGATGCGGGCGCTGGAGGCTCCGCTGTGCCGCACGACGTTGGTGACCGCCTCCTGCGCGATCCGGTAGGCGGCAGAGCCCACCGCCGCCGGCACCGCGTCGAGGTCACCCCTCAGCTCGACGGTGGTCGCGACGCCGGCGTGCGAGGCACGATCGGCGAGCTCGTCCAGCGCGTCGAGCCGGGCCACCGGAGCCCGGGGCGCCAGCTCCCCATCAGCGCGGAGAACGCCGATGAGGGCACGCAGCTCGGTGAGCGCCTCCTTGCTGGCGTCCTTGATGGTCTCCAGCGCCGTCTCGACCTGTTCGGGCTTCCGGTCGACGAGGTGCAGGGCGACGCCGGCCTGGACGTGGATGAGCGACATGTGGTGGGCCACGACGTCGTGCAGCTCGCGGGCGATGCGCAGGCGCTCTTCGCCGGCCTCGCGGCGCCTCTCCTCGGCCCGGGCCCGCCGATACTCGATCATCCGGGCCCGGTTCAGCCGGACGAGCTCGCCGGCGGCCAGCACCAGCAGGCTCCAGGCCACCACTCCCGCCAAGAACCCCCACGACCAACCGTCGTGCAGGACCGAGCGGCCCACCAGGGCGACCAGCACCAGCACGGCGACAGCGCTCCAGGCCTCGATGCGTCGGCTTCGCGCGACGTTCACGACCGCTGCCCCGACGAACGATGCGAAGACCGGCCCGTACGGGTAGTCCATGAGGACGTACAGCGAGGTGATCGCGGTGACGAACAGCAGGACGCTGCGGGGCCTCCGCCGCAGCGCATACAGGCTCGCCGGGCCCGCCAGCAGGATCAGGACGGCGATGATGTCGGGCTCGCGCGCCTCGGGCTGGTTCCGGGAGGCGCCGAACGTCCCGACGACTTGCACGAACGCCAGCGCGACGGGAGCGACGCGCCAGAACCGACGCGGTGGTCCGTAGAACGGGGGAGGCACCTGATCACGGTAGGCGAGCGCCCTCGTGGCGTCGTCCCACGTCGGCGGCAGGTGGACGTACTCCAGCGGGAGTACGTCGCGTGGCAGGCTGGGCGTGTGGCGGACCATCCTTGGCAGATCGACGTCCTCGACCTCGAGACCTACCTGACGCGAGTCGGTGTCGCGGCTCGCGAGCCGAGCCGGGAGGCCCTCGACGAGCTGCACGAGGCGCACGTGCGCACGTTCACCTTCGACAACATCGACGTCCTGCTGGGCACGCATCCCGGCGTGACGCTCGAGGCGATACAGGCCAAGTTCGTCACGCGGGGACGGGGTGGGTACTGCTTCGAGCACGGCACGTTGTTCGCGGCCGTGCTCGAGCGCCTGGGCTACGACGTGCGCCGCCGGCTCGGCCGCGTCGGTCCGCCGACCGCGTCACCCCGGACGCACTGCGTCGTCGAGGTGTCACTCGACGGGGAGCGACTGCTGGCGGATCCCGGCTTCGGCATGAGTGTGCTGCGGCCGATCCCGTTGCAGGACGGCGCCGAGGACGACTTCAGGGGTTGGACCCACCAGGTGCGGCGCGCCGATCCTGACGTGGCCGGACCGGGCTGGGAGCTGCACCGCCTGCGTCAGGGCACCTGGGAGCTGATGCACACGACCGACGAGCTGCCGGTGCACCCGGTGGACGTGACGATGGGGCACCACTTCACGAGCACCTACCCGAAGACGCACTTCAAGCACGGTCTGATGTTGACCAAGCACAGTGCCGATCACCAGGACGGGCGGCACACCGCCGTGTCGGCCCACGCGGTGACGTTCCGTCGACCGGGAGAGCCGACCGAGCACCGCGACCTTCGCGAGGGTGAGCTCGAGCAGCTGCTGCACGAGCTTGCCGTCCCGCTCACCCCTGACGAGCAGACGCGCCTGCTCGACGTGGTCGCTGGCCTCAGCCGTCCGGGTTGACCCCGTCGCCGCCGGCGCCCTGGCTCCACGCGGGCAGCTCCTGCAGCGCCCACCCGTTGCCGTCGGGGTCGGAGAAGTAGACGAACCGGCCCCACGGCTGCTCGTCGACCTCGCTGGCCTCGACGCCCCGGCCGACCAGCTCGGCGCGGATGTCGTCGGCATTCGACACCACGATCTGCATGTTGTCGAGCGAGCCGGGCGTCATCTGGGTGATGCCGGTTCCGATGGTGATCGAGCACGCCGATCCGGGCGGCGTGAGCTGCACGAACCGCAGATCGTCGCTGATCACATGGTCGTGGTCCTCGACGAACCCGACCTTGTCGACGTAGAACTCCTTGGCCCGGTCGACGTCGCTCACCGGGACACCTATCAGCTCCAGTTTCATGTCCATGCCACAAACCTAGTGGGACGAGGGGACAGTAGAGTTCGGTCGGTGACCAGCCCCGACAGCCCGACCGACGACGTCCCCGCTCACCGCTACACCAGCGGTCTCGCGGGCGAGATCGAGCAGCGCTGGCAGGACCGGTGGGACTCCGAGGCCACGTTCGAGACGCCGAACCCCGTCGGCGACCTCGCGGAGGACGGCGCCGAGCTGCCGCCGGAGAAGTACTTCCTCATGGACATGTTCCCGTACCCCTCTGGTGCCGGCCTCCACGTGGGACATCCACTGGGCTACATCGCCACTGACGTCACGGGCCGCTACAAGCGCATGACCGGCGCCAACGTGCTGCACGCGCTCGGCTACGACGCGTTCGGGCTGCCCGCCGAGATCTATGCTGTCGAGACCGGACGCCACCCGCGCGAGACCACCCTCGAGAACATGACGACCATGCGGCGCCAGCTGCGTCGGCTCGGGCTGGCGCACGACCCGCGCCGCTCGTTCGCGACCATCGACCCGGACTTCGTCCGCTGGACGCAATGGATCTTCCTGCAGCTGTTCAACTCCTGGTACGACACCGAGCAGAAGCGGGCCCGCCCGATCGCCGAGCTGATCGAGAATCTGGGCACCGCCGATCCGGAGGTGATCGACCGGCAGCGGCTCGCCTACGTCGACGAGTCGCCGGTCAACTGGTGCCCGGGGCTGGGCACCGTGCTGGCCAACGAGGAGGTCACGGGTGAGGGCCGCAGCGAACGCGGCAACTTCCCGGTGTTCAAGCGCAACCTCCGGCAATGGAAGCTGCGGATCACCGCGTACGCCGACCGCCTCATCGACGACCTCGACCGCGTCGACTGGCCCGCGTCCGGCAAGCTCATGCAGCGCAACTGGATCGGCCGTTCGCACGGAGCCGAGGTCGCCTTCCCGGTCGTGGGTTCCGACGTCACCATCGACGTGTTCACGACCCGGCCGGACACCCTCTTCGGCACGACCTACATGGTCGTCTCTCCGGAGGCCGAGATCGTCGATCAGCTCGTGGCCGACGCGTGGCCCGACGACGTCGACCGACGCTGGACCGGCGACGCCGCCACGCCGGGCGAAGCCGTCGCCGCCTACCGCGCCCAGGCTGCCGCGAAGACCGACATCGAGCGCCAGGAGAACCGCGACAAGACCGGCGTGTTCACCGGCATGTTCGCCGTGAACCCCGTGAACGACGAGGAGATCCCTGTCTTCGTCGCCGACTATGTCCTCGCCGGCTACGGCACCGGCGCGATCATGGCGGTGCCGGGGCAGGACGAACGCGACTGGGAGTTCGCCGAGGCGTTCGGGCTCCCGATCGTCCGTACCGTCCAGCCGCCGGCCGGCTACGACGACGCTGTTCCAGGCGATGGCCCGTACCTCGGCGAAGGCCCGGCGATCAACTCGAGCAACGAGTCCGTGAGCCTCGACGGCCTCGGTGTCGAGGACGCCAAGTCCGCGATCAACGCGTGGCTCGAGGAGCAGGGCAGTGGTCACGCCACCACCACGTACCGCCTGCGCGACTGGCTGTTCAGCCGGCAACGCTACTGGGGCGAGCCGTTCCCGATCGTCTTCGACGAAGATGACCACCCGATCGCCCTGCCCGACGAGATGCTGCCGGTCGACCTGCCGGAGGTCCCGGACTTCTCCCCGCGGACGTTCGAGCCCGACGACGCCATGAGCACCCCGGAACCGCCGCTGGGCCGCGTGGCCGAGTGGGTGAACGTCGAGCTCGACCTCGGTGACGGGCCGAAGCAGTACCGGCGCGAGACGAGCACCATGCCCAACTGGGCCGGCTCGTCCTGGTACGAGCTGCGCTACACCGACCCGCACAACACCGAGCGAGTGGCCGATCCCGCGAACGAGCGGTACTGGATGGGACCTCAGCCGTCGCGGCGACCCGACGACCCGGGCGGCGTCGACTTCTACATCGGCGGCGTGGAGCACATGGTGCTGCACCTGCTGTACGTCCGGTTCTGGCACAAGGTGCTGTTCGACCTCGGCCACGTCTCCAGCGAGGAGCCGTTCCACCGGTTGTTCAACCAGGGCTACATCCAGGCCTACGCGTACACCAATGCGCGCGGCTCCTACGTGCCGGCGGAGGAGGTCGTCGAGTCCCAGGACGGCACGTTCACCTGGCAAGGCGAACCCGTCACGCGCGAGTACGGGAAGATGGGCAAGAGCCTCAAGAACATCGTCACGCCCGACGACATGTACGAGGCATTCGGCGCCGACACGTTCCGCGTCTACGAGATGTCGATGGGCCCGCTCGACATGTCGCGTCCCTGGGAGACCCGCGCCGTCGTCGGGTCGCAGCGCTTCCTGCAGCGCGTGTGGCGGCTGGTGGTCGATGAGGATTCCGGCGAGGTCGTCGTCGGCGACGCGGAGCCGGACCTCGCCCTCAGCCGCGCGCTGCACCGGACCATCGACGGCGTCCACCGCGACATGGATGCCCTGCGGTTCAACACGGCCATCGCCAAGCTGATCGAGCTCACGAACCTCGTCACGAAGGCCGGAACCTACCCGCGTTCCGTCATCGAGCCGCTGGTGCTGATGCTGGCGCCGTTCGCCCCGCACCTGGCCGAGGAGCTGTGGTCGCGACTGGGGCACACCGAGATGCTGGCGTACGAGGCGTTCCCGGTGGCAGACCCAGCCCTGCTCGTCGAGGACTCCGTCACCTGCGTCGTGCAGGTGCAGGGCAAGGTGCGCGCGAAGCTCGAGGTGTCGCCGTCGGCCACCGACGACGAGCTCACGGAGCTCGCGCTGGCCGAGCAGAACGTGCAACGGGCGATCGACGGCCGCGAGGTGCGGCGCGTGATCGTCAGGGCGCCCGGCCTGGTCAACGTCGTCGTCTAGGGTGCGACCTATGACCGTTGCGATCGTCACGGACTCCACAGCGTCATTGAGTCCGGACGACGCGGCCCGCGAGCGCATCACGGTGGTGCCGTTGCAGGTCGTCATCGGCGCCGACGTCTACACCGAGGGCGAGAACGTGACGTCCGGGATGATCGCCGAGGCGCTGGCCGGCTTCGTGCCGGTCAACACCTCGCGCCCCACACCCGACGACTTCCTCGCCGTGTACGAGCGGCTCGCCGCCGAGGGCGCAACGGCCGTCGTCTCGGTGCACCTGAGCGCCAAGATGTCGGGCACGCTCGACTCGGCGGTGCTTGCGTCCAAGCAGGCATCCATTCCGGTCACCTGCGTCGACTCGCAGCAAGTCGGCATCGCCACCGGGTTCGCCGCCGGCCGGGCGGCGCGGGTCCGCGACTCCGGCGGCGACGCGCTCGCCGTCGCCGAGGCCGCACAGATCGCTGGCGAGTCGTCCACGACGATGCTCTACGTCGACACGCTGGAGTACTTGAAGCGCGGCGGACGCGTGGGGGCGGCCGCCGCACTGATCGGGTCGGCGTTGGCGGTCAAGCCACTGCTCACCCTGCGCGACGGACTCGTGGTGCCGCTGGAGCGCGTCCGCACCACGGCCAAGGCGTTGTCGCGGCTCGAGGCTCTCGCGGTGGAGGCGTGCGAGGCGTGCTCCGACGGCTTCGACATCGGCGTCCAGCACCTGGCCAACGAGTCGACTGCCGACGCGGTCGCACAACGTCTGGCCACGTCGTTGGGGCGCGATGCCCTCGACGTCGACGAGGTGGGCGCCGCGATCGGCGCCCACGTCGGACCGGGCATGGTCGCGGTCAGCGTCACGCCGCGGGAGTAGCCCGTGCGTCCACTGGCCGCGCGGCTGCTTGGCCCGTCCACAGGGGTCGACAAGAGGGGCCATCGCGATGCCTGCAGTACCTAGCGTCGCGGTGTGAGAGCTCCGCAGCCCTTCGACACCGGCGAGACCCGCGCCGAGGTGGCGCGGCGCCGGCTCGCCCAGCTCGCCGCATCCTTCGAGGCGGAGATCCCGCACGAGAAGGCCGACGACGCCCCGGCGGTCGCGTCGCGGCGCATCGACGCCGCCCATGTGCGCGTTCTGGTCACCATCGCCGTGGCGGCCGGGGTGCTGCTCACCTGGTGGCTGCTGTCGGAGCGTCCGCGCACGTCGTCGCCCGACCCGATCTCGCTCTCCGCCGAAGCGTCCCCGTCGGCCTCGGCGTCCCCGGCCGGCGAGCTCGTCATCGACGTCGCGGGAAAGGTGAAGCGCCCGGGCATCGTCACGCTTCCGGCCGGTTCCCGAGTGCACGACGCCGTCGCGGAAGCCGGGGGTCTGCGTGGCAAGGTCGACGCGTCCACGCTCAACATGGCTCGCCTCCTCACTGATGGTGAGCAGATCCTCGTTGGCGTCGAGCCTGTCGCGAGTGGTTCTGCCACCGGCGAGACGTCGACACCCGGCGCACGCATCAGCCTGGCCACCGCCACGCTCGAGCAGCTCGACACCCTTCCCGGCATCGGCCCGGTCACGGCCCAATCGATCCTCGACCACCGGACCGAGCACGGGCCGTTCGCCTCCGTCGACGACCTCCTCGACGTGAAGGGCATCGGTGAAGCCACCCTCGCGGACATCCGCGACCAGGTGACCCCCTGACCGCACACGACTTCCGGCTGGCCCTCCCGGCGCTCGTCACGTGGGGCGTCTGCGCCGTCGTGGTGGGTGGCAGCTCCGTCCCGGCGCTGCTCGTTGCGATCGTGGCAGTGCTGGTCGCCGGCACGGCGGTCGGGCGGCCACGGACTCGGTCGCTCGCCCTTGTCGCCATCTGCGTGGCTGCCGTGGCGGCGTCCTGTGCGTGGCGTCTCGGGCAGACGCAGCACTCGCCGCTCGACGACATGGTCCAGCAGCATCGGCTGGCGACGCTCGACGTCGAGGTGAGTCATGATGCTCGGGTCTTCTCACGGTTCGGCCAGGACGCCGGCGTCGTCGGCGTCCGCGTGCTGCGTGCCTCCGTCAAAGGCTCCACTGTCGCCACCCGCGACCTCGCGACCGCGTTCGTCGACGGCCCGACCGACGACCTCGTCGTCGGCCGGCGACTCACCATGGTCGGCCGGCTCGCCCCGTCCGACACCACCAGCGAGGTGGCGACGATCGACGTCGTGCGTCGTTCGCCGACCCGTCCGGCGGCGTGGTGGTGGGAGGCGTCGGAGCGTGTGCGGTTGGGCGTTCGGCACGCGGTCGCCCACACCGGACGCGACCAGTCAGCTCTCGTCCCTGCGCTCGTCGACGGCGACGACCAGCGCATCTCCGACGAAGTGCAGGAGGAGTTCCGACGCAGTGGTCTCACCCACCTGCTCGCCGTCTCGGGCACGAACCTCACGATCGTCCTGGCGGTGGTGCTGCTGCTGGCACGGTCGCTGGGCGCGCCGCGTCGCGCCCTCGTCGTGCTCGGCCTGGTGTCCGTGGCCGGGTTCGTGCTGCTGGCCCGACCCGACCCGAGCGTGGTCCGGGCAGCCGCGATGGGGGTCGTCGGCCTCGCCGCGCTCGGCCTCGGCAGCCGAGGCGGCCTCCGGACGCTGTCGGTGGCGATCGTGGCGCTGCTGTTCATCGACCCGTGGCTGTCTCGCTCCCTCGGATTCGTGCTGTCGGTGTGTGCGACGGCCGGGATCCTGCTCGCCGCGCCGCCGCTCGCGCGTCGGCTGGAGCGCTGGATGCCGCGGTGGTGCGCGCTCGCCGTCGCAGTGCCGATCGCCGCCCAGCTCGCCTGCACGCCGGCGATCGCGGCCATCTCGGGCGAAGTGTCGCTGGTGGCGGTCTTCGCGAACGTCCTGGCCGGACCGCTGGTCGCGCCTGCGACGGTGGCGGGCCTCGCCGGCGGGCTACTCGACCTGGTCAGCACACCGGTCGCGCGGGTCCCAGGCACCGTTGCGGGGTGGTGCGTCGGCGTGATCCTCGCGATCAGCCACCTCTCGTCCTCGCTGGCCGGCGCCTCGCTTGCGTGGCGGGCGCCGTGGTGGCTGTTGATCGTCCTCGTCCCGCTCGTGTTCGTGACGATGTGGCGTCTCGCCCGGCATCCAGCGGTGGTCGTCGGCATCGCGCTTGGCGTCGGCCTCGGCATGTGGCGGCCGCCGCAGGTGGGTTGGCCGCCGGACGGCTGGGTGATGGTGACGTGCGACGTGGGACAGGGCGATGCGACGGTCGTCGCCACGGGCGACGGGTCGGCGATGCTCGTCGACGTCGGACCCGAGCCGGTCGCGGTCGACCGCTGCCTCGACCGGCTCCGCGTCGATCAGCTGACGGTCGTCGCGATCACCCACGCGCATGCCGACCACGCGGGTGGATGGTCCGGTGCCACCGCGGGACGGGACGTCGGCACCGTCCTGGTCGGGCCGACGGGCGCCCCGCGCGCTGAGGCCGAGCCCGTCGGGTCGGGCCGGGCAGAGCTTCATCGCGGGACAGCTCTCGGTCGAGGTCCTCTGGCCGACGGCCGCTCATGCCGCGCCGGCAGAGTCCGACGGGTCGGCCATGAACAACGCGAGCCTGGTGCTGCGCGTGACGATGACCGGCGATCATCCGCTCCGGCTGCTGCTCACCGGCGACGTGGAGCCGGACGCCCAGGAGGCCCTGTTGCGGCTGCACCCCGACGTCGCCGCCGACGTCATCAAGGTGCCGCACCACGGCAGCGGCCGGCAGTCCGATCGGTTCTTCGCGGCGGTGGGCGCCCGGGTCGCCACCATCAGTGCCGGGCAGGACAACGACTACGGGCACCCAGCAGCAGCTGCGCTGCGTCTCCTGCGCGACCACCACGTCGAGTGGTGGCGCACCGACACCGACGGAGACATCGCCGTGGTGATCCGTGACGGTCGCCTGTCCGTCGTGACCCGCCACTAGTCTGATCTTGTGACGGCGTTCGGGAAGATCCTGCTCATCAGCGGGAACGCGGAGTTCCTGGCCGACCGCACGCGGGCGCGCGCCATCGCGGCCGTCACCGAGGAGCAGCCGGAGTGCGAGGTCGCCAACGCGGTCGCGGGAGGTCTCGCCCCGGGGGAGCTCGCCGGGCTCATCAGCCCATCGCTGTTCAGCAGCTCCAGCGCCCTCGTGCTCACCGAGCTCGAGAACCTCCCTGAAGCTGCGCAGGACGAGCTGACTGCGTACGCCGCGTCGCCGTCACCCGACGTCGCTGTCGTGCTCGTCCACAACGGAGGCCAGAAGGGCAAGAAGCTGCTCGACCAGCTGCGCGGGCAGTCGAGCGTCACGGAGGTCAAGGTCGAGGCGCCCAAGTACGAGCGCGAGTTCGTGGCGTGGGTCCGCACGGAGCTGCGCGACCTCGGGGCGACCGTCGACGAGGAGGCCGCCGCACTGCTCGTCGCCTCGGTCGGTCAGGATCTGCGATCACTGGCCGGTGCGGCCGACCAGCTCGCCGCAACGACCGGAAAGGGAGAAGCGATCACTGCCGAGGTGGTGCGCCGCTACTTCGGCGGCCGCGCGGACGTCCGTGGGTTCGACATCGCCGACGCGGCGATCGACGGACGCATCAACGTCGCGCTCGAGCAGGCCCGGTGGGCCGAGGCCGCGCGAGTCGCGCCGGTGCTCATCACCAGTGCGTTCGCGAGCGGCCTGCGCTCGCTCGCCAAGCTGGCCGACGCCCCGAGTGGGCTGTCCGAGGCCGAGCTGGCCCGGCACATCGGGGCGCCGCCATTCAAGATCCGCATCCTGCGACGGCAGCTTCGCGGATGGGACCCGTCGTCCCTCGCCACAGCGCTCGTTGCCGTCGCCCATGCAGACACGGACGTCAAGACCGGCGAGGCCGACGCGTCGTACGCCGTCGAACGCATGGTGCTGCAGGTGGCGGCCGCACGCAGGACGTGAAAAACGCCCCGGGATGACCCGGGGCGTCTCAACAGCTCGCGCTCAGAGCGAGGCGGCCTTCTTGGCGATGGCCGACTTGCGGTTGGCGGCCTGGTTCTTGTGGATGACGCCCTTGGAGGCGGCCTTGTCGAGCTTCTGGCCCGCGTCGACGGCGAGCGCCTTGGCGTCGTCCTTCTTGCCGGCGTCGGCGGCCTCGTGGAAGCGGCGGACGGCCGTCTTCAGTGCAGAGCGCACGGCCTTGTTGCGGTCGCGAGCCGCGTCGTTCTGGCGGATGCGCTTGATCTGCGACTTGATGTTCGCCACGTGTCTGACCTGTCTTTTCCGCTGGTGGGTGATGTTGCGAGAGATCGAGCGTGACTCCGTCGTTCTCTGGGCACGCGACCGCTCACGATACCAGCGGCGGCCATGGCCTCCCAAATCCGTACCGTTCCGGCTCGATGAAACAATGGACGGACGATGCCCAAGCACCCCGCCGCCGATGCCCCCCAGCCCGGTGCGACCGATCCCCAGATCCTGCGCAACTTCTGCATCATCGCGCACATCGACCACGGGAAGTCGACGCTCGCCGACCGGATGCTGCAGCACACCGGCGTCGTCGAAGGCCGTGCGATGCGCGCGCAGTACCTCGATCGCATGGACATCGAGCGCGAGCGCGGCATCACCATCAAGAGTCAGGCGGTACGCGTCCCCTTCGTGGCTGCGGACGGCAAGACCTACATCCTGAACCTGATCGACACCCCCGGCCACGTCGACTTCACCTACGAGGTCAGCCGCAGCCTGGAGGCGTGCGAAGGTGCCGTGCTGCTGGTCGACGCCGCGCAGGGCATCGAGGCCCAGACGCTCGCGAACCTGTACCTCGCGATGGAGGCCGATCTTCACGTCATCCCGGTGCTCAACAAGATCGACCTGCCGGGCGCCCAGCCGGAGAAGTATGCCGCCGAGATCGCCCACATCCTCGGCGGCGACCCCGACGACGTCCTGCGGGTCTCCGCCAAGACCGGCGAGGGCGTGGAGACGTTGCTCAACACCATCGTCGACGAGGTCGACCCGCCAACCGGCGACGCCGACGCACCACCGCGGGCACTGATCTTCGACTCCGTCTATGACACGTACCGCGGTGTGGTCACGTACGTGCGCGTCGTCGACGGCTCGCTCACCCACCGCGACCGCATCAAGATGATGTCCACGGGTGCCACCCACGAGATGCTCGAGGTCGGCGTCATCTCTCCCGATCCGGTCAAGGCCGACAAGATCGGCGTCGGCGAGGTCGGCTACCTGATCACCGGCGTCAAGGAGGTCCGCCAGAGCCGGGTCGGAGACACCGTGACGTCCAGCGTCCACGGCGCCACCGAGCCGCTTGGCGGCTACCGCCACCCCAACCCGATGGTGTTCGCCGGCCTGTACCCGATCGACGGCGACGACTACCCGGGTCTGCGCGACGCCCTCGACAAGCTGCAGCTCAACGACGCCGCGCTGTCGTACGAGCCGGAGTCGTCCGGCGCCCTCGGCTTCGGCTACCGGATCGGCTTCCTCGGCCTGCTGCACCTGGAGATCGTGCGCGAGCGGCTGGAGCGCGAGTTCGACCTCGACCTGATCAGCACCGCCCCGAACGTCATCTACCGGGTCGACATGGAAGACGGCACCGAGGTGGTCGTCACCAACCCCAGCGAGTACCCGACCGGCAAGATCGCCAGGGTCTTCGAGCCGATGGTGAAGGCCACGGTGCTGAGCCCGTCGGAGTACATCGGCGCGATCATGGAGCTCTGCCAGGCGCGGCGCGGCCAGCTGCAGGGCATGGACTACCTGTCCGAGGACCGGGTCGAGATCCGCTACACGCTGCCGATGGGCGAGATCATGTTCGACTTCTTCGACGCCCTCAAGAGCCGCACGAAGGGCTACGCCTCGCTCGACTACGAGCCGAGCGGCGAGCAGGAGGCCGACCTGGTCAAGGTCGACATCATGCTGCAGGGCGAGATCGTCGACGCCTTCAGCGCGATCGTCCATCGCGAGAACGCGTACGCCTACGGCGTCGCCCTCGCCGGCAGGCTCAAGGAGCTCATCCCGCGCCAGCAGTTCGAGGTGCCCATCCAGGCCGCCATCGGGGCGCGCATCATCGCCCGCGAGAACATCCGCGCCCTCCGCAAGGACGTCCTGGCGAAGTGCTACGGCGGCGACATCAGCCGCAAGCGCAAGCTGCTCGAGAAGCAGAAGGAGGGCAAGAAGCGCATGAAGATGGTCGGTAGAGTGGAGGTCCCCCAGGAGGCCTTCATCGCAGCGCTCTCCACCGGAGGCACCCAGACGTGAGAACCAGTGTTGGGTTAGGGTGATCGACACCACAAACCCCGTGAAATCTGCTCGGAGGATGCCCCCATGAGCCCAGTCGTCGCCACTCCGGAACAGCTCGAAGTGATCGAGAATCGCGCCCGCAGCGTGGCCCGGATGTTCTACGACCGGGTCGAGAAGTCCGCCAACCGTGAGGCCTACCGCTACCCCGACGAGGACGAGGTCTGGCACTCGCTGACCTGGGCCGAGACCGGCGAGCACGTCACCCGTCTTGCGGCCGGCCTGGTGGCGCTCGGCATCGAGCCGGAGCAGCGGGTCGCGATCGCCTCGGGCACCAGGTACGAGTGGATCTTCGCCGATCTCGCGATCAATGCCGCCGCAGCGGCCACCACCACGGTGTACCCCACGACGGCCGCCGAGGACGTGGCCTACATCCTGGCCGACTCCGGTAGTCGCATCGTGTTCGCCGAGGACGACGAACAGATCAAGAAGCTCGTCGAGAAGCGCTCAGAACTGCCAGACGTCATGAAGATCGTCACGTTCGACGGCCAGGTCGACGGCGACTGGGTCATCGGCTTCGACGACCTCGAGCAGCTCGGCGTCGATCTGCTGGCGAAGGATCCGAAGGTCATCGAGCAACGCGTCGCGGCCATCGAGCCCGGCGACCTCGCCACCCTCATCTACACGTCGGGCACCACGGGCCGGCCCAAGGGCGTCCGCCTCAGCCACGACGGCTGGACGTTCGAGGGTGCCGCGTTGCAGGCCGGCGGCTTCCTCGGCGAGGACGACCTGGAGTTCCGCTGGCTGCCGATGGCGCACTCCTTCGGCAAGGTGCTGCTCACCGCCCAGCTGGCCGAGGGCTTCGCATGTGCCATCGACGGCCGGGTGCCGAAGATCGTCGAGAACCTGGCCATCGTCAAGCCGACGTTCATGGGCGCGGCGCCGCGCATCTTCGAGAAGGCGTACGGCCGCGTCGTCGGCATGATGGAGGAAGAAGGCGGCGCCAAGCTCAAGATCTTCCACTGGGCCGAGAGCGTGGGCCGCGAGTACTCGCGGGCGGTTCGCTCCGGCAAGTCGATCTCGCCGTTGCTGAAAGTCCAGCACGCTGTGGCCGACAAGCTGGTCTTCTCGAAGATCCGCGACCGCTTCGGAGGTCGGGTCAAGTTCTTCATCTCCGGTGCCGCCGCACTCTCGCAGGACGTTGCCGAGTGGTTCCACGGAGCGGGCGTCCTGATCCTCGAGGGCTACGGACTCACCGAGACCTCGGCCGGCGCGTTCGTCAACCGCCCGGACGCCTACAAGCTGGGCACCGTCGGACTCCCGTTGCCAGGCACCGAGGTCAAGATCGCCGAGGACGGCGAGGTCCTCCTCAACGGCCCGAACATCATGAAGGGCTACCACAACCTCGAGTCCGAGAGCGCGTCCGCACTGCTGGCCGGCGGCTGGCTCGCGACCGGCGACATTGGTGAGATCGACGACGAGGGATACCTGCGCATCACCGATCGCAAGAAGGACCTCTTCAAGACGTCGGGCGGCAAGTACGTCGCGCCGTCCTACGTCGAGGGCATGTTCAAGGGCGTCTGTGCCCTGGCCAGCCAGATGATCGTCCACGGCAACGACCGCAACTTCTGCTCGGCCCTCATCACGCTCGACGCCGATGCCGTCGCCGGCTGGGCCGAGTCGCACGGCATGTCGGGCAAGTCGTACACCGAGGTCGTCTCGTCGCCGGAGATGCACGAGGTCATCAGCAAGGACGTCGACGAGCTCAACTCCAAGCTCAACCGCTGGGAGACGATCAAGAAGTTCGAGATCCTCGACCACGACCTCTCGGTCGAGTCCGGGGAGCTGACCCCGAGCCTCAAGCTCAAGCGCAAGGTCGTCGAGGAGAACTACCGCGAGATCCTGGACGGCTTCTACGCTGGCTAGATGTTGTTGACCGACGGACCGACCATCCCTGCGGTGGACGGTCCGTTCGGTGTCTACGTGCACGTGCCGTTCTGCTCGGTGCGCTGCGGCTACTGCGACTTCAACACCTACACCGCCGACGAGCTGGGTGAGGGCGCCACCCGCGCGTCCTACGCCGACACTGCCATCGCCGAGATCGAGCAGGCGGCGCGCACCCTGGCCGCGAGCGGCGACCTGCCTCCGGTCGAGACGGTGTTCTTCGGCGGCGGTACGCCCACCCAGCTCCCGTCGGCCGACCTCGTCCGCATGCTCCAAGCGCTGGACTCGACGTTCGGGCTGGTTCCCGGTGTCGAGGTGACCACGGAGGCGAACCCCGACAGCGTCTCGCCGGTCTCGCTGGCCGAGCTGCGCGACGGCGGCTTCACGCGCATCTCGTTCGGTGTCCAGTCAGCGGTGCCGCACGTGCTGGCCACGCTCGACCGCACGCACGACCCGGCCCGGGTGCCCGAGGCGGTGCGCTGGGCGCGCGAGGCGGGGTTCGAGCAGGTCAGCGTCGATCTCATCTACGGCACGCCGGGGGAGTCCATCGACGACTGGGCGGCGAGTCTCGACCACGCCCTTGAGCTGGAGCCCGACCACGTGAGTGCTTACGCCCTGATCGTCGAGCAGGGCACGGCGCTCGCCCGGCGGATCGCCCGTGGCGAGATCGCGGCTCCGGACGACGACGCCATGGCCGACAAGTACCTGATGGCCGACGACACCCTGACGTCCGCCGGCCTCGGGTGGTACGAGCTGTCCAACTGGGCCCGCGACGACGCGGCCCGATGCCGGCACAACCTCCTGTACTGGCACAGCGCCGACTGGTGGGGGATTGGTCCAGGTGCACATTCACATGTCGGGAACGTGGGTGGTTCCGTCGAAAGAACCATGGCTGGGATCCGGTGGTGGAACGTCAAGCACCCGGCCGCCTACGCGGAACGGCTCGCGGCGGGGGAGTCGCCGATGCACGACCACGAAGTGCTCGACCCAGCGACGTCTGCCCTTGAGCGCGTGATGCTCGAAGCCCGCCTGCGGGAGGGCCTGCCGCTCGGCATCCTCGAGAGCGGCCGCGGCGCCGTTCCGTCGCTGACCGACCGTGGCCTGGTCGAGGTCAAGGGCGACCACCTCGTGCTCACCCGCGACGGGCGACTGCTCGCCGACGCCGTGGTGCGCGACCTCACACCGTGACGAAGTCGATGAGCTCCTCGACGCGGCCGAGGAAGGACGGCTCGAGGTCGGCGTAGGAGTCGACACGGCCCAGGATGTACTGCCAGTCCCGCGCGATGTCGGCCTGGTCGGCGTGCGGCCAACCGAGCGCCTTGCACACGCCGTGCTTCCAGTCGGTGCCGCGCCGCACCACCGGCCAGGCGTCCAGGCCGAGACGGTCGGGCTTGACCGACTGCCACACGTCCACGTACGGATGCCCGACCACGAGGACGTGCGGTCGGTCCGACACCTGCTCGGCGAGACGAGTCTCTTTCGATCCGGGCACGAGGTGGTCGACGAGGACTCCCAGCCGGCGGCCGGCATCAGGGGCGAACTCCGTGACGACGGCCACCAGGTCGTCGATGCCACCGAGGTACTCGACCGCGACGCCCTCAACCCGGAGGTCGTCGCCCCAGACCTTCTCGACGAGCTCCGCGTCGTGGCGTCCCTCGACGTAGATGCGGCTCGGCAGTGCGACCCGGGCGCGCTGGTCAGCGACCGTCCGGGAGCCCGAAGCAGTTCGGGTGGGTCGGGACGGAGCGGAGCCCGTCGGAGCGACGAGCACGACCGGGCGGCCCTCGAGCAGGAAGCCTGGCCCGAGCGGGAACACCTTGCGCACGAGCCGGCGATCCTCGAGCTCGACGGTGCCGAGGTCGCGCTCGACCCGCATGATCTCGCCGCAGAAGCCCGTGACGGCTTCCTCGACCACGAGACCACGCTCCGCGACAACGTCCTCGGACCGACCTCGCGGCGGTTTCCTCCAGTCGCCGGCCAGAACGTCATTGCCATACCGGTCAGCCATGCAGGACCCCGAGCAGTCGTTGATGGAAGTCCTCGAGCTCGTCGCGCGTGATGACGCCGCTGCTCGTCAGGATCTGTGAGGACGGTCGGGTCAGTCCGATCGCCAGGTCGATGGCGCCCGCCCACTCTGGCGTGGCGCCGGTCGGTTCGCCGCCGGCGAGGTCGCCGAGAGCGACGGTGTCGGCCGCAGGGACGACGAGCACCAGCTCCCCGCCCTCGGGACCCTGCCCCAGGTGCACGATCTCGACGTACAGGTTGCCGAGGTCGGTGACCCACACCGAGCTCATCGATCCGCCGCGCGACTCGTGCTCGATCACCGTGCCGTCGGAGACGGAGATCTGCCGCGGACGGTAGGTGAGGGTGCGTTCGCCGCCGGTGACGACCACCGCGTCACCCTCCGCGACGATTCCCTCCATCTCGCTAGACTGGCACTTGACCCTGGTGAGTGCCAACGCGACGCGCAGGAAGGAGCGAGCCCATGTCGGACGACCGACGGCTCGAGGTCCTGCGCGCCATCGTCGAGGACTATGTCGCCACCCAGGAGCCGGTCGGATCGAAGGCTCTGGTCGAGCGTCACCACCTCGGTGTTTCGCCGGCCACCATCCGCAACGACATGGCCGTGCTCGAGGACGAGGGCTACATCGCCCAGCCGCACACGAGCGCCGGTCGCGTGCCCACCGACAAGGGCTATCGGATGTTCGTCGACCGCCTGGCCACGGTCAAAGCCCTCTCCGCCGCAGAACGCCGTGCCATCGAGACGTTCCTCACCGGTGCCGTCGACGTCGACGACGTCGTCCAGCGCAGCGTCCGCGTGCTGGCGCAGCTCACCAACCAGGTCGCGATCGTCCAGTACCCCTCGCTCACCCGCTCGACGGTCCGCCACATCGAGCTCGTGGCGCTCGAGAACGCCCGGGTGCTGCTCGTGGTCATCACCAGCAGCGGTCGGGTCGAGCAGCGCGTCATCGAGCTGGTCGAGACGCCGTCGGAGCAGCTCATCCTCCAGCTGCGCAGCCACCTCACCGGCAGCACGGTCGGCGAACGGCTGCCTGAGGCGTCCCTGCGCCTCGCCGAGCTGCTCGAGACGTTCGCGCCGGCCGACCGGCCGATCGTCACGTCGATCGTCACGACGCTCACCCACGTGTTCTCCAACGAGCACTCCGACGAGCGCATCGCCGTCGGTGGCACGGCCAACCTCGCCCGCTTCGGCTCCGACTTCGACACCGCGATTCGTCCGGTGCTGGAGGCGATCGAGGAGCAGGTCGTCCTGCTCAAGCTCCTGGGTGAGGCCACCGCCGGCACGCACGTCAGCTTCGGCGCCGACACCGGCAGCGAGAACCTGGTCGGGACGGCCGTGGTCTCGTCCCCGTATGGTGCCGAAGGGCATGCGCTGGCGACGCTCGGCACGCTCGGCCCCACCCGCATGGACTACCCCGGAACCATGGCCGCCGTGGGTGCTGTCGCCCGCTATGTCGGTCGACTGCTCAACGACGGCTGACGAACCAGAGGATCAATGGCACAGGACTATTACGAGCTGCTCGGCGTCGGACGCGACGCCGGTGCCGACGAGCTCAAGAGGGCGTACCGCCGTCTGGCTCGTCAGCTCCACCCCGATGTCAACGAGGCGCCCGACGCGGCAGACCGCTTCAAGGAGGTCACCACCGCGTACGAGGTGCTGTCCGATCCGCAGAAGCGGTCGATCTACGACCGCGGCGGCAACCCGCTCGGCGGAGCACATCACGGCTTCGGTCAGGGCTTCAGCTTCGACGACATCATGGACGCCTTCTTCGGCCAGGGCAGCGCCCGCGGGCCGCGTTCACGCATCCAGCGCGGGCAGGACGCCCTGCTGCGCCTGACCATCGACCTCGCGGAGGCGGCGTTCGGCGTCACCCACGACCTCAAGGTCGACACCGCCGTGGTGTGCACGACCTGCGACGGCACGGGCGCCAACGAAGGATCCGAGCCCGTCACCTGCGGCACCTGTCACGGTCACGGCGACGTTCAGCACGTGCAGCGCTCGCTGCTCGGCGACATCCGCACGTCACGTCCCTGCCCGACCTGCCACGGTTTCGGCACCGTCATCCCCGACCCGTGCCACGAGTGCGGCGGAGACGGCCGCGTTCGCACGCGCCGGTCGCTCAGCGTCACGATCCCGCCCGGCGTCGACCAGGGCACCCGCATCCAGCTGTCCGGCGAGGGCGAGGTCGGCCCCGGTGGAGGGCCGGCGGGCGACCTCTACGTCGAGATCGACGTGGGCCGTCACCCGGTCTACACGCGCAAGGGCGACCAGCTGCGCTGCCAGGTCACGCTGCCGATGACGGCCGCCGCCCTCGGCACCCACATCGACATCCCGACGCTGGAGTCAGACCTGAATGACCACGAGGACAAGGATGACGCGCACGGCGACACCGTCGGTGTCGACATCTCGGCCGGCACCCAGTCCGGCGACGTCGTCACGGTGCGCGGCCAGGGTGTGCCGCGACTGCGCGGTCCCGGCCGAGGCGACCTCGTCGTGCAGATCATGGTCGAGACGCCCGACCAGCTCGACGACGAGCAGCGCGACCTCCTCCAGCAGCTGGCGGTGCTGCGTGACGAGGAGCGTCCCGAGGCCCGCCTCGGCGCGTCCCACAAGAGCGTGTTCGGCCGCATCAAGGACGCGTTCCGCTGAGACCGGAGGCCGCTTGCGGCCGGAGCGTCGAAGCGGGTTGAGCGTGCTGCGGCGAAGCCTCCCGCTGCGAAGCCACCGTGAGGTGACAGGCTCGGTCGGGGCGTGGTTTCGATACGGCCTCGTTCCTCGGCCTACTCAACCACCGACGGGTGGGATAGGAAGGAAGCCATGACCGACGACTGCCTCTTCTGCTCCATCGTGTCCGGCGACGTCCCCAGCGACACCGTGGCCGAGTCCGATCACGCGGTCGCGTTCCGCGACGTCAACCCGCAGGCGCCCACGCACGTGCTGGTCATCCCGCGCGTGCACCAGCCCGACATCGGCAGCCTCGCGGCAGCCGAGCCGGAGGCCACCATCGACCTCCTGGCGCTGGCACGTCGTGTCGCCGACGACGCGGGCGGCTCCTACCGGCTGGTCTTCAACACCGGCGCCGAGGCGAACCAGACCGTGTTCCACTGCCACGCGCACGTGCTGGCTGGTCGCACGTTGGGCTGGCCACCCGGGTGACCGATAGAATCGTCGGCCTATGACCGACGAGACCACTCCTGCGCACACGTTCACCGTGCCTGCGAGCGTCGACGCCGTGGCCCTCTTCGGGTCGGCCGATGAGTTCCTCCGCCTGATCGAGTCGTCGTTCGAGGCGCGCATCCACGCGCGCGGAAACGTCATCACGGTCACCGGACCGACCGGCGAAGCGGCCCTCGTCGAGCGTCTTCTCGACGAGCTGGTGGCCATCATCCGCACTGGTCAGGCGCTCAGCCCCGAGCTGATCGAGCGGAGCATCTCGATGCTCCGCACCGAGACGCAGGAGCGTCCGGCTGACGTGCTCAGCCTCAACATCCTGTCGAACCGCGGACGCACGATCCGCCCCAAGACCCTCAACCAGAAGCGGTACGTCGACGCCATCGACAAGCACACCGTGGTGTTCGCCATCGGTCCGGCGGGCACCGGCAAGACGTACCTCGCCGTCGCCAAGGCCGTCCAGGCACTGCAGGCCAAGGAGATCACCCGCATCATCCTGACGCGGCCCGCGGTCGAGGCCGGCGAGAGCCTCGGCTACCTGCCGGGCACGCTGAGCGAGAAGATCGACCCGTACCTGCGACCGCTCTACGACGCGTTGCACGACATGGTCGACCCGGAGTCGATCCCGAAGCTGCTGATGAACGGCACCATCGAGGTCGCGCCGCTGGCGTACATGCGGGGACGCTCGTTGAATGATGCGTTCATCATCCTCGACGAGGCGCAGAACACGACGCAGCAGCAGATGAAGATGTTTCTCACCCGGCTGGGCTTCGGCTCGAAGATGGTCGTCACCGGCGACGTCACCCAGGTCGATCTGCCGAGCGGCGCCAAGAGCGGCCTCCGCGTGGTGCGCGACATCCTCGACGGTGTGCACGACATCCACTTCTCCACGCTGACGTCCCACGACGTCGTGCGTCACAAGCTCGTCGGGCGCATCGTGGCCGCCTACGACACGTTCGAAGCCTCTGGCCCCGCAGAATCCGATGCCGGCCATGAACGTCGACGTTCTCGATGAGTCCGGGGCCGACGCAGACGTCGTCGCCCTCACCCAGCTGTGCCGGTTCGTGATGCGACGGATGCGGCTGCACCCGGCCACCGAGCTCACCGTGCGCCTGGTCGACGCCGACACGATGGCCGTGCTGAACAAGCAGTGGATGGGCCAGACCGGCCCCACCGACGTGCTGTCGTTCCCGATGGACGAGCTCACCCCCGGTTCCGCCGAGGCCGACGACGACCCGGAGTCCGGCTACCTCGGTGACATCGCGGTCTGCCCGCAGGTCGCCGCGCAACAGGCGCCCGCGGCCGGTCACAGCACGTCCGACGAGATCGACCTGCTCACCGTGCACGGGATCCTGCACCTCCTCGGCTACGACCACGCCTCACCGGATGAGCACCGTGAGATGTTCGGCGTGCAGGGCCGGCTCCTGCTGGAGTGGCAGCGCGGCGGCGATCCGGAACCAGAGCCCGCGAGCACGTCGTGATCGTCCCGCTCGTCGTCTCGTCGATCCTGCTGGCCCTGGCGGCCGGGGTGCTGGCCAGCGTTGATGCCGCCGTCTCGTCCTTCTCCCGGGCGCGCGCGCACGAGCTCTCCGAGGAGAACCGCGGGGGTGCGGATCGGCTCGGGCGCATCCTCGACGACCCTGCGCCGTACCTCAACACCGTCCTGCTGCTGCGAGTGTTCTGCGAGACGGCGAGCATCGTCCTGGTCGCCCTCGTGGTGGCCAACCGCGTCGACGGTCTGTGGACGCGGATCACGGTCGCGGTCGTCATCATGGTCGTCGTCAGCTACGTGTTGATCGGCGTGGGCCCACGCACACTGGGCCGACAGAACGCCGAGCGGATCGCGCTTGCGTCCGCCGCGCCGGTGATCGCCGCCACGCGCCTGCTCGGACCGCTGCCGCAGCTGCTCATCCTGGTCGGCAACGCGCTCACCCCTGGCAAGGGGTTCCGCGAGGGTCCGTTCGCCTCGGAGGTCGAGGTCCGCGAGCTCGTCGATCTCGCGGCCGCGAGCAGACTCATCGAGACCGACGAGTCGAGGATGATCCAGTCGGTGTTCGAGCTGAACGACACCGTCGTGCGTGAGGTCATGGTGCCGCGCACCGACCTCGTCTACATCGAGGGCACCAAGACGCTGCGACAGGCGATGTCGCTGTGCCTGCGGAGTGGCTACTCGCGCATCCCGGTCATCGAGGACAACGACCTCGACGACGTGCTGGGCATGGCGTACCTGAAGGACGTCACCAAGCGCGTGTTCGACAATCGCGACGCGGAGTCGACCGAGCGGGTCGAGTCGATCATGCGTCCGTGCCTCTTCGTGCCGGACACGAAGATCGCCGACGACCTGCTCAAGGAGATGCAGGCCCAGCGCACGCACGTCGCGATCGTGGTCGACGAGTACGGCGGCACGGCGGGCATGGTCACGATCGAGGACATCCTCGAGGAGATCGTCGGCGAGATCACCGACGAGTACGACACCGAGCCCGACGAGCTCGAAGAGCTGGCGGACGGCTCGTACCGCCTGAGCCCCCGATTCGACGTCGACGACCTGGCCGAGCTGTTCGACGTCCGCATCGACGACGACGTCGACTCGGTCGGTGGCCTGCTGGCCAAGCACCTCGGCAAGGTGCCGATCCCGGGCAGCTCGGTCGAGGTCGCCGGTCTCGAGCTGGTCGCGGAGACGCCGTCGGGCCGACGCAACCGCATCGGCAGCGTCCACGTCAGCCGGGTCGCTGACCAGGCGCAGGTAGCCTCGGCGCATGGAACCGCAACGAACGGCACCGGGCATGACTCTGAGTCCTGAGGACGAGAAGCTGGTCACGCTCGCACGTGCCTCTCGGGCCCGCACTCACTCGCCCCGCGGCGCCGCCGTCCGCGACCTCGACGGGCGCACGTACGTCGCCGCATCGGTCACGCTGCCGTCGCTCGATCTGAGCGCGCTCGACCTCGCCGTCGCCATGGCGATCTCGTCGGGAGCCAAGGGGCTGGAGGCCGGAGCCGTGGTCACGACGCGAGACGGTGCGATCGTCGACCTCAGCACGGTCCGGGAGATGGCCGGCACTGACGTCCCGGTCTACATCGCCCATGACGACGGGACGATCGTGTCGGTTCGCGCCTCGTGACGACGTCCGGCTTCCGCTCGGGGTTCGCGTGTTTCGTCGGCCGGCCCAACACCGGGAAGTCGACACTCACCAACGCCATCGTGGGCGGCAAGATCGCCATCACGTCGTCGAAGCCGCAGACCACCCGCCATGCCATCCGGGGCTTGGTGCACCGCGACGACGCGCAGCTCGTGCTCGTCGACACCCCGGGCCTGCACAAGCCGCGCACGACGCTGGGGGAGCGGCTCAACGACCTGGTCCGCGCGACCTGGTCGGAAGTCGACACCGTCGGTCTGTGCCTGCCGGCCGACGAGCGCATCGGCCCTGGCGACCGCTTCCTCGTGCGCGAGATCGCCCGACTGCGACGCAAACCGGTGCTGGCCATCGCCACCAAGACCGACCTCGTCTCGCCCACCCGCTTGGCCGAGCACCTGATGGCCATCCAGCGTGCCGGCGACGAGGCTGAGCTCGAGTGGCGCGACGTGGTGCCCGTCTCCGCGGTCTCGGGTGATCAGGTCCAGCTGCTCGCCGACCTGCTGGTCGCCACCCTTCCCGAGGGCCCGCCGCTGTACCCCGAAGGACAGCTCACCGACGAGCCTGAGGAGACCCTCGTCGCCGAGGTGATCCGCGAGGCAGCGCTGGAGGGCATGCACGACGAGATGCCGCACTCGCTCGCCGTCGTGGTCGAGGAGATGCGGATCCGACCTGGTCGTCCGGAGGGAAAGCCGATGGTCGACGTCCATGCAAGCGTTTACGTGGAAAGGGAGAGCCAGAAGGGCATCATCATCGGCCACCAGGGCTCGCGCCTGAAGGAGATCGGGTCGACTTCGCGGAAGCAGATCGAGCGAATCCTCGGCAGCCCCGTGTTCCTCGACCTGCACGTCAAGGTGGCCAAGGACTGGCAGCGCGACCCCAAGCAGCTGCGGAAGCTCGGCTTCTAGCGCAGGGTCACCGCGTCGAGAAGCCACGCTCTCCGCGCGGTTCCTCCTCGTGGATCTCGACCCGCTCGACGACGGCGCGCGGTGAGCCCTCATGGCACCAGGCGATCACGCCCTCGACGGCACCTGCGTCACCCTCGAACACCGCCTGGACCGTGCCGTCCGGCTCATTGGAGATCCATCCGGCGACGCCGAGGGACTGTGCGGTGTCGGCGCATCGGGCTCGGAAGAACACGCCCTGGACCTGGCCGTGGACGATCACTCGGCGGCGGATCATGAACCCTCCTTGGGCGTGCAGCTACCGCCGCTTCCTGGCCCGGGGAGCCGGACGAACGACGAGGACCGGGCACGGCGCATAGCTCTGCACGCGTTGGGCCGTGCTGCCGACGAGGACCGAGTCGCTCAGTCCCCGGCCGCCGGACGCAACGACGATGAGGCCCGCCGGGAACTGCTTGGCCGCCTTGATCAGCTCGTTCGCCGGGGACCCGCTGCGGATCCGGCGATGGACCTTCGGGCCCCAGGCCTCGAACTCCGCTGCGACGACGTCAACGGCGTTCCTTGCTGCTTCCCGGAAGCTGCCGGTCTCGGTGGCCGCCCTGCGCTTGTCTGCCGACGACAACTCGTCGGCGAACGCGACCGCCGCGAGGGGTCGGATGACGGCGATCACCGAGATGTCGCTGATCTTCTCCGGATCGGCGTACGACTTCAGGTGCTTGGCTGCGGCCAGTGACTGGCGTGAGCCGTCGGTCGCGACGATGACGTGCATGTCAGGCCTCCCCCCGATCTGATGGCCGAGACGGATGGTCGGCGTCGGACCGGTCGCGGGCGGGATCAGGTTCACCGCGCTCGATCCCCGGCGACCGGTCCCGGGTGCCGAAGAAGTACTCGAGCAGGAACAGCACCACCCCTACGCCCACCAGGGCGGCACACCAGATCAGCGCAGCCGGGTCGTCGTACACCGACCAGCCGAGGATCGCGGCGTTGCCGAGCAGGCCGACGTACAGCAGAGCCGTGTTGGCACGGAACGTCTGCTCGGTCTCGTCCCTGCCCCGCAGCTTCAGCGCAGCCACGATGACCAGCCCGTAGATGAACAGCAGGAAGAGGACGGTGACCAGCGCAAGTCGGGCCACGAGGTCAAGACCTGCGCCGGCCTCGGTGAGCAGTGTCCCGACCACCAACAGGGCGCAGACGACGGCGCCGCTGAAGAGCAGTCCCACCCACGGGCTGCGCCGGCTGGCGTGGATCTTGGCGAACACCCCCGGGACGACGTCCTCGTTGGCCATCCCGTAGAGGATTCGCGGCTGGGTGACGATCGCCACCAGCGTCGTGTTGGTGATCGCGATCATGGCGATCACCGCGAACAGGTTGGTCATGAATCCGCCCGAGATGGGCAGGATTCCCTGCTTGACCACCTCCAGCAGGGCCGCATCGGAGCCGGCGAGGGTCTTGGTGTCCACCGTCAGCGCGGCCGCCATGGACACCAGCACGTAGATGATGCCGGCCACGACCATGCCGCCGATCAGGGACCGGGGGAACGAGCGGTGCGGATCGATCGTCTCCTCGGCGACGTTCGCGGTGTTCTCGAACCCGGTCATCGCGAAGAACGACAGAGCCACCCCGGCGAGGATGGCCAAGGCCGGGCTGCCCTCGGCGTTGAAGTCCGTCAGCGTGCCGAAATCGGCGTCACCCTCGGCGATGAACCAGACCCCGATGATCATCACGATCAGCAGCCCGAGGATCTCCACGAAGGCCATCAGCATGTTGACCACGACCGACTCGGTGATGCCGATGAAGTTCACGACCGACAGCAGCACGATGAACAGCAGCGTGACCAGCAAGACCGGTGGTCCGGACCAGAGCTGGGCGAAGTACTGGGCGAAGCCGGTGGCCAGTGAACCGGCCGCGGCGAAGCTGGCGGACAGGAAGGACACCGTGATCAAGAAGGTCAGCACCTTGCTGCCGAACGCCTTGTTGACGTAGAGCGCGGCGCCGGCGGCCTGCGGATACTTCGTGACCAGCTCCGCGTACGCCGTGCCGGTGATGGCCGCGATCGAGACGCCAACTGCGAACGCGATCCAGAACGCGCCGCCAACCGCTGCGGCGACCAGGCCGATCAGGACGTAGATGCCGGAACCGAGCACGTCGCCCAAGGTGTAGAAGAAGAGCTGCCGGCCGGTGATCGACCTCCTCAGCCCACCCTCGTCGAGGTCGTCGTCGGCGGAGATTGCGCCCGGGTCGGCCACGGACTTGCCTCGCTCCCTGGTCGTGGTGCGTGCAGCCTGTCTGGATGCGCCAACATGGAAACATGGAACCGACAGAGGCGCTCGCCGAGATCGCCTTCCTGCTCGAGCGCGGGCGCGAATCCACCTACCGGGTGCAGGCATTCCGCAAAGCGGCCGCGGCGATCGCCGGCGTCGACGACCTCGCGGCGCGACGGGACCGGCTGACGTCCATCGACGACGTCGGCAAGACCAGCGCCGAGATCATCCGCCAGGCGCTCGACGGACAGGTGCCGGACTACCTGGCCAAGCTCCGCTCGACCGGGCAGGGCCCGCTCGTGTCCGGCGGCGAGGAGGTTCGCGCGCAGCTGCTCGGCGACCTGCACACCCATTCGGACTGGTCCGACGGTGGCTCGCCGATCGACGTCATGGCCCGCACCGCCCAGCGTCTCGGCCATCAGTACATGGCGCTCACCGACCACTCGCCCCGGCTCACCGTCGCCAACGGCCTGAGTGCCGAGCGGCTGGCCGAGCAGCTCGACGTCGTGGCCGAGGTCGACGACTCGTTGGACGACTTCCGGCTGCTGCGCGGCATCGAGGTCGACATCAACGAGGACGGCACCCTCGACCAGACGCCGGAGATGCTGGCCCGGCTCGACGTCGTCGTGGCGAGCGTCCACTCCAAGCTGCGCATGGACCGCATCGGCATGACCCGGCGCATGCTCAAGGCCGCGGCGGACCCCTCGACCAACATCCTCGGCCACTGCACCGGACGCCTGATCGAGGGCTCGCGCGGCAAGCGTCCGGAGTCGCAGTTCGACGCCAAGCGCGTCTTCGCCGCCTGCGCGGAGAACGACGTCGCGGTCGAGATCAACGCGAGGCCCGAGCGCCGCGACCCACCCGACAAGCTCATCGCCGCGGCCCTCGACGCCGGCTGCCTGTTCAGCATCGACTCCGACGCCCACGCCCCCGGCCAGCTCGACTTCCTCGACCACGGCGCGGCCCGGGTGCAGCAGCTCGGCCTGCCGCTCGACCGCATCGTCACGACCTGGCCGCTCGACCGCCTGCTCGCGTGGTCGCGCGCGAAGCGTTGAAGCAGTCAGCGGCGCAATGCCCACCCATGTGCTTACCATCAAGCATGGATCTCGAGGGGTCGGCTACGGCGATCGTCGAAAACATCGGACACGTCGTCGACGGCAAGGCCGACGCCGCAGAGACTGCACTCGTCGTCCTCCTCGCCGAAGGACACTTGCTCATCGAGGACGTCCCTGGTGTGGGCAAGACGGTGCTCGCGAAGGCGCTCGCACGGTCGGTGAGCTGCTCGGTGCGTCGCATCCAGTTCACGCCCGACCTGCTGCCGTCGGACATCACCGGCGTCTCCGTCTTCAACGTCCGCGAGCGTGAGTTCGAGTTCAAGCCTGGGGCGGTGTTCGCGAACATCGTCATCGGCGACGAGATCAACCGCGCGTCGCCCAAGACGCAGTCGGCCCTGCTCGAGGCCATGGAGGAGCGACAGGTCACCGTCGACGGCACCACCTACGGCCTCGGCTCGCCGTTCACGGTCGTGGCCACCCAGAACCCGTACGAGATGGAGGGCACCTACGCGCTGCCCGAGGCCCAGCGCGACCGGTTCATGGCGCGCATCTCGATGGGCTACCCGGACGCCGCTGCGGAGCTGGAGATGGTGCGCGGGCGCGACGAGTCCAACCCGTTCGACGAGCTCCAGGCCGTCGCCTCCATCGAGGAGCTGCACGCCATGATCGCGGCGGCCCGATCGGTCTTCGTGTCGCCGGCTGTCGAGAGCTATGCGATCGACATCGTGCGCGCCACCCGCACCGATCCCGAGCTGCGCCTCGGCGCGAGCCCTCGGGCCACGCTTCAGCTCGTGCGGGCCAGCAAGGCCCTCGCCGCCGTGCACGGACGCGACTACGTGCTGCCCGACGACGTCGACGTCCTGGTGCCTTCGGTCCTGCCGCATCGGCTCATCGCCCATCGCGGAGCCGCCAGCGGCGACGAGATCGTCCGCCGCATCGCCGCCGAGACGCCGGTACCCGACGGAGCGATTCGACCGTCGTGAACACGGTGCGCTCGCTGGCGCTGACCCGTCGTGGCGGGTGGAGCCTCGTCGTAGCCGTCATCTGCTTCCTCCTGGCTGCCGTCCTGTCGCTGCCCGCGCTGCTCGATGCCACCGGGCTGCTGATGGGCCTCGTCGTGCTCGGCGCGGCGTACGTGCTGGTCGCCGTGCCGCGAGCCCGGGTCGACCGGACCTTCGCGCCGCCCCTGCTGGAGCCCGACCTCGAGGCGCACGCGACGCTGCGCTTCGTGAACCTCGCGCGCCTGCCCCTACCGGCTTCGCACTGGCGCGACCACCTGCCCGTGGGTCTGTCCGGCGACGCCACCGGCCACGTGCCGACGTTGCCGCGCACCCGCCGAGGCCGAACTGGCCTCGTGCTCGGCTACGACGTACGCGCCCAGCGACGCGGGCGTCACCTCGTCGGACCGCTCGAGCTCGAGGCGGTCGACCCGTTCGGACTCGTGAGACGCCGGCACCGGCTCGCCGGTACGACCCCGGTGATCGTCCTCCCACGCCGACGCGAGCTCACCCCCCTCGGGTCGTTCGGGTTGTCGGACGATGGCTCGGGGCACCCCGCACCGCAGCACGCCGGCAACGGCGCCGACGACGTGATCGCGCGGTCCTACCTGCCCGGCGATGCGGTGAAGCGGCTGAACTGGAAGGCCACCGCTCATCGGGGCGAGCTCATGGTCCGCCAGGAGGAGCGTCAGGTGAACCCGCGTGCCGCGGTGTACCTCGACAGCGACCCCTCCACGCTCGGCACTGCTCGTGACCGGGTCGGCGACTGGGAGCACTCGCCGATGCTCGAATGGGGCGTCGTGGCGGCCGCGTCCGTCATGACCCACCTGGTGGGCGAGGGATGCATCGTGAGCCTGCGCTCCAGCGATCGCGCGATCGACCGGCGCGTCGGTGACGGCCACGACACGTTGTCCGACGCGATGCTCGACCTTGCCGTCGTCGAGCCGGGGGAGTACGACATCGACGCGGTGGAGCCGCCCGAGCGGTCGGTCGTGCTGGTCACCGGTCATCTCGACGTCGATCGCGCGGAGCACTGGATCCGGGTGCTCGGCCACGCCGGCACCGTTCACGCCTTTGTCGCCGAGGCGACCCGTCCGGAGGCGATGGCCCGACTCGACGCCACCCGGTGGAGCGTCGTCACCTATCGCGTGCAGGACGACCAGGCCGAGCGGTGGCTCGCCTTCGACCAGGTGGTGAGCCGTGCTCTGGGCTGACCCCCGTCGGGGCCGGACGCCGAGTCGACCGGCGGCATCGGCCCGCCAGCCTCGCTGGCTCGACCGGGGACTGATCGCCGCGAGCCTGTTCATCCTGACCGCCGGATATCGCGTCGTCGTGGAGGGAACCGACTGGTGGATCACCACGATCCTCGTGACGATCGTGGCCATCCTCACCTGTGCGGTACTGCGTGGCCTCGGTGTTCGGCTCGTCGCGCCGATCGCGGCGGTGGTCCTGTTCGTCACGGTCAGCTGGGTCTTCGTCCCGCACACGCTCTCGGCGGGATTTCCAACTCCCGGATCCGTGGGTGCACTGTCGGACCTCGTCGGCGACGCACGGGTGGTCATCGTCCAGGAGCAGGCGCCGGTCGCGGCTGCGCGCGGCATCGTGCTGCTGCTCGCCGCGGCGTTCGGGTCTCTCGTCGTCGTCGCCGACGCGCTCCTCGAGCTCCGGCGGGCCGCAGCCTGGATCGGCCTGCTCCTGCTCGGTGTGTTCGCCGTGCCGGCCATGGTGTCCGGACGAACACCCGGATTCTGGCTGTTCGTCGTCGCCGCCGTTCCGTGGCTCGTGCTGCTGCGCAGTGAGTCGACGTCGACGACCGTGCGGCGTCGCCGCAACCTGGCCGTGCAGGGGCCGGCGGTCGTGCTGGCCGTGGTCGCGCTGGGGTTCGCGATGGTGCTGCCGACCGTGGCACCGGACATCCGTGCCGCGGCAGCGGCCTGGGGCGACCCGCCGCCGAGTGTCTTCGGTCGGGGCATCAACCCGATGCTCGAGCTCGGACAGAACCTGCGCCGCAAGTCGACGATCGTCGCCTTGACGTACACGACCACTGCCGAGGAACCGCTGTACCTGAAGGTCGCGACGCTGCGCGACTTCACCGGCCGGACCTGGCAGCCCGGAGGTTCGCTCCCGAATGACAGGTTCGAGGGGAATCTCGGGCTCGATGAAGGCGTCGAGGCGAAGGTCGACTCGACGCGCATCACCATCGAGGCGCTCGAGAGCCCGATGCTGCCGGTCCCGTACGTGACCCAGGAGACGAAGGGCCTGGAGGGAGCCTGGCGGTACGAACGGATGGGCATGACCGTGCGATCGGACTCCAATTCCACCCGCGGCCAGGACTACACCGTCGGCAGCCTGACGATCACGCCCACGGCCGAGCAGATGCGGCAGATGACCACCGTCATCGGTCCGAGCCTCCTGCCGTTCGTGTCGCTTCCTGCTGACGTGCCGGAGTCGATCGTCGACACGGCCCGCGACGTCACTGCGTCGGCTCCCACCGACTATGACAAGGCGCTCGCCCTTCAGGAGTTCCTCCGCAACGGGGACTTCCGCTACTCCGAGACCGCCCCTGTGGCGGACGACTACGACGGCAACGGGCTGGACGTCGTGGCGACGTTCCTGGAGCGCAAGGCCGGCTACTGCGTCCACTTCGCGTCGGCGATGGCGGTCATGGCGCGAACGATCGACATCCCGTCGCGCATCGCCGTCGGATATGCGCCGGGCCGGGTCACCGGGATCAAGGACGGAGAGACCGTCTACGCGAACACCTCGGACGACCTGCACGCCTGGACGGAGCTGTTCTTCGAGGGTGCGGGCTGGGTGCGATTCGACCCGACGACGACCATCGGCTCGGCGACCGCCTTCGAGGAACCCGCGTCCGCGACGCCGGACCAGTCCTCCGAGGGGACCGGCGGCCAGGCCAACGCCCGCGAGCGGAACCAGGGCGCCGACACTGAGTCGGGAGCAAGCACCACGAACCGGACGGCGCCACGCACGTTCGCCGTGACCGGAGCGATCGTCCTGGTGATCCTGGTGGCGCCGGGTGTCGTGCGGGAGATCCGCCGCCGTCGTCGGCTCGGGTCCAGCTCGCCCGTGCCGCTGTGGCGCGAGCTGGAGGACGCCGCGCTCGACCTCGGGCTGGACGTCCCGGAGACCGACACACCGCGAGGGTTCGCCGCACGTCTGGGCGCCCGTCCCGAGGTCGACCCCGAGATTCTCGAGCGGCTCCTGCACCAGGTCGAGCTCGCCCGCTTCGCGCGAGCGTTCACACCCGGACCCGACACCGAGAACGTCCGCGACGTCGTGATGCTGACCCAGGCCCTCCGGGCCGGCAGCCAGCCTGCGGATCGGTGGCGGGCTCGGTTGCTGCCGCGCTCGCTCGGCCCGCGCCCGGCCACGAGCCGGGTGGACGCCGAAGAGCTCGTGCCCGTCTGAGCGTCGAATTCGTCGTAATCCCGCCACGAGACAGAAAATCGGGCTAGAGTCCCTTCAGCCACTCTTGTCACATCAGTCACACCTTCCCCGGGGGGCACCATGCGCTCGCTCACGCGGCCAGTTCTCGCCGCCATCGCCGCGGCGGCTCTGGTGGCCGGCTTCGCGACTCCAGCCCTCGCCGCCGACTGGCCCTCCGCCTCGCCGTCGGGGCTCGCCCAGTCCGCCGCCACATCGAGCAGCGTCACGATGACGTGGTCACCGGTGTCGAAGGCCCAGAAGTACCGCGTCCAGATCAGCTCGAGCGCCACGATGTCGAACCCGACCTACCACGGGTCCACTGGGACGACCAAAGCGGTCACCGGGCTCCAGCCGGGCCGCGTCTACTACGTCAAGGTCCGCGTCATCACGCCCGACGGCGTGGCCCGCAGTGCCTACTCGGCAGCCGTGAAGGCCTGGACGTCGTTCGCCGTGCCCACGGGGCTCAAGGCGACGGAGCGGGACGCGACGTCGGTGACGTTCGACTGGGCCGGGGTGGCGAACGCTCCGAAGTACCGGATCCGGATCGACGACGACGCGTCCTTGTCGGGTGCGACCTACCACCGCTTCACACCCTCCGACGGCACGATCACCGGACTGTCGGCGGCGAAGACGTACTACGCCCAGGTCCGCGTCATCACCCCCGACGGACTGAACCTGAGCAGCTACTCACCGACGGTGACCGTCAAGCCGGCCGCTGATGGCGGCGGCGGAGGGGAAGAAGAACCGCCACCACCCAGCACTGGGTCGAAGCCGCTCACCATCGCCTCCTACAACATCCGCTGCGCCAACTGCTACAGCGGCCAGAACCTCGAGCAGCGGTGGACGGAGCGGCGCGGTGTCGTCGTGGCGGCCATCCTCAAGCAGAAGCCCGACGTCATCGGCGTCCAGGAGGCGTCGCAGGGCTGGCTCGTCTCCGGCGGCGGGAAGGTCAGCCTCTCCCAGTTCGAGGACCTGCGGAATCGGCTGCGCGCCGGCGGAACGCCCTACGAGCTCACCAACACGCACCGCAACAACTGCGTGAAGTCGACGACGCCCAGCGGCTGCCGCTACCAGGACCGCGGCGCGTCAAAGGGCACGAAGATCCTCTTCAACTCCGCCACGGTGAAGCTCATCTCCCAGGGCTCCAAGAAGCTGCCCCAGTGCTCCGGCTGCAACGAGCGCTACGTGGCGTGGGCGGTGCTCGAGCAGAAGTCGACGGGCCAACAGTTCTTCTTCGCCGAGACCCACATCGAGTACGGCGGGAGCTACTACAACCTCCGCAAGGCGCAGACCGAGGCGATGATGGCCGAGGTCGATCGGCGCAGACCCGCCAAGATCCCGGCCTTCGTCGTGGGTGACTTCAACTCCACGCGCTACGCGACTCCGGCCAACGCGCCTTACGACGAGGTCATCTCGCACGGGTTCATCGACCCGCTCGGTCACACGTACAAGTCGCCGAGGATCTCGTCCAAGGCCACGGCGGAGAAGCGCATCCGGGCTCACTACAACTCGCTCAACAGCTTCATCCGCACGGTGCCGCACTTCGCGACGAACGAGAACGGCAGCAACATGGACTACATCTTCACGACGCCCATGCGGACGCTCGAGTGGGAGACGGTGCTGAATCTCGACTCGAGCGGCAAGCTCGCCGGCGTCATTCCGTCCGATCACAACATGATCCGTGCAACGGTGCTGCTGCCTTAGGGCGCGTCCTAGCTCGCGTTCGACTCCGCAGGGCGCTTGTTCGCGAGTGCCGTCGCCATGACCTCGGCCCATCGTTTCGTGACGTTCTCGTCGTTGAACTCGAGCGCGCGGCGGTATGCAGCTTCACGGATCGGGGCGAGCTCGGCGCTCGAGGCGCGGGCGAGGCGACGGATCTCGGTGGCGAGACCGGAGATGTCGTCAGGCGCCACCAGGAATCCGTTGACCCCATGGGTGATGATCTCCGCCGGCCCGTACGGCATGTCGTAGCTGATCGGGATGCAGCCGTGACCCATGCTCTCAACCAGCACGAGGCCGAAGGCCTCGTTGCTGCTGGTGAGCAACGAGAAGGACGCTTTGTCGAACTCCTTCCACGCATGGTCGGAGTACCCACGGAGCTCGACGGGGGCGTCGCTCTGGTCGATGGCGGCCTGCAGCCTCTCCTCGTACGGACCCTCACCCCACACGTCGAGGGTGACGCGTCGGAGCTTGACCCGCCCGATCCGGTTCATGGCCTTGATCGCATGGGAGATCTGCTTGCGCTTGTTCAGGCTGGTGAGCATCACGCCGTGATGGCTCGATCGCTTGAGCCTCGGCGGCTCCTTGGGCACGAACCGACCGTGCGGGATGACGTGTCGGTTGTCACCGGGACCCAGGAACGCGTCCACCTCATCGAGCTGTTGATGGGTCAGGAACACCGCGGCGTCCCACTGGTCGAGCCGCTCGAGGACTCGCTCCCGGCTCTTCCTGACGATGTTCTCCGGCGACTGGCTGGACTTGGGTTCGACGTGCGACTGGTGCAGGACGTGGAGCGTCACGACGTCGTCGCGTATGTAGTCGACGAGGTGGTTGGCGCTGGTCTTGGAGTCGCAGATCATCCAGGCGACCGGATCGCGGGGGAGGCTGTCGAGCCAGAAGTAGTAGAGGGGCCAGATTCCCGCCCACGTGCCCAGAGGTGAGCCGGACAGATCGCACAGGGTGAAGGCCGACGTCTCGTCCTGCGGCCGTGCGCGCCGGTGGGTGGCGAGCAGCGTTCCGTCCGGGCGGAAATAGTCGACCTGGAGGATCGCTCCGTCGTCGTCGAGGAGCCGGTTCACGAGCGGACTCACGTGGTTGCCACGCTCACCCAGAGGATCGAACACCAGCTCGTCGCCATCGAATGTCGGAACCGACCTCTTGAGCTGCTCTTCGTCCCAGGCCCGGAGCTGCTCCCACAGGTTGACGATGTGCATGCCATCGATCATGGCGCCGCGTTCACGCAGGCGTTTGCGCACGGGGTCGTAGTCGTCGAGGTACTCGTACGTGACGATGGTGACCTCGGTGCCGGTGAGCTCGACGAAGGCCCGCGATCGGTGCAGCATCGAGTTGGTCATGCCGGCGTAGTTGTCGGGGATTCCCCACATCACTGCGTAGTGAGTCCCCCGGGGGAGTGCGATCTCTGCCACGTCGCACATCCTACGAAGTGAGCCCCACCTCACGCGCACCGACACGGAGAGTTCACGCGGCGGACGCACCTTGGTACGATGCTTGCATCATGCGGATCGCGAACCTGCTTCTTCGCTGCCGCGTCGAGGCCCTCTAGACCGGGCCCCTCGACGCGGAGTTCGTCACGACCGGTCGCTTTCAGCCCCAGACGAACCGCACCCATGAGGATCCCCGATGAGCAGCCCAGCGAACAACTCCGTATCACCCCAGCAGCCGTCCGGCATGCCGTTCGGGCGCTACCGCGCCTTCACTCCGATCGACCTGCCCGACCGCACCTGGCCGTCCGCCGTCATCACCGCTCCGCCCCGGTGGCTGTCCACCGACCTGCGCGACGGCAACCAAGCCCTCATCGACCCCATGACGCCGGTGCGCAAGCGCCGCATGTTCGACCTCCTGGTGCGCATGGGCTACAAGGAGATCGAGGTCGGCTTCCCGTCCGCGAGCGAGACGGACTTCGCGTTCGTGCGATCGCTCATCGAGGAAGACGTCGTCCCCGACGACGTCACGATCTCCGTGCTCACGCAGGCGCGCGAGGACCTGATCGAGCGAACCGTGCAGTCGCTGGTCGGTGCTCCGCGGGCCAACGTGCACCTCTACAACGCCCTGGCGCCACTGTTCCGCCGCGTGGTCTTCGGCGCCTCACGCGACGAGGTGCGAGCCATCGCCACGCGGGGCACCGAGATGGTCATGAAGTTCGCCGAGGAGCTGCTGCCCGGCACCGCGTTCGGCTACCAGTACAGCCCGGAGATCTTCACTGGCACCGAGCTCGAGTTCTCCGTCGAGGTCTGCAACGCCGTCATGGACGTCTGGCAGCCCGAGGATGGCCGCGAGATCATCCTCAACCTGCCCGCGACGGTGGAGATGGCGACGCCCAACACGTACGCCGACCAGATCGAGTGGTTCAGCCGGAACATCAACCACCGCGAGCACGTCGCCGTGTCGCTGCACCCGCACAACGACCGCGGCACCGCCGTCGCCGCCACCGAGCTGGCCATGATGGCCGGCGCCGACCGAGTCGAGGGCTGCCTGTTCGGTCATGGCGAGCGGACGGGCAACGTCGACCTGGTGACGCTGGGCCTGAACCTGTTCAGCCAGGGCATCGACCCGCTGATCGACTTCTCCGACATCGACGAGATCCGCCGCACGGTCGAGTACTGCACCAACCTGCCGGTTCACCCGCGCCATCCGTACGCGGGCGACCTGGTGTACACGGCGTTCTCGGGTTCGCACCAGGACGCCATCAAGAAGGGCCTCGAGGACCTCGAGCGTCAGGCGGACGAGCAGGGCATCAGCGTCCGCACCATCGACTGGGAGGCTCCGTACCTGCCGATCGACCCGCACGACGTCGGGCGGACGTACGAGGCCGTCATCCGGGTCAACAGCCAGTCCGGCAAGGGCGGTGTGGCGTACATCCTGAAGGCCGAGCACCAGCTCGACCTGCCACGTCGGCTGCAGATCGAGTTCAGCCGGATCGTGCAGGGCATGACGGAGGGTGAGACCAGCGAGATCGAGCCGGCCGCCATCTGGGCGGCGTTCGAGCAGGAGTACCTCGAGCGCGACGAACCGTACTCGCTCTTGACGTTCAGCTCCTCCACCTCGCCCGACGGCCACGACCAGCAAGTCGTCGACCTGTTGGTGCACGGTGAGGAGCGGTCGTTCAAGGGCGAGGGCAACGGGCCCGTCGACGCGTTCGTCGACGGCATGCGCCAGGCGGGCGCTGACATCAGGGTGCTCGACTACAGCGAGCACGCGCTCTCATCCGGTGGCGACGCCCTCGCTGCCGCGTACGTCGAGTGCGATATCGCCGGCGAGGTCGTGTGGGGCGTGGGAATCCACGCCAACATCGTGATGGCGTCACTACGAGCGGTCGTCTCGGCCGCCAACCGCGCCGAGGCCACCACCATTCCGACCGCCTGAGTGTCGCAGCAGCGAATGCGCCCTAAGGGCGGATGCGGATGCTGACGTTGCCCTTGACGGTCCTGTACGGCTCGAGCCCCTTGCGTGGCGGCGGCAGCTCGGCCGCCTCGGTGCTCTGAACGCGCGAGCGGACCGATGATCCGTCGTCGAGCACGCGACGGATGAAGAGGTCCATCACCTTGGGCGATGAGCTTCTCAGCTTGGAGCGCGGAATCTTCGCGGAGCACGTCACGATCGTGGACAAGCCGGCCAGCACGTGGCCGGCCGCGGCGGCGTCGTCAGCAGCGGGAAGGCCATACGTGAGGGGGGCCTCGGTGCACTCGTCCGAATCGCGGTCCTGGAGCTGCAGGAAGAGGTCGGCTTGGCCGCTCTCTGGCTGCTGCAGCTCGATCCGGAGGTCCAGCTGAAGCGACAGGAGGGACCATCGTCCGCGCACCACCGTCGTGACGGCTTCGCCCTGCTCGATCCTGCCCAGCAACAGCAGACCCTCCTTGTCGCCGGCCCGGACTCGTTCGGAACGTTGCCGGAACGGCGGGCTGAGCTCCGCCTCGAGCTCGGGCGGGATGTACGTGGCGATGTGCTTGGCGTGCTCGTGGAGCCACTGGTCGCGGTGGATGTTCTGCATCTTGCCGAACCGCACCGGGCCGTACATCTTCAAGCACTTTCTGCGGTACAGGTCGAGGACGATCCGATCGGCCCGAGCGGGGTCGGGGTCGTGCTCCTTCACCAGCCGGCTCACCTCGCCGATCGACCACGTGTACCCAGGCGGATCGAGGCGGCCCTGGCTGATGTTCTGGCCGTCGTCGCGCCTGCGAATGAAGTAGTAGTCGTAGTCGCCCAGCGTCGACACCCGGGTAGCCGCGTAGTACGCGCGGGTGAGCATCATGCCGTCCTCGAGGCGGACCTTCTCCTCGGGGAAACGGATGTCGTGGTCGACCAGCATCGACCGGCGGAACAGCTTCTGCGGCGACAGCGTCTCCAGGACCCGCTCCATGTCGGCATCAGGTGTCTGTTCGCCGTGGCCCGACCATGGCTGGCGGCCGTTCAGGCCGACCATCCTGGGCACGATGACATCGGAGCCGTGCTCGTCGGCGAACGCGACCAGGCGTCGGAGCGCCTCGGTCCCCAGCAGGTCGTCAGCGTCGGCGAAGAACACGTACCGGCCGCGGGCGAGATCGAGCCCCCGGTTGCGTGGTCCGCCGGGCCACCCGGTGTTCTCCTGGTGCACCACCCGGACGTTCGGATGCCGTTCGGCGAAGGCGTCGAGCTCTGTTCCGCTGTCGTCGGTCGAGCCGTCGTTCACGGCGATGACCTCGTACGCGCCGTCGGGAAGGTCTTGCCCGGCCAGCGACTCGAGGAGCTCGTGCAGGTAGGGCATCGCATTGAAGACCGGGATGACCACCGAGACGTCGACGGGGTCGGTTCGCTCCTCGGTCGTGGAGGCGCGAGCTGGATCGGACAACGGGGGTTCCTGACGACGTCGTGGTGCCGGGCGCGGATGAGTATCGTAATCCACCGCCCGACCAGCCCTGAGGGGATCGGGGGACCGTCGGGCGGGATAGCATCGACACCCTCGCCGTCATACCCTGCGGCAAGAGGTGATTTCCCGCGGTGTGACCCACACGTGGGCGAGGAGGTTTCGTGGCGCGCATCATCAACCAGGTCGCCGTGTTCGGGCTCGGCAAGGTCGGCGAGCTCGTCGCCCTGCTGCTCGCCGACGCCGGGTTCAAGGTCGTCGGGTTCGATGCCGATCCGAGGCCCCTGCTCACGGCCGACGGCGTGGAGCTGGAGGTCAGGCCGCTGGACGTCACCGACGACGGGGGCCTGCGTGAGTCGCTGCGCGGGGTCGATGCGGTCGTCTCCTGCCTGCCCTACCACCTCAACATCAAGGTGGCCGAGGCCGCTCACGACGCCGGCGTGCACTACTTCGACCTCACCGAGGACGTGCCCACCACCCAGCGGGTGCTGGAGCTGTCGGCCAGCCAGCCCGATTCGGCATTCGCTCCGCAGTGCGGCCTCGCACCCGGGCTCATCGGCATCGTCGGTGCATCGCTCGCCGAGGGATTCGACGAGATCCGGTCCATCGAGCTCAAGGTCGGCGCCCTGCCACAGAACCCCACCGGGCTGCTCGGCTACGCGTTCAACTGGTCGGCCGAGGGCGTCGTCAACGAGTACCTCAACGACTGCGAGGTCCTGCGCTCCGGACACCGGCAGATGGTGCCCGCCATGACCGAGAAGGAGCGTGTGCTCATCGGCGGCATAGAGCTCGAGGCGGCCCTCACGTCCGGCGGGCTCGGATCGATGTGCGAGACCTACGAGGGCAGAGTCAACCGGCTCGACTACAAGACGATGCGCTACCCCGGCCACTTCCGTCAGATGCAGTTCCTGTTCGACGAGCTCAACCTGCGCGACCAGCGCGACCTCATCGGACGCCTCCTCGTCGACGCGAAACCACCGGTCAACGACGACATCGTCTACCTGCACGCTGCCGTCGAAGGCGTCAAGGCTGCGGAGCCGTACCGCGAGAACTACGTGCGCGGCTACCTCCCGGTCGAGATCGGCGGTCGGGTGTGGCGAGCCATCTCCTGGACGACCGCAGCCTCTGCGGTCGCCGTGGTCGAGCTCGTCGCCGACGGTCGCCTGCCCGCCACCGGATTCATCAAGCAGGAGAGCATCCTCCTGAGCGATCTCCTCGACACGCGCGCCGGTCAACTCTTCGACCACTCCACGATCACCCAGTCCGAAAAGGCCCATTCTGAAAGGGCACAGTCATGACCGACATCACCGCACGCACCCGCGACATCCTCGAGCGGCTCGGCGCCGGCGATCCATTCGTCGCAGACGGCGACCTGGCCTGCGTCTCGCCGATCGACGGTCACGAGATCGGACGCCTTCGCGCCCACACCGCGCGCGAGGTCGCCGACGTGATCGGACGCTCGCAGGCCGCGTTCGAGCAGTGGCGCAGCGTGCCCGCTCCCGTCCGCGGCGCGCTGGTGCGTGAGCTCGGCGAGCTGTTGCGCCAGCACAAGGACGATCTCGGTGCACTGGTGTCCATCGAGGCCGGGAAGATCGTCTCGGAGGGTCTCGGCGAGGTGCAGGAGATGATCGACATCTGCGACCTTGCAGTCGGTCTCTCGCGCCAGCTGCACGGCCTCACGATCGCCACCGAGCGCCCTGGCCACCGGATGATGGAGCAGTGGCACCCGCTGGGCGTCGTGGGGGTCATCTCGGCGTTCAACTTTCCCGTCGCGGTGTGGTCGTGGAACTGCTCGCTCGCCTTCGTGTGCGGCGACAGCGTGGTCTGGAAGCCGTCGGAGAAGACGATGCTCACTGCCTTGGCCTGTCAGGCGCTCCTCGCCGAGGCCGCTCGCCGCGTCGGCGCCCCGGAGCACCTCTCCAGCGTGATCCTCGGCGAGCGTGGCGTGGGGGAGGCCCTCGTCGACGACCCGCGGGTCGCGCTCGTCTCGGCCACCGGCTCGACCCGGATGGGCAAGGAGGTCGCGCCTCGCGTGGCCGCCCGCCTCGGCCGCTCGCTGCTCGAGCTCGGCGGCAACAACGCCGCCATCGTGGCGCCGAGTGCCGACCTCGACCTCGCCGTGCGCGGCATCGTGTTCTCCGCGGTCGGCACAGCCGGCCAGCGCTGCACGTCTCTGCGCCGCGTCATCGCGCACGAGTCGATTCGCGAGGACCTGGTGGCACGTCTTCGTGCCGCCTACGAGACCCTGCCGATCGGCTCCCCGCTGGAGCCCACCACCTTGGTCGGCCCGCTGATCGACGAGAACGCGTTCCGGGCCTTCGGCGAAGCCATCACGCAGGCCCAGGCCGACGGCGGCACGCTCGTCACCGGCGGCGCCCAGGCGGTGGAGGCCAGCGATGCGACTGGTGGCGGCTACTACGTGCACCCGGCGATCGTCGACATGCCCAAGCAGACCGAGATCGTCAAGGCCGAGACGTTCGCGCCGATCCTCTACGTGCTGCCCTATGGCGGCGGGGGTGCGGGGCCACGGGCCGCGGGCGGCACAGATCTGGACGAGGCCGTCGCCCTGCACAACGAGGTGACCCAGGGCCTGTCGTCGTCGATCTTCACGCTCGACGTGCGCGAGGCCGAGACGTTCGTGTCGGCCACCGGGTCCGACTGCGGCATCGCCAACGTCAACCTCGGCCCGTCGGGCGCGGAGATCGGTGGAGCGTTCGGCGGTGAGAAGGACACCGGCGGTGGCCGGGAGTCCGGCTCGGACGCCTGGCGGTCGTACATGCGACGGGCCACCAACACGATCAACTACTCCACCGAGCTGCCGCTCGCGCAGGGCGTCGAATTCGTCTGAGCCGGCTGGAAGGTTTGAGGGCATGACCAAGGAAGTGCAAGTCACGTTCGACTGTGCCGACCCGGCCGCTCTGGCCGGCTTCTGGGCCGAGGTGCTCGGCTACGAGGTGCAGTCGCCACCCGACGGGTTCGACTCGTGGGAGGCGGCGCTCGCCGAGTTCGGCGTGCCGGAGTCTGAGTGGAACTCCAAATCCGCGATCCTCCCGCTCGAGGGCAACGGACCACGGGTGTTCTTCCAGCGCGTGCCGGAGGGCAAGACGGTCAAGAACCGCGTGCACCTCGACGTTCGGGCCGCGCCCGGCCTCACCGGCGACGAGCGCATGGCGGCCTTGGAGGCTGAGTGCACGAGGCTCGAGGCGCTCGGTGCGAGCCGCGCGTACCGCGTGGAGGACGAGCCGCCGATGGAGTCCGGGTTCATCACGATGTACGACCCGGAGGGCAACGAGTTCTGCCTCGACTAAGCCTCGGCGTTCTTCAGCGCATCCTGGATCGCCGACTTCGAGATGCGCCCGGTGCGGTTCTCCTTGCGCCAGACCACCTTGAGACCTGACCAGTCGTCGTCGATCGCCGCGACCTTGACGTCGACCATGCCGACGGCGAGTGCGGCGTCCCGGATGGCGTTCTCGTCGACCTCGCTGACGTGCCCCGAAGCCTTGCGCGGCCAGGCGACCCAGAGCGCTCCGGACGGATAGACCAGCTCACCCCAGCGGACGACCGCGTCCAGCTCCACGAGCGCCCGGACGAACACCAGAGCGATGTCGCACGGTCCTTCGTCGACCAGGTCAACGCCCTCGAGCGGCCCGGCGAACGACCAGTCCGGGTCTGCCCCGAGGATCCGCAGCCGGACTCCTGGCACGAGGCCGAGTTTCTGGAGCTGAGGGGTGCCGGAGTATCCCGCCTGCGTCATGAGTCGAGGATATCCTCGCCGGCCGGTCAGGTGCGGCAAAGACATCGCGAGCGTAGGTCACACCTGCCGCATGATGTCTTCGCGATACGGCACGATGGAGTGGTGAGCCTCTATCGGGATGCCGGTGTCGTGCTGCGCACCCACAAGCTGGGTGAGGCCGACCGCATCATCACGCTCCTCACCCGCGAGCGGGGGCTCGTCCGCGCCGCGGCCCGAGGCGTGCGCAAGACCACGTCGCGCTTCGGTGGGCGGCTCGAGCCGTTCATGTACGTCGACCTCCAGCTCGCCGAGGGACGCAGCCTCGACATCATCACGCAGGTCGAGACGATCTCGGCGTTCGCCCGCGACCTCGGCGGCGACTATCCCGCGTACACCGCCGGCACCGCGATGCTCGAGACCGCCGAGCGGCTCGTCCACGACGACGGCGAGCCGGCCGTGCAGCAGCTCCAGCTGCTGGTCGGCGCCCTGCGCGCGCTCACCGCCCGCGACGGTCGTGCCCCCGGGATGATCCTCGACTCCTACCAGCTCCGGGCCCTGGCCGTGGCCGGCTACGCCCCGACCTTCGACACGTGTGCCCGGTGTGGCCGGGAGGGGCCACACCGCGACTTCCACGCGCCGTCGGGCGGCATGCTCTGCCACACCTGCCGGGTTCCCGGCTCCGCCGCACCCTCGCCGTTCACGGTCTCGCTGCTGGCGTCGCTGCTCAGCGGCGACTGGGACACCGCGGCCGCCGCCGACGACCGGTCCCGCCGCGAGGCGAGCAGCATCGTCGCCGCCTATCTCTCGTGGCACCTCGAGCGCGGGCTGCGCTCCCTCAGCCATGTGGATCGCTAGATGGCTCGACGAGCCGACTCGCGTGGTTCCCATAGCCTGCCCAAACCTCATCCCTCGGGTGCCCGGCCGCCCTCGTTACCTTCTCATCTGATTCCACGGCACGTGGCCATCGTCATGGACGGCAACGGCCGCTGGGCCGAGGCCCGGGGGCTGCCCCGCACAGCCGGACACGAGAAGGGCGAGGCGGCTCTCTTCGACGTCGTCGAAGGTGCCATCGAGCTCGGCATCGGTGCGGTGTCGGCCTACGCCTTCTCCACCGAGAACTGGAAGCGCTCGCCCGACGAGGTGCGGTTCCTCATGGGTTTCAACCGCGACGTCATCCGTCGGCGGCGCGACGACATGCACGAGCTCGGCGTCCGGGTGCGCTGGGCCGGTCGGCGCCCCCGGTTGTGGCGCAGCGTCATCAAGGAGCTCGAGGTCGCCGAGGAGCTGACCCGCCACAATTCCGTCCTCACCCTCACGATGTGCGTCAACTACGGCGGCCGCGCCGAGATCGCCGACGCCGCCGCGGCGCTCGCGCGCGACGTCAAGGCCGGCCGGGTCGACCCCGCCCGCGTCACCGAGCGCACGTTCGCCCGCTACCTCGACGAGCCCGACATGCCTGACGTCGACATGTTCTGGCGCACGTCGGGGGAGCTGCGCACCAGCAACTTCCTGCTCTGGCAGGCGGCCTACGCCGAGCTGGTGTTCACCGACGTCGCCTGGCCCGACGTCGACCGCCGCACCCTGTGGGCCGCGGTCGAGGAGTATGCCCAGCGCACCCGTCGGTACGGCACCGCCTAGGCTCGTACTCGTGCAGATTGCGAGGTTCGCGGGGGACGACGACCCACAGTTCGGTCTCATCGGCGTCGACCAGGGCGTCCCCACCATCGGGATCCTGAAGGGCGATCCGCTCTACGCCGGATTCGAGCTCGCCGGCCGGAAGGTTCCGCTCGACGACGTGCGGCTCCTCGCCCCGGTCATCCCGCGCAGCAAGGTCGTGTGCGTCGGCATCAACTACCGCGGCCATGCCGCTGAGATGGGCGGCGACGTACCCGACGAGCCGCTGATCTTCCTCAAGCCGAACACCAGCGTCATCGGCCCCGGTGAGCCGATCCTCTACCCGTCGCAAAGCACCGACGTGCACTACGAAGGTGAGCTCGCCGTCGTCATCGGGCGCATCTGTCGCGACGTCTCCGCTGAGGACGCCTCGAAGGTGATCTTCGGCTACACCGTCGCCAACGACGTCACCGCCCGTGACCTGCAGGCCAAGGACGGTCAGTGGGCCCGCGCGAAGGGCTTCGACACGTTCTGCCCGCTCGGCCCCTGGATCGAGACGGACCTCGACCCGTCGAACCTGCAGGTCAGCACCGCACTCAACGACGAGCCGAAGCAGGACGGTCACACGTCCGACATGGTCTTCTCGGTGCCCGAGATCGTCGCGTACGTCTCGAGCTTCATGACCCTCCTGCCCGGCGACGTCATCCTCACCGGCACGCCCGACGGCGTCGGACCGATGAACATCGGAGACACCGTCGGCGTCACGGTCGAGGGCATCGGCACGCTCACCAACCGGGTGATGGCGCGTGACTGACGCCGGCGGGGGTGCCGGGCCACGGGCGGCAGACAGCACCGTCGTCACGCGGTTCTGCCCGTCGCCGACCGGCAACCCGCACGTCGGCATGGCCCGCACGGCGCTGTTCAGCTGGGCGTTCGCACGGCACCACGGCGGCCGGTTCGTGTTCCGGATCGAGGACACGGACGCCAGCCGCGACTCCGAGGAGTCGTACGAGCTTTTGGTCGACGTCATGCACTGGCTCGGCCTCGACTGGGACGAGGGCCCCGAAGTCGGCGGGCCCAACGGGCCCTATCGCCAGTCTGAGCGCATGGACATCTATGCCGACGTCGCGCAACGACTCCTGGACGCCGGACTCGCCTACAAGGCGTACGACACCGCCGAGGAGCTCGAGGAGCGGCGTGAGAAGGCGCGCGCCGAGGGTCGCCCGAGCGGCTACGACGGCCTGCACCGCGATCTCACCCCGGAGCAGCGTGCGGCGTTCGAGGCCGAAGGCCGCGAGCCGGTCATCCGCTTTGCGATGCCGCTCAAGGACTGGACGTTCACCGACCTCGTCCGCGGCGACATCACGTTCGGCGCCGAGAACGTGCAGGACTTCGTCATCGTGCGCGCGAACGGCCAGCCGCTCTACACCCTCACCAACCCCACCGACGACGCACTCATGGGCGTCACGCACGTGCTGCGCGGCGAGGACCTCCTCAGCTCGACCCCGCGGCAGATCGCGCTGTACGAGGCGTTCGCCCAGATCGGGGTGGGCGACGGCTCGACGCCGGAGTTCGGCCACCTGCCGTACGTCACTGGCGCCGGCAACCGCAAGCTGTCGAAGCGCGATCCGGAGTCGAACCTGCTCGGCTACCGCGACCAGGGCTTCCTGCCCGAGGGGCTGCTCAACTACCTGGCCCTGCTCGGCTGGTCCATCGCGGAAGACCGCGACATCTTCACCCTCGCCGAGATGGTCGAGGCGTTCGAGATCAGCCGGGTGAACCCCAACCCGGCGCGGTTCGACCTCCAGAAGTGCGAGGCCGTCAACGGGTCGCACGTTCGCCTGCTCCCCGCCGATGAGATGCGCCAGCGCATGGTGCCGTACCTGCGGGCGGCCGGCCTGGTGGGCGATCCGATGACCCCCGAGCAGTCGGCGCTGCTCGAGGCGTCGGTGCCACTCGTCCACGAACGGATGACGCTGCTCACCGAGGCCGTTGACATGCTGCGGTTCCTGTTCGTGTCCGAAAGCGAGTTCGCCATCGACGAGACCGACCGCGCCAAGCAGCTCGACGATGCCGGTCTCGACGTCGTCCGGGCTGCGCACGACGCGCTCAAGGCGTTGGGGGAGTGGACGACCGAGTCCATCGAAGCCGCGTTGCGAGATGCGTTGATCGACGGGCTCGGGCTCAAGCCGCGGGTCGCCTTCGGTCCCGTCCGGGTCGCCGCCACCGGCAGCCGAATCTCACCGCCACTGTTCGAGTCGATCGAGCTGCTGGGGCGCGAGACGACCCTGGCCCGTTTGGGCGCCGCGACGGCTGTCGGGTAAAGTCGGCACTCGGTTTCGCGGACGCTCCGAACCCTTGGGGTATGGTGTAATTGGCAACACAGCGGCTTCTGGTGCCGTCGTTCTAGGTTCGAGTCCTAGTACCCCAGCCAAGCGCTTCCCAGCCCTCGTCAGAGGGCTTTTTCCGTGGGTTTGGGGCCGTGTCGAGCGGCCCTTCCGTCGGTCGTCCGCCGTTCGTTGTCTCGTACCCGAGGTTCGTAGTGGCTGTGGAAGATGGTGCTCACCAGCTCGCCGCGGGTTCGCACGCCCGTCTTGTCGAAGATGCTCTTGAGATGCTGTTGCACCGTCGCCTCGGAGATCGCGAGCTCCTTGGCCGCGGCCGTGGTCGATGCTCCGTGCAGCATCACCTGAGTCACCTCTTGCTCGCGGGGAGTCAGGCCGTGGGCATGCATCAACAGCGGCGCCAAGTGCGTCGACTGTGCGGCCGTGACGATCACCGAGACGTGCTCGGTCGAGCTCCGGTCGCCAAGTCGAGCACCGTGAACCACGAGCCACTGACCGCTCGACCCGCGAACCCGCGCCACGGCCGATGCGGTTCTGTCGCCCAGCGCTTGACCGGCGACCGCCAGGATGACGGGAGGCAGCGACTCGAGTGATCCGCCGAGCTCGCCGACCCACCGCGACGCGTTCGGGGTCGCGGACTCGACGGCGAACTCGGTGTCCAGGAGCACCATCCCGGGCGCATCGGCGAGGTCGGGCTCGCGCGCCTGACCCAGCAGCAGCCCGTGCCGGGCTCCCTCGGCGAGCACTGGGGCCAGGCTCCGGAGCAGGGTGATCTCCTCGGCGGAGAACGTCGGGCGGCCGATCTCCCGGTACAGACCGACCATGCCCCACGTCTGCTGGTCCTTGGTCCGTAGCGCGACCAGGAGCTCTTGGTCGCAGCCGAACGGTTCCATCTCCTCGTGGTACTTCGTCGACAGCTCGGGTCTGCCGCCGGTGGCGTCATGGAGCGTGCCGACGCCCAGGGGTGAGCGCAGGACGTCGCTCATCGAGTTGTAGTCGTCCTGGGCGTACTCGCGCCCGAGCCACTCCGCCGGGATCTCCGGGAGTCCCTCCTGAAAATGACTGGTGGGCAGGAGCGAGGTGGGGTCGACCGTGAAGAAGCACGGTGCCTCGAAATGGGGTACAGCCTCAGTCAGGACTGGTCCGACCTCCCGCCACATCGTGATGAGATCCGACCCGGCGCGCGCAGCGGCTTCGATCTTCTCCCGTGCCGCGCGCGTCTGCATACCCCCGGCATACCAGATTTGGGGAATGGCCGTCGGTCATCGCGGCGGCGAGGATGAGGGCATGAAAACTCGAATCATCCGCGCAGGCGAGGGCGAGACTCTCGGTTCCCCCCTGGGATGTCGTGACCGGTTCCTCATCGACTCCAGGGACTGGGGTGGCGGTTTCGCCCTCGTCGAGCACCTGCTGGCCCCGCGATCCATCGCGGCTCCGGTGCACATCCACACCCGCGAGGACGAGTTCAGCTTCGTGCTCGAGGGCCGTGTCTCGATCAAGGCCGGTGACGAGGAGATCCTGGCCGAGCTCGGCGACCTGGTGTTCAAGCCCCGCGGTGAGTGGCACACGTTCTGGAACGCGACCGACGAACCGGCGCGGCTGCTGGAGATCATCAGCCCCGGTGGCCTCGAGGAAATGTTCCGCATCGTCGACACCGCGACCGACGACGTCGACCTCGGACCGCTGGTCGAGCCGTACGGGTGTTCGGCGGACATGGAAGCCACGGCGCCGATCATGGAGAGGCACGGACTGACCTTCGGCTGATGCAGGCGCTCTGATACGGTTTCACCCGGTCGATTCCGACCAGTGGCCCCGTTGTGTAGTGGCCTAGCACGCCGCCCTCTCAAGGCGGTAGCGCGGGTTCGAATCCCGTCGGGGCTACAGGATCGAGCGACACGCCGATGTCCTGCTGAAACGCAGGGCATCGGCGTATCTTCGAGAAATGAGCGATCTGTCGATTCTGGGTGTCATCCTGGCCTCGCTGGCCTTCTTCTTCATCGGGGGTCTCTGGTACACGGTCCTGTTCGGCAAGATGTGGCGCGCCGAGATGGGGATCGCAGACGACCAGGTGGGCTCACCGCAACCCCTCATGTTCATCGGCTCCTTCGTGTGCGGGCTCGTCATCGCCGTCACGCTGGGTCTGCTGATCAAGGACCAGGGAACCGCGTGCGGCCTCAAGATCGGCGCCGGCACGGGCTTCGGCATCGCCGCGGCGGTCATGGCGCAGAACGCGATCTACGAGTCGAAGTCGGTGCGCTTCTGGGCGATCAACGCCGCCTACGTCGTCATCGGACTCGCCGCCATGGGAGCCATCTTGGGAGTGCTCCAGGCTCCCTAAGCGGTACTGGACGAGCATGTCCGATTTCCGCTAGATAGTGTCGGCGGTGGTCGTCATGATGGACACATGATCGATGACCACGAACGGTGCTACCGGGCGGTGAAGTCGCGCGACGCGCGCTTCGACGGCGTCTTCTACACCGGCGTCCGCACCACCGGCATCTACTGCCGTCCGTCCTGCCCTGCGCGAACACCGCACCTGCGCAACGTGCAGTTCTACGCCAGCGCGGCGGCGGCCCAGGATGCCGGCTTCCGCGCCTGCCGCCGTTGCCGCCCCGACACCACGCCGGGCTCGCCGGAGTGGAACGTCCGTGCCGACGCCGTGGCCCGCGCCATGCGCCTCATCGGCGACGGCGTGGTGGAGCGCGAGGGCGTCGACGGCCTCGCGTCACGACTCGGATTCAGCACCCGTCACGTCAACCGCATGGTCACCGACGAGCTTGGTGCCGGGCCTCTTGCGCTGGCTCGCAGCCGCCGGGCTCAGTCGGCTCGCGTGCTCATCGAGACCACCGACATGGACATGGCCGACATCGCGTTCGCGTCGGGGTTCGCGTCCATCCGCCAGTTCAACGACTCGATTCGCCATGTGTACGCGATGTCTCCCACCGAGATGAGAGGCCGCCGCAAGACCCCGCCGAGTGGGCGGCTCACGCTCAGGCTGGCCGTTCGTCGGCCGTTCGACCCGGCCGGTCTGCTGACGTTCCTCGGCGACCGCGCGATCGCCGGCGTGGAGCACGTCGATGACCAGGTGTACGCCCGGGTGCTCCGGCTCCCGCACGGCCTCGGGGCGGTGCGGCTGACCCTTCACGACGACCGTGTCGACGCCGAGCTCGAGCTGGCCGACCTTCGCGACACGGCTGTGGCAGTCGAGCGGTGCCGCCGGCTTCTCGATCTCGACGCCGACCCCGTCGCCATCGGCGAGGTGCTCGGCGCCGATCCGCTCCTGGCACCACTGGTGCGAGAGGTGCCGGGGCAACGACTCCCGGGGCAGGTCGACGGGTTCGAGGTCGCCGTGCGGGCGATCGTCGGGCAGCAGGTCTCGGTCGCCGGCGCGCGCACGATCCTCGGACGATTCGCCGCGGCGTACGGCACGCCGGTGCACTTCGACCTCGCGGCCGAGCACGGACTCACCCACGCGTTCGTCACGGCGGAGTCGATGGCCGACGCCGACGACACGGCGCTGAGCATGCCGCGCTCGCGGGCCCAGGCGCTGATCGGCATCGCGCGGTCCGTCGCGTCCGGTGAGCTCGACCTCGAGCCGGGCGCAGACCGTGACGACACCCACAAGCAGCTTCTCGCGCATCGCGGCATCGGTCCCTGGACGGCCGACTACATCGTGATGCGGGCGTTCGGCCATCCCGACGTGATGCTCGAGACTGACCTCTACATCCGGCGGATGCTCGACGGCCACGGCATCGACGTCGCTCGCACGGCCACTTGGCAGCCCTGGCGTTCCTACGCCGCTCTCCACTTGTGGCGACTCGCCGCCACTGCCGAAAGGATCCCCTCATGACCACACGATGGATGGACTCACCGATCGGCGGGCTCCGACTGCACTCGAACGCCGGACTGATCACGGCCATCGACTTCGACGCCCGCCCGCGTCGTCAACGCGCCGCCGAACCGCTACTCGACGAGGCCGAGCGACAGCTCACGGAGTACTTCGCCGGCGAGCGCGAGTCGTTCGACCTTCCGCTGGCCAGCGAGGGGAGCGAGTTCCAGAAGAAGGTCTGGGGCGAGCTCCAGCGCATTCCGTTCGGCGAGACCGCGAGCTACGGTGACGTCGCCCGCCGGCTCGGCTACGAGCCCGTCATCTCGAGGGCGGTCGGCGCGGCGAACGGCGCCAACCCGATCCCGATCCTGGTGCCCTGCCACCGCGT
>CAVQEY010000002.1:0-321947 GCA_963711615.1 uncultured Actinomycetota bacterium | reverse complement strand
TGGCGACGGTGTCGGCGACATCGCTCAGGCGGTTAGAGGTGTCCTGGGTGTGCAGGATGGTGCGGAGCCGGTTGGCGATGTCGGCGAGATCGTTCGTATCGATGACCATCCAGCGATGGCAGTCAGGGGTGTCGAACTCGGGCTCCACCTCGATGCCGGGCAAGACGATCGCGTGGGCCCACCGGATCGGCGGGCGGCCTGCCCACGCTGACGAGTCGTTGACCCAGTCCTTGAGGACGTGCTTGGCAGTCATCGCCTGGCTGACGGGATCGATCCGTCGCTCGCCCTTGGGCGACTTCTGCCACCACTGGCCATGGGCGTTCCACACGGTGCCGCCCTTGACCTCGAGCACCACGACCCCGGCACCATCCAGCACGACGGCGATGTCGGCTCGTAGTCGCGACCATGGTCGGTGAAGTGCTGGTTGGCGATGAGCAGGTCGTTCTCGCCGAGCTGCTCCTTCAGCGCGCTCCAGACCCGGTGCTCAGCACGGTTGACGAGCGGAGGGTCTGGCGGCCAGAGCAACGGCATGCCTAGATCCTCATCGTTGAGGGGTGGGCTGTGGTCATTTCATTGCAGTTCCTCCTGTGCGATCCCGCGGAATCGCTGCACGATCGACCGGTCGACGAGATCTCGTGGATCCCGGTGACGCCCCACAGGCTCGCGGAACACCCGGACGATCTGGTCGGCGGCGAACTCGGCCCACGCGACGTCGACGTCAAGATAGTGGTTCGGCGAGCCTTGACCGTCGATGTCCCCCGGCTCGCCCCAGCCCTGGTGGCGAGCCACCGCAGGTCGTCGACGGTGTGCATGCAGCTCCTCGGCGAGGTACTCGTTGCTGACCACCTCGCACCGGATCATGCCCGGGCCGTAGGCGCAGAACTGGACGTACCGGCCGGCACCAGAGTCGTCGTCGCATGCGAGCTCCATGGCGAAGAACTCGTCCTGCGGGTGTCTCGCGCAAGACCTGCGCGAGCGATCGCGGCGAGCGACGACCACTGGCGTCCGAGCTGCCGTCTTGGTGCTCATGCAGCGTCCTCGCGATCCGGGCGCGACCTCGGCGAGGGCGAGGTCGAGAGCCCGGATCACCCGGCGCCATGAGCTCACCGAGCGACGGTGGACGTCGTTCACGTCGCCATGCTCACTGAAGAGGCTCTTCGCCTGCGGCATGCGCGGCGGATGCGTTCCCGCCAGGCCTGCAGGGTCGTCTCAGATCCCCCCGCGAGGTTCACGGCGGTCTCGACGAGCTCCGCCGTCGGCATGCGTCGGCCGCTGACGAAGAGGCTCATCAGCCGCGGGTCGAGCTCGGAAACCGCGTTCGTGCCGGCTCTCCGGCCGGGTTCTCGAGCTTCTTGCCGGGCTCCCGAGGCGCCCGCTGACGAACAACGTGCCCTGGAGCGCGCGGCGAGCTGGCCGGCACGAACGGATCGGCGAACAGCACGATCGAGGCGACCAGCATGTCGTTGACGACGAAGAAGCGGTGGAACGAGTACTGACGCGACAGGCGGTCGATCTGGCGGTGGGCCTTCTTGCGGTCGACGTCCTTGGCCAGGATCGTCCAGACCTCGATCCGGTGCTCGGACCGCACGCTGACGATGGCTCGCGACCGCTCCCTCGCCGGAGACGCAGATGTCGCCGTCGTCGTCCCGGACAGGCGTGTGGCCGAACTCCGGCGCGAGCGTGGCGTCGACCCACTCGTTGAGCGACTCGAGCGACGACGGATGGACGAGATCCGGCACCTCGACCGGTGCCGACTTCTCTTCGGGCTTCGGCTCGTCGACGAGCCCGAGTCCTCGGGGTCGATGGCCAGGAAGGACGGGTGCACGACCTCCCACATCTCGTGCAGGACCGCGTAGACGTAGTGCGCGGCGCGATCGACCTCGTTGGCGTCGACGAGCAACACCGGTCCGCCGTTCTCGATCTTCATGCCGAGCTCGACGAGTCGCCAGCGCTCCGCCGCGATCAAACTCGGAACGCGAATCCAAGGGTCATCGGTGACGATGCGGACGCTGATGTCGGTGCCGTCGGCGTCCACGATCAGTGCCGGGGCTTCGTCACCATCACCAGCGGCCAGCGGGGTGAAGGCGATGCCGATCGGTTCCTCGGCAGTGGCCGACGCAAGGAGATCCGCGAGCCGGAGGCGGAGCTGCATCCACGCCTGGTCGACTCCCCTGTCCACGACCCGCTCTTCGTAGCTGCCCATCGCACACCTCCTGATCGATTGCCCCGACGCTTCTGACGCTAGATCCCAGCACCGACACATTTCGATGCTTGCTGCAAATCTATGCTGTCAGCATTATGCGTCAAGTCAGGGTCGTTGGTCAAGCAGTCGGCGCATCGTGCGCTTCTGCACCTCGGCCAGGACGTCCAGTCGCTCCTCGGGCGGGAACTCCTCGATGCAGGTCGACGAGCTGGCCCACCAGGTCGTCGCGATCGATGGAGCGGAGCTGCCACCTGGTCCTCAGCGCCATCACGCCGGCCGCCATCGGCGACGCAATGTCTCCTGCCTCGAGTCGGCTCAAGATTCGTTCGGATTCCCTGTTGGCACGGCCGATTTCCTCCTCGCTCTCATTGGTCGGGATCGCCGACTCCAGGTCGAGCAGACTGATGCCGAGCGCCCGAGACAGCCTGGCAGCAGCGTCGCGTGACGGCTTGCGCAAGCCGGTCTCGAGCTGGGACACATAGGGATATGAGAGCTCGGCGGACTCGGCCAGTTGGGATCGCGACATACCGCGCTTCTTCCGCTGCTCCGCGAGCACTCGACCGAAGGTCGACACGACATTCATGGCTATACTCCTTGCATAATGTCTGCTGCATGCATTACGCTGTAAGCACAGTCTACCGGAAGGAGCCGAACATGAAGCTTCGGACACACCTCGGTCAGGACCGCTTCTTCTGGATGAAGGACGAACTGACCCGCGCCGACCTCGCACCGCTGCTCGTGGAGGTCGAGGCTCCGCCCGTCCCGGTTCGCGCTGACGCGGCTCCCACGAGCCTCGTGGTCGTCCTCGACCGCAGCGGGTCGATGCAGGGCGCCGCCGCTCGACCACGCCAAGCGCGCCCTGCGCGACGTCGTCGACCGCCTCTCCCCCGCCGACTCCTTCGGTCTCGTCATCTTCGACGACCAGGTCGAGGTGGTGGTGCCGGCCGGCCCGGTCTCCGACCGTGCCGCGATCAAGCGCGCCATCGACACGGTCCAGGCCCGCAGCATGACCGACCTGGGCGCCGGCCTGATCGAGGGCCTGCGTCAGGCACGGAGCCTCGAGTCCGAGGCCGGCGTGCGCGTGCTGCTGGTCAGCGACGGTCACGCCAACTCCGGCGTCATCGATCCCTCGGTGCTCGGCGGGCACGTCGGCAAGTTCCTCGACTCCCGCATCACGACGTCGACGCTCGGCATGGGTCTCGGGTACGACGAGTCCCTGCTCTCCGCGATCGCCCGCGCCGGCAGCGGCAACGAGTACTTCGCCGAGGAGGCCGACACCGCGGCCGGCGTCATCGCCCAGGAGTGCGGCGACCTGCTCAACCAGCGGTTCCTGTCCTGCCGCCTCACGGTGACGACGGCCACCGGCATGGAGTCCGTCGAGGTCATCAACGAGGCGACCATGACGCAGACCGCAGCCGGCGTCCAGATCGAGCTCGGCGGATTCCAGCCCGAGCAGATCCGCTCGCTCGTGCTGCGGTTCAAGCCGAAGCACGGCCAGCCGTCCCGGACGCCGCAAAGTGGCGATGCTGCGTCTCGACTACGTCCTCGCCGACGACCTGTCCGAGCACAGCGTCTCCACGTCCGTATGGGCGCGAGTCGCTCGAGACGGCGAGCGTGATGCCGTCGTCGACGCCGACGTCATGGCCGAGGTGCTGTTCCAGCGCGTGCAGCGCCGCAAGCGCGCCGGCATGCAGGCGCTCTCGATCGGCGACTACGCCGAGGCGGAGCGCATCCTCGAAGGCGTCGTTCGACTCATCAAGCGCCACTGGGGCTCCATCCCACGCGCTCGCCGTGACGAGTTTGCCGCCGAGATCGACTTCGTCGACGGCCTTAACGCCCGCGCGAGCAGCGGGGTCCATTCGGACATGGCGTTCGCGTCTAAGTTGATGTCGGCCGACATCGTTGGTAAGTCGCGATCCCGTGGCCGTGGCAGCGTATGAGCGCGAATCAGATGTCCAGTATCACAATTCTGAATGTGCACAAATCCTTCGCCGCTTCTGTGACTCTTGATCGCAAGTGCGTTGAAAGGCAGTCTCCATGACTCAGAACTCACCTGGCGCAATCTGCGAGAACGGACATCCACTCGCGGCAGGCGAATCACGGTGTACCTGCGGTGCCCAAATCAGGATGCAATGGATGAGCGCTGCCGACACGGGCGCACCCACACCCACGGGCCACGCGAGCACCGCGGCATCTCCTGCCGTGCAGCATCGGGCCCCGAGGATCTGGGTCTGGTTTCTCATCGGATTCGCGCTGCTGGCCGCTGGTTCGATTCTCCTGGGCCTTGTCTTCGGTAGTGCAATGGCGCCTGCCGGAGACGAACTCGGGTTCGTCGAGAATGGGCGGGAGTGGTTCGTGGTCCTCGGCGGTGTTGTCGTGGTCTTAGGTGGCTTCCTGATCCAGGTGGCAATCATCGCCAAGGGGGTCGAGCTCGGCCGAAGGGCATCCCCAGAGAGCGACGCTTCTGGCATTCAGCGAGTAGACCTGCCCGTCCCCGTAGCGGAGGCAGCCCCGGTGGGTAACCGGCAGCAAGTGGTCGCACGTGTGGAGGAGATCCTGACGAACCACTTTGACAACGTCGAGTACGCGAGCGACGGATTCACTCTCCGGAAGGGGTCGGCTCGAGGCTTCGTCGAGGTCTATTCCCCTGCCGGAAACGGTCACCGCGAACCGCCCACGTTTGTACGGATCACCGTGCCACTGCTGCAGCAAGTTCCCGAAACCCCCGAGCTGCATCGGCATATCGCGTTCAGCGCCGGCGATCATCGGTTCGGAACGCTCGCACTTGTGCCCGATCACGAGCACGGCACGTGCGTCTTCTTCAAGCACACACTGCTCGGCGACTTTCTCGATGATGACGAGCTCGGCTACGCGTTGGGTGGGATGTTGGAGGACGCAGACGATCTCGACGACGAGCTCCAGCGGAAGTTCGGCGGTGTGAGGTTCCACGAAGATTGAGGGTTGGATCATGCCGGGCAGCTGCGCCGCTCGCACAAGCACTCGCCGATCCAGTCTGACGCAATCTATAGTTCGATCTGCGGGCGCGGCGCTTTCGCGCGTGACATGCTTCGTCCGAACAAGAAGGGTGGGCTTGCATGCCTGCACGGAGTGGATGCGTGGGTGACGGTCCTTGCTGAACAACTGGATCGAGAACCTCTCCGCTAGCCCGTTCAAGATGGTGGCACTGCTCGTCACCTTGGGCGCCTTACTCGTTGCCAGCATCATGCTTGTTCAGTCGCGTCGCGACTATGGCACGATCCGCTATGCCAGCCCCGCAGTGAAGTGGGGGGCCGGTATGGCATCAGCACTGCTGGTTGCACAAGCCGCGTGGCTAGCACAGCCCTACGAAACCCCACCTGCCGGCGAGATCGCCGTGGTCCTCGGCAACACACAGAACACGCCCAATCCGCAGTTGCGGAGCGACGTTTCCTTGCTGATCGAGAAGACCATGCTTCTCCACAAGGGCGAAAAGGTCGACGAGTTCCTGGACTCCATCTCGCTGGTGTCTGCAGCGGGCAGCCCGACAGTCGTGCCGCTGGACGCCGAAGAACTCGGCCTCGTGGACATGAGCGTCAACGACACACGAGCAAAGAGGGATGCGCGGAACAATGTCCAGGCGATCGAGCGTCATGTTCGCGGTCTCACGCCCACCGAGAACGGCGTCGACTACCTCGAGGCTATCTTCCTGGCGAAACAGAACGCCGGGCCGGGCACGAACATCGTCGTGGTGGGTTCAGGGCTGAGCGATTCAGGCGAACTGGATTTTGCCCATACCCAGCTTCTGCACGATGAGAATACTCAAGCCGAAACCGTTGACAGGATCGCAGAAGAATACGGGCGAACCTACCTCGCAAGTCAGTCCCTGACCTTCACGGGACTGGGAGATACGGTCCCTCCTCAAGAACCACTGGCTGCGCGCCAAAAGGACGTCGTGCGTGAGCTATACGAGGAAGCCGTCACTGGCCTCGGCGGAAAGGTCTCAGTCGACACGAAGAGCCTGACCGGCGATTCGGTGAGGACGGATTTCACGGTCAGCACCACCGACACTGGCTGCGGTGACGTCAACCTTCGATTCGGCGAGGAGTCAGTGAAGTTCGTAAGCAACGAGGCCACCTTCATTGAGCCCAAGAAGGCGCGAAAGGCGTTGCAACGCGTCGCCGACATCTTCGACAAGAATCCTTCGGCAGTCAAGCTCATCAGGGTTGTCGGATACATCGCTCACGTGCAGGCGAACGATCCGACCGTCTTGTCGGGAGCTCGAGCAAGGACAGTTCGCGACGAGCTCCAGAGCTTGGGCATTCCTGCACGAAAGCTCCGCGCACGGGGCAAAGGTTATGGACCATACAAGATCCCCACAGAAGATCGCATGGTCCGGATTTCGATTTCGCGCGACACCCCAAACTGCTAGCACCGAAGGGTTGGACATGAAGAGGCAGCGGCAGATCATCAGCGACTCGATCGTGAGAAAGAGGCTGCGGAAAATCGAGCGCAAGACTCACAAGGAAGCAAAGAAGCGGGTGCGCAAGCGATCCCTGACTGGGGTATCCATGGAGCTGTACCTCGGCAGAGTGGACGCTCGATATGAAGAGCTCAAGGCTCAGGTCGCTACGGGATACTCGACGGCGCTCATCGGTTTGAAGCAGCGGCGCGCCGATCTTCGCGGTCAGGCCGAAAGCGAACTGAATCTGCTGGGGAACGACACTCATCGGCTTCAGCAGGCCTACGAGAGCGCTCAGTTGTTGGCGAAGCAAGCGAAGCTCGCTGAAGCCAAGATTCCGACAAGGGACAGGATCACGATCGACCCGCTGAGAGAGCGGATGGCCAAGCTCCAGAATCCAGGTTTCGAGGCGGAGGATCGATGAGCAACGACCCGGAACGCAAGCCAGCATCCTCGTACTTCTCGCGAGGGACACCCGCGCAGAACGATGGCGATGGTCCACGGCAGACGCCCGCGTCGCAGGTGTCGCCGAGAACCTACCCTCCAGTCGGCAAGAGGGCGGGTTCCGCTCAGAGCGCCAAGGGGCAGTTGCCCTTCTTCTTCCCCTTAGCCATGCTGTTCGTCTGCATCTTCCTCGCCTTCGTGGATCTCGCCTTCCTCAACGAGGTAATCGGACAGGTGTTGGACGTCGGTCAGACGACGTCCCTGTTCGTCTCCTCTGGCCTGGGCCTGGTCGGCCTGGCGTTCATGATGGACCTGGGCTACCGGGAAGCTGAATCCAGTGACATCGGGCTAGTGAACCGCCTCATTCACTACGGTCTATGGATCCTGCTGGGCCTGGCGATTGCAGCGACCCGCTTCTACTCGGCCTCGATTCTGAAGCTGAGTGATGCAGATGAAGTCGTTCTGGTCGACGTGCTCGGTACGCAGGTGCGCCAGGAGGACATTCTGTTCGCACCCATCATGCTGCTCCTCTACCTCATCACGGGGCTTGGAGCCAAGAGTGCGCTCGAAACCCTGGTTGTCAACAGGGGTTTCGCAGAGTCACGTGCGTCCACCAAGGAACGTAAGGAAAAGCGACGGAGTGAAGCAGAAGAGGCCCGGCTCAAGGTCGCCGAGCAACGGAAGCAGGATCAAGAGTCGGCTGCATCGCAAAAGGCGCAGAGATCGAAGGAAGTCGAGGAAAAGCGACAGGCGAAACAGCGCGACATCACCGAGAAGAAGGAGGCCAAGCGCAAGGCCGAAAGGCAACAGTTCGAGTCGAACCAACCGAAGACGCAGCAGGAGAGGCAGCTCAAGGACGCTCGAAAGCAGTACTTCGACGAGGTCAAGAGATACAAGCAACTCGAGTCGAAGTTCCAAAGTCGCTACCAAAGAGTCTCTACTCTCCTTGCCGGACTCGAAGGAATCGACGGCGACGCAACTGCCTTGACGCAAGCTCGCGACAGCATCATCGGCGTGATCGACAAGTCAGGGAGCGGCACGCAGCTCGAAGTAGCCTCACTCATTCACGCTCGCACGCAGGAGCCCATCGCTGATCTGAAAGCTGCCATCGCCGCTCACAACGCGCGCCGGTCGTCCGACGACTGACCGTGGCTCGTCGTGGGTTGCATCGCAGCATCATCTATATTCCAGACGCCAATCCGCCATCATTGATGGCACTGGTTGCCTGGGTAGCAGCCGGCCTGGCAACCGTCGGTCTACTTCTCGGGCTGTGGCTCCTCTACGACGAAGAACCTCAGAAATCAGGCGTGCGTGAGAGCGAAAGCGCCACGTCGAGTCCAGCCGAACCAATCGAAAGCAGAACCGCTCCTGAAGTTCAGGCGACTCCCTCAGCTCCGGAAGCATCTTCGGACACCCTCAAGAGCGCCGGCTTCATCGATCCGAACGACACCGCGACCGTGCTTTCGGTCACTGATGGGGACACTTTCCGCGCCAGCGTTCGCGGACGCAACGAGCCTGTTCGCTTGATCGGTATCGATGCACCCGAAACCCGTCATCCGAACGTGGCGAAGCAATGTTTCGGCGCGGAAGCATCTAGGCGCCTCGAGCGGATGCTGAATGGCAAGAGGGTATTCCTCGTCAGGGACGGCAATCAGGACGACAGGGATCGATATGGCCGCCTGCTGCGCTTCGTGTTCCTGAAGAACAAGTCCAACGTGAATGAGACCCTCGTCCGAGGCGGCTTCGCGACGTACGAGGAGCAGTATCCGATTGCACAGCCGTTCCGGGGCGAGCTGGAGGAAGCGGAAAGCGCGGCCAAGGAAGGCGATGCCGGACTTTGGGGTGGATGCCCCCGCTGAAGTGCGCGTTTGCTGTCGTTCGGGTGCGCTGCCAGCAGATCGTCACCAAGCGCTCAAAAGCCTGGACGAATGCGGACTCCTCGACGGTGGTGAAGGAGACACAACGATGTGGGCACTGCTGTCCATCCGTGGCGCCGGCCGCCCCAAGATGGGCAAGATTTCGACGATGTCGAGTACCCAGAATGCTGGCCAGAACTTCCGGCCACCGGTGTCTGCGACAACCACTGGTCACGTTCTGTCGGACCGTCCTGTCATCGTTCTTCTGCACCAACTACGTGGGTGGTGCCTGACTGAGGAGAACGAGCGATGATCACGCGAGACGACTTGAACTGGTGGCTCGAGCTGGCTCCCACCCTGGACTGGACCTTCGCCAAGACCTACGCGAAGACAGCGCCGCACGATTACGTCGTGAAGGTCGCACCGACGCGATGGAGCACGACGATTATGTACGTGCCGCTGCTCCAGGCCGCCGAGCATCTCGAGAACGGAAAAGCGTCCAGCCAGTACGACCTGATACTTGTCGACGAGTTCCAGGACTCGAGTCAGGCCCGCACCCGAATGGTTAAGGCACTCGTCAGCGAACCTGGTCGGTTCCTGCTCACGGTTGGCGACGACTGGCAAGCGATCAATCGGTTTGCGGGTGCCGACATTTCATCGATGACGGAGTTCGAAAGCCACTTCGGTCGTCATCAGGCCGTGCAGTTGGAGACGACCTTCAGGTGCACGCAGGAGATTTGTGATGTCTCGAGCACATTCATCTCCAAGAACTCGCGCCAGCTGCAGAAGACAGTCAAGTCGTCTCAGGGTGAGCATGGAGTCCGGGTCAAAGTCCTGAAGGTCAAGGACCAGGCCGCCATCAAGGACGCCGTCGGCCAGGCCCTCACCGCTTTGCAGGACAGCGTCGACTCGGGATCGATCGAACTCAATAAAGATGGTCGAGTCAGCCTGCAAATCTTGGGGAGATACGGGTTCGACCGCGACCACGTGCCAGACCTTCGTGATGCACCGCTGCCGGACATCGATGCACAGTTCCGGACGATCCACAGCGCAAAAGGCTTGAAGCCGACTACGTCATCGTTCCGAACCTGATGCGCGGCACCTACGGCTTTCCAAGTGCCATCGCTGACGACCCGGTTCTGGACCTCGCGATGAGTGACGCCGACGACTTCAAGCACGCGGAAGAACGGCGTCTGTTCTATGTGGCCCTCACTCGCGCACGTCGGGACGTCCTGCTCATCGCGGTGGATCGGAACGAGTCGCCTTTCGTCGTCGAGCTCATCGAGGACAATCTGGTTAGCGTCGTCGGCGAGGATCCGGACGCCTCTTCGCTTACCTGCCCGAAGTGCCACGAGGGCATGCTGGTCTTGAGGTCTGGTCCGTACGGCGAGTTTCTGGGTTGCACGTCATTTCCACGATGCCGACACGTCGAGAAGCTCGAGGAGTAGAAACGCCGTTTCGTCTTGACGGTAGTGCCCTGTTTGGTTTGGTCGACTCAACCGCCCACGATGCTTGGGGATGGTGTTCTAACACGGGAGGACCAGCGCAACCGAGCAGCGCCGGCACCTGCGCGATCGAGATCCAGAACCGCAATTTCATCGTTCAACTCAACTGCCAACAGATTCTCACCGATAAGTCTCATGTCTTGCTCGCGAGTTCCATCCGTGCTCACTACCACGCCACTGGTGCCCTTCTCGACGACGACTCCGCGAACGTCTAGCGTCAACCATTCTTCGTCCCGGGCCGTCCAGTAATCGGGGCAGACAGCACGGAACGGACACCAGCGGCAAACATCAGCCGACGGGGACGCAGGGAAATGCCGTTGAGCGACCATCTCCGCAAACCGATCTCGGGCCTCAACGCCATCCTGCACAGCCTCGTCGACCTGCGCGGAACTTGCGTCAATCGTTGTCTCCGTGCCCCGAACGTCGACCACCAGCACATCATCCGGTCGACGTCCGAGTGCCGTCTCGACGAGGTAAGCGTACAGACGAAGTTGGCGCTCCTGCCGCTCGTCTACTTCAGACTGTCCGACGCCAGACTTGAGGTCGATCAGTCGAATGCGTCCTGCACTTTCCTCAACGCGGTCAGGCTTGCCAGCAAGGCCCGTCTCCGCGTCCTTGAGTGTCTTTTCGACCCATGGGAGCGGGCCTGGTCCCCCACCCGCGGAAGAGGAACCGGGAAGTATCTCAGCCGGTGCGAGTCGGTTCGATCCTTGCCCAGCTACTTCGATGGTCTCTAGGGTCCGCAGAAGCCGCACTCTGGTCGCTACTTCGCCCCTCCAACTTGATGGATTCGGGACCTTGCTCTCCGGCCACTGGTCCTGCAACTTCTGGTGCTGGCCGGCCAGCAGTTCATTCCACTTCGACTCCAGCCAAGATCGTCGATCCTCGAGAGGTGCAGCACCCGAAAGAACGAGTTCGGTCAATGCATGCGCAACAATGCCGAGGCTCGATCTGGCGCCACCTCGAGCCCATCCTCGAGCTTGTGTGTCGCGTTGGTAAGCAAGCCTGCGTGCACACACGCGCATGGCTTCCACCGACGTCGGGTAGAACCAGTCCAACGGCGCTGGATCAGGCTCGGGCCAATCGAGATTCACATCAGCCACCGAACTACGGACAGCGGTTGCCGTAGAACTTCGAACACATCGCTTTGCGTGACACCTGCTGAACCGGGACCAGCCAGGATCTCGTCGAAGGCTTCGATTTGTTCCTCTACAGCGAAGTCGTCGTTGCGCTGCCACAAAGGGTGTCCGACCATCACGGCGCGGCCAGTCGCAGAATTCGTCACGAAGGGAACGCCAGCTGCTGTCGTCCCGTCCGAGAGATGCATGATGCTTGTCGAGGAGATCGCCTCGACGGAACTTTTTGCCAACTGGCTCCACCTGGTGTTGTCGAGTGCTTCGCCGGCCAGGAGATCAAGCATGTCGAGTGCGAGACGCCAGTCAAGCGAGCCGTGGAGCCGCCTGTTGTCATACGACCGAAGGCAATCCATACAAGAGCCAGCGCATTCGTCGCTGTGCCGCGGATCAGACCAATCCTCCGTTAGGAATTTCCTGGCATCCGTGAGGAGCGCTCGGACGTTGTCGTCTTGACCGATCTCAGTCGCGTAGCCAGCTCCGTTGTCGAGTGCGTCGGCAATGAAAATCGTCATCGTGCCCTCACCGGTGGGATGGAGGCCGATGACCAGTTCTTGAGGGTCGATGTCCAGGAGTCGCTTGGCGCCTCGACGCACCACCTCGGCCAGGGACCAGTAGGCCGGAAGGCCGGCAGGCAGCAACGACTTGTCATATGGCACCGAGCCGCCTGGAACGTGTGACGACGCAAGTTCGAGCGTCAGAACATCGGTCGTCCGAAGCTCGCCGATTGCGATGCTTCGCTCTGGCTTGAGTGCAGGCGGGGGCCAGCCCTTCTCATCAGGAAACAGGTTCGCATCCGTGACAATTTGCGAACTGTTGTCTTTTGCCAGTGGAAACAGTCGCCCGTTGTTGTCGTTGATCTGAATAAGTTGGGCTTGCTCGTACACCGCGAGCTTAGCCCCACCAACAACCGAGTCCCTCTTTGGGTCTCCGTCAACTGAAACCGACTGTCGCCCCGCACCGGGTGACTCGTCGTTCGCGTCATCAAAGTCGCGCGGCTCCCGATATGTCGTCCTGAATCCGGAAGGCTGGTGTACGGGCACGATGTCGGCGGTAGCGCCGCACGTCCGGCAGACATCGTCGTCGGTGTGGATGCGCACCGCCGTACACATTGGGCAAACCGCGACGTTGATCAGTGGGCCAAGCGGGTCATTGACCGGGAAGACCTTACCTTGATGACCCGGCTTCCAAGCCGCAAACCCAGCCACTGTATGAATCGCGCCGTCACGGACAATCTTGGCGCCGGGAGCAAACATGGATACGGCCTGGTTGAGCGGACGATCGCTCAATGTGAACTCATCAAGCTCTCGCTGCGTCTTCGGAAACTTCCTGACAAGACGTCGGACACGGGTCGGAAAGCCGAACATGGGCAACACTCCGCCTGTCGCAAGAAGCTCGCTGAGTTCTGTCGTGATCCCATGATCGCGTTCAATCGCACGGTCGATCTCCTTGATGAGGTCACCGCTTGTGGCCCAGGTGATCATCAGATCCACAGCTTCTTGATCGAGCCCTGTCTCAGCGCAGAAGCGAGTCACGACCGGCTCAACTGCTGACCTGTCGGCCAACCAAAGCGACACGGCTTCACACTGGGTGGGCCACTTCTCGGTAGATCCAAACGTGCCGTGCAAGCTGTCGGGCGTCCACTTTGGAGGATTCGATAACGCCCGAAACGCGCGACGCAGTAGTTCAGCGGCAATGACCCGTCGCACAATCCGAGGCCGCTGAAGATCGAGAAACGGCTGTGGCGGCACGTCGCCTGTCATACGTCGCGGTGTGGCGAAATAGTCGTCATCGTGCGAGCGATCGCGGCACATCGTCACTGCGTAGGAGAAGGCCTGCCCAGCACGTCCAGCTCGACCCACACGCTGCTGATAATTGAATCGCTGTGGGGGCATGTTTGCCATCAACGTTGACCTAAGGGAGCCGATGTCGACGCCGACCTCCATGGTCGTGGTGACGCTCAGAACATCGAGCGGCACGGTCAGGGCGTTCTCCTTCGGTGCGGGTAGGAGAACTTCTTTGAAGACGCGTGCCCGACGCCTTTGTTCATCGAGCGGCTTGGTCTGCCCGGTCAGCTCAGCCGTAGCCAACCGGCGTGGGGCCTGTCGGGCAAGCCATCCGTAGTATTCGCCTTCTGCCTCGCCAGACCTCTGCTGGGGAGATAGGTGCGACCTGAAGCATCCGTTGTTGACACATACTCCGGCTGAAGGATGCGCATGAGCGAAGTTGCACACGTCGCAAACCCACTGTTCTCCCTCACACGGGACCAGCCGTAGCGGCAGTCCAAGAGCGCCCAGTTCAAGCAGCCATTCGTCCGCGACCTTGGCCTTGCGGAGCGTGTCGGCCACCCAGTCCTCGAGGTTCCCTGGGTCGACTCCGAATTTCTCGGCAACTGCTTTCAAGTATCCAGCCACAGCCCGAGGGGCTGATGCGCGCGGATCCGAGTCACTGCCGACCCAGCGTCCCCGAATGCCGAGTGAGCGGACCACAGACGCCAGAACCTCGGACGAGGATTGGTCCGGAAGTGGCGAACCTGACAGACTCGTCATGATGGCGAAGTAGGCGATGCCCATCGACTCGAGGTCGCGGCCAGCCCGTCCGAAGAGCGCTGTAGCGAGCGATTTGAGCAACTTTTCCCGATGCATTGCGGCCTGAGGTTCGCGCTCAGCGGGAGGAAGAGCCTTCCAGAGACCTGGCTCCGGTGGCTCAAATGCTGTCCACCACGGGCTGCCGTCCTGATTCACCTTTCCGGATGGCCCAGCATTGGCAGGCGGTATTCCGAGTGCAATGAGCCGCTCCAGCAGTTCCTGTCTGAGTTGACCCCAACTAACCCCTGAATCGGACTGCATGGACGCAACGCCGGCGTCGACTCTCTGCTGCTCGTCTTCCTGGAGCTCGACAAACTGTGACTTATTGATCAGTTGAAACTCGTCCGGGAATGAATTCTTGAATTCATCGCCAGCAACCACTTCAGCCGGTGTCAAAGGCTCGTTCGCGACAGTTCGGGCGAGTACGTCGGCAAGATCCAGTGCCTCGCTCGCGATGATCTGCTGACTGACCTGCCTAATGACGTCCCGATAATGGTTGAGCGCTACGCCCGACGCCGTGCGGGCTGCGTCGTCTCGGCTGTCGGTGAAGACGATGGTTCTGCTGTCATTCGGCGTCTCACCCATAGACCTCACGAGTTGCGACAGATAGAGCTGCGTCGATTGGGCCGCGCCAGACGTGTGCGCACGAATGGGCGTTCGCACGTGGCCAGAGAAGAACTTGTCACCTAGGTTGAAGCCTTCCGTGTCGCAGCGCGGACACCTGTCCGGAAGTGCGGGAACTCGCACGGAGTCGAGGTCTTCAGGTATCCGCGCCTGCAGGACGTAGCCCGAAGACTCTTGGCCGTTTGGTTCCACGAGGCCTGTCATCACGTCGAGACTCGCCGGGACGAACGAGAAGTCAACCGACCTACCCGAACCGGGCACCTTTCGCGACCAGGTCGGATCGGTGTCAATCGGGCGATCGCCAGGCCAAAACCAGCGGTACTGGTTGATGTCTCGTCGGAAGACCGGCGGAGCTCGATGGCTACAGCACCAACATTCGCTGAGCCGATGACGAAGCCTCCGGCGGGTTCATTGTTTTCTGGGTTCGTGACGTCGACGAGGAATCCGCCGAGACTGACGTCACCGCACGAATAGCAGTAGAGAAGCTCGAGGACTCGCGAGCCACATGCATCACATGACAGCGTCGGTATTGAAAAGAGCTTGCCTACGCGACGAAAAGCATCGTCGACCTTCACGCCGCGGCAGTTGCGGTTGCAGCAGGCCCACATTCCGCGCATCGTGCGCACAAACTGGTGGGCGCGAAGAGGTACTCCGTCTTCCCCAGTCTGGGAGGCCGCTGCAAGTCTGCGCAGGGCAACTCGCAAAGCGTTCTGATCTGGATCGCCTCCCCCGAACAGCCGATCCGCGATGACTGAGGTCTCGACGGCACGCGGTCGACCTTCGTCGGGATCCATGCACGCTGAGGCGATCCTGACGGATAGTTCCGACTCGGACAACCCGTCCGAACCAGCGATGAGTGGCGCTGGTTCGAGTGGGACGAGTCCAGGCAAGGCCTTGGCCTCGCCTGCCGTGACGTAAAGCTGAGGCGTCCAGCCCGAAGAATTGCTCCAAGTAGTTGAGTCCTTCGTCCCCGTCGGTGAGGGAAGCGCTCGTGGAAATGACTCGCAGCTGGGATGAGTGTGGGCTCAGCGCGAGCCTGGAAAGCAGGTTTCGTACCACCAGAGCGACTTCACTACCCTGGGTGCCGCGGTATAGGTGTAGCTCGTCGACGACGAGAGTGAATACGTTGCGCTCGTCCTCTTGCAGCCAGTCACGCGTGGCCTGGAACAAGTGTTCCTCGTGCTCTCTCATGAGCATTGCGTTCAGCATGCTGTAGTTCGTGACCAGAACGTCTGGCGGACTGGCGACCATGTCCCAGCGCAGAACCAGTTCGTGAGCAACAGGGTCCGCGAACTGAGCGAGATCGTCCTCGCTCTTTCCCGCTGCCACCAGAGCCTTGTACTCAGCGTCTTGTGTCTTGAGTTGATGGACAACCTCATTGAACCGAGGACTTCCTGGCTTCTGCACGGTGCTCGAGCCCAACGTCACGCCGGTATATCGACCGAACCACAGAGGCCGCCCGGGATTCATAGCGCCGATCTTGCGAACGGCGCGACGAAGTCGGGTCATCTGATCCTCAACAAGCGCGTTGGTCGGATAGAGAACCATCGCTCGAACGGCCGCAGTTCTGGTTTCGGCCATTCGGAGTGGCACCCATGGTTCGCCCGCACCTGCCCGCCACCACGGTGCCACTGGTGCTTGATCCTCCCAGCGACGCGACTCTTCAGCGATTCGCAGAAGCACAGGCAGCAAGAGCTTTTCCGTCTTTCCTGAACCTGTGCCGGACGTGACTACGACGTTCCGACCGGCCGCTTCACCGTCCCGGAAATGGTGTGTAACCGCCTCTGCCTGGTGCTTTCGGAGCTTGATCTGCTCACCAGGCTTGACGAACGAGCCGAAGAGGGCATCGCCGACGGCTGCCGCGGTCGCCTCGTTGATTCCGGCTGCGGCGGCCACGTCGAGAAGATCTTCGGTGGCCGCGTAGGGAAGAACCGGCTCGAGGAGACACTCGCTGGAGAGCAGGCCGGGTTCCTGCAGCAGTGCTCGACGTTCGTCCATCAGGTGGCGGTCGCGCAGCCAGTAAGCCGTGTCGATGTATCTGATGTATGTAGAGGTCAGATCGTCACGCAAGGTCAATGGGTCAGTCGTCACGAAGGTTCTCCTCAACCAGCAAGCAAGCTATTGAGACGGTCCGCGACTTCCCTCGGAACGTCAAGGTAAACGAGCGACCTCGTTGATCGGGAAAAGCTTCGGTGGCTTGCCCGAGCAGAGCATCGCGGCCCGCCCGTACAGACCTGGTAGGTCGGCGCCCATTGGAACCGAAAGCGCTTGCGTCGACTCGTCGTAGCCAAGCAGAGGCTGTCCGGAGGCTCGTGCTGCCAGGTGCTTCACCAGATGAACGGTGCCGACTCGAGCAGTCCGGTCTACGGCTCCCTGGCCAGAAACCCAGATCGTGGTCGATCGAAATGACTGTTCGAGCCGATACGCCCCCGGGATTGCTACGCCCGGAACAGGGACCCAAGAAGCCTGACCAAGATCAAAGATCGATGCTTTCGAGTAGTCAGGGATCGGGTGCGTGGCGAGACTTGCCTCGACGGCGCTCAACGGGGGGAGAGCGTCGAGCATTCGGTCGACCGCGCGGTCGACGACGTAGACGTCAAGTTCAGTTGCAGTGATCGCGGACGCGAGCTGGTCGCGGGTGATCTTCTCGATCGTCCAGATGCTCAGAGCGTTCTCGGAGGACTCCCGGCGTAGGGCCCCTCCAGCGGCTCCAACCGCTACGCCAACTTGATTCCGTAGCGACTCGGACCACACCCCAGCCAAGACGAATGAGCCTCGCGACGTCTCAGCGACGAATGAAGGATTGGCCTCCCACTCGACTGGCTGAAGTCGATCGTCCCGACGAACATCGATGTGCCCCAGCCCTTCGAGAGTACGAAGGAATTGATCGACGAAGAGACTCGACCCTTCGGCCTGCGCCGCGATCCGGTCGAGTGCACCGATCGTTCCGCCTCCCACATGCACCAGTGCATCAAGACAGTGGTCCCACGAAGCCCCAAGGTCTCCATCGGTTGCGCTGGACACAAGGTCGAACCTCGGCGCGCTGGCTTGCGTGTGGCCGGCCGACTTCTTCCACTTTGGCGAGGCGGGAGACATCTTGGTTAGGCCGCAGTCTTTGCACACACCCTGAATTTCCCCCTTCGACCTACCGCCCATCCATAGAGGGAACTTCATGTAGTGGGCACCGGTGACCGCGCATGACTCAGGGTCGGCGTGTCCGAGGACGATCGGAGGAGCCACGGTCCGCTCCCCAGACTTCTTGCTGGCCCAAGACTGTCCGACACTCACCGGCCGGGCTTCGATCCCGTGTCGGATCGCTCCGACGGCGCTCAGCCCGTCAACCATCACAGGGCTATGCTCCGCAACCTCGCTCGCAGTGAGTGCTCCGAGGGGATCAAGGCCCACCTCGTAGTTCAGGCTGGCGCACGTCTCCCAGCTAACAAGGTCGGGAGTGTCCGCAGACCGCAGGCGCAAAGTGCTCACTGAGACGACTGATCCGTTGACCTCTAACTCGACCTCATAGTCACCATCATCGAGGTCAAGATCCGCGGTCGGACGCACCATTGCGCTCACACTGTCCGTCCAACGCTCAAGTTCCGCTCGTTCGTCACCCAGATCCCACAGCGAAATCGACATCTTCTCAGCTCCGACAACCGCGGCGCGTATCTCCGGTGGATCGAGGCTCGACCACTTGCGGATCTTGCCGGGAAGCTTGAGCCCACCCGCGAAGTTCAACTGTGCAGTCGTTTGAGGCACCAGGACTTGGAGTTCAAGCCGTTTCACGTTCTCCGGGACCGCGTAGAGCTGTACATCATCGATCAGCACCCAGCCGTCCGGAAGACCCGGAAGAACCTCGCTGCCTTCTCCTTCCGACGACCGGAAGCGGCCCCCCATATGTCCGTTGGTCCGAATCACGTCGAGTACTAGTTCCAAGAGTTTGGGGTCGTCCTGAACCAAGAGTGAAACATCATCTGCCAGTTGGACTCTGTCGATCTCAACCGCCACGCCCAGCAGGTCGTCGCGCCGAAGTGGAACGACACGTCGGGGTCGTCGCGTGATGGTCTTCGAAGTCTGAGGATCGCTCAGTTCAAGAACGGCTCCGACCAGCGAGTCAGGATCGAGGCGACTTCCCGGTCGCGGCCTGACGCGCGAACCGGCTGCCGGAATGACACCGATACTGGGTTGACCATCAGCCGTCACAATTTCCAGCTCGGCAATCTCTCGGCTGTTGGCGAACCGACCAGCAAACGACAGTTCGACGCTCCTTTGACCAAACTGCTGACGCACTAGAGACGTGAGTCGCAGGTCGCCGCCGTCTTCGGTTCCATCTTCATCGGCAACGATCGTGCCGTCCCAGTGAGCGAGTTCAACCCCAACCACACCGGCGATTCGCTCTCGGGCCTTGCCGCCTCGCCAAAGCGTTCGCAAGTTGGTGCTCACCGGCGACGGATGGGCTGAAATCCACGCATCGAGAAGGCGCTCAATATCAGCGGGAATGACCTCGGACCGGGGAACTAGACCAAACAGGCGGAAGAAGGTGGGCAATCTTGCGCGGTCGCTGGCCCGCACGAGAGCCTGAGACTGAGGAATACCTACGTAACGAAAACCAAGGGAATAGGCCGTTGGCAGGCCTCGATGACCTTCGGCTCCTTCAAGGAACTCATTCAGGCCGCGCCAGTAGACTTCCGTGATCGGGAAATCGTCGCGAAGCTTCTTGGCTCGGACTGGGTCGAGTTCAAGTACCTGGTTGAGCCGCGGGTAGTAGGCATGGGCGGCCAAACTCTGGTCCTCACCCATCTTCGTCGCCGCCAAGACGCAAACGGCAAGTATCGCGACAACTGGAGGCGGGGTCGGTTCCTCGGTTAGCCGTTTGGAGCGACGCCCGGCTCCGGCTACGTGTTCCTTGCGCCATGCAATGAACCGACGCGTATGACTATTGAGCGCACGAACGCCTTGCTCGAAGTGGAGGGTCGACCGCACCGCCTCTGCTAGTGAAGTCGCCGCGTCACGAGGATCCACGCCGATCTCGCGAGCGCAGGCCTCGAGTACCTCATTGCTCACATCAACATACGCGGGGATATCCGCTTGATCCTGGCCGAACATTTGGGACGCAAGTGCTTCGTTCCAGTCGTCGTACCTCGACCAGGCACTGGCTTCGATCAAGAGAGTTCCCCCGTTTCTTGCGGATGCTCCAGCGACGCTAATCAATCAATTCGCGAATGTTGACGGATCCGTGAGATATGGCTCCATCGAGCCATTCTCAAACCGACGAGACGGACGGAACTCTCCATCACTAACCTTGGGGTGTGGCGTCCAGCAGCTCACCAGCGTTCGACAAGTTGCGCGACGCGCTGCACGCAGACACTTCCCTGCGGAGCGAGATGGAAGCCGCGCTTGACTTGAACGTCCGTCGAGTCAATCCTTCGGACCGAGCGAACCGCTTCGGAAGCGGCGCCGCCGTCGAGTGGATTCTTGCCTCGGTTGCGTTTTCCGCTGGCATCATTACCGTCCCCGGTGGCCACAACACCAATGGATTCGACCTACGCGATCTCATGAGCGAAGTCAGGGACGGATTGTGGTCCGTGAAGAACCAAACAAAGCGAAGTGACTTCAGAATCAGCAACGGCCTAGGCGGTGGAGGTCGTGGGTTCGTGGAGCCGACTGTCTTTCTTTCTCCCGCCTTGCCGGGCATCGTGTTCGCCGACCCGAACCATCACGAGCACATCGCCGCTCAATCCATCGCTAAGGCTGATGCCGTGGTGCTCCCGTTCCGAGCCGTCCTTGCCCATGCCGACGATCACCCCGAATGCGTTGTGCCGTGCGTCATGCCGAAAAACCCAGGCACAGGGATAGATGACCCCTGGATCGACTACGTATCCTCTCTGCTCTCTCCGGAGCGGTTTCCGCGCCTCTCAACAATGTTCATCGCTTCCAAGCCGGTTAGCAGCTCCCTCAGCGACGAGATCGTCCGACTCGCGGCCCTACGGAGCGCCGGGACCATTTCTGACTCGCAGTTCGATGACTTGGTGACGAAGCTGCAATGACGACGAAAGAACCTGAGCGTGTTTCACCCGGCGGACGACTGTCCGCGAAGATGTCGACTCTGGCTCGACGCGACACTGCTCCTGAGATTGCATTGCGGCGCGCCCTGCATTCGCGAGGCCTGCGATACCGGCTTCAGGTTCCCGACCCAGGCAATCGGCGCCGCAAGATTGACATCGCCTTCACTCGCGCCAAGGTCGCCGTGTTCGTCGACGGTTGCTACTGGCACGGGTGTCCAGAGCATGGCACGAGACCAGCGACGAACCGGGAGTGGTGGGACTGGAAGATCAAACGCAATCGCGACCGCGACGCCGATACGAATCGCCTCTTGGCCGACCAGGGCTGGGCGGTCGTCCGGGTTTGGGAGCACGAGGATGCCCGACGATGCAGCTGCAGCAGATCGAGGCACTCGTCCGGCAGGCTGCCTAGACGCCAACGTCGTCGATGCTGTTCGGCGTGCCGGCGAGCACAGGCGCCCACGCGCTCCCCGACCGAGCCATCTGCGCGCGCGCGACGTGGTAGACCACGCCGGCGTTCACGCCGTTGCCGAGCTGCTTGTAGCTGAGCGCATCGGGCTGGCCGGGAAATTCGAACGAGTCAGGCAGGCCCTGGAGCCGCGCGGCCTCGCGCGGAGTGATCCGCCGAAGCGGATCGCCGAGAACTGTCGTCTGAGTGATTGCCACGAGCGCCGGAACGTACGTGGGCCGCTTGGCTCGGATGCCCGACGGCCGAAAATGCATGATGCAGTCGGCGAGCGACTGCAGCGTCCTGCGCCTGCCACTCGAACTTGCGTCGTGACGGCGGCAGGTCCTCAAGCCCATCGAAGTCGTCGAGCCACTCGTCGAGCAGAGTCCGGTACTGCGTGTAGAACTCGGCGTTCTTGCGCAGGAAGTTCGCCTTCCATGCCGGCGTCTCGGGGTCGATGACCAGGTCGTCCTCGTGGATGAACGCATCGACCCAGATGGGGAAGCCGGGGAGCTTGGGCACGCCCAGTTCGCGAAGGCGCCGGACGAACTCGGACCAGACGTGAACCCAGTGCTGCTCGGTCTCGGTGAGCTCGTAGTTCGCGCGGTCCTCGATCTCGTCCTCGTCCTGGAGGTAGTCACGGAGCACCCAGTCCTGCGGGTTCCAGCCGTCGACCGGTCGGTTCGTGACGATCGGTTCGATCTCTTCGTGTGATCGCTCGGGCCCGACGTAGGTCCCGACGATGAAGACGCGCTCGCGGACCTGCGGGCGGCCGCCGAGCCACGGCGGCAGGAGGTGCGGCGAGAACACCGCTGGCGTCGACGAGACCTGGTAGCCGAGGTCGCGCAGGCTGCGGATGATGACGTCCCACTCGTGCGTGTGGCGGGGGCCGGCGATGTTGCGGACGTTCTCGAGGATGACGATCGATGGCTTGCGCTCCTCGAGGACGCGGCAGATGTTCCAGAACAGCGTGCCTCGCGCTTCGTCCATGCCGCGCTGGAAGCCGGACTTCGAGAACGGCTGGCACGGGAACCCTGCGGCGAGCACGTCGTGCTCCGGGACGTCCATGCGATCGGTGGTCGCCGGGATGATGTCGCCGTCCGGGACGATGCCCCAGTTGTGCTGGTAGATCTTCGCGGCGGCCTCGTCGATCTCCGATGCGTAGACACACTTGCCGCCGAGCGCTGAGAGCGCCGCATGGAAGCCACCGATGCCCGCGAACAGATCGACGAACGTGAACGCTGGTGTCCTTCGAGCTCATGTTCGAAGCCTATCGGTCGCCGCGGACTGGATCGGGATTGACGAACGTGTCTGTGGATGCGTCTCGAGATCGGGACGCATCCACAGACTTGCTCAGCTGCAGCCGCTGGTGCTGCCGCAGCCTTCGCAGACGTGGCAGGAGCCGGCGGGGCGCATCTTCGTGCCGCAGGTCATGCAGAGCGGGCTGTCGATGGCGCCTCCGGTGATCTCCTCCAGGAGCTCGGCTGAGGTGTGGGCTTCGGCCGGGGCGGGCTTGGCTGCGACGTCGATGTGGTTTCGATACCCTCGCTCGTTCCTCGCTCGGACTCAACCACCGAGGAACCTGACGTGGTCTCGATACCCTCGCTCGTTCCTCGCTCGGACTCGACCACCGATGGGCCCTGCTCCTCGATCAGCTCGGCTGCCGTCGTGCCGCCGCTGATGGGCTGGTGGCTGCCGGTGTCGAGGTAGCGCTGGCGCTCGTCGGCGGTGTAGATGCCGAGAGCGGAGCGGGTCTCGAAGTCGAGGTAGTCGAGCGCCAGGCGGCGGAAGACGTAGTCCATGACCGACTGGCTCATCCGGACGTCGGGGTCGTCCGTGAGGCCGGCCGGCTCGAACTTCATGTTCGTGAACTTCGAGATGAACGTCTCCAGCGGGACGCCGTACTGCAGCGAGATGGAGATCGCGATCGAGAAGGCGTCCATCACGCCGGCCAGGGTGGAGCCCTGCTTGCCGAGCTTGAGGAAGATCTCGCCCAGCTCGCCGTTCTCGTGGGCGCCGGAGGTCATGTAGCCCTCGGCGCCGCCGACGCTGAACGACGTGGTGATCGACTGGCGGGCCCGCGGCATCCGCTTGCGGATCGGCTTCTCGACGACGATCGTCTCGACGTCCACCGTCTTGGACTTCGCCTTCGCGTCCGAGAGCGGCTGGCCGACCTTGCAGTTGTCGCGGTAGACCGCGAGCGCCTTGAGGCCGAGCTTCCAGCCCTGGTAGTAGACGTCGGCGATCTCCTCGACCGTCGAGCTCTCCGGCATGTTGACCGTCTTGGAGATCGCGCCGGACAGGAACGGCTGGGCCGCCGCCATCATCCGCACGTGGCCCATCGGCTTGATGGCCCGCTCCCCCACGGCGCAGTCGAACACGTCGTAGTGCTCCGGCTTGAGGCCGGGAGCGTCGATGACGTGGCCGTGCTCGGCGATGTACTCGACGATCGCCTCGATGGTCTCGCCGGTGTAGCCGAGCTTCTTGAGCGCGGCCGGGACGGTCTGGTTGACGACCTGCATCGAGCCGCCGCCGACGAGCTTCTTGAACTTGACCAGCGAGAAGTCCGGCTCGATGCCGGTGGTGTCGCAGTCCATCATGAAGCCGATGGTGCCGGTGGGCGCGAGCACGGACGCCTGGGCGTTGCGCCAGCCGTTCTTCTCGCCGACCTTCAGGTTCTCGGCCCACTGCTTGGTGGCCTCACGGTGCACCGCGATGTCGATCGAGTGCTTCGTCTTGATGTCGTCGTTGGCGGCGAGGTGCTTGCGCATCACCCGCGTGTGCGGGGCCTCGTTCTGCGCGTAGCCGTCGTAGGCGCCGACGATGCCGGCCAGCTCGGCCGAGCGGCGGTACGACGTGCCCGTCATCAGCGACGTGATGGACGCGGCCAGTGCGCGGCCGCCGTCGGAGTCGTAGGCCAGGCCGGACGCCATCAGCAGCGCGCCGAGGTTGGCGAAGCCGATGCCGAGCTGGCGGTACGCCCGCGTGGTGTCGCCGATCGCCTCGGTCGGGAAGTCGGCGAAGCAGATGGAGATGTCCATCGCGGTGATGATCAGCTCGGTGGCCTTGACGAACCTCGGGACGTCGAACGAGCCGTCGTCGTTGAGGAACGTCAGCAGGTTGAGGCTGGCCAGGTTGCAGCTGGAGTTGTCGAGGTGCATGTACTCGCTGCACGGGTTGGACGCGGTGATGCGGCCGGTCTCCGGCGTGGTGTGCCAGTCGTTGATGGTGGAGTCGTACTGGATGCCGGGGTCGGCGCACGCCCACGCGGCCTGGGCCATCTTGCCCCACAGCTCGGCGGCGTCGATCGACTCGATGACCTCGCCGGAGGTGCGGGCGCGCAGCCCGAACTCGGTGCCCTCCTCCACCGCGCGCATGAACTCGTCGTTCACGCGGACGGAGTTGTTGGCGTTCTGGTACTGGACGCTGGTGATGTCGTCGCCGCCGAGGTCCATGTCGAAGCCGGCGTCGCGGAGGACGCGGATCTTCTCCTCCTCGCGCTCCTTGGTCTCGACGAACTCGACGATGTCGGGGTGGTCGACGTCGAGGACGACCATCTTGGCCGCGCGACGCGTGGCGCCACCGGACTTGATGGTGCCCGCCGAGGCGTCGGCACCACGCATGAAGGAGACCGGGCCGGACGCGGTGCCGCCGGAGGAGCGGAGCAGCTCCTTGGACGAGCGGATGCGCGACAGGTTGAGGCCCGCACCGGAACCACCCTTGAAGATCAGGCCCTCCTCCCGGTACCAGTTCAGGATCGAGTCCATCGAGTCATCCACCGCGAGGATGAAGCATGCACTGACCTGCTGCGGGCTGTTGGTGCCCACGTTGAACCACACCGGGCTGTTGAAGCTGAACACCTGGTGCAGCAGCATGTGCGTGAGCTCGTGCTCGAAGATCTCCGCGTCGGCGTCGGTGGCGAAGTAGCCGTGCTCCTTGCCGGCCGCGGTGTAGGTGAGCACGACGCGGTCGAGCAGCTGGCGCAGGCTCGACTCGCGCTCCTCGCTGCCGACCGCACCGCGGAAGTACTTGGTGGTGACGATCGTGGACGCGTTCAGGCTCCAGAAGTCGGGGAACTCCACGCCGCGCTGCTCGAAGACGTTCTCGCCGGTGCGCCAGTTGGTCTGCACGACGTCGCGTCGCTCCCACGTGACGGCGTCGTAGGGGTGGACGCCCTCGGTGGTGTAGACGCGCTCGATGGTGAGGCCCTTGCCGGACTTCTTGCTCTTGCGGGCTGTGGGCCCGTCGACCGTCTCCGTCATTGCTGTGCTCCTGTTTCGCGGTGGGGGTGGGGTGGTTCTACTTCTCGGTGTTCTTGATGTTGGGGGTGGCTTGCTGGAGCTCGGTGTCGGCTCCGGCGGCCATGAGGCTGGCGATCTCGGTGGCGAAGTCGTCGACCGAGTCGAACGACTTGTAGACGCTGGCGAAGCGCAGGTACGCGACCTCGTCGAGCGCCTTGAGCGGCTCGAGGACGGCCAGGCCGACCTCGTGGGCGGCCACCTCGGCGGACCCGCCTTCACGCAACGTGTCCTCGACCTGCTGGCCGAGGCGGGCGAGGTCGTCGTCGGAGACCGGCCGGCCCTTGCAGGCCTTGCGGACGCCGGCGATCGCCTTGTCGCGGGCGAACGGCTCGGTGGCGCCGGAGCGCTTGAGCACGGTGAGCTGCATCTGCTCGATGGTGGTGAAGCGCTTCTCGCACTTCGAGCACACCCGACGCCGGCGGATGGCTCCGCCTTCGTCGGCCACGCGGCTGTCGAGCACGCGGGTGTCGGTGTGCTTGCAGAACGGGCAGTGCATCGCGTGCTCCTCTCATACCGAAGTCACGGGGCCAGGGTCTCGGGGCTTCTGTGTTCTGGGGAAAACTCTGTGGAAACCGTGTGGATTCGGTGTGAACCGCCAGGATTTCCTGTGGATGGTGCCCCTCATCCTGTGTACTACATGTGGACGAATGACACGTTTGTGACTACTAGATCTTGTGCCACTGTACGCCCGGGTGGGGCTCTTCTCAACAGAATGGTGGAAGCTTCGGACACTTTTTCCGGGGGGCCTCGTTTGCCGAGGTCAGGGGCCTTCGGGCGTCCGAAATCCCGGCGTGTCGCGGGACCCGTGTGACGCGTGTGGCGACGTCGTCAGGCCGCGGACGAGAGCGCCACGCCGAGGTACTCGAGGGCGTCGTCGGTGAGCTGGTAGGCGGCGTTGCGGCTGCGGGCCGCGTTGGCCAGCGACTGGCGGCGCAGCTCGTCGGGATCGGCGCCGGCGGCGCGGATCATGCCCTCGTCGTCGTCGATCCAGCGGTCGTACGTCGCGGTGGTGACCTCGGGATGGAACTGCCAGGCGATGAGCGGGCGCCGAGGCTGTCGTCGACGAAGCACTGCGGGCCGTACCAGGACGTGCCGAGCACCCGGGCGGTCGGCGGTGCGGTGAAGACGTCGGTGTGCAGCTGGGCCCACGGGCCCTCCGGGCAGAGGACGGGGTCGATGGTGTCGACGCGACGCCAGCCGAGCTCGGGGTCGTCGGCCTCGTAGGACGTGCCGCCGAGGGCGCGGGCGAGCAGCTGGGCGCCGTAGCAGATCGCCATCACCGGCACGTCGGCCCGCAGCGCCGCGCGCGCCAGAGCCGACTCGCGGGCGACGACATCGGTGTTGGCCGGCTCGTGGGCACCCCGGGCTGAGCCGAGGAGCAACAGCAGCGAAAACTCGTCGAGGTCGGCGAAGACCGGCAGGTCGGCACGGTCGAGGTAGACGATCTCGCCGCCCCGCTGCACCAGCCGCTCGAGGACGAACCCGCCGTCACGGTCGGCCTCGTCGGCCACCACGTGGATACGCATATGACCATTGTGCCGGTACGTGGTTTCGATACGCGCCTCGTCCCTCGGCGCTACTCAACCACCGAGAAAGGATGTCTCGCGGCTACTCAACCACCGCGAAAGGCGACGCCTCGGCACCGCTTCCCTGTCGGTGCCGAGGCGTCGAGGAGTACGAGTGAGCCGCTCGGGACAGCTCACTCGTAGATCGGGACCGCGATCTCGCTGCCCATCGGCAGGTGTGCGGTGGGGAGCGAGTTGAGTCGCATGATGTCGTCGACCGTCTGGCGGAGGTCGCCGTTCGGGTTGGCGTCGGTGGCGAGCTTCCAGAGGGTGTCGCCGGGCTCGACCGTGACCGTGTGGGTGGACACCGGATCGCCGGCGTCGCCGGTGGCCGTGGTGGACGATCCGAGCGCCACCACCAGGACGGCCATCGTGAGCAGAGCGGCGAGCAGCACCGCGATGCGACCGCGGCGGGTGAGCCGCAGCACCTGCGGCGGCGGGACGAGGTACAGGTGCCTGTGCTGTCGATTGGCCGGACGATCGATGTCCAGGTCGTCGAGAAGGATGCTGCTCATGACTGCCTCCAAGGGGGAAGTGAGACGGCTTTCGATGAAGTTGGTGTGCTCGGCCGTACGACGTTCTCGATGTCATTCGATGGTGTGAACAGACGTTCGATCGAACACATGTACGACGATAGGGCGACCCGCCGACAAAAGCCAGAGGTAATCGAACACTGTGCCGAGTGATGCCTGATTTGCACTGAAATTCCAGGCAGAAATTGTTCGAACACGTGTCCGACTCGCGCGTGTCGCTGAGTCGCACTACGGTCGTGCGCATGCCGTCCCCCCGCCGCACCGCGCTCGGCGCCTGGAAGCAGGCCTCCGCCAAGCAAGCTCCCCTTCTCGCGGCCGGCGTGGCCTTCTACGGCTTCCTCTCGCTGTTCCCCGCGATGATCTCCGCCGTGCTTGCCTACGGGCTGATCGCCGACCCGCTCACCGTCGCTCGGCAGACCGACCGCATCTCCGAGACCCTTCCGGCCGACGCCGCATCGCTCATCACCGACCAGATGCAGGCTCTCACGACCACCGAGCGCAGCTCCCTGGGCATCGGCCTCGTCATCGCGCTCGCGCTCGCCCTCTACGGCGCGTCGGGAGGCGTCGGCCACCTCATCACCGCCGTCAACACGATGTTCGGATTCGAGGAGACGCGGGGGTTCGTCAAGCGCAAGCTGCTCGCCTTGGGACTCACGCTCGGAGCCGTCGTCTTCATCGCCATCACGATCGGCCTGGTCGCCGTCACGCCCGCCGTGCTCGACGCCATGGCCGTCCTGCCGGAGGTCCGCGGCGCCCTCGAAGCCGGACGATGGCTGCTGCTGCTCGGCGCCCTGGTGCTGTCCATCGGCGTCCTGTTGCGCATCGCTCCGGACCGTCCGGGCGACCCACCACGACTCATCGGCAAGGGCGTTCTCATCGCCAGCGCGATGTGGATCCTGGTCTCAGTCGGCTTCAGCCTCTACGTCGACAACTTCGGCAACTACGGCGAGACGTACGGTGCGCTGGCCGGGGTCGTGGTGCTGCAGCTGTGGCTGTGGATCGGCATCTACGCGCTGCTGCTCGGCGCAGCGATCGAGGCGGTGCGCGAGCATGTGCCGCTGGAGGAAGAGGCGGCGGAGGTCATCGAAGCAGGAAGGTGACCAGCAGGGCGATCGCGGCGACGGCCACGACGAGCAGGATGACGCCGCTGACGATGGAGCGGTCCCACGACGAGCCGCGCGGCACCTGCTTCTCCGACAGGTCCACCTCGAAGTCCGGCATGAGCAGCTGGAGGTCGACGCGAGTCGGCGTCCGCGACGCCGTTCGATCGCAGCAGCTCGCGGACCGCCGGCTCGATGCCGGGCATGCTGTCGGCCGACGTGGTGCCGACGTCCTTGACGTCGAGCTGCCAGCGGTCGCCGTCGCGCTTGCCGACCACGAGATACGTCATACGAACTTGCCCTTCTTGATCTTGCGGCGGCCGATCCGTTCGAGCACCGGCTCGAGCCGCATGGTCGGCCCGGGGGCCAAGGCTGTCATGCGGGTCTGGATGCCGCGCCACACGGGCATCGTGCGGTAGACGCGGCGGGTGCCGAACATGTCGACCAGCTCGCGGGCCACCTGCGCCGGCTGGAAGAACGTGCCGGATGCGACCAGCACCTGGGCCTGGCCGCCGGACTCCATCTCGCGCACCATCTGCGTGTCGACACCGTCGGGGCAGATGGCGTGGACGTGGATCTTGTCCTTCTTGAGCTCGACGCTCAGCGACATGGCCAGCGACAGCGCCGCGGCCTTGGTGGCCGCGTACATGCTCAGGCCCGGCACCGGCCCGTGCGAGCTGAGGGACGCCGTCACGCCGATGTCGCCACCCTTGGTGCCCGCCGCTGCCTGCTGGCGGAACACCTCGGTGGCGATGCGTGATCCCCAGACCACGCCGAGGATGTTGACGTCGACGAGCGTGTGGATCTGCGCCTCGGTGAGGTCGCTGAGCTCGCCGTCGAAGCCCACGCCGGCGTTGCACACCCACGCGCCGAGCGGCGCCAGGATTCGGGCCTCCTCGGCCACGCCACGGGTGGCCTCGGGATCGGTGACGTCGAGCCCGAGACCGAGCGGTGCGCCGATCTCGCCCGCGGTGACCTTGGCCGATTCGGCGTCGATGTCGGTGACGACAACGGCGTAGCCGCGGCCGACGAGCTCGGCGGCAATCGCCCGGCCGATGCCTCGCGCGGCGCCCGTGACCACGGCAGAACGGGGCTTTCCCGGCTTCACGAGGGTCTTCGTCACGGGCCCAATCTAGGCCATCCTGACCTGCGACACGCCATCGAACATATGTTTGAACAATCGATCCAGCGGGTTTACGCTGAGCGGCATGAGCGAAGACACCAAACCCCGCCGTGGACGCCCGCCAGGCTCCCGCAACTCCGTCCGCGAGCTCCCCGATGGGCCGGTCGACGACCTCACCGGGCTCACCCCTCGCCAGCAGAAGGTGCTCGTCTTCCTGCGCGAGGAGATCGAGAAGCGCGGCTATCCGCCGAGCATGCGCGAGATCGGCGCCGCCGTGGGTCTGGCCAGCACGTCTTCGGTCGCCCACCAGCTGCAGGTGCTCGAGAAGCTCGGCTACGTCAAGCGCGATCCCAACCGTCCTCGCGCGCTCGAGATCTTCCTGCCCGAGGTGCTCAAGGCCCGCCGCACGCTCAGCTCGTCCGACGAGAGCACGGTCGACGAGACCGGCATCGGCGACGCCCTCCCAGACGCCACCTACGTGCCGATGGTCGGACGCATCGCCGCCGGCGGTCCGATCCTCGCCGAGGAACGCATCGAGGAAGTCTTCCCGCTGCCGAAGTCGCTCGTCGGCGACGGCACGCTGTTCCTGCTCGAGGTCAGCGGCGACTCGATGATCGACGCCGCCATCTGCAACGGCGACTACGTGGTGGTCCGTCAGCAGCCGGTCGCCGAGAACGGCGAGATCGTCGCCGCGATGCTCGACGGCGAGGCCACGGTCAAGACGTTCCAGCGCAAGGACGGCCAGGTCTGGCTGCTTCCGCACAACGACGACTACTCCCCCATCGACGGCACCCACGCCACCATCCTGGGCAAGGTCACCGCGGTCCTGCGTCGCGTCTGAGTGGTTTCGCTGAGTGGTTTCGATTCCCCCACTCGCTGGCGCTCGCGGGCGGTGCCCCCAGCGCTCGTTCCTCGCGGCTACTCAACCACCGAGGGGCCGGGAACGAGCAGGCGTATCGAAACCACGTCCCCGGCATGATGGTCGGGTGAGCGACCACGAGCACCACCACGGACCCGACGACGACTGGGAGCCGCACTTCGACAGTGCCTGGTGGGACGAGCACTACGGCTCGGCGCCCGCCCTGTGGAGTGGCAAACCCAACCCCGTGCTCGTCGACGAGGTCGCCGACCTCCCGCCCGGACGCGCCCTCGACGTAGGCAGCGGCGAGGGTGCCGACGCGCTCTGGCTCGCCGGGCGCGGGTGGCAGGTGCTCGGCACGGACGTCTCGCAGGTCGCTCTCGACCGGGCCGCTGCCGCCGTCGACGCAGGCGGCTTGAGCGATCAGGTCATGTGGATGCAGCACGACCTGCTGGCGTGGACGCCTCCGGCACGGGCGTTCGACCTCGTCTCGGTGCAGTTCTTCCACCTGCTGGCAGACGACCGCCCGCGGGTCTACGGCGGGCTCGCCGACGCGGTGGCACCCGGCGGCACCCTCCTCGTGGTGGCGCACCATCCGTCCGACCTCGACACCACGATGTCGCGCCCGCCGGTCGAGGAGCTGTTCTTCACCGCCGACGAGATCGCCGAGCTGCTCGACGACGAGTGGGAGGTGCAGGTCAGCGAGGCGCGACCCCGGACCGCGAAGGATCCGGACGGCCGCGACGTCACCATCACCGACACCGTGCTCAAGGCGCGGCGTCAGCGGTCAGACTGACGCGGTCGCGGCTTCGTCGAGACGTCGCAGCGCCGCGATCACGGTGTCGTGGTCGGTGGTGCGCCACATGTCGGGCAGCGAGGCGGCGAGGAACGATCCGTAGCGCGCCGTGACGAGGCGCGGGTCCAGCACCGCCACGACGCCGCGATCGGTGGAGCGTCGGATGAGCCGTCCGGTGCCCTGGGCCAGCAGCAGCGCCGCGTGGCTCGCGGCCACGGTCATGAAGCCGTTGCCGCCGCGCTTCTCGACGAGACGCTGGCGGGCGCTCATCAGCGGGTCGTCGGGTCGCGGGAACGGAATGCGGTCGATGATCACCAGCTGGCAGGTGTCGCCGGGGAGGTCGATGCCCTGCCAGAGGCTCAGGGTGCCGAACAGGCAGGTGGCCGGGTCGTCGGCGAATCGCCGGGCCAATTCGGGCAGCTGGGCATCGCCCTGGCACCAGATGTCGAGGTCGGGCAGCTTCTTGCGCACGGCCTCGGCAGCCTGTTCCGCTCCGCGTCGTGACGAGAACAGCCCGAGCGTGCGTCCGCCGGCGGCCTCCACGAGCGAGGCGATCTCGTCGATCTGGGCGTCACCCAGACCGTCGCGGCCCGGCGCCGGCAGGTGCTTGGCGACGTAGATCATGCCCTGGCTGCGGTAGTCGAATGGCGAGCCGACGTCGATGGACGTCCACGAGTCGTCGCCCGGCTCGAGCCCGAGGGAGGCGGCGAGCGGGTCGAAGCCGCCACCGAGCGTCAGGGTCGCGCTGGTGAGCACGACCGTCTTCTCCTCGAACAGCTTCTCGCGCAGCCGCGAGGAGACGTCGATCGGCGCGATGTGCAGCCGCGGACCGTTGCGGTTCTCGTCGAGCCACAACACCTCCGTCTCGAGCTTCACCGCCATGCGCTCGGCGATCTGCCGGACGTCGTCGACCATGCCGCGCGCCTGCTGCCGGGCGGCGTCGCCCTCCATGTCGGCCTTCTCCTTGGGGAACGCCGAGAAGCAGGCGCGGGCCGAGTCGCGCACGAGGGCGAGGGCGTCGAGCAGCGGTTCGCCGGGGATGTCGATGCGTCCCGGCTCGAGGCGGGCGATCACCTCGGACAACGCGTCGGCGCCGTCCGTGAGGTCGTCGACCGACGTGCCGGCGTCGACGTGGGCACGGGCCCGGCGGGCGGCCCGCTCGATCATCGCGGGGTCGAGCTCGTCGGTGGCGGCCTGGGTGACGCGAGCGGCCAGCTCGTGCGCCTCGTCGACGATGACCGCGTCGTACTCCGGCAGCATCGGCACGCCGTCGATGGCGTCGATGGCAAGCAGGGCGTGGTTGGTGACGACGAGATCGGCGTGCTGGGCGTCCTCCCGAGCCCGTTCGGCGAAGCACTCGAGCCCGTGCGCGCACCGTGACGCACCCAGGCACTCACGGTGGTTGACGCTCACCTGGCGCCAGGCGCGCTCGGTGTGCGCGGGCGCGGAGTCCTTGTCGGCGATGTTGCCGGCGGTGGCCTGCTCCTCGGCCCACTCCCGCAGCTCGAGGACCTCGCCACCCAACGAACCCTCCGGCACGTCGACGAGCACGCCCTGGTCGTCGGGTGCGCCTTCGCGGATGCGGTGCAGGCAGGCGTAGTTGCTGCGGCCCTTGACGACGGCGTGGTGCGGTATCTCGTCGAGCGTGGCCTTGGCGGCGTCCTTGAGGGCGGGGATGTCGCGCTCGACGAGCTGGTGCTGCAGGTTGAGCGTGGCCGTGGCCACCACCACCCGCTTGCCGCGCAGCAGGCTCGGCACCAGGTAGGCCAGCGACTTGCCGGTGCCGGTGCCGGCCTGCACGAGCAGGTGCGTGCCCGACTCCAGCGCCTCGCGGACGGCTTCGGCCATCGTCACCTGACCCGGACGCTCGGTGCCCCCGACCGCCTCGACGGCCGCGTGCAGCACCGTCTTGACGTCGGGCTTCTTCGGCATGCGGGAAGCCTAGTCGCGGGTGATCCCGCGTCCCGGGAGCGCGTCCACAGCTCGGCGGGGGTGCCGACCCTGGGGGCTCCCGCGGGCCTGCCCGTGGGGGAGGGCGGCGGAGTGCACAGCGTGGCACGATCACCTCATGGCCGAGGATCGTGATCGTGACGAGGAAGGACGGGCGCGCAACGCCCGCCCACGGGACGGCCTCGGCCGACCGCTCCCCTACGAGGCAGAGGGTGTCGAGCGTCAGCCCGAGGGCGTCGAGCGCTCGCCCGAGGAGACCATTCGAGAGGGGCAGCAGCTCCTCGACGACGGCAAGCCGTTCCATGCGCACGAGGTGTTCGAGGACGCGTGGAAGACCGGTCCCGCCGATGAGCAGGATCTGTGGAAGGGACTGGCGCAGCTCGCCGTCGGCCTGACCCACATGGCCCGCGAGAACCCGACCGGCGCGATCTCCCTGTTGCGTCGGGGCGCCGACTACATCAACGAGTACGCCGAGGACCCTCCACACGGCATCAACGTGGCGGGGCTACGGACCTGGGCCCAGGATCTTGGCGGACGAGCTGACCAATGGATCCGCGATCGACGATCCGTCGCTCCTGGCGCCGAGGCTCAAAGCCCGCTAGGCAGGTCGCCGGTCTTCAGTACTTCTCAGCCACGATTCGCCAGTTCAGGTCGGCAATCTTGGCCCGCTCGGCCTCGGTCCAGGCCTGTCCGCCGGTCTGCAGCAGCTCCAGCGACTCCTCGACCCATGGCGGCAGGACGCGGACGCGTTCCAGTCCACGAACCACCTTGCGGCCGCGAAGGATCAGGTTGCGCTTCTGCTCGGCCAGTGGCCACGCTTCGCTCTTCGACGGAGCCGAGACCAGGATCTTGAAGCCGGCACGCTCCAGTGCTGCGCACACATCGGCCGGGTACATCGAGTGCGTCGCGGCCAGCGTCGGAAGGAACATCCGGTGGAGGGCGACGTGCTCCTCGTTGTTCCAGTCGAAATGCGGGGTCAACAGATACTCCGAGCAGGCATACCGCGCGCCCGGCTTCAGGACGCGGTACATCTCCTCGGCATGGGCGTCGAGCTCCTCGATCTTGAAGAAGGGCCACACGGCCTGGAACGAGAAGCAGCCGTCGAACGACTCGTCGTCGTAGTCGAGCGGATCGTGGTGGTTGCCGTAGGAGAAGTGCAGACGGTCGCTCATGCCGGTGCGAGCAGCCCATTCGACGGCGTTCTCGAGCTGGTTGGGGTCGATGTTGTAGCCGGACACCTGCCCGCCGGTCAGGGTGGCGAAGTGGTGCGCGATCCGTCCGCGTCCGCAACCCATGTCGAGAAGGTGCGAACCGGCCGGGTCCTTGAGGGCGAGCTCGGCCAGAATCGCCTTCTCGATCAGCAGCTGGTTCTCGTAGAGACCCTTGGTCTCATCGAGCATCGGCGGGATGTACAGCTTCTCCAGATCGAAGACCGAGAGCATGTTGTTCAGGACCTTGTAGTAGTCCGCGACCGCCTTGGTCTCCTCGGCGGTCTCGGTCGGCTCGCCGCCCTGCATGCGTTGCAGGAACTTGAACGCGTCGATGCCGGCCTGCTTGTCTTCGTCCGACAGTGTGGCCAGCCTCTTCAAGCCGGTGAGTGCAGACTTGATTCGGTACGTGTCCATGGTCGTCCCGCCTTGGGAGTTGGGTGTGGAAGTGTGCGGCCGCTCAGAGCTGATTCAGCTGGTGGGCGAGCTCGTCGTTGACGCGGGCGACGATGTGGGTGCCGTCCTCGGCGTGGTCGAGTGACTCGATCTCGCCGGTCTCGTGCACCTGGCTGAGCAAGTCGCCGCGCGAGTAGGGGACGACGACGTCGACGAGGGTGGCGGGTCGCGGCAGGTCGGCCTCGATCGCCGACAGCAGCTCGTCGATGCCCTCGCCGGTGTGCGCGCTGACGACGACCGCGTGCGGCTCCTTGGCGAGGATGTTCTTGACGGCCAGCGGATCGGCGACGTCGGCCTTGTTGACGACGATGATCTCGGGCACCTGCGAAGCGCCGATCTCGACGAACACCTCGCGCACGGCCGCGATCTGGCCCTCCGGGTCGGGGTGTGAGCCGTCGACGACGTGCAGCACCAGGTCGGACTCCGCGACCTCCTCCAGCGTGGAGCGGAACGCCTCCACCAGCTGGTGCGGCAGGTGCCGGACGAATCCGACGGTGTCGGACAGCGTGTAGATGCGTCCGTCGGACGTCTGGGTGCGGCGGGTGGTGGGGTCGAGGGTGGCGAACAGCGCGTCCTCGACGAGCACGCCCGCGCCGGTGAGCCGGTTGAGCAGGCTCGACTTGCCGGCGTTGGTGTAGCCCGCGATCGAGACGGCCGGCACTGCGTTGCGTCGTCGCTGGGCCTTCTTGGTGTCGCGGGCGGTGCGCAGCGACGCCAGCTCGCGGCGCAGCTTGGCCATCTTGGCTTGGATGCGTCGGCGGTCGGTCTCGAGCTTGGTCTCACCGGGGCCACGGCCGCCGATGCCCTCGCCGCCGGCCGCGCGTCCGCCGGCCTGGCGCGACAGCTGGCCGCCCCAGCCGCGGAGCCGCTGGGTCTGGTACTGCAGCTGGGCCATCTCGACCTGTGCCTTGCCCTCGGCGCTCTTGGCGTGCTGGGCGAAGATGTCGAGGATCAGCGCGGTGCGGTCGACGACCTTGACCTTCGTGCGGTCCTCCAGGTTGCGCAGCTGGCTCGGCGCGAGCTCGCCGTCGCAGATGATCGTGTCGGCGCCGGTGGCGTTGACGGCGTCGCGCAGCTCGTCGACCTTGCCGCGGCCGATGTAGGTGGCCGGGTCGGGCTTCGGCCGACGCTGCATGAGCGCGTCGAGCACCTCCGAGCCGGCCGTCTCGGCGAGCAGCTTGAGCTCGGTGAGGGAGTTCTCGGCGTCCTGGGCCGTGCCTTCCGTCCAGACGCCCACGAGGACGACCTTCTCGAGGCGGAGCTGGCGGTACTCGACCTCGGAGATGTCCTCGAGCTCGGTGGAGAGGCCGGCGACGCGGCGGAGTGAGTTGCGTTCCTCGAGCTCCAGGTCATCGATTTCAGTCATGCGGGGTCCCCGGGAAAGCGCGAGCTCCGCAAGCGGCAGGTGTGGTGCTCACAGGAATTCTGCGAGCGGTTTTCTGGGGTGCTCATGCGATCCATTCCAGGTCGCCGCGGGCGACGATCTCGGCGGGGCCGGTGAGGATGAGGTGGTCGGCGTCGTTCCAGGTGACGTGCAGGGTGCCCCCGGGGACGTCGACGCGGTAGGTGACCGGACGTTCGGCTTCATCGGCCAACGCTGCGGCCAGAGCGACGGCGCATGCGCCGGTGCCGCAGGAGCGCGTCTCGCCCGATCCACGTTCGTGCACGCGCATGGCGACGTGCTGGTCGCCCTCGCGCACGACGAACTCGACGTTGACGCCGTCGGGGTAGGTCTCGCTGTCGTGCTCGGGGGCGTCGATCAGCGGGCCGGGGTCGGTGAGTGCCTCGACGAACGCGACGGCGTGCGGGTTGCCGGTGCGGATGTCCTGCGCCTCCCAGGTGCGTCCGGCCGCGGTGATCTTGGAGGTGCCTCGGACCTCGGCCACGCCCATGTCGACGCTGTAGGTTCCGTCGGCCTCTGCCGTGATGGTCTTGTCGCCATCTCGGGTGCCGACGACGATCTGGGGCGCCTGCGTCGACCAGACCCTCCTCGATCAGGTGCTTGGCGAACACGCGGATGCCGTTGCCGCACATCTCACTGGGGGATCCGTCGTGGTTCAGATAGTCCATGAACCACTCTCCGGCTGATTCCTCGCCGAGGACGGACGCGCGGATGACGCGCATGACGCCGTCGGCGCCGATACCGCGCCGACGGTCGCAGAGGGCGGCCACGAAATCGCCGTCCAGCTGGCCGTGGATGGTGCCGTCATGGTCCGGGAGCAGCACGAAGTCGTTCTCCGTGCCGTGCCCTTTGAGCCATGGAAACGTCATGGGCTCCAGTCTACGGGCGTCACGAGGTGCCTTCGGGGCGCCAGCAGCGCAGGATCGCCTCGACCGAACGGTCGACGTCGGCCTCGGTGGTCGTGTGGTTGGACACCGCGATGCGCATGTACCGGCGACCTCGCCAGGTCGTGCCTCCCATCCAGCAGGTGCCGTCTTGCTGGACGCGTTCGATGACAGCATCCGTGGTCGCGTCGTCGTCGAAGCTGACGAGCACCTGGTTGAGCATGACCTCGTTGCCGATCTCGGCGCCGGCCTCGCCGAGCCGGTCGGCGAAGCGACGGGCGAGGGCGCAGTTCCGTTCGACGAGATCGGCCACGCCGCTACGGCCGAGCTCCCGGACCGCGGCCCAGACGGCGAAACCGCGCGCCCGTCGGGACGAGCCCAGCACGAAGTCGGACCCGCCGAGGGTGCCCTCCCCCGAGCCGACCAGGTAGGCCGCGACGTACGACACGGCGGCGGCGTGGACGTCCGGCCGCGAGACGAAGGCCAGGCCGGAGTCGTAGGGCACGTTGAGCCACTTGTGCGCGTCGCACCCCCACGAGTCGGCCCGCTCGACCCCGGCGGTCAGGTGCCGATACGCCGGTGAGGCGGCGGCCCACAGCCCGAACGCCCCGTCGACGTGGACCCAGGCTCCTTGCTTGTGCGCGAGGTCGCTCGCCGTGCCGAGGTCGTCGCAGGCGCCGGTGTTGACGTTGCCCGACTGCAGGCAGACGATCGTCGGCCCGTCGTCCGCGCCCAACACCTCGGCCAGGTGCTCGACGTCGATCGCGCCGTTGGCATCGGTGCGGACCGGGACCGCCGAGCTCGTGCCCAGCCCGAGGAGCCGCAGGGAACGATCGATGGTGCCGTGCCGCTCGTCGCCGAGGACGACCCGGATGCGCGGCGCGCCCTGCACCCCGTCCTTCTCGACGTCCCAGCCGCGCTCCTTGAGGACGTGGTGGCGGGCGGCGGCCAGTCCGACGGTGTTCGCCTCCTGGGCACCGCCGACGAACCCCACTGACGCCGACTCGGGAAGGCCGAGGAGCTCCTTCGCCCATCGGCCGGCAACCTGCTCGACGGCGATCGACGCCGGCGACAGGGTCGCGTTGAAGGCAGGCTGGTCCCAGCCGAGCGCCATCAGGTCGGCCGCGGTGGCCGACGGCAGGGCGCCACCGACGACGAAGCCGAAGTAGCGCGGGCCGACCGTCGCGGTGATGCCGGGGTCGGCAGCCCGGATGAGGTCGTCGAGCACCTCGTCCGGTGGCGACGGGCCTTCCGGCAGCGTCGTGCCGAAGCCGTCGCGGAGCGCGTCGAAGTCGACCGGTGGCGATACCGGTCGCCGCTCGACGGTGGCGCGGTAGTACGACACTTCCTCGGCAGCTCCGACGAAGAGGTCGTTCGCATCACTCATGCCGCGAAGGTACTCCTGCAGCCGCCGTGTGTGACTTTCATGTGAATGAGCATTGACATCAAAGATATTTTCGTGTCAATGTTGATCAACATGAAAACAAAACGACCGTATGTGATGACCGCTCGCGCCGAGGCTGTGGCTGAGACCCGCGACCGCATCCTCCGCGCCTCCCTGGCACTGACCGACCACCGCCCGCTGTCAGCGGTGTCGCTGGCTGACATCGCGGCCGATGCCGGAGTGAGCGTCCAGACGGTGCTCCGGCAGTTCGGCAGCCGCGACGCGTTGATCGACGCCAGCGTCGAGCTCGCCCTCAGCGAGATCGTCGAGGAGCGCCACATCCACCCCGGCGACCTCCCCGGCGCCATGTCGTCGCTCCTGGATCACTACGAGGCGCGCGGCGACAGCGCGATGCTCCTGCTGTCCCAGGAAATGACCGATACACATGCCGCCCGCATCACGGCCAAGGGCAGGGCCATGCACCGCGCCTGGGTCGAAGACGTGTTCACCCCCCAGCTCGGTGACCTCACCGGGCCCTCTCGAGAAGAGTTGATCGACATGCTGGTGATTGCCACCGATGCATACACCTGGAAGATCCTGCGCCGCGACCGTGGCCTGAGTCGCGACGTCGTCGAGCGGCGCATGCTCCGCCTCGTCGAGTCCGTGCTGGCGGGGTGGGCAGCATGACTGACGTCGTCTTCGCCACCCTCGATGCCGGTGGCAACGTCCCGCCCCTGCTGGGCATCGCCGAGGAGGTCGCCCGCCGGGGACATCGAGTCCGAGTGCTGGGCCATGAGCAACAGCGTGCGTCGTTCGAGAAGGCCGGGTTGGAGTTCCACGGCTACCGTGACGTCGTCGCATGGGACCCCACTGCGCCGATGTCCACTCTCGAGGACATTCGCGGATGGAGCCGACAGATGACGGAGACCGGCAAGGGCCGCGAGCTGGTCGAGCTCGCGTTGGCTGACTCCGTGGTCGTCGTCGACTGCATGCTGCTTTCCGCGCTCCGAGACGCGCAGCAGGCGGGCCTGAGGACGGTCTCGCTCATGCACACGTTCCATGCCTACTTCGACGGCCCGTGGCAACGCGGCCCCATCGGTCTGCTGGCCAAGCTGAAGGGGCTCAACCCACGTCGGCTGTGGAAGGGCTGCGACGCTGCGCTCGTCTGCACCGATCGGTCGCTCGATCCCGCCGCATCGAAGGACTGGCCAGAGTCGTTCGTCTGGACCGGCCCGGTGCAGCCTGTGACCGCGGCGGCACGTCCGGTCACGCCACCACGCGTCCTCGCGAGCCTCAGCACCGTCTCGTTCCCCGGCCAGCGCGAAGCACTCCAGAACATCCTCGATGGTCTGGCCGACGCACCTGTCGACGTCGTGCTCACGACGGGCCCAGCGGTGGACCCAGACGACCTGTCCGTGCCGGCCAACGCCGAGGTGCACGCGTTCGTCCCCCACGACACCGTGATGCCGGAATGCTCGGCGGTCATCGGGCACGGCGGCCACTCGACGACGGTGCGCGCCTTGGCTCACGGCCTCCCGCTCGTCATCATGCCCATGCACCCGATGCTCGACCAGCCCATGGTCGGCAAGGCCTTGGAGGAGGCCGGAGCCGGTGTGTCGATCAAGAAGACGTCCTCACCTGAGCAGATCAGAGCCGCGCTCCAGACCGTGTTGGACGAGGCTCATCGCCAGGCCGCCACGGCCATCGGTGAGCGCTGGCGTGAGGTCGATGGGGCCGCCGTCGCGGCCGATCGCATCCTGGCGCTGCACCCGTCGCAGGTCAGCCGGTGACGACGCCCACGGCATCATCGACCAGGGTCGGGCTGTCGAAGGGCAGCCAGTGGATGCGCGGGTCCTTGCGGAACAAGCGGTCCTGACGCCGGGCAAACTTCCGTGTCCCACTGTTGGTGGCGGCGCGGGCCTCCGCCTCCGTCGATTCGCCGCGCAGGTAGGCGAGGATCTGCTGGTAGCCCAGCGCGCGGGACGCGGTAGGGCCGTCCTCGAGCCCCTGCGCGATCAGGCCCTTCACCTCGTCGACGAACCCGCTCTCCCACATCTGCTCGACCCGCCGCTCGAGGCGATCGTCGAGGACGTCACGCGGCACGTCGAGCCCGATCATCCTCAGCCCCGGATACACCGACTCGTGGCCCGGCATGGTCGCGACGAACGGTTCCCCGGTCAGCTCGCCCACCTCGAGCGCTCGCACGATGCGACGTCCGTTCGACGGCAGGATCTGCTCGGCCGCCTCGGGGTCGCGTTCGGCCAGCACGGCGTGCAGCGCGGGGGCTCCCTGCTTCTCCAGCTCGGCGGTCCAACGGGCTCGGACGTCGGCGTCGGTGCCCGGGAAGTCGAGCGGGTCGATGACCGCCCGCACGTAGAGCGCCGACCCACCGACGACGATCGGCGTCACGCCGCGACCCAGGCAGTCAGCAATCACCTCGCGCGCCATCCGTTGAAACTCCGCGACGCTGCCGGGATCGCCGACGTCGAGGACGTCGAGAAGGTGATGAGGTACTCCCCCGCGCTCGTCGCGCGGCGTCTTGGCGGTGCCGATGTCCATGCCGCGGTAGAGCTGCATCGAGTCGGCGTTGACGACCTCAGCGTCGCCGAGACCGCGCGCGAGCTCGACCGCAAGATCGGACTTGCCGGACGCGGTCGGACCGACCACGGCGACGACGCGTTCGACCGGCGACATGCCCTCAGTCTTTCAGTAGGGTGCGAGACATCCGGGGGCACAAGCGCCCACCGCGATCCGAGGAGGATCCATGGGGTTTCTCGACAAGCTCAAGGGCAAGGGTGGGATGAAGGACAAGGCCGTCGACTTCGCCAAGGAGCACGACGACCAGATCGACCAAGGCATCGACAAGGCCGCCGACGCGGCTGACAAGGCCACGAAGGGCAAGTACACCGACAAGATCGACGGCGTCGCCGAGAAGGCCAAGGACGCCTACGAGGAGCCGGGAAGCGGCGGCGGCTCGCACTGACGCTCAGGTGATGGTCCAGTCGGCCACCCAGTAGGCGACGCCGAAGGGCGCCCCGTCCCAGCGCAGCCGCGCCGTGACGTCGGCGCCCTTCGTCATCTCACCCGAGCACGACGAGCGCGCGCACGCCTGCCGCAAGCAGCTCGTCGCCGAGCTCGACGTCGAGCTCCCTCAGCGCGGTGGCATCGCCGTCGCGAAGGGCCTGCGCGATCACCTCGTCGTAGGCCTCGGCCCGTTCGTCGAAGTACCCGGGCGCCTTGACGTCGCGCCGCGCGGTTCCGTCGGCCATGACCAGGAGCGCCACCCGGTCGTCGACGGGAACAGCGGCGTTCGCGTAGGTGCGCCGCCCGGACCAGCCCACCCGATCGAGCAGCCACGCGCCGACCGTGAGGCTCAAGGGAAGGGCGATGCGCTCGCCCTCGGTGCGGACGTCGACTCCGTAGCCCATCAGCGAGCCGGCCGCTCGCTCGTCCTCGGGGTCCGCGGCCGTCCGGCCGCCGATGACCACCATGCGGTCCGGTTCGTGCTTCAGCAGCTCGGCCACCGCGTCGAGCGCAGCGTCACGCACCTCGGCCAGCTCGTCGGCTGCTCCCGATGCAAGCTCGGGGACGAGGGCCGGCGGGTGGGGGCACACCGCCGCAGCGACGATCACGTTTCGAGGCTAGCCGAGCAGCCGTGACGGACCTGCGTGCGACGATGGGATGGTGCCCGAACCGCCCGCGTCGGGGCCTTATCCACCCGACACCGTATGGCGCTTCCCACCTCCTCCCGTGTCCCGCCTGTGGCTGGTCGCGGCGATCGTGGGAGGCCTGCTCGGCCTGTTCACTGCCGGCGGCGCGCTCACCTACCTCGCGCTCAACACGGAACGAGACATTCCGGGATTCATCGACGACCGACGGGTGCTCAAGGTCGCCGTCCGCGAGTGCAAGCTCATGACGTCGACAGTGAAGGGCCAACCCTTCAACGGCTCCCAGGACGAGCGCCTCGATGCACTCCGCGACCAGAACACGGCCGTCACGAAGATGGTCGAACGGATCCGATCGATCAGCTCGAAGGTGCGGGGATCGGACCGGCCACTCGACGCGTGGCTCGAGGACTGGGAGGCGCTGGTGTCGGGTCGCGAGCGCTACATCGGCCAGCAACGCCGGGGCGAGGACGCCGCGTTCCGCGTGCCGCGATCGCCTGACGGCGACCCGATCAACGAGCGCATGGACATGGCGGCCGAGGAGGTCTGCGACGTGCCCGACGTGCTGCTGAAGCCTCACCTCGCCGGAACGCAGGACGTCTGAGCTACTGCGAAGCGGCGGCGGCCTTCTTCGCCTTCTTGAACGCGCGCACCTTGCCGAGCGACTCGGCGTCGACGACGTCAGCCACCGAGCGGTAGCCCTTCTTGCCGTAGTCGCCCACCACGGTGGTCCAGCCACGAGGCTTGACGTCGAGCTGCTTGGCGAGCAGGGCGGTGAAGATCTTGGCCTTCTGCTCCCCGTACCCGGGCAGGGCCTTGAGCCGCTTCATCAGGTCGGCCCCGCTCTTCGCCTCGGTCCAGAGGCGGGATGCGTCACCGTCGTACTCCTCGACGACGTACCGGGCGAGCTCCTGCACCCGTCCGGCCATCGAGCGTCCGTAGCGGTGGATCGCCGGCGGTGTGGAGCACAGGTCGGCGAACGACTCCGGCTCGGCCTCGGCGATCGCGGCCGGGTCGATGGTGCCGAAGCGCCCGAGGATCTTCGCCGGGCCGCGGAACGCGTGCTCCATCGGGTACTGCTGGTCGAGCAGCATGCCCGTGAGCAGGGCGAACGGGTTCTCGGAGAGGATCTTGTCGGCGTCTGGGTCCTGGGCGATCGTCAGCATGTGGCACATCCTGCCACCGGCTCGAGCTCAGGAACACCGACCGACGGCATGCCGAGGCCGACCGACTGCACCTCGGTACGGCCCTGGCGGGCCTCCCAGGCGTCGCCGGCTCGAGTGCTGCGGAACATCGTCGGCGGGACGTCGCTGAGCAGGTGGTGGGGAGCGGCATGCGTGACCTCCACCTCGACCAGATCGCCAGGCCGAACGTAGTGGTCTCCGGGGATGAAGTGGACGAGCCGGTTGTCGCGGGCGCGTCCGGTGAGACGGTGCGTCGCGCCGTCCTTCTTGCCACCGGAGTCGGCGACCAGCAGCTCCACCGTCGAGCCGACGAGGCGCAGGTTCTCCTCCCACGCGATGTCGTTGACGACCGTGACGAGCCGGTCGTAACGCTCCTGAACGACGTCCTTCGGCACCTGGTCGGCCAGCTCGGCGGCCGGCGTGCCGGGACGCTGCGAGTACTGGAACGTGAACGCGCTGGCGTAGCGGGCCTGGCGCACGACGTCGAGCGTCGCCTCGAAGTCGTCGTCGGTCTCGCCGGGGAACCCGACGATGATGTCGGTGGTGATGGCAGCGTCGGGCATTGCGGCTCGGACGCGGTCGAGGATGCCGAGGTACTTCTCCCGTCGGTACGAGCGGCTCATGGCCTTGAGCATCCGGTCGGATCCGCTCTGCAGCGGCATGTGCAGCTGCGGCATGACGTTGGGCGTCTCGGCCATCGCGGCGATGACGTCGTCGGTGAAGTCCTTGGGGTGCGGGCTGGTGAACCGCACCCGCTCGAGCCCGTCGACGTCGCCGCAGGCGCGCAGGAGCTTGCCGAATGCCAGCCGGTCGCCGAACTCGACGCCGTAGGAGTTGACGTTCTGACCGAGCAGGGTCACCTCGACGACTCCGTCGTCCACCAAGGCCTGGACCTCGGCCAGCACGTCACCGGGCCGGCGGTCCTTCTCGGTGCCGCGCAGGCGCGGGACGATGCAGAACGTGCACGTGTTGTTGCACCCGACGCTGATCGACACCCAGGCCGCGAATACCGAGTCGCGCTTGGTGGGCAGCGTCGACGGGAACACCTCGAGCGACTCGAGGATCTCGACCTGCGCCTCCTCCTGGACGCGTGCACGCTCCAGCAGCACGGGAAGCGACCCGATGTTGTGGGTGCCGAACACCACGTCGACGTACGGCGCGCGCTTCGTGATGGTGTCGCGGTCCTTCTGCGCCAGGCAGCCGCCGACGGCGATCTGCATGCCCGGGTTCGCGGCCTTGACGCTCGCGACCTGGCCGAGGTTCCCGTACAGCTTGTTGTCGGCGTTCTCGCGCACGGCGCAGGTGTTGAACACGACGAGATCCGGGATACCCGACTCGGCACGCGCGTACCCGGCCGTCTCGAGCAGTCCGCTCAGCCGTTCGCTGTCGTGCACGTTCATCTGGCACCCGTAGGTGCGCACCTCGTACGTCTTCATCGAGGTTCCAACTGTACGAGGGGTCAGTGGGCGTCGTTGAACGCCCTGATGACCTTGCCGGGGGCGCGACGATTGGGGCTGACCTTGTGGCCGTTTGCTCGAGCCCACTTCCGCAGGTCGTGGATCGTGTGCGGCGGCTTGATCCGGTCACCGCGCCCCGACGTTCCGATCTCGTCGGCACCATCAGTCAGGTCCGCGATGAACGCATCGACCGCCTTTCGGCTGGCGGCGCTCAGGTACAAGTCGAACGACCGCGAGTTGAACCGATAGCGGACTGGTTTCGTGTCGTCAGGTAGCTCGGCGCCGTCGTAGTCGTCGATGATCTTCACGATCGGCTTTTGAATGATTTCCTGCTTCGCCATGAAAGACACGGTAATGGAATACCAGCGCATTTGTAGTCGGAAACCCAGCCCTATTCTCCAGGTGTCGATCCGGTGTCAATCGAGCTCGAACTTGCGGTGGTACCCGTGAGCGGCGCTAGGTTGAAGCGCATGGCCGACCAGACGCTCATGGTCTCGATGCAGAACGTCCAGAAGTGGTTCGGGGACCTGCACGTGTTGCAGGACATCAACCTCGAGATCACGCCGGGCGAGGTCGTCGTCGTGATCGGCCCCTCCGGCTCGGGCAAGTCGACGTTGTGTCGCGCCATCAACCGCCTCGAGACGATCAACGAGGGCACGATCATGATCGACGGCAAGAAGCTGCCCGAGGAGGGCAAGGCTCTCGCCGAGCTCCGGGCCGACGTCGGCATGGTGTTCCAGTCGTTCAACCTGTTCGCCCACAAGACGGTGCTGGAGAACGTCACGCTCGGCCCGATCAAGGTGCGCGGTCACAGCAAGTCCGAGGCGAACGAGCGCGGCATGGAGCTGCTCACCCGCGTGGGCATCGAGGCGCAGTCGTCCAAGCTGCCGGCGCAGCTTTCCGGCGGTCAGCAGCAGCGCGTCGCCATCGCGCGGTCGTTGGCGATGGACCCCAAGGTGATGCTCTTCGACGAGCCGACGTCCGCGCTCGACCCGGAGATGATCAAGGAAGTCCTCGACGTGATGGTCGACCTCGCCGAGGGCGGCATGACGATGATCGTCGTGACGCACGAGATGGGGTTCGCCCGCACCGCCGCCGGCCGGGTGCTGTTCATGGACGGTGGCCGGATCGTCGAGGAGAACACACCACAAGAATTCTTCACCAACCCGCAGACGGATCGAGCCAAGGACTTTCTCGGCAAGATCTTGAAGCACTGACGAAGGGAACGATCATGAAACGGACACGACTGGCCGTCATCGGCGCTGTCGCGGCCTTGATCCTCGGGGCCTGTGGCAATGCCGGAGACGATGAGGGTGGTGGCGAGGCCGAAGTGGTCAACGACGCCGCCGCGAAGTTCGAGGACGGCACCCGCATGAAGGAGCTGGCCGAGGCCGGCAAGGTCAAGATCGGCGTCAAGTACGACCAGCCGGGCGTCGGCTTCAAGTCACCCACCTCCGACACACCCACCGGCATCGACCCTGAGATGGGCAAGATCATCGCCGGACAGCTCGGCATCAAGGCCGACGGGATCGAGTGGGTCGAGACCATTTCGGACAACCGCGAGCCGTTCCTGCAGAAGGGCACGGTCGACTTCGTCCTCGCGTCCTACTCGATCACCGACGAACGTCGTGAAGTCGTGGGCCAGGCCGGTCCGTACTACGTCACCGGTCAGCAGCTCCTGATCGCCGCGGACGACAACAGCATCAAGGGTCCGGACGACCTGAAGGGCAAGAAGGTCTGCTCGGTCACCGGCTCCACGTCGATCGCGACCGTCGAGAAGGAGTACGGCGCCGAGCCTGCCGGGTTCGACACCTACTCCGAGTGCGTCGACCAGCTGAAGAACGGATCCGTCGATGCGGTCACCACTGACGGCGCGATCCTGCTCGGCTACGCCGCGGACGCTCCCGACGAGCTCAAGGTCGTCGGCGAGACCTTCTCCGAAGAGCGCTACGGCATCGGGTACAACAAGGACCAGCCCGAGTTGTGCGAGTTCCTCAACGAGACGATCACGACGGCGTTCGAGGACGGCTCGTTCGAGAAGGCCTTCGACGCCACGCTCGGCAAGTCCGGCAACGAACCGCCGGAAGCGCCTGAGCCCGATCCCTGCGAAGGCTGATTCGCTGATGTCGTGCCGGGTCCGTGAAGAGCGGGCCCGGCACGACTCCGTCACTGTTGGGAGGAGGTGCCGATGGAGGCCCTGACCGAGAACTGGGACCTGATCCTCAAGGGGTTCTGGGAGACGATCAAGCTGCTGCTCGTCTCCGGCGGCATCGCCCTCGTCATCGGCACGCTCGTCGGCGTCGCCCGCGTGAGCCCGGTCGCCATCTTGCGGAGCACCGCCGTGGGCTACGTGACGCTCTTCCGCAACACTCCGCTCGTCGTACTCATCATCCTCACGTACTACGGACTCCCCGAGATCGGCATCGACTTCGGCTTCTTCACGATGATCACGATGGCGATGGGCGTCTACACGGCCGCGTTCGTCGCCGAGTGCATCCGGTCCGGGGTCAACGGCATCGGTCTAGGACAGGCCGAGGCCGCCCGTTCGATCGGCATGCCGTTCGGCTTGACGATGACGCAGATCATCCTCCCGCAGTCGTTCCGCCTCGTGGTCCCCCCGCTGGCGAGCGTGTTCATCGCCCTGACGAAGAACACCTCGCTGGCCGCAGGCTTCGGCATCGCTGAAGCCACCTTCAGGTCCAAGGGCCTGTTCAACGACTACGCCACCGATCGCATCGAGATCTTTCTGGGGATCGCCCTCGGCTACATCATTCTCGTCGAGCTGATCTCCTTCGGGGCGAACCGGCTCGAACGTCGATGGGCGGTGCGCTGATGAGCAGCGTGCTCTTCGATGCCCCAGGACCTGCAGCGGTCCGACGGCATCGGCTCATTGCCATCGCGACAGTGGCGGGCCTGATCCTCGTCGCCGTCGCGGTTGTCTGGAAGCTCGCGGTCGAGGACCAGTTCTCCGCCGACAAGTGGGAACCATTTGTCACGCCATCCATCATCGAGTTCCTCCTGAAGGGCCTCCGCAACACGCTCATCGCTGCCGCCGTGGCCATCGTCATCGCTGTCGGATTCGGGCTTGTCTTCGGCGTCGGCAAGCTCTCCGACCACGGCTGGGCGCGGTGGCCGTCATGGTTGGTGGTCGAGTTCTTCCGAGCCGTCCCGCTGTTGATGCTCATCCTCTTCATCTGGGCGTTGCAGGGCTACCCCACCAACTCACTTGTACCGCTCATCCTGGGCCTGATCCTCTACAACGGATCGGTGCTGGCGGAGGTGTTCCGCGCCGGCATCAACGCAGTGCCCAGCGGCCAGTCAGAGGCGGCGTACGCCGTCGGCATGCGCAAGAACCAGGTGATGCGCATCGTCCTGCTGCCGCAGGCGGTCAAGATCATGCTTCCGGCGATCATCAGCCAGTGCATCGTCGCGCTCAAGGACACCAGCCTCGGTTTCTACATCCTCGCGCCGGTGCTGACTTCTCAGGGCAAGCAGATCTGGACCGCGTTCGGCAACAAGCTCGCCACGGCCATCGTCCTTGCCGTCATCTACATCGTGCTCAATCTGCTGCTCACCTGGCTTGCGACGTGGGTCGAGCGCCGCATCAGCGCGACTGACGGCGGACGCGTCGTGATCGTCGCCGGGCAAGTGCGGGCCGATGGTTCGGCCGGCGCTGGTCCTGTCGGCTAGCCCTTCGGCGTCACCCAGAGCCGGATGGTGCCCTGCACGACCACGGTGCCGTCCTTGCGGGTGGCCTTGACCGTCACCGGGCACGTCGGGGGCGCCGGCCCAGTCGGCCTCGGTGGTCTCGGCCGTGCAGGTCAGGTCGGTCGTCGACTTCGCGAGGTACTCGACCTCCATGCCCTTGGGCAGCCAGCGGTGGTCCTTGGGCGTCGTGGCTTCGGCCAGGAGACCCATGGCGGCTTCGAGCCCGTTGCACACGGCGATCGCATGCACGGTGCCGATGTGGTTCTGCACGCTGCGCCGCTTGGGAATCGTGATCTCGGCGTAGTGCGGGCGCATCTCGCGCACCGTCAGGTGGATGGACGCGAAGTACGGCGCCTTCTGGCTGAACATGATGGAGAACAGACGACGGCCCTGCGGGAGGGCGGTGGTCTTCTTGTACAGGTCGAGGGTCGACGGCATGCCCGGAGTCTAGGACCGTGACACCGATGCTGTCAGCGTTGGGCTGGTCACACCAGTGGCTTCGCAACGGACGCCTTCGGCGTGGAACGCTCAACCTGTCTGAACGCTCGCTCGCTGGCGCTCGCGAGGTTCAGCCAAGCACGGCAGCGCGGATGCACAGGACGTCGGGAAGATTTGTCCGGACCTCGGCCCAGGTGCCGCCCTCGTCGTTGCTCACCCACACGGCGCCGTGCCGGGTGCCGACGTACAACCCGACCGGGTCGGCGGTGTCGCTGCTGAAGGCATCACGCAGCACCGCCGTGTGTGCTTCGACCGGCAGGCCCGGTCCGGTCTCCTGCCATGTCTCCCCGGCGTCGTCCGATCGCCAGATGCCCGGCTTGCCGGACGGTGGGAAGCGCTCGATGTCGGCCACCAGCGGGAACACGTAGATCGTGTCGGGCCGGTGCGGGTGCGCGACGATCGGGAACCCGAAGTCGCCCGGCAGGCCGTCGGCGATGGACGTCCACGACCGGGCCGCGTCGTCAGTCCGGAACACGCCGCCGTGGTTCTGGGCGTAGAACCGATCGGGATTGCCGGCGTCCATGGCGATCTTGTGGACGCACTGCCCGTACTCGGGCGTCTCACCCGGGATGAACTCAGCGCCGATGCCGCGGTTGTACGGCGTCCAGCTCGTTCCACCGTCCTCGGTGCGGTAGACGCCACCGGTCGACATCGCGACCGTGACGATCTGGGCATCGGTGGGGTGCGGGACGATCGTGTGGATCGCCTGACCACCGCCGCCGGGCTGCCACGTGGGTCGGTGCGGGTGGTCCCACAGACCACGCACCAGCTCGAAGTGCTCACCCCTGTCGTCGGAGCGGAACACGGCCGACGGCTCGGTGCCGGCGTAGACGACGCCAGGCTGATCCTCCGGCGCGGGTCGGAGCTGCCAGACCCGCTCGAGCGCGGCGTCGGTGTCCTCGGGGAAGCGGATGGCCCCGCCGGCCGTCTCCGTCCAGGTGCGGCCGAGGTCGTCAGAGCGGAACACCTGCGGACCCCAGTGCGGACTCGTCGCGCCGGCCAGCAAACGCGGGGTGCCGGGTCGGACGTCGAGCGCGGCCGAGTAGATCTCTTCCATGGGGAACAGCGGAGCGTCCCAGGTCCACGACGATCGCTTCTCGTCCGACCGCCCTATGAACAAACCCTTGCGAGTACCCACCAGCAACACGGTCTCGGCCATGGTTCCCCTCCGTGACTATTCCTACTTGGAACAGTACGCTAGTCACGTGACGTCGAGCCTGTCAACGACTTCCTATGCGCTGTTGAGCCTGCTCATGCTCGACCCTCAGACGTCGGAACACGGCATGACCGGCTACGAGCTGAAGCAGCGCGCCGACAACACGTTGCGCTTCTACTGGGTCTCCCCCGCGATGAGCCAGATCTACACCGAGCTCGAGCGACTCGACCGGCACGGATTCGTCTCGGCGACCGAGGTGGAGGACGGCAAGCGGACGACTCGGCGGTTCATCATCACGCGGGAGGGGCGCGGCGCTCTCACCACGTGGCTGCGGACACCGGCCGACGAGTTTCCCGTGCTCAAGCACCCGATCGCGCTCCGCCTGATGCTGGGCAGCCTGATGGGTCCGGACCAGGTGCGAGCGATGCTCGACGACTACGTCGAGCAGCTGGCCGAGCACCGACGTGACCTGGCGGCCGTGCGAGAGCGCCTCGCCGACCGCGAAGAGGTGCGCTTCCCCGCGCATGTTGCCGACTGGGGCCTGGCGTACTTCGATTCCGAGGCCGCGATCGTCGAGCGTCTGCGCAAGGAGCTCGGCTGACCTCAGTGTTCGGGCTTACGCTGGCTTGACGATGGGCGCTGCTCGGCGGATCTCGCGAATGGCAGCCGGAACCCTCGTGGGGATCCTGGCAATGTCGGCGTGCACCGACGCCGAACGTCCATCGACACCGACCCCCTCGCCCACGCCGCGCTTCGAGACCCCGCTGGCGGTGGTCACTCACCTGTCCCGTGACGTCGACGACCTGACGCTCGCCCAGGCCATGGCGGTCGTCGACGGGGACGCCTTCGACTGGAAGGACCTGGGCTCGGCGCCGGGTCCGCTTCGAGTGGTCGGGACTGTCGAGGAGGTCGCCGAGGATCCCGACGCCGTGACCGTTGTACCTGCCGATGAGGTGACGCCGCGGGTCCGCGCGCTGACCGTCGACGGGGAGGACCCGCTGAAAGCAGGCGACGACTTCGCGCTCAGACAGCCGTCGGACGCTCGTCCTGGCGCGGTCGTCACGACCACCATCGTCGGCGATGTGATGCTCGGCCGCCGGGTCGGCGACTCGCTCGAGCAGCGCGGCGACCCGTCTGCGGTCTTCCGACCGCTCTCCAAGCGCCTCGCGTCCGCCGACATCACGGTGGGAAACCTGGAGTCGACCCTCTCGATGTCCGGCCCGCCGACGCAGGGCGGCGACTCCTTCGGAGCCGACACCTCGGTGCTGGACGGACTACGACTGGCCGGGTTCGACCTGATGTCCGTGGCCAACAACCACCTCGGGGACTTCGGCGAGGATGCGATCGTCGAGACGCTCCAGACGCTGGACGACGCCGGCTTTCGCACCGTCGGAGCCGGCGTAGACCTCGCTCGGGCCGCGAAACCGGTCATCGTCACCGTCCACGGCGTGAAAGTCGGGTTCGTCGCCACCGACTCGATCGGTGAAACCCCGGCTGCCGGTCGCGGCTCGCCCGGCACCAACCGGATCAACGCTCCCCCACGCACCGGTCCGCTGGACCGCCGGGCGCTCGACCGAGTGGCCGACTCCGTGCGCGAGCTCGATGCGGACGTCGTGATCGCCCTCCCGCACTGGGGCACGCAGTACACGAATCAGCCCGAGCGGAGCCAGCGCCGCATCGCCGGCGCCCTGGCCGACGCCGGCGTCGACGTCGTGGTCGGCGGCCACCCGCACTGGGTGCAGGGATGGGAAAGCATCGGCGATGCCACCGTCGTGCACTCGCTGGGCAACTTCGTCTTCGACATGGACTTCATGCGAGAGACCAACGAAGGCATCTTCATCGAGATCGTGAGCCGCGGCGGTCGCGTCGTGGCGATCGAACCCGTGCCGTACGTCATCGACGGCAGGTTCACACCGCGACCGGCGGGGGCCGACCGTGCGCGGGACATCTTCGCGCGAATCCGGCAGGCCAGCAGGCCGCCGTTCGACGATCTGCGCCGGTGAGTCAGCCGTTGGATCCCAGCCAGGCCGTCATGATCGCGCCGACGCGCTCGAGCTGACGGTCGTCGACCACCCCCGGGAGGTCGCTGGCGGAGTGGTACGCGGCGTACGGGACGCTGCCGACTCGTGCCGCGGGCAGGTCGTTTCGCTCGAACGACCAGTGGTCGCTGGCGCGATTGTTGGCGCATCGACTGGTCGGCACGTCCGCGTCGCGCCCGGCGGCGCCGAGCTGTCGACGAACATCCAGGGCGCCGAGGCCGCCGGTGCACAGCGGGACGGACTTGCTGCGGACGCCGACGCGATCCAGCGACACCATCGCGCGCATGGCGTCGCGTTGCGGTGCGTCGAGCCGGTTGACGTAGGCGCGGGAGCCGAAGTGGTGCAGATCGTCGCCCGGACCGCGTGGCTCCTCCGACGTGAAGGCGATGAATCGGACCGGGTGCCCTTGGTCGGCGTACACCCGTGCGAGCTCGAGCATGACCGCGACCCCGGAGGCGTTGTCCTCGGCTCCTGGCGCCTGCGGCACGGTGTCGAGATGCGCACCGACGATGCGATGTGGTGCCGCGTCGTCGAAGCCCGGTGGCGAGCCGATGATGTTCGGCGTCCGACCGGCCGGCACCGGGACGCCCCAGCTCGTCCCGGCCGGCACGTCGACGCGTTGCCGCGTGACGGTGTAGCCGAGCTCGGTGAACCGCTCCTCCGCCCAGTCGGCCGCCTCGCGGTAGGCGTCGGACGTGCCGTGACGCGGACCGATGTCGCGGGCCAGGTGTCTGATGTCCGCGCGCACACGTGACACCTCGAACGCAGGTGCGGATGGAGACGGCGACGCCGGCGCGGTGCTGGAGGCCGTCGCCGTGGGCTGGGCCTCCGGAGACGGGTCGGGTTCGACCCTGTCGCTCGTGCAGGCAGCAACCACCGCCACCGCCGCGACGGCGATACCCACCCGCAGCGCGCTCATGCCCATGCAACGAACGTAGACGGCCGTTTGCTTTCTAGGTACTTTCCGGCTCCTGCATCTCAACCGCCTCGAGCTCGGCCCGGACGACGTCGAAGGCCACCTGCGGTGCGTATCCCTTGCGGGCGAGCATGCCGGTGAGGCGACGGATCTGCGTGGTGGAGTCGAGGCCGCGCATCGACCGCAGCTTCTTCTGGACCAGGCGGTGGGCGTTCTGCCGTTCGACCTCGGGATCGAGATCGGCGAGGACCTCCCGCGACGTGTCGTCGTCGATGCCCTTGCGACGCAGCTCCATGGCGAGGACCTTCGAGGCGACGCCTCTGCTGCGCTGCCGCGACTCCACCCAGGACCGGGCGAACTCCTCGTCGTCGATCAGGCCGACCTCCTCGAACCGGTCGAGGACCTGCTCGGCGACGTCGGCGGGCACGTGCTTCTTGGCCAGGAATCCGGCCAGCTCGGCCCTGCTGCGGGGCTGATCGGTCAGCCGCCGCAGCAGGATCGTGCGGGCCACGCTCTCCGGATCCGCGTCGGGTCCGGGCTCGGGTAGCGGTTCAGCCATCAGAACTCGATGTCGGCCGGCGGCTCGATGACGGGCTCTTCGGACGGCTGGTCGACCTGAGGACCGACACCCATGTGCTCCTTGATGCGCTTCTCGAGCTCATCGGCCAGGTCGGGGTTGTCCATGAGGAACTGGCGAGCGTTCTCCTTGCCCTGACCGAGCTGGTCGCCCTCGTACGTGTACCAGGCGCCGGCCTTGCGGACGAAGCCCGTCTCGACACCGACGTCGATGAGGCTGCCTTCGCGGCTGATGCCCTGGCCGTACATGATGTCGAACTCGGCCTGCTTGAACGGCGGCGCCAGCTTGTTCTTGACGACCTTGATGCGGGTGCGGTTGCCGACCATGTCGGTGCCGTCCTTGAGCGTCTCGATGCGCCGGACGTCGAGCCGGACCGAGGCGTAGAACTTGAGCGCCTTGCCGCCGGTGGTGGTCTCCGGCGAAGCCGAACATCACGCCGATCTTCTCGCGGAGCTGGTTGATGAAGACCGCCGTGGTGCCGGAGCCGTTGATGGCGCCGGTCATCTTGCGCAGCGCCTGGCTCATGAGCCGGGCCTGCAGGCCGACGTGGCTGTCGCCCATCTCGCCGTCGATCTCGGCGCGGGGCACGAGCGCCGCGACGGAGTCGATGACGATGATGTCGAGCGCGCCGGAGCGGATGAGCATGTCGGCGATCTCGAGTGCCTGCTCACCGCTGTCGGGCTGGGAGATGAGCAGCGCGTCGGTGTCGACGCCCAGCTTGCGGGCGTAGTCGGGGTCGAGCGCGTGCTCGGCGTCGATGAACGCCGCCACGCCGCCGGCCTTCTGGGCGTTGGCGACCGCGTGCAGGGCCACCGTGGTCTTGCCCGAGGACTCCGGACCGTAGATCTCGACGACCCGGCCACGGGGCAGCCCGCCGATGCCGAGGGCGATGTCGAGCGCCGTGGATCCGGTGGGGATGACGTCGATGGGGGCGCGGCTGCGCTCGCCCAGCCGCATGACCGAGCCCTTGCCGTGGGCCCGGTGGATCTGGGCGACGGCGTTGTCGAGCGCCTTGTCGCGGTCGGAGTCGTTGCGCTCGGCGATCTCGCGACCGTTGATGTCACGGGTGGGAGCGTCGCGCTCGGCGCTCGCGCGCTCGGCGTTCTTGGAGGGGTTCTTGGGAGGCATCGCAGGGATCCGTTCTCTCGGTGGCGGCCGGTTGTCTTCGACGCTAAGAGGACCCACAGACATTCATGGGCCTCGTCGACCCGCCTGTGGAAGGCGCCCTCGTTCACGTCAACCTGTGCACGACGCTAGTACGAACAGGTGTTCGATGGCGTGCGACACGCCGAGGCTGTCGCCGCGAGTTGGTGAGGGTGTGTCTCCCCTTCCGGTTCGAGGTGCGCGTGGGGTCGCGCTCGGCTGGCAAGGCAGAGGAGGGAGGCGCACCGGGGTTGTGCGGCGACCGACGATAACGCCGCCAGGCGAGATGCGATGCCGCGCGCACCCGGATCGGAAGGGGAGACGCGCCCTAACGCTCGGAAGGCGGGAGCTCGAGCGTCTGGTGCACGGCTCGCCACACCTTCTTGGGCGGCTCTCCGGCGTCGAGCGCCTCCTGCACGGTGCGTCCGTCCAGCGCGCGCATGACGTGGGTGTCGGCCCAGACGCGCGCGTACCCGCGACCGAGCTGCCGCTCCATCCGCGCCCAGAACCATGAGTAGGAGCCGTCGCTCCCCACGAAGTCCTCGTCCCTGCGCATGGGCGAGATGCTACGCGAGTAGTTGATCCGCGAGGTCGTGGCGGGGATGTCGAACGCCGTGGTCATGACGTCGCCGCCGAAGAAGCGAGCGACCGCCGATCAGCGGTGTGGACGTGGAGTGTGAGGTGCCGAAAAGCAGTCCGAGATGTCATGCGATCTCCCGAGAGAAGAGATGTTACGAGGTGAGAATTTCACACGACATCGACGCGCGAAGCGGAATCGAAAAGCTCGCGAAAAGACGTCGTCACGAGCTCCTACGACGGGTGATCGAGCCTGGTCAGGCGGCGTTGACCGAGACGTCCGGCGCGATGGAGGAGACGCTGGCCAGGTCGGTGGCCTCCTCGATGGCCAGCAGGGCGCTGACGTCGAGCAGGAGCCTGGAGAGCGGGACGTCGAGGGCGCCGGCGAGGGCGGCGAGCAGCTCGGAGCTGGGCTCCTTCTGGCCGCGCTCGACCTCGGAGATGTAGCCGAGGCTGACTCGGGCACGCGCGGAGACGTCGCGCAGGGTGAAGCCCTTGGCGATGCGGCGGGCGCGGAGAACCTCACCGACGAGCTGACGCATCGCGGTCATCGGTCACTCCCCTTCATCGCATCCATACCCAGTCAACCTCACGGTGACGTGGTTTCTTCCCTCAGCCTACCGATCAACAATGACAGCGCCGCGTCGACCGCCTGCTCGCGGATGAGGCGACGGTCTCCGTGCAACGACAGATCCCTGGTCTCGACACCGCCGGGGCCGGCCACGGCGACGTGCACGGTGCCGACCGGTTTGCCTTCGCTCGGCTCCGGGCCGGCGACGCCCGTGGTGGCCACACCCCAGGTGGAACCCATGACGCGGACGGCGCCCTCGGCCATCGCGGCGGCGACGTCGGGGTGCACCGTGCCGACCCGCTCGACGAGGTCGGGGTCGACGCCGAGGACGCCGGTCTTGGTCTCGGCGAGGTAGGCGACGACGCCGCCGCGCAGGACGTCGGACGCCCCAGGCACGTCGACGAGCGTGGCGCAGAGCAGGCCGCCGGTGAGCGACTCAGCCGTCGCGATCGTCTGGCCGGTCCCACGCAGCGCATCGACGATGTCGAGCGCTGAAACACTTGCTGTCATGCCACCGGCTTCTGCGCACGCCGCATGACGACGGCGTCGCGGACGTACTGCACGGCCGTCCAGAGCGTGATGGCGAGTGCCGCGGCCATGGTGACGTGGGTGACCCAGCGCAGCACCTGGCTGAGCGTGTTGTCCCAGATCTCGAAGGGCAGCAGATAGCCGCCGATCGCGACGGCCTGCAGGGTCGTCTTGATGCGACCGCCCTGGCTCGCCGGCATGACGCCGTACTTCTTGACCACGAAGCGCATGAGGGTGATGCCCCACTCGCGCACGAGCAGCACGATCGTGACCCACCACCACAGCACCCCGATGATGGACAGGCCGACGAACGCCATGCCGGTGAGCGCCTTGTCGGCGATCGGGTCGGCGAGCTTGCCGAAGTTGGTGACGAGGCCGCGGCTGCGGGCGATGTCGCCGTCGATGCGGTCGGTGATCATCAGCAGGATGAAGGCGACGAAGGCCCAGAGCCGGAACCCGACGTCCCCACCCATGACGGCAGAGTCGCCCTCGGAGAGGAGCAACCAGCCGAACACCGGCACTCCGACGATGCGCAGCACCGTCAGTGCGTTCGCGATGTTGAGGTTGCTGGGCGGCGCAGCCGGCTCCATGGGGGCCTTCCGGTGAAGAGAACAGAGTTTCAGTATGCGGCAGCCGCGCGTCGTCGCGCCAACTGAATCTCGGCCTCGGCCGGTGAGACGTTCGTCGCGAATCCCACCGGGGCGTCGTAGATGCGCAGCCCGTCGTGGCTGATGACCTTGACGCGGGCATCGTGCCGCAGACCGACACGCGGCTCGACCCGGATCTCGCCGAGCTCGCTCCACAGCAGCCCGATCCAGGTGCTCTCGTGACGCATGCGCACGCCGTGGTCGTCGGCGACGAAGAGAGGGGTGCGCGCGTCGCCCACGCCGGGCAGGGTGATGAGACCCAACGCGGTGAACACGGCAGCTGGGAACACGAGCCACCACTCGTCGCGAACGAACGCGAGAACGCCGAACCCGGCCGCGATCAGGAACGTCGCGATCGTCAAACCGACGTAGAGGCTCGTTCGGCGCAGGATGACGAAGGGGACCGCGTTGAGGACGGCGTTGGGCGATGGGTCGTGCAGCACCATCGAGGACCCCCTTCCCTCACTCTGCGGGTTCATTCGGCACCGATGCTCGCCAAGACGTCGTCGAGATCGTCCGACTTGATGAGTACGTCGCGTGCCTTGGAACCCTCACTTGGGCCTACAATGCCACGACTTTCCAGGATGTCCATCAGGCGGCCCGCCTTCGCGAAACCGACCCGAAGCTTGCGCTGCAGCATCGACGTCGAGCCGAACTGCGTCGTGACGACCAGCTCGATCGCCTGGAGGACGAGGTCCATGTCGTCGCCGATGTCGTCGTCCAGCTCGCGCCGGGCCTGCTGCGGAGCGGTGACGTCGTCGCGATACACCGGTTGCAGCTGCTGCTTGCAGTGGTCGACGACCTGCTTGATCTCCGCCTCGGTGATCCACGCCCCCTGCATGCGCATGGACTTGTTGGCGCCCATCGGCAGGAACAGCCCGTCGCCCTGGCCGACGAGCTTCTCCGCGCCTGGCTGGTCGAGGATGACCCGGCTGTCGGTGATCGAGCTGGTGGCGAACGAGAGCCGGCTCGGGACGTTGGCCTTGATCAGGCCGGTGACCACGTCGACGGACGGCCGCTGCGTCGCCAGCACCAGGTGGATGCCGGCGGCGCGGGCGAGCTGGGTGATCCGGACGATGGCGTCCTCGACGTCGCGAGGAGCGACCATCATCAGGTCGGCAAGCTCGTCGACGACGACCAGCAGGTACGGGTACGGCGCCAGCTCGCGCTCGCTCCCCGGCGGCACCTGGAGGTTGCCGGATCGGACGGCCTTGTTGAAGTCGTCGATGTGCCGGAAGCCGAAGTTCGAGAGATCGTCGTAGCGCATGTCCATCTCGCGCACGACCCACTGCAGCGCCTCGGCCGCCTTCTTGGGGCTGGTGATGATCGGCGTGATCAGGTGCGGGATGCCTTCGTACGCACCCAGCTCGACCCGCTTCGGGTCGACCATGATCATGCGGACCTCGTCGGGCGTGGCGCGCATCAGGATCGACGCGACCATGGAGTTGATGAAGCTCGACTTGCCCGAGCCGGTGGCGCCGGCGACGAGCAGGTGCGGCATCTTCGCGAGGTTGGCCACCACGAAGCCGCCCTCGACGTCCTTGCCGAGGCCGATCACCATCGGGTGGTGGTCGCTGCGCGCCTTGGCCGAGCGGAGTACGTCGCCGAGGGAGACCATCTCCTTGTCGATGTTGGGTATCTCCACGCCGATCGCCGACTTGCCCGGGATGGGCGAGAGGATGCGGACCTCGTTGGACGCCACCGCGTAGGAGATGTTCTTCGACAGCGCGGTGACCTTCTCGACCTTCACCGCCGGGCCGAGCTCGACCTCGTACCGGGTGACTGTGGGGCCGCGCATGTAGCCGGTGACCTGGGCGTCGATCTCGAACTGCTCGAGCACCTCGGTGAGCCGCTCGACCACCTCGTCGGACGCCCTGGAGCGCGCCTTGTGTGGGCTGCCCTCGCGCAACACCTTGCTGTCCGGGAGGGAGTAGACGACGTCGCCGGAGAGTGCGAGCTGCTCGGCGCGGAGCGGCAGCGGCTCCATGGGCGGACGGACCTCTTCCGTGTCCTCCCCGACGTCCTCGCCCCCAGTGGCGGCTGGCGCCGCAACGGGAGTATGGCTGGGTTCTGCCTCGTCCGGGCCGTCGACCAGCGGGTTCTCGAAGGGCTCGTTCGACGGGGACGTCTTCGGGTGACGCTTGCGTTCGGTCTCGGCTTCAGCCTCGTCCGTGGTGCGTCCGAGCGCCTTGTCACGGGTTGCGCGCAGGCGCTCGGGAACGGCGTGCAGCGGCGTGCCGGTGACCACGAGCAGGCCGAAGAGCACGACCAGCACCAGCAGCGGCGCTACGACGTACGCGCTCTTCAGGAGGTCGATGAGGATCGCCGAGAACAGGAAGCCGATCGCTCCGCCGGCCTCGCGGACGGCCGACATGTCGTCGGGTCGGGGCACGCCGTGCGAGAGGTGCACGAGTCCGAGCACGCCGCCGCAGATGGCCGCCCAGCCGATGACCTGACGCCCGGCCGGACCGTTGCGGTCGGGGTGGCGCAGGGTGCGCCAGGCGACGACGGCGAACAGGATCGGCACGGCCCACGCCAGCAGCCCGACGCTCCCCGTGGACGCATTGCGGATGCCTTCTCCGACGACTCCGGTGATCTGCCACCACACCGACGCCGCCACGATGATGCCCAGGCCGAGCATCCCGAAGCCGACGCCGTCACGGCGCTGCTCCGGTTCGAGCTCGCCGGCCGAGTGGCCGATGCTGCGCGCCACGGCGCCGACCGCTCCGGCCAGGCCGAGCCAGATGGCTCCAACCAGACCGAAGATGCCGTTGAACAGCACGGTGATGGGACCAGGACCGGATCGAGCCGGGCGACGTTGGGCGGGCTTGCGCTTCTTCTGCGCAGGCTTACGCTTCGCGGCAGGCTTCTTCTTGCGGGCCTGGCTGCCGGACGGCCGCTTGCGCGGCGGGGAAGACGTTCGGGTCGCCATGGCGAAAGCCTAAAGGAGAAGTCGAGCCTTGGGCCGCTCCCACGCCGCCGTCGCGGCGTCAGGTTGCGCGAACGACCTGCTCACGAGCGGTGGGCACAGGGACTCCGATGCCGAGGGCCTCGTGGAAGCGGGTGATGACGAGGGACACGAGCCGCTGGTCTGGTGGGCCGCCGTCGAGCAAGGGCGCGGTGACCAGGTCGGCGCCGCTGTGCCGGAGCATGTCGGCGTGACGGCCCGGCGTCAGCAGGTACGACGCCACGACGACCCGCCGGCCGTGGGCTCGGGCGATGTCGACGGCGTCGATCAATGGGGTGTCACGGCCACCGACCGAGCCCACGTGCACCGGTCCGCCCCATACTGCGCTGAGAAGCTGCGCGGACCGTGAGTAGCCGTTGATCGCGGAGTCGTGGTGCGATCCCGCGACTCCGAGCACGATCGTGTCGCCCTTGCGCGCACCGGCCTCGACGAGCCGCTGGACGCAGATCTCGGCCAGGGTCCAGTCCGGGCCGAGGGCGGGGGCGATGCGGATCGTCGGGTCGTGACGGCGTGCCGTCGCCAAGGCGTCGGCCACGTCGGTGCCGTCGGTGAGCGTGAGCGGCACCGCGACCCGCACCGGTGGCCCGGACCTTGATGCCGGGTTGTAGCGCACGATCACGTCCGCCGGTGCGTCGTGGACGTCGACGGACGGGGCGTCCCTCCGCACGGCGTTGACGAGGATCCCGAGCGCGGCACGTCCGGTCGGGTCGGTCGTCCCGGACCAGCAGGCCAGCAGTGTTTCCCCCGTGCGTCTGGATGTCACAGGCCACTGCCCCCATCTCGGCACAGCCACGGTTGGTGCGGCCGGCCCGAAAATGTGCGTGACGTCCACTGACCGGCCGCAACCGTCATCCCGTGTGGTCCGACCCCGTTGTCGGACGTCATTCACGCTAGGCGGGCAGTGTTTCCAGATCGCCGCTTCCAGGTTTCGGGCAGGTAACCATCCACAGGGCGGGCGTGATCCCTGTGAAAGGTGAGCGGCGTCTCAGGCCTCGAGGACGATCGGGACGATCATCGGACGACGCTTGAGCTTGCGGCCGACGAACGAGCCCAACGTGCGTCGCATGACCTGCTCCAGCTGGCGCGAGTCACGGGCACCCTCGCTCAGAGACTCCTCCAACGCGGTGACGAGGCGGGGCTGCACCTCGTCGAACACGGAGTCCTCCTCGGCGAGCCCGCGGGCGTGGATCTCCGGTCCCGTCACGATCTTGCCGGTCGTGGAGTCGATGACGACCACGATGGAGATGAAGCCCTCGTCGCCGAGAATGCGTCGGTCCTTGAGCTCGGACTCGCTCAGGTCGCCCACCGACGAGCCGTCCACGTAGACGTAGCCGCAGTCGACCGCGCCGGTGATGGCGGCGTGGCCATCGATGAGGTCGATGACGTAGCCGTCCTCGGCCAGCAGCACGTTCGGCACACCGGTCTGGCGGGCCAGGGCCCCGTTGGCGTGCAGGTGCCGGATCTCGCCGTGCACCGGCAGCACGTTCGTCGGCTTGACGATGTTGTAGCAGTAGAGCAGCTCGCCCGCTGACGCGTGCCCGGAGACGTGGACGAGGGCGTTGCCCTTGTGCACGACGTGGGCACCGAGCTTGGTGAGCCCGTCGATGACCCGGTAGATGGCGTTCTCGTTGCCCGGGATGAGCGAGGACGCGAGCAACACCGTGTCGCCGGGCTCGAGCTGCACCTGGGGGTGGCTGCTGTTCGCGATGCGCGACAAGCGCGGCCATCGGCTCGCCCTGCGACCCGGTGGACATCAGCACCATCTTCTTGGGCGGTGCCGCGTCGATCTTGTCGACGACGACCCCGTCGGGGACGCGCAGGTAGCCGAGCTCGCGGGCGATCTGCATGTTGCGCACCATCGAGCGCCCGACATAGGCGACCTTGCGACCGTGACGTTCGGCGGCGTCGAGCACCTGCTGGACGCGGTGCACGTGGGAGGCGAACGAGGCCACGATGATGCGCTTCTCGCTCCGGGCGAACACCGCATCGATGGCCGGCGTGATGTTTCGTTCGGGCGTCGTGAACCCCGGCACCTCGGCGTTGGTGGAGTCGGTGAGGAAGAGGTCGACGCCGGCTTCGCCCAGACGCGCGAACGCGCGAAGATCGGTGATCCGCCCGTCGAGCGGCAGCTGGTCCATCTTGAAGTCGCCGGTGTGCAGCACGACACCGGCATCGGTCTTGATCGCGACGGCGAGCGCGTCCGGGATCGAGTGGTTGACGGCGATGAACTCCAGGGCGAACGGACCGAGGACGAGACCCTCACCCTCGGTGACCTCGTGCCGCGGCACTTCCTTGAGCCGGTGCTCCTTCAGCTTGGGGTCGAGCAGCGCCAGCGTCAGCTTCGATCCGATGACCGGGATGTCGTCGCGCTCGCGCAGCAGGTATGGCACGCCGCCGATGTGATCCTCGTGGCCATGGGTGAGCACGATGCCGACGACGTCGGCGATGCGGTCACGGATCGGCCCGAAGTCGGGGAGGATCAGGTCGACGCCCGGGTGGTGCTCCTCGGGGAACAGGACGCCGCAGTCGACGACGAGCAGCTTGCCGTCGAACTCGAACACGGTCATGTTGCGGCCGATCTCGCCGAGGCCGCCGAGCGGGATGACGCGCAGGCCGCCGCGGGGGAGCTTCGGCGGCGGGTCGAGCTCCAGGTGCATGTGACTCATCTAAAGGTGTCTCAGCTCTCGAGGAGGCCCGCTGCCACCAGACCGTCGCGCACGATCGCGACCTCGTCGTCGGTGGCTTCGGGGAGGGGTCCACGCACGGTGCGGTGCTCGAGCACGCCGAGCAGCTGGAGCGCCACCTTGGCCGTGATCGCACCTTGCGTGTGGGTCATGAGGGCCCGTACGGCGGGCAGGAGGCGATCGTTGATGTCGCGCGCGGTGGCGAGGTCGCCGGCGTCGACGGCCGCGACCATGTCGGCGTACTCGCGGGCGGCGGCATGCGCCACGACGCTCACCACGCCGCTGGCGCCGACGGCCAGCCAGCCGAGGTTGAGGGCGTCGTCGCCGGAGTAGATACGGATGCCGGTCTCGCGCATGAGCCAGGCGCCGCGCTCGAGGTCGCCGACCGCGTCCTTGACGGCCACGACGAGGGGGTTGCGCACCAGCTCGGGGTAGGTGGCCTCGGCGATCTCGACGCCGGTGCGGCCCGGGATGTCGTAGAGGATGACGGGGACGTCGTCGCCGGCATTCGCGACGGCGTTGACGTGCTGGACGATGCCGGACTGTGGCGGCTTGCTGTAGTACGGAGTGACGAGCAGGAGCCCATGGGCACCGGCCTTGCGAGCCTGCTCGGCGAGCTCGATGCTGTGCCGCGTGTCGTTGGTGCCGACGCCCGCCACGACCGTGGCGCGGTCGCCGACCGCCTCGATCACGGCGGCGAGGAGACGTCCGTCCTCCTCGATGGAGGTGGTGGGCGACTCGCCCGTGGTGCCGCTGACGACGAGCCCGTCGTTGCCGCGGTCGACGAGGTGGGTGGCCACGCGTTGCGCGGCGTCGACGTCGAGCGCACCGTCGGGCGTGAACGGCGTGACCATGGCGGTCAGCACGCGACCGAACGGCGCTGCCTCGGTGGCGAGCGGCGACGTCATGCTCCGAGGTTACCGCGCGGCGACCTCTCGACCCGACCCGGCGGGCGCGATCCAGCGTCCTAGGGTGTGGGGATGGAATCGGCCGACCAGCCTGCGTTCGAGCTCGACCGCGCCATCGCCTCGACCCGCACCGCCGAGGGCGTGCATTCCGTGACGGTGACCGATGAGTGGAACACCCCCAACGGCACTCCCAACGGCGGCTACGTGCTCGCCATCGTGCTGCGGGCCATCGCGCAGGAGTCCCCGCTCCCCGACCCGCTCGCGGTGTCCATCACCTACTTCCGGCCGCCGGCGACAGGTGACGCCACCGTCGACGTGACGTCCCTGCGCATCGGCAAGCGAGTCTCGACGTTCGAGGCCGTCCTCGCCCAGGACGACAAGAAGCCGGTCGTGCACGCGGTCGCCAGCTTCCACGATGCCGATGCTGCCGGCGACCTGCAGCACCTGATGCCGGCGCCGTCCTACCCGCGGCCGGACGACTGCATCGACGTGATGTCGGCCGTGCCGCTGGGAACGGTGCCGATCCTCGACCGCTTCGACTACCGCCACGAGAGCGTGCCGGGATGGATGGCGGGCGAGCCGAGTGGCGACACGTCCGCAACGTTCTGGGTGCGGTTCAAGGACCGTCGTCCCATCGACGCCATCGCCGCGGCAGCTCTGGTCGACTCCTATCCGCCGGTCACGTCGGAGATCGAACGGCTGAAGTCGGCGACCGTCCAGCTGACGGTCCACTTCCGGCGCCGACCGGTCACCGAGTGGGCACTCGCGCACGTCGTCACGCGCCATGTCATCGACGGATACCACGACGAGGACGTCGAGCTGTGGGACGAGGACGGCCGACTGTTCGCGCAGAGCCGTCAGCTGGCCATCCTGCGATGACTCCGTCCGTTCACGCCATGCGCAAGAACTCCAGGTGCTGCTCGTACCTGTCCAGGCAGTCGTGGATGACCTGGCTCTTGGTGTAGCCCATGACGTCGTAGTCCTGGCCGCCGCCTTCGAGGTGTACCTCGAGCCGGGCATAGCGGTCCCGGTCGCCGATCATCCGCCCCCCGTAGGTGGGCACCGGCGACTCGGACACCTCGACCCGGTAGACGAACGGCGTCTCCGCAACCGTGGTGCGCAGCTCGGCGAACGTGTCGCCTCCGGTGAGCTCGGACTCGACGCCGCACGAATGCAGCTCGGCGACGACCTCCGCCAGCGCCGGCTCCACCACCCGGTGCAAGTGGCCGGACGCCTTCTCGACGTCGACGAACCCGGTCGCCCGAGCCAGGCGGGCGCGCCACTCGCCACCCTCGTCTTCGAGCCTGCCCCGCGCCGACAGCATGACCGGCAGCTGGTGCGCACTGGAGTCGACCCGGCGCGCCTCGACGCGGAGGGCCCGCAGCAGGCCCCACATGACCATGATCGAGCACAAACGCGAAGGGGACCGCGAAGATGATGGTCGCGTACTGGAGAGCGAGGATGCCACCGACCGCCAGCATCGCGATGGTCAGCAATCCGGTGATCGCGGCCCACACGATGCGCATCCAGGGTGCCCCGTCGTCCTGGACACTACGGAGCCGCGAGCTCAGGTTGGACATCACCAGCGCGCCGGAGTCGGCCGACGTGACGTAGAACAGCAGGCCCACGAAGGTCGCCAGCGCGACCAGCATCCCGGTGGCCGGGAAATCCTCGAGCAGCACGAAGAAGCCCGAGCCGTCGAACTCCTGGGCAGAGGCGGCGAAGTCCGCGTCGCCGCTCCGCACACGATCGATGGCGGCGTTGCCGAAGACGCTGATCCACATGACGATGTAGCTGAACGGGATCACCATCGTGCCCAGCACGAACTGGCGGATGGTGCGGCCGCGGGAGATGCGCGCGAGGAACATGCCGACGAACGAGGCCCAGGCGATCCACCAGGCCCAGAAGAACAGGGTCCACAACGACATCCACTCGTCGTTGTCGACGAACGCGAAGGTTTCCATCGTCTTGGCCGGGAAGGTGCGGGCGAAGTCGCCGACGTTGAGGACGACGGCCTCGAGGATGAACGTGGTCCGACCGGTCACCAGGACCCAGGCGGCGAGCGCCAGCGCGAGGATCACGTTGAGCTGGGAAAGGATCCGGATGCCCTTGTCGACGCCGGTGGTGGCCGAGACCGCTGCGATGGCCACCGCCAGTACGGCCAGCCCGACCTGCGCCCCCGTGCCGATGCCGAGGCCGAAGAGCTCGTTCAGGCCGACGTTGAGGAACACCACTCCGATGCCGAGGCTGGTCGCGACGCCGAAGACCGTGCCGAGCACGGCGGCGGTGTCGACGGCGTGACCGATCGGTCCGTCGATGCGTTTGCCGAAGATCGGGTAGAGGGCGGACCGGACGGCAAGCGGGAGATCCAACCGATAGGCGAAGTACCCGAGCGCCAATCCCATGAGCGCATACATCGCCCACCCGGTGATGCCGTAGTGGAACAGGGTCCACACGGTCGCCTCGCGGGCGGCGGCCACTGTCTCCGGATCTCCGGTCGGTGGTGCCATGTACTGCGTCACGGGCTCGACGACGGAGTAGAACATCACGTCCGTGCCGATGCCGGCGGCGAACAGCATCGACGCCCAGGCGAATGTCGAGAACTCCGGGCGGGAGTGGTCCGGCCCGAGGCGGACGTGACCGTGCCGGGAGACGCCCAGGAAGATGACGAAGCCGAGGACCACGGTGGCGAGGAGGATGTAGAACCACCCGAAGCCGGTGGTCACCTTGCCGACCACCGTGGAGATCGCGCTCTCGGCTCCCGCTTTGTCGATGATCGCCCACAGCGCCATCGCACTGGTCAAGATGATCGCGGAGAGAAACACCGGCCATCGGGTCGGCGGACCACCGAGGAGGCGTTGTTGGGGGGGCTGCGAGGACTGCTCCGCGGGACTGACGTCGGTGCTCATGGGGGTCTCCTGTCGTTCGGACGGATCTCCTGAGGTGATTGTGGCGCTACCAGGGGCCAGTCCGGAAGTCCCGCGAGGAAGTCAGCCGACCAGCTGATCGCGTGCCGACGGCGTCAGCCGCCTCGCGCAGCGCGACCACGAGCACCGTCGTGAGGGCCACTGACAGCGCCGCCAGCAGTGCCCCCAACGGCTCGGTGACCACGAAGGTCGGGATGTGGCGGGACGGCACGGCCACGGCGCCGATGAACGCGCCCACCAGGCCGAGCCAGCTGCCGATCATGTTGCCGCGATGCGACTGGACATCGCCGCGGATCGCCGCCACCAGCCCCAGGCTCACCGTGACGATCGTGACGACCGACAGGATGTGGATGAGGCTGAACTCGCCGGGCCGCAGCTCCTTGATCCAGAACGACGTGAAGGACACGTAGAGCATCAGCCCGACCCAGGTGCGACCGATCAGCCGGTGCTGATGGTCGCCCTTCGTCGGGCGGAACAGCTGCCAGGCGCCAAGCGGGAGCGCGACCGACGCCGCGAAGGCGTGTGTCGCGAGAAGGAGGGACCAGGTCATGAGGGATCTCCTTCGTCTTGGCCGCCGGTGAGCACGGCGAGCATCGGGTTGGTGATGTCGAGGATCTGGTCGGCCCTGACGTCGGCCGCTGTCATCAGCTGGAGGAAGGATTCCTCGAGGATGTCGGCAGCCTCGTCGACGAGCTTCTCGCCCACCGCAGTGAGCTCGACCTGGCGACGATTGCCGCCGCCGGCCACCGAAGTGACCGTCAAAAACCCTTCGTTCGTGAGGAGGGGAACCGAGCGGCTGATCGACGGCTCGCTGACCCCGAGCTCAGCTGCAAGCTCGCGCTGGGTGGCCGAGCCGAGCCGCTGCATGGTCAGCAACGTGAGGTAGCGGCTGAACGTGATCCCGAGCCGCTCCTTGAGGATCTGGTCGGCCGCACGATCGGCCACCGCCACCAAGGCGTGCAATGCGTACGCGGGCTCCTGCGTTCGATCCTTCATGCGACTAACTTAGCATAGTAAGTTACGTCAGCAAAGTACGGAGCCACGCGCTGCTTGGTCAGGCGCGCTCGTAGGTGACGATGTCGAAGGACGGTTCGCCGCCATGCGGGACACGGCCGACCTCACGCCACTGCATCCAGTCGATGCTCGGGAACCGAGTGTCTCCCTCGGGTGACGCCGCCACCCTCGTGACGCACATCAGGTCGACGAGTCCGGCCTCGAGGGCCTGGGTGTAGACCTTCGCTCCGCCGACGAGGAACACCTCGTCGTCGAGCTCACTGGCCCGCTCGAGTGCTGCCTCGAGCGTCGGCGCCACTTCGACGCCCTCTGCGGACCAGTTCGGATCTCGGGTGAGCACGATCGTGGTGCGGCCCGGGAGCGCCCGTCCGATGGACTCGAACGTCGCCCGGCCCATGACCATCGGATGACCCATGGTCAGCGCCTTGAAGCTGGCGAGGTCCTCGGGCAGGCGCCACGGCAGACCGCCGTCGACGCCGATGACCCCGTTCGCGCCGATGGCGACGACGAGCGTGACCGTCATACGGCGATGGGCGCCTTGATGAGTGGGTGCGGGTCGTAGCCGGCGACCTTGATGGACTCCATCGTGAAGTCGTCGATCGACGTGATGGCCGGGTCGAGCCACAGCTCCGGCAGCGGGCGTGGCTCGCGGGTGAGCTGTTCGCGGGCTTGGTCGAGATGGTTGAGGTAGAGGTGGGCGTCGCCGAGCGTGTGCACGAAGTCGCCGACCTCGAGGCCCGTCGCCTGAGCCACCATGTGCGTGAGCAAGGCGTAGGACGCGATGTTGAACGGCACACCGAGGAAGACGTCGGCCGACCGCTGGTACAGCTGGCAGGACAGCCGTCCGTCAGCCACGTAGAACTGGAAGAACGCGTGGCACGGGGCGAGCGCCATGTCGTCGATGTCGGCGACGTTCCACGCGCTGACGATGTGCCGGCGCGAGTCGGGGTCGGCCCTCAACGAGTCGATGACGCGGGCCAGCTGGTCGATGGTCTCGCCGTTCGGAGCGGGCCACGATCGCCACTGGTGGCCGTAGACGGGCCCGAGCTCGCCGTCGTCGTCGGCCCACTCGTCCCAGATGGAGATGCCGTTCTCGCGCAGCCACCGCACGTTGGTGTCGCCGGAGATGAACCAGAGCAGCTCGCCGACGACGGACTTCAGGTGGATCTTCTTCGTGGTGACCAACGGGAAGCCGTCGGCCAGCGGGAACCTCATCTGGTGGCCGAAGACGCTGCGGGTTCCGGTGCCGGTGCGATCGCCCTTCTCGACACCTTCGTCGAGGATCCGTTGCATCAGATCGAGATACGCCCGCATGTCGGCAGACTACCAACGGAGACCGACGGATCCGTGTGCGAAACTCGCCTCATGCAAACCCCGGAGTACGAGACCTCCCCGTCCGAGGTCCGCACCTTCGCCTTCCTTCAACTGGGCCTGACGACGGTCTTCCTCGTCCTGCTCTTCTTCGCCTTCGGGGGCACGAGCGGCACGTTTCCACCGTGGTGGCTCATCGCCGTGCTGCTCGCGGTGAACGCCCTCACCGCGTTCCTCGCCGAGCGGGTCTGGCTGTCGGCCCGGCCCATGAGCCCCGACCGCGATCCCGACGAGATGCAGGCGGAGGCGGTCGGCGTCTTCGCCAGTCAGATCGTCCGCAAGCTCGCCTACTGCGAGGCGGGCGTCATCTTCGCCGTCGTCGTCGGCTTCATCGCGCCCTACGGCGGGTGGCCGATGCTGATCGGCGGCGTGCCGGGCCTCGCCCTGCTCGCGTTCGAGACCTGGCCGTCACTGCGCAACACCTCCATGACGGCGGCGATGCTCGATTCCGACGGTGCCGAGTCCAGGCTCGTGGAGGCCTTCCGGTCGTGGTGACCGCTGACGTCAGCGCTCGTCTGGCCTGGCCGGACGACGCCGGGTCCATCGCGCGGGTCCAGCTGGCCGCGTGGCGCGACATGTACGCCGACCTCCTCGCGCCGGACGTGCTCGAGTCGCTCGACGCCGGACGAGTTCGCCGAGCGCTGGTCGGCGTCTCTCACCAAGCCGCCGGATGCCCGCATGCGGGTGCTGGTGGCGCTCGATCGCGCCGACGTCCGCGGATTCACGCTCGTCCACCCGTCTTACGACCCCGACGCCGATCAGGTCACCGACGGAGAAGTGGGCGAGTTCGTCATCGACCCCGCCCACCGCGGCGAAGGTCACGGCTCACGGCTGCTCCAGGCGGCGATGGACACGCTCGCCGCCGACCAGTTCACCCGCGTGCGCTGGTGGATCGCCAGCACCGACGACGCCCTGCGCGACTTCGTCTCCAGCTCGGGCTGGGAGGCCGACGGAGCGCACCGCGAGCTGCAGGACGACGCCGGCAACACCGTCAAGCAGGTGCGTCTGCACACGACACTGGCCGCATGACGTCGGACCGGTCCGTCGTCGTCGACTCCCTGGGCGTCGGGCTGGCCACCGGTGCGTACGGGGTGTCGTTCGGAGCGATTGCGACCGGTGCGGGGCTCGACGTCTGGCAGGCCTGCGTCATGTCCTTGGCCGTGTTCACCGGAGCGTCGCAGTTCGCCTTCATCGGCGTCATCGCCTCGGGCGGCAACCCGTTGGCCGGTGCCTTCACGGCGCTCCTGCTCGGCAGCCGCAACATGTTCTACGGCCTCAGCATCGCGCCGTTGCTGCGCCTGACCGGGCCGGCCAGGATCGTCTCGGCGCACCTGGTCATGGACGAGTCGACCGCCATGACGATCACGCGTGAGACCACTCGGCAGGCGCGGCTCGGCTTCTTCTGGACCGGCCTCTCGATCTTCGTGCTGTGGAACGCCACCACCCTGCTCGGCGCCCTCGCCGGAACCGCCATGGGCGACCCACGCGACTACGGCCTGGACGCCGCGGTCGCGGCCGCGTTCCTCGGATTGCTGTGGCCGCGTCTCACGTCGTGGGGTGCCCGGCTCACGGCCTTGCTCGCGGCGGCCGTCGCGCTCGGCCTGGTGCCGTTCACCGCCGCCGGCCTGCCGATCATCATCGGCGGTGCAGTGGCGGTGCTGGTCGGTCTCATCAGGCACGTCACGGTGCCGGAGGGCCTGCCGTGAACAGTGTGTGGGCCGGCATCGCGATCGTGGCGGCCGGATGCTTCGTGTTCAAGCTGGCCGGGATGTCGGTACCCGAGCGCGTGCTGGATCATCCGCTGGCCAAGCACGCGGCGGGCCTCATCCCGGTGGCCCTCCTCGGCGCGCTGATCGCCGTCCAGACGTTCGGCGGCGACCGCGCCCTCGTGTTCGACGCAAGGATCGCCGCCCTGGGGGTGGCCGCGGTGCTGCTTCTGCTGCGGGTGCCGTTCCTGCCGATGGTGTTCGCGGCGGCCGCAACAGCAGCGCTGATCCGCCTGGTGTGACGTCAGTCGAGGCCGAGGACGGTGTCGAGCCCGACGGTGAGTCCGGGTCGGTCCTCGACGGCGCGAAGTGCGGCCAGCACGCCGGGCATGAACGACACGCGGTCGTGCGAGTCGTGCCGCATCGTGAACGTCTCCCCCACGCCCCCCATGACGACCTCCTGGCTGGCCACGAACCCACGAGCCCGGATCGCATGCACCGGCACGCCATCGACCTTGGCCCCGCGGGCGCCCTGGGGATCCGTGGTGGTGGCATCCGGCAGCTCCGGTGACCCGGCCTTGCGACGGGCGGCCGCGATGACCTCGGCGGTGCGGGTGGCGGTGCCGGACGGCGCGTCGATCTTGTCCGGGTGATGCATCTCGACGACCTCGACGGACTCGAAGAACGGGGCCGCGGTGGCGGCGAACTGCATCATGAGGATGGCTCCAACGGAGAAGTTCGGGACGATGAGCACACCGATCTGCGTGTCGTCGCCGAGCATGTCTCGTACCTCTTCGATGCGGGCGTCGTCGAAGCCCGACGTGCCGACGACGATGCTCACACCGTGCTCGACGCACCAGCGCACGTGGTCGAGGGCGACGTCGGGCTGGGTGAAGTCGAGCGCGACTTGAGCGCCCGCGTCGGTGATCGCGGCGATGTCGTCGTCGATGTCGACCTGGGCGACGACCTCGAGGTCGTCGGCGGCGTCGATGGCCTGCACCGACGTCGAACCCATCCGTCCCTTGGCTCCCAGGACCGCCACGCGAATCATGGTGGTCAGCCTAGTGGGCGGGCTCGATGAACCTCGGCCAGCACGGCCCAGCCCTCGAACACCTCGGTGAACGATGTCGAGAGTGGCGAGAGTCCGAGCCTCAGCAGGTCCGGGCGGCGGACGTCGGGAATGACGCCGCGCTCACCGAGCCGCTTCGCCGCGTCCCCGGCATCGGACACCTGGATGGTGACGTGGCTGCCCCGACGTTCGGAGTCGCGTGGTGACAGCACGGTGACGTCGAGCCGGTCGACGAGCTCGAGGAGGAAGTCGGTGAGTGCCACGGACTTGGTGCGGATCGCGTCGATGCCCGCCTCGCCCACCAGTCGCACGCCTTCGCGCGCGGCCACGGTCCCCACGACGTTGGGCGTGCCGCTCAGCATGCGCCGGATGTCGGGGGCTGCGGTGTAGGTGTCCGCCATCGCGAAGAGGTCGACCGCGCTCCACCAGCCCGGGATGGGCTGCGAGACGTCGGCCAGGTGGCGCGCCGCGACGTACAGGAACGCCGGCGCACCGGGACCGGCATCGAGGTACTTGTAGGTGCATCCCACGGCGAAGTCGACGTCGTCGGCATCCAGGGCGATCGGCAGGACGCCGGCGGAGTGGCAGAGGTCCCAGACCACCAGCCCGCCGGCAGCGTGCACCTGCGCGGTGATCCCGGCAACGTCGAGGATCGCCGCGGACCGGTAGTCGACGTGGCTCAGCGAGACGACAGCGGTCCGCTCCCCCAGCACCTCGGCCAGGTTGTCGGTCGTGACGTGCTCGACGAGGTCCGGCTCCAGCCATCGCACCGCCATGCCGCGCTGCGCCGCCACTCCCTCGACGAGGTATCGGTCGGTCGGGAAGTTCGTCGTGTCGACGACGATCTCGTCACGGTCCGGTCTCAGGTCGCAGGCCGCGTGCAGGACCTTGTAGAGGTTGACGGACGTGGAGTCCGCGACGACCGTCTGGCCCGGCGCTGCGCCGAGGACGACGGAGGCGACCTCGTCGCCCACGGTGGCCGGCAGCTCGACCCAGCCGTCGTCCCAGCCCCGGATCAGCCGCCCTCCCCACTCCTCGGTGACGAAGGCCGACAGCCGCTCGGCCGTGGCCTTCGGCGGACGACCGAGCGAGTTGCCGTCGAAGTAGGCGACCACGTCGTCCGAGGGCAAGAAGCGATCGCGGAACGGGGCGAGCGGATCGGCCGCGTCGAGCGCGGCGGCGCGATCCCTGAGCTCCTCCATGGCTCCGCGATCGTCTCACGCACCTCGTTCCGACGCGTTACGTGATACTGACCGCCATGACGCTGAAGGTGGGCCGGGCTGTCGCCGACATCACCGGCGAGCCATGGGGCGTCGGGATGATGGGCTACGGCATGCCGGACCAGTGGACCCGGGGCATCCTCACACGTCAGTACGTGCGGGCGTTCGTGCTCGACGACGGTTCTGAGCAGGTCGTGCACGTGGTGGCCGACATCGCGATGTTCTTCCAGGCCGCCACCACGGAGATCCTCACCCGGTTGTCGGCGATCTTCGGCGGCCGGTACACCGCCCGCAACGTGGTATTGACCGCGACGCACACCCATTGCGGACCGGGTGGGCACGGCCGCCACGTCCTGTACAACATCACCACGGCAGGCTTCCACCCGCGCACGTTCGAACGCCTCGTCGCCGGCGTCGTCGACGCGATCGTCCGTGCCCACGACGATGCCCGCCCGGCCATCGCCACAGTGACCCGCGGACACCTCACCGACGCCAGCACGAACCGCAGCCGCACCGCGTTCGACCGCAATCCGTCCGAGGACCGCGAGCTGTTCCCCGACGCGATCGACCCCTTGATGACCGTGATGCGCGTCGAGCGCGACGACCGCCCGGCGGGGGTGCCGGGCCACGGGCGGCAAAATGCACTGGTCGGCGTGATCAGCTGGTTCCCGGTGCACAACACCTCGATGACGAACCGCAGCACGCTCATCAGCTCCGACAACAAGGGCTGGGCCGCGTATGCGTGGGAGCAGCAAACTGACGGATTGGTGGCGTCGTTCGCCCAGACGAACGCCGGCGACATCTCCCCCAACCTCGCCGGCCGGGCCGGGCACGGACCGACCGACGACGATCGCGAGAACACCCGGATCATCGGCGAGCGCCAGCTGGCCGTCGCCAAGACCCTGGCCGGTCAGCCTGGCGAGGAGGTCGCAGCGCTCCTGCAGTCGCGGATGACGTACGTCGACCTGGCCCGCGTCACGACCCCCGACGGACCGACCGGACGCGCCGTGCTGGGCGCCGCGTTCGCGGCCGGCACCACCGACGGCGAGGGATCGCCGATGTTCCGTCGCGGCCGGAACAACCCGGTGCCGCAGCGCATCAGCGACTGGCTCTATGACCGGTTCCCGCAGCTGCGCGCGCGTCAGGCGCCCAAGGACCTGCTCATCCCGATCGGCGCGCTCGGCTGGGCGCAGGAGCGGCTACCGGTGCAGCTCGTACGGATCGGGGGCCTGTACCTCGTCTGTCTGCCGATCGAGGTGACGGTGAACGCCGGGCTTCGGCTACGCAGGGCCGTGGCGGCGGTGATGTCGACCGACGTCGAGCACGTGATCGTGCAGGGTTACGCGAACGGATATGCGCACTACCTGACCACGCCGGAGGAGTACGACGCGCAGGACTACGAGGGCGGGAGCACCGTCTTCGGTCGTCAGCAGCTGGCAGCCTTCATCGACGTCGTCACCGGCCTCGCCGACGCGATGCGCGACGGCAGGCCGGTCGACGCGGGCGAGCCGCCGCCGCCTCACCGGCTGTGGTGGAACGCGCCGACCGGATCACCTCGACTCGAGCGCCAGCAGCCGATCATCGTGCGCTCGGCCCCGGCGTCGGTTCCGTCTGGCTGGACGGCGCAGGTCGAGTTCGCCGCCGACCACCCGAACCGCGTCCTGCGACCGACCTATCTCCTCGTCGAGCGCGAAACACCCGGCGGCTGGGAGGTCGTGGCCGACGACAGCTCGTTCGACACCTCCATCACCTGGCGGCGCCGTGGGCGGCGCTGGGACGCGACGATCACCTGGCGCGCCGGCGATCCGGGCACCTACCGCATCGCGTACGTCGGCCGCGAGACCGTGCGAACGTCACCGTTCACCGTCACTTGACCAGTGGCGCAATCCGACCCGCGAGTGGCGCAGATTGGTGCGACATGCCGTCTCAGGATCGCCGAAATGCGCCGTTCGGCGTCCAAATTGCGCCACTCGACGCGACGAGGCCCCGCACCAGTGGGTACGGGGCCTCGTCGGACTTGAACGGATCAGGCGTCGGCCGTGACCTCTTCGTCGGCGGTCTCCTCGACCGGCTCGTCGACGGGCTCGCCGGACTCACCGATCACGGGGATCAGCGACAGCTTGCCGCGGTCGCCGAGCTCGGCGATCTCGACCTGGATCTTCTGGCCGACGGACACGACGTCCTCGACCTTCTCGACCCGCTTGCCGTCGTTGAGCTCGCGCAGCTTGCTGATGTGCAGCAGACCGTCGCGGCCCGGGAGCAGCGAGACGAACGCACCGAAGTCGACCGTCTTGACGACGGTGCCGAGATAGCGCTCGCCGACCTCGGGCATCGTCGGGTTGGCGATCGCGTTGATCTGGTCGCGAGCGGCCTCCGCGGCTTCGCCGTTGTCGGCGCCGACGTAGACGGTGCCGTCGTCCTCGAGGGAGATCTGAGCGCCGGTGTCGTCCTGGATCTGGTTGATGACCTTGCCCTTGGGGCCGATGACCTCGCCGATCTTGTCGACCGGGATCTTGATCGTGATGATGCGCGGCGCGTACGGGCTCATCTCGTCGGGCTCGGAGATCGCCTCGGCCATGACGTCGAGGATCGTGAAGCGCGCCTCACGGGCCTGCGTCAGCGCACCGGCGAGCACGTCGGCGGGGATGCCGTCGAGCTTGGTGTCGAGCTGCAGGGCGGTGACGAACTCACGCGTGCCGGCGACCTTGAAGTCCATGTCGCCGTAGGCGTCCTCGGCTCCGAGGATGTCGGTCAGCGTGACGAACTGCTGCTTGCCGTCGACCTCGCCGGAGATGAGGCCCATCGCGATGCCCGCGACCGGGGCGCGCAGCGGCACACCGGCGTTGAGCAGGCCCATCGTGGACGCACAGACCGAGCCCATCGAGGTGGAGCCGTTGGAGCTGAGCGCCTCGGAGACCTGGCGGATGGCGTACGGGAACTCCGTGCGCGTGGGCAGCACCGGCAGCAGCGCACGGCCGGCGAGCGCGCCGTGACCGATCTCGCGACGCTTGGGCGAGCCCACTCGGCCGGTCTCACCGGTCGAGAACGGCGGGAAGTTGTAGTTGTGCATGTAGCGACGCGTGGTCTCGGGCGAGAGCGTGTCGAGCTTCTGCTCCAGTCCGAGCATGTTCAGCGTCGTGATGCCCAGGATCTGGGTCTCGCCGCGCTGGAACAGCGCCGAGCCGTGGACCCGCGGGATGACCCCGACCTCGGCCGAGAGCTCGCGGATGTCGGCCAGGCCGCGTCCGTCGATACGCACCTTGTCGCGGAGCACGCGCTCACGCACGAGGGTCTTGGTGAGCGAGCGCATCGCAGCGCCGATCTCCTTCTCGCGACCCTCGAACTGCTCACCGAGCTGGTCGAGGAGGTCGGCCTTGATCTCGCTCTCGCGAGCCTCGCGGTCGGCCTTGCTGACGATGGTGAGGGCCTCACCGAGCGAGCCCGAGGCGATGCGCGCAACCTCGTCGAACACGTCGTCCTCGTACTCGGGGAAGACCGGGAACTCCTGGATCGGCTTGGCGGCCTTGGCGGCGAGGTCGGACTGCGCCTCGCACAGCTGCTTGATGACGCTCTTGGCGGCATCGAGACCACCGGCGACGATCTCCTCCGTCGGTGCCTGGACACCGCTCTGGACGAGCTCCCAGGTGGCGTCGGTGGACTCGGCCTCGACCATCATGATCGCGACGTCGTCACCGGCGATACGGCCGGCGACGACCATGTCGAAGACGGCGTCCTCGAGCTGGGTGTGCGTCGGGAACGCGACCCACTCACCCTCGATGAGGGCGACGCGGGTGGCGCCGACCGGGCCGGAGAACGGCAGGCCGGAGATCTGCGTGGACGCGGAGGCGGCGTTGATGGCCAGCACGTCGTAGGGGGCGTCGGGGTTGAGCGCCATCACGGTGATGACGACCTGGACCTCGTTGCGCAGGCCCTTCTTGAAGGTCGGGCGCAGCGGACGGTCGACCAGGCGACAGGTGAGGATGGCGTCCTCGCTGGGACGGCCTTCGCGCCGGAAGAACGAGCCGGGGATCTTGCCGGCGGCGTACATGCGCTCTTCGACGTCGATGGTGAGCGGGAAGAAGTCGAACTGCTCCTTCGGGTGCTTGCCGGCCGTGGTGGCTGACAGGAGCATCGTGTCGTCGTCGATGAAGGCGGCCACCGCTCCGGCAGCCTGACGGGCCAGAAGCCCGGTCTCGAATCGGATCTTGCGGGTGCCGAACCGTCCGTTGTCGATGACGGTCTCGGCGGTGTGCAGTGTGGAGTCGCTCATGCGAGTCCCTTCCGCAGGCGGATGCCTGCTGTGAGGGACGAGACTCAGGCTGGCGGTTCAAGGTTCGGTCTTCGATCGAGGCCTGCGGGGCTTCCGGTGACGGTGTCCCGAGGGCCACTACCGAGGACCGAGCACGTCGTGCCTGAGATGTCTCGTCCAGGGTGTGGATATGAAGTTGTTGGAGGCGGCCACCCGGTGGGTGACCGCCCGTGTGGTCTAGCGGCGCAGGCCGAGTCGCTCGATGAGCGAGCGGTAGCGCTCGATGTCGGTGTTCTGCAGGTAGTTCAGCAGTCGGCGACGCTGACCGACGAGCAGCAGGAGCCCACGACGACTGTGATGGTCGTGCTCGTGCTCCTTGAGGTGCTCGGTCAGGTGCGAGATGCGCCCCGTCAGGAGAGCCACCTGGACCTCAGGGGATCCGGTGTCGCCGTCGCTGAGGGCGTACTGCTTGATGATCTCGGACTTGGGAGCCTCGGCCAGGTTGGCCACGGCAGTCTTCTTCGCCACTGTTCTCCTCTGAGGGTGTCGTTGCACGGCGCGCCCGGGCCTGTTCACCGGGGCACTCGAATCCGTGGCCGTTTCACGGCAACCGCCAGAGTATCAGCGCACCCGCACGCGGGGCGAATCGCGGTCACGGCCTTCGACCTAGCCTTGGCGCATGTCAGGGCGGGTCCGAGCTCTCGGCGCCGGACTCCTGGTCCTGGCGCTCGTCACCGCGTGCAGCGGCCCCGACGAGCAGGCGCCCGCCGCGCTCGACACCGACGCCGTCCCGCAGTCCCAGCCCGAGTGAGCCCGCTCCGAGCGCACCTCGCCAGGGCCCCGCCTACGTCGCCCTGGGCGATTCCTACACCGCCGGCGGCCCGATCGGCGCCCTGCAGGAGCACGGGTTCTTCTGCCAGCGGTCCGTCGCGCAACTACCCGTCGCTGGTGGCGTCGACGCTCGACCTGCCGCTGACCGACGTCAGCTGCGGCGGTGCCACGAGTGACGGCCTGCTGCGAGTCGGTGCGGGGCGCGCCCGCTCAGATCGACGCCATCAGGCCCAAGAAGACCCGAATCGTCACCGTCGGCATCGGTGGAAACGACTTCGGTCTCTACAGCAGCCTGCTCCTGACCTGCCCGGACGTGTCCAAGCCCGGCCGGCCGGGAGCTCCGTGCCGTGACCGGATGGGGACGCGGATCGCGGCACTGATTCCTGCGATCGGCGACGAGGTGGGCGCGGCGCTGGCCGCCGTGACCCGGAAGGCACCGAAAGCCGAGATTCTGCTGGTCGGTTATCCGCGGTTGATGCCGTCGAACGGCGCCTGTGACCAGGCTCCGTACACCGCCGAGGACGTCGCCTGGATCGCCTCCATGGAGTCCGACCTCTCAGCGATCCTGGCCGCAGCGGCCCGCGCCCATGACGTCACCTTCGTCCCCATGTACGCCCGCTCGAAGGGTCACGACATCTGCTCCGGAGGCGCCGCCTGGGTCAACGGCCTGAATCCACCCGACGGCGACGGCCTCACCCTGCATCCCAACGGAGCCGGTGAGAAGGCGATCGCCGACGCGGTGACCGCGGCAATCAGGAAGCTCGGCCTCGGCTGAGCGGTGACTCACTCCAGCTCGGCGAGGACCGAGCGGGTGTCGGCGACGTCCTCGTGCATCTGCGCGACCAGGGCGTCGACGGTGTCGAAGACGTCCATGCTGCGCAGGAGGCGCACGAGCTCGACGCGGACCAGCGAGCCGTAGAGGTCGAGGCTGCCGCCCGAGGTCGGCCCGTCGATGGCGTACGACTCCACCCGCCGGTCGTGCCCGTCGAAGGTCGGGTTGGTGCCCACGGAGATGGCGGCCGGCAGCACCTCGTCGCCGATGTCGAGACGACCTGCATAGACGCCGTCCGGCGGCACGGCATAGGCGTCGTCGACCGGCACGTTGGCGGTGGGGAACCCGAGCGAGCGCCCGCGGCGATCTCCCTCGACCACCACTCCGCTCACCTCGTGCGGGCGGCCGAGCACCTCGGCGGCCTCGGGCAGGCGTCCGGCGGCGACGTGCGCACGCACAACCGTCGACGAGAACGGCTCCGCTCCTCCCTCGAGCTCGAGGCCCTCGACGGAGAAGCCCGCTTCAATCCCGGCGCTGCGCAGCAGGTCGACGTTCCCGGCGGCCTGCGAGCCGAACCGGAAGTTCTCGCCCACCACCACGGCGGAGGTCTTCAGGTCGTCGACGAGCACGCGCTGGATGAACTCCTCGGGGCTCCAGCCGGCCATCTCCCGGCTGAACGCGAGCACGCGGACCTCGTCGGCCCCATGAGCCCGAAGCAGCTCGACGCGTCGCTCGACCGTGGTGAGGCGCTTGGGTGCCCGGTCGGGTGCCAGCACCTCCCTCGGGAGCGGGTCGAACGTCACGGCCACGACGGAGGCACCGTCGGCGGCCGCGCGGGTCGCGTCGAGCACGTGCTGATGCCCCCGGTGGACCCCGTCGAAGCCACCGACGGTCACGGCGGCCGCCTCGGCTCGCGGCGCGGTCTCGGCTCCCTCGAGGTCTCGCCAGATGGTCACGACGGAAGCCTAGCCACGGCCGTCAGAGCAGCGGCCGGAGCGGGGCGAGCAGCATCTCGCAGGCGCGGACGACCACGTCGCGGCGCTCCCACTCGTCGAGGGTCAGCTCGGTCGCCTGCTGAAGGTCGTTCGCGAACACCGTCTCGAGGTGCGCGGCCAGGTCCTCGTCGAGGATCTCGAGGTTGATCTCGTAGTTGCCGCTGAGACTGAGGCGGTCGATGTTCGCCGTGCCGACGGTCGACCAACGGCCGTCGATGGTCGCCGTCTTGGCGTGGATCATCGCGTCGCGATAGCGGAAGATCCGCACGCCGTGGCGCAGCAGCTCGCCGTAGAACCCGCGGGAGAGCCAGTCGGCGACCACGTGATTGCTCACCTCCGGCACGAGGATCCGCACGTCGACGCCGCGAGCACGTGCCTCCTTGAGCGCCTGCAGGATGTCGTGGTCGGGGATGAAGTAGGCCGCCGTCAGGTAGATGTGGCCGGCGGCGCGGTCGATCGCCTCCAGGTACATGTTCCGGATCGGGAACACGAGCTGGCGGGGGACGTTGCGGTGTGCGCGCACGTACGGGTCCCAGCTCGGCGAGCCGCGGTCCTTCAGCATCGGCAGCCCGCGGGCGTTGAGGTTCCAGAAGTCGACGAAGGCGTTGTCGAGATCCCAGACCGAGCCGCCCTCGATCTTCAAGTGGGTGTCGCGCCACTTCGTGGCGTACTCCGAACCGACGTTGTAGCCGCCGACGAACGCCGACGTGTCGTCGATGACCAGGATCTTGCGGTGGTCCCTCCCCCAGCGTCGCGGGTTGAAGATCATCCAGCCGGAGAAGAGCGGATACCGCAGCACCTGCACCGGCGCCGGGAACCGCAGGAAGCTGGGCCGGACGACGAGGTTCGCGAACCCGTCGTAGACGATGCGTACTTCGACGCCACGCTCCGCTGCGCGGATGAGCGCTCGCTTGAACTGATTGCCGGTCGCGTCGCCCTTGATGATGAACGACTCGAAGAGGATGCGTTCCTTCGCCCCGGCGATGGCGGTCAGCATGTCGTCGTAGAGGTCATCCCCGTAGGTGTAGGTCGTGATGACCGTGGAGCCGCTCACCGGGACCGCGGTCGGCAGTGTCCTCGGGAAGCCGTCGCCGCGGTGGGCTCGGCTGAGCTTGCGCACCTTCGTGATGACGGTGAGCGCGGCGATGATGCCGGCGACCGCAACGAGCCAGCCTTTGACGACAGTCCACACGACTCGACGCGGTGACGTGCGGTGGATCCTCATGGGGAGACCTTAGGCCGTGGCTGCCTAGCCCGTGCCTGGGACCGGATCGGCGAACACCGCCACCGCACGGGCGTCGGCGCCGCGCTGCTCGTACAGGGCAAGGAAGTGTCCGGCGGGGTCGAACAGCGCCACCGGGGCGTCGGACCCAAGGACGAAACCTGCGAGTGGGCGACCGAACCGGACGTCGCCGGCCTGCGCGTCGTCGAGGTCGACGGTGGGGAAGGACGAGCGAGCGGCGCGGTCGAGGTCGGTGACCATGAATTCCGCCTCCAGCTCGTCGAGCGTGTGGGCCGACGCGAGCTCGAAGCCACCCACGCGGGTGCGACGCAGCATCGTCAGGTGGCCTCCCACGCCGAGTGCCTCGCCGAGGTCGCGAGCGAGGGCGCGCACGTAGGTGCCGCTGGAGCAGACGACCCGGACGTCGGCGTCGACGGTGCCTTCTGCCGCCCACGGCCCGGCACCCCCGCCGGGTCGCCGCACCTCGCCGAGCTCGAACGTCTCGACGGTGACGGGTCGCGACGGAAGGTCGACGTCCTCACCGGCGCGGACGCGGGCGTAGGACCGCTGCCCGTCGACCTTGATCGCGGAGACGGACGACGGCACCTGCTCGATGGATCCGGTGAGCGGCACGATGGCCGCCGTGATCGCCTCGGCGTCGAGGTGGCCGGCGGGCATGGTGCTGACCACGTCACCCTCGGCGTCGTCGGTGACTGTCGCCTGGCCGAACCGGATGGTGGCGATGTACTCCTTGTCGGCCAGCTGCAGGTGACCGAGCAGCCGCGTGGCGCGTCCGACTCCGAGCACGAGCACGCCGGTCGCCATCGGGTCGAGGGTTCCGGCATGCCCCACCTTGCGGGTGCCAGCCAGCCGGCGCACCCTGCCCACGACGTCGTGCGACGTCCAGCCAGACGGCTTGTCGACGACGACGATTCCGGCAGGAGCCGTCACACTCAGCTGTCCGCCGCCCGTGGCCCGGCACCCCCGCCGGGCTCCTCGTCCACGTCCGGATCGTCATGCTTCTTGTACGGGTCGGGGTCGCCGGCGTACTCGGCGCCGGCGGCCTGCGCCGCCACCGCCTCGTCGGACTCCCGCGCCTTCGCGAGGAGGTCCTCGATCTCCCGGGCCGTCTCTGGCACGGCGTCAAGGAAGAACTCCAAGGACGGCGTCTGCCGCAGCCCCAGCTGCTTGCCGACCTCGGAGCGGATCAGCCCGTTGGCGCTGCGCAGCGCCGCCGCGGTGTCCTGGATGGCCTCCTGGCCTCCCATGACGGTGTAGAACACCGACGCGTGCTGGTTGTCGCCGCTCAGCCGGACGTCGGTGAGCGTGATGAAACCGAGCCGCGGGTCCTTGACACGACGCTCGAGCATCGAGGCGACGATCACCTTGATCCGGTCAGCGAGCTGCTGAGTGCGCTGGCCTGCCATGAGCCGCTAGTCCCGTGCCTTCTCAACCAGCTCGAAGGTCTCGATGACGTCCTCGACCTTGATGTCGTTGTAGCCCTTGAGCACGATGCCGCACTCGAAGCCTTCGCGAACCTCGGAGACGTCGTCCTTCTCGCGACGCAGGCTGGCGAGATCGAGGTTGTCGGCGACGACCGCACCGTCACGCAGCAAGCGCGCCTTGGCGTTGCGCCTGATGGTGCCGCTCGTGACCATGCAGCCGGCGATGTTGCCGACCTTGCTGGAGCGGAAGATGTCGCGGATCTCGGCGGTACCGAGCTGCGCCTCCTCGTACTCCGGCTTGAGCATGCCCTTCAGCGCGGCCTCGATCTCGTCGATCGCCTGGTAGATCACCGAGTAGTACTTGATCTCGACGCCTTCGCGGTCGGCGAGCTCGGTGGCCTTGCCCTGCGGCCGCACGTTGAAGCCGATGATGACGGCGTTCGACGCGGCGGCGAGGTCGACGTTGGTCTCGGTGATGGCACCGACACCTCGGTCGATGACGCGCAGGTTGACCTCTTCGCCCACATCGATCTGCGAGAGCGCGTCCTCGAGCGCCTCGACCGAGCCGGAGCCGTCGCCCTTGAGGATCAGCAGCAGCTCGTCGGTCTCGCCCTTCTCCAGCGAGGACATGAAGTCCTCGAGGGTCCGGCGACCACTGCGCTTGGCCAGAGCGGCGTTGCGCTCGCGGGCCTCGCGCTTCTCGGCGATCTGACGCGCGGTGCGATCGTCGTCGACGACCATGAAGTTGTCGCCGGCTCCCGGGACGGCCGTGAGGCCGAGCACCAGGGCGGGACGCGACGGCGTCGCCTCTTCGATGTTGTCGCCGTGCTCGTCGAGCAGGGCCCGGACGCGGCCGAACGCGGAACCGGCGACCAGCGTGTCGCCGACCTTCAGCGTGCCGCGCTTCACCAGCACCGTGGCGACCGGACCGCGACCGCGGTCGAGGTGCGCCTCGATGGTGAGGCCCTCGGCGTTCTGGTCGGGGTTGGCGCGCAGGTCGAGTGCGGCGTCGGCGGTGAGCACGATCGACTCGAGCAACGTGTCGAGACCGGTGCCGGCCTTGGCGGAGACGTCGACGAACATCGCGTCGCCGCCGTACTCCTCGGGCACGAGGCCGTACTCGGTGAGCTGGCCGCGGGCCTTGCTCGGGTCGGCGTCGGGCTTGTCGACCTTGTTCACCGCGACCACGATCGGCACACCGGCGGCCTTGGCGTGGTTGAGCGCCTCGACCGTCTGCGGCATGACGCCGTCGTCGGCCGCGACCACCAGCACCGCGATGTCGGTGGCCTGGGCACCACGGGCACGCATGGCGGTGAACGCCTCGTGACCGGGAGTGTCGATGAAGGTGATGCGACGCTCGGTGCCGTCGACGTCGGTGGCGACCTGGTAGGCACCAATGGTCTGCGTGATGCCACCGGCCTCCTTGTCGACGACGTTGCTGTCGCGCAGGGCGTCGAGCAGCTTGGTCTTGCCGTGGTCGACGTGACCCATGACCGTGACGACCGGCGGACGCGGGGCGAGATCCTTCTCGACGCCTTCGTCCTCGCCGAACTCCAGGCTGAACGACTCCAGCAGCTCGCGGTCCTCTTCCTCCGGCGAGACGACCTGGACGTCGTAGTTGAGCTCCTCACCGAGGATCTGCAGGACGTCGTCGTTGACCGACTGCGTGGCGGTGACCATCTCTCCGAGATGGAACAACACCTCCACCAGCGATGCCGCGTCGGCACCGATCTTGTCGGCGAAGTCGCCCAACGAGGCGCCGCGGGCGAGCCGGATGGTTTCTCCCTCGCCCTTGCGCACGCGCACTCCGCCGATGGCGGGCGCCTGCATCTGGTCGAACTCCTGACGCTTCGCGCGCTTGCTCTTGCGACCGCGTCGGGCCGGGCCGCCGGGACGACCGAAGGCGCCCTGCGTGCCACCTCGGCCGCCACGACCGGGTCCGCCGGGGCGTCCACCAGGGCCGCCGAAGCCGCCACCGGGGCGTCCGCCGCCGGGACCGCCGAAGCCGCCACCGCCACCGCCGGGACGGCCTGCGCCGGCCGGTGCTCCGCGGCCGCCGCCGGGGCCACCGGAGCGATTGTCGGTGCGTCCACCGGGGCCACCACCGGGTCCGCCCGGGCCGCCCTGGCGGGCGGCGGGTCGACCGGACAGGCCGGACTGCTTGGGCATCATCGCGGGGTTCGGACGCGGCATGCCGGGACGTCCGGGCGCGCCTCCCTCACGGGCCGCCGGGGGACGCGGGGTGCGTTCCTGCTGCATGCCCTGACGCGACGAGAACGGGTTGTTGCCTGGCCGGGCGCCACCGGGGCGCGGGCCAGGTCGCGGACTTCCTGCGGTGGGGGCACCTCCCGCTTGCGGGGGATTTTCGCCGGCCTCGTCGGCCGGCGGCTCGGCAGCTGCGGGAGCATCAGCCGGTTCTGCGGGCTCGTCGACGGCGACCTCGGGTTCCGGTTCGACGACGGGTGCCTCCTCGGCCACCTCGGGAACCTCGGGAACCTCTGGCGCCTCGACGACCTCGGGCGCGGCATCCTCCACCACGGGGGCCTCGGCAGGCTCGGCCTTGGCGGCAGCCTTCTTGGCGGTGCCGGATTTTGCGGCGTCCGCCGCGGGGGCCTTCTTGGCAGCCTTCTTCTCGCCCTGCTTGCGCAGGGCTTCGCCGTGCTCCTCGTTGAGGCGGCGCACGACGGGTGCCTCGACGGTGGACGACGCGGACTTCACGTATTCACCCATGTCTTGCAGGGTGGACAGGATGACCTTGCTGGGGACTCCGAGCTCCTTGGCAAGCTCGTGGACTCTGACAGCCACTCTTCTCCTTCGGGGGTCCGACCCGAAGGAGGATCAGACCACTAGTTGACGTGCAGGCTCATTGGACGGTGGTCATCGGGGGCTCATGAGCGTAGTGCTCCGATTTCGTCGTGGGACGTCGTCCCGGTGGTCATTCGGTGTCGATCTCTGGGGCCACGGGGCCGACGAGCTCGTCCACCAGACCCAGGTCGAGCGTTCCCTCCACGCGGAGGGCCCGACCGAAGGCCCGGCGACGTCGCGCCAGCTCCAGGCACCGGGGATCGGGATGCAGGTGAGCACCTCGGCCCGGTAGCGACCCGCGTGGATCGGGGGTGACGATCCAGGTCGAGGACCCGGCTTCACCTCCGACGGCGACGAGCCGCACCAGAGTGGTCTTGTCCGCCCGTGACCGACATCCGATACACGTGCGAAACACCGTCATCGAGTCTACCCCGTCGGGGGTGGTCCGGCGTCCACGGGCCCGGTGGCCCCCTGATCACCCGTTCCGGGCGGCGGTTCGCTGTCGGAGCGGATGTCGATGCGCCATCCGGTCAGCTTGGCGGCGAGCCGGGCGTTCTGGCCTTCCTTGCCGATGGCCAGGGAGAGCTGGAAGTCGGGCACGACCACGCGGGCGGCCCGGGCCGTGGGGTCGACGAGCGTGACGCCCTTGACCTGCGACGGCGACAGCGCGTGGGCGATGAACTCCGCGGGGTCCTCGCTGTGATCGATGATGTCGATCTTCTCGCCGTGCAGCTCGTGGATGACGTTGCGCACGCGCTGGCCCATGGGCCCGATGCAGGCGCCCTTGGCGTTGACGCCCGGCACGGTGGCGCGCACCGCGATCTTGCTGCGGTGCCCCGCCTCACGGGCGATGGCGACGATCTCGACCGATCCGTCGGCGATCTCCGGAGCCTCGAGCGCGAACAGCAGGCGCACGAGGTTGGGATGGGTGCGCGAGACCTTGACGCGGGGACCGCGCATTCCCTTCTCGACCTCGTAGACGTAGGCCTTGATGCGCTCACCGTGCGCGTACTTCTCCTCGGCGACGCGCTCGGCGGCCGGGAGGAGAGCCTCGACCTTGCCGAGATCGATCATCACGTCGCCGGGCCGGCTGCCTTGCTGGATGATGCCGGACACGATGTCGCCGACCTTGCCGGAGAACTCGCCGTACTTCTGCTCGTCCTCGGCGTCGCGCAGCCGCTGCATGATGAGCTGGCGGGCGATGGCGGCGGCGAAGCGGCCGAAGTCCTCGGGCGTGTCGTCGAACTCCTCGCCGTACTGCGGCTCCGGGGTCTCGGCGGCCGGCTCGGACGTGGCACCCTCACCGCCGCCGTCGGCCTCTGTGGCTTCCGCCGGCTCTGCCGCGGGCTCGGCGGCCGGCTCCTCTGTCAGCTCGTCGTCGAGGCGATCGCGCGCCCACACGGTGACGTGACCGGACTTGCGGTCGAGCTCGACTCTCGCCTGGACGCGGGCCCCGTGGGTCTTGTGGTACGCCGACAGGAGCGCGGTCTCGATCGCCTCGACGACGACGTCGAAGGAGATGTCCTTCTCGTGCTCGAGCGCGCGCAGGGCGTTCATGTCGATGTCCATGTCAGCCGTCCTTGCGGGGATCGGTGGATTTGGGTCGGGTGAGCTCGGCCTCCACGCGGGCCGTGGCCACGTCGTCGAGTGGGAGGCGGCGCAGCGCGCCGTCGGCGGTGAGGTCGACCGCGCTCTCATCGGCCGCCGTGATGCGTGCCTTGAGACGCGAGCCGTCGGCGAGCTCGGCGACCACCAGGCGGCCGACGTTGCGCCGCCAGTGGCGCGGCAGCGTGAGGGGGCGATCGACACCGCGCGAGGTGACCTCGAGCGTGTAGGGCTGGGCGCCCATCACGTCGGACGCGTCGAGCGCCTTGGACAGCTCACGCGTGGCCTCGGCGATGGCGTCGATGCCGACGCCGCCGTCGGTGTCGACGGCGATGCGGAGCACGCGACGCTTGCCCGCTTTGGAGAGCTCGACGGCCTCCAGATCGAGCCCGAGGGCGGAGACACACCGCTCGGCCAGCCGCTCAAGAGGGCCCCCCTTGATGGTGTCCATGGCGGGCCTCCCTCTTCTGTTGTCGGCACTGAGCTGGCTACGGGGTGCAGTGTCGAGACCAGCCTAGCGAACTCCCTGTCGTAACCTTCCCCGTGTGATGAGCCGCCGCACGCTGCTGGGCACCGGCTTGACCGCGGCCACGGCAGCCGCGGTGTTCGTCGCCGCGCGAGCGGCCGGAGTCCTCGACGACGGCCTCCGTGCCCTGGGCGCAGAACCCCATCCCGAGCCGGATCCGGGCGACACCCGCCGCCTCCAGCGTGCCGCCACCGCCCAGGCCGTGCTCATCGCGGCCATCGACGCGACGATCGGCGAGCACGGCGACCTGGAGAGCAAGCTGCGGCCGCTTCGCCTCGTCGCCGACGAGCAGCTCGTCGCCGTGGGCGGCCGGCTGGACGCAACCAGCGCGGGTCCCCAGCCCGCGAACCCAAGAAACGCAGTCGCCGAGCTCTCGCGGCTGGCCGCGGAGTCCGCCGAGGCACGCGGTGACGATGCCGTGTCGGCAGCATCACCGGACGTCGCGCGGGTGCTCGCCTCGATGTCGGCCGGGCTCTCCCAGCTCGCCGCGACCTTGGGGCCGGTGGCACCATGACCCGGCTCGACGACCTCCAGGCCTGGCTCGCCCTCGAGCACGAGGCGGTCTGGCTGTACGGCATGATCGGCGCCCGCGTCGACGGCCTGTCTGAGCGCGCGAGCACGTCGTACGACGCCCATCGGCTCGTCCGCGATCGCCTGCTCGAGCTCGTGGACTCCGAGGAAGGACGCCCGGTGAGCCCGGCTCTCACCTACGGCGACGACCGTGTCGACACCGCGAACGACGCCCAAACGGCCGCGAGCGACGTCGAGGAGCGCATCGCGGCCGCGTGCGTGACGCTGTTCGGCCATTCCGGACGGGACGAGCGGCGGTTCGCGATGTCCGGCCTTCGACGCGCCGCCCTCGCCGCGCTCGACTGGGGCGCACCCGTCCGTGCCTTCCCGGGACTCGACTGAGGAGTGCCACCCATTCCGCGAGAGGCGCAAATTCGTTGCATTTCGTCCTGTCCGGCGACAAATCTGCGCCACTCGCGGGGTGGTGGCTTCGTCAGCGGCAGATGCCGCGCACGTGCTCGGCGGCCTCGCCGACCGGGACGTCGATGCGCTCACCCGTGGCGCGGTCCCGGACCTCGACGACACCGTCGGCCAGCCCCCTGCCGACGACGACGATGGTGGGCATGCCGAGCAGCTCGGCGTCCTTGAACTTCACGCCCGGAGACTCCTTGCGGCGGTCGTCGTAGAGCACGTCGACTCCGTCGGCCTCGAGCTCGGCAACCAGGGCTTCGGCGGCCTCGAACGCCGCGTCGTCCTTGCCGGTGGCGACGACGTGGACGTCGTACGGCGCGATCTCTCGCGGCCATACGATGCCCAGCTCGTCGAAGGAGTTCTCGATCACGGCGGCGACCGCGCGCGAGACCCCCACTCCGTACGAGCCCATCGTGACGGTGACGAGCTTGCCGTTCTCGTCGAGCACCTGGAGCCCGAGCGCCTCGGCGTACTTGCGGCCGAGCTGGAAGATGTGGCCCATCTCGATGCCCCGGGCGATCTCCAGCGGTCCGGAACCGTCCGGCGCCGGGTCGCCGGCACGCACCTCGGCCGCCTCGATCGTGCCGTCCGGAGTGAAGTCGCGGCCCGCCACGAGGTCGAGGACGTGCGATCCGTCGACGTCGGCCCCGGTCACCCAGCGGGTGCCGGTGACAACCCTGGGGTCGACCAGGTAGCGGATGCCGGTGACCTGCTTCTCCCCCAGCGCGCCCGGCCCGATGTAGCCCTTCGCGAGGTCGGGGTGGGCGTCGAAGTCGGCGTCGGTGAACACGTCGACCTCGGCCGCCCCGATCTGTGTCTCGAGACGCCTCACGTCGACGTCGCGGTCGCCGGGCAGGCCGATCGCCAGCGGCTCTCGCTTGCCGTCGGGATACCGGAGGATGACGAGCACATTCTTGAGGGTGTCGGCCGCCTCCCATGGGCGGTCGTCGCGCGGGAACGCGACGTTCAGGTGATTCACCAGCGTCTCGATCGTGGGGGTTTCCGGGGTCTGCTCGGCGTGAGCGGCGGGCACGTCGTCGTACGGCAGCGCCTCCGGCACGACCGTCGTGACGGCCTCGACGTTCGCGGCGTATCCGCCGGGTGACCGCACGAACGTGTCCTCGCCGGTCTCGGCCACGACGAGGAACTCCTCGCTGGCCGATCCGCCCATGGCACCGGAGTCGGCCTGGACGATGACGTACTCGAAGCCGAGCCGGTCGAAGATCCGCACGTAGGCCTCGCGGTGCACCTGGTACGACGCCTCGAGCCCGGCGTCGTCGATGTCGAATGAGTAGGAGTCCTTCATGACGAACTCGCGGCCGCGCAGGATGCCGGCGCGAGGCCGCGCCTCGTCGCGGTACTTCGTCTGGATCTGGTACAGGGTCAGCGGAAGGTCCTTGTAGGAGGAGAACAGGTCCTTCACCAGGAGCGTGAACATCTCTTCATGGGTGGGGCCGAGCAGCATGTCGTTGCCCCGCCGGTCGGCCAGACGGAACAGGTTCGGGCCGTACTCCGTCCAGCGGTTGGAGATCTCGTAGGGCTCGCGCGGCAGGAGCGCTGGGAACCGCACCTCCTGAGCGCCGATCGCGTCCATCTCCTCGCGGACGATCTCCTCGATGCGTCCGAGCACCTTGAGGCCGAGCGGCAGCCACGAGTAGATGCCGGGCGCGGCCCGTCGCACGTAGCCCGCCCGCACCAGCAGCCGGTGGCTCGGGACCTCCGCGTCGGCCGGATCGTCTCGCAGGGTTCGCAGGAAGAGCCGGGACATGCGCATGCCGAAACCCTATTCGTTCAGTCTCGCGCGGCCTTCAGCGACCAGCTCAACGGCGGGATCTGGAGCGGAAGACGAAGTACCGTCCCGACCTTGTACCAGAGCGGCGCCTTCTTGCTCTGCACCGTGGTGATCATCATCTGGATGTTGGCGGGGAAGACCGCCAGCAGCAGGCCGAACGACATCAGGCCGCCGAGCCGGCGGGTGCGCGGCTGCGTCAGCATCGCGGCACACCCGATCTCGACGACACCCGACGCGTACACGAGCTCACGCTTGTACGGGAGCGGCTTCGGCACGATCGAGGCGTACTGCCTGGTGATGACGAAGTGCAGCACGCCGCTCACCCCGAGCAGGGCGGCCAGCATCTTGGTCTCGCGGGTCATGGGCCGAGCGTATCGGCAGGGTGCCGGGCCCTGGGCGGCCGAAAACGGCAGAGTGCGTCAGAGCAGGATCGACGCGAACATCTCCGTCTCACGGAACCCGACGCGCTCGTAGGTGCGGCGGGCGGAGCGGTTGTGGTCGTTGACATAGAGCGTGACGACGGGTGCGACGGTGGCCCGCACCTGCTCGACCACGGCAGCCAGGGCACGGACGGCGATGTCCTCACCACGACGGTCGGGCCGCACCCAGACGCCCTGCAGCTGGCACGCGTACGACGTCGCGGCGCCGACCTCGGTCTTGAACAGCACCTCGCCGTCCTCGACGATCGCGAAGGCCCAGCCCTGCGAGATGAGCTGCGCGACCCTGGCGCGGTAGCCGCTCGCGCCACCGATCTCAGGATCGACCCCGACCTCCTCGGTGAACATGGCGACGCAGGCGGGGTACAGCACGTCGAACTCGTCGAGCAGCACCCGGTGCACTCGCGGATCGGGCGTGATCGCGGAGTCCTCCTCGAGCTCGAGAAAGGGCTGGAAGGGCCGGACCGAGCGGGCCGGACCCCACATCGGCTCCACCCGCTCCCACAACGGCATCACGGCCGACCGCAGACCCACGAGCGACGCCGGGCGCACACCGTCGCCGAGCACCTGGTCGGCGAAGGCGTCGATGGCGTCGGGTGTGGCCTGGACCGGAACGATGTTGGCACCGGCGTGGCATGCCGACACCAGCTCCTCACCGTCGTAGTAGCCCCAGACCCGGCCGCCCATGAGCCGTTCCTGCAGGCCGGTGAGGTCGATCCGATGCCGCACGAACAGGTTGACCAGAGGATCGCGGTCGAGGAGGTCGCGCAGTGCCGGGAGGTCTTCCGCAGTCAGCGCGCGGACGTTCGTGGTGCCAAGCACGGTCACCTCCCGCCGCTGGATGGGCAACAGAGTAGACCTTTCAGCTCACGCTGACCTGCGCATTGGAACCCTCGACCGGCTCCATGCCCTCGGCGATCCGCATGGCCTCCTCGATGAGGGTCTCGACGATCTTGCTCTCCGGGACGGTCTTGATGACTTCGCCCTTGACGAAGATCTGCCCCTTGCCGTTTCCGCTGGCGACGCCGAGGTCGGCCTCCCGGGCCTCCCCCGGTCCGTTCACGACGCATCCCATCACGGCAACCCGCAACGGAACCTCCATGCCCTCCAGCCCGGCGGTGACCTCGTCGGCCAGCGTGTAGACGTCGACCTGGGCGCGGCCGCACGACGGACACGAGACGATCTCGAGCTTGCGCTCGCGCAGGTTCAGCGACTGCAGGATCTGCAGTCCGACCTTGACCTCCTCGACCGGCGGAGCGGACAGCGAGACGCGGATCGTGTCGCCGATGCCCTTGGCCAGGAGATGGCCGAACGCCACCGAGCTCTTGATGGTGCCCTGGAACGCCGGACCGGCCTCGGTGACGCCGAGGTGCAAGGGCCAGTCGCCGCGCTCGGCGAGCATCTCGTAGGCCTGCACCATGATGACGGGGTCGTTGTGCTTGACCGAGATCTTGAAGTCGTGGAAGTCGTGCTCCTCGAACAGCGACGCCTCCCAGACGGCCGACTCGACGAGCGCCTCGGGCGTCGCCTTGCCGTACTTCTCCAGCAGTCGCTTGTCGAGCGAGCCCGCGTTGACGCCGATGCGCAACGAGACGCCGGCGTCGGCGGCAGCCTTGGCGATGGCACCCACCTGGTCGTCGAACTTGCGGATGTTGCCGGGATTGACGCGAACCGCGGCGCAGCCGGCGTCGATCGCGGCGAACACGTACTTGGGCTGAAAGTGGATGTCGGCGATCACCGGGATCTGCGAGTGCTGCGCGATCTGCGGGAGTGCGTCGGCATCGTCGGTGCTCGGGCAGGCCACGCGCACGATGTCGCAACCGGCCGCCGTCAGCTCGGCGATCTGCTGCAGGGTGGAGTCGATGTCGCTGGTGAGCGTGGTGGTCATCGACTGCACGGAGACGGGGGCGTCGCCGCCGACGTCGACCGAGCCGACCTTGATCTTGCGACTCTTGCGACGCGGCGCGAGCACCGGCGAGGGCATGGCGGGCATGCCGAGATTCAGATCCGTCATGAAAGCCTCACTGGGTTGACGATGTCGGCGTAGATGAGGATCACGCCCATGACGAGCAGGAGCGCGCCCACGCCGTACGCGACGGGAAGCATGCGGGCGACGTCGACGTAGCCCGGGTCGGGCGAGCCACGCAAACGGGCCCAACCACGACGCACGGCCTCCCAGAGCGCGCCGGCGATGTGTCCGCCGTCGAGTGGCAGCAACGGGATGAAGTTGAACAGCGCGAGGAACAGGTTGAGCGACGCCAGCAGCGCGAGCAAGCGCGAGGCGCGTTCCGCCCACGTGGGTTCGTCGAGCGTGACGAGCTCACCGGCCACGCGGCTCGCGCCCACGACGCTGATCGGGCCGTCCGCCTTGCGCTCGGCGCCGAACGCCGCCTTGGTGACGTCGACCATGCGCTGCGGCAGGTGCACGATGACGCCGATGGTGGCCGAGGTGTAGTCGCCCATGATGTCGACGACGGTTCCGGGGCCGTGCCGCACGTACTCGCTCGTGGGCTCGACGCCGAGGAAGCCGACCTTCTCGGTGCGCTCCGGGTCGTCGAGCGACGCGCGGGCGATGACAGACGTGGCGACCGTGGCCTGCACCTCGCGGCCGTCACGCTCGACGACGAGGGTGGCCTCGCGGTCGCCGTTGCTCCGGATGAGCTTCGTGAGCTGGGCCCACGACGTGATCGGGGTGCCGTTGAAGGAAACGAACTCGTCGCCCGGCCGGATGCCGGCCAGGCGGGCCGGGGTGACGGGGTCGGCGTCGGTGCAGGCGCGGCCTGCCTCGGAGTCGCTGATCGCGCAGTCGGAGACGGCGCTGACCTTCGTGGTGGCTTCCTGGACGCCGAAGCCCATGATGACGATCGAGAACAGCACCACCGAGATGACGACGTTGACCATCGGGCCGCCCGACATCACGATCAGCTTCTGCCACCACGGCTTGCGGTAGAACAGCCGGTCGAGGTCGTCGTCGGTGACGTGCTCGTACTCGGCGTGACGTGCGTCGGCGACCAGCTGCGTGAACAGGCCGGTGTTCGTGGCACGCACCTCGTGCGGGTCCTCGCTGCGGGCCGGGGGCAGCATCCCGACGAGCTTGACGTAGCCGCCGAGCGGGATGGCCTTGATGCCGTACTCGGTCTCGCCCCGCTTGAAGGACCAGATCGTGTTGCCGAAGCCGACGAAGTACTGAGTGACCTTGATGCCGAACTTCTTGGCCGGGTACATGTGGCCGACCTCGTGCAGTGCGATGGAGACGATGACACCGAGCACGAACAGCACCACGCCAAGCGTGTAGATCAGTGCATTCATCTCTGCTCTCTCCCGCCCAGGGCTCGGGACCCCTGCCTGGACTCCACCATCACTCGCGCCCGCTCACGCGCTCGGGCATCGGCCTCGAGCACGCTGGCGAGCGTCAGGTCGTCGTGGGCGACATCGGGGTCCGAGGTGTGCTCCTCGAGCACCGCTCCCACCGTGTCCACGATGCCAAGGAAGTCCAAATCCCCGGCGACGAACGCGTCGACGCAGATCTCGTTGGCGGCGTTGAACACGGCCGGCGCCGTCCGACCGAACTCGCCGGCCTGCCGCGCCAGGCGGACGGCCGGGAAGGCGGAGTCGTCGAGCGGGAAGAACTCCCACGCGGTGGCCTCGGTCCAGTCGCACGGTTGGGCCACGCCCGGCACCCGCTCGGGCCACGCGAGACCGAGCGCGATCGGCAGCTTCATGTCCGGTGGCGACGCCTGCACCATCGTGGAGCCGTCGACGAACTCGACCATGGAGTGGACGACGGACGTCGGGTGCACCACGACGTCGATGCGGTCGAAGCCGATGTCGAACAGCAGGTGCGCCTCGATGACCTCCAGCCCCTTGTTCACCAGCGTCGCCGAGTTGATGGTGACCACCGGCCCCATGTCCCAGGTGGGGTGCGCCATCGCCTCGTCGGGCATGACGTCGGCGAGCTCGCCACGGGCGCGGCCGCGGAACGGGCCGCCGCTGGCCGTGAGGAGGAGGCGTCGTACGTCGTCGATGCTCTCGCCGCGCAGCGCCTGCGCCAGCGCCGAGTGCTCGCTGTCGACCGGCACGAGCTGGCCGGGCTTGGCCGCACCGGTGACGAGCTCGCCGCCGACGATGAGCGACTCCTTGTTGGCCAAGGCGAGCGTGGTTCCGGTGTCGAGGGCCGCCAGGGTGGGCTCCAGACCGACCGAGCCGGTCATGCCGTTGAGGACGACGTCACAGGGCGTCCGAGCCACGTCGACGGCGGCCTGCGGGCCGGCGACCATGCGCGGAATCCGGTGGTCGCCCTCGGCATAGCCACGGCCCTTCGCCTCGGTGTAGAGCGCGAGCTGCACGTCCTGAGCCGCGCTCGCCCTGGCCACGGCCACCACCTCGACCTCGTGCTCGAGGGCCTGACGAGCGAGCAGGGCGGGATCGTTGCCGCCGGCGGCGAGGGCCACGACATCGAAGCGGTCCGGGTTCGCGGCAACGACCTCGAGGGCCTGAGTGCCGATCGAGCCCGTGGAACCAAGAATGGCGACACGCTTCCGCATGTCGCCATTCTCTCCCACCTGCGGTGTCTGACCTATTTCACCTCGGAGCGGAGAACCGCCCAGATGCCGAACACCATGGGGATGACGAGCCAGATCGTCCCGGACACGCCGATCTGGGCCCATTGCTCCCCGGTCGGGCCGTCCTCGAACAGCGGTGCCTGTGCGGCGCCGAAGTCGATCCACAGCTGGATGTCCCTGAACCACTCCTGGAACGCGGCCAGGGCCCCGAAGACCGTCGGGAGCACGAACGAGTAGACGAAGTAGGCCACGATCGCGCCCGGAGTGCTGCGGATCAGGACGCCCAGCATGAAGCCGACCAGCAGGCCCAGGATGTTGGCCAGGACGATGTGCAGGAAGTCGCCGATCGTCGTGTCCCATCGGGCGTCCACGCCGTTGATCGACGAGCCGACGACGTTGCCGACCGCAGCGATGGCGAAGGCGATCACCACCGAGACCACGCCGGCGATGACGGCGGCGATGGCCTTGGCGAGGATGATCTGGCTGCGATGCGGCACCAGCGTGAACGTGATCAGCCCGGTGCGCTGGCTCCACTCGCCGGTGACCGACAGGATCGCCATGATCGGGAGCAGGATGGCGATCGGGACGCCGACCGCCGCGCCGAACGCTCCGTAGTTCAGGCTCTCGTCGGGAAGGAAGAGGATGACGCCGATCGTGGCGAGCGCGGCCAGGATCCCGATGCTGGCCATCAGCCAGAACCCCGAGCGGGTGTCGAACATCTTGCGCAGCTCGACCTTGACGATGCGAGCGAGCGGGACGCCCGGACGGGCGGTGTCGATGGTCTCGACGTGGGTGGCGGTACTCATACCGTGACTCCTTCGGGGGTGATCTCGTCGCGCTGGGTCTCGGCGGTGAGATCGAGGAACATCTCCTCGAGTCCCGCTCCGTCGGCCTGACGCAGCTCCAGGAGCGCGACGCCGGCGGCCGCGGCGGCCTTGCCGACCTGTTCTGGGGACGCCTCGGAGTTCAACCCTTCGCCGACCGGCGTCGAGGCGATGCCCGCCGAGGTGAGGGCGTTGGCCAGAGCCGACGGGTCGCCGGCTCGGACGTAGGTGCCGGCCTTCTGCAGCAGCTCGGCCTTCGTGCCCTGGGCGACGATGCGGCCGTTGCCGATGACGATGAGCTCGTCGGCGATGACCTCGATCTCGTGCAGCAGGTGCGAGGAGAGCAGGACCGTGCCCCCGCGGTCGGCGTAGCTGCGCAGCAGGCTGCGCATCCAGTGGATGCCGGCCGGGTCGAGCCCGTTGGCGGGCTCGTCGAGGATGAGGATCTTCGGGTCACCGAGCAGCGCGTTGGCGATGCCGAGCCGTTGACGCATGCCCAGCGAGTAGTTGCGGACACGACGCTTGGACTCGGCCGGGGTCAGGCTGACGACCTCGAGCATCTGGTCGATGCGCGACGTGGGCAAGCCCATCGTGGCCGCGCTGATGGCGAGGATCTCGCGTCCGGTGCGTCCGGCATGCTGCGCCGACGCGTCGAGGAGCACGCCCACCTGGGTCCCGGGGTTCGGGACATCGTGGTAGTGCACACCGGCCACCGTGGCGTCGCCACTGGTCGGCGGCGTCAGGCCGGCGATGACGCGCATGGTGGTGGTCTTGCCCGCGCCGTTGGGGCCGAGGAAGCCGGTGACGGCTCCTGGTCGGCAGGTGAAGGTGATGTCGTCGACGGCGCGAATGTTGCCGCCGTAGATCTTGGAGAGGTGGTCGACTGTGATCATGGCTCCACCCTCCCGCGGAGCGCCAACTCAGGCATCAGCCGGCGGGCCAGACTTCTTCAGTCGAAAGTATGAGACGGCATCGACTGCAGTCCGTGGTGGCGATGACGCCGAGTCCCTAGCCTTGGGACGTGCAGGCCATCGACTATCAACCGCGGTTGGGCGTGTGGAGCCACGTGTGGCGCTACGCGGTGATGGTCGTCATCTCGGGGTTCGCCTGGTTCGAGCTGGCCCGGTGGCAGTGGACCAGCAACCAGGCCTGGTTCGTGCTCGACCTCATCGTCGGCGTGGTCTGCTTCGTCGTGGTCTCGCGGCGGCGCAGCCATCCGGTCGCCGTGGCGTTGTTCATCAACGTCGTCGGAGTCGTGGCAGGCACCTCGGCGGGACCGTCCGTGCTGGCCACGGTGTCGTTGGCCACGCGCCGGCGGTGGCGCGAGATCATCCCGGTGGCCATCGTGGCCCTCGCGTCGTCCGTGGGATTCGAGCTCATCAATCCGGCCTCCAACGACCCGTGGCAGCTGACGGTTCCGCTCGCCGTCGCCTTCGTCGCGGTCGCCGTCGGGTGGGGCATGTACATCGGTTCACGCCGAGAACTTCTCGCGACGTTGCGCGAACGGGCCGAGACGGCCGAGTCCGAGCAGGCGGCTCGGGTCGCGCAGGCCCGCACCGCGGAGCGGAGCCGCATCGCCCGTGAGATGCACGACGTCCTGGCGCACCGCATCTCGATGGTGACGATGCACGCGGGCGCCTTGTCGTACCGCGACGACCTCGAGCCCGAGCAGGTCCGCGAGACCGCCGGCATCATCCAGGAGAACTCGCACCAGGCGCTCATCGAGCTGCGGCAGGTGCTCGGGGTCCTACGCGAGGATTCAGGCGACGCCGATCCGGAGCGCCCGCAGCCGTCCGCGGTCGACCTGGCCGAGCTGGTCGAGGATGCCCGGGACGCCGGCATGAACGTCTCTGCGGACCTCGGACCCGTCGACTCGATCCCCGACCTGCTGGGGCGCACGGCGTACCGCGTCGTGCAGGAGGGACTGACGAACGCCCGCAAGCACGCGCCCGACACGCTGGTCACGATCGCGCTCGCCGGAGGGCCGGACGACGGCCTGACGATCGCGGTGCACAACCCGATCCGTGTCGGGTCGTCACTCGACGTCCCGTCCTCCGGCCTTGGCCTCATGGGGCTGGCGGAGCGTGCGACCCTGGCGGGCGGCCGCCTGCGGCACGAGGTCACGGGCGACAGCGAGTTCGCCCTCACTGTCTGGCTACCGTGGCCGGCATGACGCGCGTCCTCCTCACCGACGACGATGCGCTCGTCAGGGCGGGGCTCGCGCTCATGCTCGGTGGCGCCCCCGACATCGAGGTCGTGGCCGAGGCGGCCAATGGCGCCGAGGCCGTCGAAGTGGTCCGGAACGACGACATCGACGTGGTGCTGATGGACCTGCGCATGCCGGTGATGGACGGCATCGGCGCGACTGCCGCGATCAGCGCACTCCCCGACCCGCCCAGGGTGATCGTGCTGACCACCTTCGATGCCGACGAGTACGTCGTGCGCGCGCTGGCGGCCGGAGCCAACGGGTTCCTGCTCAAGGACACGCCGCCGGCCGAGATCGTCGCGGCGATCGGCAAGGTCATGGCAGGTGAGCCGATGTTGTCGCCGGCCATCACCACCCAGCTCATCCGGCAGGTCACCGACAACGTCCCAGACGGTCGCTCGGAGTCGGCGCTCGCCCTTGTCGCCACGTTGACCGACCGCGAGCGCGACGTGGCGCTGGCCGTCGGTCACGGCAGCTCGAACGCCGAGATCGCCGAGCAGCTCCACCTGAGCATCGCCACCGTCAAGGCACACATCTCGCACTTGTTCATGAAGCTCGAGGCCACCAACCGGGTCCAGGTCGCCATCTGCATGCACGACGCCGGCCTGCTGTAGGGCAGCGCGAGTGGCGCAACCTGGGCCGCGAGTGGCGCAGATCGGCTGGTTCGAGACGGCGTGTCGCGCCACATTGCGCCACTCGCGGCCCAGATTGCGCCACTCGCGGAGGTCGTTCAAAGCAGCGCGTCGATGACGTCCGCGAACGTCTGGCTCACCCTGTCTCGATAGCCCGGTGAGTCGCTCGGCAGCGACGGCGCGGGATCGGTCTTGCCGGCCTTCGCGACGAGGGCCAGGTCGAGCTGCTCGCCGGTCCAGCGCACCGTGACGTCGCCGGACTCCTCGACGACGCGCACGTTCCCGGTCTCGCCGGGCACGGCGCCGAGCCGGACGCACGCGCAGACGATCTGGACCTGGAGGTTGCCCGGCTCCACCTGCACCGCCACTTCGTCACCGGCGTCGACGCCGATCGCCCGAAGCCCGCCCGCCAATGCTGCGGACCGTTCGAGCAGCTGGGCGAAGGTGAACGCGCCGGTGTCGTCCGTGCAGGCGATGTCGTCACCCCGGCCGTCCACGACGTGACGGTCGAGCAGGTCGAATCCGAGCGAGGGCACGACTAGCGGCCCTTGAACACCGGCGGGCGCTTCTCCTCGCGAGCCGTGGCGGCTTCGCGGACGTCCTCGCTCTCCCAGACCGTCCGGAAGGACGCCTCGATCGCCGCATTGTCGTCAGCCGAGCCGTTCAGGATCAGCTTGTTGTGGGCGAGCGTGAGCGGCGCGAGAGTGGCGATCTCCCTCGCCCAGGCAACCGCGTCGTCGAGGGTGCCGGCCCGGTCGGCCAGTCCGGTGCCGAGCGCCTCGTCGCGATCGAGGCTCTCGGCGGCGAGCATGAGCCGACGCGCCGGTCCGGTGCCGGCCAGCTGAGCGAGCGTGCGGATCGTCCACGCGTCGACGGCCATGCCGTTCTTGGCGGTCGGAACGGCGAACTTGGCCGTCTCGTCGGCGACGCGCAGGTCGCAGGCCATGGCGAGCTGGGTACCGGCGCCGATGGCCGGCCCGTTGACGGCAGCGACGATCGGCAACGGGACGCGGGTCAGGTGGTGCAGCATCCCGTAGAGCGCCTCAAGGAATTCTTGCCCGTACACCCCGCCGAGATCGGCGCCGGAGCAGAACACCGAGCCCTGACCGGTGACGACGATGGACCGTGCTCCGTCGGCGACAGCGGAGTCGACGGCCGCGTGGATCTCCTGACAGAGCTCGAGGTTCAGGGCGTTGCGACGCTCTTCGCGCTGGAGCTCCAGCACGACGACGGCGTCCTCACGGGTGACTCCCAGCACGGGGTCAACCTATCGGGTCAGACCTCCATCTGACCCCACGGTGATCCGTAGTCGGTGAGCAGCTCGAGGAAGGGCACGGCGTCGAACGCCTCCGGTCCGAGCACGCCTGCGCCCGACCAGGTGCCGTTCGCCAGCAGCTCGAGCGCGACGACCGGGTTGATCGCCGTCTGCCACACGACGCACTGGTGGCCGTACTCCTTCATCGACCAGTCGTTGTCGACGACGTGGTACAGGTACGTGGAGCGGGGCTCGCCGTCCTGGCCCGTGCCGGTGACCCAGAGCCCGCGCAGGTCTTGCCGTGCATCTTGTCGCCCAGCGTCGCGGGGTTGGGCAGGCACGCGGCCACCACGTCGCGTGGGCTCACCTCGACACCGCCGACCTTGATCTTCTCGGTCGAGTCGAGCCCGATCTTGTGCAGGGTCTTGAGCACGCCGATGAACTCATCACCCAGCCCGTACTTGAACGTCGCGCGCTTGGCCTCGACCCAGCGCGGCATGAGGAGCACCTCCTCGTGCTCGACGTTCACGCACTCGACCGGCCCGATGCCCTCGGGGAAGTCGAACACCTCCGGCTCGCTGAACGGCTCGGTCGTGAACCACTCGCCGTCCTGCCAGATGACCGGCGGGTTGAGGCACTCCTCGATGGTCGTCCAGATGGAGAACGACGGCGCGAACTCGTAACCGTCGACGGTGAGGTTGGCGCCGTCACGGGTGCCGAGCTCGTCGATGGACGTGAACAGGTGGTCGGCGGCGTAGCGGGCGAAGACGTCGGACAGACCGGGCTCGACGCCGATGCCGACGAGGGCAAGGCGCCCGGCCGACTCCCAGGCGTCGGCTGCCGCGAACTGCTCGTCGCCGAGCTTGACGCCGGTCTTGGAGTACGGCTCGTCGGGGTGTGGTTTCGAGAGGCTCATCGCCATGTCGAGGTAGTCGGCGCCGGCCGCGAGCGCCCCCTCGAAGATCGGCATGACGAACCGCGGGTCGACGGCGTTCATCACGTGGGTGGCTCCGGACTCGCGGGTCAGCCGCTCGACCGAGCCGGCATCCGACGCATCGACCTGCGCGGCGATGAAACGTTCGTCGCCGACGTCGGAAACGGCACGCTCGGCGCTCTCGGCCGCGTAGTCGGCGACCACGATCGACTCGAAGAAGTCGCGGCGGGCCGCGATGGCGCAGAACGCCGACCCGACGCCGCCCGCGCCCACCAGGAGGATCTTCATGGCGTTCCTAAGCCTCGAGGTTCGTCATGACGTGCTTGAGCCGCGTGTAGTCCTCGAGGCTGTACATCGACAGGTCCTTGCCGAAGCCGGAGTGCTTGAAGCCACCGTGCGGCATCTCGGCGATGATCGGGATGTGGGTGTTGATCCAGACGCACCCGAAGTCGAGCCGCCTCGCCATCCGCATCGCCCGACCGTGGTCCTTGGTCCAGACCGAGGACGACAACCCGTACTGGACGCCGTTGGCCCAGCGGACCGCCTCGTCCTCGTCGGTGAAGTTCTGGACGGTGATGACCGGTCCGAAGATCTCCTCCTGGCTGGCGCGGTCGTCCTGGAGGAGTCCGGACAGCACGGTCGGCTCGTAGAAGTAGCCGTCCCCGAGCGCGCTGACCCGATGCCCGCCGGTCTCGACGGTGGCGTGGTCGGGCAGGTCGTCGACGAACCCGCCGACGTGCGCGAGCTGCCGCTCGTTGTTGACCGGCCCGAAGTACGTGTCCTCGTCGTCCGGCAGGCCGACCTTCGTGCCCTTCGCTGCCTCGGTGAGCGCGGCGGTGAAGTCGGATGCGGCACCGGGGTGGACGAGCACGCGGGTGGCCGCCGTGCAGTCCTGACCGGCGTTGAAGTAGCCCGCTTCGGCGATGGCCGTGGCCGCGGCCTCGAGGTCGGCGTCGTCGAACACGACCACCGGGGCCTTGCCTCCGAGCTCGAGGTGTGGCTTCTTCAGGTCGGCCGCCGCGGCGGCGGCGACCTCCATGCCCGCGCGGACGGAGCCGGTGATGGAGACCATCTGCGGCACGGGGTGGGACACCAGCGAGCGGCCGGTGTCGCGGTCGCCGCACACGACGTTGAAGACGCCCGGCGGGAAGAACTCCTGGGCGATCTCCGCGAGCAGTGACGTCGAGGCCGGCGTGGTGTCGCTCGGCTTGAGCACGATGGTGTTGCCGGCGGCGAGCGCCGGGCCGATCTTCCAGATCGCCATCATCAGCGGGTAGTTCCACGGCGTCACCTGCGCACAGACGCCGATGGGCTCACGTCGAACCATCGAGGTGTGCCCACGCATGTACTCCCCGGCAGACTTGCCCTCGAGCACGCGCGCCGCACCGGCGAAGAACGTCAGGACCTCGTTGGCCTGGTACATCTCCTCGCTCTTCGTGAGCGACTTCGGCTTGCCGGTGTCACGCGACTCGACGTCGACGATCTCGTCGGCACGCGACTCGACCGCGGCCGCGAGCTTGTAGAGCGCCTGCGAGCGTTCGTATGGCGTCGCATCGCGCCACGACTCGAACGCAGTGGAGGCAGCCTTGAAGGCTCGGTCGACGTCCTCCTCGCGCGACAGCGGCGCAGATGTGTACACCTGCCCGGTGGAGGGGTCGAACACGTCGTACGTCTCGCCTGCCGCTGACGGGACGAGCTCCCCGTTGATCACGTTGACAATGGCTCGGTCCATGGGGCAATCCAACCCCATGGTAGACGGACCACTTGCAACGAAATCAGCGAGGGGATGCACGACACACGACGAATTCCCTTGTCTTGTGCACCTGTGGCTCGCGATAATGGCGAGATGGAGCAGCGCGAGGACTACGACCACCTGCAGAAGGCCGCGAAGGAGCATCTCTGGATGCACTTCTCCCGCCACGGCATCTACGACGACGACCACGACATCCCCGTGATCGTCAAGGGCGACGGGATGTACATCTGGGACTCGCGCGGCAAGCGCTACCTCGACGGACTCGCGGGCCTGTTCGTCGTGCAGGTCGGCCATGGCCGCCAGGAGCTGGCCGAGGCCGCCGCCAAGCAGGCCGGCGAGCTGGCGTTCTTCCCGATCTGGACCTTCGCCCACCCCAACGCCATCGCGCTCGCCGAGCGCCTCTCGACGTACACGCCCGGCGACCTCAACCGGGTGTTCTTCGCGACCGGCGGCGGCGAGGCGGTGGAGACCGCCTGGAAGGCCGCGAAGCAGTACTTCAAGCTGACCGGTAAGCCCGACAAGACCAAGGTCATCAGCCGCCAGATCGCCTACCACGGCACACCCCATGGTGCGCTGTCGATCACCGGCATCCCCGACCTGAAGGCGGCGTTCGAGCCGCTGGTGCCGTCCACCGTGCACGTTCCCAACACGAACTTCTACCGCGCGCCCGAGCACGGTGAGGATCTGGACAAGTTCGGGACCTGGGCCGCCGATCAGATCGAGGAGGCGATCGAGGCCGAGGGCCCCGACACGGTCGCTGCGGTCTTTCTCGAGCCGGTGCAGAACGCCGGCGGCTGCTTCCCGCCGCCGCCTGGGTACTTCCAGCGCGTGCGCGAGATCTGCGACCGCCACGACGTGCTGCTCGTCTCCGACGAGGTCATCTGTGCCTTCGGCCGGCTCGGCGAGATGTTCGGCTCGACCCGCTACGGCTACGTGCCGGACATGATCACCTGCGCCAAGGGGCTGACGTCCGGATACTCGCCGCTGGCCGCGATGATCGCCTCCGACCGGGTGATGGAGCCGTTCCTGCAGGGCAGCACGAGCTTTGCGCACGGATACACGTTCGGCGGCCACCCGGTCTCCACCGCGGTGGCGATGGCCAACCTCGACATCATGGAGCGGGAGAAGCTCAACGAGAACGTCCGCGAGAACGAAGGCGCGTTCCGCGGGACGCTCGAGAAGCTGCTCGACCTCGACATCGTCGGCGACGTGCGCGGCGACGGGTTCTTCTACGGCATCGAGCTCGTCAAGGACAAGGCCACCAAGGAGACGTTCAACGACGCCGAGTCCGAGAAGCTCCTGCGCGGGTTCTTGTCGAAGGCGCTGTTCGACAACGGTCTCTACTGCCGGGCCGACGACCGCGGCGATCCCGTCATCCAGCTCTCGCCGCCGATCATCGCCGAGCAGAGCCACTTCGACGAGATGGAGCAGATCCTCCGGAGCGTCCTCACCGAGGCCCAGACGCTGCTCTGACGGCTAAGCCGCCAAGGCCGATGTGCGGCGGCGGCGGTTGAGCTCCCCGACCAGCACGATCGTGATCGCGATGACGAACATCAGGGTCCCGATGACGTTGACCTGCATCGGCACACCGCGCTGCGCAGCACCCCACACATAGGTGGGGAAAGTGACCGTGGTGCCGGCGTTGAGGTTCGTGATGATGAAGTCGTCGAACGACAGCGAGAAGCTCAGCAGAGCCGCCCCGACGATGCCCGGCAGGACGAGCGGGAACGTCACCCGCCAGAAGGCCTGCGACTCGTTGGCGTAAAGGTCCATGGCGGCCTGCTCCAAGTTCTGGTCTAGACCGCCGAGCCGCGCTTTGACCGTGACGATGACGAAGGACAAGCAGAACATGATGTGCGCGACCAAGATCGTCCCGACACCGAGCCTGCCGCCCAGGTTGTTTGACACGAACAGCGCCAGCAGAGACGAGCCCATGACGATCTCCGGCGAGGCCATCGGCAGGAAGATGATCAGGTTGGCCGCTGATCGGCCCGCGAATCGGTGGCGGACCAGGGCAAAAGCCGCGAGCGTACCCAGGATCGTTGCCACGACGGTCGCGCCCAGTCCGATACCGATGCTGCGCCCGACGGCCGCGCACATCCCGTCCGGCCCGCACATGTTTGTCCAGTTCCCGACGGTGAACTCCTGGAAGGCGTAGATGTTCCTTGACTTGCTGTTGTCGTTGAAGCTCATCAGCACCACGACGGCGATCGGCACGAACGTGTAGACGAGCACCAGCAGCCCGAGGGCCATGATGAGATGCTTGGCCATCCAGTCTCGGAGGCGTCCCAGCGAACTCATACCAGGTCCTCCGTCCCTGATGTGCGGATGTAGAACATCACCATGGCGATGATGATGCCCATGAGGATCACCGAGAGTGCGCCTGCGGCGGCGTAATCCCCTGTCGAGGTGAACAGCTCCTGGATCACGTTGCCGACCATGCGCGTGTTCGGGCTGCCGAGCAGCTCGGCGTTGATGAAGTCCCCGGCGGCTGGGATGAAGGTGAGCAACGTGCCGGCGACCACGCCGGGGAGGGACAACGGCAACGTGACCTTGAGGAAGCCCCGGATCGGAGACGCATACAGGTCACTGGATGCCTCGATCAACCGTGGATCCATCTTCTCCAGGCTCGCGTAGAGCGGCAGCACCATGAACGGCAGGAAGTTGTAGGTCAGGCCGGCGACGACCGCCACGGATGTCGCCAGCAAGCGCCCGTCCTCGCCCAGGATGTGGAGGAACTGCAGGGTGTCGACGACGAAGCCGTCGTCGGCGAGGATCAGCTTCCACGAGAGCGTGCGGAGCAGGAAGCTGGTGAAGAACGGCGCGATGACCAGCACCAGCATGAGGTTCCTCCAGCGACCGGACTTGAACGCGATCGCATAGGCCAGGATGTAGCCCAGCACGAGGCAGAAGACGGTGGCCAGCCCGGCATACACGATCGAGCGCACCAGAGGCCGCCAGTAGTCCTGGATCGCGTCGACGAAGTTCTGGAAGTGCCACGTCACTTCGTAGCCCGTGAGCGGCGATCCGGTCGGGTCGTACAGGCTCGTGCCGATGAGCGTGTAGAACGGTACGACGAAGAACAGGCCGAGCCAGATCGCTCCCGGCAGGATCAGCCAGTATCCGGTGAGCCTGCGCCGGGGCTTGGTGGCGGGAACCTCCGCCGCGACCGCCATGTCAGTCGTCCTCGATGCCCGCGTCGACGTCCTGGCTGGCATCGAGCAGAAAGGCGAACTCCGGTCTCCACGAGACGTCGACCCCGGTTCCGGGCGACATGATGCTGCGGAGCCCGGTGTTCTGCTCGAACGCCATGATCTCCTGCCCCCACGGCATCCGGACGACGTACTGCGTGCTCACACCCACGAAGCTCGAGTCGACGATGACCGCCCCGCTCATGTGGTTGCCTGGGGCGTCGATCGGATCGCCTGCCCGCGCCACGAGTACCTTCTCCGGGCGGATGCCGACCCAGCCGTCGCCGGATTCGGAGTGCGCCCGCTCGGCCTGGATCGACACGGTCGTGCCCTTCATGTCGACCTTGACGACGCCGCCCTCCTTGCCGACGATCTTTCCGGCGATGAGGTTCGACTGGCCCAGGAAGTTCGCCACGAAGGTGGTGCGCGGGTTCTCGTAGAGCTCGGCCGGCGCGCCCATCTGCTCGATCACACCGGCGTTCATGACGGCCACGACGTCGGCCATCGTCATGGCCTCCTCCTGATCGTGGGTCACGTGGACGAACGTGAGGCCGACCTCGGCCTGGATGCGCTTGAGCTCGAGCTGCATGGACCGTCGTAGCTTGAGGTCGAGGGCCCCGAGTGGCTCGTCGAGCAGCAGCACCTCCGGACGGTTGATCAGGGCGCGCGCCAGGGCCACCCGCTGCTGCTGGCCACCGGAGAGCTGCGTCGGCTTCTTGGCCGCCTGGGGCGTCAGCTCCGTGAGCTCGAGCATGTCGTCGACCTGCTTCTTCACGTCCGAGATGCCGCGCCGTTTGAGGCCGAAGGCGACGTTGTCGGCGATGTCGAGGTGCGGGAACAATGCATAGCTCTGGAAGACGGTGTTGACGGGTCGCTTGTACGGCTTCTCGTAGGTGATCTCGGTGTCGCCGAGGTGGATGGTGCCTGACGTCGGCGTGTCGAGGCCCGCCACCATGCGCAACGTCGTGGTCTTGCCACAGCCCGACGGCCCGAGCAGGGCGAAGAACGAGCCCTGGGGCACCTCGAGGTCGAGCGCCTTCACCGCGGTGAAGGTCGCGAACTCCTTCGTGAGCTGCGTGAGCTGCAGCGACCGCGACCCGGTCGCCGCCTCGGTCGTTGCCTCAGCCACCTGTGACATCTTTGAACTCCCTGTCGTAGGTACGCGCCTCGAACTCCTCGAGGGCTCGGAACCCGACCGTGACCGAGAGGGTTTTTTCGTCGGGGAAGATGAGCTGGTTGTCGACGAGGTCGGGATTGATCTTCTCCATCGCCTCACGCGCCCCCTTGACGGGGCAGATGTAGTAGACGTACGCGGCGAGCTTGGCCGCGACCTCGGGGTCGTAGTAGTAGTCGATCCACTTCTCGGCGTTGGCCTGGTGCGTCGTCAGGTTGGGCACGAGCATGTTGTCGGCCCAGATCATGTGCCCCTCCTCCGGAGTGACGAACACGAGATTCTCGTCCTCCGCGGCAGCGACGTCGCCCGACCACGCCTCGCAGGCGAGGACGTTGCCGGCCGACAGGTCCTGGATGTACTCGTTGCCGGTGAAGGCGCGGATCTGGCCGTCCGTACGTGCCTTCCGAAGGAGGTCCATCGCGTCCGCCCAGTCGTCGTTGTCGAAGTCGGCCGGGTCCTTGCCCTTGGCCAGGAGGCAGAAGCCCATCGTGTCGCGCATCTCGGTGAGCAGGGAGATGCGGCCCTTGAGGTCCGGAACGGGTGAGCAGCTCGGTGAAGGAGCGGACTTCCTTGGTCTTGGACTTGTTGTAGGCGATACCGGTCAGTCCGCTCTGCCACGGCGCGCTGTACTCCCGCTGGGGATCCCAGCCGGGCTTGGCGAGCGAGTCGATGATGTTGGCGTGCAGGTTCGGCACGTTCGAGGCGTCGAGCTTCTGGATCCAGCCGACCTGGATCATCCGGGCCGCCATCCAGTCGGTCAGCATGAACATGTCGCGCTTGGAGGACTGGCAGGCGCCGAGCTGGTTCTGGACCTTGGCGTAGAACTCGTCGTTGTCATTGACGTCCGCGGTGTAGGAGACCTGGATCCCGGTTGCCTTCTCGAAGTCCTGCAGGGTCGAGGAGACGTCCCCGTCCTCGGTGTCGATGTACTCCGGCCAGTTGGAGACGATGAGTCGCTTCTGACGATCCGAGAGATCCTCCGCGAAGCACTTTGACGGATCCTGTTTCCGGTCCGGAGTATCGCTTCGCTCGATGAGCAGTCCGCTCACGCCCAAGGCGGCCACGCCCCCCAAGCCCGCCAACAACGTACGGCGGTCAAGCTCCGGCATATACCCGTCCTCTGTCCATGAGCACGAATAATCGCAAGAAAGAGGGTCAACGACAAGCGATTCCGAAACTAGACCGTCGATCGGCAGCGGAAAGCGCAATATTGCATCGCCCAAATGGCGACGCAGAAGTCCCGGTACGGCAGACTGACGCCATGAACGCGCCCAACCCGACCACGGACCGTGGTCCGAATCTCGACGACAAGGCCAAGCGCATCATCGAGCTGCTCCAGGGCGACGGGCGCATGTCCTACTCGGCGATCGCCAAGGACGTCGGGCTGTCCGAGGCCGCAGTCCGGCACCGCGTGCAGAAGCTCATCGAGGGTGGGGTCGTCCAGATCGTCGCCGTCACTGATCCGATGCAGATGGGGTTCGCCCGCCAGGCGATGATCGGCATCAAGGTCACCGGCGACGTGCAGGAGGTCGCGGCCGAAGCTCGGCGAGGTGGACGAGATCGACTACATCGTCATCACGACGGGACGCTTCGACATCCTCGCCGAGCTGGTCGCCGCGAGCGACGACGAGCTGCTGGACATCATCTCGCAGCGGGTCAGCACGATCGAGGGCGTGGTGAGCACCGAGACCTTCGTCTACATGCGGCTGGTGAAGCAGACGTACGCCTGGGGCGTCATCTGATGACGAGTTGCCCCTGAGATATCGGGCGAAAGCATCCCGGTGCGAAGTACCCGGCGGTAACCTCGGGCCAGCCCACTCGTTGGAGACTCCCATGACACTGTCCCGTCGCGATCTCATCCGTTCCGGATTCGTGGCCGGGGGTGTCGTTGCCCTGGGCGGGCGACCTGGGGCGGCCTGGGCCCTGCCCGATCTTGCTTCTCCGAAGTTCACCACCCTCGAGGCGACCTACGGCAAAGGCGCTCCAGGTGCAGGCGGTTACCGTCCGGTGGTCCGGCAGGCCGGCGAGCCCCACGTGGTCCGCACGGACCTCGGGGCGGGCGCGAACCCCGGGCGCGCTCGCCGGCGGACTGCCGTGCTTTCCTTCGCGCACCTGACGGACGTCCACATCGTCGACGCACAGTCCCCGGCCCGCGTGGAGTACGTCGACCGGTTCGAGGACAAGTACAGCGAAAGCGATCCGACCACGGGACTGCTCACGTCGGCCTACCGCCCCCAGGAGATCCTCACCACGCAGGTGGCCGATGCGATGGTCCGAGCGGTCAACCAGATCCGGAAGGCCCCGGTCACGGGCAAGAGCCTGGCCTTCGCGATCCAGACTGGCGACAACGCGGACAACTGCCAGCTGAACGAAGTGCGCTGGAACATCGACGTTCTCGACGGCAAGGTCTTGACACCCGACTCCGGATCTCTGTCGAGGTACGAGGGTGTGGCCGATCGGAAGCACTACGACCAGCACTACTGGCACCCCGAACCCGGTCCGGCCAACCAGCAGGACATCTACCACACCGAGTTCGGGTTCCCTGACGTCGGCGGCCTACTCGCGGCAGCGGTCAGGCCGTTCGATCCCGTGGGTCTGACCATCCCGTGGTACAGCGTGTTCGGCAACCACGATGGACTCGTGCAGGGCAACTTCCCCAAGACTCTCCCTCTCGACGTCGTGGCAAGGGGCAACCTCAAGGCCACAGCCATCCCGCCCGGACTGTCCCAGGCCGACATCAAAAGAGCGTTCGAGACGCTCAACTCCGGTGCGCTGCTCGGGGCCGCGTCTCTCACGTCTGCGCACGTCGTGAGCGCCGACCAGGCGCGCAAGGTGCTGAGCCGCAAGGAGGTCGTCGAGGAGCACTTCAAGACAACCGGAAAGCCCGTCGGTCATGGCTTCACCGCGTCGAACCGCACGCAGGGCACGGCCTACTACTCCTTCGACAGCGGCACCGCCGTCCGGTGCATCGTGCTCGACACGGTGAACCCGAACGGGTACGCCGACGGTTCCCTCGATCAGGCGCAGTTCACCTGGCTGAAGAACCTGCTGGCCAGCACCACCGACCGCCATGTCCTGATCTTCAGCCACCACACGGTCGCGACCATGATCAACCCGTTCGTCGGCACCGGTGCCGACCTTCAACCTCGGGTGCTCGGCGACGCGGTCAAGGCCGAGCTCCTCACGCACCCGAACGTCGTGGCGTGGGTCAACGGCCACACACACAAGAATGAGATCGTCGCCCACAAGACCGCGTCCGGCACGGGCGGATTCTGGGAGGTCAACACCGCGTCCCACGTCGACTTCCCTCAGCAGGCCCGCTTGATCGAGCTGGTCGACAACCGCGACGGCACCTTGTCGATCTTCGGCACGATGATCGACCACGCGGGTCCGGCTGCCCACGGGGGAAACCTCGCGAACACCGTCGGTCTCGCCTCTCTCGCCCGGGAGCTGTCGGCGAACGACCCGCAGGAGAGGTCGTCGGGCCGGAGCGGTGCCGTTGCCGACCGCAACGTGGAGCTGCTGGTCGCGAACGCCCTGGCGTAGGAATGTGCGCCTAGGGTGCAGCCGCCAGCTGGCCGCAGGCGCCGTCGATGTCGCTGCCGCGGGTGTCGCGGACGGTGGTGGGGACGCCCTTGGCCACGAGACGACGTACGAACTCGCGCTCGTCCTCGGGCCGGGACGCCGTCCAGGGCGAGCCCGGCGTCGGGTTGAGCGGGATGAGGTTGACGTGCACCCAGCCCCAGTCGCCGTAGGAGTGCAGGACGTCGGCGAGCAGGTCGGCCCGCCACGCCTGGTCGTTGATGTCCTTCATCATCGCGTACTCGATCGAGACCCGGCGCTTCGTGGTGCGGGCGTAGTCCCACGCGGCCTCGACGGCCTCGTGCACGGACCAGCGGGTGTTGACCGGCACCAGCTCGTTGCGCAGCTCGTCGTCCGGCGCGTGCAATGACAACGCGAGGGTGACGGGGATGCCCTCGTCGGTGAGCTGGCGCATCCGCGGAACCAGCCCGACCGTGCTGACGGTGATGTTGCGGGCCGACATGCCCAGACCGTCCGGAGTCTTGGACACCATGCGCCGCACGGATCCGATGACGGCCTTGTAGTTGGCCATCGGCTCCCCCATGCCCATGAACACGACGTTCGACAGCCGGCCCGGTCCGCCGGCGACGTCGCCGCGAGCCATCGCCCCGGCCGCGTCGACCACCTGGTCGACGATCTCCGCGGTACTCATGTTGCGCTGCAGACCGCCCTGGCCGGTGGCGCAGAACGGGCAGGCCATGCCGCAGCCGGCCTGGCTCGAGACACAGATGGTGGCCCGATCCGGGTAGCGCATGAGCACCGACTCGACGAGGGCTCCGTCGAAGAGCCGCCACAGCGTCTTGCGGGTGGTGCCGCCGTCTGCCTCGAGCGTCCGGACGGGATCGAGCAGGGTCGGTAGCAGCTCGTCGACGATGCGGTCACGGCTGGCGGCCGGCAGGTCGGTCATGTCCGCTGGATCGCGCACGAGCCGCGAGAAGTAGTGGGTCGCGACCTGCTTCACCCGGTAGGCCGGCTCGCCGAGCGCCTCGGCCGCAGCGGTGCGCTCGTCGGCGGACAGGTCGGCCAGATGTCGTGGCGGCTTGGCGCGACCGCGAGGTTGCTCCATCACCAGCGGAAGCGGGCGAGGAGTATCAGCAGTCACCCGTCCATCGTGACAGAGTGCGCCGGGTCCCCCGTCGATCCGGCCCTGTCCCGTCTGGCGTCGCGGACGATCTCCGCGACCAGGTCGAGCTTGTCGAGGATCGCCGGGGCGATCACGAACGGGTAGAGGTCGCCGGCGCCCATGCTGCGGTTGATCTGGTTGAGCGCAGTGCTCATCGGCACCCAGACGCCGGTCACAAGGTCGCGGAACGAGGAGAACGCGGACGGGTCGACGGTCGAGAGACCATGGGCCCTCGCGGTGTCGACCGTGTCGCTGATGTGCATGACGTGCGCGAACGTCTCGGCGAAGTCCTCGAACGGATGCATCGTGGCGTAGCTGGAGATGTAGTTCTCCTCCCAGCCCGCCGGAGGACCCTCGGCGTAGTGGCGGTCGATGGCTGACTGGTAGTCGAACGTCTCGTCGCCGAAGAGGTCGCGAACGCGCGCCCGCGTGTCGTCATCGGCGACAAGGAGGTTCTCGTAGTAGTGCCCGATCTCGTGACGGAAATGGCCCAGAAGGGTGCGGTAGGGCTCGGCCAGCTCGACGCGCATGCGCTCACGGTGCGCGTCATCACCCTCGGCGAGGTCGAGCGTGATCACCCCGTCCGCATGCCCGATGACGACGTTCTCGGCGACGCTGGACAGCAGGTCGAACGCGAGCCCGTGATCGGGGTCGTCGTCCCGAGTGACGATCGGGAGTCCGAGGGCGTCGAGCTCGACGACCAGCCGGCGCTTGGCCGCCTCGGCGAGCGGGAACTGCGACAGTCCGCGCAGGTCGGCGTCACTCGGCCGCGTCCTGGTGAGTGAACAGCTGAAGCACGGCTCCCCCGCCCGCTCCGTCAGCCAGGGGCAGCCGAAGAGCTCTCGGTTGACGCACGGATGCCAGACCCAGCGGTCGCCGTCGACGTAGATGCCGTCGGGCCGGAGCGGGACGATGTCGTGCTCACGGCGCGCATAGGCGAGCGTGGCGTCGCACGAGACACAGACCAGGTTGTCGAAGAAGAGCGGGTTCGCACACACCCGACAGGAGAAGGCACGCATCGAGTATCAGACCACGGGGACGAGGTAGTGGAGGATGACCCAGGCCACGGGCGCGACGGCGATCAGCGAGTCGAGCCGGTCCATCAGGCCGCCGTGGCCGGGCAGGATGTCGCCCATGTCCTTGATGCCGAGGTCGCGCTTGATCAGCGACTCCGAGAGGTCGCCGAGCGTCGCGAAGACGACACCGGCGACGCCGAGCAGGACACCGACCCACCAGTCGCCCCCGAGGGTGTAGGTGATCGTGATGATGCCGGCGGCAACGCCGGTGACGAGCGAGCCGGTGAACCCCTCCCACGACTTCTTCGGGCTGATGGTCGGAGCCATCGGGTGCTTGCCGAACAGTGCGCCGGCCGCGTAGCCGCCGATGTCGGAGGCGATGGTGGCGACGATGAACGCCACCACCCGCCACGCACCGTCGGCCTCGGCGAGCATGAGCAGCACGAAAGCGCCCATGAGGAACAGGTAGGACAGCACGAACATGCCGGCGCTGCTGTCGCGGACGAAGCCGTCGACACCCTCGGAGAGGCGCCACACCAGCGTGGCGATGACGGTGAGCGCCATGGCGACGGCAACAGTCTCCATGCCGCCGTAGAACGCGCTGACCAGCATGATGGTGCCGCCGGTGAGGACGGGCAGAAACGGGATGTGGATGTCGGCCTTGGCGAATGCGTGCGTCAGCTCCCAGAGCCCGACCCCGAGGGCGATGACAACCACGGCGACGAAGGCGTCCTTGGGGACGACGAACAACGTCACGAGGATCATCAGGACGAGGCCGACACCCACTGCGATCGCGGCAGGCAGGTCGCGTCCGGCTCGGCTCTGACGCTCCTCGACCTTCGGTTCCGGACTGGGATCCTCAGACTTCAAGGAGCTCCGCCTCTTTGTTCTTGAGCAGCTCGTCGATGGTGTCGACGTGCTTCTTGGTGAGGCCGTCGAGCCGCTTCTCAGCGCCAGTGTTCTCGTCCTTGCTGATCTCGGAGTCCTTCTCGGCCTTGTCGAACGCCTGCTTGGCGGTGCGGCGCACGCTGCGCACGGCGACCTTGCCGTCCTCGGCCTTGGTCTTGGCCAGCTTGATGTACTCCTTGCGGCGCTCCTCGGTGAGCTCGGGCAGTGAGACGCGCAAGACCTTGCCGTCGTCGGTGGGGTTCACGCCGAGGTCGGACTCGCGGATGGCCTTCTCGATGGCCGGCTTGGCGCTGGCGTCGTAGGGGCTGATGACGACGAGCCGCGGCTCGGGTACCTGGAAGCCGGCCAGCTGCTGCAGCGGCGTCTGCTGGCCGTAGTACTCGGCCGTGATCTGGGCGAACATCGACGGGTGGGCGCGTCCGGTGCGGATGGCGGCGAACTCCTCGCGGGCGTGCTCGACGGCCTTGGCCATCTTCGCGTCGGCCTCGCGCAACGTGGCGTCAATCACGACGACTCTCCTCCGTGCAGTCCCTGGCTTGGATTCGCCAGCCCTGCGTGGACCAGCGTCCCGATCTTCTCACCCCGCAGCACGCGGGCGATGTTGCCCTCGTCCTCCATGCCGAAGACGATCATCGGCAGGTGGTTCTCCATGCAGAGAGCAAAAGCCGCAGCGTCGACGACCTTGAGGCCCAGCCGCAACGCTTCGTCGAACGTGATGTCGTCGTAACGGATGGCATCAGGGTTCGTGCGTGGGTCGGCGGAGTAGACGCCGTCGACGCCACTCTTGCTCATCAGCACGACGTCCGCCTTGATCTCCAGTGCGCGCTGGGCCGAGACGGTGTCGGTGGAGAAGTACGGCAGTCCGGCGCCGGCGCCGAAGATGACGACGCGGCCCTTCTCGAGGTGCCGGATGGCGCGCCGCGGGATGTACGGCTCGGCCACCTGCCCCATCGTGATGGCGGACTGCACCCGCGTCTCGATGCCCTGCTTCTCGCAGAAGTCCTGCAAGGCCAGGCAGTTCATGACGGTGCCCAGCATGCCGATGTAGTCGGCGCGCGAACGCTCCATGCCGCGCTGGCTGAGCTCCTTGCCGCGGAAGAAGTTGCCGCCGCCGACAACGATCGCGACCTGGACGTCGTCGCGCACCGCCTCGGCGACCTGGCGCGCGATGCCGTTGACGACGTCGGGGTCGATGCCGAGCTTGCCGCCGCCGAAGACCTCGCCGGACAGCTTCAGCAGGACGCGCTTGACGGCCGGTCCGGATTCGGGATCGGGAACCAGATCAGTGGCTTGCTGGTCGGGTTCCACGATGATCCGCTACCTCCTGGGTGGCCGTACGGGACGTTTCCTTCGGTGGTGGGTCAGGTGCCGATCTCGATGTGCGCGAAACGGGTGATGGTGACACCGGCTTCGTCGATGAGCGACTTCACGGTCTTCTTATTGTCCTGAACGGACGGCTGATCGAGCAAGACGACGTCCTTGTAGAAGCCGTTGAGGCGACCCTCGATGATCTTGGGCAGCGCCTGCTCGGGCTTGCCCTCCTCGCGGGCCGTGGCCTCGGCGATCTCGCGTTCCTTGGCGACGACGTCGGCGGGAACCTCCTCGCGGGTGAGGTAACGCGGCCGCATCGCGGCGATCTGCATCGCGACGCCGCGGGCGACGTCGGCGTTGTCGCCGTCGAACTCGACGAGCACACCCACGGCGTGCGGCAGGTCGCTCGCACGGCGGTGCATGTAGGTCGCGACGTTGCCCTCGAAGCTCGCCACGCGGCCGAGCTGGATCTTCTCGCCGATGACGACCGCGAGGTCGGCGACGGCGTCGGCGACCGTTCGGCCGTCGGGAAGGCTCGCCGTGGCGAACTCGTCGGCGTCGGCGGGACGCGTCTGGTCGGCGAGCTCGGCGAGCTGCTCGGCCAGGGCGATGAACTGCTCGTTCTTGGCCACGAAGTCGGTCTCGGAGTTGAGCTCGACGATCGCGGTGCCGTAGTTGGCGACCAGTCCGGCCGAGGCCTCACGCTCTGCGCGCTTGGCAGCCTTCGCTGCACCGGAGATGCGGAGAACCTCGATCGCCTTGTCGAAGTCGCCGTCCGTCTCGGTGAGCGCCTTCTTGGCGTCCATCATCCCGGCGCCGGTGGCGTCGCGGAGCTTCTTGACGTCGGTTGCTGTGATGCTCATGGGGTTCGAAACCTCGATGTCTCGATAGTCGTGTCTGGGTCTATTTCGCGCCGGCAGCGGTGAATCCGGCGGCCTCGGCCGACTCGACGGTGTCGAACCAGACCTCGGCGACGGTCTTCGCGTACCAGGGGCTCTCCGGCGTGTGGTACTTGCCGGACTGGGCGTTGCCCTTGATCGTGAAGCCCTCGGGGGCCTCGCCGTTCTCGAGCGCCGCGTGGGAGCCCGGGCCGTGCGGGGCCGCGGCTTCCTGAGCCTTCTCGGCCTTGGGTGCCTTCTCGGCCTTCGGAGCCTTGGGCTCCGGAGCCTTCTCGGCCTCGGGTGCCTTCTCCGCGGCCTTCACGGGCGCGGCCTCCTCGGCGGTGTCGGCGGCCTTGCCCGTCACCCTCCTCGCCACCTTCTTCGCCAGAGAGTCCGGCTTCTCGGCGGCCGGTGCGGCCACGGGCTCGCTGGACGGCGGATCCTCGGCAGTTGGAGCAGGTGAAGCAGCGGCGTCGGCCTTGGCAGCCGGTGCGGCCGCGGCGGCGTCGGCCTTGGCCTCGGCGTCCTTCTTCTCGAGCAGCTCGCGCTCCCACTCGGCCAGGGGCTCGTCGGAGCCGAGCTCGGAGCCGGCCTCCTCCTCGCCGGTCTTGCTTCCGCCGCGGGCGATGAGACCCTCGGCGACGGCGTCGGCGACGACGCGCGTCAGGAGGCTGACCGATCGGATGGCGTCGTCGTTGCCCGGGATCGGGTAGTCGACGTCGTCGGGATCGCAGTTGGTGTCGAGGATCGCGACGATCGGGATGCCGAGCTTCTTGGCCTCGTCGACCGCCAGGTGCTCCTTCTTGGTGTCGACGATCCAGACCGCCGCAGGCGTGCGCGACATGTCGCGGACACCGCCGAGCGTGCGCGAGAGCTTGTCGTACTCGCGACGCATCTGCAGGAGCTCCTTCTTGGTGCGGCCGGAGCCGGAGACGTCGTCGAAGTCGATCTCCTCGAGCTCCTTCATGCGCTGCAGGCGCTGATGCATCGTCTGGAAGTTGGTGAGCATGCCGCCGAGCCACCGCTGGTTGACGTAGGGCATGCCGACGCGCTTGGCCTGCTCCTCGACCGGCTCCTGGGCCTGGCGCTTGGTGCCGACGAACAGGATCGTGCCGCCGCGGGCGACGGTGTTCTTGACGAACTCGTAGCCGGCATCGATGTAGGCGAGCGACTGCTGCAGGTCGATGATGTAGATGCCGTTGCGCTCGGTGAAGATGAATCGCTTCATCTTGGGGTTCCAGCGTCGGGTCTGGTGCCCGAAGTGGACGCCGCTCTCGAGCAGCTGACGCATGGTGACGACGGCCATGGCCGTTCCTCCTCTGGACACCCTGTGCTGGTCGGCAGGGGGCGCCCGTCCTGGTTGTCGCACCACCGGTCGGTGGTGCCCTGGCGCCCGTACCGCGACCCGCCCCCACAGGGGACCAGGATCGCGGCCGCATTCGGTGCGAACACGTCATGCGGAACACGAGCGCGCGAATTTCACACCCTGAGGCGTGATGGAGAAAGTCTACGGCACCCGGGCATGGTGGACGAAATCCACAAGACGTCCGATCGGCTCCCATCTCCCCAGAAGACGCTCGACGTCTGTCCCACGCCGCGTCCCGGGCATGGGATGGCGGCATGCTGCTCGCCCGCGTCGTCGCTCTGTCGCTCCTCCTCCTCGTGGCCGGCACGGCACCTGCTCGTGGCGGTGACGGCTCGTGGGCCTGGCCGGTCGGTGATCATCGCGTCACGAGCCGGTTCGATCTCCCCGACACCGAGTACAGCGCGGGACATCGGGGCATCGATCTGCCGGGGCACGTCGGTGAGCCCGTGTTGGCGGTGGCGCCGGGACGTGTCACGTTCGCCGGATCGGTCGCGGGCGTCGGTGTCGTCACGGTCGACCACGGGAGCGAGCGGTCCACGTACCAGCCGGTCGAGCCGCTGGTGCATCGTGGCGAATCCGTCGAGACCGGCGGCGTAGTGGGAAAGCTTCGAGACCGTGGTTCACACTGTGCCACTGCTTGTTTGCACCTCGGCCGACTCATGGCCGAGACGTACCTCGACCCGCTCGACCGGCTCGGCTCGGAGTCACAGGTCCGGCTCGTCGACCCGGCCGGGCCGCTTCCGGAGCCGCCCGCCGGCCCATCCGGCGATGGGACCCTGCGCCGACCCGTGGGTGGGCCGATCACGTCCCCGTTCGGGACGAGGACCCATCCGGTCACCGGGGCCCGCAAGCTGCACGACGGCACCGACTTCGGTGTCCCGTGCGGCACCCCGGTCCATGCTGCTGGTGCCGGAACGGTGGTGGGCCGCGACTTCAGCGGCGCAAACGGCAACCGGGTGGTCGTCCGTCACGCTGACGGGCTCGAGACGTCGTACAACCACCTGGCGAGCCAGTCGGTGGTGGTCGGCCAGCGGGTGACGACCTCGACGATCGTCGGTCAGGTCGGGTCCACCGGCCTGTCGACGGGGTGCCACCTGCACTTCACGGCCCGCCGCGACGGCACACTGACCGACCCGATGACCCTGCTCTGAGCCGTTCAGCGGCCGTTCCGCGAGAAATGGTGCAGGTCCGTCAGGCTTCGGTACCGGCCTCCCCACTGCCAGCCGATGCCGTCAAAAGCGGACACCGCCGGTCCACCCTCGACGTGCATGCCCGGCCGCTCCTTCTGGCGATTGAGATAGGACGACGCGAGCTCTGGAATGACGACCTCACCGCGGTGGTACGGATTCTGGAAGGGATTGACGTCGATCGCCAGGCCGTAGGCGTGCTGGGAGAACGACGATGCGCCACGCGTCGGCCGACACACGAAGGCGCCGGTGTTGTTGCCGTCCCCGGTGGGTTCGAGATCGAGCTCGCTGGCCTTCGTGATACGCATCTCCTCGATCGGGAAGCGGGCCTCCCACAGCGCGCGGAACACACTCACGAGATCCGCACTGACCTCCTGGTGTGCCAGCAGCTCTCCGGAGTGTCGCTTCCCGTCGAAGCCGACGTAGGTGAGGCGGATCCAGTCCAGCTGGTCCGCCCGGACCGGGCAGCCAGGCTTCCAGGTGGATCGCGCGATGACGGACGCCGGCGCCTGGCGGACGCGCGACTCGAATCCGGAGCCCGGCAGCTGAGCCACGGAGTCGGGGAGGTTGAACCGACGGACCCGTAGCTCCGGTGGCGTCGGCCGGACTTCGCCGAAGCCGGTGTCGGTCACGGGCAAAGGCCTCGTGAACAACCATTTTGGCGGTACGGTTCCTCGCTCCGGGGTCGGCGACGACGTGGCGGCCGGCGACTCGGGAACGCTGCTGGCTGCCGGTTTGGACGGGACTGCGCTCGGTTCGTTCTCGGCTGGTGCGCAGCCGCCCAGAGCGACGATGACGGCGACCGCAGCGAAGCGCCTCACGCCATCAGCGTAGGCGGAGATCAGGCGCGCGGGTGGGCGAGTCGGTAGGCCGCGCGAAGGCGCTCGTTGCTCACGTGCGTGTAGATCTGGGTGGTGCCGAGCGAGGCGTGCCCGAGGATCTCCTGCACGCTGCGAAGGTCGGCGCCGCCCTCAAGCAGGTGGGTGGCGGCGGTGTGGCGAAGGCCGTGCGGCCCGACGTCGGGTCCCCCGTCGACGGCGGCGAGCCGCTCGTGCACGACGCGGCGCGCCATGCGCTGATCGAGTCGGCCGCCGCGCGCACCGACGAAGAGCGCCGTACCGGACGCCTCCGTGGCGAGCTCGGGCCGTCCACGGTCGAGCCACAGCGTCAGCGCGTCACCGGCCGGCGCCCCGAACGGCACGGCTCGCTCCTTGCGGCCTTTGCCGAGCACGCGCACGACCCGCCGCTCCCGGTCGAGCTCGTCGATGTCGAGGCCGCAGAGCTCGCCGACGCGTATGCCGGTGGCGTAGAGCAGCTCGATCAGGGCGAGGTCGCGGAGGCCGATCGGTCCGTCGTCGGCGATCGCCGCCGTCGTCGCCTCGATGAGAGCGCGGATGTCGTCGTGCCCGAGGACGACCGGTAGCTCTCGGTGCGACTTGGGGCTCGCCAGCAGGGCCCCGGCGTCGGTGTTGGCCCGGCCGGTGCGGTTCAACCAGGCGGTGAACACGCGGGTCGAGGTGGCTCGGCGTGCCAGTGTCGTGCGGGCCCGGCCGAGAGTCTGCTGCGTGGCCAGATGGCTCCGCAGCGAACGCAAGGTAAGCATCGCGGGGTCGTCGATGCCGAGCTTGGTGGAGTGTTCTGCGAGCCGGGTGAGGTCGGTGAGGTAGGCACGCACCGAGTGCGCCGAGAGGTTGCGCTCGGCGCCGAGATGGTGCTCGAAGTCGGCCAGCGCCGACGACCAGGCCTCACTCAGGTCGCTCATCCCTCCAACTGTGCGACCGGCGTGGGCTCACGCCAAGTCGGCGCGCCGCACCAGCACCCAACCGTCGCCGGCACGCTCGGCCAGCCCGCTGCGGGCGAGCAGGGCCAACGCCTTCGCGACGTCGTGCGGACCGAGATCCGCTGCTGCGGCCACATCGCGTGCGGACGTCGCACCATGCCAGGTCAGCGCGTCCAAGGCGCGCTGTGCCGGCGCCGGGAGATGGTCGAACTCCGTGGCCGGCGCCATGGCAGGTTCGGGTTCGGTGGCTCCGATGCCCGCGAGCTCTGACAGCACCTCGGATCCGCCGGTGACCAGCACCGCCTTGCCGTCGCGCACCGCCTGATGCGTGCCGCCGGACTGCTGCGACGTGACCGGGCCCGGAACCGCCATCGTCGGCCGGCCCAGACGATCGGCCCAGTGCAGCGTGTTCAGCGAGCCGCTGCGCCGGCGTGCCTCGACGACCACCGTGCCGCCGGCGAGGCCGGCGATGAGCCGGTTGCGGGACAGGAAGCGGGCTTTCGTCGGCACCTGCCCAGGCGGCTGTTCGCTGACGATCAACCCGCTCTCGGAAACCCGACCGAGCAGCGCGGCGTGGGCACGCGGGTAGTCGGTGCCCGCGTCGCAGGCGAGGACGGCGATCGTCGCTCGACCCATCGCGAGCGCCCCGCGGTGTGCGCTCGCATCGATGCCAAACGCCGCTCCACTCACCACCGTGACGCCGGCCGATGCGGCGTCGGCGGCGATCTCGGACGCGGCTTCGGCACCGTACGGGGTGCAGTCGCGGGCTCCGACGACAGCGACACTGGCGGCACTCAGATCAGCGAGGTTGCCGACACCGCGTGTCCAGAGCCCGAGCGGGGCGCCGGTCGCGCCGTGGAGGGGTTCGACGTGGTCGAGATCGTCCAATCCCACGGGCCAACTGCGGTCGCCGGGAACGACCCAGCGCAGACCGGCCGCATCGGCCAGTCGTTCGACCCTGGCGAGGCGCTGGTCGAGGCTCTGGGCGCGATGCGTCCAGGATGCCGGCCAGGGGCCGGCAGCATGCCGCTCATCGGCGCGGATCGCCTCGACCAGCTGCGACGGCGAGTGCGTGGCCAGCAGCCCGGGAAGTCGGGGATCGCCAGGCTCACAGAGGATGCTCAGCGCGAGGCGGGCGCGACGTTTCGGTGTCATGACGCCGCCACCAGGTCGCGTAGCTCGTGACCGAGCGGAGAACCGCGACGCAGGGCAAGTGCGAGGTCGACGTCGTCGGCCTCTGGGACGTCGTGGGCTCGGAGATCGGCCACGCTCCACGACAGCCGAAGGACACGGTCGGCCGACCGAGCGGAGAGCTTCTGGGCCCGCAGCTGACTGTCGAGCACCGCTCGACCGGTGTCGCTGACCGGCCACTGCTTGCGCAGCTCGACGCCGGGGACGTCGCTGTTGAGCAACCACGTGGTGCCTCGGTACCGCCGGCGCTGGCGGTCGCGCGCCTCGGCGACGACGAGCGCCAGGTCGGCCGTGCTCCGCGCCCGACCGATGGCGTGCGCCAGCTCGGGCCGGCTGGGTGCGGTGAGGACGCGGTGGATGTCGATGCGGTCGCGTACGGGACCGGAGATGCGGTCGCGATATCGCCGCCGCATCAGCGGCGTGCACTCACACTGCTCGGCGACCGTGCCGCCCTGGCCGCACGGGCACGGGTTCGCCGCGAGCACGAGCTGGAAGCGGGCCGGGAAGACGGCGGTCTGGGCGGCACGCGACACCACCACGTGGCCGCTCTCGAGTGGCTGACGCAGTGCATCGAGGACGTTGGAAGCGAATTCGGGCGCCTCGTCGAGGAACAGCACGCCTCGATGCGCCAGCGACAACGCTCCCGGTCGGATGCTGCGGCTGCCGCCGCCCACGATGGCCACGGCGCTCGCCGTGTGGTGCGGGTCGATGAACGGTGGGCGATGGACCAGCGGCGCGTCGGCCGAAAGAGTGCCGGCCAGCGAGTGGACGGCGCTGACCTCGAGCGCGTCGGTGTGTGGGAGATCGGGCAGCAGGCCGGGGAGCCGGTGCGCGAGCATCGTCTTGCCGATGCCTGGCGGGCCGACCATGAACAGGTGGTGCCCGCCGGCTGCGGCCACGACGAGGGCCGTGCGCGACTCCTCCTGACCGGCGACGTCGGCGACATCGAGGGCCCCGAGCCGCTCCGTGCCACCCCAGGCGAGCCCTCCGACGTCGTCGAGCGGCGGCACGGGTGGATCGTCGGGCTCCTCGTCGCCGACGAGCATCGCGACGGTCTGGCGCAGCGACCGCACGCCGACCACGGTGACGCCTGGCACGAGCTGCGCCTCGGGCACGTTCGACTCCGGCACCACGACCCGGGCGAAGCCTGCCTCGGCCGCAGCCATCGTGGCTGGGAGGATGCCACGAACCGCCCGCAGTCGTCCGTCGAGTGCCAGCTCGCCGAGAAAGACCGTGTCGGCCAGCGGCTCGGCCGGGATCAGCCGCTTGGCCGCGAAGGTCGCCAACGCGATCGCGAGGTCGTAGTGCGAGCCGCTCTTGGGCAGTGTCGAGGGCGCCAGGTTGATGGTGACGCGCTGGTCGGGCCACGACGTGCCCGAGTTGACGACCGCAGCTCGCACGCGGTCGCGGGCCTCGTTGACGATCGTGTCGGCCAGCCCGACGACGACCGTGGCCGGCATCCCGTTGCTGATGTCGACCTCCACCTCGACCGGACGCCCGGCCAAGCCGTCGAGCGTCACCGCGTGAGTGGCCGACATCAGGCGACCCCGGCCACGCGCTCGACATGCGGCGCGCCGCGGGACGGGACGACGACCGACACGACGTCGATGCGCACGGCCACCGGCTCGACGTCGTGGACCTCGAGCCAGTAGGCCGCGAGCCGGCGCAGCCGCGTGGCCTTGCGTCCGAGCACCGCCTCGCTGGGCGTGCCGTGCGACGAGCTCGTGCGGGTCTTGACCTCGCAGATGACCAACGTGGAGCCGTCGCGCGCGACCAGGTCGATCTCGCCGAAGCGACACCGCCAGTTGCGGGCGAGCACGACCATGCCGAGGGACCGCAGATGCGCGGCGGCGACCCGCTCGCCGTAGATGCCGAGGGCACGGTTGCGCTCATACGTCATGGAGCCACCCTCACGAGGCCACGTCGCCGCCGACAGCGATCGTCTCCGGGCTGTGGAGATCGACGGGCATCGCCGGCGTGTGGATGGGAGACCGCCAGATAGCCTCGCTGCATGTTTCGTCGGACGGATGCCGCGATCAGTCCGACCGCGCTCTACACCGGCACGGTCTGGCGTCGCAACGGCCTGTCCCACCCGGCCTTCGCGACCTTCGCTGGCTCGGCACTGTGGACCGGCCTGGTTGGCCCGCGTCGAGCAGCGTCACTTCTTGGTGCGCCCGACCTCGACGCCTTGCTGCTCGCCCGCCATCACTCCATCGACACGCTGCTCGAGCGCGCGATCGATGCCGGTGAGATCTCCCAGGTCGTCGAGATCGCCGCCGGTCTGTCACCCCGCGGGTGGCGGTTCTCATCGCGCTACGGCTCCGACCTCACGTACGTCGAGACCGACCTGCCGGGTATGACGCGGCGCAAGGAGGAGCTCCTCACCCGCGCCGAGCTGATGGGCCCGGGCCACCGCGTTCGCGTGCTCGATGCATTCGAGCCGACCGGCCCGAGCTCCCTCGATGCCCTCGCCGACGAGCTGGATCCGGACCAGGGAACGGCCATCATCACCGAAGGTCTCATCAACTACTTCCCGATGTCGGACGTCGTGACCCTGTGGAGCTCCGTCGCCACCATCCTCCACCGCTTCCCCCGTGGGCTGTACCTGTCGGACCTCCACCTCGACCAGGCGCCGGGCGCGGTCACCGCGACGGCGAAGTTCCTGATCACGGCATTCGTGCGGGGCAACGTCTACCTGCACTTCGACAGCGAGCAGGACGCCATCGAGGCACTGTGGACAGCCGGGTTCGACCACGCCGAGCTGTTGCTGCCGAGCTCGTTCGAAGGCGTCAGTCCGGCCGCGGGCATCGATCGCAACCACATCGTGCGCGCCACCACCGGGCCACGGTGACGATCAGGTGGCGGGCGGCAGCTTGACGTCGGAGTCCTGGAGCTCCTCCACGTTGACGTCCTTGAACGTGAGCACCTTGACGTTCTTGGCGAACCGGGCCGGACGGTAGATGTCCCAGACCCAGGCGTCGGTGAGGGAGACCTCGAAGTAGGCGTCACCGGTCTCGGAGCGCACCTTCACGTCGACGGCGTTGCACAGGTAGAACCGGCGGTCGGTCTCGACGACGTACTTGAAGATGCCGACGACGTCGCGGTACTCGCGGTAGAGCGCCAGCTCCATGTCGGACTCGTACTGTTCGAGGTCTTCAGAACTCATCGGTCTCCACATCCAGAATCGCGCGAGCGTCGACATGGCCTCGGACGTTCACGAACGAACGCCGGTGCTCCGCACAGGGCCCGTGCTCACGGAGCCTCGCGTTGTGCAGGTCGGTGACGTAGCCCTTGTGCGTGGCGAAGTCGTAGTCGGGGTACTGGTCGTGCATCTGCACCATCATCCGGTCGCGCGTCACCTTGGCCACGACTGACGCCGCGGCAATCGAGCCGGCCACCTGGTCGCCCTTCCAGACGGCCAAGCCGGGTACGCCGAGACCGTCGACCGGGAAGCCGTCGGTGAGCACGTAGCCAGGGCGGACCTCGAGCCGTGCGAGCGCACGGCGCAAGGCCATGATGTTGGCGCGGTGCAGGCCGATGCGGTCGCAGTCCTGGGCCTCGATGATGCAGACGGCCAGGTCGACTGCTCGTTGGCAGATCAGGTCGTAGCAGGCCTCGCGCCTCTTCTCGGTGAGCAGCTTGGAGTCGGCGAGGCCAGGGATGGGGCGCTCCAGGACGACGGCAGCGGCGACCAGGGGCCCGGCGCAGGCACCCCGCCCCGCCTCGTCAACGCCGGCCACCGGGTGGAGTCCACGCTTGGCCAGGGCTCGTTCGTAGCCGTACAGACCGGCGTCGCGCCGAACCGTGATCCCTGGGGCGAAGGAGGTCATGGCTGCGCCCTCAGCGGTCCTGGACGGCATCGAATGAGTCGGGGCCCTGCATGAAGCCCAGACGAGACAGTGGCCAGACCCGCAGCCAGGCCTTGCCCACCACGGCGTTCTCGTCGATGAAGCCGCCGCCGGGGTCGCCCATGTGCATGCGGGAGTCGGCGGAGTTGCCGCGGTTGTCGCCCATGACCCAGAGGTGGTCCTTGGGCACCACGACGTCGAACGTCTGGTTGGCGTTGGCGTCGGCGTCCTGCAGGTACGGCTCGTCGAGGGCTGTTCCGTTGACCATGATGTGGCCGGTGCCGTCGCAGCACTTGATCGCGTCGCCGCCGACTCCGACCACGCGCTTGATGAGGTGGCCGCCGGTCGGGAACAGCCCCACGACCTCGAGCCCGCGCTGGACCGGGTTGCTCGCCTGGCGGGACTCAGCCGCGTTCAGCCAGCCGCCGGGATCGTCGAACACGACGATGTCGCCGCGGTCGGGTTGACCACCCCAGTAGGAGACCTTTTCGACGAGGATCTTGTCGTCGACGAGCATCGTGGGCTCCATCGACTCCGACGGGATGTAGAAGGCCTGGAGGAAGAACGCCTTGACGACGACCGCCATCACCATCGCGGTGACCACGAGAAGAATCGACTCCTGCCAGACCGGCAGCTGCCGCTTCTCGGTGTCGCTCACCTGAGGAGCCTAGCGAGTGACGGCAACGGGACCACAGCGCAACACCGTGGGATCCACTCAGTCCTCGCGCTTTTCCTTGATCTTGGACGCCTTGCCGCGCAGGGTGCGGAGGTAGTAGAGCTTGGCCCGGCGTACGTCACCACGCGTCGCGACCTCGATCTTGTCGATGATCGGGGTGTGCAGCGGGAACGTGCGCTCGACACCGACGCCGAAGCTGACCTTGCGGACCGTGAAGGTGCGTCCGACTCCGGAGCCCTGCAGCTTGATGCAGACACCCTGGAACACCTGGACACGAGAGCGGTTGCCCTCGATGACCTTGACGTGCACCTTGAGCGTGTCGCCCGCGCGGAACTCGGGAAGGTCGTCGCGTAGCGATTCGCTCGCCACCTGGTCGACAACGTTGGCCATGATCTACTCCTCGCCGGTGCCACAGGTCACCCACGGATGTTCACGTGTGGGATGACTCGGCGCTCCATGGCGATTCCCCTGTGGCAGAACCGTCCTGCGCCGAGGATCCATCTTGCCATACCGGCCCGGAGCGGACGAAATCGCGAGCAGCTAGGGCAGGAGGTCGGGGCGACGCTCGGCGGTGCGGGCGCGAGCCTGCTCACGACGCCAGGCGGCGATCTGCTCGTGGTGGCCGGACAGGAGGATGTCGGGCACGTCGAGGCCGCGCCAGGAGGCCGGTTTCGTGTACACGGGGTACTCGAGCAGTCCGTCAGCCCCGTGCGACTCCTCGGTGAGCGACTCCGGGTTTCCCATGAAGCCGGGCAGCAGGCGAACGATCGCCTCGATGATGGCGAGCGCGGCCACTTCGCCGCCGTTGAGCACGAAGTCGCCCAGTGAGATCTCCTCGACGCGCCAGTGTGCGGCCGCGTGGTCGAGCACGCGCTGATCGATGCCCTCGTAGCGGCCGCAGGCGAACACGAGGTGCTGCTCACCGCTCAACCGCTCGGCGGCTGCCTGGGTGAACGGGGTGCCCGACGGGGTCGGCACGACGACGACGCAGTCGTCGGTGGCGACGGCGTCGAGTGCCTCACCCCAGGGTTCGGGACGCATCACCATGCCGGCACCGCCGCCGTACGGGGTGTCGTCGACGGTGCGGTGGACGTCGTGGGTCCAGTCGCGCAGGTCATGGGTGGTCACGTCGAGCAGGCCCGCCTCCCGCGCCCGGCCGGGCAACGACAGCGACAGCGGGTCGAGGTAGTCGGGGAAGATCGAGATGACGTCGATCCGCATCAGCTGTCCACCGCCTCGGGGTCGAGCAGCCCGGGGACGCCGGCCAGGCGTACAAATCCTTCGGCGAGGTCGACGACCGGCACGTGCGCCTGCACGAACGGGATCAGGACCTCGTCCGCGGCGGCGTCGACGACCAGGGTGTCCTGCGCCGACCCGTGCATGACGGCCGAGACCGTGCCGACGACCGTGTCGTCGGAGTCCCGCACCTGCAGGCCGATCAGCTGGTGGTCGTAGAGCTCGTCAGGGTCGTCGGGGCGCTCCGACGGGTCGACATCCACCTCGATGAGGCGTCCGTGCAGCTGCTCGGCGGCCGTGCGGTCGGACACCTCGCGGAAGGTCACCAGCAGGCGCCCTGAGTGCCGACGGCTCGAGGAGATGGTGAGAGTCCGGTCGCCGCAGGTCACCGACGTGCCTGTCGCGAACCTGCGCTCAGGCTCGTCGGTCCGGATCTCGACGCCGAGCTCGCCCTTGATGCCGTGGGCCCGCTTGATCCGTCCTATGACGACAAGCACTGTCCCTCCTTGCCGCCCGCGGCCCGGCACCCCCGCCGGGCTAGCGCTGACGATCGACGTCCACGAAGTCGATGCGCGTGCCGCCGCCGGCGATGGCGCCCGTGACCTTGCGGATGGCCGTGGCGGTGCGGCCCTGGCGTCCGATCACCTTGCCGAGGTCGTCGGGATTGACCCTGACCTCGAACAGCTCACCGCGACGCGTCTGCTTGGCGCGCACGTCGACGTCGTCCGGATGCTCGACGATGCCGGCGACCAGGTGCTCGATGACGTCGAGCGTGGGATCAGCCACGGTCAGGCCTCTTTGCTCTCGTCGGCCTTGGCCTCGTCAGTCTTGGCCTCTTCGGCGGGAGCTTCATCGGCCTTGGCCTCGTCGGCGGGCTTCTCGTCAGCCTTGGCCTCGTCCGCGGGCTTCTCGTCAGCCTTCGCCTCTTCAGCGGGCTTCTCGTCAGCCTTCGCCTCCTCCGCAGGCTTCTCGTCAGCCTTGGCGTCCTCCGCAGGCTTCTCGTCAGCCTTGGCGTCCTCCGCAGGCTTCTCGTCAGCCTTGGCGTCCTTGGCGGGCTTCTTCTCGGCCTTCGGCTTCTTCTCGGCCTTGGGCTCGTCGGCCGCAGCGTCGTCGGCCGCCGGGGCAGCCTGCTGTGCCTTCTTCTGGGCGGGCTTCTTGGCGGCCTTGGGCTCGGCGTGGATCTCCTTGAGCGCCGCGTCGAACAGGGCGGCCTTGTCGGGCCTGGGCTCGGGCTCCTTGACGCTCGCCTGGCCACCGATGTCGCCGGTGAGCTTCAGGATCGCGGCCACGGCCTCGGTGGGCTGGGCGCCGACGCCCAGCCAGTACTGCGCGCGCTCGGACACGACCGAGATGGTGGAGGGCTCGGTCTTGGGGTTGTAGGTGCCGATCTCCTCGATCACGCGACCGTCGCGCTTCTTGCGCGAGTCGGCGACGACGATGCGGTAGAACGGCGTGCGGATCTTGCCGATGCGCTTGAGTCGAATCTTGACTGCCACGAGTGTGGTGTCTCCTTGAGTTCAGTGGTGGTGACGTGCCGGGCCGTGTGGGGACGCGAGCCGGCGAAGCCGGTGGGCCGGACGGTGCGGGTGAGAGGGCCCTCACGCATCCAGACGCAATGGGTCATTCTGCCAGAACGCCAGACGGCGACCAAACCCGGTCAGAACAGTCCGTGACGTCCCGCGCCCTCGACGAAGCGCTGCGCACCGTCCACGCCCTCGGCCATGATGACCGGCACGCCCGCGGCGCCCTCGCTGCGCAGTGCCGCGTCGAGTGGAAGGTCCCACTGGCGATAGCTGGAGTCGCGGTCGACGCGGACGCACATCTGCGGGAAGGCGGCGATCTGCTCGGCAAGATCGTGGGCGACCGTCAGTGACTCCCCCACCGGCACGACACGGTTGGCCAGGCCCATCAACAGCGCCTCGTGCGCGTCGACGGGTCGACCGGTGAGGATCATGTCGAGTGCACGGCCTTGACCGATGATGCGCGGCAGCCGCACCGTGCCGCCATCGATCAGTGGGACGCCCCAGCGTCGGCAGAACACGCCGAACACGGCGTCCTCCTCGGCGACCCGCATGTCGGCCAGGAGGGCGAGCTCGAGGCCTCCGGCGACGGCGTGGCCGGAGACCGCCGCGATGACCGGCTTGGACAGCGCCATGCGGCTCGGTCCCATCGGCCCGTCACCGAGCCCCATCGGGTCGAGCACGTGCCGACGCGACTCGTCACTGACGGAGGTCAGGTCGGCGCCGGCGCAGAACGTGCCGCCGGCTCCGTGCAGGACGGCCACCGCCAGGTCGTCGTCCTCCTCGAACGTGTGGAAGGCGTCGAGCAGCTCGGCGGCCATCGGCCCGTCGACGGCGTTGCGGCGCTCAGGGCGGTCGAGCGTGATGGTGCAGACGGCATCGTCGACGTCGAATCGAACGGACTCCATGTCGGCCATTCAACCCGCCGTGGTCAACGGCTCGGCCTCCGCCCGGGTCCGGGTCAGGGCTCCGAGGACGCCGCTCGCCACGGCTCCGGCGGCGAAGTAGAGACACGGCAGCCAGGGCGCGACGCCGAACAGCCCGTCGGAGTCGCTGGCGTAGTCGGCCACGATCATCTCGGCGACCGGGCCCAGGACGGCGGCTGCTACAGCGATGCCGAATGCCTGGGCCGACGGATCCCACCATGCCCACACGGCCACGGCGATCGCGGCGCACAGGACGACCGAGACCGTGGCCGGCTGGCCGCGCAGCGCGGCCGTCAACGCGTACAGGGCCAGGACGACTGCGGCGCCGATGACGACGTCGTTGACCCCACGCGGGCGTCCGGGCAGTCCCGCGCGATGCCCGACCTCGGCGGCAGCCAGCACGGCCAGACCGACGACGAGCGGGAACCAGAGCTCGCTCTTCCAGATCGTCGGGATGCCAGAGGTGTAGACCGTGGTGCCGGACACCACATGGCACGCGTCACCGGCCAGGCCGATGCCGACTCCGAGCAGGAACGTGATCAATCGGGGCATTCGAGCAGGCTACTCCGGGCACGCCCCGGCTCACATCAGATCGCGGAGCTCCTTGGGGATCTCGAACTCCTCCTCGACGCCCTGGTCGAAGCCGAATGCGCCGGCCCCGCCAGCGCCGGAATCCCGTGCTGCAGCCGCCTTCTCCTGGGCCGCGCGCTTGGCCGGATTGCCCGAGCCGCGCTTGCCCTTCTTCTTCTGCGGCTTCTGGCGGGCACCGGCCCGCTTGCCGGGCCCGGGAAGTCCGGGCATCCCGCCCATGCCGGGCATGCCCGGCATGCCGCCGCCCTTGCCCATCTGCTGCATCATCTTGCGAGCCGCGAAGAACCGGTCGACCAGCTGATTGACGTCGCGCACCTCGGTGCCCGAGCCCTTGGCGATTCGGGACCGGCGCGAGCCGTCGATCATCTTCGGGTCGTCGCGCTCGGACGGCGTCATCGACAAGATGATCGCCTTGATCCGGTCGACCTCGCGCTCGTCGAAGTTGTCGAGCTGCTCCTTGTACTGACCCATTCCGGGGAGCATGCCCATGACCTTGGACATCGAGCCCATCTTGGCCATGGCTTCCATCTGCTGGAGGAAGTCGTGGAGGGTGAACGAGCCACCCATGAGCTTCTCGGCGTCCTTCGCGGCCTGCTCGGCGTCGAAGGCCTTCTCGGCCTGCTCGATGAACGTGAGCATGTCGCCCATGTCGAGGATGCGCGACGCCATGCGGTCGGGGTGGAAGGCGTCGAAGTCGGCGAGCTTCTCACCGGTCGACGCGAACATGATCGGACGCCCGGTGACCGAGCGAACCGACAGGGCCGCGCCACCGCGGGCGTCACCATCGAGCTTGGTGAGGACGACACCGGTGAAGTCGACGCCCTCGAGGAAGGCCTCGGCGGTCTGTACCGCGTCCTGGCCGATCATCGAGTCGATGACGAACAGCACCTCGTCGGGATCGACGGCATCGCGGATGTCGGACGCCTGCTGCATCAGCTCGGCGTCGATGCCGAGTCGGCCCGCGGTGTCGACCACGACGACGTCGTGAAGAGTGCGACGCGCCTCGTCGATCGCGTCGCGGGCGACCTTGACCGGGTCTCCCACGCCCCCCTCGCCGTCAGGCGAAGATCCAGTGTTGCCCGGCTCGGGCGCGAAGACCGTGACGCCGGCCTGCTCTCCCACCACCTGCAGCTGGTTGACGGCGTTGGGCCGCTGAAGGTCGGCGGCCACCAGCATCGGGCTCTTGCCCTGCTCGCGCAGCCAGTGCCCCAGCTTGGCGGCCAGCGTGGTCTTTCCGGAGCCCTGCAGGCCCGCGAGCATGATGACCGTCGGGGGGTTCTTGGCGAACCGGATGCGTCGTGTCTCGCCGCCGAGGATGCCGACGAGCTCCTCGTTGACGATCTTGATGACCTGCTGCGCCGGGTTGAGCGCGCCGCTCACCTCGGCGCTGAGCGAACGCTCCTTGATCCGGTCGATGAAGTCGCGGACCACGGACACGGCGACGTCGGCATCGAGCAGGGCGACGCGGATCTCGCGTGCCGTCGTGTCGATGTCGGCCTCGGACAGCCGACCCTTGCCACGGAGGTTCTTGAACGCGGTCTGCAGACGGTCTTGCAGGGTGTCGAACATGGGCTGCTGGGATCCTCGAAATCTATGGGCTGGCGGCGTCGTTCCAGCCTAACCGGTCAGGTCAGAGCGGTCTCGACGGCGGCGCGCATCTGCTCGGCATCGTCATCGCCCAACGGCTCCCCCGAGGTGTCGACGACGTAGAACACGTCGCGCGCCTCGGCGCCGTAGGTCGAGAGGTGGGCGGACCGGATGGAGTGGCCCAGCTGGGTGATCGCGTCGCACACGGTCCAGACGAGGCCGCGACGATCGTGGGCACGCACTTCGAGCAGCGTCGCCGTCTCCGAGCGCTGGGGCAGCACGGTGACGCGTGCCGGGACGTCATCGTGCTCCGGGGCCAGAGCGAGACGCGCGGCGAGGTCGATCTCACCCGCGAGCACGGGCCGCGTCCGCTCACGCACCTTGGCGACGTCGACGTCGGGCCGGGTGACCTCCCACAGCGACACCGCCGCATCACCCTCCGTGGCAGTACGCGCAGACCGGATCTCCAGACCCAGGAGCGCGAGCCCGCCGGCGATGCCGGCCATGACACCGGGCCGATCGCGCGTCACGAACGTCAGCAAGGAACCGCCGCGGTGGTTCTCGACGTCCAGCTTGACGTCGTCGGCCCCGATCGATCCGATCTCGGGCATCGGGACAGTGGCCGGCCACCCCTCGTAGGACTCAGGAGCCATGCCGACGTCACCGGCGAGAACCTCGCGAACCTTGGCGATGAGGCCCTGCACAAGCCCCCGCCGCCAGGACGACCACGCCGACGGGCCGGTGGCGCGGGCATCGGCCTGGGTGAGCGCCGCCAGCAGGTCGAGGAACGAAGCGGATCCCACGATCTCGGCGACGTTCGCCGCGGTGGACGGGTCCTCGATGTCGCGGCGCGTGGCGATGTTCGGGAGCAGCAGATGCCAGCGCACCAGCCGTCCGATCGTGCGGGCGTCGCTCTCCGTGAACCCCCACCGCGTCGCGATGTCGACCGCCATGTCGTCGCCGACCTCGCTGTGGTCGCCGGTGCGGCCCTTGCCGATGTCGTGCAGCAGGGCACCCACGGCCAGCAGGTCGGGACGGTCGACGTCGCGAACGACCTCGGCCGCCTTGACGCACGTCTCGATGCTGTGCCGGTCGATGGTGTAGCGGTGCACCGGCGACGACGAGCCCCGCAGCCGGATGTCGGCCCACTCGGGAAGCCAGTGGTCGATGACGCCGGCGTAGTCGAGCTCGTCCCACACCGGCACCAGACCCGGGCCCGACGTGAGCAGGTCGACGAGGGTGCGCGTCGCGCTCGCCGCCCAAGGCTCCGGCAGCTCGCCGAGGGTGTCTGCGAGATGGGTCGCGGTGTTCGATCCGAGCAGCAGTCCGGCCAGGGCCGCCTCAGCCGCGGCACGCAGGGCGACCTCGGGGTCGACCCGCGGATCGGCGTCCCGCATGACGATGACCTCGTCGTCGAGCCGTCCGACTCCGTCGGCGAGTGGAGAGACGACGGGTCCGGACGTCGTGATCGTGGTGGGCCGGGACTCCAGTACGTCGTCGACGCGTCGCCAGGCGAGGGCGGCGAGATGAGCCAGGCGCCGGCCGATGTTGCGGGTCTGCAGCTCGACGTCCTCCGGCTCGCGGCCGAGGAACCGGGCCGCGTCGACGATGTGGTCGTGGTCGAGCTTCTCGAACCGGCGGCCAGATACCTCGTGCAAGGCGTCTCGGACGTCGAGCAGCGCGGACCTGAGGCCCTCGGACTCCCCGTGCGGCACGTCGACCAGCCACGTGGCGACGAGTGCACGCATCATCACTCCGTCGCGCAGCCCGCCGCCTGACTCCTTGAGGTCGGGGACGGACGAGTGGGCCACCCAGCCGGACCTGGCGATCCGGGCCTCGCGCGCCTCCCGCACTTCGGCCAGACGACGCCGAGCGTCACGGCGCCAGTCGGCCAGCACCTCGGAGCGGAGCGCTAGCACGAGTCCGGCATCGCCGGCCACCGTGCGGGCGTCGAGCATCCCGGTGGCAGCACGGTGGTCGAGTGCAGCCGCCTCGCGCATCTGCACGGTGTCACGCACCGAGTGGTCGAGAGCGACCCCGCGGTCCCACAGCGGGTACCAGATCGACTCAGCGACCTCCCTCACCCGTTCCTCGGGCACCTCCGGATCGTGCAGAAGGACGACATCGAGGTCGCTGGCGGGAGACAGCTCCGAACGGCCGTACCCGCCGACCGCGACGAGGGCGAGCCCTTGACCCTCACGAGGGTCCCCGCCAGTACCCACCGTTTCGGTGAACAAGCCCCGGAGCAGCCGGTCGGCCTCGAGCGCGCGGTGGCTGCGCTGCTCCGCGAGATTGGCAGGAGGGGTGTCGGGCACTCGCTACAGCGCGGACTCGTCGGTCTCGCCGGTGCGAACCCGCACCACCGACTCGACCGGAACGACCCACACCTTGCCGTCGCCGATCTTGCCCGTGCGGGCGGCGGACGCGATGGTCGAGACGACCGACTCGGCATCGGCGTCGTCGACGACCACCTCGAAGCGGATCTTCGGCACCAGCGTCACTTCGTACTCCGCGCCGCGATAGACCTCGGTATGGCCCTTCTGCTGGCCGTGGCCACTGGCCTCGGTGACGGTCATGCCGGCGATGCCGGTGGCCCCGAGCGCCTCGCGGACGTCTTCCCACTTGTGCGGCTTGATGACCGCGGTCACGAGCTTCATGTCATGCTCCCGTCTGAAGAGATCCGCCGCCGATGTTGTCGTACGCCGTCTCTAGGTGCTCGGCCTGATCGATGCCGGAGACCTCGATCTCCTCGTCGACCCGGAATCCGATGGTCATGTCGATCAACTTAGCGATGACCCATGTGACGACGAACGCGAACACCATCACGGCCACCACGGCCACGATCTGCTTGCCCATCTGTTCCAGACCTCCGCCGTAGAACAACCCGGCCGAACCGAAGCCGAGGTTGTCGACGTTCGCCTGGGTGGCGAGCAAGCCGATCATCACCATGCCGACGACGCCACCGACGAAGTGGACGCCCACCACGTCGAGCGAGTCGTCGTACCCGAGCCGGTACTTGACGCCAATCGCCCACGCACACACCGCACCGGCCACGAGGCCGACGACGAGCGAGCCGAGTGGGGACACCGTGCCGCACGACGGCGTTGCGGCGACCAGGCCGGCGATCGCGCCGGAGGCTGCGCCGAAGCTGGTGGCCTTCTTGTCGCGCAGGATCTCCACCGCCATCCAGCCGAGCATGGCGGCCGTGGCCGTGCCGGTGGTGTTGATGAGGGCGACGGCGGCTGTGCCGTTCGCGGCCAGGGCCGATCCGGCGTTGAAGCCGTACCAGCCGAACCACAGCAGGCCGGCGCCGAGCAGCACCGCGGGGAGGTTGTGCGGACGGAACGGTTCACGCCGCCAGCCGACACGCCGACCGACGATGAGGGCCAGGGCGAGCGCCGACATGCCCGAGTTGACCTCGACCGCGGTACCTCCGGCGAAGTCGAACGCCCCCAGCTGGTTCGCGATCCATCCGCCCTTCGTGGTGTCGCCGTCGAAGGCGAAGACCCAGTGCGCGACGGGGACGTAGACGAGCGTGACCCACAGCGGCACGAAGAGCATCCAGGCCGAGAACTTGGCGCGGTCGGCGATGGCGCCCGCCACCAGACCGATCGTGACGACGCAGAACAGCATCTGGAAGACGATGAAGATGTAGGTCGGGTGGGTGCCGGACAGGGTCTCGAGGGTGATGTTCTTGAGCCCGAGGGACTCGCCGCCGCCCAGCAGTCCGCCGCCGATGTCGTCGCCGAACGCACCCGAGTAGCCCCAGAGGAACCAGACGACGGTCGTGATCGCCATCGCGTACATCACCATCATCATGATGTTGAGGACGCTCTTCGCGCGGACCATGCCGCCGTAGAAGAACGCAAGCCCCGGGACCATCAGCATCACGAGAGCCGTCGACGCCAGCATCCATGCGGTATCGCCTGTGTCCATCGATGGACTCCGTTCAGATGGGAGTTATGCGCCCGGAGACTACCGGTTGCACGCGACGATGCGCACCGGGACCGTTCCGGTGCGCATCGTCGTCGTGCGGTGGGTCAGAGCGCCGCCTCGTCCGTCTCGCCGGTGCGGACCCGCACCACCGAGTCGACCGCGACGACCCAGACCTTGCCGTCGCCGATCTTGCCGGTCTGGGCAGCGCCGGTGATGGTCGAGACGACCGCGTCGACGTCACCGTCGTCGACGACCACCTCGAGGCGGATCTTCGGCACCAGCGACACGTCGTACTCCGCGCCGCGGTAGACCTCGGTGTGACCCTTCTGCTGGCCGTACCCGCTGGCCTCGGTGACCGTCATGCCGGCCACTCCGGCTGCTGCGAGCGCCTCGCGGACGTCCTCCCACTTGTGCGGCTTGATGACCGCTGTCACGAGCTTCATCGATCAGACTCCCGTCTTCATGGTGGAACTGCCGGAACCGGCGTAGTCGTACGCGGTCTCGAGGTGCTCGGTCTGGTCGATGCCGGAGACCTCGGTCTCCTCGTCGACCCGGAACCCGATGGTCACGTCGATCAGCTTGCCGATGATGTACGTCAGCACGAACGAGTAGGCCAGGACAGCGCCGGCCGCAATGGCCTGCTTGACCAGCTGGCTCGCGTCGCCGCCGTAGAACAGGCCGGCCGCGTCGACGCCACCGGCGTTCGTCTTGGTGGCGAGGATGCCGATCAGGAGCGTGCCGATCAGACCGCCGACCAGGTGGATGCCCACCACGTCGAGCGAGTCGTCGAACCCGAGCTTGAACTTCAGGCTGACCGCCCAGGCGCAGATGGCACCGGCCACGAGACCGAGCGCGATCGAGCCGACCGGCGACAGGGTGCCGCAGGCGGGGGTGATGGCGACCAGACCGGCCACTGCACCCGAGGCGCCGCCGAGTGACGTGCCCTTGCCCTCCTTGACGACCTCGACGAGGAGCCAGCCGATGATCGCGGCAGCCGTGGCGACCGCGGTGTTGACGAAGGCGAGTCCGGCGAGCCCGTTGGAGCCCACGGCGGAACCGGCGTTGAAGCCGAACCAGCCGAACCACAGCAGGCCTGCGCCGAGCAGCACGAACGGCAGGTTGTGCGGACGCATCGGATCACGCTTCCAGCCGACTCGCTTGCCGAGCACCAGTGCCAGGGCCAGACCCGCGGCACCGGCGTTGATGTGCACGGCCGTTCCGCCGGCGAAGTCGAACGCCTCCAGCTTGGTGGCGATCCAGCCGCCGTTGTCGCCGAAGTCGAACACCCAGTGCGCAACCGGGAAGTAGACGACGGTCATCCAGATGACGACGAAGACCGACCAGGCCGAGAACTTGGCGCGGTCGGCGATCGCACCGCTGATCAGCGCGACCGTGATGATCGCGAACATCAGCTGGAAGGCGACGAACACGTACTCCGGCAGAGTGCCGTACGCCGTGGCCGCTGAGATGTTGTCGAGGCCGAGTCGCTCGAAGCCACCGAGCCAGCGGTTGCCTCCAGGGCTGAACGAGAACGAGTAGCCGTAGAGCACCCACAGCACCGGCACGATGGCCAGGGCGATGAAGCTCATCATCATCATGTTGAGCACGCTCTTGGCGCGCACCATGCCTCCGTAGAAGAACGCGAGACCTGGTGTCATGAGCAGGACCAGGGCCGAGCTGGCCAAGATCCAGGCGGTATCGCCGGTATCCATGAAACCTCCGGTTGTCGAGAGCTGCGACGCACTGTGTTCCCGGGTTTGGGACACGCCGCTTCGGAGATCACACTGGTGCCGGCGGGTTTCGGTTCCGGCTCCCGGATGTTGCAGCCGCGTCACGAATGTCGGCGGCACGTAAACAGCGTGTTACGCCGAGTGGCGCAAACCCGACCGCGAGTGGCGCAGTCTGGCTCTTCTGAGACGGCGTGTCCCGCGGATTTGCGCCACTCGCGGTCCTAGATGCGCCACTCGCTGCGCGTCAGCCGAGGAGTGCGTCGACGAACTCCTCGGCGTCGAACGGGGCGAGGTCGTCGGCGCCTTCGCCGAGCCCCACGAACTTCACGGGCACGCCGAGCTCGCGCTGCACAGCCACGACGATGCCCCCCTTGGCGGTGCCGTCGAGCTTGGTGAGGACGATGCCCGTCACGTCGACGACCTCGGCGAACACGCGTGCCTGGGCGAGTCCGTTCTGGCCGGTGGTCGCATCGATGACGAGCAGCACCTCGGTGACCGGCGCCTGCTTCTCCACGACCCGCTTGACCTTGCCGAGCTCGTCCATCAGCCCGGCCTTCGTGTGCAGGCGGCCGGCGGTGTCGACCAGGACGACGTCGGTGCCGTCGTCGATGCCCTTCTGGACGGACTCGAAGCCGACACTGGCCGGGTCGCCACCCTCGGGGCCGCGGACGGTGTGGACACCGACTCGCTCGCCCCACGTCTGCAGTTGGTCGGCCGCGGCGGCGCGGAACGTGTCAGCGGCGCCGAGCACCACGCTCTTGCCGTCAGCCACGAGCACCCGGGCCAGGCGTCCGACCGTCGTGGTCTTGCCCGTGCCGTTCACCCCGACCACGAGCACCACGCCGGGCTTGCCGCCGGTGCCCGTCACTGCCAAGGAGCGGTCGAGCTCGAGGCCCACCAGGCCGACGAGCTCGTCGCGCAACGCCGCCTTCGCCCGCTCAGGGTCGTCGATGCCCTCGACGCGCACGCGGGTGCGGAGCTTGTCGACCAGCTCGGTGGTCGGCCCGACACCCACGTCCGCCGCGAGCAGGGTGTCCTCGAGCTCCTCCCATGCCGCGTCGTCGAGGTCACCGCGGCTGAGCACCGCGAGCAGACCCTTGCCGAGCGAACCCTGAGACCTGGCCAGCCGGGCACGGAGACGGACGAGGCGCCCATCCGCGGCTTCGGGCCGTTCGATCGTCGTCGTTTCCCGTCCCGACTCGTCCTCGAGATGCGCCTCGGGATGCTCCGGGTGCTCGATCTCCTCCTCGGTGATCGCGTCGAGGGCGTCTGGAGGCGGCACCTCGCGGCGGCCGCGTGCGACGACGAAGGCGATGCCGCCGCCGAGGACGAGCACGCCGGCGGCGATGAGGAGTAAAAGCACGAGCGTGGTCACGCGCCCACCCTATGCAAGCCGCTCTGCGGAAGAATGCAGCCATGTCCTTCGCGCCGCCGCCACGGTCCGCCACCTGGCTGCACGAAGAAGCGCGCTCCGGGTTCGAGGTCGTGTACTTCACGCAGGTTCGCGACAGTCACCACATCGAGGGGTGGACGGCCGCCGTCGAGGATGGCCATTCCTGGCTGGTCGAGTATCAGATCGACGTGGGCGACGACTGGGTGACGCGAAGTGCCCGCGTCGGGAACCGAACGGTCGACGGAACTCGGGCGACCACGCTCGATGCGGACGAGTACGGGCACTGGCGCGTCAACGGCATTCCCGCGCCGAAGCTGGATGGCTGCCTCGACGTCGACCTCGAGTCCTCCGCCATGACCAACGCCTTCCCCGCACATCGCCTGGGCCTGGAAGTCGGCGAGCGCCTGTCTGCACCTGCGGCCTACGTGCGTGCCCTGGATCTCTCGGTCGAACGACTCGAGCAGACCTATGAACGACTCCCGGACGAAGAGGGGCGGGAGGTGTACGACTACGAGTCCCCCGCCTTCGACTTCAGGTGTCAGCTGACCTATGACGATTCCGGCCTGGTCGTGAGCTATCCCGGCATCGCCGTCCGCACGAGCTGAGGGATCAGGCGAGCGGCTCGAGCACGGTGCGGATCACGTCGGGAATCGGCGTGACCGCACGGTCGTCACCGGACACGTACACGTGCACGAAGCGGCCGACAGCGGCCGGCTCGGCGTCGTTGCCCTGGAACAAGCCGATCTCGTAGACCACGCTGGACGTGCCGAGCTTGGTGACCTTGAGGCCGGCGTCGACGTCGCCGGGAAATCGCAGCTCTCGCAGGAACTGGCAGCTCGTCTCGGCGACGATGCCGTAGGCGTCGAGCCGGCGGATGTCGACGCCCGTGGTCTCGATCAGGTAGCCGTTCACGGCGGTGTCGAAGAAGGAGTAGTAGACGACGTTGTTGACGTGGCCGTAGACGTCCTCGTCCTCCCAGCGGGTGGTGATCGTGTAGGTCGCTGGGTAGGAGCTCAGGCTCACGCCGATTCCTCTTCGCGCAGCCGCTGGCTGATGACGGCCGAGACACCGTCGTTCCGCATCGAGACACCGTAGAGCGCGTCGGCGACCTCCATGGTGCGCTTCTGGTGCGTGATGACGACGAGCTGGGAGTTGTCGCGCAGCTCCTCGTAGATCTCCAGCAGGCGGCCGAGGTTGATGTCGTCGAGCGCGGCCTCCACCTCGTCGAGGATGTAGAACGGGCTCGGCCGTGCCTTGAACAGCGCCACGAGGAACGTGACGGCCACCAGCGCTCGCTCGCCGCCGGACAGCAGCGACAGCCGCTTGACCTTCTTGCCGGGCGGGCGGGCCTCGACGTCGATGCCCGTGGTGAGCATGTTCTGTGGGTCGGTGAGGATGAGCCTTCCCTCGCCACCCGGGAACAACCGCGTGAACACGTCCTCGAACTCGGCGGCGACGTCGTACCAGGCGTCGGTGAAGACCTGCTCCACCTTCGAGTCGACGTCGTCGACGATCTCGAGGAGGTCCTGGCGGGTCTTGCGGAGGTCGTCGAGCTGCTCGGAGAGGAACTGGTGGCGCTCCTCCAGGGCCGTGAACTCCTCCAGCGCGAGCGGGTTCACCTTGCCGAGCATCGCCATCGACCGCTCGGCGGCGCGCAGACGCTTGGTCTGCGCGTCTCGGTCATACGGCACTGGCTCGGGCGCCTCGCCCGCGTCTTCATCAGCCTCCAGGACCGGCGGCACGAGCTGATCGGGCCCATACTCGGCGACGAGGGCTTCGACCTCGAGCCCGAGCTCCTCGAGCGACCGCGCTTCGAGCGTCTCCATGCGCAGACGCAGCTCGGCGCGGGCCATCTCGTCCTTGTGGACGGAGTCGGTGAGCCCGTCGAGCTCTGCGCCGAGGTCGCGCATCCGGGCCCGGATGTCGCGCAACGACTCCTCGCGCCCGGTGCGAGCGGTCTCGATGTCGGCTCGCCGCCGGGCAGCCTGCTTGATGGAAGTCTCGAGTCGGGCCAGCACCAGGTCACCGACGGTGATGACCGCCTTGGCGGCCTCGGACTCGCGGATCTGCCGCTCCCGGCGCTCACGGGCGCGGATGCGCTCTTCGCGCTCGGTCTCGGCGGACTCCAGCAGTGCCGCGACCTGGCTCTCGAGGGCACGAGCCCGCTCCTCGTTGGTACGCAAGGCGAGACGAGCCTCCGTCTCGGCTCGTCGGGCATCCGAGGCCTTCTCGGCGAGTCCTTCGAGGTCGGTGGTGTCGGGTTCGTCCTCGGGTGCCGACTCGGCGCGCTCGAGCCGCTCCTCGAGCTCGGCGAGCCCGGACAGGTCGCGCTCGCGGGCTTCCTCGGCAGCGGCGATCGCGGCGGCCAGACGCTCCGACTCACCGCGCGCGGCACGGGCGGTGGAGCCGAGGTGGCCGAGCTGCTCGGCGACGGCGGCCATCTCGGCGTCGGACTCATGCAGCCGGCCCAGCGCGGCGTCGACGCGATCCTGTGCCTCCACGCGCTCAGACTCGGCGGCATGCTGTTCGAAGCGCAGGGTCTCGACTGCGTGGGCGGCAGCGGCGAGATCGGTCTCGGACTGCTCGATCGCGGCCTTGACCTCGATCAGGCTGGTCGTGGACGCCGAGCCGCCGGCCGCGAAGTGCGAGCCCAGGACGTCGCCCTCGCGCGTCACCGCGGTGACGTCGGACGCCTGTGAGACGAGGAGCTTGGCGCTCTCGAGGTCGTCCACGACGGCGACCTTGAACAGCAGGCGCCGCAACGCGCCGTGCAGCGACTCCGGTCCGTCGACGACGTCGATCGCGTAGGTGGCGGAATCGGGCAGCCCCGGCCAGTCGGCGTCGTCGAGCTCGTCACGGTGCTCATCTGTCGCCCCGGGCCCGACACCCCAGCCGAGCAGCATGCCGGCACGGCCGAGGTCCTCGGACTTGAGCTTCTGCATGGCTGAGACGGCATGGTCCAGATGATCGACTGCGACAGCGTCCGCGGCCGATCCGAGCGCCGCCGCGACGGCGGTCTCGTAGCCCGCACGCACACTCATCAGCGCCGCGACCGAGCCGAGCAGGCCGCTGATCTCGTCGGTAGCGGCCAGCAGGGCACCGGCACCGTCCTTGCGGGCCAGGCCCAGCTCGAGCGCCTCCTTGCGGGCCGCCAGTCCGGCCTGACCTCGCTCGGCGGCATGGATGTCGCGGCCGAGCCGGGCGAGCCGGTCGTCGATGGCCCCGAGGGCGGACTCGGCCGCTTCGAGCTCGGCATCGAGGCCGGACTCACCGGCGTTGAGTCCCGCGATCTCGTTCTCCTGGACCGTGAATGCGTGATGGGCTTCGGATCCGCGTCGCTCAGCCTCGTCGCGAGCGGCGCTGAGGCGCCCGATCTCGTCGCCGGCGGCGGCCGCGCGGCTCTTGATGGCGTTGACCTGCCCGTGCAGGCGGGCCAGACCCTCCCGCTGGTCGGCCGCTGCGCGCAGCAGACCGGCGATGCGTCGTTCCTCGCTGGTGTAGGCGGCCTCAGCCTCGTCGCGGAGGGCGACGGTCTGCTCGAGTCCGGTGGTCGCCTCGGCGACTGACGCGGCCATGCGCTCGAGCTGCTCCCGGACGCGTCCGGCCTCTGCCTCGAGCTCCTCGGGATCGCGGCCACTGCTCCGCTGGACGTCGGCCTCGACGGTGGCCAGCCGCACGCGCTCGGTGGCCAGTCCGGCGGTGCCGCGCAGTCGTTCGCGGAGCCCGGAGAGTCCGAACCAGGTCTCCTGGGCGGCCGCAAGCCGCGGCGAGTCGGTCCGGAGGTGCTCCTCGAGCTCGGTCTCGGTGTTCCGTGCCTCGGCGACCGCCTGCTCGACCGAGGCCCGACGCTCCTTGAGCGCGGTCTCGTCGGCGAGCTCCTCGTCGATGACCGAGCGTGCCGCGACGACGTCGTCAGCGAGCAGACGCGCCCGCGCGTCGCGGGCGTCCGCCTGGATGACGGCGGCACGGCGAGCGACCTCGGCCTGCCGGCCCAACGGCTTCAGCTGGCGGCGAAGCTCGGTGAGGACGTCCTGGAGGCGGGTGAGGTTGCCCTGCGTGGCGTCGAGCTTGCGCAGCGCCTTCTCCTTGCGCTTGCGGTGCTTGAGAACGCCGGCCGCCTCCTCGATGAAGCCGCGGCGTTCTTCCGGCGTGGCGCGCAGGATGGAGTCGAGCTGGCCTTGTCCGACGATGACGTGCATCTCGCGACCGATGCCGGAGTCGCTGAGCAGCTCCTGGACGTCGAGCAGACGGCACTGGGTGCCGTTGATGGCGTACTCCGAGCCACCGTTGCGGAACATGGTGCGCGAGATCGTGACCTCGCTGTACTCGATCGGCAACGCGCCGTCGGTGTTGTCGATGGTGAGCACGACCTCGGCGCGGCCGAGCGGTGGCCGGCCGGCGGTGCCGGCGAAGATGACGTCCTCCATCTTGCCGCCGCGCAGCGTCTTGGCACCCTGTTCACCCATCACCCACGACAGCGCGTCGACGACGTTGGACTTGCCCGACCCGTTGGGGCCCACGACGCACGTGATGCCGGGCTCGAACTGAAGGGTGGTGGAGGACGCGAAGGACTTGAACCCACGAAGTGTGAGGCTCTTGAGGTACACCGACAACTCCTCGGCACTGTGCCTTTTGGGGGCGGGGCGGCAGGGGCCTGAAGCCACCCTAGAGGACGGCGCAGGCGTTCCCGGGGATGCCGGCATGACGGGTGCAACGTGCGTCGCACCCGCGGTGCAGGCGGGTCTGGATCAGTGCGCGAGCGGTTCGAGCAGGCTGTCGGCCGTGACGTGGTCGACGCGCTCGGCGAGGGTCTTCAGGAGACCGTCGTTCTCGATCTTCAGGCGCAGCACTTCTGCTTCGAGATCAGAAATGCGTTGATGCAGACGGGCCGTCTCACGGAGCTGGTCGGTGGTGGGTCCGCCGACGTAACCAATGAGGGCCTTGGCCATGGATTTCCTCCGGAAATGGTGAGGGATTGCAGTGACGACTGCGTCTCCCAGTGTCCCACCGGCGAGGTCGTCGGGTCAACAGCGATCTAGCGCTCAGAAGAGCGGATCGCCCACGCATTGAGGGTCGCGGCGCGCGGGTAGGGTCGAGCAGGTGACGTCAGACCTGTTCGCCCCGCCCGGCGCGCCGTGGCAGCGGGTCTCGCCCGCGCTCACGAAGGTCCGACGCATCCTGGCCATCCCGCCGCTCGTGCTGATCGGCATCGTGACCGCAGCCCTCGCCGCCACCCGGCTCGGGCCGACGTTGCTGACCGTCCTGTTCGCGGCCGTCGCGATCGCGGCACTGGCCGGCGCCGCCTGGACGTGGTCCTGGGCACCGCGCAACACCGCGAGCTGGGGCTACGCCGAGGACGAGGACGACCTGCTCGTCACCGGCGGGGTCATGTTCCGCCGTCTCGTCGCGGTGCCGTACGGGCGCATGCAGTTCGTCGACGTGCAGGCGGGTCCCCTCGACCGCGCGTTCGGCATCGCGAGCGTCACGCTCCACACGGCCAGCACCGAGACGGCCGCCACGATTCCCGGACTTCCCGCCGGCGAGGCCACCCGGCTGCGCAACCGTCTCACCGAGCTCGGGGAATCCCATGGCGCCGGACTCTGAACCTCCCGGCGACGTGGCCGCGCCTCAGGTGGCAGAACAGCCCGGCGGGGGTGCCGGGCCACGGGCGGCAGAACAGCCCGGCGGGGGTGCCGGGCCACGGGCGGCAGAACAGCAGGGCAGCCGCACCCATCCGCTGACCGGGCTCGTCCAGGGCGTGCTGTGGGCGGGCGCGGCAGTGGCGGCCCTGCTCGGACAGCTGCTCACCGGCAGCAGCAACGGCGAGGACGGCCTGCCGATCTGGCTCGACGTGCTGATGCGCGTCGGCGGCGGCCTGGTCGTCGGCATCACGTTCGGCTTCCTCACGTGGTGGTTCACCCGCTACCTCATCGACGGCACCGAGCTGCGCATCACGAGCGGCATCCTGCAGAAGTCGTCGCGGCGCATCCCCTACGAGCGCATCCAGAGCGTCGACATCGCCGAACCCTTCCTGGCCCGCGTCATCGGCCTCGCCGAGCTGCGCATCGAGATGGCCGGCGGCAAGAGCTCACGATCATCGCTCCGGTTCCTCCCGCTCGACGACGCCAGACGGCTGCGTCGACTCCTCCTCGGACGAGCCCACGGACGAACCGCCGAGGAGCTGGATGTCGACCCCGTCGAGCCGGAGCTCGAGCTCATCGCGCACGTGTCCCCGGGTCGCGTGGTGCTGGGCACCGTGCTGTCGCTCGACTTCCTGGCCGCCGTGCTCGGCACCGTCGGCGTCCTGGTGGCGGCGATCTGGTTCGACCAGGTGATCGCTCTGCTCGGCGGCATCATCCCGCTGCTCACGTGGCTGGGGCAGATCGTCGGCAAGCGCGTCCTGAGGCAGTGGGACTTCACACTCACGCGCAGCGCCAACGGGCTCCGCATCGAGCGCGGGCTGCTCTCACGAACGTCTCAAGGCATCCCGTTCGCACGGGTCCAGGGCGTCGCGGTCGAGGAGCCGTACGTCTGGCGGCGACTCGGCTGGCAACGGCTGGAGGTCGACGTCGCCGGGTACGGGTCGCAGGGCAACGACGACTCCTCCGACATCAGCTCCACGCTGCTGCCGATCGCCGACCCGGCGCTTGCGGCAGCCGTCATCGACGAGCTCATACCCGGCGCCGAGCCGGCCCCGGACGTGCGGGTGCCGGTTCCCCAGAGGTCGTGGCCCTTCGCGCCGATCGGCTGGCGGTACCGGTGGGTGGCCGCCGACGACGTCGCCTTCGTCGCACGCTCCGGCTGGCTCGAGCGCACGACCGACGTCGTGCCGCACGCTCGCACCCAGTCCGTCGAGCTGCGGCAGGGACCGTGGCAGCGCCGTCTGAACGTGGCAACGGTCGAGATCCACACGCCGAGTGGTCCGGTCGACGCCGACGGTCCGCACCTCGATGCCGCCGACGCCCGACGCATCGCGTTCGCGCAGCTCACCCGTGCGCGTCACGCCCGCACCTGACGGAGTGGGCTCAGCCGCCGCTGGTCGCGTCCTCGGCGCCGGCAGCAAGTGGTGCCGTCAGCTCACGCGAGCGCAGCCAGCCGTCGGGGAGCACGACCTTCCGCGGCGTGCCCTGCCGGCCGCGCGGCGTGCCCAGCTGGTCGGTCGGATAGGGCTCGGACGGGTCGAGCAGCGTCAGCAGCTCGTCGAGGGCGGCGTAGGACGACACCGAGCCCAGGCGCTCGCGCACGATCGAGCCGGCCGCGAAGCCCTTGAGGTACCAGGCGACGTGCTTGCGGAACTCGATGCATCCGCGCTCCTCACCGAGGTGGTCGCCCAGCAGCTCGGCATGCCGCCGCATGACCTGTGAGACCTCGCCGAGCGTCGGCAGCTCCTGCACCGACTCACCATGGAAGGCGGCGGCGAGGTCGCGGAACAGCCAGGGACGGCCAAGGCAACCACGTCCGACGATGACGCCGTCGCAGCCGGTCTGTTCCATCATCCGCATGGCGTCGGCGGCCTCCCAGATGTCGCCGTTGCCGAGCACGGGGATGTCGACCGCGTCCTTCAGGGCGGCGATGGCGTCCCAGTCAGCGCGGCCGGAGTAGTGCTGCGCGGCGGTTCGGCCGTGCAGCCCGATGGCCGCACACCCGGCGTCCTGCGCGATGCGGCCGGCATCGAGGTAGGTGAGGTGGTCGTCGTCGATGCCCTTGCGCGTCTTCATGGTGACGGGGACGCCGTACGGCTCGGCCGCGTCGACGGCGGCGGTGAGGATCTCGCCGAGCAGGGTCGACTTCCACGGCAGCGCCGCTCCCCCGCCCTTGCGGGTCACCTTGGGGACCGGGCAGCCGAAGTTGAGGTCGACGTGGCCGACGCCGTGCTCGGCGCACAGGATCTCGACCGCCTTGCCGATGTAGATCGGGTCGATGCCATACAGCTGCACCGACCGCACGGCCTCGTTGTCGGCGAACGTCAGCATCTGCAGGCTGGTGCGGTCGCCCTCGACCAGGCCGCGCGACGTGATCATCTCGCACACGTACAGGCCGGCGCCTTGCTCGGCGCAAAGCTCACGGAACGCGACGTTGGTGACCCCCGCCATCGGCGCGAGCACGACAGGCACGGGGACCTCGAGGTCGCCAAGCTTCAGTGTCGTCGGCAGGGTGGGCATCCACCCATGGTCCCAGCCCGTCCGGGTTCGGACCAAACCCGCTTAGCGATAGGCGCGGTGGACGTTGTCGACCTTCGACTCGCCCGGCTCCCACGTGGCGATCCACGGGCCGGTGCCCTCGGATGCATCGATGACGCCGGTCTCGAGCCAGCTGTAGCGGCCGTCGAGGACACGGTCCGACAGGGGGCGATCGACGTTGTCGGAGTTGTTCCACAGCCGGCCGAACGCCTCCTCGATCCGGAGCCGCGACTGGATGCAGAACGCCTCGGCCAGCTCGTAGGCGGCCTTCCCGCGCTCCGGGTCCTCTTGACGGATCATCTCCGCACGCGAGCAGCTGGCGGCCATCGCGAACAGCTCGGCACCGATGTCGACGATCCGGCCGAGGAAGACCTGCTTGTACTCCATCTTGGCCTGCCAGCGACCCATCGCGTAGAACGTCTGGCGAGCGAGCTTGCGCGAGCGACGCTCCACGAAGCGCAGGTGCTTCGCGAGCGGGCCGAACTCGTTGTACGCGCCCGGAGCCATGCCCTTGCCGGCCATCAGCTTGGGCAACCACCTCGCGTAGAAGCCGCTGGCCTTGAGGGCCGCCTTGGCCTTGGCCCCCGCCTTCGCGTCGACGTCGGCGAGGGCGCCGGCCGCCTTCAGGTGGGTGTCGACGGCCTCACGGGCGATCAGCAGGTGCATGATCTCGGTGGATCCCTCGAAGATCCGGTTGATGCGCATGTCGCGCAGCATCTGCTCGGCCGGCACGGCACGCTCGCCGCGCGCTGCCAGGGAGTCGGCCGTCTCGTAGCCACGGCCGCCGCGGATCTGGATGAGCTCGTCGACCATGGTGTAGGCCATCTCGCTCGCCCAGAGCTTGGCGAGCGCAGCCTCGATGCGGATGTCCTTCGAGCCCGCGTCGGACAGCTCGGCGGACAGCTCGAACACCGCCTCAACCGCAAACGTGGTGGCGGCGAGGAACGCGATCTTCGTGCCGACGGCTTCGTGCTTGCCCACCGGGCGACCCCACTGGACCCTCTCCGCCGACCACTCGCGAGCGATCTTGAGCGAGAACTTGCCGGCGCCGGCACACATCGCCGGGATCGACAGTCGGCCGGTGTTGAGCGTCGTCAGGGCGATCTTGAGTCCCTCACCCTCCTTGCCGAGCCGGTTCTCCACCGGCACGCGCACACCGTTGAACCGCGTGACGCCGTTCTCGATGCCCTTCAGGCCCATGAAGACGTTGCGGTTCTCGACCGTGACACCCTCTGCCGACGTCTCGACCACGAACGCCGAGATGCCGCCGCGGCCACCCTCGTGCTTCGGCACGGTGGCCATCACCACCACCAGCTCGGCGATGACGCCGTTGGTGGTCCAGAGCTTCACCCCGTCGAGGATGTACTCCTTGCCGTCGTCGCTGAGCCTCGCGGTCGATCCCATCCGGGCCGGGTCGGAGCCGACATCGGGCTCGGTGAGCAGGAAGGCCGTGATCGCGCCGTCGGCGCACCGGGTGAGGTACTCCCGCTTCTGCTCGTCAGTGCCGAACATCTTGACCGGCTCAGGGACGCCGATCGACATGTGCGCCGACACGAGCGCACCCATCGACGGGTGCACCGATCCGATGAGCATCAGCGCGCGTCCGTAGTGCAGCATCGACAGGCCCAGACCGCCGTACTCCTTCGGGATCTTCATGCCGAAGACGCCGAGGTCGCTGAGGCCCTTGATGTACTCGTCGGGGATCAACGACTCGCGCTCGATCTTGCGGCCGTCGAGGGTGCGGCAGAACTCCTCGAGCTTGGAGATGAACTCATCGCCCTCCGCCACTGCCTCACCCTCGCCACGCGGATGCGGGTGGATGAGCGGCAGGTCGAACTTCCCGAGGTAGAGCTCCTTGGCGAAGCTCGGGCGGGTGTACTCGATGTCGCGAGCCGCCTCGGCGAGCTCGCGGGCGTCGCGTTCGCTCACCTCGACGCGGTCAGACTGGCTGCGGATGTCGGTGCTCACGGCAGGTTACCTCTCAGTAGGTCTACCCCTATCGTGGACCTGTCTGCCCAGAATGCAACCCCCTGGGTGAGTCGATCTGGAGGCTCAGGGCTTCCAGTGGATGGCGTCGGCCTCAGTGCCGGTCTGCAGGTCGATGCTCTGCAGCTTCTCGCCCTTCGGCAGCAGGAAGACGAGGCAGAGGTCGGCCTTCGACCCCTCGAGGAAGCTCTCCGGGAGCGCCGGATTCGGGCACGGCTTGAACGTGCCGACCAGCTCGTTCGGCGGGAACACGGTGTTCGACCTGGTGTGGGCCAGCACCGGGATTGACACTCCTCCGAGCCCGGTCGGGCCTTCGTTGACCACGCTGAGTCGCACGTAGTACGGCGTCGCACGCTTCAGCTTGTCGTCGAGGGAGAAGAACGTGAAGTCCTTCTTGATGTTGCCGGTCCTCACACCTTTCACGGCCACCGTGACGGCGCTCGCGGCCTTCTCCTCGACCCGGTAGACGACGCTCGCGGACTGGCCGATACCGAGCGTCGACCCACCCTTCGTGATCGTCACCCCGGCCGGGACCTCGAACCCCGTGGGCACGTCCGTCCTGGGTTTGGGCTTGGGGTCGCCGCCACACGCCGCAAGGAGCAGCACCAGAGTCGCGACGACGCAGATCGCCGCAGAACGGTTCGATCCAGCGTTCACGGCCCGATTCTCGCCCACCGCCGGTTCAGCATCCCGGCAGGCGCGCCGCCAGCCACTCGCGCGCCTGCGTGATCGCAACCCGCTCCTGCTTCATCGAGTCGCGGTCACGGATCGTGACGGCCTGGTCGTCGAGCGTGTCGAAGTCGATCGTGATGCAGAACGGAGTGCCGATCTCATCCTGGCGGCGGTACCGCCGGCCGATGGCGCCGGCATCGTCGAACTCGACGTTCCAGAATCCACGCAGCTCGGCGGCCAGGTCGCGCGCGGCCGGCGACAGCTGCTCGTTGCGCGACAACGGCAGCACCGCGGCCTTGGCCGGTGCCAGCCGAGGGTCGAGATTCAGCACGACGCGCTGGTCGACGCCGCCCTTCGTGTTCGGCGCCTCGTCCTCGGTGTAGGCATCGACGAGGAAGGCCATCATCGAACGGTTGACGCCGGCGGCCGGCTCGATGACGTACGGCGTCCAGCGCTCGCCGCTGGCCTGGTCGAAGTACGACAGGTCCTGACCGGAGTGCTCGCTGTGCGTCGAGAGGTCGAAGTCGGTGCGGTTGGCGATGCCCTCGAGCTCGCCCCACTCCGAGCCGGCGAACTCGAAGCGGTACTCGATGTCGACCGTGCGCTTGGAGTAGTGCGACAGCTTCTCCTGCGGGTGCTCGTAGAGACGCAGGTTGTCGGCGCTGATGCCGAGGTCGGTGTACCAGGCCATGCGGTCGTCGATCCACCGCTGGTGCCAGTCCTCGTCGGTGCCTGGCGCGACGAAGTACTCCATCTCCATCTGCTCGAACTCCCGAGTGCGGAAGATGAAGTTGCCGGGCGTGATCTCGTTGCGGAAGCTCTTGCCGATCTGGGCGATGCCGAACGGTGGCTTCTTGCGCGCACTCGTCATGACCTGGGTGAAGTTCACGAAGATGCCTTGGGCCGTCTCGGGGCGGAGGTAGTGCAGGCCCTCCTCGCTCTCGACGGGTCCGAGGAACGTCTTGAGCAGGCCGTTGAACATCCGCGGCTCGGTCCAGGAGCCCTTCGTGCCGCAGTGCGGGCAGGCGATGAGCGACATCTCGACGGCATCGGGATCGTCACTCTGCCCACCCTTTTTGGCCTTCTTCTCCGCGTACTCCTCCTGCAGGTGGTCCTGCCGGAAGCGCCGGTGGCAGCTCTGGCACTCGACCAGCGGGTCCACGAAGGCGGCCAGGTGTCCGGACGCCGCCCACACGGGCGTCGGCAGGATGACCGAGGAGTCGAGGCCGACGATGTCGTCGCGGCTCTGCACCATCGAGCGCCACCACTGACGCTTGATGTTGTCCTTGAGCTCGACGCCGAGGGGACCGTAGTCCCAGGCGGACTTGGTGCCGCCGTAGATCTCGCCGCACTGGTAGACGAATCCGCGCCGCTTCGCGAGGGAGATGACCGTGTCGACGGTCGTGGTCTTGGAGGCCATGCAGATGTTCCGTTCCGGCTGGTTGTCGGCGGGCCGGTGCGTGCTGCCGTGGCAGTCCGCGCCCGAGGTGACGCCAGTCTATCGGCGCCGAAAGTCCACCCGGGCGACCGCTGCTCGATCAAACCAGAATTGACAACGATTCTCATTTAGTTGAGAATCGTTCTCATGAAGGCATCCGCCGTCCTGCTCGGGGCGCTGCTCGCCGGCTCGCTTGCCGGGTGCGGCGCGGACGCGCCGTCCAGCGGCACTCGGGTGGTGGCGTCGTTCTATCCGTACGCCTACGTCGCCGAGCAGGTCGGTGGAACCCACGTCGACGTCGACAACCTCACCTCCCCCGGCGTCGAGCCCCACGACGTCGAGCTGAAGCCGAAGCAGGTCGGTGCCGTGCAAGGGGCTGACCTCATCGTGTACCAGCGCGGCTTTCAGAGCGCCGTGGACGACGCCGTCGATCAGGCCGACCGATCCGGCGACGACGTCCTCGACGTGGCGGGGATCGTCCAGGCGGGGCACGACGACCCGCACACCTGGCTCGACCCCACCACGATGATCACCGTCGCCCAGGAGGTCGAGGAGCGGATGACGAAGGCCGACCCGGGCCACGCGAGCGACTTCGCCGCCAACGCCCGCCGCCTCGAGCGAGAGCTGACCCGGCTGGACACCGCCTTCGCCGACGGCGTGAAGACCTGTCGCACCCGCACGATCGTCACGAGCCATGCCGCCTTCCACTACCTCGCGGAGCGCTACCGGCTGACGCAGGTACCGATCGCCGGCATCGACCCGACGAACGAGCCGACCCCGTCACAGCTCGCCGACATCAGCGCACTGGTGAAACGGGAGGGCATCACCACCATCTTCACCGAGGAGCTCGTCAGCCCGGCGATCGCCGACACCGTCGCCCGGGAGACCGGGGCCCGGACCGCCACGCTGGACCCCATCGAAGGCCTCGGCGACAACGACGGCGAGACCTACCTGACCCTGATGAAGCGGAACCTCGACGCGATCCGAACGGCGAACGGCTGCTCATGACCGTCCTCTCCGTGCGCGACGCCTCGGTGACCTTCGAAGGCCGACCGGTCCTGCGGCGACGTCCACCTCGACGTGGCCGAGGGTGAGATCGTCGCGCTCCTCGGGGCCAACGGCTCGGGCAAGTCGACGCTGGTCCGGGCTGCCGTCGGCCTGGTGGCCCTCGACGAGGGTCAGGTCGAGCTCTTCGGCACCCCGCTGGCGAAGTTCCGGGCGTGGCGACGGCTGGGCTACGTGCCACAGCACTCGCGCGCGGTCGCCGGCGTCCCGGCAACTGTCCAGGAGGTCGTGATGAGTGGCCGGCTCTCGCGTCGGCCCTTCGCCGGCCTCGCCCGCACGGCCGACCACGACGCCGTCACCGCCGCGGTCGCCCGCGTGGGCCTCGTCGAGCGGCTCCGCTCCCCGCTCGCCGAGCTGTCGGGCGGCCAGCAGCAGCGCGCGCTCATCGCGCGGGCGCTCGCCGGCGCGGCCGACCTGCTCGTGATGGACGAGCCGACGTCCGGAGTCGACCACGAGAGCCAGGAGTCGCTCGCCGAGCTTCTGGGCGGCCTGGTGAACGAGGGTGCCTCGGTGCTGCTGGTCGCGCACGAGCTCGGCCCCATGCGCCCGCTCATCGACCGCGCTCTCGTGCTACGGCACGGGCAGGTCGACTACGACGGACCCGTCTCCGGCGTCACCTACGAGGAGCACGAGCAGGTCCACCACCACTCCGAGCCACCCGAGCCGCGGCCCGAGGTGCTGGGCGGCGAGGGGGTGTTCCGATGATCGAGCTGCTCGACCTCGAATTCATGCAGCGCGCGCTCGTGGCGGCCACGTTCACCGGGCTGGCCGCGCCGGCGATCGGGACGTACCTCGTCCAGCGGCGACTCGCGCTGCTCGGTGACGGCCTCGGCCACGTGGCCCTCACCGGGGTCGCCCTCGGCCTGGTCACCGGCATCGCTCCCCTGTTGATGGCCGTGCTGATCGCCGCAGCAGGCGCCGTGCTCATCGAGGTGCTTCGCATGTACGGGCGCACCAGCGCCGACGTCGCGCTCGCCATGCTCTTCTACGGCGGCATCGCCGGTGGTGTCCTGCTGATCAACCTGGCCGACGAAGGTGCCGGGAAGCTGAACAGCTACCTGTTCGGGTCGATCACGACCGTCTCGTCCAGCGACCTCTGGCTCGTTGGGGGACTCGGCGTCCTCGTGATCACGCTCGCGATCGGGCTCTCGCCCCAGCTGTTCGCGCTGTGCCAGGACGAGGAGCACGCGCGGGTGAGCGGGGTCCCTGTGCGTGCCTACAGCATCCTCATCGCCGTGCTGGCCGCCGTCACCATCACGGTCGCCATGCGCACGGTCGGACTCCTGCTCGTCTCCGCGCTGATGGTCGTCCCGGTCGCCACGGCCCAACAGCTGACCCGCAGCTTCCGCGCCACCCACCTCACCGCGATGGTCGTCGGACTGCTGGCGGCGCTCGGCGGTGTGGTGACCAGCTATGAGATCAACGCCCAGCCAGGGCCGACGATCGTGGTGCTGGCACTCGCGGCGTTCGCCGTCGCCGCCCTGGTCGGCGCCATCGCACGCCGTCGACGTCCGGCCACGACGTGAACGAGGAAGCAGGAGGAGCCATGGTCGAGTCCCCCCGCAACACCCGCCAACGACGCGCCGTCGGTGCGATCCTCGACGACCTCGACGCGTTCGCCAGCGCCCAGGAGATCCACGACGTCCTGGTTCGACGCGGCGAGAAGGTCGGCCTGTCGACCGTCTACCGCAACCTGCAGGCGCTCGTCGACTCCGCCGAGGTCGACTCCCTGCGCGGCGACGACGGCGAGGTGCTGTATCGCCGATGCAGCGCGGGGCACCACCACCACCTCGTGTGCCGTTCCTGCGGACGAACCGTGGAGGTCGAGGGGCCGACGGTCGAGCGCTGGGCCGACCGGGTCGCCGGCGAGCACGGGTTCACCGACGTCGCGCACACCCTGGAGATCTTCGGCACCTGCGGGGACTGCAGCTGATGAACATCCGGTGCAAGCAGGGTGACGAGCTCACGGCCCAGGACGTCTACGACATCTGGCGCATCCGCGACGCGGTGTTCGCCGTCGAGCAGCAGGTCCAGGACGAGGACCCGGACGGTCGCGACCTCCTGTCCACGGCGTCGCACCTCTGGCTGGAGGACGCCGACGGTCCGACGAGCTATCTGCGCGTGTACGTCGACGACACCGGGGCGCGCCGAATCGGACGTGTCTGCACGCGACGCGACCAGCGCGGGAAGGGCTTGTCCGGGCGGCTCATGGCCGAAGTCCACCGGAGGTGGGGCGACCAGACTCTCCTGCTCAACGCCCAGGCCTACCTCGAAGCCTGGTACGAGGCCATGGGCTACGTCCGCTCCGGTGAGAACTTCGACGACGCCGGCATCGACCACGTGCCGATGACCCGCGAGCCCGGCCGGGGTGCCTAGGTCGGCCGAGGCCCCCTGATCCGGTCGAGCGCCTCGGCGACGTCGCCGTCGATCTTGGTCGCGTAGTCCTGGACCGCCTGGCGAGCGGCGTCGTACTGCGTGTCATAGCTGAACTCGTAGCTCGACCCCTCGTCGGCACGGTCGGCCATCGTCTCCACGCGACCGATGACGTAGGTCACCGCACCGTCGACCGTCACCGCCACGTCCTGGGCGCCCTTCGGCACCTTGACCGCGCGGAACTCGGCCAGCGAGCGGTTCAGCTCCGGGAGGACGCGGTTGCGTAGGGGACCGCTGTCGAACACCAGTCCCGCACCGAGCAGCACGATAGGGCCGTTGTCGAGCACATCGCCGGCGGCCTTGACGAAGTCCTCGGCCTCGGCGGCCCGGCCGAGCTTGGTGCTGAGCGACTTGTACGGGTCGAGCACTGTGGCCTCGGCCTTGACGGCAGCGCGATAGGTCTTGGACAGCTCCGCTCCCTCGGGAGCGGGGCCGAGCACGGGAGGCTGCTTCAGGTTCGCGTCGACGACCCTCTTCAAATCGGCCGGATCACCGCTGCGGACCTCGCCGAGCTCGCGGTTGACCTCGGCCTCGAAGGTCGCGACGTCGGAGAAGAAGGTGGACCCGACCTTCTCGGCCGCGGCGAGATTTTCGGACCGCTCCTGGCGCTGCTGCAGGAGAGCCGTGCCGGCGAGGGCTATCACCGCAACGGTGATGATCGTCGGAAGGACGAATGCCGCCTTGCGGACTCCTCCGCTCACACCACAACCGTAGCCAACATCGTCGATCCCGCTTGCGTCAGACGGTCTGAGGTGCGACGCCGTGCAGGCGCAGGCCGTACGTCAGCGCATCGAGCATCGCCTCCCACGACGCCTCGATCAGGTTGGCGCCCACACCCACCGTGACCCAGGAGTTCTTGCCGTCCGTGGTCTCGATCAGCACCCGCGTGACCGCGTCGGTGCCGTGGCCCTGGTCGAGGATCCGCACCCGGAAGTCGATCAGGTGGAACTGCGCGACGTCGGGGTACAGCCGCTCGATCGCCTGCCGCAACGCGTGGTCGAGCGCGTTGACCGGCCCGTTGCCCTCGCCGATGACTGCGAGCCGCTGGCCGCCGGCTCGCAGCTTCACGGTGGCCTCCGACACGGCCCCGTCAGTGACCGAAGGGGACGACTCGGCGAGCACCCGCCACGACTCGATGTCGAAGTAGGTGTGCCGCGTGCCCATTTCTTCGGCCAGCAGCAGCTCGAACGACGCGTCGGCCGCTTCGAACGTGTACCCCTGCTGCTCCATCGCCTTCACCCGCTGGGTGAGACGCGTGAGCCGCTCGGGATCGTCCGCGAGGTCGTAGCCGAGCTGCTTGCCCTTGAGCTCGATCGTGGCGCGTCCGGCCATCTCCGAGACGAGCATGCGCATGTCGTTTCCCACCAGGGCGGGGTCGACGTGCTGGTACAGGTTCGGATCGACGCGGATGGCGCTGCCATGCAACCCGGCCTTGTGGGCGAACGAGCTGACGCCGGTGTACGGCTGGCGCGCCGACGGCGGGTAGTTCGTGATCTCGGCGATGGCGTGGGCGATGCGGGTGGAGTCGGCCAGGCGACCCTCGGGCAGCACCTTCATGCCGAGCTTGAGCTCGAGGTTGGCCACCGATGTGATGAGGTCGGCGTTGCCGGTGCGCTCGCCGTACCCGTTGATGCAGCCCTGCAAGTGGGTGGCGCCGGCCAGCACGGCGGCCATCGAGTTGGCCACGGCGCAGCCGGTGTCGTTGTGGGCGTGGATGCCGAGCCGGGCACCGGTGGCCATCGCGTCCGTGACGATCTCACCGACCTGGTGCGGCAGCATGCCGCCGTTCGTGTCGCACAGCACGACGACCTCGGCACCGGCGTCGGCCGCGGTGCGGACCACTTCCAACGCGTAGTCGCTGTTGTCGAGGTAGCCGTTGAAGAAGTGCTCGCAGTCGACGAACACGCGCTGACCCTCGTCGCGCAGGTGCTGGACGGTGTCGCGCACCATCGCGAGGTTCTCCTCGAGGGTGGTGCGCAGCGCGAGCTCCACGTGCTTGTCGTGACTCTTGGCCACGAGCGTCACGACCGAGGCGCCGGACTCCCGCAGGGCCGCGATGAGATCGTCGTCTGCCGCCGCACCGTCGGGCCGCCGAGTGGCGCCGAACGCGGCGAGCGTGGCGTTCTTCAGGTCGAGCTCCTTCGCGGCCAGTGCGAAGAACTCCGTGTCTTTAGGGTTCGAGCCGGGCCAGCCGCCCTCGATGTAGCCGACCCCGAGGTCGTCGAGGTGGCGCGCGATGTGCAGCTTGTCCTGAACGGAGAGATTGAGCCCCTCCTGCTGCGCGCCGTCGCGCATCGTCGTGTCGTACACGTGGAAGTCACTGGCCACGAGATGTCCTGCGGTCACTGGTCCATCCTTCGTCCGGGCTGTGTCTGCATCGGCAAGAACTGTGCTCACAAAAAACGCCCCCCAGACATTGGGAGGCGGCGCGGCGGGTGTGGTTCTGCTACCCGGCGCGCCTGTCGATGATGATGACGATGTGCTGCATGGCGGTCAGTCTAGACTGGCGGCCCTATGAGCACCAGACCGGTCCCGGTGCCCGAGACCTGCTCGGCGTCCTACGCCCTGATGACTCCGGAGGCCCTCGACCACGAGGATCACCTCACGATGCCGAACGAGGCGCTGCTGCGTCGCTATGGCACGACCGACGCCTCGCTGGACCGTCTCCGGGAGTGTCCGCACCAGCTGCTGGTGCACTGCCAAGCGCCCACGGAGGTCATGGCCGACGCCGTGCGCGACTGTCGCATCCACGCACTCGACCTCGCCGCACAGCACGACGGCATCGTCGTCGAGCTGCTGCCACCGCGTGTGCTCGAGATGCGTCCTGACGAGGTGTCGCTCGCGTACGCGCAGCAGTGGTACGTGCTCGACTACGACGATCTGGAGGAAGGCCTCCTCCGTACCGACGGCCTCGAGCAGTTCGGCTTGCCGGAGGTGACCGTTGCCGAGGTGGACCCAGCCACGCACGCGATGACCGACGCCGTCGTGGCCGGCCTGGCGCACCGGCTCATCGCCGAGTGGCCGTCGAACGACCCCGTAGGCCCGGCCACCGTCACGTTGCGCGACATCGCCTTCGGGCTCGGCGACCCCGAGGCGTCCAAGACTCCCGAGGGTCGCTCGATCGACATGCTCATCGACTACGAACCGGGACAACACCGTCTGCTCGTGCAGCTGATGGACGACCCAGCCGACGCCCTGTTTGCTTGAACCGAGGCGAGCTCTGCGAGCGAAGCGTTCAGGCAGGTTGAGCGTGCTGCGGCGTAGCCGCCCGCTGCGAAGCCACGTGAGACCACGGCGCGACGCAGCTCAGTCGGGCTGGCGGGGCGTGAGGTTGGCCAGCGTCTCGGGTCGCAGGATGCGTGCGAGCTCCTCGGGAGGCAGCAGGCCCTTCTCCAGCACCAGCTCGGCGACGCCACGACCGGTGGCCAGTGCCTCCTTGGCGACCTCGGTGGCGGCCGCGTACCCGATGAACGGGTTGAGCGCGGTGACCAGGCCGATGGAGTTCTCGACCTCGCTGAGCAGGAGGTCGCGGTTGGCGGTGATGCCGTCGACGCAGCGGGACGCGAGCACCAGGATCGCTTCCCGCATGCGGTAGATGCCCGACGACAGGGCGTAGCAGATGACCGGCTCGAACGCGTTGAGCTGGAGCTGACCACCCTCGGCGGCCATGGCGACCGTGACGTCGTTGCCGATGACCTGGAACGCGACCTGGTTGACGGCTTCGGGGATGACCGGATTGACCTTGCCCGGCATGATGCTCGACCCTGCCTGGACGGCCGGCAGGTTGATCTCGTTCAGGCCGGCCCGCGGCCCGGACGAGAGCAGCCGCAAATCGTTGCAGATCTTGGAGAGCTTGACCGCCACCCGCTTGAGCGTGCCGGACAGCTGCACGAAGGCGCCGCAGTCCTGGGTGGCCTCGATGAGGTCGACCGCGCTCTCCAGCGGCAGGCCGGTGAGCGTGGCGAGGTGCTCGCAGGCGATCGGCACGTAGCCGGCGGGAGCGTTGAGCTGGGTGCCGATGGCCGTGGCGCCGAGGTTGATCTCGTGCAGCATCATGACGGCCTCGGACAGGCGTGCGCGGTCCTCACCGATCATCACCGCGTAGGTGCGGAACTCCTGGCCGAGCGTCATCGGCACGGCGTCCTGCAGCTGGGTGCGGCCCATCTTCAGGACGTCGTGGAACTCCTCGGCCTTGCGCATGAACGAGTCCTGCAGGATCTCCATCGCGGCGAGCAGCGAGTGCGTGGCGAGGATGATCGCGATCTTGATCGCGGTCGGGTAGACGTCATTGGTCGACTGGCTCAGGTTGATGTGCTCGTTGGGATGGACGAGGTGGTACTCGCCCTTCTTGTGGCCGAGCAGCTCGAGCGCACGATTGGCGATGACCTCGTTGGCGTTCATGTTGGTCGACGTGCCCGCACCGCCCTGCATGACGTCGACGACGAACTCATCGCGCAGGGATCCGGAGCGGATCTCCTCGCACGCGGTGCGGATCGCGCCGAAACGGTCGTCGTCGAGCAAGCCGAGCTCGTGGTTGGTGGTGGCGGCCGCCTCCTTGACCGCGGCGAGCGCCACCACGAGGAACGGACTCTCCCCGATGGGGATGCCCGTGATCGGGAAGTTCTCCAACGCACGCAACGTGTGGATGCCCCAGTAGGCGTCCAGAGGAACCTCGCGCTCACCGATCAGGTCCTGCTCGGTGCGCGTCGCGATGGTCATACCCCCATGTAATCATCCGACGATGGCCACCCGGTGGTTGAGTAGCCACGAGGAACCGAGCGGTTGGGGGGCACCGCCCGCGAGCGCCAGCGAGTGGGGAATCGAAACCACTGCTGCGCGAGTCCGTCGCCTCACGAGGTCTCGGTACGCCGGACGCCTTCGGCGTACACACTCGACCTGGCTCGCCGTTCGCTCGCAGAGCTCGCTCAGGCGACCTCATGCAACCACTGGTGGCGGTCCTCGGCGCGGCCGTACTGGATGTCGATGAGCGCGGAGCGGATCTCTGTCGTGACCTTGCCGGCCTCGCCATCTGAGGCAACTGCCTCGCCGCCCTCCCACATCAGCGCACGCACCGGAGTGACGACCGCGGCCGTGCCGCACGCGAAAACCTCGGTGATCGTGCCGTCGGCGCAGCCGTCGCGCCACTCATCGATGCTCACCCGGCGCTCGACGACCTCGTGACCCAGATCGCCGGCCAGCGTGATGATCGAGTCACGGGTGATGCCGGGGAGGATCGAGCCCGACAGCGACGGAGTGACGATCGACCCGTCGGACTGGACGAAGTAGAGGTTCATGCCGCCCAGCTCCTCGACCCAGCGGTGCTCGGCGGAGTCGAGGAACGCCACCTGGGCGCAGCCATGCTCGGCCGCCTCCTGCTGGGGCAGCAGGCTCGACGCATAGTTGCCGCCGCACTTGGCCGCACCCGTGCCGCCGGCACCGGCGCGGGCGTAGTCGGTGGACAGCCAGATCGAGACCGGCTTGACACCGCCGGGGAAGTAGGCGCCCGCCGGCGAGGCGATGACGCTGTAGGTGACGTGGTGGGCGGGGCGCACGCCGAGGAATCGCTCGGACGCGAACATGAACGGACGGATGTAGAGGCTCTTCTCGCCGCCATGGGGGACCCACGCCCGGTCGGCGTCGATGAGCGCCTTGATCGAGCCGATGAACCACTCCGTCGGGAGCTCCGGCAGAGCGAGCCGGTGGGCCGACCGCTGCATCCGCCGCGCGTTCTCCTCGGGACGGAACAGCCAGACGGAACCGTCGTCGTGGGCATACGCCTTGAGCCCCTCGAAGATCTCCTGGGCGTAGTGGAGGACGGCGGTGGCCGGGTCGAGCGTCAGTGGACCGTACGGCACGACCCTGGGGTGGGTCCATCCCTCATCGGGCGTCCACTTGGCCAGGAACATGTGGTCGGTGAACTGGTTGCCGAATCCTGGATCGGCAAGGATCGCGTCGAGCTGCTCGGCCGTGCGGGGATGCGGATTCGGCTCGAAGCGGTGGGTGAACTCGGGCGATGCGGTCATGGCAGTCACGGTAATACCTTCTGGGGTCGGAGGGGTAAGGGTCGTCAACCGACCGATACGCCTCCGGCCACGCGTGCTGCGATGGCCTCCCCGACCTCCCCAGTGGTGCGTGGATCGGGGCCGGCCATCGAGCGCTCACTGATGTCGGACTCGACGGCCGTGACGACTGTCGATGCGGCGTCGGGATGTCCCAGATGGTCGAGAAGAAGGGCTGTCGAGAGAATCGCGGCGGTCGGGTCGGCCTTGCCCTGCCCGGCGATGTCGGGTGCAGATCCGTGCACGGGCTCGAACATGCTCGGGGCGGTGCGATCGGGGTTGATGTTGCCGCTGGCCGCCAGGCCGATGCCACCGGTGACCGCAGCTGAGAGGTCGGTGAGGATGTCGCCGAACAGGTTGTCGGTGACGATCACGTCGAAGCGGGACGGATCGCTGACCAGGAAGATGGTGGCCGCGTCGACGTGGAGGTAGTCGACGGCGACGTCGGGGAACTCGGCCGCCACCGCGTCGACGGTGCGGGTCCAGAGATGGCCGGCGTGCACCAGGACGTTGTTCTTGTGCACCAGAGTCAGCTTGCGCCGCGGTCGGGCCTGGGCCCGCGCGAACGCGTCACGGACGACCCGTTCGACGCCGAACGCGGTGTTGACGCTCACCTCGGTGGCCATCTCCTGCGGCGTGCCGACGCGGATCGCGCCGCCGTTGCCGACGTACGGCCCCTCCGTCCCCTCGCGGACGACCACGAAGTCGATGTCGCCCCGATCCGTGACGCTGCTCGCGAGCGGCGTGGGCACGCCGGGGTACAGCTTGGACGGCCGCAGGTTGACGTAGTGGTCGAGCTCGAATCGCAGCCGGAGCAGCAAGCCACGCTCCAGCACACCCGACGGAACGCTCGGGTCGCCGACGGCGCCGAGCAGGATCGCGTCGTGGCCGCGGATCTCCTCCAGCACGGAGTCGGGCAGCGTCTCCCCCGTCGCATGCCAACGCTTCGCGCCGAGGTCGAACTCGGTGCGGGCGAAGGTGAGGTCGTGGGTCGCAGCGACGGTGTCGAGCACCGCGAGGGCCTGGGCGGTCACCTCGGGGCCGATGCCGTCGCCGGGCACGACGGCGAGCGAAACAGATTGGCTGGTCATGGCGTCATCCTAGGGAGCGAGTCTCAGGATCTGAAACTCGTGTCTTGGATGGTGATCAGTTGTCTTCTGGGCGTTCTTCGGGCTCGACGTCGAGGGTGCCGGCCTCGTCGCGCAAGTGAGCCGGTCCCCATTCGATCAGCTGGGGTTCCATGGTCATCTCCATCTCTCGGTCGGTCGGGTGGTGTGGGATTCCGACGGGGGTCCGACGTCCCGCCAGGCCACGCGCCCGGTGATCGACCGAGAGTTCAGAAGAGTGATCAGATCGTGATCAACATCCCTGCGGCGGAAACGTCGGGCCAACGCCGAAACTCCGCGGCAGGATGTGGCCCTAAGAGGACCTGCCGCGGCAAGCGATGAGTACGAGCTGCTTCCGCACGGACCCAGCATAGCCTGCAGCAATCGCGGATCACGGGAGATCCCCAGATCGATCTCGGCGCGTGAGACGCGAGGTGGGTCCACGGACACAGTCCCGTGCGAGACTGAGCCGATGAGCGCACCCACCGACATCCCGTCACTTGTCGCGAGCGCCCTCGACCTCTCACGGCAACGCGGTTTCATCACGTCCACCCGTCACGAGACGGGCCGGCTGCTCGCCGCGCTGGCTGCCTCGCGCGAGGGCACGCTGGCCGAGCTGGGCACCGGGTGCGGTGTCGGGTCAGCCTGGTTGTCGAGCGGCGCCGCCAAGGGGTCACGCATCGTCAGCGCCGAGCTCGACAGCTCACTCGCTGAAGAGGTTCAGCGTCTCTTCGCCGACGTCGGGAACGTCGACGTCGTCTCCGGCGACTGGTCGACGCTCGAGCAGTACGCCCCGTTCTCGTTGCTGTTCGTCGACGTCCGTGAGGTGATGGAGAGCATCGACGTGCTCGCAGACCTGCTGGAACCGGGCGGCATCGCCGTGCTCGACGACTTCGTGCCCTCGAGCCACTGGCCGCCGATCGTCGACGGCCACGTCGACACGATTCGGGAGCAGTGGCTCACCGACGAGCGCTTCACCGCGGTCGAGATGCTCATCGACCCCGACGCCTCGTTGCTCATCGCCACCCGGCGCTAGAGGGTTCATCGAGCCTGGCAGCTCACGCGGTCTCAGATGTCGGCGCGGTGGGCGCCGCCAACGGGGCGACGTGGTGTCGGTGGTGGCTCGTCGTCGAGGCCGGGGTCGTGGCTGCCGACGAGCGCACTGTGCCGCCGACCGTAGATCAGGTACAGCGCGAGACCGGCGGCCATCCAGATGCCGAAGTCGCGCCAGGTGGTGGCGGTGAGGTTCAGCGACAACCACAGCGTCGCGAGCAGCGACAAACCAGGGACCAGCGGCACCAACGGCACCCGGAATCCGCGTTCGAGGGTCGGTTGGGTGCGGCGCAGCGAGATGACGCCCACCGAACAGAAACCGAACGCGAACAGGGTGCCGAGCACGAGGAGCTGCTCACGCGTTGCGGTGCCCGGGTCGAGGGCGAGCAGAGCGGCAGCGATGCCGGCGACGGCCGCCGCGGCGGTCGGGGTCGACTCCGCTCCGACGCGGGACAGCACGGGTGGCAGCAGCCCGTCGCGCCCCATCGCGAACAGCACGCGACTCTGGGCGATGAGCACCACGAGCACGACCGTGGTGAGCGCGAGGAGGGCGCCGATGTTGATGACGTCCGCCGCCCAGCCCGTTCCGACCGCCTGCAGGGCGTCGGAGACCGGGGCATCGGTGCCCAGCTCCTTGTAGGGGCGCAGCCCGACGAGCACGGTCGCCATGGCCACGTAAAGAGCGGTGACGATGCCGATGGCGGCGAGCATCGCTCGTGGCACGCTGCGGCGCGGCTCCCTGGCATCCTCGGCAACGGTCGCGATGAGGTCGAAGCCGATGAAGGCGAAGACGATGACGCCGGCCGCCGTGAAGATGCCCATGATGCCGAAGGCGTCCCCCGAGCCGCCGAGGAAGCTCTGCAGCACCGAGCCACGGGCCCCTGCACCGGAGACGACGTCGGGGACGAACGGCGTGTAGTTGTCGGTGTCGACGTAACGGGCGCCGACGGCGATCACGAGGATGACGGCCACCAGCTTGACCGAGACGATCGTGGCCAGCACGCGGCCGGAGAGCTTGGTGCCGAACATGACGAGCAGCATCAGGATCACCACGAGGGCTGCGGCCACCCATCCGATGCCGGCATCGACCTGGGCGTGCTCGGCGAACGTGGCGGGAACCTCGACGTCGAAACCGTCGAGCGTCGCCACGAGGTAGGCGGCCCAGACTCGTGAGACCAGCGCCGCAGCGACCACCAGCTCGAGCACCAGGGCCCAGCCGACCACCCAAGCCCAGATCTCGCCGAACGCCACGTAGGTGAACGTGTAGGCGCTGCCGGCGGCCGGGATGGTCGACGACAGCTCGGCGTAGGACAGAGCCGCGAGCACGCACACCAGCGCGGCGATGCCGAAGGACGCGATGACCGCCGGACCGGCCATCGTCGCTGCCTGGATGCCGGCCAGCGAGAAGATGCCGGCACCGATCATGACGCCGAGCGCGAGGAAGATCAGCAAACCCGTGCCGAACACGGCCGGCAGCCGATGTCGGGCGTTGGTGACCCGAAGCATGGCGAGCTCGGCGGGAAGTCGACGCGCCCGACCGCCTTCGAAGGCCTGGGCCATCCTCATCTCCCTGATCACGGGCGCGCTGGTCGCGCCCATGGTGCAAGGTACCGATGATGAGACGGACCTGTCAGCCTCGCCCTCGACGGGCGAGCTCGCGCGGCCCCAAGCGCGCGTGCGTCATCGGAAGGAAGAACTGCACCGTGGGCCCGATCGCCACGGCGTAGAGCACGGTGCCGATCCCGACCGTACCGCCGAGCACGTAGCCCACCACGAGCACCGCCACCTCGATCGTCGTCCGCCAGATGCGGACGCTGCGACCCGTGCGGCGCACGAGCCCCAGCCACAGGCCGTCGCGCGGGCCGGGGCCGAGGTGGGCGCCGATGTACATCGCACCTGCCAGCCCGTTGCCGACGACACTGGCGACCAGCATCAGGATGCGCAGCCAGAGCTCGTCCGGACGTTCGACGAGGGCGAGACCGGCGTCTGCGGCCAGGCCGATGATGATGACGTTGAGCACCGTGCCGAGACCCGGCACCTGCCGCAGCGGGATCCACAGCAGGAGTACGAACGCGCCGACCACGATGACGACCTGGCCGAACGTGAGCGGCAGATGCAGAGCGGCGCCCTGGTGGAACACGTCCCAGGGGTCGAGGCCCAGGTCGGCGCGCACCATCAACGCCATCGTGAAGCCGTAGAGGACGAGTCCGGTCACGAGCTGAACGAGCCGCCGCGGCAGTCGACCGGCACGGAGCTGCTCCATCGAGCCCAGGCTCGATGGCTGGTAGGTCGACGTCACCGCAGTTCGAGGTGACGCAGCGGCAGGCCCCAGGAGTCGAACTCCACTTCCTCGCGATGGCTGCGCGGAGGAGGCCGCACCCCGTAGCCGTCGGCCACGAGCGTGCGTGCCAGCGCCACGACGATCGTCGCGAAGGCCGCCAGGGCAATCAGCAGGATGAACATGACTCCATGATGCTCCTCAATTGGCCTTTAAAGATATAGCCAATTGTGAGAAAGTGGCCCTCGTGACCCTCACGATCTCCGCGGCTCGCCTCGCCGCTGCCCTCACCCCCGTGCAGGGCGTGGCCTACCGCGATCTTGCCGACCAGATCCGGTTGCTGATCGTCGACGGACGCATCGCCGCCGGAGCCCGCCTGCCGAGCGAGCGGGAGCTCGCCGCGGCCACCGGACTCAGCCGCACCACCACCGCCCGCGCGTATGCCGAGCTACGCGACGCCGGTCTTCTGCGCTCGCGCCGGGGATCGGGCAGCGTCGTCCGCCTGCCATTCTCGGAGTCGAGCGCGAGCAGCCTGATCGAGTCTCCCGACGACGACACCGGCATCGCCATGACCTATGCGGCGCCCATCGCTCCGGCCGGACTCGGCCGGGCGTTCGAGGCGGCCACTGCCCGTCTGCCCGGGCTGCTCTCGACGACCGGTTACCTCCCGGACGGTCTCCCCGCCCTGCGCGACCTGCTGGCGCAGCGGTACGAAGCGCGCGGCCTGCCCACGTCGCCGGACCAGATCGTGGTGACGAGCGGAGCGCTTGGTGCGGTGTCGCTGATCGCTCGGGCGTTCGTCGAGCGGGCCGACCGCGTCCTGGTTGAGTCGGTGAGCTATCCATACGCCCACGAAGCCTTCGCCTCGGCGGGAGCGAGGCTCACGCCGCTCCCGGTCGTCGCCGACGGCCCGTGGGACGTCGACACAGCAGTCGCCATGCTGGCGTCCGGCCGGCATCGCGCCGCGTACCTGATCCCGGACTTCCACAACCCCACGTCCGCGGTGATGAGCGAGTCGTCGCGAGGGGCGCTTGCCCTGGCGATGAAGCGCGCAGGCACCCTCGCGGTCATCGACGAGTCGCTGCGCGACGTCAACCTCGACGACGTGGTGCTGCCGCCGTCGTTCGGCTCGTTCGACGACAACGCGCTGCTGGTCGACTCCGCGTCCAAGACGTTCTGGGGCGGTCTGCGGGTGGGGTGGATCCGGGCGCCGCAGGACCTCGTCATGCCCCTCGTGCAGGCCCGGATGACGCACGACCTGGGAACGGCGGCGTTCGAGCAGCTGGTGCTGGCCGAGGTGCTCCGCAACCCCGAGCCAGTCCTCACCAGCGCGCTGGATGGTTTCCGGCGGCAGCGCGACCACCTCGTCGACCTCTTGGCAGAGCACCTGCCAGAGCTGGACGTCGTCCGGCCGGCCGGCGGGCTGTCGATCTGGGCCGGGCTCCCCGACCACAACTCCACCCGACTCGCCGTCGCGGCGCGCGAGCACGGGCTGTTGCTGACGCCGGGTCCGCGGTTCTTCACCGGCGCACCGTCCGCGGGCGAGGGGTTCCTCCGGCTTCCGTACACCCTGAGCACGACCGTGCTCGACGACGCCGTGCATCGACTCACCAAGGCCTACGAGGGGCGCCCAGCCGACGACGCTCCGGACGGCCACCGTCTCGATCTCATCGCCTGAGCGCGAGGCACGCAGAGCGTACGCTCTGGCTATGCACGCCGACGCCGATCGTGAGGGTGTCCGACTCGCGGAGCTCGTCGCTGCCTTGTCGTTGGGAATCGACCTCGGCTTCGACCAGCCGATGGAACACGTCCTCCGTCAGTGCCTGATCGCGTTGCGCCTGGCCGAGCAGGTCGGCGTCGACGAGCATACCCGGACGGCCGTGTACTACACCGCCCTGCTCAACAACGTCGGCTGCCACTCCGACGCCCACGAGCAGGCCAAGTGGTTCGGCGACGACATCGGGCTGAAGGCGGACAAGTATGCCCACGGGGTGAATGGTCTGGCCGGCGCTGTGGCCGGCATCCGGCGCTTCGGCTCAGGGGCGGACGGCATGGCCCAGCGCTTCCGGGTCGGACTGGAGTTCGCCGTCTCCGGCTACCGAGACGTGAGCGGGATGATCACGCAGCACTCGAAGATGGCGCGAAAACTCGGTGCGGATCTCGGGCTCCCGGTCCCGGTGCTCGACGCCCTTGACGCCTCGTACGAGCAATGGGACGGCAAGGGCTGGCCGGGCGAGCTCAAGGGCGAGAAGGTACCGATCGCCGCCAGGCTGGCCGTCATCGGCGAGTTCACCGAGGTGGCACTGCGCGTCGGAGGAGTCGAAGCCGCCATCAAGATGGTCCGGGAGCAGCGCGGGAAGCAGTTCGACCCCGATCTCGCGGATGTGTTCGAGACCCACGCCGAGATCCTCCTTGCCGAGCTCGACACCACGGACACCTGGGACGCCGTGATCGGCGCAGAACCCGCACTCGCGGTCACCCTGTCCGGCGACAGGTTCGACGACGCGTTGTTGGCGATCGCCGACTTCATCGACCTGAAGTCACCCTTCTCGCTCGGCCACGCCCGCGCGGTCGCCGACCTCGTCGAGGACGCAGCGGCCCGGCTGGGCATGACGGACGACGAGGTGCGCATGGTCCGACGTGCGGCCCTGGTGCACTCGTTCGGCAAGCTCGGTGTCTCGAACGCGATCTTGGACAAGCCGACACCGCTTGGGTCCGGGGAGCGCGAGCGCCTTCGGCTGGCGCCGTACCTGACCGAGCGCATGCTGCGTCAGTCGCCTGTCCTCGCGGCGCTGGGCGCGATCGCCGTGCAGCACGCCGAGCGTCTCGACGGGTCCGGCTACCCGAAGGGCTTGTCAGGCACCGCGATCTCGCGACCGGCGCGGGTTCTGGCCGCGGCCGACGCGTACCAGTCGATGCGCGAGCCCCGTGCCTATCGCGAGGCCTTCCCACAGGAGCAGGCCGCAAGCAGATTGCGCGACCTGGTGAAGGACGGACGACTCGAGTCCGATGCCGTCGAGGCCGTCCTCGGCGCAGCCGGGCACCGCGTGCCCAGACGACGGACCGGACCGGCCGGGCTCACGGCCCGCGAGATCGACGTCCTGCGGCTGCTCGCGCGGGGTCTCACCAACAAGGAGATCGCCGAGCGGCTCGTGATCTCGCGCAAGACGGTGGCCAACCACGTCGAGCACATCTACACCAAGATCGATGTGTCGACGCGCACGGCGGCCGGGCTCTTCGCCACGCAACACGGGCTCCTCGGCGACGAGGAACCCGTGTCGGTGTGACGGTCAGGCCTTCTGGAGCGCCTCCATGTTGCGCTGGATCGCCGCGTCCAGCTCTTCGAGGTTTTTGTCCGCCGGAGTGATGAGCAAGTATTCAGTACCGGCCGCGGATGCCGGGGTGTGACCCGGAGCGACAAAGAACGCGTCGCCGGCCTCGAACGTTTCGGCGTGGTTGGCAAATGTGAACGTCACCGCTCCGCGCACGACATGCCCCCAGTGCTGGCACTGGCACTGGTCGTCCGGCAAGCCCTTGAGCAGCGGCGCCATGTCGGCCTCCGCGTGCAGGTCGAGGAACGCGAACTCGTGACCGCCGGAAACCTCCGAGCTGACCGTGCCGATCCCGATCTCTTGCACCTCTGCTGCTGACTCCTTCGACACCTTCGGCATCTCGATCGCCCCTTTCGTGGGTTTCCTCCACGCTAGGAAGCTCCATGCGGGAGGACATGGGGCGTTCACCCCATCTTTCGCCCCACCACCGCGGTCGCGTCGAGGTCCTCCGAACGAACCACGCGAGGGTCGAATCCGTGCGTCGTCATCGCCTCGACGGTGAGCGGAGCCTGCCGACGACTCGTCTCGATGACCAAGTGTCCAGCGGGCCGGAGCCACGGCGGCGCCTGCTCGGCGATGCGGCGGTGGATGTCGACGCCGTCGGCACCGCCGTCGAGCGCGACCTGCGGTTCGTGGTCGCGTGCCTCCGGCGGCATCAGTGCGATCTCGTCCGACGGGACGTACGGCGCGTTCACGACGATGACGTCGACGCGTCCGGCGTGCTCGCCGGGGAGTGCTTCGGTCAGGTCGCCCTCGTAGACTGTTCCGATGCCATCGAGATTGCGCCGGGCACAGGGACCGAGCGCGGCTCGAGGTCGGAGGCGTGGACCTCCACGTCGGCGAGCGCATCGTGCACAGCGGCCGCGATCGCTCCGCTGCCGCAGCAGAGATCGACGACGACGGGACGCCGCACGCCGTCCAGCAGCTCGATCGTCTGCTCGACCAGCAGAGCCGTGCGGCGTCGCGGCACGAACACCCCGGGCTCGACGAAGATGCGCAGGCCGCAGAACTCCGCCCAGCCGAGCACCTGCTCCAGTGGCAGACCGGAGACGCGGCGCTCGACCATCGAATCGAGCTCGGCGGTCGACGCCGCGGCCTCGAGGATCAGCGCCGCCTCGTCCTCGGGGTAGACACAGCCGGCGGCCCTCAGCCGCTCAGCGACACTGCTCAGCGGGCAGCAGACCCTTCGACGTAGTCGGAGTCGTCGCTGCGCACCCAGGCCATCAGGCCTCGCAGCTCCTTGCCGACGTCCTCGATCGGGTGCTCGGCGCCCTTGCGGCGCAGCTCGTTGAACTCCGGCGCGCCGGCATCCTGGTCGTCGATGAAGCGCTGGGCGAACGAACCGTCCTTGATCTCGGACAGGATCGTGCGCATGCTGTCCTTGACCCGCTCGTCGATGATCCGCGGGCCGGAGACGTAGTCGCCGTACTCGGCGGTGTCGGACACCGACCAGCGCTGCTTGGCGATGCCGCCCTCGTAGATGAGGTCGACGATCAGCTTGAGCTCGTGCAGGCACTCGAAGTAGGCGACCTCCGGCTGGTAGCCGGCCTCGGTGAGGGTCTCGAACCCGTACATGATGAGCTGTGAGACGCCGCCGCAGAGCACGGCCTGCTCGCCGAAGAGGTCGGTCTCGGTCTCTTCGGTGAACGTGGTCTTGATGGCGCCGGCGCGGGTGCCACCGATGCCCATGGCATACGAGAGCGCGAGGTCCGACGCCTTGCCGGTGGCGTCCTGCTCCACCGCGATGAGGACGGGCACACCTCGGCCGTCGACGTACTCACGCCGCACGAGGTGGCCTGGGCCCTTGGGGGCGACCATGCAGACGTCGACCCCCGCCGGCGGCTTGATGTAGCCGAAGCGGATGTTGAAGCCGTGGCTGAAGAACAAGGCGTCGCCGTCGACGAGGTTCGGCTCGATGGCGTCGGCGTACAGCTGACGTTGCTTGTGATCGGGCACGAGGACGACGATCAGGTCGGCCTCGGCGACCGCCTCGCCGGGTGTGACGACACGCAGGCCCTCGGCCTCGGCCTTGGCGCGGCTCGAGGAGCCCTCGAGCAGGCCGACGCGCACGTCGACGCCGGAGTCGCGCAGCGACAGCGCGTGGGCGTGGCCCTGACTGCCGTAGCCGAGCACGGCGACGATCCTGTCCTGGATGATGCTGAGGTCTGCGTCGTCGTCGTAGAACATCTCGGCCACGATGTCGTCTCCTTCTCGGTGGGGTGATGTGTCGTGCGGCTGGTGTCAGCCGGTCTGCGCGCCGGGGACGGCGCGCAGTGTGCGGTCGGTGATGGAACGGGAGCCGCGGCCGATCGCCACGCGTCCCGACTGGGCGATCTCCCGGATGCCGAACGGTTCGAGCACGTTCAGCATCGCGGTCAGCTTGCCGGAGTCGCCGGTCGCCTCGATGGTGACGGCGTCAGTGGCGACGTCGACCACCTTGGCCCGGAACAGCTGGACCGTCTCGAGCACCTGACCGCGGGTGTGGGCGTCGGTCTTGACCTTGATCAGCATCAGCTCGCGCTCGACCGCGGTGTCGGAGTCGAGCTCGACGATCTTGAGCACGTTGACGAGCTTGTTGAGCTGCTTGGTGACCTGCTCGAGCGGCAGGTCCTCGACGTTCACGACGATCGTCATCCGCGAGATCTCCGGGATCTCTGTGGGGCCGACCGCCAGGGACTCGATGTTGAAGCCGCGCCGCATGAACATGCTCGAGACGCGCGCGAGCGCGCCGGGCGTGTTCTCGACGAGCACTGACAACGTGTGCTGTTGGCTCATGCGGGGTCCCCTCGAAAGCGCGAGCGGTCGTCCGCCTCATGCGGGCCGGCCTGGGTGGGAGCGAGTGGTTTCGTGGGGTGCTTCATAGATCGTCCTGATCCCATTCGGGCGCGAGGTCGCGCGCGATCTTGATGTCGTCGTTGCTCGTGCCGGCCGCGACCATGGGCCACACCATGGCGTCGCGCTCGACGACGAAGTCGATGACGACGGGCACGTCGTTGATGCTCAAGGCCTTCTGGATCGTCTCGTCGAGCTCGTCGGGGCTCTCGCAACGCAGACCGACGCAGCCGTACGCCTCGGCGAGCTTGACGAAGTCAGGGATGCGGCGCGCTGTGCCGTCGTCGCCGACGGTGTCGAGGTCGGTGTTGGAGTAACGGCTGTCGTAGAACAGCGTCTGCCACTGGCGGACCATGCCCAACGAGGAGTTGTTGATGATCGCGACCTTGATCGGGATGCCCTCGATGGCGCAGGTGGCGAGCTCCTGGTTGGTCATCTGGAAGCAGCCGTCGCCGTCGATCGCCCAGACGACGTTGTCGGGCTCCCCGACCTGCGCGCCCATGGCCGCGGGCACGCAGTAGCCCATCGTGCCGGCGCCGCCGGAGTTGAGCCACTGGCGCGGACGCTCGAAGGGGACGTAATGCGCGGCCCACATCTGGTGCTGGCCGACGCCGGCGACGTAGGTGGCCTCGGGTCCGGAGATCTGCCCGATGCGCTCGATGACCTTCTGCGGCGCGAGGCCCTCCTCGGGCTCGTCGTAGCCGACCGGGAACTTCTCCTTGACGCCGAGCATCTGCTCGCGCCAGGCGGTGTAGTCGCCGACGAGGTCGTCCTCCTCGGCCTGCTTGCGCAGCATCACGATGAGGTCGGAGATGACCTCGCGGCAGTCGCCCACGATGGGCACGTCGGCGAGACGGTTCTTGGAGATCTCGGCCGGGTCGATGTCGGCATGGATGACCTTGGCGCCGGGCGCGAACGTCGAGAGCTGGCCAGTGACCCGGTCGTCGAATCGCGCGCCGAGGCAGATCAGCAGGTCGGACTTCTGCAGCCCGGCGACGGCCGCGACCGACCCGTGCATGCCCGGCATGCCGAGGTGCAGCTCGTGGGAGTCGGGGAATGCGCCGCGGGCCATCAGCGTCGTGATGACGGGGATCTGGGTCAGCTCGGCGAGCATGGCGAGCTCGGCCGAGGCGTTGGCCTTGATGACGCCGCCGCCGACGTACAGGACGGGACGCTTGGCCTCGGCGATGAGCCGGGCCGCCTCGCGCACCTGCTTGCCGTGCGGCCTGGTGGTGGGGCGGTACCCCGGCAGGGCGAGCTCGGACGGCCAGGTGAACGTGGTGGGCTTCTGTAGCGCGTCCTTGGCGATGTCGACGAGGACGGGGCCGGGACGTCCGGTGGACGCGATGTGGAACGCCTCCGCGATCGTCCGCGGGATGTCGTCGGGGTCGGTGACGAGGTAGCTGTGCTTGGTGATCGGCATCGTGATGCCGCGGATGTCGGCCTCCTGGAAGGCGTCCGTGCCGATGGCGGCACTGGGCACCTGGCCGGTGACGGCGACGATCGGGACGGAGTCCATGTGCGCGTCGGCCAGCGCCGTGACGAGGTTGGTGGCGCCGGGGCCGGACGTCGCCATGCAGACGCCGACGCGGCCCGTGACCATCGCGTAGCCCTGAGCCGCATGACCGGCACCCTGCTCGTGACGGACCAGGATGTGGCGGATCTTCTCGGAGTCGAAGAGCGGGTCGTACGCGGGCAGGATGGCGCCGCCGGGGATTCCGAAGATGACCTCGACGTCGGCATGCTCCAGCGCCCGCACGAGGCTCTGTGCTCCGGTCAGCTGCTCAGGCTGGCCCTCCAGCTGATCCGACACCGTTCCGGTGACCTGTCCCGTCATCGTTCGTCCTTCTCTTGTGCATCCATCGTGGACCCTGCTGCCTGCATGAACTGTGCCTTCTAAATGAAAGGGCCCCTCGGCCGGTGAGGCAGACGAGGGGCGACGCGCGACCGCGTGGGTACGCGCGTCTAGGGAACTACTACGAGCTGTCCTGTGTGCACCCGGCCAGTCTCGCCGGTAGAGACAACGTGGTCAAGTCGTGAGACAACGCTTTCCAGCATGTGGATCAGGCCGCTCTGCTGATGGTGATCGACGGCAGCTGGCCCAGGCTGTGGGCCACGACGCAGTAGCGCTCGGTCAGCTCGGCGAGCTTGGCGAGCGTTGCGTCGTCCGCGTCTGTCTCGAGCACGGCCGCGACGTGGATGTCCTGGACGCCCACCGGCACGTCCCGCGAGAGCCCGAGCGTCCCCTGGACGTCGAACATCCCCTCGGCGCTGAGCTCGGCCGCGACAATGTCGATCTTCATCGCGGTCGCGACACTCCTCATGGTCACGCCGACACAGGCCAGCAGCGCCTGGAGCAGCATGTCCGCGGAGCACGAGTCGCTCCCGTCGCCACCCGTGGCCGGGTGCAGCCCGGCCCGGGTGATGCCCGACCATGTCCCGACGGCGCACGTGATGCCGGGCGACTCGAACGTGCCGAAGGCGCCCACTGGAGTCCGCGCGGTCGACGGGTCGTCGCGGTATCGCTGCTTGAGCGGAGCCTGGAGCTCACGGAGTGCGGATGCGTCCATGCCAGCCATGGTGGCATCGAACACCGGTGCGGGTACGGATCTTCGGGCTAGCCGCAGACGGCACCCTCTGCTGCCGAGCCGACGAGCTTGCGGTACTTCGCGAGCACACCGGTGGTGTACCGCGGCGGCGGCGGGGCCCAGCCTTCTTGTCTGCTCGCCAATTCCTCGTCGTCGATCTCGACCTCGAGGGTGCGATTGGCCATGTCGAGCGTGATGGGGTCGCCGTCGGCCACGAACGCGATCGGACCGCCGTCGACGGACTCGGGCGCGACGTGCCCGACGCACAGGCCGGTGGTGCCACCGGAGAATCGGCCGTCGGTGAGCAGCAGGACGTCCTTGCCGAGGCCGGCGCCCTTGATGGCACCAGTGATCGCCAGCATCTCGCGCATTCCGGGACCGCCCTTGGGTCCCTCGTTGCGGATGACGACGGCGTCGCCGGCGGTGATGGTGCCGTCCTCGAGGGCGTCCATCGCCGCGCGTTCGCCGTCGAAGACGCGGGCCGTGCCGCGGAAGACGTCGGAGTCGAAACCGGCGCTCTTGACCACCGCGCCGTCGGGCGCAAGCGAGCCGCGCAGGATGGTGAGCCCGCCGGTCTTGTGGATCGGCGCGTCGAGGGGGCGGATGATGTCGCCGTCGAGGCCGAGGTCGATGTCGGCCAGGTTCTCGGCCATCGTGCGGCCGGTGACGGTGAGGCAGTCGCCGTGCATGAGCCCTGCGTCGAGCAGCGCCTTCATGACCACCGGGATGCCACCGACGCGGTCGACGTCGTTCATCACGTAGCGACCGAACGGCTTGAGATCGCCGAGGTGCGGCACCTTGTCACCGATCCGGTTGAAGTCGTCGAGGGTGAGGTCGACCTCGGCCTCACGGGCGATGGCCAGCAGGTGCAGGACGGCGTTGGTCGAGCCACCCAGCGCCATGACGACGGTGATGGCGTTCTCGAACGCCTCCTGGGTGAGGATGTGGCGGGCGGTGATGCCGCGGCGCAGCAGCTCGACGACGGCCTCGCCCGACTTGCGGGCGTACTCGTCGCGTCGACGATCGGGGGCCGGCGGCGCGGCCGAGCCGGGGAGGCTCATGCCCAGGGCCTCGGCGGCCGATGCCATCGTGTTCGCGGTGTACATGCCGCCACAGGCGCCCTCGCCCGGGCAGACGGCGCGCTCGATCTTGTCGACATCCTCTCGCGTGATGATGCCCTTGATGCAGGCGCCGACGGCCTCAAAGGCGTCGATGATCGTGACGTCCTTGCCGTCGACGCTGCCCGGCATGATCGAACCGGCATAGAGGAACACGCTGGCGAGGTCGAGCCGGGCCGCGGCCATCAGCATGCCGGGCAGGCTCTTGTCGCAACCGGCGAGGAGAACCGAGCCGTCGAGGCGCTCGGCCATCATCACGGTCTCGACGGAGTCGGCGATGACTTCACGGCTGACCAGGGAGAAGTGCATGCCCTCGTGGCCCATCGCAATGCCGTCGGACACCGAGATCGTGCCGAACTCGAGCGGGTAGCCACCAGCTGCGTGCACGCCCTCCTTGGTGGCCTTGGCGAGCCGGTCGAGCGAGAGGTTGCACGGAGTGATCTCGTTCCAGCTCGACGCGACGCCGATCTGTGGCTTTTCCCAGTCGTCGTCGCCCATGCCGACAGCGCGCAGCATGCCGCGGGCAGCGGTCTTCTCCAGGCCGTCAGTGACGTCACGGCTCCGGGGCTTGATGTCCACGCCTGCTGCTGTGTTCTCCTCGGGGGGCATGGCCCAAGGTTAGAACAACGGAACGAGGACCAGGGCTTGGGCGAGGCTGACGAAGCTGCCGACGAGGACGTACTCGGCACGGGTACCGCCGGCGGTGTCCTTGGAGATCTCCGGAAAACGGAGGAGGCCCTTGGCCGCGACGACCACGCTCAGCGCCGCGTACTGGCCGGCCAACGCCATCCCCAGCACGAACACCCGCTCGATCGGGCCGAGGATGCGTCCGCCCTGCAGGTGTTCTCGGTGGCCAGCGACGCTCGGCCCGGCTGCCGATCAGCATGAGTCGGACGACGATGTTGGCGGTCTCGACGAGTGAAGACGACACAGGCGGCGCCGAGGACGAACTGCTCGACGGGGACCTCCGCCAAGGCGCCGGCAGCTCGAGCCGATCCGGCGTACCTAGCGCACCAGCCAGCCGTCACCGACCGACGGCTGCGGGACCGCGAGGGCCACCAAGGCCGTCTGACGTACGAGGCCCGCAACGGGCCACGGCCGGTCGGTGCCGGAAGCTCGAACTTCTTCAGCGCCTTCAGGAGATCCGGCACCGCGTCCTTCACGCTGGCTTTGCCGTTGATCGGCCGTGATTGCGATCATGAAAAGAACATATCAAACTTTAGACATTGATATCTCAAAATCAATCTCAGTGACTTGATCTGCTGGTTGCAAAGTCCGAGGCTTGATATTGATACGGTGATCCAGCGTTCGAGGAGAACTCATGAACCAACAATCGGGGCTAGACGCTGAACTCTCGATCCTCGCCGAAGCTCGAAACGAGGTCGGCGCGGCTGACCACAAAGCATCAATGGTCTTGGCAGTTCTCGGCATTGGATTTGGCGCACTCTTGGCCGGCTTGATCGCCCAGGATTGGTCTCCAAGTGACCTAAATGTTTTCGGTCGGGTCGCATGGGGTGCGGGAGCCCTTCTTGCGCTTGGATCGGTGGTCTCCGCGGGTGCGCAGTTTGGCCTCGCTTCACAGTGCCAGCGAAGCCCAGTGAGATCTTCTATTGGGGCCAGGTCGCTGTGTTCGTCTCCCAGGATGAACTCAACGTGGCCCTCGGCAAGACTCGCCGACCTTGGAGGGTCGGACACGCCATCAATTGTTCGAGTTGTCCCGCATCGTTGCCACGAAATACAAGCTGGTCCGTCTTGCGATGAAACTCGCCGCCATGTCATTCCCGTTCTTCCTTATTGCCAGCGTCACGGGCTACAGCTAGCCATGAGCTCCTACTAAGCTCGGTGGCACCGATGATCGCGGACGCCCCGGCGCGGCGGAGGCTCTGCGAGACGGCCGATGCCGATATGCCCTCGCTCGTGGCGAGCTCCTTCTGGCTGGTGCCCCGCAGGACACCCAGCACCAGGCGGCGCTGTCGAGCATCGAGCCGGCTCACGAGCTCGTCCCGGCAGAGCAGGAAGGCGTTGACGAGATCGGCATCCGTCCTCACCCCCTCCGGTGTGCTCGCGCTCGGACACTGCGAACCACGAACGCAGGTGCTTGTGCTGGCCGCTCTCACGGCGTTTGGCCTCGACGATCGCGTCGCGGGCGGCCCACCAGGCGGGGCCGTCCTGGGTGTGACCGTACTCGGACGTCCCGACGATCTCGAGCGTGCCCACGCCGATGCCGCATCGAAAGTCGACATCGGCCGGCAACGCGAGCCGGACGACGAGGCTCGCACGCAGCGCCGAGCCGACGTCGGCGTAGACGCCCTGGAACTCGTCGCCGACCGTCGGGCTCAGCGCCTGCACCGGCGTCGTGGCGCCGTTGGCGCTCGCGAGCGCGGCGACGAGGTGCTGCTGCACCTGGCTGCGATCGCTCGAGCGTCGCGATCCGACCAGGTCGCCGATCAGCGCCACCTGGATGTCATGCTCGGATTCAGCGCGTGGCTTCATCATACATAAGCTTATCGCTTCAGGTCAAGACAAATCAAGGTACTGAAATGGGACTTTGACCCTACAGTGACCTGATCGCCCTCGCCACCGGCCGCGCGTTCGAGAAGATCGACGTCGACCTTCCCCTCATCGTGGACGCCGCCACCGCACGCGGCCTCGACGCCGAGATCACCATCTGGGACGACGACACCGTCGACTGGTCGACGTACGACGTCGTCGTGGTTCGGTCGTGCTGGGACTACCTCGATCGCCGCGACGACTTCCTCGCCTGGGCGGCGAAGGTGCCGAAGCTGCTCAACCCCGCCGACGTCCTGGCCTGGAACACCGACAAGGTCTACCTGCGCGAGCTCGCCGACGCCGGCGTCCCCGTCATCGACACCCGCTGGGACGTGCGACGCGGTGACGAGCTGCCGGACTCCGCCGAGTGGGTGGTCAAGCCGAGCATCTCCGGCGGCGGCAAGGACACAGCGCGCTGGGACGACCGCGACGACGTCTACGCCCACAGCGAAGAGCTGATCGCCGCCGGCCGCATCGCGATGGTGCAGCCGTACGTCACGTCCGTCGACCACGAGGGTGAGACGGCGTTGATCTACTTCGGCGGCCGGTTCTCGCACGCCATCCGCAAGGGTCCACTGCTCGAGCGCGGCGAAGGCGTCCGTCAGGATCGCGACCAGCGCGAGGTCATCACGCCCCGCGCGCCGACGGCTGCCCAGGAGGATGTCGCCCAACAGGTGCTCGCCGCGCTCCCGTTGTCTCTGGGGCGAGCCAACGCGTTGGCCTACGCGCGGGTCGACCTCGTCACCGACGACGACGGCGTGCCTCGCCTGATCGAGCTCGAGCTGACCGAGCCCAGCCTCTTCCTCGACAACGCCGAGGACGGCGCCGAACGCCTGGTGGACGCCGTGCAGGCGCTCACCGCCTAACCGACGTCGATCTGGCCTTCGTGCGGGGGCTCGGGCACTCGCGGAGGCGGACCGTCCGGATACGTCGCGACCCATTTCTGGCCGGCCGCGTAGCCGGCGTCGAACAGGATCTGCTGTTGCTCGGGGGTGAGGTCGAAGTCGGTCCAGCTCACTCCTCGGGGCTTGGCGAAGATGCTGCGGTCGACGTTGATGGGTTCGCTGACGTGGCGCACCTGGGTCGAGTCGACTGTGGTGTAGATGAGGCTCTGGATCAGTGAGAAGGGCCCGGTGACCGGCTTCGCGGGGGCCTGCTCATTGGACGGCGAGCTCAGGCGAATGCCGATCGTCGGCCAGCGGTCGGGCTTGCCGTCGTGTCGATCGAAGATCTCGATCGGGTAGCTGCGCAGCAGCGACCCGTCGGCGAGCGTCGAGACACCGAACGTCGACTTCAGCCGCACCGGCTCGAACATGAAGGGGATGGCGGCGGAGGCACGCACCGCCCGGTAGACCGGGTAGTCGGGTGCCTCGAGCCCGTAGGACGACAGATCCCAGGGCAGGTACATCAGACGCTGCCGGGACAGGTCACTCGCGGTGACGACGAGTCGGAACGAGTGGCCAGGTGGGAGTGCAGTACCAGGGTCGTCGAAGGCGAAGTCCGCGAAGGTGCGCACCCCGAGGTCACCGAGCACACCGCGAGCCCACTGCGTCATGTAGTGACCTCGGTACATGCCGAGATGGAACAGGATGCCCCACGTGTTGGCGGCGAGCGGCCACCACTGCAGAGCCTTGGCGGCCGCGCGACGGTCGAGCATCTTGGTGTAGTCGAGGGTGCGCACGATCTCGTCGACCCTGGTCATCGGCTCGCCCGCTTGCTGCATGGCGGCGATGACGGCCCCGACCAGCGCACCGGCCGACGATCCGGCCACCCGGGCGAATCTCCAGCCCGCTTCGTCGAGTGCCGTGGCCGCGCCCACGAGGGCGATTCCCTTGACACCGCCACCCTCGAGCACGAGGTCGGCCACGCGGGTTGGGGTCGACGTCATGGGCTGACTCTACGAAATAGATGTGCGGAAGAGACTCAGGCAGTGGAGAATCGCTGGTCGTGACCTCTTCACACGCTGCGCTCGTTCGTTACCACGACATCGACAGCGCCGACGGCACCCGTATTCGGGCCTGGACGAACGGCGGCGAGGGGCCAACGGTCCTGCTGAGCAACGGGCTCGGCACCAATCCGCATGCCTGGCCGTCACTGTTGCGGCCCGACTGCGGCCTGCGCGTCGTGGGGTGGAACCACCGCGGGGTGAGTGGCTCGGAGCAGCCGAAGAGCCGACGCGTCGACCTCGACTCCTACGTCGAGGACGCGCTCGCCGTGATGGACGACGCCGGCATGGAGTCCGCCGTGGTGCCGTCGTGGTCGGCCGGCGTGACGGTCGCGTTCGAGCTGGCCAACCGTCACCCGGATCGGGTGGACGGCATCTTGGCGGTGGCCGGCGTGCCGGGCAACACCTTCGGCACGATGCTCGAGCCGCTGCACATCCCCGGCCCGCTCGCCAAGCGGATGATGACCGGGCTCGTGCTCACCGGGCTCGTGAGCGGTCGTGGCATCGGTCTCATCTCCCGGAACATCCCCTGGACGAACGCGGTGGCCAACATGCTGCGCCGGACGCGGCTCATCAACCCATCGGCAGACACCGAGGAGCTCCGGGCGCTCATGCAGGAGTTCTGCACCACCGACCCGCGCTGGTACGCCCACCTCGCGATGGACGTCACGAAGCACTCGCGGGTCTCGCTGTCGCGGGTGTCGGTGCCGGTGACCTTCGTGGCCGGTCGCTGGGACGTGCTCACCGGCCGCAAGCAGATGTACATGGCGCACGAGCGGATCCCCGGGTCGATCTACCACGAGCTTGACGGCACCCACTTCCTCCCGATCGAGTTCCCGGACGTGATGCTCGACGAGCTCAAGGCCCTGATCGCGCGCGCGGGCTGACCGTTTGCAGGTTGCCGCGAGTGGCGCAGATCGGCGCGACACGCCGTTCCAAAACATCCGAACTGCGCCACTCGCGATTCAATCGGCGCCACTCGCCGGTCGTAACCGGGTGGGCGCGACCTCGTTGACTTCCCCATGCGCCTTGCCCGCGCGGGCCTCGTCACGACGTTGCTCGCCACGCTCGTCCTGGTCGGCACGTCGACTCCCGCCACGGCGGACGACGCCATCCCGCCGTCGATCCTCGACCAGCTGATCAACCCGAAGCCTCTCGATCCGGTGATCGGCCTGCTTCCCGCCCTGCCCGTCAAGCACGTGCCGTACGCGGGCGAGGTCTGCCCTGACGGCGCTCCCTCGTGCATCGACGACACCATCGCGGAGATGGAGCGGCGGCTCAGCATCTCTGCGGCGGCCTGCGACCACGACGCGATCTTCGACCTCGCCTACCTGCGCGTGACCGAGAACGTCCGCGATGCGGTCAACACGGGTGTGTTCGACGACCGGGTGTGGCTCGGTCAGGTCGATGCCGTCTTCGCGAAGCTCTACTTCGACTCGATGGACGCGTGGCACTCCGGCGACCCGGTGAAGCGCGCGGGCACCCCGAAGGCCTGGCAAATCGCCCTGAAGGCCGCAGACGACCGCGCCGTATCGGGCCTGGGCAACTTCCTGCTCTCGATGAACGCCCACATCAACCGGGATTTCTCCTACGTGCTGGCCGAGATCGGCCTCACCGACGCCAACGGGACATCCCACAAGAAGGACCACAACGCCTACAACCGTCGACTCGACAGCCTGTACGGACCGGTGTTCGCCGAGGAGGCGGCCCGCTTCGACCCGACGTTCGACGACATCGACATCGGGCCGGTCGAGGAGACCGCCGCCGGCGTGATCATGCGCGGCTGGCGCGAGATGGTGTGGCGCAACGCCGAACAGCTCGCCCTCGCCAAGACCCCGACGCAGCGCCGCATCGCCCAGCAGACGATCGAGTACTACGCCGCGACCCAGGCCCAGCTGATCCGCAAGGGCTTCCCGTCAGGCCCTGAGCGCACCGCCAAGCGCGACGCCTGGTGTGCCGTGCACGGCACCGGGTCCTAAGTCAGCTTCTCGAGAACCAGCTCGCGGACCCTGCCTGCGTCGGCCTGGCCGCGCATCTCCTTCATCACCGCGCCGATGAGCGCACCGGCCGCAGCCACCTTGCCGTCACGGATCTTCTGCGCGACATCGGGGTTGGCCTCGATGGCGCGATCGACGGCGTCGCCCAGCGCACTGTCGTCGGACACGACCTCGAGCCCACGGGACGCGACGACATCCTCCGGTGTCCCCTCCCCGGCAAGGACGCCGTCGAACACCTGGCGAGCGAGCTTGTCGTTCACACGTCCGGCGTCGATCAGGGCCTGGATGCCGGCGACCTGCTCGGGGGTGATGTCGAGCGCGTCGAGGTCGACCCCCTGCTCGTTGGCACGCCGTGCCAGCTCTCCCAGCCACCACTTGCGGGCGGCCTGCGGGGCGGCCCCGGCATCGATCGTCTTGGCAATCAGCTCGAGTGCTCCCGCGCCCACGGTGTCGCGCATGTCGAGCTCACTGAAGCCCCAGTCGGCCTGCAGCCGGCGGCGGCGCTCAGCGGGCGGCTCCGGCAAGGTCCCCTTCAGCTCCTCGACCCACTCACGCGACGGCGCGATCGGGGCGAGGTCGGGCTCGGGGAAGTAGCGGTAGTCGTCGGCGTCGGACTTCTCGCGCCCTGACGACGTGCTGCCGTCGCTCTCGTGGAAGTGCCGCGTCTCCTGCACGACCTTCTCCCCCGCGTCCAGGATCGCGGCGTGACGACGGATCTCGTAGGTGGCGGCGCGCTCGACGGAGCGGAACGAGTTGACGTTCTTCGTCTCCGACCGGGTTCCCAGCTCGTGACTGCCGAGCGGCTTGAGGGAGAGGTTGACGTCGCAGCGGAGCGAGCCCTGGTCCATCCGTACGTCAGAGACCCCGAGGCCGCCGATGAGGTCGCGCAGGTGCGAGACGTACGCGCGCGCCACCGATGCGGCCTTCTCCCCCGGCACCTCGATGGTCTTGGTGACGATCTCGATGAGCGGGATGCCGGCACGGTTGTAGTCGACGAGCGAGTGGTCGGCGCCGTGGATGCGCCCGGTGGCGCCTCCGACGTGGAGGGACTTGCCGGTGTCCTCCTCCATGTGCGCGCGCTCGATCTCGATGCGGAACGTCTCACCGTCGAGCTCGACCTCGGTCCAGCCGTCGTAGGCGATCGGCTCGTCGTACTGCGACGTCTGGAAGTTCTTCGGCATGTCCGGGTAGAAGTAGTTCTTGCGCGCGAACCGGCACCATGCGGCGATCTGGCAGTTGAGTGCCAGGCCGATGCGGATGGCCGACTCCACGGCGGTGGCGTTGACCACCGGGAGGGAGCCCGGGAGCCCGAGGCAGACCGGACACACCTGAGTGTTCGGCTCGGCCCCGAACACCGTGGCGCAGCCGCAGAACATCTTGGACACCGTGTTGAGCTCGATGTGGACCTCCAGGCCCATCACCGGCTGGTAGCGCGCGAGTGCGTCGTCGAGGTCGACGAGAGTCGTCACCGTGCCACCTCCAGAGCCGGGGCCTGGGCGAGGATCGGGCCGCCCCACTGCGCCTGCAGCAGCCGCTCGAGCGCGGCGCCGGCGTTGTAGAGCCGGTCGTCGGCGGTGGCCGGCGCGAGGAGCTGGAACCCGGTGGGCAGCCCGTCGGACGCCAGACCGGACGGCAGGGACAGGCCGGGCACGCCCGCCAGGTTGGCCGGGATGGTGGCGACGTCCTGCGCGTACATCGACAGCGGGTCGTCGAGCTTGTCGCCGAACAGGAAGGCGGTGGTGGGCGACGTGGGCGAGGCCAGCACGTCGACCGACTCGAACGCGGCCACAAAGTCCTGGGCGATGAGTGTGCGGACCTTCTGGGCCGAGCCGTAGTAGGCGTCGTAGTAGCCGCTGGACAGGGCGTACGTGCCCAGGATGATGCGGCGCTTGACCTCGTCGCCGAACCCGGCGTCGCGACTGGCCGCCATGACCTGCTCGGCGCTCGGGTCGTCGACGCTCTCCGGTGCGACCCGCAGGCCGTACCGCATGGCGTCGAACTTGGCGAGGTTGCTGCTCGCCTCGCTGGGCAGGATGAGGTAGTACGCGGCGAGCGCGTGGACGAAGCTCGGGCAGGAGACCTCGATGATCTCGGCGCCCGCACCCTCGAGCAGGGCGAGCGACTCCTCGAAACGGGTGCGGACGTCCGGCTGGAAGCCCTCCCCGCCGAGCTCACGCACCACACCGATCCGAAGCCCGTCGACGTCGGCGCGCCGGGCGGCCTCGACGACCGGCGGGACCGGCTGGTCGATGCTGGTCGAGTCGCAGGGGTCGTGGCCGGCGATGACCTCGTGCAGCAGGGCCGCGTCGAGCACCGAGCGGGTGACCGGGCCGGCCTGGTCGAGGCTGCTGGCCAAGGCGATGAGCCCGTAGCGGGAGACGCCGCCGTAGGTGGGCTTGACGCCGACCGTGCCGGTCATCGCCCCGGGCTGGCGGATCGATCCCCCGGTGTCGGTGCCCACGGCGAGGGGGGCCTCGAATGCGGCGACCGCGGCCGCGGAACCGCCGCCGGAGCCGCCGGGGGCGCGACCGGTGTCCCACGGGTTGCGGGTCGGCCCGTAGCCGGAGTGCTCGGTGGACGAGCCCATGGCGAACTCGTCCATGTTCGTCTTGCCGAGGATGGGCAGGCCGGCGGCCTTGAGGCGGCGCGTGACGGTGGCGTCGTACGGCGGCACCCACCCCTCGAGGATGCGCGAGCCGGCCGTGGTGGGCACGCCCTTGGTGGTGATGACGTCCTTGACCGCGATCGGCACGCCCGCCAGCACGTGCAGCTCCTCGCCGGCGGCACGGCGGGCATCGACGTCGCTGGCCGTGGCGAGCGCTCCTTCGGCGTCGACGTGCAGGAAGGCGTGGATCTCGGCGTCGACGTCGGCGATCCGGTCGAGGTGCGCCTGGGTGAGCTCGACCGCGCTGATCTCGCGCGCCGTCAGCCTGCGCGACAGCTCCTCGGCCGTCGCGCGGATCGCGTCGGTCACTGCTCGTCCCCCAGGATCCTCGGGACGAGGAAGCGTTGCTGCTCGCTCGCGGGAGCCGCGGCCAGCGCGTCCTCGGCGGTGAGGCTCTCGCGTACCTCGTCGTCGCGGAAGACGTTGCTGACCGGGAGCGGGTGGCTCATCGGAGTGACGTCGTCGCCGGCGGCCTCCTGGACGACCCGCACATGGTCGAGGATCGCCGGAAGCTCCGACGCGAGGTGGTCGAGCTCGTCGTCGCTCAACGAGATGCGCGCGAGGTCGGCCAGATGGGCGACGTCAGCGCGCGAGATACCCGAGACGGGGTCGGACATGCAGGATCCCTTCGAGATCGGAGGGTGTCGCACCATCCTAGAGTGTGCGCATGCGCCCCGATCGTCTGACCGAGTACGGCAACGACGACCTGGTGTTCGACGTCCGGGACGAAGGGCCGATCGACGGCACGCCCGTCGTCCTCCTGCACGGATTCCCGCAGCGGGCGACGTCGTGGGAACTCGTCGTGCCGCACCTGCACGAGCGCGGCGCGCGGACGTTCGCGCCCGACCAACGGGGCTACTCCCCCCGCGCCCGGCCGCGCCGCCGGCGCGACTACCGCGCCCCCGCGCTGATCTCCGACGTCCACGCCCTCGTCACGGCGATCGGTGAGCCGGTCCACCTCGTCGGGCACGACTGGGGCGCAGCAGGAGCCTGGGGTATGGCTGCGAGCCACCCCGACTCGCTCCTGACCCTGACGGCCATCTCGGTGCCTCACCCCGGTGCCTTCACGCGCTCACTCGTCCGGAGCACACAGCTGCTGAAGTCGTACTACATCGCGCTGTTCCAGCTGCCGTTCCTGCCCGAGTGGCTGCTGAGCCGTCGCGGCGGTATCGGCGACTGGGTGCTGCGCAACAGCGGCATGACGACCGAGATGCTGGAGACGTACCACCGGGAGATGGTCGACGACGGCGCCATGCCCGGCGCACTGGCGTGGTATCGCGCCCTTCCGCTCACCAGCCTCCGTAGTGTTCCCAGCCTCGTCTCGGTGCCGACCACCCTGATCTGGAGCGACCGCGATGTTGCGATCAGCCGCAAGGCCGTCGACCTGACCGAGCGGTTCGTGACGGCCGACTATCAGCTCGAGGTGATGGACGGGTCGAGCCACTGGCTCCCGAACGAGCAGCCCGCAGCGCTCGCTGAGCTCATCGCCCGACGCATCGGGCTGGAGGCGGCATGACCGCAAGGGACAACCAGACGAAGATCGGCTACGCGGACATGGTGGCGTTCGTCTGCGAGCTGGCCATGTTCCCGCTCGTGATCGCGTCCGTGAACTACCTCGTCGTCGGGTGGCGAAGCTGGCTGATCGGCATCCCCGCCGCCATCGCGGTGGCGCTGATCTGGGCGCGGTGGATGGCGCCGAGCTCGTCGCACCGGCTCACCGACCCGGGGCGCTATGTGGCGCAGGCGGCGCTGTTCGTCTCGATCGGCGCGCTCGCGGCCGTCTCGAGCCTGCTCTGGCTGGGCGTGGTTTTCACGGTCACCTCGCTCGTGGCGTTCGCCTTCTCACGCACCCGTCAACACGGCCATTAGCGCACTACGGCCCGTTCTCCAGCAGCTTCTCGAAGCCCGCCTCGTCCAGGATCGGCACACCGAGCTGTTCGGCCTTCGCGGCCTTGGTGCCGGGTGAGTCGCCGACGACGACGTAGTCGGTCTTCTTCGAGACCGAGCCGGACGCCTTGCCACCGCGGGCGATGATCGCCTCCTTGACGGAGTCGCGGGTGAAGTTGTCCAGGGAGCCGGTGACGACGAGGGTGAGCCCTTCGAGCGTGCGGGGCACCGACTCGTCGCGCTCGTCCTGCATGCGCACGCCGGCGGCCGCCCAGGCGTCGACGATCTCGCGGTGCCAGTCGACGCCGAACCACTCGACCACGGCCTCCGCGAGCGTGGGGCCCACACCATCGGCCTCCACCAGCTCGTCGACGGATGCCTTGGCGATGACCGGCAGCGACGCGAAGTGCTCGGCCAGCGCACGGGCGGCGGTGGGGCCGACGTGCCGGATGCTGAGCGCGACCAGCACCCGCCACAACGGCTGGCTCTTGGCCTTCTCGAGATTCTTCAGCAGCGCGACGCCGTTGGCGCTGAGCACACGATCGCCCGCGCCCGCCTCCTTCTCGGCCTTCTTGGCGGCGCGGGTGTAGAGCGGCACCGTCAGCAGCTGCTCCTCCGTGAGTCCGAACAACCCACCCTCGTCGACGAGCACACCCGCATCGAGCAGCGCGACGGCGCCTTCCCAGCCGAACACCTCGATGTCGAACGCACCGCGTCCGCCCACGTGGGTGAGGCGCTCGCGCAGCTGCGAGGGGCACGATCGGGTGTTGGGGCAGCGGATGTCGGCGTCGCCCTCACGCGACGGCGCGAGCTTGGTGCCGCACGCCGGGCACGTGGTGGGCATGACGAACTCGCGCTCACTGCCGTCGCGCAGCTGCACGACCGGCCCGACGATCTCGGGGATGACGTCGCCGGCCTTGCGCAGCACGACCATGTCGCCGATCAGGACGCCCTTGCGCTTGACCTCGTGCTGGTTGTGCAGCGTGGCCTGCTCGACCGTCGAGCCGGAGACCTTGACCGGCTCCATGACGCCGTACGGCGTGACGCGGCCGGTGCGCCCGACGTTGACGCGGATCTCGAGCAGGCGGGTGTTGACCTCCTCGGGCGGGTACTTCCAGGCGATCGCCCACCGCGGCGCTCGCGACGTGGAGCCCAGCCGGTTCTGCAGGTCGACCTCGTCGACCTTGATGACCACGCCGTCGATCTCGTGGATGACGTCGTGCCGGTGCTCGCCGTAGTGCTCGATGAACTCCTGGACTGCAGCGAGATCGGGAAGGACCTTGGCTCGATCGCTCGTGGGCAGGCCCCAGGCCTTGAGCGCGAGGTACGCCTCGGACTGACGCTTGGGGCTGAAGCCGTCGCGGTAGCCGATTCCGTGGCACACCATCGACAACGGTCGGCTGGCCGTGACGGAGGCGTCCTTCATGCGGAGCGACCCGGCGGCCGCGTTGCGGGGGTTGGCGAACGGGGTCTTGCCGGACTCGGCCCACGCCTCGTTGAACTCCTCGAACGCCTCGGTGGGGAAGAAGACCTCACCTCTGACCTCGACATACGCCGGCACCGGGTATTTCTTCGACGACGTGAGGCGGTTCGGGATGGCATCGATGGTGCGGACGTTGTTGGTGACGTCCTCGCCCACCCGACCGTCGCCGCGCGTGACACCGCGGGTGAGCACCCCGTCCTCGTAGGTGAGGGAGATGGCGAGTCCGTCGACCTTGAGCTCGCAGAGGAAGTCGGCCTTCTCGGCGCCCTCCCGCACGAGCCGCGCGTGCCACGACTCGAGCTCCTCGGGGCTGAAGGCGTTGTCGAGGCTCATCATGCGCTCGCGGTGCTCGTACGACTCGAACGTCGACGACGCGTAGCCACCGACACTCTGGGTGGGCGAGTCGGGCGTACGGAGCTCGGGCAGCTTCTCCTCCAGCGCCTCGAGCTCGTGCATCAGCTTGTCGTACTCGCCGTCGGAGACCGTGGGCGCGTCGTCGAGGTAGTAGCGGGTGCGATGCTCCTCGATCTGTTCGGAGAGATCCTTGTGCCGCTGCCGGAGATCGTCCGTCATGCGTCCGAGCCTATAGTCGCGGGGTGACGAGTTCTCAGAAGAAGTCCTGGTCGGCCCTCGTCGGAGTCCTGCTCCTCGTCGGCGGTGTGGTGATCGCCGGGATCTTCTACGGCGACGTGACGCTCACCGTCGTCGGAGGGGTCGTCGCTGTCATCGGTCTCGCTCTTCTCCGCTACGCGATGCTGCGCCGGCGACGCCTTGCGCGAGGCTGAGCGCCCGCCTGGCCCATGCCGGTGACGCCCCGGCCAGACCGCAGGTCGGCGTGACGACGGTGCGCGGCGCGTAGACGTCCTCGTCGAAGCCGAGCCGCGAGAAGAATGCCTCGATCCGTCGTCCCAGCTCGGAGTCCGTGACCTGAGCCTCAAGGGAGGGCACGACGCCCGGCCACAGATCCGTGCCGGCCTCGAAAACCTCGGACCAGGTGTCGTCGGGCTCGGCGAGACCGAGATCGAACGACACGGCGGTGAAGCCCGCGCCGGCGAGCAGCGCCAGCGGCACCTCGGCCGCGCAGGAGTGCACGACCGGACGGCCTCCGGCGGCGCTGATGGCTTCGACCACGCGACGGAGCAGCGCGTCGGCCTCGGGTGCCTGGACGGTGCGGTGGCGGCCGAATCCGCTGGCGGTCGGGACGCCTCCACCGAGCACGGCGGTGATGCTCGGTTCGTCGATCTGCACGACGATCTGCTCGGCGCGACCGAACCGTCGCCGGACGTCGGCCAGGTGCGTCGTCAGTCCCTCGGCGAGCGACTCCGCCAGCTCGCGTCGTGCTCCGTGGTCGCTCACCAGCTTGTCGCCCCGGGCGCGTTCGACCTGCGCGGCCAGCGTGAGTGGTCCGGTGACCTGCACCTTCACCGGGCCGGCATGGTCGGCGAGCAGGTCCTCGGCGGCATCGAGATCCTCCGCCAGGAGCGAGCGCGCGCGCCGAAGATCGCGGCCCGATCCGACGCCGAGCCGCCATCCGGCCGGCTGCAGATCGGCATCCAACCCCTCGAGCACGGCCAGTCCGCGGCCGATCATGCCGGCGTGCGGTCCGCGCGCGGGCAGCTCGGGCACGAAGACGAAGTCGCCGACCTCACCGCGGATGACGCGCAGTGACTCCCGGACGTCCTCGCCGGGCATCGACCCGACGCCGGTGGCTCCTGTCACACGAGGGCGCGCTGGGTGCGGGCGATCGTGGCGGAACCGACGACGCGCGTGCCGTCATAGATGACGCAGGCCTGGCCGGGCGCGATGCCGTAGGCCGGATCGCGCAGCTCGACGTGGACCTCGGTGTCGGCGACCTCGACGGACGCTGCGTGCTCGTCGCCGTGGGCGCGCAGCTGCACGGTGCAATCGAGCCGACCATGCGGGATGCGACCGGCCCACAACGGCTTGATGCCGGCGATGGCGTCGACGCGCAGGTGCTCATGCGGTCCGACGGTGACGGTGCCGCTCGTCGGCTCGATGTCGAGCACGAACCGGGGCTTGCCGTCGTCGGCCGGGACGCCCAGCCGGAGCCCGCGCCGCTGACCGATGGTGAATGCGTACGCGCCGTCGTGCTCACGCAGCGTCTGGCCCGTCTCGTCGACGATCGCGCCGGGCTTGGGTCCGAGCTTGTCGCGCAGCCAGCCGGCGTTGTCGCCGTCGGCGACGAAGCAGATGTCGTGGCTGTCGGGCTTCTGCGCGACCTGGAGTCCGCGCCGTTCGGCCTCGGCGCGCACCGACGTCTTGTCGGTACCCCCGAGCGGGAACAGCGAGTGCGCCAGCTGGTCCTGCGTGAGGACGCCCAGCACGTAGGACTGGTCCTTGCCGTGATCGACAGCCCGATGCATTTCCACGGTTCCGTCGTCGGTCGTGCGCAGCTGCGCGTAGTGACCGGTGACCACGCCGTCGAAGCCCAGCGCGAGCGCCCGGTCGAGCACCGCGGCGAACTTGATCTTCTCGTTGCAGCGCAGGCAGGGATTCGGGGTACGGCCGGCGGTGTACTCGGCCACGAAGTCGTCGACGACCTCGTCGGCGAACTCCTCGCTCATGTCCCAGACGTAGAACGGGATTCCCAGTGCGTCGGCAGCTCGCCGGGCGTCGCCGGCGTCCTCGATCGAGCAGCACCCGCGGGCGCCTGACCGGTAGGACCGGGGGTTGCGGCTCAGGGCGAGGTGCACGCCGGTGACGTCGTGGCCCTCGTCGACCGCTCGTGCCGCGGCGACGGCGGAGTCGACGCCGCCGGACATCGCGGCGATCACCCTCATGACGCACTCCTCACCATGGCTGCCGCGAGCGCACGCTCATGCACCGCGGGCAGGGCGGCGATCAGCGCATCGACGTCGGCCTCGGTGGACGTGTGCCCGAGGCTGAACCGCAGCGACCCGCGTGCCTCGGCGTCGTCGTAGCCCATGGCCAGCAGCACGTGGCTGGGCTGAGGGACGCCGGCGTCGCAGGCCGATCCGGTGGAGCACTCGATGCCCTGGGCGTCGAGCAGCATCAGCATCGCGTCGCCCTCGCAGCCGGGGAAGGTGACGTGGACGATGTTGGGCAGGCGGTGCTGCGGCCCGGGCTCGGGATCGCCATTGACGATCGCGTCCGGGACGACGGCACGGATGCCCTCGACCATGCGTGCCCGCAGCGCCTCGATGCGCGCGGACGACTCGTCCTGGCGGTCGACGCTGATCTCCACGGCCTTCGCGAATGCCGCGATGAGCGGGACGCCGATGGTGCCCGAGCGCATGTCACGCTCCTGGCCACCGCCGTGCATCAGCGGTGTCGGCTGGAGGTCGCGGTCGATGACGAGGGCGCCGATGCCGACCGGACCACCGAGCTTGTGTGCGGTGACGGTCATGGCGTCGAGCCCGGAGGCTTCGAAGTCGAGCGGGAGATAGCCGGCCGCCTGCACGGCGTCGCTGTGGACGGGGATGCCGTGCTCGCGCGCGATGGCGACGACCTCGGCGATCGGCTGCACGGTGCCCATCTCGTTGTTGGCCCACATGGTGGTGACCGCGGCGACGCTGGCGGGGTCGGACTCGACGGCTCGGCGCAACGCGTCGACCACGATGCGTCCCTCGCGACCGACCGGTGTGGTGTCGACGCGGGCGCCCTCGTGGGTGGCGAGCCAGGTGACGGGGTCGAGCAGCGCGTGGTGCTCGACGGCGCTGAAGACGATGCGGTCGCGGCGCGGATCGCTCTCGCGACGAGACCAGAACAGTCCCTTGATGGCGAGGTTGTTGGCCTCGGTGCCGCCGGAGCAGAACACGATCTCGCTGGGCCGGGCGCCGAGTCGCTCGGCGATCAGCTCACGCGCCTCCTCGACCGTGCGGCGGGCGGCCCGTCCGGACCCGTGCAGGCTCGACGCGTTGCCCGTGCGAGCGAGCTCCTCGGTCATCACGGCGATCGCCTCAGGGACCATCGGCGTGGTGGCCGCGTGGTCGAGGTAGACAGTGCCGGATCGCTTGTTCATGACTGCACCAGCGTAGTCGCCGACACCTTGCGACGGCGGGCCTCCCGAGAGCAGGGACGCCCGCCGTCGCCGTGCCGGCGGTCAGAGGGTGTTGCCGAACACGAGTCCGTCGACGATGTAGATCGTCAGGTAGCCGAGGACCGACAACACGCCGATCAGCATCGCCGTGATGGAAAGACCGGATCCCCTGGCCGCACCCCGGCCCCCGTATCCGACGAGCGCACCGGCTGCGCCCAGGACCAGCGGAAGGCCGGTCCAGTACGCCGGAAGGGCGGTGAGCGCGGCGATCACGGACATGGTGATCGCCGTCTTGGGTGCGGCCTCCTCTTCGAGGGCTCGCGGCAGCACCCACCCGTAGACGACGGCGGCGGTCACGAGTGCGAGGGCGATCATGCTGACGTACTCGCCTTGGCTGTGTGCTCCCAGGTAGGTGAATACGGTCGACACGACTGCCGTGGCGATCCCGGTCGGGACGACCAGGCTCCGGAGGCTGTTCCGTTCGCTGGCTGCGGTGGTTGAGTTGGTTGAGGTGGAGGACATGATGTTTCCTTTCGAGGGTGGTTGCGACACCACCGAGTCAACGGCGTCAGAGCCCGCCCGTCGTCGCCCCGTACGACGAACTTGATCACCCCTGAGAGCGTCATTCGCAAGAGTGACCCGCTCCCGCTTCTTCGCGCCTACCGTGGATTCATGGACCTCAGGCGACTGCTTCGACGCCACGGCGACGCGGCGCTGGCCTGCGGTATCGCAGTCGTCTTCGCGATCGAGGTGGTGTCCTGGCCGGATGCCCAGCTGCCCGAGGCGCTGGTGGCGTCCGTGCTCGCCGCACTGGCGCTCGCCTGGCGTCGCACCGTGGTGCTGCCGTCATACCTGGTGGCGACACTCGGATCGTGGGGCACGCTCCGGTTCGCCGAAGGTCTCGACAACGAGTCGTTGGGGTTTCTGCTGGTCTTCTTCGTCTCGCTCTACTCGCTGGGTCGGTGGAGCCGTGGAACCGCGGGATGGGTGGGCGGCGTGCTCGTCCTGGCGTACATCGTCGCCTTCTCGCTGGGGGATGCACAGGCCCAAAGAGCATCCGTCGGCCCGGAAGACGTCGGCTTCGCCACCCTGTTCGTGGGTACGCCGTGGGCGGCAGGTGTCGCGATCCGGCTGAGGCGCGAGCGGGAGCAGACACTCCTCGTCGAGAGCGAGCATGCCGTCGCACGGGAACGAGCGCGGATCGCCCGTGAGCTGCACGACGTGGTGTCGCACGCCATCTCGGTGACGGTCTTGCAGGCCCGCGGCGGGCGGGCCATGGTCGGTCGCGACGAGGATGCCGTCCGTCGCGCACTCGACGCGATCGAGCAGACCAACACCGCCGCTCTGTCCGACATGCGCCGGCTGCTGGCAGTGCTGCGCGACACCGACTCCGAAGCTGGGGACGGACGGGCTGCGCCGCAGCCGAGCCTCGCCAACCTCGAGCAACTGGTCGAGCAGGTTCGCAGGGCGGGGCTACCGATCGAGCTGTCGATCGAGGGCGAGCCCGGACCGGTTCCGCCGGGGGTCGACCTGTCGGCGTACCGCATCGTCCAGGAGTCGCTGACCAACGTCATGAAGCACTCGGGCGAGGGCGCCACAGCCACCGTCACCATCGCCTACTCCGCTGACGACCTCCGCGTCACGGTCGCCGACGACGGCCGGGGCGCCGCGGCGCCGAACGGCTCGGGCCACGGGCTGGCCGGTATACGCGAGCGTGTGGCGGTGGTCGGCGGGACCGTGGTTGCCGAGCCGGTGCCGGCCGGCGGGTTCGAGGTTCGCGCCCGACTCCCCTACGCGTTGGAGTCGCTCTCATGATCCGGGTGGTGCTGGCCGACGACCAGCCCCTGGTGCGTACGGGTCTGCGGATGATCCTCACTGCTGCGGAAGACATCGAGGTCGTCGGCGAGGCCGCCGACGGTGCCGAGGCGATCAGCGTCTGTGCCGAGCTCTCACCTGATGTCGTGCTGATGGACGTGCGCATGCCCGGCGTCGACGGGATCGACGCGACGCGCGCCGTCACGACCTCCGACTCGCCCCCGAAAGTTCTGGTGCTCACCACGTTCGACCTCGACGACGTCGTCTACGACGCTCTTCGCGCCGGAGCGAGTGGATTCCTCCTCAAGGACGCGCCCGAGGAACGACTGATCACCGCGATCAGGGTCGTCGCGGACGGCGGATCGCTGTTCGCCCCGTCCGTCACCCGGGCGCTCATCGCCGAGTTCGCCCAGCGCTCGCGACAGTCGCCGACGGCGTCAGTCGACCGACTGACCGAACGTGAGACAGAGGTGCTGGTGCAGATCGCGCGTGGCCTGTCGAACGCCGAGATCGCCGAGACGCTGTTCGTCACCGAGAACACCGTGAAGACCCACGTGGCCCGGATCCTGATGAAGCTCGGCCTGCGCGACCGCGTGCAGGCCGTCGTGCTCGCCTACGAGTGCGGTCTGGTCACGCCTGCTCACCCTGGATGATCCTGGCGATCTCGGTGTGGCCCCGCGTGCGGGCGTGCTCGAGCGGCGTCACGCCGTCCTTGTCGGCGATCGATCGGATCGGCGCCAGCATCGAGCAGAGTGCGCACGATGCGCTGCCATGCCTCGAGCCCTCGCCGAGGATGACTGCTTCGAGGAAGGCCGTCCACCCGAGGTCGTTGACGTGGTCGATCTTCATCGACGTGTGATCGACGACCCATGCCACGTAGTCGGCGTGGCCGCGTTCGGAGGCGGGGATGAGCGACGTGCCTCCGAACCGGTTGAGCAGCCCATAGTCGGGCCTCGCGGCGGCGATGATCTTCGCCATCCGGACGCTGCCGTTCACGCCCGTCACCAACCAGGCAGTGTCGTGGCGGCCGTCCAGAGCGTCCGGATCGGCGCCGAGGTCGACGAGCAGCCGGGCGACGTCGGCATGGTCGGCGGCGGCTGACAGCAACAGGGGTGTTCGACGCCGGTCGTCGGGGGCCTCGAGGTCGGCGCCCGCACGCAGTGCGACGGCGGCGTCGTCGGCGTCACCTTCCCTGGCGGCGCGGAGCAGTGCGGCGTTCGCCTGGCTCTCGCTCATCTTGTCCGCCTTCAGCGCGTGGTCGATCGTCGTGGCGACCCGGTCGAAGCCGCGCCGCTTCGCATGGGAGACCGGACTGATGCCGTCACGCGTCGGCGCGATGTCGAGGTCTGCCCCGCCCGCCACCAGGGTCCGGACGGTGTCGACGTACCTGCGGCTTCCGTCGCCGAGGACGATCGCCTCGTGCAGGGCCACCCAGCCGAGGTTGTTGACGTGGTCGACGTCGATGTCGGTCTGCAGCAGTCGCCCCACGATGTCGTGGTGGCCGCGTTCGGCGGCCCGGATGAGCCCGGTGCCGTTCCACTTGTCGAGGCTGTCCACGTCGGCGCCGTGGTCGAGGGTGAGCTCGAGGAGGTCGAGGTAGCCCTCGCTCGTGGAGATCAGGTAAGCGCTCTGCTTGGTCTTGTCCTTGGCATTCACGTTCGCCCCTGCCGCGATGAGCAGCGTGGCGTCCTTGACGTCGTCGTCCCACGCGGCTGCGATCAGCAGGCGATCGAGCTTGCGCTGCGGCAGGCCCTCGTGCGGATTGTTCTCGGCGGCCTTGGTCGTCGTCGGAGTCGTCGTCGGCTGTCGGTCAGCCGGCGACGGCGCGGACGAGCCATTGCAGGCGGTCAGCACCAGGGTGGTGATGACCGCTGCCACCGCGGGTCTCATCGCGTCGCCGCCTCCTCGTGGTCATCACCATCCACTCGAGGATATTCGCCGCAGGCAACTGTCAGAGGTGGCTCACCGCCACGCGGGCCAGCTCGTCCGCTGCCTCGTCGAGCTGCTCGGAGGTCGTCGACCGGCCGAAGGTGAATCTCACGGCCGTCTGGGCGACCTCGCGGTCGTATCCCATCGCCGTGAGCACGTGGGACGGCTCGTCGCTGCCGGCTGCGCATGCCGAGCCGCTCGAGCAGACGATCCCGCGACGCTCCAGGTCGAGCAGGATCGACTCCCCGCTCGTGCCCGGGAACACGAAGGAGGCGCTGCCAGGCAACCGCTCCGTGCGATGACCGGTCAGCACGGCCCCAGGGATCTCGGACTCGACCCGGGCGATGAAGGCGTCACGTCGGGCGATGACGTCGTCGGCGGGGCCGGACGCCAGCCGTAGTGCCGCGGCGAGCCCCACGGCGCCGGCGACGTTCTCGGTGCCCGAGCGCCGCCCGGACTCCTGACCGCCGCCGTGGATGAGCGGCTCGAACGCGGTGCGACGGCTCATGTAGAGCACACCGACGCCCTTGGGCGCGCCGAGCTTGTGACCGGAGATGCTCAGCGCCTGGACCCCGAGTCGCGCGACGTCGAGGTCGAGCCAGCCCGCCGCCTGAACGGCGTCGGTGTGGAAGGGGATCCCCCGCGCACCCGTCAGAGCAGCCAGCTCGGCGACAGGCTGCACGGTGCCGACCTCGTTGTTCGCGAGCTGGATGCTCACCAGCGTCGTGTCGTCGCGCAGAGCGGCGGCGAGGTCGTCGGGCGAGACGCGCCCCTCGTGGTCGACGCCCAGCGTGGTGACCTCGAAGCCGGTGCGTCCCAGGAACGCCGCCGACTCGATCACCGCCGGATGCTCGACCGCGCTGATCACGATGTGCCGTCCGCGCGGCTCGGCGAGTGCGATGCCCTTCACCGCGGCGTTGTCGGACTCCGTGCCCCCGGAGGTGAAGGTGATCTCGCCCGGCCGGGCGCCCACCATCGACGCGACGTCGGCGCGGGCCTGGTCGAGCGCGCGGAGCGCGGCCTCGCCGACCTCGTGATGACTGGACGGGTTGCCGAACTCCGGCCCGAGATAGGGCCCCATCGCCGCGAGCACGTCACGCTTGAGCGGCGTCGTCGCGGCCTCGTCCAGATAGATCATGGGCTGTGCTCAACGCCGCCCAGGGCCCGGCGCCCCAGCCGGGGCGACGCGTACGTCCAGGGCAAGGTCGAGCGCCCTGACGCTGTGCGTGAGCGCACCCACGCTGATGACGTCGACGCCCGTGGCCGCGACGTCGGCGATGGTGTCGAGGGTGATGCCGCCGCTGGCCTCGACGATCGCGCGGCCGCCGATCATCTCGACGCCGGCACGGAGATCGTCGGGATCGAAGTTGTCGAGCATGATCGTGTCGACCTCGCCCGAGGCCAGCACCGGCTCGATCTGGTCGAGCCGGTCGACCTCGACCTCGATGTGCGTCGTGTGGGGAAGCACCGCGGCTGCGGCCTTGATCGCTTCCGTGATGTCGTCGACGAGCGCCAGATGATTGTCCTTGGCCAGCACCGCGTCGGAGAGCGAGAACCGGTGGTTGTGGCCGCCGCCGCAGACGACGGCGTGACGCTCGAGCGCCCGCAGCCCGGGGGTGGTCTTGCGGGTGTCGACGACTCGGGCCTTCGTGCCTCGGACCGCCGCGACATACCTGGCGGTCAGCGTGGCGATGCCGCTCATCCGCTGCACCAGGTTGAGCGCGACCCGCTCGGCCTGGAGCACCGACCGGGCCGGTCCGAAGACGGATGCGAGCACGTCGCCGGCGGGGAAGGTCGCGCCGTCGGCGATCGCGCTGGTGACCTTGACCGAGTAGTCGCGACGGGACATCGCGATCGCGAAGACCTCGGCGCCGGCGAGCACGCCCGGCTCCCGCGCGACCAGGTCGGCTGTGGCCAGTGCGCCGGCCGGGATGAAGGCCTGCGTGGTGAGGTCGCCGAACGGCGCGTCCTCCTCGAGCGCGAGGTCGACGACCCGTTCGATCTGGTGACGGCTGAGCATTTATCGGCTCCTGACTGCGGAGTGTTTGGCCTGGGCGGGATCGGGCTCGGGGAAGTCGGTGCGGTAGTGCCCGCCGCGCGACTCCTGGCGTGCCGACGCGCTCGCCACGACAGCCCGGGCGACGACGAGCAGGTTGGCATCCTCGGCCGACTTGGCGTCGCTGACTGCGGGCGCGCGCCAGGACGCGAGTCGGGCGGCCGCCCGGGCGAGGTCGTCGCCGTTGCGCGAGAGCCCGGCGGCGTCCCACATGAGCTGCTGGAGGTCGTCGCGCGTGAACGACTCGACGTCGTCGTCGGGTGCGGAGTCGGCGATCTCGACTACGAGCGGCTCGGTCCAGTCGGTACCGAAGTCTTCCGGCTCCGCTGAAAGGCCGAGCGCCTCGACGACACGCGTTCCGTACACCGCCCCTTCGAGCAGTGAGTTGGAGGCCAGCCGGTTGGCGCCGTGCAGCCCGTTGCAGGCGGCTTCGCCGACGGCGTACAGCCCGGGCACGGACGTGCGTCCCCATGCGTCCGTGCGGATGCCGCCCATGTAGTAGTGCGCCGCCGGCGTGACCGGGATCGGCTGCTCGCCCCAGTCGAACCCCTGAGCTCGGCTGGCCGCGTCGATGTTCGGGAAGCGCTTCGCGAGGAACTCCGCGCCGAGTGCCGTGGCATCGAGCCGGACGGGCTTGCCCTTCTGTCGGGCCATCTGCGCGGCGATGCCGCGGGCGACGACGTCACGCGGTGCCAGCTCGGCGTCGGGATGGACGTCGGCCATGAACCGGTGGCCGTCCTCGTCGATCAGCACGGCTCCCTCGCCACGCACGGCCTCGGAGACCAGGAAGTTGCCCGGAGCGGCGAGCGACGTCGGATGGAACTGGTAGAACTCCAGGTCTGCCGCGATTGCGCCAGCACGCAGGGCCATGGCGAGCCCGTCGGCCGTGGCGACCTCGGGATTGGTGGTGTACGGGAACAGCTGGCCGGCGCCGCCGGTCGCGAGCAGGACAGCCTCCCCGCGCAGCTCGGTGCCGTCGAGCAGGCGGACCCCGACGCACGTGCCGTCCTGGAGCACGAGATCGACGACGGTCGTGCGCTCGTGCACCACGGCGCGGCTCTCTCGCAGACGGTCGATGAGGGCGTACGCGATGCCCGCTCCGGTGGCGTCTCCCCCGGCGTGCAGGATCCGCGCGTGCGAGTGTGCCGCCTCCAGCCCATGAGCGAGCTCAGAGCCGTGGCGGTCGAACTGCACACCGCGCTCGATCATCTCGCGGATGGCGGCCGGTCCTTCGCTGCAGAGCACCTCGACCGTTTCCGCGTCGCTCAGGCCGGCCCCGGCGATCAGGGTGTCCTGGACGTGCTCGGCCACGGTGTCGTCGCTCGTCATGACGACGGCGACACCACCCTGCGCGTAGCGGGTGTTGCTCTGTGCGAGGTCGGACTTGGTGAGCAGCGTGACGTCGTGCCCGGCATCGATGGCCTCGAGGGCCGCGGTCAGCCCGGCCACGCCGCTGCCGACGACGACGATCTGCTGTGCTGCCTCTTGCCGCCCAGGGCCCGGCACCCCTGCCATCTCAGGCTCCCTTCGGAAGCGCCGCCAACATGCGCTCGAGCGCCACCTTGGCGTCGCGGGCGACGTCGTCGTCGACCACGATCTCGTTGCGGACCTCGCCCTCGACGAGCCCGTCGAGCGTCCAGGCGAGGTAGCCCGGATGGATGCGGTACATCGTCGAGCACGGGCAGACCACGGGATCGAGACAGAAGACGGTGCGGTCGGGGTACTCCGCGGCCAGGCGGTTGACCATGTTGATCTCGGTGCCGATGGCGATGACGTCACCGGGCTCGGACGCTGCCACGAACCGGCGGATCTTGTCGGTGGAGCCGAATGCATCCGCGGCGTCGACAACCGGCATCGGCGCTTCGGGGTGCACGATCACCTTGACGCCGGGATGTTCCGCACGGGCCTTCTCGATCTGGGAGACGGTGAAGCGCTTGTGCACCGAGCAGAAGCCGTGCCAGAGCAGCACCTTCGCGTCCTCGAGGCGCTCGGCAGTGTTGCCGCCGAGCGGGCGGCGCGGATTCCAGGTCGGCATCTGCTCCAGTGGGATGCCCATCGCCTTGGCGGTGTTGCGGCCGAGGTGCTGGTCGGGGAAGAACAGCACCCGCTGCCCGCGCTCGAACGCCCACTCCAGCACGGTAGATGCGTTCGACGACGTGCACACGATGCCGCCATGACGTCCGCAGAACGCCTTCAGTGCGGCCGAGGAGTTCATGTAGGTGACCGGGACGACCGGCTGCTTGCCGTCGGCGTCCACCTCGTCGCCATAGATCTCGGTGAGCTCCTCCCATGCCGCTTCGACGGACTCCTCATCGGCCATGTCGGCCATCGAGCAGCCGGCGGCGAGGTTCGGCAGGATGACGTGCTGCTCCGGACGGGCCAGGATGTCGGCGGTCTCGGCCATGAAGTGCACGCCGCAGAACACGATCGTCTCGGCGTCGGGCTTGGTGAGAGCCGCGTTGGCCAGCTGGAACGAGTCGCCCACGAAGTCGGCGTACTGCACGACCTCGTCGCGCTGGTAGAAGTGCCCGAGGATGACGACGCGCTCACCGAGCTTCTCCTTGGCCGCCCGGATGCGGGCGTGCAGCTCGTCGTCGCTCATCTTCTGGTACTCGACCGGCAGCTGGCCGGGCCGGACGACGGGCTCGGGGATGACGTCGTCCTCGGAGCACCCCGGCCCGTAGCCGGGGACGAGGTCGAAGATCCACGGGCCTTGAGCGAGCTCTGGGTCGCAGCTCGCGTCGGGGTCGGCGACGATCTGCTCGTCGACGGATCGGGTCGGTGCGGTCGTCATGATCGCTCCTCGATGGTGACGGCGCGGTAGAGCGCCGGGGGTCGATGGCTGGTGCCGGTGAGGCATGTGCCGGTGGGTTCGATGGCGTTGCTGGCCAGCACCTGACGCCGGAAGTTCGCCGGGTCGAGCGTCCTGCGCAGCACCGCCTCGTGCACCTCGCGCAGCTCGGCGAGGGTGAACTCCGGATTGAGGAATGCGGAGGCGATCGGCGAGTAGGTGATCTTGGCGCGCAGGCGCCCCAGCGCGTACTCGACGATCCGGTTGTGGTCGAAGGCAAGGTCGGGGACCTCGTCGGCCACGAACCACTCGACATTCTCGCCGTCCACGGCACGAGCAGCCTCGTCGGGCCGGACGAGCGCCCAGTACACGATCGACACGACGCGGTCGGCGGGAGACCGGTCGATCTCGCCGAAGGAGTAGAGCTGCTCGATGTGGTTGGGCGTGAGGCCAGTCGTGCGTTCCAGGGTTCGGCGGGCAGAGCCGGAGAGATCCTCGTCCATCTCCAGCGGACCGCCGGGCAGGGCCCACTGACCTTCGTACGGCTCACGGATACGTCGCACCAACGGAAGCCACAGGGTGTCGTGACCCGTGCGCGGGTGCGGCCGGAGCGCGAAGATGACGGTGGAGACCGCGAGCGAGACTCGCTGGTCGATCTGTGTGGACGTCACGCCCGGACTCCTTCCATTACTTAGGGTACATATGACTCTAAGTGCTGGGATCGAGCCTACCCGGGGCTTATGGTCGAGTCAACCCTAAGTGGGCGGCAGCACAACCTGGCCGATCGGCCCCGGGTTGTAGGCGATCTCCCAGCGATATCCGTCCGGGTCACCGAAGTAGCCGGTGTAGCCACCCCACTCGCGCTGCTCGGCGTCGGAAACCGGGTCGGCGCCGGCCGATCGTGCCGTCGCGAGAACGGCGTCGACCTCCTCCGGCGTCGCGACGTTGTGGGCGAGCGTGAACGGCGCGACGCCCTCGCCACGGCCGATCGCCCCCACCTCGGCCTCGAACTCATCGTGGTCCCACAGCGACAGCACGATGTTCTCGCCGACCTTGATCATGAGCACCTCCCCCGGCACGTCCATGTCGGCCTGCCAGCCGAGTCCGTCGAGATAGAACCGCCGGGTGGCCTCGAGATCGGCCACGGCGAGGGTCACGAAGCTGATGCGCTGGTCCATATCCATACTGTCGACCATGGATGTCGACATCGCCCGCTGGCGCCTGAGCAACCAGCGCCTCACCGCCCCGCACGCCGGGTCCGCTGCCGAGGTCGTGAACGGACTGCTCGCGGTGCAGGCTGAGAACCCGAGTCAGTCCGCCTGGGCGGTGGCGGCACGCACCGACGCACCGGATCCCGACGACCTGGCCGGCCTGATCGCGTCAGGAGATGTGGTCCGTACCCACGTGCTGCGGCCTACCTGGCACTACGTGCACCGGGACGACATCGACTGGCTGCTCGCACTCACCAAGCCGCGCGGATCGACCCGGTCATCGACTCCCAGCTGCGGCGCGAGACCTGACCGATACGCGAGCTCGATCGGGTCAGCCGCCGCCGTGCTCGACCTTCTCACCGCAACTCCCGACCGCACTCGTGACGAAGTGGCCGACGTGGTGCGGGACCTGCTGCCGGCGAAGACGGAAAAGATCACCGGTCACCTGGTGATGATCCTGATGGCCCACCTGGAGCTGGATCGTCTCGTCAGCAGCGGGCGACCGCGGGACGGCGAGCACACGTACGCGACCTACACCGATCGGGTCGGCACGCGGGTCGACCCGGACGACTTCGACCGCGAGGATGCGCTGGCGCGGATTGCCCTGCGGTACTTCACCAATCATGGGCCGGCGACCGTCAAGGACCTCGCGTACTGGGCCACGCTCACGATCACCGACGTCCGCCGTGGGTTGGCCGCGGTCCAGGACCAGCTGACCTCCTTCGACCACGACGGGCGCACGTTCTGGCACGCATTCGGCGAGGAACCGCCCGACGGACCCGGTCAGCCTGACGGTCACCTCCTGCAGCTCCTCGACGAGATGTACCGCGGCTATCAAGACTCCCGCTGGGTCCTCGACGCCGAAGGAGTGGTGCCGCGGCAGCGGGAGACAGCGATCGGCATCGGTCTGGTCGACGGGCAGCTGGTCGCCGGCATGAAGCGCGTCCTCGACCCGTCACGCGTCAGCTTCGACCTCAGGCCGCACCGCCCGCTGTCGGCCGCCGAGCGCAGAGCGCTGGCAGCCGCCGCCGCCCGATACGGCGAGTTCCTGGGCCGACCTGCGGAGATCGTCGGCTGGTAGTGGCTACTCAGTGGAAGTCGCGCGAGCGTGGGCGTGCGGGGACGGCCGGGGCGAGCTGCGGGTACAGGGTTTCGATGCGCTCGATCTTGTCGGCCACCAGGTTGACCACGCCGTCCTGACGCTCGAGCATCCCGCGCACCACGAGACCGGCGGAGTTGCGCGCCACCCGGCGGTGCCGCTGCCACACCGCGTCGAAGACGACGACGTTGAGCATGCCGGTCTCGTCCTCGATGTTGAGGAACGTGACTCCCCCGGCGGTGTACGGACGCTGCCGATGCGTCACCAGCCCGGCGACGCGCACCCGACGGTCCGCCTCGTGCGTGCTCGTGTCCGCCACCGACAGCACGCCCTCCGAGACCATCAGCGGGCGCAGGTGCTCCATCGGGTGCTCGTCGGGTGAGATGCGGGTGGCCCAGAGGTCGGCCAGCGTCTGCTCGACCGGATTCATGCCCGGCAGCATGGGCGGCGGTGCCTGCACGGCGGTGCCGGCGAGACGATCGGGTGCGTCGGTGTAGCCGGCGTTCCACAACGCCTGACGGCGACTGATGTCGAAGCCGTCGAACGCCCCTGCCGTGGCCAGCGCCTCCATCTGCGCAACCGACAGGCCGGTGCGTCGCGCGACGTCGGACATGTCGGTGAACGGCGCCTCGGCCCGCGCGTCGACGATTCGCTGCGCGTCGGCCTCACCGATGCCCTGCACCTCGGTGAGCCCGAGCCGCACCGCGAACGCACCGTCGCGGCGGTGCGTCTCGGTGGGGTCAGGTCCGTCCGGGTCGAACGGCGGGATGGATGGCTGCACGGCATCCAGGCACGTGTCGAGTCCGGTGGGTCCGTCCGGGACGGGTTCGAGGTCGGCGTGGACTCCGGAGAGGAGCACGTCGGGCCGGAGCGTCGTCACGCCGTGGCGCCGGGCGTCCGCGGTGAGCGACTGCGGTGAGTAGAACCCCATCGGCTGCGAGCGCAGCAACGCGGCGAGGAACGCGCCCGGGTAGTGCAGCTTGAGCCACGAGCTGGCGTAGACGATCAGGCCGAAGCTGATCGCGTGGCTCTCGGCGAAGCCGAAGTTGGCGAACGCCTGGATGCGGTCGTAGATGTCGTCGGCGAGGTCGCCGACGATGCCGTGCTCGGCCATGCCGTCGTAGAGCGTCTCGCGCAGCCGTTCGATGCGCTCGATGCCACGCTTGGAGCCCATCGCCCGGCGCAGCAGGTCCGCGTCATCGCCCGAGCAACCGCCGACGGCCATCGCGATCTGCATGAGCTGCTCCTGGAACAGCGGCACCCCGAGCGTCCGCTTCAGCACCGGCTCGAGCGCCGGATGCTGGTACGTGACCGGCTCGCGGCCGGTGGCGCGGCGGATGTACGGGTGCACCGCGCCGCCCTGGATCGGGCCGGGGCGGATCAGCGCGATCTCGATGACCAGGTCGTAGAAGCGGCGCGGCTTGAGCCGGGGCAGCGTGCCGATCTGGGCCCGGCTCTCGACCTGGAAGACGCCGATCGAGTCGGCCCGGCACAGCATGTCGTAGACGCCGGCCTCCTCCTTGGGAAGGGTGGCCAGCGTCCACGGCTCCCCCAAGTGCTCGCTGACCAGGTCGAACGTGTGCTGGATCGCGCCGAGCATGCCGAGGCCGAGCAGGTCGAACTTGACCAGCCCCATCCAGGCGCAGTCGTCCTTGTCCCACTGCAGCACCGTGCGGCCCTCCATGCGTCCGCGCTCGATGGGCACCACCTCGCCGACCGGACGCTCGGTGAGCACCATGCCGCCGGAGTGGATGCCCAGATGCCTGGGTGCCTTCAGCAGGTCGTTCGCGAGACCGACGACGGCGTCGGGTGCCGGGCGTTCGGAGTCAGGGCTGATGGTGTGCCACGACTCGATGCTCTTGCTCCACGCGTCCTGCTGGCCGACGGAGTAGCCGAGCGCCTTGGCCATGTCGCGCACGGCCGACTTGGGCTGGTAGCTGATGACGTTGGCGACCTGTGCGGCGTTGCGGCGTCCGTACGTCTCGTAGACCCACTGGATGACCTCCTCACGACGATCGGAGTCGAAGTCGACGTCGATGTCGGGCTCCTCGTCGCGGGTGGCCGACAGGAACCGCTCGAACGGCAGGTCGTAGGCGATGGAGTCGACGGCGGTGATGCCGAGCGCGTAGCAGACCGCCGAGTTGGCCGCCGAGCCCCGGCCCTGGCACAGGATGCCCCGGCTCTTCGCGAAGTGGACGATGTCGTGGACGATGAGGAAGTAGCCCGGGAAGTCCTTCTCCTCGATGACCGCGAGCTCCTTCTTCAGACGCAGCTCGGCCTCGTCGCGGATGCTCGCGTACAGCTCGTCGGCGCCCCGACGCACCAGCTCGCGCAGCCACGTCATCGGCGTGTGGCCGGACGGCACCTTCTGCTTGGGCAACCGCGGCGACGCCTTGTGCAGGTCGAACGCCACGTCACGCGCGATCTCGATGCTCCGCTCGACCGAGCCCGGGAACCTCGAGAACCGGTGCAGCATTTCTGCTCCCGAGCGCAGGTGAGCCGCACCGGACGTCGGCAGCCAGCCGTCGAGCTCGGCCAGGCTGCGCCGTGCCCGCACAGCTGCGACGGCCTGGGCCAGCTTGCGGTCGGCGGGTCGGGCGAAGTGGACGTTGTTGGTGGCCACGGTGGGCAGACCGTGGTCGGCAGCCAGCCGGGCCAGGGCGTCGTTGACGACGCTGTCGCCGGGCTGGCCGTGGTCGAGCAGCTCGACGGCCACCGCATCATGGCCGAACAGCGACGTGAGCCGGTCGAGCGCACGCGCCGCCGCCTCCGCGCCACCGTCGGTGAGCGCCTGGCGGACCAGACCCTTGCGGCAGCCGGTGAGGACGTACCAGTGGTCGCGGCCCTGCTCGGCCAGCTCCTCGAGATAGTAGAGAGGACGTCCCTTCTCGTCGCCGCGCAGCTGCGCCTCGGTGATCGCCCCCGCCAGCCGGTGGTAGCCCTCGACGCCGCGGGCGAGCACCAGCAGGTGGCTGCCCTCGGGATCGGCGACGCCCTGCTGCGGAACGGTGAGCCCGAGCGACAGCTCGGCGCCGTGCACCGTGCTCAGCGAGGGATACTCCTGAGCCGCCTCGGCGAAGCGCACCGAGCCGTAGAAGCCGTCGTGGTCGGTGACCGCCAGCGCCGACAGACCCAGCCGCACCGCCTCCTCGACGAGCGCCTCGGGGTTGCTCGCGCCGTCGAGGAAGCTGTAGCTGCTGTGGCAGTGCAGCTCGGCGTACGGCACCACCGGTCCTGGCGGCGGCTCGGGACGCCGGTCGGGCTCGTATTTTCCCCGCTTGCGGCTGAACGCCGGGCCGTCGCCACCATCGGGCCAGCCGGTGCGCATCTCGCGCGGACGCCCGGAGAGCCGTCGTTCCAGCTCACCCCACGACACGTCGGGGTTCTGCCAACCCATCAGCGGTCACCACCGAGTGGCGCAAACCCGACCGCGAGTGGCGCAGATTGGCGTGACACGCCGTCTCGAAACCACCAAAGTGCGCCACTCGCGGGATGGATGGCGAGGTCAGTCATAGCGAGCCTCGGTGAACCATCGGCCGTCCTCGACGACCATCAGCCAGGCGCTGCCGTCGACGCCCACGACCTGGAACCGCGCGATGCGCCGGGCCGCCGCCTCGTCCCACCACTGCTCGTCGACCGGCCACGGTCCGGCCCACGACGCCACCGGCAGCCACGGAGCAGAGGCGTCGGCACGGAACCGGTCGGGCGGGCAGCTGACGGCGCCCCGGCCGCTGACGACGACGGACTGGCCCTCGGCGCCCACCACCAGGGCCTCCTGCGGCTCGGCGAACACGGTGGCCGGTGCCGGTGGCGGGATGCTGCCGGGCCACGGCGCGTGGGTGGACCGCGCACCGACGGCGCGCTCACCCCAGGGCACCCGCAGGTCTCGGTCGGCCGGGCCGCGCCCGCCCTGCACGCCGGCGGCGAGAACGGCGTCGTGACCGACCATGCTCTGCACCCGAGCGATCCCGCGGGCCACCCGATCGTCGGGTCCCCCGCCGAACAGGCTGTCGGCGTGCTCGGCGAGCGGCTCGGCGACCTCGGGCACGAGCCGGACCGCGTCGACCGCGCCATATTCCGCCCGGGGCCCGGAACCCCCGCCGGGGGCCCCGATGCCAGCCTGCAGCTGCCAACGCAGACGATCGACGACGTCGGCGGCGCCGAACCAGCGCGGATGCAGCCAGCGTCGCGACGACGACAACGTGCCGTCGCAGTCGACCTCGATGCGCACTGTGGTGCACACCAACCCGTGGGCCGCGAGGCCGGCGACGAACGCCTCGGCCGTGGTGCGCAGGCTGAACGCGATCGGCTCGACGAGCTCGAGCGGCGGCTCGAGCGTGAGGGTGGCCTCGAGCTCGGGCGGCACCGCACGCCGGGAGACCGGGTGCGGGTCGAGGCCGCGGGCGAACCGGTGCAGCAGCTCGCCGTGGCTGCCGAACCGGGTGTGCACGTCGGCGGCGGCCAGCCCGGCGAACGCTCCGAGGGTGGTCAGACCCATCCGGCGCAGCAGGCTGACCAGATCCGGGGCGTCGAGCGCCTCGACCGGCAGGCCGGCGAGGAACGCGGCCGACTCCCCTGCACCCACCACCAGGCAGTCCTGGGCGAGGGCCCGGCGGGCGGCCTGCTCGGCGGCGAACAACCCGTCGGCCACGCCGAGGCGGACGTCCCAGACGCCCAGCGCGACCAGTCGCTCGGCGATGACCGCCCCCGCCTCGACCTCACCGCCGTAGAACCGAGCCGGCACCCGCAGCGCGCACAGCCCCGGACGCAGCGGTGCCACGCCCGGACTGAGCTCCTCGATGGCGACGAGGACCTCCTCGAAGGCTCGGGCGTCGGCCTCGGGACGATGATCGGCGAGCGTGAGCTCGGGGCATCGCGACTGGGCGTCGCGGCGGCGCATCCCGCGGCGGACGCCCTCGGCCCGCGCGGATGGCGAGCACGCCAGCACCAGACCCTTGTCGAGCACGGCAGCGGGTGCTCCCGCGGGGAGATCGGCCACCACCGCCATGACCGGCCAGTCGGGGCACCACACGACCATCGTGCGCATCAGCTCACGCTGCGTAGGTGAATGGGCTGAACATCATCGACTGGACGAATGCACAGATCCGCGTCAGGCAACCACAGCCGTTGCGATACCGGCGGCGCGGTACCTCGACGGACCTCGACGGTCGCCTGGCGTGCCTGCAGGTGACCGTGACCACCGCCGAGGCCGACCCACTCGACGTCGCTCAGCCCGAGCCGGGCCTCGCACCGCGGCCAGTCGCCCCATCCGACGAGGATCGACCCGCGCTGTCGTAGCCGAGCGGCCAGGCGGGCTGCGTCGCCGGCACTCACCTCGGCAGGCGGCCGCACCACCACGACACCGAGGACGTCGATGAGCGCGGCGGTGACCTCGAGCCACGCATCCCCCGGATCGGGGACCAGGATCGTGCGGCTCAGCTCCACCCCCGCCGCCGCGGCCGCCTCGAGCCCGATCTCCGTGGAGCCCACGATGCCGCACCAGAGGCCGTCCGCCGACGGGCCGGCCAGGAGCATCGTGGCGAGGCTGGCCGACTCGACGCCGTAGCTGGACCCGGTCTGCAGCTGCAGCAGGCCGGCCAGCGCAGGGTGGGTGCGCACGGGTTGCGTCGCGGGCCTTCCCTGCATCTGGGTGACCCTCGTCCGCAGCTCGTCCACGGTCGGAACGGCAACGGTCATCCATTTATTATCGAACACCCATTCGAGAAGGTCAATCGATCGTCCGGAGGGCGGACGGTAGGTTCGCCGGCATGGCAGCCGACCAGGATCTACGCGACGGCGAGAAGGAAGTGCGGCAGTGCTCAGACGCTAGACGCCCAGCTGGATGCTTCCACCGGGGATCGCGTCGAGCAGCTTCTTGGTGTAGTCCTCCTGCGGGTCGTCGAAGACCTGCGTGACACTCGCGGCCTCCACGACCTTGCCCTCCTTCATCACCAGCACGTCGTCGGCGATCTGGCGAACCACCGCGAGGTCGTGGGTGATGAACAGGTAGGACAGACCCAGCTCGGCCTGCAGGTCGTTCAGCAGCTTGAGGATCTGGGCCTGGACCAGCACGTCGAGGGCCGACACCGCCTCGTCACAGATGACGACCTCGGGGTCGAGCGCGAGGGCGCGCGCGATGGCCACGCGCTGGCGCTGGCCACCGGACAGCTCGGCCGGGAAGCGCTGCATGACCGACGACGGCAGCGACACCTTGTCGAGCAGGTCGCGGATCTTCGCCTCGCGCTCCTTCCGGGTGCCGATGTCGTGGGTGCGCAGCGGTTCCTCGATCGACTGGTAGATCGAGTACAGCGGATCGAGCGATGCGTACGGGTTCTGGAACACCGGTTGCATCTGACGTCGCAGCTGAAGCTGCTTCTTGCCCTTGAGGGTGCGGATGTCGACACCGTCGAACAGCACGCGCCCGCTCGTGGGATCGAGCAGGTCGAGGACCATGCGGGCCAGCGTGGACTTGCCCGACCCCGACTCGCCGACGACCGCCGTCGTGGTGCCACGACGCAATCGGAACGAGACGTCGTCGACCGCGGTGAAGTCGATGGACGACCCCGGCCGGGCTCCCCTCAACGTGAACACCTTCGTGAGGTTCTCCGCCACGATCACGTCGTTCGGGAGCTCCCCCACGTGCTCCTCTTCGGCCTCCAGCTCGGACGCGACCTCCGTCGCGACCTGGATCGCCTGTTCACGCACCTCGGCGCGCTCCGAGGTGAGCCGGCGGGAGGCCAAGGAGGGCGCCGAAGACACCAGCCGCTCGGTGTACGGGTGCTGTGGCGACTTCAGGACGTCAAGAGCGGGCCCTGACTCCACGACAGCACCCTTGTACATGACGACCAGGTGGTCGGCACGTTCGGCCGCGAGGCCGAGGTCGTGGGTGATGAACAGGACCGCCACACCGAGATGGTCGGTGAGCTGGTCGAGGTGGTCGAGGATCTGCTTCTGCACCGTGACGTCGAGCGCCGACGTCGGCTCGTCCGCGATGAGCAGCTTCGGTCGGGCCGCCAGCCCCATGGCGATGAGCGCGCGCTGGCGCATGCCGCCGGAGAACTCGTGAGGGTACTGCAGGGCACGGCGCTCGGCGTCGGGAAGCCCGGCTTCCTCGAGCAGCTCGACGACGCGGGCGTCGGCCGCCTTGCCCTTGGCGACGCCGTTGGCGACCAGCGCCTCCTTGATCTGCGTGCCGACCTTCCACAACGGGTTGAGGTTCGACATCGGATCCTGCGGCACCAGCCCGATGGACGAACCGCGCAACGCGAGGATGACGTCCTTGTCGGCCTGGGTGATCTCGTGTCCCTCGAACAGGATCTGACCGCCGGTCACGACACCACGGCCCGGGAGGAGATCGATGATGGCGTGCGCGGTGGTGGACTTGCCCGAGCCCGACTCGCCGACGATGGCGACCGTCTGGCCGGGGTAGACCGTCAGGCTCGCGCCTTCGACGGCGGGCACGACGGTCTTGCGATCGGACCGGAAGCCGACGTGGAGGTCGATGATCTCGAGCAGCGGCGTGTCGGTCATGACTTCCTCGCCTTCGGGTCGAGCGCCTCACGGACGGCCTCGCCGAGCAGGATGAACCCGAGCACCGTCATGGCGAGCGCCGTGGCCGGCACCCACATGACGACCATGTGCGTTCCCGAGCGAACCTGGTTCTGGGCGTCGGAGAGGTCGTTGCCCCAGGACACGACGTTGCTGGGAAGACCGAGACCCAGGAACGACAACGCCGACTCGGCCACGATGAAGATGCCGAGCGAGATGGTCGACGTGACGATCACCGGCGCGAGGGCGTTGGGCACGATGTGTCGCACGAGGTTCCGGAACTTCGTCGCCCCGATGGCGGTCGCGGCATCGACGAACTCGAGGTTCTTGACCTCCAGCACCGCTCCGCGCATCTGCCGCGTGATCTGCGGCCACGCGAAGAGGCCCAGCGCGAGCACCACGACCGTGACGGCGACCCAGAAGCCGCGGTCGGGGAGCAGGTTGTTGACGACGGAGATGACGACGATGGCGGCGAGCAGGAGCGGGATCGACAGGAAGATGTCGCTGAGCCGCGAGATGACCGAGTCCAGCCACCCGCCGTAGAAGCCGGCGATCGATCCGGTGATGATCCCGACCACGGCGACGAGAGATCGTGGTGAGCACGCCCACGGCGACCGAGGCTCGGGCGCCGTACAGGGTGCGGGCCCAGACGTCGCCGCCCTGCTGGGTGAATCCGAAGGGATGTCCCTCACGGGGCGGGTTGAAGCTCTCGCTGAGCTGCTTGTAGTTGGGATCGACGTCGGTGAACAGGCCCGGGAAGGCGATCACCACGGCGAGGAAGCACGATGATGGTGGCCGACGCCCAGAACAGCGGCGCCGTGCGCAGCCGCTTCCAGGCTTCCTTCCACTGGCTCTCGGGAACCGCATCGACGTCGATGGCGTCGACGGCTTGCAGCGGAGTCTCCTCCAAGGAGGCGACGAATCGCTCCTGGCCCCGGCGGGCCCGGCTCGGTGGGACGTACTCAGGCATAGCGAATCCTCGGATCGAGAACGGCATAGAGCAGGTCGACGAGCAGGCTCATGACCACGTAGATCAGCACGAAGATCGTGACGATGGACACGACCGTCGGGTTCTCGCCCTGGTTGATGGAGCGGAACGCGAGGTTGCCCACCCCGGGGACGTTGAAGATGCCCTCGGTGATGATGGCTCCGGCCATGAGGCTGCCGAGGTTCACGCCGAGGTGGGTGGTGACCGGGATGAGCGAGTTGCGCAGCACGTGGTTGCGCACCACGAGCCGCGGGCTCAGACCCTTGGCGCGGGCCGTTCGGACGTGGTCGGCGCTGAGGTTCTCGGCGACGGACGTGCGGGTGAGCCGCAACGTGTAGGCGAAGTCGACGGCACCGAGCACGATGGCAGGCAGGATCAGCTTGCCGATCGTCCAGTCGCCACCGACGGTGACCGCGCCCCAGCCCAGCTTGACCCCGAAGACCAGCTGGAAGACGAAACCGATGACGAAGATCGGGATCGCGATGAGCACGAGCGAGATGACGAGCATGCCGGAGTCGAACCAGCCGTTGCGTCGCAGTCCGGCCGTCGTGCCGATCACGATTCCCAGCACGGCCTCGAACGCCAGCGCCATCAGCGACAGCGCGATGGTGACGGGGAACGCCTGGGCGATGAGCTCGATGACCGGCTGACCGCTGAAGGACAGGCCGAGGTCGAAGGTGACCACACCCTTGAGGAAGTACAGCCACTGGATGAGGAACGGCTGGTCGAGGTGGTACTGCGCCTCGATCTGTGCTTTGACCGCCTCGGAGACTGGCTTGTCGCCGAAGAGACCGAGGATCGGGTCACCGGGACGCAGGAACACCAGCGCGTAGATGATGAGCGTCGCGCCGAGAAAGACGGGAATCGCCTGGAGCACGCGTCTCCCGATGTACCACCACACAGTTCCTCCTGGATTCATGGTGTCACGGGATCGCCGCACCACCACTCCACGGCAGTGACGCCGGGGGCAGCTTGGTGCGCTGCCCCCGGCATCGCTGTGATGTCGGACTACTTCGTGAGCTTGAAGTACTGCGGCTTCTGCTGCCAGGTGAACTCGAAGCCCTTGACGTCCTTCGGCGTCACGGCCACGGCGTTCTGGTACCACATCGGGATGACGGGCAGGTCCTTCGAACAGGATCGCCTGGGCCTCGCCGATCAGCTTGTAGCGCTCCTCGCCCTCTGCGCTGGCGGCGTCGGTGACGAGCTTGTCGAACTCCTTGTTGCTGTAGTCACCGTCGTTGGAACCGGCGCCCGTGCCGTAGATCGGTCCGAGGTAGTTGAGCATCGACGGGTAGTCCGCCTGCCAACCGGTTCGGAACGCGGTCTTGATGGTGCGCTCGGTGACCTCCTTGCGGAGCTCGTCGAACGTCGGGTACGGCTTCGCCGAGGCGTCGATGCCCAAGGTGTTCTTGAGCTGGTTCGCCACCGCCTCGGAGTACTCCTTGTTGCCGGCACCGTCGGTGTTGTAGGCGAGCTGGAACTTGCCGTCCCACTCGTCGATCTTGTTGGCATCGGCCCAGAGCTGCTTCGCCTTGGTGTCGTCGTGGTTCAGCACCTCGTTGCCCTCGACCTGGTCTCGGTCCAGCCGTCCAGCACCGGGGACGTGAAGTCCTTGGCCGGCGTCCGGGCACCGTTGAAGATCTTCTCGCAGATCTCCGGCCGGTTGATCGCCAGCGAGATGGCCTGCGCGGCGCAGGTTGCCCTCTTCGCCCTTGAAGTGGGCCAGCCGCTCCGGGATGGTGAGCGTCGTGAGGTTCGAGCCGGGCTCGTTGTACGCGTTGACCGAGTCGTCGGTCTCGAGCGTGCTGCAGGGCGCTCGGCGGCACCTCGTCGAGGACGTCGAGGTTGCCGGCTTGCACGTCGCTGTAGGCGGCGTCCGGCGTCGTGTAGAACTTGAACGTCAGGCCGCCGTTCTCCGGCTTGCGCTGGCACCCGTGTAGTCGGGGTTCGGCACCATGGCGATCTGCTTGTTGCGCTCCCAGCCGGTCTTGCTCAGCATGTACGGACCGTTGCCGATGGGCCGCTCGCCGTACTCCTTGGTGTACTTGCCGTCGGGGCCGAAGGCCGCGTCCGGCGTCGGGAAGTACGCGGAGTAGCCGAGGCGCAGCGGGAAGTCGGACTCCGGATTCTTCAGGGTGATCGTGAACGTCTTGTCGTCGACGATCTTGAGACCGGACATCTCCTTGGCGCCCTTCTCCAAGTTGCCGACGTCGTCGGTGCCCTCGATCGGGTAGAAGAAGTAGCTGCTCAGCTGCTTGTTCGCAGCATCGGCACCGTAGGTCCACGCGCGGACGAACGACTCGGACGTGACCGGCGTGCCGTCGGTGAACTTCCAGTCCTTGAGCTTGACCGTCCAGGTCTTGCTGGTCGTCGGACTCGATCGACTCGGCGACCTCGTTGACCGATCGAGCCGTCGGCGTTGTACGCGGTGAGGCCGGCGAAGAGGTTCTGGAGCGGGTTACCGCCGCCGACCTCGTTGGTGGCCGTCGGGATCAGCGGGTTCTGCGGGTTGGTGCCATAGACCGAGATGACGCTCGAGCGCCCCCGCCTGGTCATCTCCGCCGCCGCCGCAGCCTGCCAATACCAAGCCTGCCGCCACCAGCGTCACGCCCGCAAGACGTGTACGACGAGTGAGTCGCATCGATTCCTCCTGAGATTCTGTGTGCACGCAGACGCGTGCGCCCTCCTTGCTATCACCGGTTCGGATCACGCGCCTAGTTCGAAAGGACTACTTCACCGAACTGACACCTAATCCCGATGAACCATGCGTGAATAGTCTGATCGGGCCATGACACGCGAAGACGCCCCGAGCCTGGGCTCGGGGCGTCTTGTCGGGCTGATCGGGGTGTCAGCCCTTGCGCTTGGTGATCTCCTCGGTGGCCTGCGGCAGCACCGTCTTGAGGTCGCCGACGACACCGAAGTCGACGAGCTCGAAGATCGGCGCCTCCTCGTCCTTGTTGACGGCGACGATCGTCTTCGACGTCTGCATGCCGGCACGGTGCTGGATGGCACCGGAGATGCCGTTGGCCACGTACAGCTGGGGCGAGACGGTCTTGCCGGTCTGCCCGATCTGGAACGAGTGCGGGTACCAGCCGGAGTCGACCGCGGCGCGTGAAGCGCCGACGGCGGCACCGAGCGAGTCGGCGAACGCCTCGACCTCGGAGAAGTCGCCGCCGGTTCCCCGGCCTCCGGACACCACGATCGCGGCCTCGGTGAGCTCGGGGCGTCCCGAGGCCTCCTTCGGCTTGCTGGAGGTGATCTTGGCGCCCTTGGCCGCGTCGGAGACGTCGATGGAGACGGCCTCAACCGTTCCCGCGCCCGAGGCGGCCTCCGGGGTGACCGAGTTGGGCTTGACCGCGATGACCGGCACGCCCTTGGAGACCCCGGCCTTGACGGTGAAGTTGCCGGCGAACACCGACTGGGTGGTGGTGATCGTGCCGCCGTCGGCGTCGACGTCGACCGCGTCGGTGATGAGACCCGACCCGGACTTCAGGGCCACACGGGCGGCGATCTCCTTGCCCTCGAACGTCGAGGGGACGAGCACGGCGGCCGGGCTCTTGTCGGCCACGAGCTGGGCGAGCGCCTCGGCCTTGGGGCCGACGAGGTACTCGTCGTACACGGCGTCGTCGAGCTGGTAGATCTTCTCGGCGCCGTACTCGGCGAGCGTGTCGGGGACGGCCGAGCCGAACACGACTGCGGCGGGCTCGCCGATGCTGCGGGCGATCGTCAGGAGCTCCAGCGAGGGCTTCGAGGCCTTGCCGTCGGGGGCGTCGATCAGGACGAGGACTTCACTCATGGTCTGGGACTCCTTCTCAGACGAACTTCTTGGAGGCGAGGAACTCGGCGAGCTTGGTGCCGCCGTCGCCCTCGTCGGTGACGATCTCGCCGGCGGTGCGCGGCGGACGCGGCTCGAACGAGTCGACCTTCGTCCACGCGGCGTCGAGGCCGACGTCGCCTGCGTCGATGCCGAGATCGCTCAGCGACCAGGTCTCGACCGGCTTCTTCTTGGCGGCCATGATGCCCTTGAACGAGGGGTAACGTGCCTCGTCGGTCTGATCGGTGACGCTGACCACGACCGGGCCGGTGGCCTCGATCTCCTGGGTGGCGACGTCGCCGTCGCGGACGATCTTGACGGTGTCGCCGTCGACCGTCAGCTGCGAGCCGAAGGTGACGGCCGGAATGCCGAGACGCTCGGCGACGAGGGTCGGCACCACGCCGAGACCGCCGTCGGTGGAGGACATCCCCATGAAGACCAGGTCGTACTCGAGCTTCTTGATGGCCTCGGCGAGCACGAGTGACGTGGCGAACGCGTCGGAGCCGTGGATGGCGTCGTCGACGACGTGGACGCCGGCGTCGGCGCCCATCTGCAGTGCCTTGCGCACGGCATCGGCGGCATCCTCGGGGCCCACCGTCACGACAGTGACCTCACCCTCGCCGGCCTCGATGACCTGCAGCGCCTGCTCGACCGCGTACTCGTCGAGCTCGGACAGCAGGCCGTCGACGTTCTCGCGGTCGACGGTGTTGTCGGCGTTGAACGTGCGGTCGGCCGTGGCGTCCGGCACGTACTTCACTGCGACGACGATCTTGGTCACGAGGACCCTCCTGTGATCGGTGGCGCGGCGTCATGCCGCGGCAGTCGGGGGACTGGGCTTCAGGGCAACTCTCCCACCCCGGTGTCCATGGTGGAGACGGCAGGGTGAGCAGCCCGTCCTCGGTGGATGTTACCGACCAGTCACCTACGGAGCGACTCCAGGAAGCATGGGCTTGATCACACTCACGCGTGGCTCAGTCGCGCGTGGCGGCCCGGTGCGCTGCCTGGCCGGCGAAGCTCACCGCGAGGTAGATCAGCGATCCGGCACCCCACCCGAGGAACTCCTCACGACTGGCCGCATTGGGCCCGGAGAAGCTGAAGGCGTCCTTGAGCGGGCCGACCAGCGCGTCGCACACGGCCGAGAGCGGGTCGTAGATGGCGTTGCCTTCCCCCGCGCCCATCGCGACGGTGAGGGCTCCCACGGCGAGTACGACGGAGAGGATCAGGCCGAGGGCACCGACAAGGGCAGCCGCCATGACCGCGGCAGCAGGGACGCCGGAGCGCTCCTTCGCCGGTTCGGCGTCGGGAACGTCGTCGACCTGCACCCGTGAGATCGGCTGGGTTGCCTCTGGCCGGGGTTCGCGCTGCGATCCTGCGTCCTGCGAGGCGGTCGTCGGGGCCGGCTCGGCGTCCTCCTCGGCTTCGGCAGCTTCCGCCGCTTCGAACAGAGCCCGTTCGACGGCGGGTACCGCGGCGGCATGTCCACCGATGGCGGCCGCTGGGGGCCGGGGCTCGCGAACGGCCTTCAGGAACTCGGCATCCGCCAGTTCGGCCGCGCGATCGTCCTGGTCGTGCTCCGTGGGCCGGTTCTTCGACTCGAGCTTGGCTTCCTTGGCCTCGCGCTTGGCCTGGGCCTTCTCCTGCTTGGCCCGCTGCTTCGCGTCGGCGCGGTGCTTCCGTGCTTCGCTCTTGTCGCGCATTTTCTCTTCAGCAGCCGCCGCCCGGGCGGCCTTCCGCTCTTCGGCGTCTCTTACGCTCCGCCGCCTTGGCGTCAGCACGGATCTGGCGCTCTTCCTTGCTCGGTGTCGGCTCGGTCGCGGCAACGTCGTCGGCTTGGGCTTGATCGGGCTCAATCCTCGCAGTGGCCGTGGTCGCGGCCGAAGCTGGCGAGCACCTGAGCATCTGGTCCGTCGTGCTGGGCAGCGGTGGCGTCCTCAGCGGCTCGGCGAGCCTTGGCTTCCTCCTGGCGAGCCTCACGGGCGGCCTTCTCCGCCTGCTCCTTCTCCTTGCGTTCGGCGGCCTGGGCCTCTTCCTTCTCCTTGCGAGCGGCCGCCTGGGCCTCCTCGCGCTCGCGACGAGCAGCGGCCTTGGCCTCCTTGCGCTGGCGGCGGGCCGCAACCTTGGCCTCCTTGCGCTCCTGCCGGTCCGGCTTGGCTGGCGGCTCGTCCACGGGTGGGACGTCGGCCTGCTTGCGGGCGGTCTCGACGATGCCGGCGACGGCGCTCTGCCCTTTCACAGGGTCGTCGAACGCCGAACGGTCCGGTTGGGTGGTGGCCTCGGTGTGAGGCTCCGACTCGGCGACGCCATCGCCGGCCGTCTTGAGGTCACTTGCGCCGGACGACACGTCTTTTGGTAGCGGCGGCGAGAGCCCCGTCCTCCTCGCTCACCTCCCGGGGCTTGTCGTCCGCGGCGTCGGGGTTCGGCTTCTCGTCGACGAACTCGCTGACGCTGGGTGGGGCGTGGGTGAGCGGCGCGTCCCGATTGCTCTGGTTCGCCATGACGATGTGGGCCTGAGCGACGCGCTCGGCCTCCGCCTCGGCGGCGGCAACCCACTCCATCGCGGTGGCCTCGGCCTCCTTGAGCTTCTCCTCCGCGGCTTCGCGCGCAGCGGCGACAGCCTGGCTGAGCCGTTCCTGCGCCTGACGCTTCGATTCCGCGGTGACGCGCTCGGCCTCGGACTGTGCGCCCGCGATGCGACGCTTCGCGTCGGTCTCAGCATCCTCGGACACGCGTTTGGCCTCGGCCTCGGCCTTGGACACGCGCTCAGCGGCGGCCTTCTCGGCCTCAGCGACACGGCTCTCAGCGGCGACTCGAGCGGACTCGATCTCCTCCGCTTGACGCTTGGCAGCCTCCTCCTGGGCGGCCTTCGCCGCCCGGGCGGCCTCGGCAGCCTCGGCGGCGACGCGCTCGGCCTCGACCTTGGCGGCGCGGACACGCTCCTCGGAGACGCGCTCGGCCTCGACGATCTTCGCTGCGGCTTCCTGACGCTCGATCTCGGCCTCACGGGCGACCTTCTCGGCCTCGGCGTTGGCACGCTCCACATGGGCTCGGGCGTCGTCACGCTCGCGCTCGAGCTCGGCCTGAGCCTCGTCGTGACGGGCAGCGGCCTCGGCGGCCAGGCGCTCGGCCTGGGCGTTCGCGGCCGTGAGCTTCTCCTCGGCGGCGCGTTCGGCGTCGCTGAGTCGGACCGCGATGGCGAGACGCTCGGCAGCGGTTTCCTGTGCGAGCTTCTCGGCCTCGGCCTGAGCGGCACTGATGTGGCTGGCAGACGTCTCGTTCGCCTCACGCACGATGCGTTCGGCCTGGGCCTCCACCTCGGCCAGCTTCCGGTCGCCTTCCTCGCGCTCGCGCGTCAGCTGAGCCAACGCGGCTTCGCGCTCGGACTTCGCCTGGGCGGCCAGTTGTGCGGCCTCTTCCTGCGCTTCGGCGATGCGGCGCTGGGCGTCGGCCTCGGCGGCCTCGGCGCGACGGGCGGCGGACGCCATGGCCTCCGCCTCCGCCTCGGCGAGTCGCTTCTCGGCGGCCGCCTTGGCCTGCGCCTCTGCCTCGGCCAGACGGCGATCCGCCTCGACCTTCGACTCGTCGATCCTGGTCTGGGCCTGACGCTCGGCCTCGGCCTTGGCGGCGGCGACACGCTCGTCGGCCTCGCGCTGCAGCTGGGCGATCTTGGCGGCTGCCGCCTCGCGCTCACGCTGGATCTCGACAGAGACCTGCTCGGCTTCCTGGCGGGCGGCGTTGACCCGCTCCTCGGCTGCCTGCTCGGCTGCCTTCAGCTTGGCCGCGGCGGCCTCGCGCTGGGTGGCCTCGTCGGCCTGGATGCGGCGAGCCGCCTCGGCTCGCTCTCGCGCAGCCTCTTCCATCAGCCGGTTCGCCTCGGCCCGAGCCGCGGCGACGCGCTGCTGAGCGGCCGCGCTCGCGGCAGCGAGCTTCTCGGCAAAGCTCGTGGGTTGGGCCGGCGCCTCGGCCTGGGCCGCGGCAGGTTGCTGGGCAGGTTCGGGTTCCCGCTCGGGCTCCGGTGCCTGTTGCGCAACCGGCTCCGGCTGCCTGACCGGCTCGGGGGCCTTCACGGGCTCGGGCGGCTGCTGCTGCGCAACCGGCTCGGGGTGCCTGACCGGCTCCGGCTCCTTGACGGGCTCCGGCTCCTTCACCGGCTCCGGGGGCGTCTCCGCCACCGGCTCAGGGGCCTTCGCGGGCTCCTGCTGCTGCACGGGTTCGGGCGCCTTCACCGGCTCGGGAGCCTTCTCGGCCACGGGCTCCTTCGGGGGCGCGTTCCCACCGCCATCCCTGTCGGCGGCGTAGTCGGCCGCCGTCTGGCCGGAGCCGCGCAGGGCGGAGCGCTGCTCGGGGGTCGGTCCCTCCTGCTGGTCCGAACGCTTGGGTCCGCGCAGGTCGGACAGGCTGAAATTGCTCTCGTCGACCTTCGGCTGCGGCGCCGTGGGCTGGGCCTTGGCCACCTCTTCGAGCGCGTGCTCCTTGGTGTCGGCTTCCTTGGCCACGGGCATCTCGGGCTCCGGGGCCTTGACCTCCCTGGTCGGGGACTTGCGCGGCTCGTCCCTGTCGGAGTCGTCGCGGGTATTTCGCTTGGAGGCGGCAAAGGAGCGCGCGGCGGCCCGCTCCTTGCGACGCTTGTCCGCTGCGGCCTGGCGGGCGGCCTTGGCGTCCTTGCGACGGCCACGGCCGGCGTCGTCATCGCGCCCAGCGGAGCGGTCGTCCGACTTGGAGGCAGCGTGCGACGTGGGCGCGTCGGACGTGCGAGCCGTCGACTCGCTCTTCTTGCCTTCGCTCTCGGCCTCGTCCTGCGCGAGCGTCTCCGCGGCAATCTGCAGCGGATCAGCACGTTTGCGGTCGGATGGCTTGTTCGAACCTGAGTCGGTCATGACTCCCTTTCTCACGACACCGCTGGCGTCACATCGTCACTCAGTATGCCCCATGCGTACCGTGTGTCACAGGACTCCGGGAAGTCGCCGCCCCGTGTGCTGGCGGCCCGCCGCGTCTCGTCGTTTTGTGCGAGGTAGCGGCGTCGTACGAGTTCTACAGGACCACGGTAGACGTCGTATGACGTCTAGGTGACACGACCCGGTATTCCACCAACGACCGACCCCTGCCGTAAGTCACCCGAACGACACCACGGACGCCCAAACGCGCACCGTGTTTCTGGCCTATCGGCCTTCGAAGGTGGCCTTGCCGGGACCGTTCTCGACGAATGACCGCATGCCCGTGGCCTGGTCGTCGGTGGCGAAGAGCGAGGCGAACGCAACCCGCTCGATGTCGATGCCGGTCTGGAGGTCGACTTCCAGACCACGGTCGACGACCCCCTTGAGCGTCCGCAGCGCCAGGGCCGGTCCACCAACGAATTGCTTCGCCCACTCCATCGCGCGGTCGTAGACCTCCGCCGCCGGGTGCACCTGGTCGACCAGGCCGATCGCGAGCGCCTCGGCGGCGTCGACGAAACGACCGGTGAACATGATCTCCTTCGCCCGCGACGGACCGACCAGCCGTGCGAGGCGCTGCGTGCCGCCGGCGCCGGGGATGATGCCGAGGAGGATCTCGGGCTGTCCAAGCTTGGCGTCGTCGGCGCAGAAGCGGACGTCCGTGGCGAGGGCGATCTCGCAGCCTCCGCCGAGGGCGAAGCCGGTGATGGCCGAGACCGTGGGCTTGCCGATGGAGGCGAGCGACCGGGTGAAGTCCTGCAGCAGCTGGGCGTGACGGCTCATGTCCTGGAACGACATGTCGGCCATCTGCTTCACGTCGGCTCCGGCCGCGAACACCCGCTCGCCCCCGTAGACGACCACAGCGGCGACGTCGTCGCGGCTGTCGGCCTCGCGGGCCGCCTCGGCGATCTCGGTCTGCATCTGGGCGTCGAGGGCATTCATCTTCGGCCGATCGAGCCGGATGGTCCCGACGCCGTCGCTGACCTCGAGCCGTGCGAAATCTCCCACCGGTGTGCCTCCAGACGTCGTGACGATGCCGCCTCGGCATCGAGCATAGGACAGGCGCTCGGATCCTCAGCGAGACGTGTTCGTGACCGCTCTCAAACGACCTTTCCGGCGACGACGCAATAGGTGAAGAACGCCACGCCGAGCACCATGCCCACGTGGCCCAGGATCGACAGCGACGGCCCTTGGGCCCAGCTGTCATCGGTCGCATCGGCCGCGTGCTTGCCCGCCCCGGGCAACCAGCGCATCAGGATCAGCACCCCGATGAGCGCCTCGATCCACCACGCGCTCAGCGCACCGAGCCCGACCAGGTCGCTCGGCTTGTTGAGGTAGTACACCCAGACGCCGATGGCGACGACACCCATCACGGTGTGGGCGTTGAGGACCGACATCGGGATCTGCGCATGACCCGCTTGATGCTCCGCTGAGAGCCGCATCCGCGTGAGGAGCACCACGACCGCGCCGAGAGCCGTCAGCATCCAGAGGACGTTGTCGATCGTCACGCAGGCATCGTGGCACAGACACGCCGCAGCCGCCGGGCTCAGGCGGCCGCGGCCTCCACGCGCGCAGGCAGGAACAACGCGGAGTCGCCGAACTCGTGCCACCGGTACCCACCGGCCACGGCGGCGTCGTACGCCGTCTGGGCGAGCTCGTCACCGGCGATCGACTCCACGAGCAGGAGGTGAGATGCCTGCGGGTCGTGCCAACCGGTGATGAGCCCGCCGACGATCCGCGGCGGGTGCTCGCGGGTGACCACGCGCTCGGTCCAGCCGCCGGCGGCCGTGAGCAGGCCGGATCCCGCCGCGACGGCCGATTCCAGCGCCCGGGTCACCGTCGTGCCGACCGCGACGATGCGGCCGCCGCCGGCACGGGTGCTGTTCACCAGGCGGGCCGTCGACTCGCCGACCTCGAACCACTCCGGCTGCGGAGCCTCACCTGCCTCCTGCGACGAGACACCGGTGTGCAGCAGCACAGGGGCGATGCCCACGCCGCGCGAGACCAGCCGGGTCACCACCTCGGGCGTGAACGGGCGGGCTGCGCTGGGCATCTCGGCGCTCCCCGGCGTGGTGCCGAAGATCGTCTGGTAGTCGGCGAGCTCGTACCGCTGATCCAGGTAGCCGTAGGCGATCGGACGCCCGACGCGGTCGAGCACGAGCCGCAGTGCCTCGTCGCCGGCGTACGCGGCGCGCCACAGCCGGTTGCCCTCGCCGGTCGGCGACGACCCGGTGCGCGGATAGGGGTCGAGCAGCGTCAGGCCGGCACCGTCAGCGTCAGTGAGGGTCAGCACCTCGCCCGTGGCAGCGTCGAGCACGGCCCGTGAGGCATCGGGAGAAGTTCGGATCTCGACGACCCAGGTGCCGTCGCGCAGGTCCATCGCCACGTGCACGACGACGTCGCGGGCGGAGGAGCCGTCGGACAGCCGTGCGTCCGCCTCGCCGGCGACCGTCTGTGAGGTGTTGACGACGATGAGGTCGCCGGGGTCCAGGTGGTCGGCGAGATCGCGGAAGTGCGTGTGCCGAACGCGGTCGCCGTCCGCGACGAGCAGTCTGATCTCGTCGCGGGCGATGCCGCGCGCCTCGGCGGGCGACGGCGCCGTGCGATCACCGTGCGGGGTGAACCGGGTGAGTGGGCTGATGTCGATGACCGTCATGCTGCAACCGCCGTCAGCTCGGCGGCGCGGTAGCGGCCGCTGGGCAGGCGTCGGTCGATCAGCGCGAGGAAGGCCGGGACGACGGTCTCCGGGAGCGGACGGTCGCTGATGTCCTCACCGGGGAAGGCATCTTGTTGCATCTGGGTGCGGAGGTCGCCGGGATCGACCGCGTACCAGTGGACGTCGGGATCCTCGGCGGCCTGGGTGAGCGTCAGGTGCTCGAGAGCCACCTTGCTCGCGGCGTAGGCGCCCCATGTCTCGTAGTGCTCGGCCGCGGCGTCCGAGGTGATGGCCATGACCGCGGCACCGTCACGGAGGAGCGGCCTCAACGTCCGGATCAGGGCCATCGGAGCGACCACGTTGGTCTCCCAGACGTGACGCAGCACGACACTCGTCAGGTCTTGCACAGGAAGCAAGGGGCTCGTACCGAGGGTGCTGGCGTTGTTGACGAGCAGGTCGATGCCGCCGGCGACGACCTCGGCGAGGTGGTCACGGTGGCCCGGATCGGTGACGTCGCCGACCACGGCAGTGACCTGGGGCCCGAGCTCGGCGGCCGCGTCGTTGAGTCGCTGCGGATCCCGTCCGGTGATGACGACCTCCCAGCCGTCACCGGCGGGGGTGCCGGGCCACGGGCGGCTGGTGTGTGCGGCGAGGCCGGCAGCCAGGGCGCGGCCGAGTCCGGCTGAGCCGCCGGTGATGAGCGCACGGGGCATGAGAGAGCTCCTTCGTGAGAAGTGATGCTTGCTCTCTCAACCGTGCAACCTCAACAATGGTTGAGGTCAAGTACCGCTGGTCAGGCGCGGTCAGGCCGTGGCGTAGCGCTGGGCAGAGCGGGCCTTCGCCTTGGCGGCCTCGACCTCGCGGTTCTTCGGCGGGGCGTTCGTCACCAGGGCATCGAGCAGGTGCCCCGTGATGTGGGCGATTTCGTGCACGGCGTGGTCGAAGGCCTCCTGGTTCGCCTTCGAAGGCTTGGTGGTGCCGGAGATCTTGCGAACGTACTGCAGGGCAGCCGCCTGGATCTCGTCGGCATCGGCGCGGGGTTCGAAGTTGTGGAGTGTTCTGATGTTGCGGCACATGCGGCCATCGTACGACGCCCGTGTGACGACCGGGCCGGCTGCGATGTCGCGTCAGGAAGCGCTTGAGTCGGCGTAGCGCGTCGCCGTGCGCGACGTCTTGCGGACGTACGCCGTGCTCTGGTTGTACGTGACGACCGCACGCAACCACCCGTCGCGCGATCCGAGGAGCTTGCCGGAGCCGCAGAGATAGCGACCGGTGGAGAAGGCTGCGTCGTCAACGTCCTGGGGGTTGGTGCGACCATCGCGGTCACCGTCGCTCCCCCATCGTGACCAGGTCGTGGGGATGAACTGCATCGGGCCGACGGCGCGATCCCACGTGCGGTCGCCGTCGAGCTCACCGTCGTCGGTGTCGGAGATGGCCAGCACCCCGTCCCCGTCCAGGGCGATGCCGCGAATGCGCGGCCGGGCCACGCCGTCGCGACCGATCCGCGAGCCGTTGACGGCGCCGTGGATCGACTCGATCTTCCCGATCGCCGCGATCGTGTTCCAGGCGATCTCGCACTCCGGCTCGGCGGCATTCACTCGAGCCGCCGCTGTGACGTAGGCCTGGAGGACGCGCAAGGGGATCCGGGTGTCCTTCGACGTGGTCTTCATCCAGGCTGTGTCGACGCGTCCGTTCGTCACAGGAGGGGCGAGTGCGGCAACGGGAGGGTCGACGTCGGGCAGGGGCGGCAGCGGGGTGGCCTCGCGCCGGTCGTTGCTGCCGCATGCGGTCGCCACGAGGGCGAGCACGACGGCGGGGAGAACCAGGGTCCGGCGAAACACGCCATCCAGTGTGGTCGACCGGCCCAACCCGGCCCGACCGCGGTGGCCCTAGGGTCGATCTCATGGTCCCCGCGATCCTGACCGACGACGACCTCGTGCTGGAGCCCACGTCCGACTCCGAGCTCGTCGGCTGGACCGTCGCGGTGGGCGGAGAGCAGGTCGGCACGATCGCGATCCGCGCCGAGGACGGCAACACCGCATCCGTGCGCTGGAACACCGGCAGCGGCGACCAGGCGACCTGGACCGGCGCGCGGGCGCTCAGTCTCGTGGTCGATCACGCCTTCGGGGAGCTCGGCTACACCCGCATCGAGGCGCGGATCCCGGTGGACCGCATGGACGCCATACGTGCCGGGTCGATCGGCGGCCTGCGCCGCGAGGGCATCGTGCGTGGCGCCGGCGACGATCCCGACCGCGCCCTGCTCGCTCGTGTCGCCGGCGACCCGCCGGCCACCAGCCGCGAGGGCTTCATCGCCCTGCTCAACGCCGGGTTGCCCACCAAGCGCGTGATCGCCCAGGGCCGGCTGCGCGACCAGGACGGACGCGTTCTGCTCTGCCAGCTCACGTACAAGCGTGAGTGGGACCTCCCGGGCGGTGTGGTCGAGGTCGGCGAGGCTCCGGCAGCCGGGCTCGCGCGGGAGATCCACGAGGAGCTCGGCGTCACCGTCGAGGTCGGCGAGCTGCTCACGGTCAACTGGTTGCCCGCGTGGCGCGGTTGGGACGACGCCTGCATCTTCCTGTTCGACCTCGGCCGAGTCGATGCGTCGTTCACCTCGGAGCTGCGCCTGCAGCCCACGGAGATCGTCGGCGTCGAGTGGTGTGATGCCGACGCTGTTCGTGAGCATGCCGCGGCGGCCGCGACCGAGCTGCTGGCCGCTGTCGACGCCGGCGACCTGCCGGCCTACCGCGAGGCGCCCAAAGCCGACGAGTGAGCTGAACGGCTCAGTCACCGTCGGCGCCCACGACGCCGCCGTACTGGCCCAGCGCTCGCGGACGCCCGTCGCCGCCGGGAAGGTACAGCAGGACCTGGTGGTAGTAGCGGAGCTTGCCCGTGGAAGAGATGCCCTCGGCGAGGAAGGCCTCCTGCGGCGAGCCCGCGGGCCAGGACACCGTGACCCCGGGCTGGACCTCGTACGCGTCGAGGCGCAGCAGGGTCACAAACACCAGTGCGCCGCCGTCGTCGGTGCGGAGCGCGTGCACGACCTTCTCGGCCGCCCAGTCCTGCGTGACGCCGACCCCCTCGAGCGAGCTGTTGGCATCGAAGGAGTCGCGCATCTGCCGGATGAAGTCGTCCTGGGCGACCTCGGTGGACGGCGTCGCGCTGCCCAGCGCCCGGGCATAGGCTTCGGCGGCCTCCTGCGGAGACATCGCCATGCCGGTGGAGCTCGAAGGAGCCACGGTGAGTGCCGCACCGCTGCCGTCGTGCCGCAGCTCCGGCAGCTCGGTCGAGACGACGGTCTGCGGCGCCGCCACGAGCAACCACGGATCGACAGCCGAGTCACGCTGGAAGATCTGGACCCGGTTCACCTTGCCGCCGGGGTCGAAGGCCGTGGCCATGAACCACAACGGGTACTTCGAGAACGACGGCGTCTGCACGTCGGTGACCACGAGCTGCTCCGACTCCTCGTCCTGCGTGGTCGAGAGGCGCTGCGACACCTCGAAGGAGCCGGTGTCGATCGCGAGCACCGGACCGCTCTCCACGGTGGACAGGGGCTTGGGATCGAGGAGTCCGGCCGCGGCGTTGCGCACTGCGCGATAGCGGTCGAAGATCGCGTCGACGTCGGCCTGCTCCGCGGCCTGCTTCGCCGGCTTCGAGGCGCCACGGTCGGCCGGAATCGCGCACGCGGAGACCAGCAGGGCGACTGCCGCAACCATCGCGGACAGGCGCCTCATGGCTTGTCCTCCTCTTCGTCCTCGTCGACCATCTCGAAGTCGTCCATCTCGTCCTCGCCGACCTCGTGCTCCACACCGTCATCATCGATGTACACGTACACGACTCGGTCGGAGTCGGCCTCGGGCCACGGATCCAGCGTGGGCGGCGGTGCCTTCTCGTCGATCCCCGCGAGGATGTCGGCGGCGGTCAGCACTCCGGTGGTGGCCCGCGAGCGAGGCTCTGGTTCTGGTTCTGGTTCTGGCTCCGGTTCCGGTTCCGGTTCCGGCTTGGCATCGATCTCGGCCAGGGCATCCTTGACCTCGTCGGGCAACGCGTCGTCGTCGCCCTCGACGACGACCTCCACCACCTCGTACCCGGCGGCCTCCTCGGCCGAGATCTCGTGCTCGACACCGTCCTCGTCGACGTAGACGTAGACGACCTCCTCGATCTCCTCGACCGTGTCGCCCGGGCCGGCGACTCGACGCCGCGCGAACACGGTGTCGGCCTCCTCTTCGTCCCAGAGCCCTTCGGCGCGGCGAATGAGCGCTCCGCCCCAGATGCCGCCGAGGCCGGCGAGCAGCAGTCCCCCACCCTTGGCGAACCCGCCCTTGATGCCGTACGCGTACGAGACCTCGAGGCCCTGGAGGTTCGACGAGCCGACCGAGAGGATCGCTGCCGAGACCGTCTCGTCTGGCAGGAGGGTGCTGATGCGGGCGCCACCGAGGCCGGCCGAACCGGCCAACCACCAGTCGAGTGCGGTGGGAGCGCCCGACAGCCCGTCGCGCCCCTCGATGTTCCGGACCTTCAGGTTCCACGGAGTGGAGAACGACGTGACCTCGACGCGGCGCGTGTCCTTGACGTAGTTCTCGACGTCGACGCTGTTGCCGATGCCGACGAAGACGGGCTTGTTGACCGGCACCTCGGCGAGGATGTCGACCTGCACGCCCTTCCAGCTGATGGCCGACGGCGCGGTGACGACGGCGATGCCGTCGGTGTCGATCGCGTGCGGCCCGGTGGTGAAGCGACTGTCGGGGCCGAGAACGATCATGGCGGCGAGGCCGGCGACCGCACACACGGCGCCGAGGATCGTCACGACCCAACCGGCCCTCGTCCGCATCCTCACGCTCCCATGTCGCGTCTCACGACGCCCTGAACCCTACATTCAGGGTCGGTACGTTTCCGGCTAGAAGAGTGCCGTGGCCAGGGCGCGGCGGGCCGTGGCCACGCGGGGATCTGCGGCTCCGACGACGGTGAAGAGCTCGAGCAGCCGCTCGCGGACGCGCTCGCGGTCGTCGCCGTCGAGGCGCTTCACCAGCTCGATGAGACGGTCGAAGGCGTCCTGCACGTGCCCGCCGCTGACGTCGAGGTCGGCGACGAGCAGCTGGGCGTCGAGGTCGTCGGGTGCATCGGCGGCCGCGGCACGAGCCGCCTCAAGATCGGCATCGCGCGTGCGGCCCATCAGCTGTACCCCAGCCAGGCGCTCGGCGATCTCGGCGTCTCCCGGGTGCTGGTTGAGCAGCTTCTCGTACTCGGCCACGGCGCCGTCCATGTCGCCGTTCGCGAGCGCGGCGTCGGCGGTGGCGAAGCGGGGGTCGTCGGCGGGCTCCACGTCGGGAGTCTGCCCCTCCGCGTCAGGGGCCGTCGTCGCTCGGCCGGTGAGGCCGTTCTGCTCGGCGACCGTGAGCAGCTGGTCGAAGTACTGACGGACGTCCGCCTCGTCGGCAGTGCCCTGGAACAGCGGGACCGGCTGGCCCTTGACCAGACCCAAGACGAGCGGAACACCCTGCGCGCCGAGTGCCTGGGCAATGGCCTGGTTGGCATCGACATCGACCTGGGCGAGCGTGAGCCGTCCCTCGTAGGAGGTGACGATCGTCGCGAGGAGCTCGTTGAACGTCTGACTCTGCGGCGAACGCGGCGACCACAGGCTGAGCACGACCACGTGCTGCATCGACGCCTCAAGGGCATCGGCCTGGAAGTTCTGCTCGGTGATGTCGACGACGTAGGCGCCGGCCGCACGCGACGAGGCGCCTGCGGGCTGGCTGAGCGCTGACAGGTCGACGGCACCGGGACGGGAGAAAGTCATGTCGACCATTCTATGAATGGCGCCACAGGTGTCCTGCCCGGCTTCGGGGTCCGGTCCTAACGACCATCCATCAGGCGTGGATCGATGGCGGTGCGCGGGCCGCGCAGTCCCGAGCGCTGCACGACCCGCTGAATGGTGAGGTCGCGCGCGTCCGGGTCGGGGATGAACCGGATCTTGCGCAGACCCTGCGCCTGGGCAGCGGACTCGAAGATGAAGTGTCCGTAGCCGAGAAGTCGCCCGATCAGCGGTTTCTCCACGGTGATGTCGAGGATGCGGGTGATCGGCATGGTCGCGATGCGCACCGAGAACACCCCGGACGCGCGGAAGACCCGCATGTTGGTGACGACGAAGAGGTCACGGCGCTCACGCATCGTGATGTACAGGGCGTGCATGCCCAGCGCGACACCGAGCAGGATGAACAGCCAGCCCAGCTCGATCGGGCCCAGCACCGCCAGCAGCCAGAGCAGGATGATGCCGAGCGCTTCGACCATCGGCTGGGCGTAGACGATCTGGTGGTGGCGCACCAGGTCGATGACCTCCTCGCCCTCGATCGTGAGGAGGTGGCTCTCGATGTCCTGGTCCGGCAGACGGTCGAGCAGGAAATCGATCACGGGCCGTGGCTTACGTGGCCAGCTCGTCGACGAAGATGCCCACCTGACCGAACGCATCGAGGACTGCGCTCATCGCGCCGGTGACCGCGTCGGCCGCGCCCGCGGGCGCGGTGAGCAGGTAGTAGGCGATGAACCCGATGACGAGCAGACCAAGGACCTTCTTCAACACGTTTCCTTTGTACCCGAGATGAGGTGGCGACGACACGAGGCGCGCCGCGTGGCTAGAGGTGCTCGACCAGCGTGTCCGCGGCCGCGAAGGGGTCGGATCGGCCTGCGAGCACGTCGGCCGCAAGCGACCCCAGGCGCGCGTCTCCGGTGACGTCACCCATGCGGCGGCGCAGCGACCCGAGGGCCAGCGCCTCGATCTCGCGACTGACGCGCGCCAGGCGTCGGCGCTCGAGCTCTCCGCCGGCGAGGTACTCGCGGTGGCGCTCCAGCTCCGTGACGACCTCGTCGACGCCCTCACCCGTGGTGGCGACGGTGAGGACGACCGGCGCCTTCCAGTCCGACTCGCGGGCCGACACGACGTTCCGGATCTCTCGCCGCGTGGTGTTGGCGCCGTCGCGATCGGCCTTGTTGACCACGAAGATGTCGCCGATCTCGAGGATGCCGGCCTTCAGCGCCTGGATGCCGTCGCCCATGCCCGGTGCGACGAGCACCAGGGTGGTGTCGGCGAGGCCGGCGATCTCCACCTCGGACTGACCCACGCCAACGGTCTCGACCAGGATCACGTCGCATCCGGCCGCGTCGAGCACCCGAAGTGCCTGCGGCGCCGCGCCGGCCAGACCGCCGAGATGGCCTCGGCTGGCCATCGACCGGATGTAGACGCCGTCGTCGGTGGCGTGATCCTGCATGCGCACCCGGTCGCCGAGCAGGGCGCCGCCGGAGAACGGTGAACTCGGGTCGACCGCGAGCACCCCGACTCGATGGTCCTGCGCCCGCAAGGCCGTGATCAGGGCCGACGTCGACGTCGACTTGCCCACTCCCGGCGACCCGGTGATGCCGACGACGTGCGCCCGTCCCGCGTGCGGGGCGAGCGCCGCGCTCACCTCGCGCAGCGATGGTGACTCGTCCTCGACGAGGGAGATGAGTCGGGCGACCGCGCGGGCCTCGCCACGTCGAACGCCCGCGACGAGGTCCTGAACGTTGACGGCCACCTAGGCCTTGGGCACGCGGACGATCAGGGCGTCGCCCTGGCCGCCACCGCCGCACAGGGCGGCAGCGCCCACACCGCCACCGCGGCGCTTGAGCTCCAGCGCGAGGTGCAGCGCGAGGCGAGCGCCACTCATGCCGATCGGGTGACCGAGCGCGATGGCGCCGCCGTTGACGTTGACCTTGTCGCGATCGATGCCGAGCTCGTGGGTCGAGGCGATGCCGACAGCGGCGAAGGCCTCGTTGATCTCGACGAGGTCGAGGTCGGCCGGCGAGATGCCCTCCTTCTCGCACGCCTGGACGATTGCGTTGGCGGGCTGGGACTGCAACGAGGAGTCCGGGCCGGCGACCTGGCCGCTGGCGCCGATCTCGGCGAGCCACTCGAGTCCGAGCGACTCGGCCTTCTCCTTGCTCATCACCACGACGGCGCACGCGCCGTCGGAGATCTGGCTGGCGGACCCGGCCGTGATGGTGCCCTCCTTGGAGAACGCCGGACGTAGCTTGCCGAGCGACTCCGCCGTGGTGTCGCCGCGCACGCCCTCGTCATCCTTGACGACGATCGCGTCGCCGCGGCGCTGCGGGATCTCGACCGGCACGATCTCGTCGTCGAACACCCCGTTCTTCTGGGCCTCGGCGGCGAGCTGGTGCGAGCGGGCGCTGAAGGCGTCCTGCTCCTCGCGGGTGAACTTCTGCTTCTCGGCGTTGATCGACTCGGTGAGGCCGCCCATGGCCTGGTCGGTGATGGCGTCCCACAAGCCGTCGGCCTGCATGTGGTCGGTGAGCGTGGTGTCGCCGTACTTGGTGCCCTCGCGCGAGCCGAGCAGCATGTGCGGCGCCTGCGTCATCGACTCCTGGCCGCCCGCGACGACGATCTCGTGCTCACCGGCGCGAATGAGCTGGTCGGCGAGCGCGATCGCGTTGAGGCCGGACAGGCACACCTTGTTGACGGTGAGGGCCGGGACGTGCAGCGGGATGCCGCCCTTGTCAGCGGCTTGACGGGCGGGGATCTGACCCGCACCGGCCTGGAGCACCTGGCCCATGATCACGTAGTCGACCTGGTCGCCGCTGACGCCGGACTTCTCGAGCGCCGCCTTGATGGCGTGACCGCCGAGGTCGGAGCCGGACAGCGACTTCAGGCCACCGAGAAGACGGCCGATCGGGGTGCGCGCACCGGCGACGATGACGGACTGGCTCATGACGAAAGCTCCTTCGAAGACGTGGAGTCATCGTACTCAGCGGTACGTCGGGCACCCACCCGGAGTGGGCTTCATCACCCCTCTACGCTGCTGTGCATGATGAACCAGGTCCCCGACCACCTCCTCCTCGCGATCGACCACGTCGGCATCGCCGTGCCCGACCTCGACGACGCGCTGGAGTTCTACGCCACCACGTTCGGCCTGCACTCGGTGCACGAGGAGGTCAACGAGGAGCAGGGCGTCCGCGAGGCGATGCTCGCGGTGGGCGACTCCGGTTCGTGCATCCAGCTGCTCGCACCGCTCACTGAAGACTCGACGATCGCGAAGTTCCTCGACCGCCACGGCCAGGGCATCCAGCAGCTCGCCTACCGGGTCAGCGACATCGACACCGTCTCGGCAACCCTGCGCGAGCGCGGCGTCCGGCTTCTCTACGACGCCCCGAAGCGCGGCACGTCCGACAGCCGCGTCAACTTCGTGCACCCCAAGGACGCCGGCGGGGTGCTCGTCGAGCTGGTGGAGCCGGCCGCCACCCACTGACTTTTCGAGTGAGGTGAGGATCACCAGCCGTCGAGTGTCCCTGCAGGTGACGGATCGGTAACATCCTCGGGACACAGGAGGACGACGTGAAGCACATTCTTGACGCCATCCAGGCCGGCGACACCCCCGACGAAGAGTTCGCGGCCATCGAGATTCCCGAGTCCTACAAGGGCATCACCGTCCACAAGGACGAGGTCGACATGTTCGCCGACATGCCCACCAAGGAGAAGGACCCGCGCAAGAGCCTCCATCTCGACGATGTCCCGGTTCCCGAGCTCGCGCCCGGCGAGGCCCTGGTGGCCGTGATGGCCAGCGCCATCAACTACAACACCGTCTGGACGTCCATCTTCGAGCCCGTGCCGACGTTCGCGTTCCTCGAGCGCTATGGGCGGCTGTCGGAGTACAGCAAGCGGCACGACCAGCCGTACCACGTGGTCGGCTCCGACCTCGCCGGAGTCGTGCTGCGCACTGGCCCGGGTGTCACCGCCTGGCAGCCCGGCAACGAGGTCGTCGCACACTGCCTCTCGGTCGAGCTGGAGAGCCCCGACGGCCACGACGACACGATGATGGACCCGCAGCAGCGCATCTGGGGCTTCGAGACGAACTTCGGCGGGCTGGCCGAGCTGGCCGTCGTCAAGTCGAACCAGCTCATGCCCAAACCAGACCACCTCACCTGGGAAGAGGCGGCCAGCCCCGGCCTGGTCAACTCCACCGCGTACCGCCAGCTGGTGTCGAAGAACGGCGCGAACATGAAGCAGGGCGACGTCGTCCTCATCTGGGGTGCGTCCGGCGGCCTCGGCTCCTACGCCACCCAGATGGCCCTCAACGGCGGCGCCATCCCGGTGTGCGTCGTCTCCTCGCCCGAGAAGGCCAAGATCGTGCATTCGCTCGGCGCCGAGCACGTCATCGACCGCTCTGCCGAGGGCTACCAGTTCTGGAAGGACGAGAACACCCAGGACCCCAAGGAGTGGCAGCGCTTCGGCAAGAAGATCCGCGAGCTCACCGGCGGCGAGGACCCCGACATCGTGTTCGAGCACCCCGGCCGGGAGACGTTCGGCGCCTCGGTCTACGTGGCGCGCAAGGGCGGCATCATCGTCACCTGCGCCTCGACGTCGGGCTACATGCACCAGTACGACAACCGCTACCTCTGGATGAACCTGAAGCAGATCAAGAGCTCGCACTTCGCCAACTACCGCGAGGCGTGGGAGGCCAATCGCCTCATCGACAAGGGGCTCATCCATCCGACCCTGTCCCGCGTCTACCCGCTGGCCGACACCGGTCAGGCCGCGCTCGACGTCCACCTGAACACCCACCAGGGCAAGGTCGGCGTGCTCGCGCTTGCACCGGAGGAAGGGCTCGGCGTCCGCGACGAGGAGAAGCGAGCCGTGCACCTCGACGACATCAACCGGTTCCGGGGCGTCTGAGAGGGCGTCTCGGGCTGGCCTGACCGGCAGGTAGGGTGGACCTACACCTGACCGACCCTGCAGAGGTAAACCATGTCCGACCAGTCCGGATTGTCCATCTTCGACGCCGCCAAGAACTCGGCCGAAGCCACATTTCCCCTGGCACGCCGGGGCGGATATGACTCCGATGCCGTCGACGCCTGGGTTCGCAACCAGGCCACCGAGCTCACCGGTGCCGCCGACCGCGTCAAATCGCTTGGAGGAGGAGGCCAACTCGCTCCGCGAGCTCGTCTCCCAGATGAAGCAACAGGCCGACTCGGTCGACAAGCCGTCGTACTCCGGTCTGGGCGGTCACGCCGCCCAGCTGCTCCAGCTCGCAGAGCAGGAGGCCACCGACGTACGCACCCGCGCATCGCGCGAGTCCGAGGAGCTGATCAAGAAGGCCGAGGAGGAAGCCGGCCTGCTGCGCACCGCCGCGGCCAAGGAGGCCGAGGAGCTGCGCACCCGAGCCGTCACCGAGCTCGAGGACAAGCGTCGCAGCCTCCTGGAGGAAGCCGAGTCGAAGCACGCCGAGGCGACCGCGCACGCCGAGGACGTCCGCGCTCAGGCCGACCGCGAGGCATCCCAGCTGCGCATCGCCGCCGAGCAGGACGTCCAGAACATGCGCCTCGGTGCCACCCGCGACGTCGAACAGGCCCGGGCCGCCGCCGACCGTGAGGTCACCGAGGCACGCCGTGTGCTCGCCGTGGAGAAGGAGCGCCTCGCCCGCGAGGCCGCCGACAACCACGCCGCGGCCACCGAGCAGACCGCCAAGCTGGTCGCCGACTCCGAAACCAGGGCAGCCGCCGCCGATGAGCGAGCCCGCGAGATCATGGCGCAGGCCACGAAGTCCCGCGACGCCGCCAGCGGCGAGGCCGTCCGCATCATCGACAGCGCCAAGTCCGAGGCGTCCGCCATCATCTCCAACGCCCACGCCGAGGCCGATCACCTGCGGGCCACCGCCACCACGGAGGTCGAGCGGGAGACCCGGAGCCTGCGTGCCGAGGTCGACGACCTCGAGCGGAAGCGCGAAGGCATCCTCGCGCAAATGGGTCAGCTGCGCGACATCGTGGCCACCTTCGCCCCGACCGCGGCGGCCAAGACCGAGAGCAAGGGCAAGGACGATCCCCAGGCCAAGAAGCAGACAGCTGCGGCGGACAAGTCCGAAGAGGATCGAGGTCCACGACGACGAGGACTCGGCCGACGAGGCGCTCGAAGACACCGACGGCAAGTCCGGCAACTAGCGCGGAACGTCAGAGGTTTCGCTACGCCGGACGCCTTCGGCGTGACGCACTCAACCTGTCCCTCCGCTCCCTCGCAGAGCTCGGTCGGTCAGTCCGAGAACACCGCGGTCGTGCGGTCGCGGTAGGCCGACGGGTCGGCCCGCTCCATGGGGCCGTCCCAGCGGCGAGGCAGCGGCACGTCCACGTCAGGCGCCAGCCGGGCGGTGATCTCGTCGAGCGCGCGCTCGGCGTCGCCCACCCACAGGTGCTTGGCTCCGTCGATTCCGATGACCTCGGCCTGCGGGATGGCAGCGAACCGCCGACGCGCCTCGTCGGGCTGGAGGTAGTCGTCGAGCTCCGGCACGAGGGCGACCACCGGCTTGCCCGACTCCGCCCAGGCGGCCAGGTGCTCGTCGGCACCGAAACGCAGGGGCGGTGACAGCAGGACGAGCCCCTCGACCGCCGGGTCGAGCCCGTGCATGAGCGCAAGATCGGTGCCGAACGACCAGCCGACGAGCCAGATGTGCGGAAGATCGGAGAACTCCGCGTACTCGATGGCCGCGGCGACGTCGAACTTCTCGTCCTCGGCGTGGTCGAACTCGCCCTCGCTCGTGCCTTGGACGCTGCTGGTGCCGCGGGTGTTGAAGCGCAGCACGGCGATGCCGGCGAGTGCCGGGAGCCGGTACGCCGCCTTGCGGAACAGGTGGCTGTCCATCATGCCGCCGTGGGTCGGCAGCGGGTGCAGGCAGATCATCGTGGCCACCGGGTTGCGGTCGGCGGGCAGCGCCAGCTCGCCCACGAGGTCGATGCCGTCTGCCGTCTGCAGGGTCAGCGGCTCTCGCTTGGCCGGGAGGATGGAGTTGCCCCGGATGACCTCACTGCTCATGTTCAGTGCCTCCTCGTCCAGCACGCCGTGTGCCAGTGCCGCCGCTCGTCGAGGGCGTCAGCACTGAGCAGAGCCTTCTCGACCGGCCAGACCACCATGTGCGGCGTGGCCGGCGTGATGGCCGTCAGGCATCCCGGGCAGGTGTAGGTCTTGACCGACGTCGCGCCGGTGATCGGCCGGGCGTACCACTGCCCGTCTCGCTTGTCGACGATCCGCTCCGCCGCGGGTCGCAGCGGACGCTGCGAGGGTCTGGCGGCACGACGACGAGGCATGCCTCGATCCTACGGGCGCCCTACGAAGCCATGCAGTAGCGGCGGACCCAGCCCTCGCTGTTCGATGACGCCCTCAGGGCGGTGGCGAAGTCGACGACCGTGACCTCGGTGGTGTTCCACTCGAACACGATGGTGTCGGTCAACCCGGGCTTGGCGCGGCACTCCAGACCCTGGTCCTCGAGGACGGCGACGGTGCGACGCACGGCAGGCGACTGCGCACAGGACTCGTCCTGGCAAACGGCAGCGGTGACGACCTCACGGGACGTCTGCCCCAGGTGGGATGTGAGCAGCTGGACTCCGAGGATCGCCGGGACGACAGCCACCGTGCAGGTGGCGACTGCGAGCCTCACGTAGCGGCTGGACGCCACGACGGTGTCGGTGCGGATCATGAGCCGGGAGCCTCCTTACCCATGACAACGAGGCCGCGAGCCTGGGGTTACCGGTACTCGTGGAACCCTTCGCCGGTCTTGCGACCAAGCTTGCCCTCGTCGACCAGGCGCACCAGCGTCGGCGCCGGCGCCCACCCGGCGTGTCCGAAGGCTCCGACCAGCGACTCCTGGATGGCCAGTGACACGTCGTTGCCCACGACGTCGAGCAGCTCGAACGGTCCCATCGGAAGCTGGGTGTCCTTCATGGCCGTGTCGATGTCCTCGAGAGAGTCGTCACCGGCCTCGTGGAGCTTGACCGCGTCGTTGAGGTACGGGAACAGCAGGGCGTTGACGATGAATCCGGCGCGGTCGGTGCACGAGACAGGGTGCTTGCCGACTGCTGTGCTGAGCGCCTTCGCCGTCTCGGCGACCTCGGAGCTCGTGGTCGGGGCGGACACGACCTCCACCAGCTTCATGACCGGGGCGGGGTTGAAGAAGTGGAGGCCCACGACGTCGTGCGGCCGACCCGTGGCGCTTGCGAGCTCAGCGACCGAGAGCGACGACGTGGTGGTCGCCAGGATCGCGCCGGGCTTCAGGATGCGGTCGAGGTCGGTGAACAGCTCGAACTTGATGTCCATGTCCTCGGCGATCGCCTCGACGACGATGTCGACGTCGGACAGAGCCTCGCGGTCGGTGGCGCCGGTCAAACGCGCGAGCACGGCCTCCTTGCCGCCCTCGTCGAGCTTGCCCTTGGCGATGGCCTTGTCGAGATTCTTGGTGATCTGGGCGATCACTCCGTCGACCTTCTCCTCGGAGCGGCCGACGAACACGACGTCGTGACCGGCCTTCGCGAACACCTCGGCGATGCCGGCGGCCATCGTGCCGGTGCCGACGACACCGACCACGTCGATCTCGTGTCGAAGCTGCGGCTCTGCGCCGGCGCCGGACGCACCTGCACCGGCGAGGTCGCCCAGCGCGGGTGCCGGCCTGTGCAGCGGGTCGCCGGTCTCGGCGTGCAGCTTGTCCAGCCCGGACGCCACGACGTCCGCGCCGAGCGCGTCGATGAGGGCCAGCGGGCCGATCGGGTAACCGCAGCCGAAGCGCATCGCGGCATCGATGTCGTCGCGGGTGGCGTACTCACTCGCGAGCATCGTGGCCGCGTGGTTCAGGTAGGGAAGCAACAGGGTTCGAGCGATCTCGGATCCTCGATCCGGGCCGTTGAATCGGTCGACGATCTCCTGCATGCCGTGTCTCCTCGGGGTGGACGGTCGTGACACACTATCGTCACAGCGTCACTGTCGACATCGGGAGATCCGTGAAAACGCGTATGAGGATCGCCACAACGGCGATCGCCTGTGTGCTCGCCACGCTCGCGGGCTGCGGCACGTACTCCGGCAGCTCCGACGACGCCACGCCGTCCGATGCCGCCAGCTCGGCCACAGCCTCCCCCGAGGCGACGAACGCCGTGCCCGAGGCGGCCGCCGACCTCGTCGGCGACTGGGAGGATCCGGCCGAGAAATGGACCGTCCACTTCCGCGACGACGGCACCTATGTCGAGGACTACCAGGGCGTCAAGGACTTCCGCGTCGGCGAGTACTCGATCGACGGCAGCACCGTGAAGCTCGAGGGCGACGACGGCAACACCGACGAGGGCACTGTGGAGGGCGAGACCCTGGTGTTCAAGCTCGGCACGCTCGAGCGGGTGGAACAGTAGGGTGCGCCTCTCCAATCCCGGTTCGAGGGGCGCCGCGCGAACCCGGATCGGAATGTGGAGGTGTGCCCTAATTGCGACTCGTCGTCGCGCGTTGCCAGGTCGACTACGCCGGGCGTCTGACCGCCCACCTGCCGCTGGCCACCCGCGTCATCATGGTCAAGGCCGACGGCTCGGTGCTGATCCACGCCGACGGTGGCTCCTACAAGCCGCTCAACTGGATGAGCCCGCCCTGCACACTCCGTGAGGAGATCGCCGACGACGGCGTCACGGAGTGGACCGTCGCCGCCACGAAGTCCGACGACACGCTGCGCATCCGCCTCGAGGAAGTGCTGCACGATTCGATGCACGAGCTGGGCGTCGATCCCGGTCTGCAGAAGGACGGAGTCGAGAAGCACCTGCAGGAGCTGCTCGCCGAGCACACCGCCACCCTGGGCGCCGGCATGAGCCTGGTGCGTCGCGAGTACATGACCGCCATCGGCCCCGTCGACCTGCTTTGCCGTGACGCCGACGGTGTCTCGGTGGCCGTCGAGATCAAGCGCCGCGGAGAGATCGACGGCGTCGAGCAGCTCTCGAGATACCTGGAGCTGATGAACCGGGATCCGGCCCTGCGGCCGGTCAAGGGCATCTTTGCTGCCCAGGAGATCAAGCCGCAGGCCCGCACGCTGGCCCACGACCGCGGCATCGAGTGTGTGCTGCTGGACTACGACACCCTGCGCGGCATCGAGGACCCCAGCCTGCGACTGTTCTGAGACCGCCTGAGCGCGCTCCGCGCGCGAACGGCGGCCAGGTCGAGTGTCAAGCAGGCAGGCCGAGAGCTTCCAGCACCGGCCGGATCTGGTTCCAGCGGGCGATCTCGCAGCCGTTCTCCTGGCTGAACACCGCCGAGACCGGCTCGTCCTGGTAGGTGCCGGTGATCGTGGCCTTGTGCGGGCCGCCGTAGATGGCGGTACACGCCTGGTCGACCGGGACGGGCTCGAACACCTTGGGAGCGACGACGTCGAGAGCGGCACAGATGTCGCGGTCCTTGGCCTTCTCGCCGGGGCAGGTGAGCGACGCGATGCGCGGCGTCGACTTCTCGTCGGCCTGCACGCTCATCTCGAGGGTGCTCTTCAGCTCCGCGCCAGTCGGTGCGTCGGCCCCGCAGCCGGTCAGGGTGGTGGCGAGGACGCCCCACAGGACCGCGGCGAGCCATCGCCCCACCCAAGGCTGCTGCATCGTCGCCTCCCTCACCCGGTTCAACCGTCCTGACCAGCACGAGCCTATCCGGCAGGTCAGACCCCCGCGCCGGGAGCACCCGGTCGTCCGGCGAGGATGGACGCCATGACGACCGCCGACAAAGCCACGCTGCTCAGGCAGCTGCACACCGATCCAGAGCTGCTCCGCCTCGTCAACGTCTGGGACGTCACGAGTGCACGCGTGGTGGCGGACGTGCCCGGGGTCGCGGCACTGGCGACCGCGAGTCACTCGATCGCTGCGTCACTCGGTCTGCAGGACGGCGAACAGATCAGCCGTGACGCGATGCTCGACGTCGTGGCCGGCGTCGCGGCCGCGACCGACCTCCCCGTCACCGCCGATCTCGAGGCCGGTTACGGCGACCCGGCCGAGACTGCGCGCCGGGCGATCGGGGTCGGTGTCGTCGGCATGAACCTCGAGGACCAGATGGCACCTTTGGCCGACGCCGTCGCCGCCGTCGAAGCGGTGGTCGGGGCCGCCACGGCCGAGGGCGTGCCGGACTTCGTGCTCAACGCCCGCACCGACGCCTTCTTGCGCGCCGGCGACCGTCCGCGCGGCGACGTCCTCGACGACGCCCTCGAACGTGGCCGCGCGTTCCTCGAGGTCGGTGCGCCCGTGGTCTTCGTGCCCGGTGGGGTCACCGAGGACGAGATCGGCACGCTGGTCGAGGCCTTCGGTCCGGGACGCCTGTCGTTGATCGCCGGGCCGCGAGGCGTCGCACCGGCTCGGATGGCTGAGCTCGGTGTCGCCCGCATCTCGTTCGGCCCGTTCAGCCAGTCGGTGGCCCTCATGGCGTTGCAGGACTTCACGACGTCCGTCGTGGACGGTGGCGGCCTGCCGGCCGACTTCCGCAGCCTGTCCTAGGTCGAGAGGTCGTTGGCCTTGCGGATCTCGTCGACGATGCGACCCATGATGTCAGTCATGCCGAAGTCCTTCGGCGTGAACACCGCGGCGATGCCCTGACTCTCCAGCGCCCGCGCGTCGGACTCGGGGATGATGCCGCCCACGATGACCGGCACGTCGCCCATGCCCTCCTCGGCGAGACCCTTCTGCACCTCGGGCACGAGCTGCATGTGGGAGCCGGACAGGATCGACAGCCCCACGCAGTGGACGTCCTCGGCCACGGCGGCTGCGACGATCTGCGCCGCGGTGAGCCGGATGCCCTGGTAGATGACCTCGAACCCGGCGTCCCGAGCGCGCACGGCGATCTGCTCGGCACCGTTGGAGTGACCGTCGAGACCCGGCTTGCCGACGAGGAGACGCAGCCGAGTACCGAGCTCCTCGCCCGTGGCGGCCACCCGCTCACGCACGGCGGTGAGCTCCTTGCCCGCCTCGGCGACACCCACACCACCCGTGACTCCGGTCGGGGCGCGGTACTCGCCGAACACCTCGCGCAGCGCGCCGGCCCACTCCCCCACCGTGGCTCCGGCCCGCACGGCCTCGAGGGTCGCGGCCATCAGGTTCGTGTCGGTCTTGGCCTCGGCCCGCAGCCGGTCCAGAGCCTCGTCGACTGCGGACTGGTCGCGCTCTGCCCGCCACTGCTCGATGTCCGCGATGGCGGCGCGCTCGGCCTCTGGGTCGGGCGTCTGGATGGCGGTGTCGAGGTCGGCCGTGAGCGGCGACGGCTCGGTCTCCGTGTAGGAGTTGACGCCGATGACCTTCATCTCACCGGCCTCGATCCGGGCCCGGCGCTCCGAGTGCGACGCCACCAGCTCGCCCTTCATGTACCCGGACTCGACGGCCGCCACGGCGCCGCCCATCGCCTGGACGCGGTCGATCTCAGCCTTCGCACCCTCGACGAGCTCGGCGACCTTGGCCTCGATGACGTGGGAGCCGTCGAAGATGTCGTCGTACTCCAGCAGGTCGGACTCGAACGCCAGCACCTGCTGGAGGCGCAGCGACCACTGCTGGTCCCACGGCCGCGGCAGGCCGAGCGCCTCGTTCCAGGCCGGCAGCTGCACGGCGCGGGCCCGCGCGTTCTTGCTCAGCGTGACGCCGAGCATCTCCAGCACGATGCGCTGGACGTTGTTCTCGGGCTGGGCCTCGGTGAGACCGAGCGAGTTGACCTGCACGCCGTAGCGCAGGCGACGCATCTTCGGATCCTCGACGCCGTAGCGCTCGCGGGTGATCTCGTCCCACAGCTGCCCGAACGCCCGCATCTTGCAGGTCTCCTCGATGAACCGCACGCCGGCGTTGACGAAGAACGAGATGCGTCCGACCACCTGGTCGAACTCGTCCTCCGGAACCTGACCGGAGTCGCGGACGTCGTCGAGAACGGCGATCGCGGTGCACAGCGCGTAGGCGAGCTCCTGCGTCGGCGTCGCTCCCGCCTCCTGCAGGTGGTAGCTGCAGATGTTCAGCGGGTTCCACTTGGGGATCTCCTTGACCGTGTAGGCGATCATGTCCGTCGTGAGGCGCAGGGACGCCTCGGGCGGGAAGACGTACGTGCCGCGCGACAGGTACTCCTTGATGATGTCGTTCTGCGTCGTTCCCGACAGGCTGGACGGCGGGGCACCCTGCTCCTCGGCGGCGACCTCGTACATCGCCAGCAGCCACATCGCGGTGGCGTTGATCGTCATCGAGGTGTTCATCTCATCGAGAGGGATGTCCTGGAACAGCTGTCGCATCGCACCCAGATGAGGGATCGGCACACCGACCTTGCCGACCTCACCCTTGGACAGGACGTGGTCGGGGTCGTAGCCGGTCTGCGTCGGCAGGTCGAACGCGACCGAGAGGCCAGTCTGCCCCTTCGCGAGGTTGCGCCGGTACAGCGCGTTCGACTCCGCCGCCGAGCTGTGTCCGGCGTACGTGCGCATCACCCAAGGCTTGTCAGGCATGACGTTCAGGTTACCGCTGGTAACACGCCTAGAATCACGAGCATGGTGAACCTCACGCGCATTTACACGCGTACCGGCGACGACGGCACCACCAACCTCGGCGACATGAGCACGACGTCGAAGCTTGACCTGAGGCTGGCCGCGTACGCCGACGTCGACGAGGCGAACAGCCATCTCGGCGTGGCGCTCGCGCTCGGCACGCTGCCCGACGACGTCGTGGCCGTGCTGACCCATGTGCAGAACGACCTGTTCGACGTGGGGGCCGACCTGTCCTGCCCGATCGTGGACGACACTGGGCAGGATCAGAAGGGGCACCCGCAGCTGCGCGTGGAGCCCGACTACGTCGAGCGTCTCGAGGGCTGGTGCGACGAGTACAACGAGTCGCTGGAGAATCTCCGGTCGTTCATCCTGCCGGGCGGAACGCTGGCCGCGGCCGAGCTGCACGTGGCGCGGACGGTGACGCGACGGGCGGAGCGGTCGGCATGGGCCGCCATCGACGAGCACGGGGCGACGATGAACGTGCTGACGGCGAAGTACCTCAACCGGCTCAGCGACCTGCTGTTCATCCTCGCGCGGTACGCGAACCGCGAGGACGGCGACGTCTTGTGGGTACCCGGCGGCGAGCGCTCAGGCGAGTGAGGTCATTCCCAGTCGATGCCGAAGGTGGCGGCGCTGGTGCTGGCGCTGGCCGGTGCGGACACTCCCACCACAGCGACGACGGCGACGAACACAGAGGCGACGATGCGCTTGATCACGATGATCTCTCCCTCGATGCGGGAGGGACACGGTTGCCCCCCGGCGCTCGGACCATCCTGCCCGGCCAGGCCTGCCACGTCAACGACATCGTCACCGGTCAGAGCACGTTGTTGACGCTGTGACCCGGTGGTGACGACTCCAGCCAGGCGAGCAATCCGTTGAGCGCGCTCGGACTCAAGGCCATCTGACGGACCCCCGAGCGATGACGCACCGTGACGATGACATGGCCGGTGTGCAAGGAGTAGACCTCGGGTCCTTCGGGATCGCGTCGCCCGGTCGATCGCGATCTCGCCGCGGACGAACCGGTAGCGAGGCCACCACGCGAAGGAGAACGTGCGGTACCACTCGAGCGTGTTCGAGCGGTACGCCCCGACACCGAGCGTCCAGCCCTTGGGGCCGGCGTCAGATCGATGGTTGATGCTGATGTCGAAGGTTCCGCCCCTGCGCGCGACCAGGCGTCGACGAATGACCAGCGCCAGCACCAGCAGAGCGGCGAGGACCACGATGAGCGCGAGCGAGTCGACGAACCACAGCCAGAGCGGCACTGCGGGGTCCTCCGTTCACGCTCGGGGTCAGGACATCTTCTCCGCGGCACGCACCTTGGCTTCGGCGCGCTGCAGGGCCAGCGGGTCGTCCTCACCTTGCAGCTTCTCGACCTCCGCACGAGCGGCGTCGGCGTCGATCTCGTCGGCGAGGAAGGCGTCCTCGGACAGGATCGACACGCGGTCGTTGGCGATGGAGAGGAAGCCGTCCTCGACGGCCGCCCTGACCTGCTCACCGTCCGTGGTGGTGATCTCGACGACGCTCGGCAGCAGGATCGACAGCACCGGAGCGTGCCCGGGCAGGGCACCGAGGTCGCCCTCGGCGGTGCGCGCGATGACCATCGTGGCCTCGCCCGACCAGACGACTCGGTCGGCGGCCACGAGCTCCACCTGCAGCGGATCGGACATCAGAGACCCTTCTGGATTTCTTCCCACTTCTTGTCGACGTCGTCGAGACCGCCGCACATGAAGAAGGCCTGCTCGGCCACGTGGTCGTAGTCGCCGTCACAGATCTTGGTGAAGGCGTCGACGGTCTCGTCGATCGGGACCGTCGAACCCTCCAGGCCGGTGAACTGCTTGGCCACGTAGGTGTTCTGCGACAGGAAGCGCTGGATGCGACGGGCGCGCGACACGATCGTCTTGTCTTCCTCGCTGAGCTCGTCGACACCGAGGATCGCGATGATGTCCTGCAGCTCCTTGTTGCGCTGCAGGATGCCCTTGACCCGGTTGGCGGTCTGGTAGTGCGCATCACCGATGTAGCGCGGGTCGAGGATGCGCGACGTCGAGGTCAGCGGGTCCACCGCCGGGTAGATGCCCAGCGAGGCGATCTCGCGGCTCAGCTCGGTGGTGGCGTCGAGGTGGGCGAACGTCGTGGCCGGCGCCGGGTCGGTGTAGTCGTCCGCAGGCACGTAGATGGCCTGCAGCGACGTGATCGAGTGGCCTCGGGTCGACGTGATGCGCTCCTGGAGCACGCCCATCTCGTCGGCCAGCGTCGGCTGGTAGCCCACGGCCGAGGGCATGCGGCCCAGCAGCGTCGAGACCTCCGAGCCGGCCTGCGTGAACCGGAAGATGTTGTCGATGAACAGCAGCACGTCCTGCTTCTGGACGTCGCGGAAGTACTCGGCCATCGTCAGCGCCGACAGGGCGACCCGCAGGCGGGCTCCCGGCGGCTCGTCCATCTGGCCGAAGACGAGCGCGGTCTGCCCGAGCACGCCGGCCTCGTCCATCTCGGTGATGAGGTCGTTGCCCTCGCGGGTGCGCTCGCCGACACCGGCGAACACCGACACACCACCGTGGTCCTTGGCGACGCGGGCGATCATCTCCTGGATGAGCACCGTCTTGCCCACGCCGGCGCCACCGAACAGGCCGATCTTGCCGCCGAGCACGTACGGGGTGAGCAGGTCGATGACCTTGATGCCGGTCTCGAACATCTCGGTCTTGGCCTCGAGCTGGTCGAAGTCCGGAGCCTTGCGGTGGATGCCCCAGCGCTCCTCGACCTCGAACGTCTCGCCCTCTTCGAGGTTGAGCACCTCGCCGGTGGTGTTGAACACCTTGCCGAGCGTCTGGTCGCCGACCGGCACCGAGATCGGCTCACCGAGGTCGGTGACGGTGCTGCCGCGCACCACGCCGTCGGTGGGGCGCAGGCTGATGGCGCGCACCATGCCGTCGCCGATGTGCTGAGCGACCTCGAGGGTCAGGGTGGTGGTCTCCCCTGCCATCTCGACGTCCACGGTGAGCGCGTTGTAGATCTCGGGCATCGCGTCGCTCGGGAACTCGACGTCGAGCACCGGGCCGATCACGCGGGACACGCGTCCGGTCGTGGTCTGCTTCTCTTTGGTCGTGGCAGTCATGGATTCTCACTCACTCAGTGCTAGTCGGATTGGGCGGTGGCGTCGGCCAGCGCGTTCGCGCCGCCCACGATCTCGCTGATCTCCTGGGTAATCCCGGCTTGGCGGGCCTGGTTGGCAACTCGGGTGTATTTCTCGATGAGGTCCTGAGCGTTGTCGGTCGCGGACTTCATGGCCTTCTGGCGGGCGGCGAGCTCGGAAGCGGCCGCCTGCAGCAGGCAGTAGTAGATACGGCTGTTGACGTACTTGGGCAGCAGGGCGTCGAGGACCTCGGTGTCGGACGGCTCGAACTCATAGAGGGGCAGCACCTCGTCGGCCGGGGGCGCCTCGGTGCCCTCGACGACCTCCAGCGGTAGCAGCCGGATGACGTCGGGCTCCTGCGTGAGCATCGACTTGAACCGGGTGAACACGATGTGCAGCTCGTCGACGGCGCGCTCGGGATCGGCGGTTTCGCCGTCGGGCGGATCGTCGAGGCCGGCATTGAACGCTGCCACGAGGGTGTCGCCCATCTCGCGGGCGTTGGCGTACTCCGGCCGGTCGGAGAAGCCGCTCCAGGAGGTGACGTAGTCGCGCGCACGGAACCGGAAGTAGCCCTCGGCCTTGCGGCCGGAGAGGTAGTAGTCGACCTCCTTGCCCTCGGAGTGGAGCTTCTCGGCGAGCCGCTCGGACTCCTTCAGGACGCTGGAGGAGTACGCGCCGGCGAGGCCACGGTCGCTGGAGATGACCAGGACCGCCGCCTTCGCGGGGTTCTCCTTCTCGGTGGTCAGCGGGTGGTCGACGTTCGAGAACGTGGCCACCGCCGACACGGCGCGGGTGAGCTCGCGGGCATACGGTGCTGCCGCCGCCGCGTGCTGCTGGGCCTTGATGATGCGGGACGCAGCGATGAGCTCCATGGCGCGCGTGATCTTCTTCATCGACTGCGTCGACTTGATCTTGGCGCGGTACTCACGCAGGGAAACGGCCACGTCAGCCCCGCTTCTGCTTGACGATCTGCTCCTGCTCGACGTCCTCGTCCGCGAGGGCCTCGAACTCTTCGTGACCGGCCTGGATGCGCTCGCCGGCGCTGGTCTCGAAGCGGTTCAGGAACTCCTGGTAGGCCTCATCGAGCGCGTTCTCGTTGTCGTCCTCGAACTTCCCGGACTCACGGATCGCGTCGAGGATGCCTTCGTGCTGGAACTTGACGTACTCGAGGAACTCCTGCTCGAACCGGCTGACGTCGGCGACCGGCACGGGGTCGAACTTGCCCGTGGTGGCCGCCCAGATGGAGACGACCTGCTGCTCGACCGGGAACGGCGTGTACTGGCCCTGCTTGAACACCTCCATGAGGCGCTGTCCGCGGGCGAGCTGAGCCTTGGACGCGGCGTCGAGGTCGGACGCGAACATCGCGAACGCCTCCATGGCGCGGTACTGGGCCAGCTCGACCTTGAGCGAGCCGGTGACCGACTTCATCGACTTGAGCATCGCGTTGCCGCCGACTCGTGAGACCGAGATGCCGACGTCGACCGCGGGCCGCTGGTTGGCGTTGAAGAGGTCGGACTGCAGGAAGATCTGGCCGTCGGTGATCGAGATGACGTTCGTCGGGATGTAGGCCGACACGTCGTTGGCCTTCGTCTCGACGATCGGCAGGCCCGTCATGGAGCCGGCGCCGAGGTCGTCGCTGAGCTTCGCGCAGCGCTCGAGCAGCCGGCTGTGCAGGTAGAAGACGTCACCCGGGTACGCCTCGCGGCCCGGTGGGCGGCGGAGCAGGAGTGACACGGCGCGGTACGCCTCGGCCTGCTTCGACAGGTCGTCGAAGATGATCAGGACGTGCTTGCCCTGGTACATCCAGTGCTGGCCGATCGCCGACCCGGTGTACGGAGCGAGGTACTTGAAGCCTGCCGAGTCCGACGCGGGAGCCGCGACGATCGTCGTGTACTCCAGAGCCCCGGCCTCCTCGAGGGCACCTCGCACGGCGGCGATGGTCGAGCCCTTCTGGCCGATGCCGACGTAGATGCAACGAACCTGCTTCTCCGGGTCGCCGGTGTCCCAGTACTCCTTCTGGTTGATGATCGTGTCGGTCGCGATGGCGGTCTTTCCGGTCTGGCGGTCGCCGATGATGAGCTGGCGCTGGCCGCGGCCGATCGGCGTCAGCGAGTCGATCGCCTTGATGCCGGTCTGCAGGGGTTCGTGCACGCTCTTGCGGTTGATGACGCTGGGCGCCTGCAGCTCGAGGGCGCGACGCTCCTCGGACTCGATCTCGCCGAGACCGTCGATCGGGTTGCCGAGCGGATCGCAGACGCGGCCGAGGTAGGCGTCGCCCACCGGGACCGAGAGCACTTCGCCCGTGCGACGGACCGTCTGGCCTTCCTCGATGCCGGAGAACTCACCGAGGATGACGACGCCGATCTCGCGGACGTCGAGGTTCAGCGCGAGGCCGAGCGTGCCGTCCTCGAACTCGAGGAGCTCGTTGGCCATCGCCGACGGGAGTCCCTCGACGTGGGCGATGCCATCGCCCGCGTCCGAGACGGTGCCGACCTCTTCGGTCGACGTGGCGCTCGGCTTGTAGTCGGCCACGAACGTCTGCAGCGCGTCACGGATCTCGTCCGGACTGATCGTGAGTTCCGCCATGTGTTCTGCCTGCCTTCTGTGTGGTTCGTCTGAGATGGGTCTGGGGTGCGGGTCAGCCCGCAAGCTGTCGTCGGGCGTCCTCGAGGCGGCCGGAGACCGTTCCGTCGATGACGTCGTCGCCGATGGCGACGCGAAGGCCGCCCACGATCGTCGGGTCGACGATCACGTTGAGGTGGACGTCGTGGCCGTACCTGGACGTCAGGGCCTCCGCGAGCCGGCCCAGCTCGGCGTCGCCGAGCTCGTACGCGGAGCGAACCTCGGCAAGCACGCGATTGCGCCGGCCGGCGACCTCGTCGGCGAACCGGGCGAGCACGGCGTCGAACGAGCCGGTGCGCGTGGCCGCGGCCTGCTTCAGGAGCGCGAGCGCGGCCGGAGAGGCCTTGCCCCCGAAGATCGAGTCGAGCAGCGTGCCCTTGTGATCGCCGGGGATGGAGCGGTCGGAGAGGACGCCGCGCAGCTCGCGGGCCTCGTCGATGAGGCGCTGGGACTCGAACAGCTCGTTCTCCAGGGCGTCGAGCGAGCCGTCGTGGTCGGCCGCGGCGACGTGCGCGGCCAGGCCGGCGAGCTCGATGGCGTCGCTCAGGTCGCGCCCGGAGGCCCAGCGGTTCTGGGCGGCGACGTCGATGATGCCGAGGGTGGCGACGTCGATCTTGTCGCCGAGCACCGCCGCGGCCAGGCCCGACCTGGCCTCGGGCTCGGTGGCCGGGTCGGTGAGGACCCGGCGGACCGACGGTGTGGCGTCGAGGACGGCGGCGACGGAGAACAGCTCGTCGCCGACCGTGCTCAGGGTGCCCGTGGAGTTCTCGACGGCGTCGAGCACCTTCGCGAGCGAACCGGCGGAGACTCCCCGCATTACTTCTTCGCCTTCGATGAGCCGGACTTCTTCGGGTCGGACTCCAGCTCGGCGATGAACCGCTCGACCGAGCGCTTCTGACGGTCGTCGTCGTCGAGGGACTCCCCGACGATGCGCCCGGCCAGCGTGGTCGCGATGGAGCCGACCTCGCCCTTGAGCTGGGACAGCGCCTGGGCCCGCTCGACCTCGATCTGGGCCTGGGCGTGCGACGTGATGCGCTCGGCCTCGACCTGCGCCTGCTCGCGGTGCTGGGCGATGATCTGCGCGCCCTGCTCGCGGGCCTCCTCGCGGATGCGCGAGGCCTCGGAGCGGGCATCGGCGAGCTGCGCCTGGTGCTCCTTCTCGGTGGACGCGGCGTCGGCCTTGAGCTGGGCGGCCTCGTCGAACTGCGCCTTGATCATCTCCTGACGCTCCGTCATCGCCTTGTTGATCGGTGGGATGACGTACTTGTAGAGCACCCACATGATGATCGCGAACGAGATGAGCTCGAAGACGAACGTCCAGTTCGGAACGAGGAAGTTGCCGCCGCCGCCCTCCTCGGCCGTGGCGAGCTGGATCAGGTGATTCACGACTCAGCCCAGTGCGAAGACGAACAGGGCCATGAAGGCGAGGTTGATGAAGTACATCGCCTCACACAAACCCACCGTCAGGAAGAAGATCGTCATCAGACGACCCTGGGCCTCGGGCTGACGCGCGATGCCCTGGATCGTCGAGCTGCCGACCAGACCGTCGCCGATGGCCGCGCCGACGGCGCCACCGCCCAGGGCGAGGCCACCACCGATCATCGCTCCGGCGGTCGTGACTGCTGAGTTGTCTACTGCCATGTCTCTCCTTGGCTGTCACCGCCGGCCTGTGCCGGCGATGGATCGGTTTCTTGCGGGTCTGTGAAGTTGTGGTCAGGCGGGCTGGAGCTCGCGTTCGGGCTCCTGCCCGGTCGTGTCGTCGGTGGAGTCGTGTGACTCCTCATGGTCGTCCCCGCCGTGGCCGGAGGCGGCCATGCCGAAGTACAAGATGGTGAGCAGGGCGAAGATCAGGGCCTGGATGAGGCCGATGAAGATGCTGAACAGCTTCCAGATGACCGTGGGCAACGGGGTGATCCAGAACGGGAGCAGGCCGATGATCGACAGCATCACCCCGCCGGCGAAGAGGTTGCCGAAGAGTCGGAGCGACAGGGAGACCGGCTTCGCGAACTCCTCGATGACGTTGATCGGCGTCATGATCCAGTGCGGCTGCGCGAGCCCCTTGGCGAAGTCGGTGATTCCTCGTTCGCGGATTCCGTACACCGTGGCCGCGACGAACACCAACAGGGCGAGCGGATAGGTCAGGTTGACGTCTGCGGTGGCCGGCGGAACCTTGTGGTTCGTCGGGACGATCTCGACCAGGTTGGCCACCAGGATGAACACGAACAGCGAGACGGCCAACGGCACGACGAACGGGTTGAGCCGACCGAGGTTGCTCTCGACCTGCTCGTTCACCCAGCTGACGAGCGCTTCCCAGGCCAGCTGCAGCTTGCCGGGCACCTCGGCGGACGCCGACCGGCGCAGCATCAACCCGAGGACGATCACGACGGAACCGGCGATGACCGTGGACAGCATCGTGTCCGCGTTGAAGGTGAGGCCGCCGAGCTCGAACGTCCAGTGGTGGCCGATCTCGACTCCGGAGCCGCCCTCCTCGGACTCAGCACCCACCAGTCCCGGGATGATCATGAGTTGCGCACCTCTCTCAGCAGCGGAATGGCGGTCAGCATCAGGGCGATCAGGTGGAAGATCGCTATGCCGAAGATCACCGCAGCGCCGTCGGGCCAGTAGATCGCCGCGATGGCGAAGCCCGCGACCGAGACGAGGGCGAGCCGCCACAGCGAGCTCGAGGCGTAGGCCTGACGCGTGATCGGGCTGCCGGACGTGATCGCCTTCTGCAGCGCGTACTCGGTGCCGATGTGGTTGACGAGACCGAGGACGAATCCGGCCGCCAGGAAGAGGCCGATGCGCCACTCACCGAGAGGGATGGAGATCCAGATGGACGCAACCACGAGACCGAGGCCCAGGTAGACGGCGCGGCGCTGGTTGCCGATCGCTCGTCCGATGGACGCAGGCGGCGGAGGAGCATCGCTGGCAGCGGCGTCGGGAATCGGTGTGGTGTCGTTCATGACGACACCTCAACCACGGAGGTAGTCGCGCACGCGGAGCCAGAAACCCGCGCCCGCCGCAACGATGCCGAGCGCCGTACCGGCGAGGACGAAGGCCGGCGACGTGTCCCACCAGAAGTCGAGCAGAAGACCGAGGACGAGACCCGTGACGATGCTGCCGACCAGCATCCCGCCGAGCGTGAGGAGATCACGCAGACCAGGCCCCTGTGCACTGTCATCGTCCATCCGGCGCTCCTCGTCGTGGCGACGGGTCGAGGGGGTGCGTCGGTCGTCATGTTTGGCGGCCGTCCTTGGTGATCTGGGGTCGGTGAATACTGCCTGTGCTGAACTCTGGGAGCACGTGAAAACTATCACGAGGGCCCGGTGATCCCGACACCAGTCCCCCGGCACCGATCAGCTCCGATTGATGGGCCGCCAGCGCGGGAGCAGGAACACGAAAGCGGCTGTCAGAGCGGCCAGGATGACGAATCCGAGGATCGACTGCCAGCCGCTGACGAGGCTCACGAAAACGGTGCCGAAGGCGACCAGTCCGGCGATCGAGTACATGACGAGCACGGCGTTGCGATGGGAGTGGCCGATCTCCAGCAACCGGTGGTGGATGTGCATCTTGTCGGGACTGAACGGCGAGCGTCCGGCCCGGGTGCGACGCACCACCGCGAGGGCGAGATCGACGAACGGAACGAGCAGCATCGCGACAGGCAGGATCAGCGGGAGCAGGAAGGTCAGGAACGACGTCTGTGCTCCTCCGATGCCCTCGGAGATGTTCGTGGCCGGGAACTGACCGGTGAGGCTGATCGACGAGCAGGCGAGCACGAAGCCGAGGAGCATCGAACCGGAGTCGCCGATGAACATCCGCGCCGGGAAGAAGTTGTGCGGCAGCACGCCGAGGCAGGCGCCGGCGAGGGCGGCGGTCAGCAGCGCGGCCGCGATGGCGCGCGACTCCCCGTTCTCGACCGCGAGCACGAACGCGTACGCGAAGAACGCGAAGGCACCGATGGCGACCATGCCGGCGGCCAGGCCGTCGAGCCCGTCGACGAAGTTGACGGCGTTGGCAGTGCCGACGATGAGCAGCACGGTGAAGATCGCGGACTGCGCCTGGTCGAGCCCGAGGACGCTGCCGTACAGCGGCAGGTAGAAGAACTTCACCCCAAGGGCGACCACGACGACGCCGGCGAGGACCTGGCCTGCGAACTTGCTGAGGGCGTCGAGCTCGAAAAGGTCGTCGATGACGCCCACCAGACAGATGACCGCCCCGCCGATGAGGACGGCGCGAGCGTCGCTGAACACCGAGCCCTCCGAGCGCGAGAGGAACGGAAGGTGGGTGGCGGTCAGGTAGGCGGCGACGAGACCGCCGAGCATCGCCGGCCCTCCGAAGTACGGGGTCGGCACGGCGTGCACGTCACGGTCGCGGACCTTGGCCACTGCGCCGAAGTGGTGCGCCAGCATGCGGGCGATCGACGCGAGCAGGTACGTGACGCCGAGGGAGATGCCGAACACGACCAGGTATTCGCGCACTAGCTGGTCTCCCCGTCGGCAGGTTCGATGGTGTTGTTGAACTCGTGCAGGGTCGCCAGGTCGATCGACCCCTGCCGCAGCACGCGTGGAACGGACGGTGTGGTGTCAAGGATCGTCGACGGCACGCCGGAGCGGGCCGGGCCACCGTCGAGGTAGACCGCGACGCCGTCACCGAGCATGCGCTCGGCCTCGTCGACAACCTCCGCAGCAGGCTCTCCGGTGATGTTGGCGCTGCTCACGGCAAGCGGGCCGGTGACCTTGAGCAGAGCGAGGGCGGTCTTGTCGTCAGGCATGCGCACGGCAACAGTCTGATGCGTGTCGCCGAGATCCCACGTGAGCGACGGCTGCTGACGGCAGATCACCGTGAGCGGGCCCGGCCACAGTGACGTCGTCATGGTGCGCAGCCAGGACGGGATGTCGGATGCGAGGGCTTCGAGCGTGGTGGGGGCGCCGACGAGCACAGGTGGTGGCATCTGACGTGTGCGGCCCTTGGCGTCGAGGAGCCGCTGCACCGCTTCGTGCGAGAACGCGTCGGCGGCCAGTCCGTAGACCGTGTCGGTGGGGATGACGACGAGCTCGCCGCGCTGGATGGCCGCCTGCGCCTCATCGAGGCCGGCCTCCAGCTCGGACTCCACAGCACAGTCGAATCTCACTGGATCACCTTAGCGACGAGGCCATGCGTCAAGTGATGCCGTGGACGATGAAGGCGAGGGCGAGAAACTGGCTGGTCCGGCCCACGAAGACCATCAGCAGGAACAGCCACCTCGGCTGGCGCGAGGCGCCGGCGAGGATCGTCACCACGGCGAGGGGCGGAATACCGGTCAGGGACGACACGAGCACGGTCCCAGCGCCGAGATAGGGATGGTCGAGGAACTTCAGCAGACGGTCGCCTGCGCGTCGCATGGTGGCCGTGAAGGCGTTGCGCGGTGGCTTGCGCTCGACCGTCTGACGCACTCTCGACGAGCCGCGCCGGACCAGCTCGAACACGATGGCCTTGCCCGCGACGGTGCCTACGCCGAGGCTCAGGATCGCGAGGGCCAGAAGGGACTCCGGCACGAACGCGCCCATGCCCACGACATAGAGCTCGGCGTTGAGGATCACCGGCAGCAGCGCGGACCCGACCCCGAAGGCGAAGGCGGCTCCCAGGAGTGCCAGATCGCCCATGCGGGCAAGCCTATAGACGAGAGAGCCGCCGGATGGTCACTCTGTCGGACCGGGAACGTGTGCCGATCCGCGCTGTTGTCCGCTGAACGAGGCGGGGCAGGAACGATCCGGGTCCAGCGGCTGGCGATCGGTCACCTGCGGATTGCCGTCCTCGACGCCGTAGGAGCAGACCTCGCCGTCGGAAATCAGCATGTTCGTCTGCATCCGACCGCCCTCGAACGCGCCCACGAGACGGCCCAAGCCCTTCGGGAACTGGATGAGCAGCTCGCGAACGTGCGGGTCGCGGCTCGCGAAGATCTCACTGAGATCGGCGAGCTGGCGCAGCAGGGGCGGCAACGCCCTCACCGCGTCATCGACCACCTGCTGGAGCAGAGCCAGCTGGGACGGGGCGTCGTCGATGGTCTTGCGAAGCTTCGGGTCGTAGTCCTTCAGCCAGGCGGTGAGGCTGCGGGCCGACTGGGCGAACCGGGCGAAGTCGTCACTGGTCTCGATCCCCGTCCGCAGCACGGTCCGGCCGTTCTGCAGCGTGCGGAGGGTCTCGGGCCAGGTCGAGTCGAGAGTCTCGAGCAGCACGCTGCCCGAGGCGATGACGCGCCCGAGGTCCTCCGGATCGGCGAAGGCGGTCCCGAGCTCCTCGAGCACGAGACGCAGGTCTTCGTCCTCGACCTGGTTCATGAGCCGGTCGACGGCGGACACCACCTCGGCGACCGACGTCGGCGTGGAGGTATGAGTGGCGGCGACCCGGTCACCGTCGGCCAGATAGGGCGCGCCACCGCGGCGGGGCTGGAAGTCGAGGAACTGCTCACCCGCCGGTGACAGGGTCCGCACCGCCGCCGCGGTGTCGGAGGGCACGCGGCTGCCCGGGTTCAGGGTCAGGTCGGCCTCCGCCTGGTTGCCGGCCAGCTCGATGCTCGACACCGAACCCACGCGGACGCCGCGGTAGCTGACCCCGGAGCCGACGTACAGGCCGCCGGTCTCCTCCAGGACGACTGTGACATGCAGCGGACGTGCTCCGACCGAACCGCCGAGCACGCCGGTGTACAGGTACACCACGGTCAGGAACAGGACGGCAGCCAGCCCGCTGGCTCCGAGCTTGTGCTTCAGTGGGATCGCGCGACGCATCAGCGACCACCCCCGAACAGTCCGAGCAGGCCACCGAGCACGCCCTTCGAACCGGTCGACGAGCCCGGTGGTGCGAGCAGGTCGGGCGGAACGAGCGGTGTCCCGAGGAGCCCACCCCTGCCGTCCGGGTCGGGCGTGGCGAGCGGCGCGGCGAGTGTGCCCGGGACCCCGAGGGACGGCTCGAGCTGGAAGTGCAGGTGGGTGTTCAGGTAGTCGGTCGGCACGCCCCGATCGATCAGCCCGCCGAACTCCACCAAGGTGTCGATGCCCGGCCCGAGCTCGTCCCCGAGCGCGTTGAGCTCCTCGAAGATCGGGCCCATCTTCTGCAACGTGCTCAGCAGGTCGTCGCGGGAGGCATTGACGACCCGGCTGGTCACTCCGCCGAGGTCCTCGATGCTCTGCAGCAGCCGGACCAGCTCGTCGGTGTTCCGCCGCAGAGCTCGGGCCGCAGGGGCGAACTCCTTCAGGGCCGCGTTGATCGTGGAACGCCGCTGGTTCAACGTGGCCGACACCTGCGCCAAGGCCTCGAGCGTGGCGTCGATGTCGGCCATCGAGTCGTCGACGGTCTTCGCGGTCCGGGCCAGGCGTCCGACCAGGTCGCGAGCCGTCGTCTCGCGGCCGCCCAGGGCGTAGTTGGCCTCCTGCACGATGGTCTGCAGCTGAGCCAGTCCACCGCCGTTGATCACCAGCGAGGCGGTCGTCATCGTGTCCTCGATGGTCGGGGCAGCGCTGGTCTCTTCTTCGCCGAGCCGCGCTCCGTCGCGCAGGAACGGACCGTCCGCAGCGTCGTCGAGCTGCACGAAGAGCTCGCCGAGCGGCGTGGTCGCTCTCAGCCTGGCTGTGGTCCCCTCGTGCAGCCGGGACTCCTCGCGGAGGTCGAGTCGCACCTTTGCGGTGAAGTCGTCGGCGGTCACGGTCAGGACCCGTCCGATGGTCACGCCGTCGAGCTTCACCGGAGCGCCCTCGGCAAGGTTCAGGGCGTCCTCGAACACCGCGTCGATCTGGTAGGTGGCGCCACCGATGCGGCTGCCGGGCAGCGGGAGGTCCTGGGCCGAGGTGGTGCACCCGCCGGCCAGGACGGCGACGACGACCAGGGCCACGGTGCGCCTCATGGTGTCGTCACCCCTGCAAGTCGCGCGAGCAGGTCGAAAAGCGTCGCCGCGCCGGCTTCGAGGCCGTCGCAGGTTCCCGGTGGAAAGTTCGAGCACAGAACCTGGAAGGCCGCGGTCCCCGGCAGGAGATCGGCCGGCCGAGTCAGGAAATTGAGCCGGTCCTTGTCGTCGATCGCCCGGTCGACGTTCTGCAGCATCAGCGGGAACGTCTCGACGAGCTGACTCAACCGGCGGCGGTTCTCGACCATCGCCTTGACGACGGCGGTCATGTCGTCGATCTGGGTGCTGATGTCCTGGCGGTGCTTACGGGCGAACTTCGTCACCTCGCGCACCATCGCGGAGAGGGCGTCGAAAGTCGCCTCAACCGACTCGTGCTCGTCGTCGAGCATCTCCGTCGCGTCGGCCACGTCGCGTGTGAACCGGCGGACGAGCGCGTCGTTGTCGGCGAGCGCGGCGGTGAGCACGTCGAGGTTCTTCAGGTTGCCCTCGATGTCACCGGAGGCCGCGTTCGTGTCTTCGAGAGTGGTGGCCAGGTCGTGCAGACCCTTCGCCATGGTGGCGCCGTTGCCGTCGAGGTTCTTCGACAGCACCTCCAAGAGGTCGTTGACCGGTTTCGCATCCCGATCCGGGCCGGCGAGGTCGTCGGAGATGCGACGCAGCGACGACAGGAGGGCGTCGAACTCGACCGGCGAACGCGTGCGGTCCGGTCCGATCACAGCGCCACTGGAGAGCACGGCACCGCTGTCGTACACCGGGGTGAGCTCGACGTAGCGGTCGGTGGCGACCGATCGCGACACGACGACAGCGGCGGCGTCGGCCGGGATCTTGACGCCGTCGTCGATCTGGAGCTGTACGTCGACGTACTTCCCTCGGGGGGTGATCTCGGTGACCTCACCCACGCGGACCCCCAGCACCCCCACGTCGTTTCCGGCGAACAGGCCCGCGGCATCCTGGAACTGCGCGGTGACCGTCGTGCCCGAGGAGCCGGCGCAGGCGGAGACCAGGCCGAGCGGAACCGCCGCGGCGATCAGCGCGGTGATGAGGCGGCGTGTCCGTGACGACGTCATCAGCACTCCGCCCCGCAGGTGATGTTGTCGGGCAGGCCCACCGGGACGTGGAGGTCCATCCATGGACCGTTGCCAGTGGCATTGGCGAAGTAGTGGGCCATCACGGCAAGACCGCTGATCGACGCCGTGACGTTCTTCTCCTGCTTGCGCAGGTTGGCCAGCGCTGCGTTGAAGTCCTTCAGCAGCGGGCCGAGCTCGGCTTCATTGTCCTTCAGGACGCCGGAGATCTGCCTCGCCAGCTCGCGCGCGTCCACGAGCATGTCGTGGATCACGTCGCGTCGCCTGGTCAGCTCCTCGAGGACGAGTGACGACTGCCGCAGGAGGTCGATGATCTCGCCGGAGTCCCTGGCCAGGAGCCCGGTGACCTCGCGCGAGGAGCTGAGCAGGGCGCTCATCTGGTCCGAGCGCTTGGCCGCGACGGCCGACAGCCGGGCGATTCCCTCGACGGCGGCCCGCGTGTCGTCGGGGGTGTCACGCAAGGCGTCGGCAATGACTTGGAAGGACGTTGACAAGGTCTTGCCGTCCAGCTCGCCGAGGGCACCGGCCGAACCCTCGATGACGTCCTGGAGGTTGAAGGGCACGCTGGTGCGCGCGAGCGGGATCGTGTCGGCGGCCAGCTCGCCGCTTCCGCCCGGCACCACCTCCAGGTAGTGGGTGCCGAGCAGGGTGGCGACCTTGACTGCCGCCGTGGTCGACCGGCCGAGGCGAATGTCACTGTCCAGCGTGAACTCGACGAGGACCTCACGCTTGCCGAGCTCGATGCCGCGGATCTCGCCGAATCCGATGCCCGCGACCTGCACTTCCTCGCCGACACGGAGCCCCGCGGTGTGCTCCAGCACGGCGGTGTAGTGGTTCTGGCCGAACGGGATGAAGCTGATCGCCCCCACGATCAAGCCCATGAACCCGACCGCGGCGGCGCCGATGAGGCCGAGCTTCCGCTCGCCGATGCGCTCCAGGACCATGCTCATCGGCACACCTCCGAGTGCCGTCCCGGTGGCCCGACGGGGACCTCGCCGTTGCCGACCTGCACGCCCATGTTGCAGATGTACATGTTGAGCCAGCTGCCATGGGACATCGGCCGCGCGAAGGCCGCCGACGCGATCGGCAGGCTCTCGAACAGGGTGTTGATGCGGTCCATCTCGCGCACCGAGATGCGTCCGAACTCGCGGAACGCCTTGACGTCACGCTTCAAGGGCGGACGGGCCTCGGCCACCAGGTCGGACATGGCCTTGGAGAGCTCGCTGACGCCGTCGATGGACCCTCCGATGCTCTTGCGCTCCTGCGCCAACGCCGTCATCAGGGCCCGGAGGTCCTTGACCGTCTGGTCGAGGTCGTCCCCACGGGCAGCGAGGTTCTGCAGCACCGGGGTGAGGTTGTCGAGCACCTTCCCCAGGACCTCGTCGCGGTCTGCCAGGTGGTTCGTCAGGGAGGCGGTCTCCTGGAGCAGGGACTCCACCGTGCCGCCCTGCCCCTGCAGGACCGCCACGATCGACGTCGACAGCCGGTTGACCTGTTCGGGCTCGAGCGTGGCGAACAGCGGCTCGAAGCCGTTGAGCAAGGTGGTGATGTCGAACCCCGGATCGGTGCGTTCACGCGGGACGACGGAGCCCGGCCGCAGGTCGTCGGTCCCACTCGGACCGGGCAGCATCGCCAGGTATCGCTGGCCGAGCAGGTTCTGGTAGCGCACCGACAGGCGGGTGTCGGTGAAGATCGGCTGCTTCCGGGTGAGGTCGAACTCCACTCGTGCCGCGCCCCGGTGCAGCACGATCTTCTGCACCCGGCCGACCTTGACCCCCGCGGCCCGGACGTCGTCGCCGGGCCGCAGCCCGCTGGCGTTGGTGAAGTCGGCCATGTAGGTCTCGGTGCCCCCGCTCACCCGGTTCGCCATGGTGTTCGCCAGCACCAGCAGGACCACCGCCGCAGCCACCACGAAGGCCACGAAGCGGATGATCACCCATCCCATTCCGGCCTTCATCTCGCGCCTCCGAGCCCGTTGAGGAGGCCGGCGATGTCGCCGAGAAGTCCTGCGTCCGATTCCGGAGCGTTCGGTGTGCCGGGCAGTAGGTCGGGAAGCCCGAAGCCCGGTGCCAGGAACCCGGGTGGGATGAGCCCGGTGGCGGGACCACTGGGCGCTTGAGCCGACGCTCCGTCTCCACCGCAGTTGCCACCCTGCGCCGGTCCGTACTGCGGGCAGTCGGCGGCGGAGTACGGCACGCCGCCACCGGTCTTGATGAACACGTCGGTGTGCAGGAACGGTCCGTCGGAGAACGCCACCGTCCCACGCTCGGCGAACTCGATGAAGGAGCGGAAGCCGTCCGCGAGCCCGGCTCGGTGATCGAAGAGGGCGTCGAAGGCCTTCGCCGTGTTGGCGAGGGTGCGGAGGATGAGCTGCTCCTGGTCGCGGAGAAACCCGTCCGCGGTCTGGACGAGCTCGTGCGCGTCGGTGAACGTCGTCGCGAGCTCGCGCTGCTTGGCCACGATGGTGCGGGTCGTCGGCAGCGCGTTGTCGACGGAGGCGAGAAGGTCCGGCGAGACCTCGGCCAGCACGTTCAGGTCGATGGCTGCGAGGCGGATGACCTCTTGCAGCAGCGGCAGGTGCGGCTCCAGTCGCTCCAGGTAGGCATCCAGCGTCTCGATCGTCCCGCCCAGCTCCTTCCCTCGCCCACCCAGCGCGTTCGCGACGCTCGACAGCGTGGTTGCGAGCTGAGCCGGCTTCACCGCCGACAGGACCCGATCGGTGTCGTCGAGAGTGTCCTGGAGCTCGATCGTCGGGCTGCTCTGGTCCTGGCGGATCTCCTGCCCGGCCGCGAGCCCGGTGGGGGTCGCGTCCGAGCCGTCCGGGACCACGAGGTCGACGAACGTGGTGCCGAACACCGTGGCCGGCATCACGCGGGCCTGCACCGATCTGGGGACCCGGCGCGCGGCTGGCCCCTCGAGCTGCAAGCCAATCCGAACGTCGCCGTTCTCCGCGGTGATGGAGGTGACCTTGCCGAGGATCACCCCACGAGACTTGACGTCCGAACCCTTCGCCAACGACCCACCGGCGTTGTCGACCACCGCGGTCACGGAGATCTCGTCGGCGAACATCCCCTTGCCGTAGGCCAGCACGAGGCCCCCGAGGAGGCCTGTCACGATGATCCCCACGATCGCGCGTCGCAGGAGCACGGACCGGCTCCGGACCGACGGGTCGACCATCGTGGCGATCATCGGCTCACCCCGAGATCCTGACGCCGGAGCTTCCGCCCCAGAACAGCAGGGTCATCACCATGTCGAGCAGGACGATGGTCACGATGCTGGCGCGGATCGCGCGTCCGGTGGCCTCACCGACACCCTCCGGACCTCCCGTGACGGTGTAGCCGTACCACGTGTGGATCATCGCGATCGCGAACGAGAACGCCAGGATCTTGACGACCGACAGGATGATGTCGCCCATGCGCACGAAGGTCTCGAAGTAGTGCGAGAACGTGCCGGCCGGCTGGTCGAACAGCAGGGTCACCGAGAGCTCCGTCGCGACGTAGGACCCCACCAGGCCCACCAGGTAGAGCGGGATGATCGCGATCATGGTCGCCAGGACACGGGTCGCGACCACGTACTCGGTCGGTGAGATGGCCATGGACTCGAGTGCGTCGATCTCCTCGTGCACCCGCATGGACCCGATCTGCGCGGTGAACCGGCACCCCACCTGGGCTCCCAGCGCGAGCGCGGCGATCAGGGGAGCCAGCTCGCGGGTGTTCACGACGGCGGACACGAAGCCGGTCAGGGGCGATAGCCCGATGATCTCCAGCCCGTTGAAGCCCTCGATGCCCAGGGACGTGCCGGCCGACAGCGACAGGAGCACCATGATGCCGACCGTCCCGCCACCGACGAGCAGGGCTCCAGTCCCCCACGCGATGTCCATGAGCACCCGAGCCGTCTCGTGCCGATAGACCGTCGCGGCCGTCGGGATCGCCCGCAGCACGCGTCCGGCGAACGTCGCCTGGGTGCCGACGAGCGCGATGCCGTCGAGCGTGCGGTCTGCGACGCGCATGGTCGCCATCAGGCGATCCTCTGCGGGACGAGCACCACGTACGCCTGGGTGAGCGCGACGTTGACGAGGGCGAGGGCGATGACACTCAGGACCACGCACTGGTTGACGGCGTCGGCGACGCCCTTCGGACCGCCCGTGGCGTGCAGTCCTTTGTGGCAGGCGACGACGGTGGAGATGAAGCCGAAGATCATCGCCTTGCCCTCGGCGAGGATCAGGTCGGTGGACTGCGCGAAGCTGACGAACGAGCCGAGGTAGGCGCCCGAGCTCACCTTCCCCGTGCCGACGTTCAGCATGTAGCCGGTGATCATCGCCGCTGCCGCGACGACGACGTTGAGCAGGGCACCCACCGTGACCGCGGCGGCGACGCGAGGCGCGACCAGGCGCTGGGTCGGGTTGAGTCCCATGACGCGCATGGCGTCGACCTCGTCGCGGACCGTCTGCGAACCGAGCGCAGCACAGACCGCAGAGCCTACGGCGCCCGCCATCAGCAGAGAGGTCACCAGCGGCGCGCCCTGTCGGAGCACGCCGATGCCGTTGACCGCACCGGTGAACGACGTGGCGCCGATCTGCTCGGCCACACCACCTACCTGCACGGCGACGATGACGCCGAACGGAATGGCGACCAGGACCGTGGGAAGGAAGGCGACCCGGGTCATGAACCAGGCCTGGTCGAGGAACTCTTCCCACTTGAACCGACGTCGGATGATGTCGACCACGATGAAGATGCTCGCCTCGATGCCGAGCCGGATCATCTCACCGAACGTGACCAGGCCTTGGTCGGCCTTGCGCACCATGCTGCCGGCCATGGCGGAGGCAGGGGAGGTCGACACGTGGGGTCCCTCTTTCCAGATTTCCTACTGCTCGGTAGGATCAGGTCACGATAGGCAGTGCCCTGTGCTGTGTCAACGAAGGAGAGCCGCTCCATGTCACGCACCGAGACGAGAGCTGGCGCGTCGACGCGTGCCGCTCACCTCGGGCCCGCCGTCCGCCGACCGCTCGTGCTCGATGCGGCGCTGACGGTCTGGGATCAGGAGGGGTACCGCGGAACCACCATGGCGGCCATCGCAGCCGAGGCCGGCGTGAGCAAGCCGGTCCTGTACGAGTGCTTCGACAACAAGGACCAAGTGCTGGTCGCCCTGCTCGATCGCGAGGAGGAGCGGCTGATGTCCGCGACCCAGGCCGCTTTGCCGGTCGAGATCACCGACGACCTCCAAGCCACGGTCGAGGCGTCGTACAAAGCGTTCTTCCAGGCTGTGCTCGCCCACCCCGGGTCGTGGCGGATCGTCGTCGACGCCCAGCGCGCCGTCCCCACCGAGATCGGGAACCGGTACCGGCGTGGCCGGGCGGTGATCGTCGACCAGATCGCCGTCCTCGTGCGGATGTTCGCGCCGAACGGCGACCAGCTCTCCGACGCCGAGGCCCACGTCGTGGCCTCCAGCATCGCGAGCCTGGCCGAGGACAACGCGTCGCTGCTCCTTCGCCAGTCACCCGGTCCGGACGCCTGGACGCCGGAGGACCTGGCCTCCTTCATCGCGAAGATCGCCCTCGGGCGGTGGATCGGCTAGCCGGTCAGCGCGGCTTGCCGGCCGTCACGAACCGTGGGCGTCCGGCCAGATCAGGATGGTCGCGCACCTCGGCCCACCGGTCACCGAAGACCCCGGGCGCCGACTCCCCTTGGACGTCGGCGTGCTCGACGCCCACCACTCCCCCGGGCTTCAGCAACCGCCAGGCGGTCGTCTCGATCATCCGCATGGCGTCGAGGCCGTCGTCGCCGGACCACAGGGCGAGCGCGGGATCGTGGTCGCGCACCTCCGGCGCGACGCTCTCCCACGCGTCGAGCGGGATGTACGGCGGGTTCGACACCACGACGTCGACCTCGCCGTCGAGGTCGGCGAATGCGTCGGCGGCATCTCCCAGTCGCAGGTCGACACCGGTGCCCGTCAGGTTGCGCTGGGCCCAACCGAATGCCGGCTCGTCGAGCTCGACCGCGTGAACCTGGGCGCCGGGCACCTCGTTCACGATCGCCAAGGCGATCGCCCCGGACCCGGTGCACAGATCGACGACGACCGGGTTCTCGCCGCCCGGCAGGGGTTCCGGGCCCTGGGCGGAAATCAGTAGAGCGGCCTCGATCGCCCATCCCGCCAGCACCTCGGTCTCGGGCCGCGGGACGAAGACACCCGGGCCCACTTCGACATCGACGAACCGGAACGCAGCCGACCCGACGAGGTGCTGCAAGGGCACGCGGCGGGCTCGTGCCTCGATGAGCTCGGTGTACGAACGCCGCTGCAGGTCATTGGGTCGGACCGCGACCAGCAGCAGCGAGCGGGGTATCCCGGTGACGTGTGACAGGAGCAGCTCGGCGTCGACGCGTGGGGAGGCGACGCCGGCCTCGGCGAGCACCGCCTCGGCGTCCGCCAGCAGGGACCGCGCGTTCACGAGTCCTCGATGGCGGCGAGTCGCTCGGTGAGATCGGCCTCGACGAGGGAGGCGATGACGTCGTCCAGCGCGCCGTCCATGACCTGGTCGAGGTTGTAGGCCTTGAACCCGGTGCGATGGTCGGTGACGCGGTTCTCCGGGAAGTTGTAGGTGCGGACCCGTTCGGAGCGGTCGACCGTGCGCACCTGCGACTTGCGGGCGTCGGCGGTCTCCGCGTCGGCGGACGCCTGCGCGGCGTCGAGCAGTCGAGCTCGCAGGATGCGCATGGCCTGCTCCTTGTTCTGGAGCTGGCTCTTCTCGTTCTGGCAGCTGACCACGATGCCGGTCGGCACGTGCGTGATGCGTACCGCCGAGTCGGTGGTGTTGACGCTCTGCCCGCCGGGTCCGGAGGAGCGGAAGACGTCGATGCGCAGGTCGGCATCGTGGATCTCGACTTCGACGTCCTCGGCCTCGGGCATCACGAAGACTCCGGCGGCCGACGTGTGGATCCGACCTTGCGACTCGGTCACGGGGACCCGCTGCACGCGGTGAACCCCGCCTTCGAACTTCAGCAGGGCGAACGGCGCGTCACCCGGTTCCGGCGTTCCCTTCGCCTGCACCCCGACCGTGACCGACTTGTAGCCGCCCAGCGCGGACTCGGTGGCGTCGAGGATCTCGGTGCGCCATCCGCGCTGCTCGGCGTAGCGCGAGTACATGCGCAGCAGGTCGCCGGCGAACAGTGCCGACTCCTCACCGCCCTCACCGCCCTTGATCTCGACGATGACGTCCTTGCCGTCGGACGGGTCGCGCGGCACCAGCAGGTGCTGGAGTCGCTCGGCGAGCGCAGGCAGCCGCGCCTCCAGCGACTCGACCTCGTCGTCGAGCTCCAGCTCGCGCGCGGCCTCGAGGTCGTCACCGACCTGTTTCCACTCGCTGTAGGTGCGCAGCACGGCGGTCAGCTCGGCGTAGCGCTGGCCGACCTTCTTGGCCTGCACGGGGTCGGCGTGCACGGCCGGGTCCGCCATGCGCTGCTCGAGCGCGGCGTGCTCCTCGACGAGCGACTCGACGGCCTCGAACATGTGCTTCACCTCCTCGTGGATGACGCCGGCGGGGGTGCCGGGCCGTGGGCGGCAGACAGTACGGACAGACGACGGCGCCGACCCCTCCGGACGGAGTGGGTCGGCGCCGAGTCGAAGCTATTTCTTGCCGTAACGCTTCTCGAACCGGGCCACGCGGCCGCCGGTGTCGAGGATCTTCTGCTTGCCCGTGTAGAACGGGTGGCAGGCCGAGCACACCTCGGAGTGGATGACTCCCTCGGTGGCGGTGCTACGGGTGGTGAACGAGTTGCCGCAGGTGCAGGTGACCCGGGTCTCGACGTACTCAGGGTGGATGTCGCGCTTCATGAAGTCCTCTCGTGGGCGCTGGGTCGATCCGCGTCGCGGAGCGTGAACCAGAACCAAGGATCAATGGTGCCAGACGGCACCGTGTACAAGGAAATCGAGGCTCTGCATATTCCGGGGCCTATTCCGGCAGCAGGGCTTCGATGTCGTCGGCGATCTGGTCGGGTGTGGTCGTGCTGCCGTAACGCTTGACGACAGTGCCGTCGGGGTCGATGAGGAACTTGGTGAAGTTCCAGCGGATCTTGTTGCCAACCAGGCCACTCTGCTCCGACCGCAACCACTCGTAGAGCGGGTGGGCGTCAGGGCCGTTGACGTCGATCTTGGCGAACAGCGGGAACGTGACCCCGAAGTTGCGCTCGCAGAACGTCGCGATCTCCTCTGCGTCGCCCGGCTCCTGGTGACCGAACTGGTCGCACGGGAAGCCGAGCACGACGAGGCCGCGGTCGGCGTAGGTGCGGTACAGCTCCTCCAGCCCCTTGTACTGGCCGGTGAAGCCGCACTGGGAGGCAGTGTTGACGACGAGGACGACCATGCCCTTGTAGTCGACGAGCTGGCGCTCGATGCCGTCGATGGACGTGGCTGAGAAGTCGTGGACCGTGGTCATGACACGAGCCTACGGATCGGATCACTCATCGCCATTGGAGGTGCCCTGCGGCATCGTCTTGTTGATCGACATGAGGAACTCGACGTTCGTGGCCGACTTCTTGAGCCGGTCCAGCATGAGCTCAAGGCCCTGCTGGCCCTCGAGCCCGGACAGCACGCGGCGGAGCTTCCAGACGACGGCGAGCTCGTCCTTGGCCATGAGCAGCTCCTCGCGGCGCGTGCTCGTGGCGTCGACGTCGATGGCCGGGTAGATGCGCTTGTCGGCGAAGTCGCGACGCAGACGCAGCTCCCAGTTGCCGGTGCCCTTGAACTCCTCGAAGATCACCTCGTCCATGCGCGAGCCGGTCTCGACCAGCGCGGTGGCGAGGATCGTCAGCGATCCTCCGTCCTCGATGTTGCGCGCGGCGCCGAAGAACTTCTTGGGCGGGTACAGCGCCGAGGAGTCGACACCGCCGGACATGATGCGTCCGCTGGCCGGGGCCGCCAGGTTGTAGGCGCGGCCGAGGCGGGTGATGCCGTCTAGCAGCACCACGACGTCGTGGCCGAGCTCGACGAGACGCTTGGCGCGCTCGATGGCCAGCTCGGCGACCGTGGTGTGGTCGGTGGCGGGACGGTCGAACGTGGACGAGATGACCTCGCCCTTGACGGTGCGCTGGAAGTCGGTGACCTCCTCCGGACGCTCGTCGACGAGGACGATCATCAGGTGGCACTCGGGGTTGTTCGCGGTGATCGCGTTGGCGATGGCCTGCATGATCATCGTCTTGCCGGCCTTGGGCGGGGAGACGATGAGTCCGCGCTGGCCCTTGCCGACCGGCGCCATGATGTCGATGATGCGGCCGGCCATGGCGGTCTGGTCGGTCTCGAGGCGCAGGCGCTCGGACGGGTAGAGCGGCGTGAGCTTGGAGAACTCGACGCGCTTCTTGGCCTCGTCGATCGTCATGCCGTTGACCGAGTCGACCCGGACCATCGGGTTGAACTTCTCCTTGCGCTCGCCCTCACGGGGCTGGCGCACCTGGCCGACGACGGCGTCGCCCTTGCGAAGCCCCCACTTGCGGACCATCGAGAGGGAGACGTAGACGTCGTTCTCGCTGGGCAGGTAGCCGGTGGTGCGCACGAACGCGTAGTTGTCGAGGATGTCGAGGATGCCGGCCGCCGGCACGAGGACGTCGTCCTCGCTGTAGGTGGGCTCGCCCTCGGGGCCGCGGTTGCCGCGGTTGCGGCCGCGACGGTTGCGACGGCGACCGCCGCCTCCGCCGAAGTCGTCGTCGTCGCGATTGCCGCCGCCCTGGTTGCCGCCTTGGTTGCGGTCCTGGTTGCGGTTGCCGCCGCCGCCCTGGTTGCGGTTGTTGCCGCCGCCCTGGTTACGGTCCTGGTTGCGGTTGCGTCCGCCGTCGTTCTTCTGATCGTTCTTGGCGCCGTCGTCGCTCTTCGGCTCGTCCTTGGCGCGATCGTCGCTCTTGGACTCGGGCTTCTCCGCGTCGGTGGCGGGGACGTTCTCGTCCTGCTCGTCGGTGGACTCCTTCGCGGAGTCGCCGTCCGGCGTCTTGGTCTTGGGAGTGGTCGCGCTCTGGCCCTGGGCGGCCTTGATCGCGTCGATCAGCTCGCCCTTGCGCATCTTGGAGGCGCCGGAGATGTCGAGTCCCGCGGCGATCTCCTGGAGCTCGGCGAGGACTTTGCCCCCCAACCCACCGGTGCTGCGGCGCGGAGCGGACGTCGTCTTGGCGTCCTGCTCAGGCTGCTCGGCAGCGGATGACTGTGCTGCATTTGGCTGCTCCGCAGCGGGGGGCTGGGTCGTGGTGTCTGTCACGTGAGTGTCCTTTGCTGAGGCACACATCGTCCGGTTTCCCGGATCTCAGGGAATGCCGCCTCGTCAACAGGCTTGAGCCCGCGCAGCGGGCTGAGTGAATGAAACGTGTCGGGGAGATGGACTCAACTCCGACTCACCAACTGTAACACCAACCGGCGCCCCGACATTCCACTGTTCGGGTGCCGGTCACGGAGCCAGGACGTGGGCTCCGCGCGGCTCGACGTCGAGCTCGTGCGAGGCCCAACCGGGCGGGACGACGCCGTCGAGCCCGCGCCCGAACGCGAGCACCGTGGGACCCGCGCCGGAGATGACCGCCGGGACCCCTGCCGACCGAAGACCTTGCACCAGCTCGTACGACGCCGGCATCGCCGAGGCGCGGTACGACTGGTGCAGGAAGTCGTCGGTGGCGGCGAGCAGGTGCGTGGGATCACCCGTGAGCGCGCCGACGAGCAGGGCGGCGCGCGCGGTGTTGGCGGCTGCGTCGCGGTGCGAGACGCGGTCCGGCAGGAGATTGCGTGCGGCTTCGGTCGAGACCGGCTCGGGAGGTACCAGGACGGTCACCCTGGCGGCGACGTCGAGCCGCTGCACCGACGCGACCGTTCCGTCGAGCCAGGCGATCGTGAAGCCGCCGAACATCGCCGCCGCCACGTTGTCGGGGTGTCCCTCGAGGTCGGACGCGAGCTGATAGGCGGCGGCATCGTCGAGCTGCGCGTCGCCGCCGTCCACCAACGCCCGCGCGAGCACGATGCCTCCCACGATCGCGGCCGACGACGACCCGAGCCCGCGGGCGTGCGGGATGGTGTTGTCGCAGGTCAGGCGCAGGCCGGCGGGTTGCTCGCCGAGCACGTCGAACGCGGCATCCATGGCACGGACCACGAGGTGCGTGCGGTCGCGGGGCAGGTCGTCGGCACCCTCGCCGCGCACGACGACCTCGAGCCCGTCGTCGACGACTTCGGCCTCGAGCCGGTCGTGCATCGCGAGCGCGAGCCCCAACGTGTCGTAGCCGGGTCCGAGGTTGGCAGCGGACGCGGGCGTACGAACGGCAACCCGTACCGCTGTGAACGTCATGCCAGACCGGCGATCGCGGCGGCTTCGCGCACGTCGACGTCGATCACCGAGTCGACGACGGAGTCGATGCCGGCCATGGCGGTGTCGACGTCCTTCAGTCCGTGTCCGGTGACCGTGACGGTGATCGTGAGCCCGGGCTCGACGTCACCGGCGTCGACCGCCTTGACCAGGCCGGCGACGCCGGCAGCGGAGGCGGGCTCGACGAAGACACCTTCGCGCGAGCTCAGCTCTCGCTGCGCGGTCAGGATCTGCTCGTCGGAGACCGAGTCGATGCGGCCACCGGAGTCGTCGCGGGCCGACTCTGCGAGCAGCCAGGAAGCGGGGTTGCCGATCCGGATGGCCGACGCGACGGTCTCCGGGTTCGCGACGGGCTCGCCGATGACGAGCGGCGCTGCTCCCTCGGCCTGGAATCCCCACAGCCGAGGGGTTCGATCGGCGAGACCGGCCTTGACGTACTGCCTGAACCCGATCCAGTAGGCCGAGATGTTGCCGGCGTTGCCGACCGGCAGGACGTGCATGTCGGGAGCCCGGCCGAGGGCGTCGATGATCTCGAACGCCGCGGTCTTCTGTCCTTGCAGCCGCATCGGGTTGACCGAGTTGACCAGCGCCACGTCGTACTGCTCGGCGAGCTCTCGGCAGATCTGCAGGCACTCGTCGAAACCACCCCTGACCTGCACGATCTCGGCGCCGTGCATGACGGCCTGAGCCATCTTGCCGGCGGCGATGCGGCCGTGCGGCACCAGCACGATGGGCGTGAGCCCGGCCCGCGCGGCGTAGGCGGTCATCGATGCCGACGTGTTGCCGGTGGACGCGCACACGACCGCCTTGGCACCTTCGCCGGCCGCCGCCGAGATGGCGAGGGTCATGCCGCGGTCCTTGAACGAGCCGGTGGGGTTGTCGCCCTCGACCTTGAGCCAGACGTCGCCGCCGACGAGCCCGGAGAGCCATGCCGAGTGCACGAGCGGCGTGCCGCCCTCACCCAGGGTGATGACCGGGGTGTGATCGTCGACGGGCAACCACTCGCGATACTCCTCGATGACACCCCGCCACTGGTGAGCTCCGTGCGTGGGCCACTGCTCCTCCATCAGGAGACTCCTTCGACCCGCATGACCGACGAGACGTCGCGGACCATGTCGAGCTCGCGCAACGCGGCGACGGTGGCCGACAACGCGGCATCGACGGCCTCGTGGGTGACGATGACGAGCTGGGCGTCGGAGCCGTGGCCTTCCTGCCGCACCGTCTTGATGGAGACGCCGTACTCGGCGAACACATGAGCGACGGCGGCGAGGACACCCGCTCGGTCGTCGACGTCGATGGCGATGTGGTACCTCGTACGGGCCTGGCCCATGTCGAGGACCTCGAGCTCGGCGTGGGTCGACTCGCCCGGGCCGGTGACGCCGCGGACGCGGTTGCGGGCCACCGACACGACGTCGCCGAGCACGGCACTCGCCGTGGGGGCGCCACCGGCGCCGGGACCGTAGAACATCAGCTGGCCGGCGGACTCGCTCTCGACGAACACGGCGTTGTACGCGCCGCGGACGCTGGCCAGGGGGTGGCTGTCCGGGATCATCGCCGGGTGCACCCGGGCCGAGATCGCCGGGCCGTCAGGTGTGTCGATCTTCTCGCAGATCGCCAGCAGCTTGACGACGCAGCCCATCTCGCCTGCCGAGGCCACATCGGCCGCGGTGACGTCGGTGATCCCCTCGCGGTGCACGTCGCCGATCGACACTCGGGTGTGGAACGCGAGACCCGCCAGGATCGCCGCCTTGGACGCGGCGTCGAAACCCTCGATGTCCGCGGTGGGATCGGCCTCGGCATAGCCGAGTCGCTGTGCCTCGTCGAGCGCCTCGGCGAACCCCGCGCCCGTGGTGGTCATGGCGTCGAGGACGAAGTTGGTGGTGCCGTTGACGATGCCGAGCACGCGCTCGACGGCGTCGCCGGCCAGCGACTCACGCAGTGGGCGCACGATCGGGATGGCTCCCGCCACGGCGGCCTCGAAGGCAAGGTCGCGTTCGGCCTTCTCGGCGGCCTCGTAGAGGGTCGCAAGATCCTCGGCGAGCAGCGCCTTGTTGGCGGTGACGACGGACGCGCCATGCTCGAGCGCGCTCAGGATGAGCTCGCGAGCCGGTTCGATGCCGCCGATCACCTCGATGACGACGTCGATGTCGCCCCGGGAGACGAGGCCGGCGGCGTCCGTCGTGAACAGCTCGTGCGGCACGTCGAGGTCGCGCTCCCGCTCGAGCCGGCGCACGGCGATGCCGGCGAGCTCGAGCGGCGAACCGACCCGCTGGGCGAGCTCGGCCGCGTCGCGGGTGAGCAGGCGCGCCACTTCGGTGCCCACGACACCGCAGCCTAGGAGAGCGACCCGTAAGGGTCGCTCGAGGTTGGGTGCACTTCTGGGAGGCGAAACGCTCACTAGCCAAGGGTATCGGCGCGCGACGCCGTGACTGCTGACGACCCCACCACGGATAACGGCGGTGTCGACACCCACTGAGCGACACGAATCCGTAGCATGGCGTCCCGTAATCTCGTTGCATCAGCCGAACTGTCGAACGCCGGCCATCCCCTTGTAGAGGCTCCACCCATGCATATGCCCGCCGAGTCACGAAACGTTGTCGCCGTTGGCGTGATCGTGATCGGACTTGTCGTCGCCGGCTTGGCCGCCTTCGGGGACCCCCGCTCGTGGAGAGAGCCTCCCAGCATTGTGTCCAACGACAAGCTCGGGGGGATCGATCCCGTCGAACCCGTCGACCCAGAGAATCCTGGTCCGAGCCTGACCGAGGACGACCCCGAATCGCTAGAAGATCCCACGAACCCATTTGTCACGAGCATCGGTGGCAACTTCGAGCACAAGGTCACGATTCGGGTTTCCGCCGACGGTGTGGTCCAGGTCGGTGTCTACTACCGCGATGGCAAGCAGCAGGAGCAGGTTGGCGTCGATTCCAACTTCTCCACCACTCGCACCTTCACAGGCGGCTACCCACTGTCGATGGTCATGGTCACGATTCCCAAGAAGTATCCCGGGCGTGCCACCCGTGCGACCTGCACCATCTCGATCGACGGGCGCAAGGTAGACAAGGACACGACCACCAAGCCGCGCTCCCTCGCACGGTGCGTGGCCTGACTTCGCCCGTCTCCCCACCTCAGGTAAACTTGAGGTTTGGGAGGACCGCTGATGTCGAACACCGCGATGCGGCAGCGCGAGCTCACACCCGGCGAGCTCGCCGAACGGGCCGGGGTGACGGTCTCGGCCCTGCACTTCTACGAGCGCGAGGGCCTCATCGAGAGTCGACGCACGAGCGGCAATCAGCGCCGCTACCACCGCGACGTGCTGCGCCGGGTCGCCTTCATCCGGTTCTCCCAGCGACTCGGCATCTCGCTGCACGACATCGGCGCAGCGCTGGACTCCCTCCCCGCGAGCCGCACCCCGACGTCGGCGGACTGGTCACGGCTCTCCGAACGATGGCGCTCCGACCTCGACGGCCGCATCGCTCGGCTGCAGAACTTGCGCGACAACCTCGACAGCTGCATCGGCTGTGGCTGCCTGTCGCTGGAGACCTGCGCCATCTACAACTTCGAGGACTACCTCGCGACCGTAGGTCCCGGCCCACGCCGGGGCCTGGAGCCGGCCAGCTAGCTGGCTAACCCTGGTCGAGCGCCAGGATGTCCTGCTCGGTCTCCCGCCGGAGCAGCAGCCGGGCTTCGCCGTCGCGCACGGCGACCACCGCGGGGCGTGGCACGTGGTTGTAGTTGCTGGCCAGGGAACGGCAGTACGCACCGGTGCCGGGAACGGCGAGGAGGTCGCCGGCCCGCACGTCGCCGGGGAGGTACTCGTCCTTGACGACGATGTCGCCGGCCTCGCAGTGCTTGCCGACGACGCGACTCAGCACGGCCGGTGCGTCCGATGGCCGCGACGCGAGCGTGCACGAGTAGTCGGCGCTGTAGAGCGCCGGACGGATGTTGTCGCTCATCCCGCCGTCGACCGAGACGTAGCGCCGGGTGGCACCGCCGTCGAGCTCGACGTCCTTGGTGGTGCCGACCTCGTACAGCGTGAACGTGGAGGGGCCCGCGATGGCCCGGCCGGGCTCGACCGACAGACGCGGGACCGTGATGCCCATCGCGGCGCACTCGTCGTCGACGATCTTGCGCAGGCCCCGGGCGAGGTCGTCGGGCGTGGACGGGTCGTCCTGGGTCGTGTACGCGATGCCGAACCCGCCGCCGAGATCGAGCTCGGGGAGGTCGACGCCAAGTGTCTTGGCGATGTCGGCGTGCAGCTGGAGCACCCGCCGCGCCGCCACCTCGAATCCGTCGGTGACGAAGATCTGCGATCCGATGTGCGAGTGCAGGCCGAGCAGGCGCAGACCCGGCTCGGCCAGGATGCGGCGCACAGCCGCGAGGGCGTCACCGCCGACGATCGAGAAGCCGAACTTCTGGTCCTCATGGGACGTGGAGATGTACTCGTGCGTGTGCGCCTCGACGCCGGCGGTGACCCGCACCATGACGGGTGCCTCGACGCCGAGCTCCAAAGAAAGCGCCGCGAGCCGGTCGATCTCCTCGGTCGAGTCGACGATGATGCGCCCGACACCCGCCTCGAGCGCGCGGCGGAGCTCGTCGGCCGACTTGTTGTTGCCGTGCAGCCCGATGCGGGTGGGAGGGAACTCCGCGCGCAGCGCGACAGCCAGCTCACCCCCGGTGCACACGTCGAGGCTCAGCCCCTCTTCGGCGATCCATCGCGCGGTCGCCACGCACAGGAACGCCTTGCCGGCGTAGTAGACCTCGGCATCCTCGAACGCGTCACGGAACGCGCGTGCACGGGCGCGGAAGTCGTCCTCGTCGACGACGTAGACCGGCGTGCCGAACTCGGCGGCGAGGTCGGGGGCGGACTCCCCCGCCACCGTGAGCACGCCGTCGACCTTGGAGACGCCCGCGGCCCACAGGTGCGGCACCAGCTGGTCGGCGTCCTCGGGCACGCGCAGCCACGCGGGCCCGCGATCGCCGGCCTGGCCGTGCAGAGCTCCTGCTTCATGCGATCTCATGACTACATCCGATTCTGTGCTTGATGGTCGCGCATGCCGTGGGCACCGGCGCGTTGAACGCTCATCACATGCGCTCCGGGGCGCCGACGCCGAGCAGCGTCAGACCGTTGGCGAGCACCTGACGCGTGGCGGCGACGAGCACCAGGCGAGCCCGGTGCTGGTCGGTGGTCTCCTCGTCGCCCTGAGGCAGCACTCGGCAAGTGTCGTAGAACTTGTGGAACAGCGAGGCGGTGTCCTCGAGGTAGCGCGAGACGCGGTGCGGCTCGCGCAGCTCAGCGGCCCGCGCCACGACGCGCGGGTACTCGGCCAGGGCGCGCAGCAGGTCGCCCTCGCGCTCGGTGGCCAGCTGGCCCGGGTCGAACGCGTCGACGTCGACCAGCACGCCGAGGTCGGCGGCATTGCGCAGGATGCTCGCGAGCCGCGCGTGGGCGTACTGGACGTAATAGACCGGGTTGTCGTTGCTCTTGCTGGTCATCTCGGCGACGTCGAGCGTGAGCGGCGAGTCGACCGGGTAGCGGATCAGGGTGTACCTCAACGGATCCACGCCGATGAGGTCGATCAGCTCGCGCAGCGTGACCATCGTGCCGGCCCGCTTGGACAGCTTCAGCTCCTCGCCGTTCTGCATGATCTTGACCAGCTGGCCGATGAGCACCTGCAGCTGCTCGCCGGGGGTGTCGCCCACGCAGGCGGCCATCGCCGAGAGCCGGCCGACGTAGCCGTGGTGGTCGGCTCCCAGCAGGTAGATGCAGGGGTCGAAGCCGCGCTCGCGCTTGTTGACGTAGTAGGCGGTGTCCGACGCGAAGTAGGTGAGCTCCCCGCCGGAGCGGATGAGCACACGGTCCTTGTCGTCGCCGAAGTCGGTGGTGCGCATCCAGGTGGCCCCGTCGGCCTCGAACAGATGGCCCTGCTCCCGAAGCCTGGCCAGGCCGTGCTCGATGGCATCGCCCTCGTGCAGCGAGTGCTCGGAGAACCAGACCTCGAAGTGGGTGTGGAGCTCCTCGAGCTCGGCCTTCTGCTCGGCCAGCTGCAGCTCGTAGCCGATGTCGCGGAACATCGCGCTCTGCTCGTCGTCAGGCTTCTCCAGCACCATCGGCGAGTGCGCGACGACCCGGTCGGCGAGCTCGCGGACGTACTCGCCGAGGTAGCCGTCGTCGGGTGGTTCCTGCCCGTGTGCACGGGCCATGAGGGAAGCACCGAACTTGTCCATCTGGGCACCGCGGTCGTTGATGTAGAACTCACGGGTGACGGATGCTCCCGTGGCCTCGAGCACCCGTGCGATCGCGTCGCCGACGGCGGCCCACCGCGTGTGGCCGAGGTGCAGCGGACCCGTGGGGTTGGCGCTGATGAACTCGAGGTTGATGCTGCGGCCGGCGTTCAGGTCGCTCGTGCCGTACGCCTCGCCCGCACGCACGACGTCGGACGCCACGACGCCCTGGGCTCCGGCCGCCACCCGCACGTTGAGGAATCCGGGACCCGCGACCTCGACCGCGGCGATGCCCGGGTGCTCGGTCAGCCGTTCGGCGAGCATCGTGGCGAGGTCGCGCGGGTTGAGTCCGACCCGCTTGCCGAGCTGGAGGGCGGCGTTCGTGGCGTAGTCGCCGTGCTCCTTGACCTTCGGGCGCTCCACCAGAACCTGCGTCGGGACGCCGTCGGGCAGCTCGAGGACGCCCTCGGACACCAGGTCCGCGAGGGCGGCGACGAAGACGTCGGAGAGCTGCTCGGGGGTCACCCGATCTAGCCTATCGGCGGCGCTGTACGACGTCGTTGACGGTCGTGACGAGGTCGTCGGGGTCGAACGGCTTGGTGACGTAGGCGTCGACGCCGGCTCGCATGCCTCGCTGGACGTCCACGGGGTGGTTCTGCGTGGTGACCATGACGACGCCGATGCCGGCCGTCCGAGGGTCGGAGCGGATCGCCGTCGCCGTGGCCACGCCGTCGAGCCGCGGCATCATCACGTCCACGGTGATGACGTCGGGAAGGGTCGTGGTCTCGGCCAAATGGGCGAGGCAGTCGACGCCGTCGACGGCCTCGTCGACGTCGAATCCCGCCAGCTCCAGGTTGGTCCGGATCAGGAGCCGGATCGACGGCGCGTCATCGACGATCAGCACTCTGGGCACGCCCTTCACCGTAGTGGCGTTGGGGTAGGCTCACACCGCACCTGGCCGGTGCCGGGCGTTCCGTCCGGTCAAGAGGCCCCCGTAGCTCAGGGGATAGAGCACCGCCCTCCGGAGGCGGGAGCGCAGGTTCGAATCCTGCCGGGGGCGCTCTCTGCAACAGACGCATTCCTCGGAACTCCCCGGCGTTCAGGATTCGGGGAGGAGGGCGCTCAGCGCCCGACGGAGTCCTGCCGGGGCGCTCTCTGCAACAGACGCATTCCTCGGAACTCCCCGGCGTTCAGGATTCGGGGAGGAGGGCGCCCAGCGCCCGACGGAGTCCTGCCGGGGGCGCTCTCTGCAACAGATGCATTCCTCGGAACTCCCCGGCGTTCAGGATTCGGGGAGGAGGGCGCCCAGCGCCCGACGGAGTCCTGCCGGGGCGCTCCGCGAGGCATGTCACGGTCGCGCTAGCGTCGACTGCACACCACCACGAAGGGGAGTCGACATGCCCACACGCACCGCCCGCACCGCCTGGGACGGCGGATTCTTGGACGGATCCGGTCAGGTCGAGCTCGCGAGCTCGGGACTGGCCACGTTCGACGTGTCGTGGCCCAAGCGGGTCGACGACGACAACACCAACACCACGACGCCGGAAGAGCTCGTCGGCGCAGCGCACTCAGCGTGCTTCTCGATGGCCATGACGAAGGCCCTCGAGGACAGTGGTGCCACCGCCGGGTCACTCGACGTCACCGCGGACGTCACGTTCGGCCCGGATCCGAACGGCGGAATGAAGATCACCGGCATCGCCCTGACCGTGCGAGGCAAGGCCGATGGGATCGATGCAGCCGGCTTCGAAGCGGCCGCCCAGGCCGCCAAGACCGGGTGTCCGGTCAGCAAGGCCCTCGGCGGAACCGACATCACGGTCGACGCCGCGCTCGAGACAGCCTGAGGTCGGCCGTCAGCGGGGGGACCTTGCCCGACACACCTTTCGGCCGGTTGTGGACCGCACGCATGCGGTGGAGGGAGTGCGTCGGCCTGCCTGAAAACCGCTGGCGTGTCGCGCTACCCTGAGGTGCGTATTCACCAGCGCACGAGCACTGAACGGAAGAGGCGATCGAGGTCGTGGCCGAGTCCTCACGAGAACCATCATCCCCCGACTTCGGCACCAATCAGTGGCTCGTCGAGGAGATGTACGACCGCTACCAAGAGGACCCCACGTCGGTCGATGCTTCCTGGGTGACGTTCTTCGAGGACGGCAACGTCCCGTCCGACAACGGAAGCCCGTCCGGCACCGCATCCACCACGACTCCGACCCAGCCAGAGAAGCAGCCTGAGCCGGCACCGGAGAAGCCCGAGCCGGCCGCGAAGGCCGAGCCGACGCCCGAGCCGGCCCCGAAGCAGGCCAAGCCCGAGCCGGCCCCGAAGCAGGCCGAGCCCGAGCCGAAGAAGGACACGGCCGCACCTGCAGCGAAGAGCGAGCCGGTCAAGCCGGACTCGGACTCCGCCAAGAAGGCGGCCGACGCCGAGCCGCCTCAGCCCGAGAAGAAGGCGGGCGATCCCGGCGTCGTCGAGAAGGTCACGCTGCGTGGCGCTGCGGCACGCACGGTCCAGAACATGGACACGAGCCTCACGGTCCCCACCGCCACCAGCGTCCGCGCCGTGCCGGTCAAGCTGCTCTTCGACAACCGCACCGTCATCAACAACCACCTCAGGCGCGCCCGAGGCGGCAAGGTCTCCTTCACCCACCTCATCGGCTATGCGGTCGTCAAGGCCCTGAAGGCCATGCCGGAGATGAACACCGGGTTCGAGGTGGTCGACGGCAAGCCCCACCAGCTCAAGCCGGAGCACGTCAACTTCGGTCTCGCCATCGACCTGCAGAAGCCCGACGGCACCCGCCAGCTCGTGGTGCCCTCGATCAAGGGCGCCGAGAAGATGGGCTTCGCCGAGTTCTGGCAGGGCTACGAGACGATGGTCCGCAAGGCCCGCGACAACAAGCTCGAGGTCGCCGACTTCATGGGCACCACCGCCAGCCTCACCAACCCGGGCGGCATCGGTACCAACCACTCCGTACCGCGGCTCATGTCCGGACAGGGCGTCATCGTCGGCGTCGGCTCGATGGACTACCCGCCGGAGTTCCAAGGCGCCTCTGAGTACACGATCGCCCAGATGGCGGTCTCGAAGATGATGACGCTGACCTCCACGTACGACCACCGCGTCATCCAAGGTGCGCAGTCCGGTGAGTTCCTGCGCCGCATCCACGAGCTGCTGCTCGGCGAGGAGGGCTTCTACGACGAGATCTTCCAGGCGCTCCGCATCCCCTACGAGCCCATCCGCTGGGCCCAGGACATCGCCGTCAGCCACGACGACGAGGTGCACCGCCAGGCCCGCGTGCTGGAGATGATCCACGCCTACCGCGTCCGCGGCCACCTGATGGCCGACACGAACCCGCTGGAGTACCGCCAGCGCAGCCACCCCGATCTCGACACCGCCTCGCACGGCCTCACCCTGTGGGACCTCGACCGCGAGTTCGCCACCGGCTCGTTCTCCAGCCAGTCCGGCAAGCGGTTCATGAAGCTCCGCGAGATCCTCGGCGTCCTGCGCGACTCCTACTGCCGAACGATCGGCCTGGAGTACATGCACATCCAGGATCCGGCCGAGCGCAAGTGGCTGCAGGACCGCATCGAGATCGGCCACACCAAGCCGCCCCGCGAAGAGCAGCTGCGCATCCTGCTCAAGCTCAACCAGGCCGAGGCGTTCGAGACGTTCCTGCAGACCAAGTTCGTCGGTCAGAAGCGGTTCAGCCTCGAGGGCGGCGAGACCACGGTGCCGCTGCTCGACGAGATCTGCGAGGCCGCCGCGGCCGACGACCTCGACGAGGTCTGCATCGGCATGGCCCACCGCGGCCGGCTGAACGTGCTGGTCAACATCGCCGGCAAGAGCCCCGGCCAGGTGTTCCGCGAGTTCGAGGGCAACATCGACCCCCGCACCGTGCAGGGCTCCGGCGACGTCAAGTACCACCTCGGCGTCGAGGGCGAGTTCACCGCCGACAACGGCGACAAGATCAAGGTGTCCGTCGCGGCCAACCCGTCGCACCTCGAGGTCGTCGACCCCGTCCTCGAAGGCATCACCCGCGCCAAGCAGGACCGGCTCAACCGCGGCGCCGAGTACCCGGTGCTCCCCCTGCTCGTGCACGGCGACGCCGCGTTCGCCGGCCAGGGTGTGGTCGCGGAGACGCTCAACCTCTCGCAGCTCCGGGGATACCGCACCGGTGGCACGATCCACGTCATCGTCAACAACCAGGTCGGCTTCACGACGGCCCCGTCGTCGTCGCGCTCGTCGGTCTACTGCTCTGACGTGGCGAAGATGATCCAGGCACCGATCTTCCACGTGAACGGCGACGACCCCGAGGCCTGCATCCGCATCGCACGGCTGGCCTATGAGTACCGCAAGGAATTCAACAAGGACATCGTCATCGACCTCGTCTGCTACCGCCGCCGGGGTCACAACGAGGGCGACGACCCGAGCTTCACCCAGCCGCTGATGTACGACACGATCAACGAGAAGAAGTCGGTCCGCAAGCTCTACACCGAGGCCCTCGTCGGACGTGGCGACATCACCCTCGAGGAGGCCGAGGAAGCGCTGGCCGACTACCAGTCGCAGCTCGAGCGCAACTTCAAGGACGTCAAGGACGCCGACGCCCCGACCGACTACACCCGCACGCCGGAGTACCCGACCAAGCCCTCCACCGGTGGGCTCGTCACCGCCGTCACGCCCGAGATGCTCAAGGCGGTCGCCGACTCGTACACCGCCGTGCCGGAGGGGTTCACCGTCCACCCGAAGGTGCTGCCGCAGCTTCAGCGTCGCGCGGCCTCGATCACCGCCGGCCCGATCGATTGGGGCACCGGCGAGATCATCGCGCTCGGCTCGCTGCTGGTCGACGGGCGTCCGGTCCGGTTGGCCGGCCAGGACTCGCGACGCGGCACGTTCTCGTCGCGTTTCGCCACGATCATCGATCGGCAGAACGCCGCCGAGTGGACTCCGTTGTCGCACATCGACGACGAGCAGGCCACGTTCTACATCTACGACTCACTGCTCAGCGAGTACGCCGCGCTCGGTTTCGAGTACGGCTACTCGGTGGCCAGGCCCGAGGCCCTCACCATCTGGGAGGCACAGTTCGGCGACTTCATCAATGGGGCCCAGTCCGTCGTCGACGAGTACATCTCCGCCGGTGAGACGAAGTGGGGCCAGAAGTCGGGCGTGGTGCTGCTGCTGCCACACGGCTACGAGGGCCAGGGCCCCGATCACTCGTCGGCCCGCATCGAGCGCTTCCTGGCTCAGTGCGCGGAGAACTCGATGACCGTCGCTCAGCCCTCAACCCCGGCGTCGTACTTCCACCTCCTGCGCAAGCAGAGCCTGGCGAGCGAGCACCGGCCGCTCATCGTCTTCACCCCGAAGTCGATGCTGCGCAGCAAGGCCGCGGCGTCGCAGCCCGACGACTTCACGTCTGGCACCTGGCGACCGATCATCGGCGACGAATCGGTCGAGGCCGATCAGGTCGAGCGCGTGCTGCTCTGCTCGGGCAAGATCACCTGGGAGCTCATGGGTGAGCGCGCCAAGCGCGAAGAGAGCCAGAACCGCACGGCGATCGTGCGCATGGAGCAGCTGTACCCGCGCCCGCTCGCGGAGCTCAACGCCGAGCTCGCGCGCTTCACGTCGGCCCGCGAAGTGCGCTGGGTGCAGGACGAGCCGGCCAACCAGGGCCCATGGCCCCACGTCGCGCTCCACTACACCGGTGCTCTCGACCGCGACCTCCCGCTGCTGCGGGTCTCGAGGCCGGAGTCGTCCGCACCTTCAGTGGGCTCGCACAGCCGCCACGTCGATGAGAACGACACCCTCCTCGACCAGGCGTTCAGCTGAGCGATGTACTTCACCGATCGCGGCATCGAGGAGCTCGCCTCCCGCCGAGGTGATGAGGACGTCACCCTGGCCTGGCTCGCCGACCGGCTCGTCGAGTTCGTCGACCTGAATCCGGAGTTCGAGGTTCCCGTCGAGCGGCTGGCCACGTGGCTGGCCAGGCTCGAGGAAGACGACTAGAGCGTCAGGACGATCTTGCCGAACACGTCACCGTCGGCGACGGCCTTCAGGCCTTGTGCGGCGTCATCCATCGCGAGCTCGCGGTCGATCAGGGGCCGCACACCCGTGACATCCATGAACTGGGCGAGACGGTGCAATTCCTCGCGGGTGCCCATCGTCGAGCCGATCACCCGCTTCTGCTGGAAGTAGATGTAGGCCAGCTCGGTGGGTGAGGCGTCACCAGACGTGGCGCCGGAGACGACGAGCGTGCCGCCGGGACGCAGCGACTTCACCGAGTGCGACCAGGTGGCCCGGCCGACCGTCTCCATCACCGCGTCGACCCTGACCGGCAGTCGCTCGCCGGTCTCGACGACCTCGTGCGCGCCAATCTCGAGGGCGCGGGCCCGCTTGTCCTCGTCGCGGCTCGTGGCGAAGACCCGGAACCCGGCCGCCCGCGCCAGGGTGATGAGCGCGGTGGCGACGCCACCCCCGGCGCCCTGCACGAGTACGGAATCGCCGGGATTCAAGCCCGACTGCGTGAAGAGCATCCGGTACGCGGTGAGCCACGCGGTCGGCAGGCAGGCGGCCTCGACGAGCGACAGCCCCTCGGGCTTCGGGATGACGTTGCGCCGCGGCACCGCGACCTTCTCGGCGAACGTGCCCTGGTACCGCTCGGACAGCAGGGACCGCTTGGGGTCGAGGGTCTCGTCGCCGGTCCAGTCCGGGCTGCTGATGACGGCGTGCACCAAGACCTCGTTGCCGTCCTCGTCGAGACCCGCGGCGTCGCAGCCGAGAATCATCGGGAGGGCGTCCTCCTTCAGGCCGACGCCGCGCAGGCTCCACACGTCGTGATGGTTGATGGAGGACGCCTTGACCGTCACCGTCGTCCATCCGTCAGGCACCTCTGGCTCGGGGCGCTCCCCGATGCCAAGACCCGAGAGGGGGTCGTCCTGGCTGAAACCCTGGGCATAGACGGCGAACATGCAGCTCCTGTCGATCACGGGACGGACGTACGGCTGGATCAGTAGGGCCGACGCGCGAGGCCCTCACGGCGAGCGGTGTCGGTGACCGCGCGGGCGACTGCGGTGGCCACACGCGGGTCGAACGGCGACGGAATGAGGTACGACTCGCTGAGGTCGTCGTCGTCGACGAGGCCCGCGATCGCCGTCGCGGCGGCGAGCTTCATGCCCTCGGAGATTCCGGTGGCGCGGACGTCGAGGGCGCCGCGGAAGATGCCGGGGAACACCAGCACGTTGTTGATCTGGTTCGGGAAGTCCGAACGGCCGGTGGCGACGATGCGCGCGTGACGGCTGGCGATGTCCGGATGAACTTCGGGATTCGGGTTCGCGAGCGCGAACACGATCGAGTCCGGCGCCATCGACGCGATCGCCTCCTCGGGGATGGTGCCGCCGGACACCCCGATGAACACGTCGGCGCCGGAGAGCGCGTCGGTGACCGACCCGGGCTTCGCCCAGTCGGAGGTCTGCTCGCCGAGCCACTGCTTGACCTCGGTGAGGTCGCCGCGGGACGGATGGATGACGCCCTTGCGGTCGACGATGGCGATCTTGCGCACGCCCGCGTTGCGCAGCATGCGGGTGATCGCCACGCCGGCCGCTCCCGCGCCGGAGATGACGACCTTGAGGTCGTCGAGCTCGCGGTCGGTGATCCGAACGGCATTGAGCAGCGCGGCCAGCACGACGACCGCGGTGCCGTGCTGGTCGTCGTGGAAGACGGGGATGTCGAGCCGCTCGATGAGGCGCCGCTCGATCTCGAAGCAGCGGGGGGCGGAGATGTCCTCGAGGTTGACGCCGCCGAACGTCGGCGCGAGGCGCACGACCGTGTCGACGATCTCGTCGGTGTCGGTGGTGGCGAGAGCGATCGGGATCGCGTCGACGCCGCCGAACTGCTTGAACAGCACGGCCTTGCCCTCCATCACCGGCATCGCGGCGGCCGGGCCGATGTCGCCGAGACCCAGCACGGCGGTGCCGTCGGTGACGACGGCGACGGTGTTGGAGACCCAGGTGTACTCGTGGGCGGCCTCGGGGTCCGCGACGATCGCCTCGCAGACGCGGGCGACGCCGGGCGTGTAGGACATCGAGAGGTCGTCCGCATCGCGTAACGGCACCGTTGATGCGACCTCCATCTTGCCGCCGCGGTGCAGCGTGAAGATGGGGTCGTCCGGGTCGTGGCTGTCGAGTCCTGCGTCGATGTCGGTGGCAACCATCTCGTCGAAGATCCTGGGGCTTGGGGCAATCGGTCCACGAGCCGATCCGGCTCGAGTGGCGGCTCTCTGAGCCGCGAAGACGGGCCCGCACGGGCGGGTCCGATCGGGTTTTGCCCGCGCGTCAGTCTCTCACACGGACCGCTCGCGAGCGCTAGGCCCATGGGGCTCGTGTGATCCATCAGACAAGGTGGCCAGCGAGTTAACCCTTGTCTAACCGGGGAAAAGTTGAAACCATGAAGACGACGTCCTGCGAAGGGCCTGATTTCGGCCGACCAGGACGTCACCCCACCACCCACCGGGAAGGAGTACTCGTCATGGACTGGCGCCATCGCAGCGCGTGCCTCGACGAAGACCCAGAACTCTTCTTCCCGATCGGCAATACCGGCCCGGCCATCCTCCAGATCGAGGAGGCCAAGGTCGTGTGCCGTCGGTGCGATGTCCGTGAGCAGTGCCTGCAGTGGGCGCTGGAATCCGGGCAGGATCACGGTGTCTGGGGCGGTATGAGCGAGGATGAGCGCCGTGCGCTCAAGCGCCGCAACGCCCGTGCCCGCATCCGCACGGCCTGATCCTTCGCCTCACACGGTCAGGGTGATTGCGACCGTCGTGCCTCCGCGCGGTCGCTGCTCGAACGTCAGCGATCCGCCGAGCTCGGTCTCCACGAGCGTGGTGACGATCGAGAGACCCAGGCTCTGATCCACATCGAAGTCCGGCGGCATCCCGGTTCCGTCGTCGCTGATCCGCAGCCGCAGCCGGTCGCGGATCCGGTTGACCGCGATCGTCAGGTGCCCGCCACCCTCGCCGAACGCGTGTTGGGTGGCGTTCTGGATGAGCTCGGTGAGCACCATCGCCAGCGGGGTGGCGATGACGCCGGGAATCGAGCCGAACGTGCCGATGCGCTCGCCCCTGACCCCTTCGCCGGTCACGTCCAGCACCGTGCGCAGCAGCCGGTCGGCGATGTCGTCGAACTGGACGTTCTCGTCGAACGACTGGCTCAGGGTCTCGTGCACCAACGCGATGGAGCCGACTCGGCGCACCGCTTCGTCCAGCGCTTCTCGCGCTTCCGGAACATCCATGCGGCGACCTTGAAGCCTGAGCAGCGCAGCGACCGTCTGCAGGTTGTTCTTCACCCGGTGGTGGATCTCCCGGATGGTCGCTTCCTTCGAGACCAGCTCGCGCTCGCGCACGCGCAGCTCCGTGACGTCTCGCAGCAGCACGATCGAGCCGGCCGGCTGCTTGTCGTGCACCAGCGGGATGACGCGCAGGAGCAGGGCCGCGGTCGCGTTCTCCACCTCTGACTCCCCCTGCGCACCGACGGCGAGCAGCCCCCGCGCGCCCCGGTCGGTCGGCCGGTCGCCGACCAGGCCGGCCGTCACTGCGGACAGATCCGCGCCGACGAGGTCGCCGACCAGCCCCAGGCGGCGGTAGGCGGACATGGCGTTGGGGCTGGCGAAGGTCACGAGGCCGTCCGCACTGGTGCGCACGAACCCGTCGCCGACCCGCAGCGAGTCTGCGAGATCGGACCGATTGCCCGGCGGCGGGAACTCCCCGAGGTGGATCATCTGGACGAGGTTGGCCGCGGACTCCCGATAGGTCGCCTCCAGTGCGCTGGAGAGTCGATGGCCGGAAGCGACGCTGCGAAGGACGACGACGCCGCACACCGCACCCTCCCTGTGCAGCGGCACCAGCTCTTCGTACACCTCGGCGCCCTCGTGGTCGTCGGCGGCGACCGACTCCCCGAGCTTGCCGGACTCGAGCGCGTCCTGGAGAGCCGGCGCACTCTTGGCCGGCACGAACGTGCCGACCACGTCCTCGAGCAGCGTGGTCGGGCCGGTGGTCGGACGGATCTGAGCGGCGGCCCACAGGCCCTTGGACTCCGCGTCGGGCACCCAGAGCACGAGGTCGGAGAAGGCGAGGTCGGCGATGATCTGCCAGTCCGTGGTCAGCGCACGCAGCCACGCGACGTCGTCTTGCGTCAACGTCGTCTGGAATCGCGCGATGTCGTCCAGCGTGGGCACGTGTTCAGGGTATGGGGAGATGAAGACGCATCGGGCGTCTGGCACAGTGGATCAGGTGTCCGAGGCGTACTGGCAGGCCGTGATGCAATCCGGCCGCGAAGTGCCGGTGGACCGCTCCCTCGACGAGCTCACGGTCGAGCTCGTGGAGATGCTCGGCCACCAGAATCCGCGACTGCGCGAGGACCTCGCCTACCCGTTGCTGACCACCTGGATCACGCAGGGTGTGTACGACGACCTGCTCTCCGGCCTCGGCGACGGCATCATCCCCGGGCTCCGCTATGGGCTCGGGCACGACGGTGACGTGTCGGTCATCCGGCGCAGCTACAGCGCGCTGATGCTGGCGGAGATCATCGGACGTGACAACAACGCCCACCTGATGTCGGCCTCGACCGTGCTCGATTGGGGCGACCGGGCCACCAGCTGGTACGTGCGCGAGCAGGATCATCGCGGCTGGGTGCCCGAGCAGGGCTGGGCACACGCCATCGCCCACGGCGCCGACCTGCTCGCGGCGCTGGCCCGCTCACGGCACTTCGGGCGGCTCGAGCTCACCGTGCTGCTCGACGTCATCGCCGACCGCGTGCTCACTCCCACGGCGTACATCTGGCGCCACGGCGAGGACGACCGTCTGGCCTACGCCGTCATGACCCTGCTGCACCGCAATGCCCTCGACCCCAAGATCGTCGAACCGTGGCTGGCCCGTCTCGGCGACGGGATCCAGCCCCCGCGCACCCGTGGGCACATCGAGTCCGAGTGGCCGTCGCCGGCAGCCGGCAACACCTCCGCCTTCCTGCGAGCCTTGCACCTTCAGCTCGCCCTCGGCGTCCAGGGCCGCGCCGACCTGCGCGCCGACGCCGAGCTGTTCGCCGAGCAGCCTGCGCACCGCGCCGACCTGCTGCTCGCGGTGCTCGACCAGATCCGCGCCGAGAGCCCGTGGCTCTACCGGCCGACCACCAGGGCGAAGCCGGTCGAGTAGTTTTCTGGCATGACGCAGGCCGAGCAGGACCACACCACGACCGAAGACACGGCAGCCGAGGCGCCCACCGCTCATGGCGGGGTGCATGCCTTCGACGTCGCCCGGGCACACGGCGTCTCGACGCTGTTCACGCTCTCCGGCGCACACGTCTTCCCGATCTACGACGCCGCGGTGAAGGCTGAGCCGCCGATGCCGATCGTCGACGTGCGGCACGAGCCCACCGCCGCATTCGCGGCCGAGGCCGTCGGCAAGCTGACCCGGTCCCCCGGCCTCGCGGTGCTGACCGCCGGCCCTGGCGTCACGAACGGCGTCAGCACCATGGCGCAGGCGCACTTCGCCGGATCGCCGCTCGTCGTCATCGGTGGTCGCGCGCCCGCCGCGCGCTGGGGCAGCGGCACGTTGCAGGAGCTCGACCATCCGCCGATTCTCGAGTCGATCACCAAGTCGGCCGCCACGGCCAACACCGTCGAGGACATCGCGCCGACCGTGGACGAAGCGTTCAGCCTCGCCGGGTCGTCGCACCGAGGTCCCACGTTCGTCGACATCCCGCTGGACGAGTTCTTCAACAGCGCCGAGCTCGGCGCTCCCTCGGCCGGCAACACGACAGCGCCGATCGAGCCCGACCCGGCCGACCTCACCCGAGTCGCGGAGCTGCTCGCGACGTCGGCCCGTCCGGTGCTCATCCTGGGCACGGACGTGTGGGCCGACGGGGCCGAGGAGGCCGCGCTTCGCTTCGTGCAGGAGACGGGGATCGCGGTCATCGCCAACGGCATGGGACGCGGCATCGTGCCCGGCGGCCACCCCCAGCTGGTCACCAAGGCCCGCTCGCACGCCCTCGGCCAGTGCGACCTCACGATCGTGGTGGGCACTCCCCTCGACTTCAGGCTCGGCTTCGGCGTGTTCGGCGGCAAGGACGCTGCACCCGTCGCGCAGACCGTGCACATCGCCGACTCCCCCGGCCAGGTGTCCACGCACGCGACGCTGGCCGCATCCGCCGCCGGCGACCTCGGCGCCTGCCTCGACGGCATCCTCACCGCACTTCAGAGTCGGAGCGGAGACCGCCCCGACTGGAGCGCCTGGCTCTCCGACCTGCAGGCGAAGGTCGCCGAGGCGACGGGGAGGGACGCGGAGCTGCTGCAGGCCGAGGCCGACCCCATCCACCCGGCACGCATCTACGGCGAGCTGCTGCCCCGCCTGGCCGACGACGCGATCGTCATCGGTGACGGCGGCGACTTCGTGTCGTTCGCCGGAAAGTTCGTCGAGCCCCAGCGGCCCGGCGGGTGGCTCGACCCCGGTCCGTACGGCTGCCTCGGCGCCGGCATGGGTGCGGCGATCGCAGCCCGTCTCACCCGTCCGTCGAGCCAGGTCGTGCTCCTTTACGGCGACGGCGCCGCAGGCATGTCGATCATCGACGTCGACACCCTCGTGCGTCACAACCTGCCGGTGGTGATGATCGTGGGCAACAATTCCGCGTGGGGCCTGGAGAAGGGGCCGATGAACTTCCTGTACGGCTACGACGTCGCCGCCGACCTCGCGCCGAACACCCGCTACGACCAGATCGCCACCGCGCTCGGCGGTGGGGGCGAGATGGTGACCGACCCACGTGAGATCGGCCCGGCCCTCGACCGTGCGTTCGCGTCCGGTGTCCCTTACCTGGTCAACGTCATCACCGACGTCAACGCGATGTACCCGCGTGCCACCACCGGCATCTGACTTCCAGCTTCGCCCCGCGCTTCCCGAAGAGGCCGGGGCGGTGGGAGCCCTGACGGTGGCGGGCTACGACGCCGATGACTATCTCACGTTGCCGGACGGATCCTTCGACCACGAGTACGCCGGCTGGCTCGCGGACGGCGTCACCCGGTCTCGTGACGGAGTACTGATGGTTGCTGTCGACGGCGACGACCTGCTCGGCACCGTCACGTGGTGCCCGCCCGGCTCGCCGTTCCGCGAGATCTCGACCCGCGATGACCAAGCCGAGTTCCGCACGCTGAGCGTCGCCCCCGACGCGCGTGGGCGAGGGGTCGGCTCAGCGTTGGTCGACTGGTGCATCACGGAGGCGCGTTCGACCGGCATCGCGGAGATCCTGCTCTCCTCGCTGCCGGAGATGACGCCGGCGCACCGCCTCTACGAGTCGCGGGGGTTCGTGCGGCGCACGGATCTCGACTGGTCGCCATTCCAGGGCGTCACGCTCTGGGGTTTCTCCCTCACGCTCTGACGGGTGCTGGCAGAGTATCGACATGGGTTTCCAGCCATCGACGTACGCGGTGACGCACACCGTCACCCCGGACGACACCGCAGCCGCCGTGGGTAGTGGCGACCTCGAGGTGCTCGCCACGCCGCGGCTGCTCGCCTGGCTCGAAGAAGCGTCGTGCGGCGCGGTGAGGCTCGACGACGCCAACACGAGTGTGAGCTCGAAGGTGGAGCTGGAGCACCTCGCGCCGAGCCCGGTCGGTGCCGAAGTGACCGCGACGGCCACCGTCGTGGACCGGGACGACCGGCTGATCCGGTTCCAGGTCGTGGCGCACGACATCGCGGGAACGGTGCTCGCCAGAGGCGAGGCCCAACGCATCGTGGTCGACCGTGAGCGGTTCCTCTCGCGGCTCGATCAGGCCCCTGTGGGAGACTGAACCCACGTTCAGCACCTCCAGAAGGGGAGTCCCATGGGCAAGACCGGCCGCAAGCGCCGTGCGCGTCGCAAGAAGAACGCGAACCACGGCAAGCGCCCCAACGCGTGAAGAATCCCCCGTCATCGACGGGGGATTTCTTTTGCCCTAGCTGGTGGTGCGCTTGTCGCTGACCTGGATGTGGACGCTGCGGATGGAGTACAGGACTTTGGCTCGCAGCGGCTCGGGCGCCTTCTCCGCACACGACCGCGACACGAGAGCCTTGACCACGCGTTCGAGGTCGTAGACGTTCAGGCACGACGAGCAGTTGTCGATGTGCTCCTGGATCTCCTCGATGCTGGCGGTGTCGATCTCCTGGTCGAGGAAGAGGTACAGGTTGTCGAGCGCCTCCTCGCAGTTGTCGCAGCTCACGGCTTGTCACCTGCTCCCGTGACGGCCATGCCGCGCTCGCGCGCATAGTCGGAGAGCAGCTCGCGCAGCATGCGGCGGCCGCGGTGGAGGCGGGACATGACCGTGCCGATCGGCGTGTCCATGATCTCGGCGATCTCCTTGTACGGGAAACCTTCGACATCGGCGAGGTAGACGGCGTAGCGGAAGTCGTCGGGCAGCTTCTGGAGGGCGTCCTTGACGTCGCTGTCGGGCAGGTGCTCGAGCGCTTCCATCTCGGCGGACTTGAGGCCGGAGGAGGTGTGCGCCTCGGCGGCTGCCACCTGCCAGTCCTCGATCTCGTCGGTGATCTGCTGAGGCTGGCGCTGCTTCTTGCGATAGGTGTTGATGTACGTGTTGGTGAGGATGCGGTAGAGCCACGCCTTGAGGTTGGTGCCCGGCGTGAACTGGTGGAAGGCGCTGAACGCCTTCGCGTAGGTCTCCTGCACGAGGTCCTCGGCGTCGTGCGGGCTGCGTGTCATGCGGAGACCGGCCGAGTAGAGCTGGTCGAGGAAGGGCAGCGCGTCGGCCTCGAACCGGGCCTGACGCTGCTCAGGGGTCTCGGACTCGAGGTCGACGGGTTCGGGCTCGACCTCGGTGTTCTCGAGGTCTGTGCTCTCGACGGGGGTGGTGTCGGTCATCGCCGCCCAGCCTACTCGTGGACGGTGACCGTCGCCGACACCCAGTCGTGACGTGGACATGACGCTCGGTGACGTCGATCCGGCTCGTTCAGCGCATGCCTGCATGGCACCTCCTCTGGTGCCAAGAACGTCCTGTGCAGGTGCGCTATTCCGGGGCGAGCGGTACGACGAGCTCGGACCCGTTGTTGCGGACGTTGTTGACCGCGGTGGAGACAGGCCAGGCGTCGAGGCGGCCGGGCACGGCCGGCACGAGCAGCCCGAGCAGCTCGTCGGTCGGCCGTGGCGTCGGGTCGAGCCACGCCTCGATGGCGTCAGGCTCGATCATCATGGGCGTGCGGTCGTGCAGGTGACCGAGGTCGTCCGGCGCCGACGTGGTGAGGATCGTGAACGTGATGAGCCACTCCCCGTCCTCGGCGTCGTAGTCCTGACGCCAGAACTCGTAGAGGCCGGCCATCGCCAGCACCGAGCCGTCCTTGGGCGAGATGTAGAACGGCTGCTTCGGTGCCTTCTTCGGGGCGTCCGGGTCCTGGCTCTTGTACCACTCGTAGTAGCCGTCGGCGGGAACCAGCGCACGGCGCTTGCCGAACGCCTTCTTGAAGGCCGGTTTTTCCGCCACCGTCTCGCTGCGGGCGTTGATCATGCGGTTGCCGATGGACGGGTCCTTCGCCCAGCTGGGCACCAAACCCCACTTGGCGGTGAGCAGCTCGCGCGTGGGCGGTCCTTCGTCGGTGCTGTTCGCCGCCCGCGGCCCGGCACCCCCGCCGGGCGCCCGGGCGATGACCAGCGGCGCGAGCTTGGTGGGTGCCATGTTGTAGTCGGGCTCCAGCTCGACGAAGGAGTCGGCGAGCTCGGCCCCGAACGCGTCGTTGAGCGACGCGGGCGTCTGAGTGGTGGCGTAGCGGCCGCACATGGATCCAGCCTGTCACAGGACTCTGCCGTTTCTTGCCGCCCAAAGCCCGGCACCCCCGCCGGGCGGCCTCAGGTGGTGAAGCTTCGCGGTCGTGCACAGAATGGGGCATGACCCTTCTCCGCTCCGTGGCACGTCCCCTGCTGGCCTCGATGTTCTTCTACGGAGGGGTGAACTCCATCATCACCGCCAAGGAGAAGGCACCCAAGGCCAAACCCGTGACCGACCTCATTCACCAGATGGCACCCGACGTCGAGGTGTCCCCGGCCACCCTGGTGCGGGCCAACGGGGCGTTGCACGTCGCCGCCGCCACGGCGGTCGCCACCGGCCACGTCCCGCGCATCTCCTCGTTCGTCCTGGCCGGCTCGCTCGTGCCGACCACCGCGATGGGGCACCAGTTCTGGAACGAGTCCGACCCGGTCGCACGCCAGAACCAGCGCATCCACTTCCTCAAGAACCTGTCGATGATGGGCGGTCTGCTGATGGCCACGCTCGACCCGGATCCGCACAAGAAGTTCATCGGTCGACGGGCGAAGGACAAGGTCGTCGAGGCCAAGGACAAGGTCACCGAGGGCATCGACCAGCTCCGCAGCTGACCGTCGAACCGGCGTCGCGCCGATAGAGTGAGCGCGATGAGTGCACCCTGGACTGCGCCGCACCGTGCGACGCCCCTCGACGCGCAGGTGCTGGTACCGGGCTCGAAGTCCCTCACCAACCGCCTGCTCGTCCTCGCCTCGCTCGGAGACGCGCCGTCGGTGCTCACCGGTCCTTTGGCCTCGCGTGACACGCAGCTCATGGGTGACGCGCTGTCGTCGCTCGGAGCCCGTGTGGAGCGCGACGGCCCGGCATGGACGATCACGCCGTCGGCCGAGTCCGTGAAGGGTGACATCGCCGTCGACTGCGGACTCGCCGGAACCGTCATGCGATTCACACCTCCGCTTGCCGCGCTCACCGGCGCGTCCGTCACGTTCGACGGCGACGAGCGAGCCCGGGTTCGTCCGATGTCGCCCGTCATCACCGCGCTGCGGGCGCTGGGGGTGGAGATCGACGATGGCGGGCGTTCGGCCCTGCCGTTCACCGTTCACGGCACCGGCCACGTTGAAGGCGGATCGCTCGAGATCGACGCGTCGGCGTCCAGCCAGTTCGTGTCGGCACTCCTGCTCGCCGCTCCCCGCTTCGATCGCGGGCTCGACCTGCAGCACATCGGTGCGCCGCTGCCGTCACAGCCACACATCGACATGACGGTCGCCGAGCTGCGCCGGCGCGGCGTGGACGTCGACGACGCACGGCCCGACCGCTGGGTGGTGCAGCCCGGCCCGATCGCGGCGCTCGACATGGACGTCGAGCCCGACTTGTCCAATGCCGGCCCGTTCGTGGCCGCTGCCCTGGTCACCGGTGGGTCGATGCGCGTCCTCGGTTGGCCCGACTCGACCACGCAGGCCGGTGACGCCTGGCGTGGTATCGCCGAGGCATTCGGTGGGCACACGGAGCGCGACGGTGACGACGTGGTCTTCTCCGCCGACGCGGGGTTGCGCGGCGTCGAGCTCGACCTGCACGACGTCGGAGAGCTCACACCCGTGGTCGCCGCGGTGGCCGCTCTGGCCGAGGGCGAGTCCCGGCTCACCGGCGTCGCCCACCTCCGTGGCCACGAGACCGACCGACTGGCCGCCCTCGCCGCCGAGATCAACCGGCTCGGCGGCGACGTCGAGGAGCTCGACGACGGCCTGCTCATCCGTCCGCGGCCTCTGCACGGCGGCGTCTTCTCCACTTACGACGACCACCGCATGGCTCAAGCCGCTGTGGTGGTCGGCCTGCGCGTGCCCGGCCTGGGTGTCGAGAACGTCGGCACGACGGCCAAGACGTACCCCGACTTCGCGACAGTGTGGGAACGGACCGTCGCGTGAGAGACGAGGACGACGAGCACGCCGCCTTCGAGCGTCCCCGTCGCCGCACCCAGCCGCGTACCAAGGACCGCCCCAACTACGACGACGCCGAGATCGGTCGGGTCATCACGGTCGACCGTGGCCGCTACACCGTCGTGGTCGGCGACGAGCAGCGCGTCGTCACCGCCATGAAGTCGCGTCCGCTCGGGCGTCAGGGCGTCGTGGTGGGCGACGAGGTCAAGATCGTCGGCGACGTCAGTGGCGACGAGGGCTCACTCGCCCGCATCGTCGAGGTCGAGCCGCGGCGCACCGTCCTGCGTCGCACGGCGGACGACGACGACCCGATCGAGCGGGTGGTGGTGGCCAATGCCGACCAGCTCGTCGTCGTGGCCGCGCTCGCCGACCCGCCGATGCGCCTCGCGCTCGTCGACCGGTGCCTGGTGGCGGCGTTCGACGCCGGCATGGACCCGATCGTCTGCCTCACGAAGTCCGACCTCGCTCCGGCCGAGGACGTCGTCGCCCTGCTCGAGCCGCTCGACGTGCGCACGGTCGTCACCCGCCGCGACGGCGACCTCGACGAGCTGCGCTCGGTCCTGCGCGACCGGACCAGCGTGCTCGTGGGGCACAGCGGCGTCGGCAAGTCGACGCTGGTGAACCTGCTCGTGCCCGATGCCGACCGCACCACCAGCCACGTGAACGTGGTCACCGGCCGCGGCCGGCAGACGTCGACGTCGACGATGGTCCTGGAGCTCCCCGGCGGTGGCTGGATCATCGACACCCCGGGCTTCCGGTCGTTCGGACTCGCCCACGTGGAGGTGCGGCACGTCATCACGGCGTTCCCCGACCTCGACGAGGTGAGTGCCGACTGCCCGCGCGGCTGCACGCATGCGGCCAGCGAGCCGGAGTGCGCCCTGGACGTCGGCGTGACGGACGGGCGCCTACGGCCGGACCGGGTCGCGTCGTTCCGCCGCATCCTCGCGAGTCGCGAGGCGTCGGACTAGCTACCGGAGTAGTCGACGGTGCCCTCGGGGTTCCAAACAGCCTTCGAGCCCTGGTGCCCCACGAAGGCGACGAGGACGAGAACCACGACGGCGAGAGCGGCCACGATGATCGCGGCCGCGCCGCCGGCCAGCGGCGTGGTCAGGCGCGGCAGCACCAGAGCCACCACGACCGTGACGGCGAGGAACACCAGCAGCCAGAGCCACAGGCGGTCGGCCAGTTCCTCGTGGCGCTCGACCAGTCTGCCCGCGGCATTGTCCTTGAGCTGGTCGCCCAAAGACTCCTTCAGGACCTCACCGCTCCGGCGGGTGATGAAGATCGTGATCGTGGCGATGACGGCGACAGCGACCAGTGGCCACCGCAACGGCATACGCCACGCCGGGCGAAGGAAGGCGATTCCGACCAGGCCGGCGAGAGGAACCAGAACGACTGCTGCGTGATTCACCAACACGTGGATCGGAATGCCGTCGAACGAACCGAACACGGGAAGCCTCCCCGGGGGTCATGACCGTGGTCGCGGTCGATTTCACCGTACCCTAAGCCGCATGGCCCACTCCTGGCACGACGACGTCCGTCTGGCCCACGTCCTGGCCGACAATGCCGACAATCTCTCGATGGATCGCTTCGGGGCGATCGACCTGGAAGTGTCGACGAAACCGGACATGACGTACGTGACGGAGTCCGACGAAGCGGTCGAACAGGCCATCCGCCGCCAGCTCCACCTGGCTCGCACGCGCGACGTCGTGCTGGGCGAGGAGCATGGCGAGATCGAGGGCTCCACGGGCTCGCACGAGCGCCGCTGGATCATCGATCCCATCGACGGCACCGCCAACTTCGTCCGAGGCGTTCCGGTATGGGCGACCCTCATCGCGCTCGAGGAGGCCGGCGAGATCGTCGCCGGGTGCATCTCGGCGCCGGCGACTCGGCCGCCGCTGGTGGGCGTCCAAGGGCGGTGGCGCCTTCACGGGCAAGTCGTTCATGCACCCCCGCGAGATCCGCGTCTCCCAGGTGTCGGAGCTCGAAGCCGCCTCGATCTCCTACAGCTCGGCCACCAGCTGGGAGCGCATCGACAAGGCGGAGGGATTCGCTGCTCTGCTCCGCCGCTGCTGGCGCACGCGCGCATACGGCGACTTCTGGTCGTACATGCTGCTCGCCGAAGGCGCCGTCGACATCGCCGCCGAGCCCGAGCTGAAGCTGTGGGACATGGCCGCCCTCGACATCATCGTGCGCGAGGCCGGCGGCATGTTCACGAGCCTGGCCGGACAGCCCGGACCGTGGGGTGGGAACGCCTTGGCCACCAACGGCCGACTGCACGACGCCGCGATGGCGTACCTCGGCCATTTCCCCGACGACGGCCCACCCGATGCCTCCTGGACCGACGAACCCGAGGACACCGACGAGCCTGAGTCCGGCAAGGGCGACAACGTCCGGACGCTGGACTTCTCCCGCTCCTGGGGCGACCAGGAGACACCCTGAGCGTTAGGCTGCCCCCATGCGCGTGAGTGATGTCATGTCCTCGAAGGGGTCGGCCACGATCTACACGATCCGGCCCGAGGCGACCATGTCCGATCTGCTCGATGCCCTGGCCGAGCACAACGTCGGGGCCCTCGTGGTCAGCAATGACGGCACGACGATGCTGGGGATCGTCTCCGAGCGCGACGTCGTCCGCAAGATCCGCGACTTCGACAACCTGAAGAGCGTCACCGTCGAGCAGATCATGACGTCGGACGTCCAGGTGTGCGCTCCTGAGGACTCCTTCGGCTCGCTCATGGCGATCATGACCGAGCACCGCGTTCGGCACGTGCCGGTGCTCGACGGCGATCAGCTCGTCGGTGTCCTGAGCATCGGCGATGCGGTGAAGCAACGGATGGACCAGCTGGAGTTCGAGCGTGACCAGCTGAACAACTACGTCTCCAGAGGCGGTTCCTGACGATCCTGTGTTGACATTCGATACATAAACGATATATCGTTTATGTATCGAATGAATAGCGCTCGTGACCGCACATCCCGCGACGCCGGCGCCACACAGACAAGGAATCACCATGAAAGACACCAACGACATGAGACGCGGTCGTCCTGACGACCGCAGGCGCGGGCGCCGAGACGACGCCCGCGAATTCGGTTGCGACATGGGTCCCGGGTTCGGCCACGGACAGCCCGGCCGCCGACGCGGCCGCCGACGCGGCGGACGTGGCGGAGACGTCAGAGCAGCCGCCCTGCTCCTGCTCTCCGAGCACCCAGCCCACGGCTACCAGCTGATCCAGGAGATCGCCGAACGCAGCGACGGAGCCTGGACGCCCAGTCCCGGATCCATCTACCCCGTGCTCCAGCAGCTCGAGGACGAGGGTCTCATCGAGTTCGAGCGAGTCAACGGCCGCAACACGGCCACCCTCACTGACGACGGCAACGCCTACGTCGAGGAGCACCGCGATGAGCTCGGCACGCCATGGGAGGACGCCTCCCGTGGCGATCGACGGCCCGATCGGCCGCGAGATGGGCCAGTCGCTCAAGAGCTTCATCATGGCCTGGCGCCAGGTGATGCACGCCGGCACTCCGGCACAACAGGCCAAGGCCAACGCCATCTCGACAACGCCCGCAAGTCGATGTACGGCATCCTGGCGGACGATGAGTCATAGCGGCCGCATCCACCTGCCCGAGAGCGAGATGACCTGGCGGTTCTCCCGCTCGTCGGGCGCCGGGGGCCAGCACGTCAACACCACAGACACGCGCGTGGAGCTGACCTGGTCGCTGACCGGCACGACGGCGCTCACCGCCGACCAGAAGGAGCATGCGGCCAAGCGACTTCGCTCGCGGCTGGTCGACGGCGCGATCACGGTCGTGTCGTCTCGGTTCCGCTCGCAGCACCGCAACCGCGAAGCAGCACGCGTTCGGCTCGAGGAGCTCGTGACCCAGGCGGTGGTACCGCCCAAGCCGCGCCGCCCGACGCGGCGCACCCGGGCCTCCGTCGAGCGCCGGCTCGATGCCAAGAAGCGCCGCGGCGACGTCAAGAAGTCGCGTCGGGGCCACTGGGACTGAACCGTCAGTCGCTCAGTGGTTGCGGAGCGCCTCGATGAGCTCGTCCTTGGACTGGTCCGAGTAGCCGGTCAGCCCGAGCTCGCCGGCGCGCTCGCGGAGGTCGTCGACCGTCCAGTCCTCGTACGACCCTGACTCACCGCCACGGCTCGCGACCGTCGACTCACCCTCGTTGGCCGCGGCGTTGGCGATGCGGGCCGCCTTCTCCTTGGAGTCGCCCTCGTCGCGCAGCTTCTCGTAGAGCTTCTCGTCCTTGATCGACGACATGTCCTTGTCGGGCATTTCGCGTTCCTCCCTTTCAGGCCGGTTCGGCTGGCTTCGTCGGAGCTCCGATGTCGTCGGCGGGACCGGATCCGTCCTCGTCGTCGGAGTCGTCTCCGTCGTCATCGTCCTCGTCGTCCGAGTCGTCTCCGTCGTCTCCGTCGTCTCCGTCGTCCACGTCGTCTTCGTCGTCTTCGTCGTCTTCGTCGTCATCGTCGTCGGAGGCCTCGTCCCCGTTGTCGGAGTCGTCGGCATCGTCGTCGGACTCATCGTCGGACTCGCCTGCGTCTGAGTCCTCGTCGGTCTCGGCCATCTCCTCGGTGTCCTCGTCGTCACCGGCGTCCGCTCCGTCGACGCCCTCTGTGCCCTCCGGCTGGTCGGTGGTGGGGTTCGTCGGGACGTCGGTGCCCGCGGCGCTCTCCGGGTCCTTCGGGACGTCCGGGCCTGAGGAGTCGTTGGGCACGCCGGGGTCGTCGGCGTCGACCTCCTGTCCAGCCTGTGGGGCGTTCTCCTGCGATGAATCGCTCATGCTGACCTCCGGTCCCGGGACGCTGGATGCGCCCTCCGACGCCATCGTCCGACGGATCGGAGGCCTCCGCGAGTCGAGCAGAATGTCAGCGAGGGGCCATGCGGATCGCGCCGTCGAGCCGGATGGTCTCGCCGTTGAGCATGGGGTTGTCGACGACGTGCGCGGCCAGCTTGGCGAACTCCGTGGGGTCGCCGAGCCGGCTCGGGTGCGGCACCTGGCCGCCGAGGGACTCGCGGGCTGCCTCGGGCAGTGCCCCGAGCAGCGGAGTGTGGAACAACCCCGGCGCGATGGTGACCACACGGATGGCGAGCGACGCGAGGTCTCGCGCGATCGGCAGCGTCATGCCGACGATGCCGCCCTTGGACGCGGAGTACGCGGCCTGGCCGATCTGCCCGTCGAACGCCGCGATCGACGCGGTGTTGACGATGACGCCGCGCTCCTCACCGTCCAGGTCGAGCGTGCTCATGCGCTCGGCCGCGAGGCGGATGACGTTGAACGTGCCGATCAGGTTGATCTCGATGATGCGCTGGAAGTCGTCGAGGGGGAACGCGCCCTGCTTGCCGACCGTCTTGATCGCGTTGCCGGTGCCGGCGCAGTTGACCACGACCCGGAGCTCGCCCAGCCCGGCGGCCACGTCGAGCGCTGCGGCGACGGCTTCGGCGTCGCGAACGTCGCCGGCGGCGAAGCGCACCGCGTCGCCGAGCTCCTTGGCGACCTCCTCGCCGGGCGAGCCGGGCAGGTCGACGATGACGACCTTGGCACCGGACTCGACGAAGTTCTCGACGGTGGCACGACCGAGGCCCGAGGCTCCGCCGGTGACGAGGGCGACGTGGTTGCTGATGTCCATGCTCAGTAACCTATCGAGCATGCCGAACACCGGAACGCGCGCCGGCGACCAAGTTCGAATCGACCTCGACGACGGCGTGCTCCGCATCGAGATCAACCGCCCCGACTCGCTCAACTCCGTGACGGCCGAGGTGCTCGAGGACATGGCCGATGCGGTCGAGGGCGCCGAAACGCAGGACGACGTGCGCGTCATCGTGCTGTCGGGAGCCGGGCGCGCGTTCTGCTCCGGAGCCGACATCGGCGGTGCCGGTGAGCTCTCCGAGGAGGGCGGTCCCGCCGCGACGCTCGACGGCGCCAGCCGGCTCGTCGCCGCCGTCCGCGACGTGCCTCGCCCCGTGGTCAGCGTCGTCCAGGGACCCTGTGCCGGCGTCGGCGTCTCTGTTGCCCTGTCGGCCGACCTGGTCCTCGCCAGCTCGAAGGCGTTCTTCATGCTGGCCTTCGCCAAGATCGGCCTGATGCCCGACGGTGGTGCGACGGCGCTGGTCGCGGCCTCGATCGGCCGGGCCAAGGCGATGCGGATGGGCCTGCTCGCCGAGCGACTCCCCGCCGACGAGGCCGAGTCGCTGGGTCTCGTCTCGCACGTGTTCGACGCCGAGACCTTCGACAAGGACGTCGATGACGTCATCGCCGGGCTGCGCACCGGCCCGATGGTCGGCTACGCCCGCACCAAGCACGCCGTGAACACGGCGACGCTCGGGGAGCTCGACGGCGCGTTCGCCCGCGAGCGCGAGGGCCAGCTCGGCCTGCTCGCCGCCGACGACTTCGCCGAGGGTGTGGCCGCGTTCAACGAGAAGCGCCCCCCGACCTTCCGCGACACTCCTTAGCCGAGAGGACCGACCCATGGCCACTCATCCCGCTCCTGATCTCTGGGAAGTGCAAGGCCAGGACGATCGACCTGCCGGTGCGGGTCGACGGTGCGACGTTCGCCGGGGCTCTGTGGCGCTCGCCGCGCGCGGCCGTCGACGCCCAGCTCGAGCCGTACGGCCTGCGTGCGGCCGGGTTCCGCGGCACCGGCTTGGCCATGCTCGTGTGCGTCGTGTACCCGGAGGAGTTCGTGCTCGGCGGCTACGACGAGGTCGGCATCGGGGTGCTTGCCTCCCCCAGATCAGGCACACCGCCCGGCGGGCCCGGCCTGTTCGTGCTCGAGCTGCCGGTCACCGGCGCGTTCACCCGGGAGGCCGGCCGGGAGATCTGGGGACTGCCCAAGTGGCTGATGACGTCGACGGCCGACCTCGGAGGCTCCACCTCGACCATGGCGATGAGCGACGGCGACGTCCCCGTGATGGACGCGACGATTCGCACCGGTGGTTTCTCGCTGCCGCTGGTGCCCTCGAGCGGACACACCTGGGCCCGGGCCGAGGAGGGCCCGCACGCGGGACTTCTGTTGCGCGGCAAGACATCGATGCGGTTCCGCGGGCTGCGCATCGGCCGCGGGCGCGGCACGACGATCACCTGGGGCGACCACCGGATGGCCGATCACGCTCGTGCTCTCGGGATGGACGGTCGACCGTTCGCGACGTTCTCCGCCGAGCGGCTCACCGCGAGCTTCGGGGAGTCAGTCGTCGTCGAGGGCTGACGCCGACGGATGCGCCCGGCAGAAATGGCGGACGACGTCGTTGAACTCATCGGCCCGCTCGAGATTGCAGACGTGACCTGCTCCGGCGATGACGACCAGCTCGCTGTCGGGGATCGCTTGCTCGAACTGTCGAGCAACCTTGAGGGGTGAGCGGACGTCGAGCTCACCCCAGACCAACAGCGTCGGCACGGTGATGAGTGCCAACACGTCGCGCTGATCGGTCTCGGCCATGACCAGCGATTCCTGCGCGAATGCGGCTGGACGGTACTCGTCGGCCATCTCCTCCAACACCGCCGCGAACTCGGCCGGAGTGCCGCCGGCGAACAGTCCGGGAAGCCTCGGATCGAAGTCACCGGGTGTCGCGAGCAGCTTCTGTGCGTTCTCGACGCGGGCCCGAAGCTCGTCGTCCGACAGCGACCCCTTCCACCCCGCGAAGGTGCCGACGAACACGAGTGTCGCCACCAGGTCCGGTCGTTGGCGGTAGAGCTCCAGCACGACGGTGCCACCCCAAGAGAGTCCGGCGACGTGTGCCGGTCCGAGATCAAGCGACTCGATGACGGCTGCGAGGCTGTTCGCGTAGTCCGGCATCGTGAACGTCGACGGCACGTCGGACGACCGGCCACACCCCGGTTCGTCCCAGGCCACGACCGTGAACTCGTCGGAGAGCCGGTCAACCTGCGGCCGCCAGATGCGGCTGTCTTCGGCCGCCCCGTGCACCAGGACGAGCGGCGGGCCCGTGCCGGCTCGTTCGAACGCGACCTCGATCCCGTGTGTGCGGACGACCTCCACTGCTCAGCCCCCGCCCGGAACGTGACTGTTCGCGATGAGCTCCTTGCGCAACGCGACGAACACCCGCGGCATGCCGAGGACGACTGCGGCCACGAGCTCGTCGCCGCGATGCCAGCCGTAGACCGTCTGAGGCTCGGCACCTTCGGTGTCCATCCAGCCGTGCCGGTCGGCCAGCTCGGGCCATCCGATCAGCTGGACCTTGACGCCAGGCTGGTCGGTCCAGAAGTACGGCGGAGACTCCAGGAAACGCGTTGCCTCCTGGCCCACGATCGCGTGGGCGGCGATGGCCGACTGGTCGCTGGCCGACGACCAGTGCTCGCGACGCACGTGCCGGCCGGAGCGCGGGTCGTACCAGGCCGCCACGTCGCCGACCGCGTACAGGCCGGGGTGGCCGATGACGCGTCCGTGGTCGTCGCACGGGACGCCGTCGGGGCCGGCGAGATCGCCCAGCGCCTCGGAGTTGAGCCTGGCGCCGAACCCTGCGACCACGAGATCGGCGGAGAGCACCCGCCCGTCGGCGAGCTCGACCTCCACGCCGTCGGCGTGGGCGTCGACCGATGTGACCGGGGTGCCGGTGAGCGCCGAGACCCCGACGTCGTGAAGCCGCTGCTGCAACACGCCACCGACCTCCGAGCCGAGCGGGCCGAGCAGGCCGGGCATCGCCTCGACGATGGTCACCTCGGTGCCGTGGGTCCGCGCGGCGGCCGCGACCTCGGCTCCGATGAACCCGCCGCCGAGCACCAGGACCGAGTCGGCGCGGTCGAGGTCGTCGGCCAGTCGCAACGAGTCTCCGAGCTTGCGCAGGGTGCGGACCTCCGGCTGGTCGGCCACGATCGGTGGAACCGCCGCACGCGCACCCGTGGCGAGGACCACGACATCGGCGTCGAGCCGCTCACCGTCCGTCGTCTCGACGCCGTCGCCGGAGGCCGACGTGACCTGGACGCCGCGGCGCAGGTCGATGTCGAGGGAGCCGATCTCCTCGTCGTCGGTGAGGCGAGCCTTGGGCGGCTCCCACTCACGCGTCAGGACCTGCTTCGACAGGGGCGGCCGGTCGTAGGGGATCTCGTCCTCGTCGCTCAGCACGGTGATCGTGCCGTCGAACCCCGCCTTGCGGGTCTCCTTCGCGGTGCGCCAGCCGGCCAGACCGGCACCGACGACCAACAGCGACCGTGGGTCGGAACGGGTCATGGACACTCCTCTGACGGGTTCGACCAAGGCTAGCGCCGACGTCGGATGTGCCCTCAGCGGCGGTCCCCGGTACGGTGGAGGGCGTTGTCGTCACCACGTCCGCGCTCGGGGAGTCCTGCATGCAGCCCACCAAGGTGTACAAGTTCGCTGCCGCGACCGTCATGACGACCGTTGCCGCGGCAACGGTGATCACGTTCACGAACTCGGACCAGGCTGGTTCGTCCCCCGTCGCAGCGGCCCTCCCCCGCGTCCCTGCCGCCGGTGGCGCAGCGCCCAGCGTGGGGATCGACGAAAACCTGCCCGAGCCGTCCACGATCCCGTCGCCGGCCGAGAGCATCTCACCGAGCCCGTCGCCCACCACGGGGCCGACGACGTCCAGCCGCGCGACCAGCGAGCAGGCGAAGCCCAAGCCGAAGCCACCATCGCCGTCCCCTTCGCCGACCAGCGACGGCGGACTCGGAACGCTCCTCGGCAACTTGCTCGGCGGGGGCGGCTGAGCTCAGCGCGGCACGGCGAGGGTCGTCGGCTCCAGCCGGCCTCGCAACAGCAGCGGTTCGAGCAGCTTCCACCGATCGCGCTCGCCGGAATCGGCGCTGTCGACGATCCGCTGTGACGCCACGACGCGCCCGGGGTGCTCTTTGGCCTGCTCGGTGAGCCGTGCCGCCTCGTTGACCGGATCGCCGATCACGGTGTACTCCAACCGCTGGGTGGAGCCGATGTTGCCGGCGATCACCAGACCCTGGGAGACGCCGATCCCGGCGTCGAGCTCCGGTACCTCGTCCTTGAGTCGCTGAGCCATCTCCCGAGCCGCGCCCAGCGCATTGGCTGCCGGGTCGGGAAGCTCCAACGGCGCACCGAAGATGCACAGGGCAGCGTCGCCCTCGAACTTGTTCACGAGTCCGCCGTACGTTCCGACGACATCGACGACGACCTCGAAGAACCGGTTGAGCGCGGTGACCACCTCGGCCGGCGACCGCGTCGCCGCGAACGTGGTGCTGCCGATGACGTCGACGAACAGAGCGGCGGCCTCCCGTTCCTCACCACCCAGAGCCACACCGTGCTCGAGGGCCTGTCTAGCGACGTCCTCTCCCACGTGGCGCCCGAACAGGTCGCGCAGCTGCTCCCGCTCGCGCATCGCCCCGACCATCCGGTTGAGCCCGGCCTGCATCTGGCCGATCTCCCCGTTGTCGTCGACCGGCACCTGGACGTGCAGGTCGCCGCTCTCGATCTCGGCCAGAGCGGTCGTCAGCTCGCACAACGGCTCGCCGATCGACTTGGCGAACAGGATGGTCGCGAACAGGCCGACCAGCAGCACGATCCCGCCCACGACGATGCCGCTGACGGACAGCCGCTCCAACGATGTGCCGGAGAACGGCGAGAACGCCACCATCATGACCAGGGCCAGCAGCGGCACGCCGGTGGTGAGGCCCCAGATGAAGATCGCCCGCTCGCCGACGCCGGCCGCGGTCCCGCGCTCGGGCGGATGCAGCTCGAGGACGCGCGCCGTGGCGGGCCGCAGCAACCGTGTGCTCAGCAGGAACGCCGTCGCCACCGTGGCCAGGCCTCCGGAGAGGACGGCGCCTGCCGGCGAGGAGTCCGAACGGAATGCTGGTCGGCAGGTCGAGCACCAGGAAGGCCACCGTCGACATGGCTCCACAGGAACACGCTCGATCTTGAACAGCGACCACGGCAGGTCGAGCGTCAGCTGCTGCTCCTCCGGGCTGGGATCGGTGCCGCGCACGGTCCAGTCGAGGGCGCGATGCGCGCGCGGGCGCCGCGTACCAGGCGAACGAGGACCCAGCTGACGACGAGTGCAGACGATCCCGAGGACGACGTTGTCCCGGGTCACGCTCGCCAGCTTGCGCCTCCTCCGGCAGAGGCAGGACGAACAGGTACTCGACGAAGAGCAGCGTCGTACCGATGACGTTGGCCACATAGATGTCTGCCACGACGTGCCAGGGCTTGAACGCCCTTGACCGAAATGCTTCATGGGCTGATGCTGACGGAGCAGGGCGGCTGGCGCAATGACCCGGGACACGTCCGGATACTCTGGGTATTCGAAGGATTCGACCGGAGGTCTCGTCCATGACGCTCACTCCCGACCACGAAGTCGTCATCGTCGGCGGAGGATTCTCCGGCATCGGAGCAGCCATCGGTCTGGACCGGGCCGGCTTCGGCGACTTCCTGATGCTCGAAGAGGGTGATGGCGTCGGCGGCGCCTGGCACTGGAACACCTACCCCGGGGTCGCCGTCGACATCCCCTCCTTCAGCTACCAGTTCTCCTTCGAGCAGCACGACACCTGGTCCCGCGTCTACGCACCAGGGAACGAGCTCAAGGCCTATGCCGAGCACTGCATGGACAAGTACGACATCCGCCGGCGCACGAAGCTCGACACCAAGATCATCGGGGCAGCTTTCGACGACGAGCATCGCCACTGGAACCTCGAGACCGCCGACGGCGAAACCATCACGGCGCGGTACGTCGTCGGGGCCACCGGTGTGCTGACCAAGCCGAAGCCACCGGACATCCCCGGACTGGACGACTTCACCGGCACGGTGATGCACACGGCGCGATGGGACCACGACGTCGACCTGCGCGGCAAACGCGTCGCGATCGTCGGCACGGGTGCGTCGGCCGTGCAGGTGATCCCCTCGATCGCCCCAGTGGTCGAACACCTGACCGTGTTCCAGCGGACCCCGATCTGGTGCCTGCCCAAGCCCGATGCGGCCATGACCAAGTCGGTCAGGCTCGCCCTGCGGCGCCTCCCGGGCGCCAAGCGGGTGTCTCGCCTCGTCAGCCAGGCCTTCGTCGAGATCAACTTCCCCCTGCCGGCCCACTACAACCGCCTGCTCCACATCGCGAACGTCGGTGAGCGGATGGGCCTGCGCCACCTGCGTCAGGCGGTGCACGATCCCGTCGTGCGCGACAAGCTGACGCCGCGATACTCCCTCGGCTGCAAGCGCCCGAGCTTCTCCAACGAGTACCTGCCGGCGTTCAACCGCGACAACGTCTACCTCGAGACGGACCCGATCGACACCATCACCGCTTCCGGCGTGCGCACCGCGGCACCGACCCTGGGGGGCGCGGACCATGACGTCGACGTCCTCATCCTGGCCACCGGCTTCAAGGTGTTCGAGGCCGGCAACATGCCGCCGTTCCCGATCCGGGGATCGGACGGGCTCGACCTCGAGAAGTTCTGGGGCGAGAACCGATTCCAGGCCTTCCAGGGCGTCAGCGTGCCGGGCTTCCCCAACTACTTCACGATCCTCGGCCCCTACGGCTTCAACGGGTCGTCGTACTTCAACCTGATCGAGACCCAGACGCGGCACATCGTCCGATGCCTGCGCCGGGCCCGCAAGCTCGGTGCAACCCGCGTCGAGGTCACCCGCGAGGCCAACGCCGACTACTTCGCGTCCGTGCTCGCCCGACGGAAGAACCAGGTGTTCTTCCAGGGCGGTTGCGCCGAGGCGAACAGCTACTACTTCGACGCGCACGGCGACGTACCGTTCCGGCCCGCCCCCACCCTCGAGACGATGTGGACCAGCCGGCGTTTCGACCTGGACAGCTACGCCTTCGACGCTGTGCGCTAGTCCTGGAGCTCTCGGGGAACGGCGATCACGTCGACGAGCGCACCGTTGCGCATCACGGTGATCTCCACGGGTTGGCCGATCGCATCCTCGACCATGAACCGCTGGAGCTCGGTGGCCGAGGCGACCGGCTTGCCGGCGGCCGCGACGATCAAGTCGCCGGCGTGCAGTCCGGACGCGGCGGCCGGACTGCCGGAGACCAGCTGCGCCACCAGCAGACCCGTGCGCTGACCGGTCCGCTCGGCCAGGTCCGGGGGAAGGGGGCGCTGGGAGCCGGCGACGCCGAGCCAGGCTCGGCGCACGCGACCGCGGGTGGTCAGCGCGTTGATGATGTCCCGCGTCGTCTCGTTGATCGGTACGGCCAGGCCCAGTCCGAAGCCGGCCACCGCGGTGTTCACGCCGACCAGGCGCCCTTGGCTGTCCGCGAGCGCACCGCCGCTGTTGCCGGGATTCAGGGCGGCGTCGGTCTGGATCACCTCGTCGACCACGCGGCCGGCCTCGGTCGGCAGCGACCGTCCGAGCGCGGACACGATGCCGGCCGTGACGCTTCCGGCCAATCCGTTGGGGTTGCCGAGGGCGATGACGATCTGGCCGACCTGGAGGCGGCTCGCGTCGCCCAGCGAGATCGGGGACGGGACGTCGTCGCGCGCCCTCAGGACCGCCAGGTCGGACAGCGGGTCCCTGCCGATGACGTCAGCGGTGGTCTCCCGCCCGTCGGCGAACTCGGCGACGGCCCGCTCGGCGTCGCGGACGACGTGCGCGCTGGTGAGGAGGAGGCCATCCTCGGACACCACGCTGGCACTTCCGGCGCCTCGGAACCTGCGGGTTCGCACGGACAGGCTGGCAACGCTGGGGGTGAGCGTCGCGGCGACGCGCGTGACGATGCTCGAGTAGGCGTCCAGCGCCAGCTCGTCGATGGCGATCTCGTCGCCGGGCTCCTGGTCCGTGCCCATGGCTCATTCAACCCGGAATCGGGGCGAATGCATCCTTCGTTCACTCTCGGCGGAACCCATGCCGAGCGCACATCGCGCTTCGTTCGTCAGTCGTACTTGGGGGAGTACTCGATTCCCTCGTCGTTGATGGTCACGGTCATCTGGCCGGTCGCGCCGTCACCGTCCTCGAAGTCGCAGACCATGCCGTCCTCCACGGGATCGACGCACTCGGCCGTGACTTCGACGTCCTGGTCCTCGGCGAAGAAGTTCGAGATGTCCTCGGAGATCTGACCGGCTGCATACCGTGACACCGTGTAGGTGACATCGCCGCTGTCGGACACCGTTGCCGTCACGACGCCCTTGGAATCGTCCTCGAGGGTGAAGTCACAATCGAACGTCGATCCGCCGGAGGCGTCGGGGTTCTTCGGGCAGGACACCGAACTCACCGCGAGGTCACTGTCGATGTTGTTCTTCTTGACCACCCCGGGAAGGCCGGACTTGATGCTCTTCTCGAGCCCGGGGACATCGATGCTCGAACCACAGGCCGCGAGCGCGAAACTCGCGATCACGGCAATCACCGCGACCTGTACCGCGCGAATCGGGCGGACCATGAACCTGAAAGTCATGGTGTGAACATAGGGGCTTCGGGCGGTCCCCGGGGCGCTTCGGATGGAAGTGGCGCCCACATGAGCCAGTTGGTGTCTTGAATCGAGAATGGGCCGCAGGTCCGAACTGCGGCGGTGTGGTCGGTCGAGTCAGGCCAGGGCGGCCCGGCCGGCCTCCAGCCGGGCGACCGGCACCCGGAAAGGCGAGCAGGACACGTAGTCGAGGCCGACCCGATGGAAGAAGTGGATCGACTCCGGGTCGCCACCGTGCTCGCCGCAGATGCCGAGCTTGAGGTCGGGGCGAGTCTTCCGGCCGTCCTCGACCGCGATCTGGATGAGTCGCCCGACACCATCGACGTCGAGGCTCTCGAACGGCGAGACCATGAACACGCCGCGGTCGAGGTAGACCGCGAAGAAGGCCGCCTCGACGTCGTCGCGGGAGAATCCCCAGGTGGTCTGGGTGAGGTCGTTGGTGCCGAAGGAGAAGAACTCGGCCGCCTCGGCCACCCGTGTCGCGGTGAGAGCCGCGCGAGGGAGCTCGACCATCGTGCCGATCGGGATCGTCTGCTGCACACCCGTGCTCTCGGCGACGTCGCGCAGGATCTTGTCGCTCTCGTCGCGGATCAGGAAGAGCTCCATGACCGAGCCGACCAGCGGGATCATGATCTCGACCCGCGGGTCCGCTCCTTCGGTCTTCAGCTGCGCGGACGCCTCCGCGATCGCCTGAATCTGCAGGTTGAACAGGCCAGGCACGGCCAGGCCGAGGCGCACGCCGCGGAGCCCCAGCATGGGGTTGACCTCATGAAGTCGCTCGACCGCGGCGAGCAGCTTTTCGTCCTTGGGGTCGACGGATCCGGCCGCCTGGGCGAGCGCCACCTTGACCTTGAGATCGACACGATCGGGCAGGAACTCGTGCAGGGGCGGGTCGAGCAACCGGATCGTGACGGGGAGGCCGTCCATCGGCGTGAGCAGCTCGATGAAGTCCTGTCGTTGCAGCGGCAGGAGCTTGTCGATCGCGGTCTGCCGCTCCGTCGCGTCGCTGGCCAGGATGATGTGCTCGATGAGCTCGCGGCGATCGCCGAGAAACATGTGCTCGGTGCGGCACAAGCCGATGCCCTCGGCGCCGAGCTCGCGGGCACGCGCTGCGTCCTCAGCGGTGTCTGCGTTGGCGCGAACACCGAGCCGTCGGGTCGAGTCGGCGTGCTGGAGGAGGCGGTCCACCGAGCGCACCAGGTCTGCGGTCGACTCGTCCGCGTCCTCGAGGGCCTGGTCGAGGCCGTGCTCGAGGTAGGCGGCCACCGGCGAGAGGACGACGTCGACCGAGCCGGCGAAGACCTCCCCGGTCGTGCCGTCGACGCTGAGCATGTCACCCTCGGCGATCGTCTGGTCACCGATCCGCGCCGTCCGGGACCCGAGGTCGACGTCCAAGGTCTCGACACCGCAGACGCACGTCTTGCCCATCCCCCGGGCAACGACCGCGGCGTGACTCGTCTTGCCGCCTCGGGCCGTGACGATGCCCTCGGCGGCGATCATGCCCTCCAAGTCGTCCGGGTTGGTCTCCTTGCGCACGAGGACGACCTTCTTGCCCTCTGCTGCGGCTGCCGCGGCCGCGGCCGAGTCGAAGGCGACCTCGCCGACCGCGGCGCCGGGCGACGCCGCCATGCCCTTGCCGAGCAGCGTGCGCTCGGAGGAGGCGTCGAACTGCGGGAACATCAGCTGGCCCAGCTGGGCGCCGTCGACCCGCGTCAACGCCTCGTCCATCGTGATCAGGCCCTCGTCCACGAGCTGGGTGGCGATCTTGAAGGCTGCCCCGGCCGTGCGCTTGCCGACCCGGGTCTGGAGCATCCAGAGCTTGCTGCGCTCGATCGTGAACTCGATGTCGCACAGGTCCCGGTAGTGGTCCTCGAGGCGCCGCATCACCTTCGTGAGCTGCTTGTACGAGGCGGGGTCGAGGTCTTTGAGGTCGGCCAGGCTCAACGTGTTCCGGATCCCCGCGACGACGTCCTCGCCCTGGGCATTGACCAGGTAGTCGCCGTAGGCGCCCTTCTGTCCGGAGGCGGGATCGCGGGTGAACGCGACGCCGGTGCCGCTGTCCTCGCCCAGGTTGCCGAACACCATGGTGCAGATGTTGACCGCGGTGCCGAGGTCGTGGGGGATGCGTTCACGGCGCCGGTAGAGACGCGCGCGGTCGGTGTTCCACGAGTCGAACACCGCCCGGACCGCCTGGTCGAGCTGGTCGCGGGGTTGCTGGGGGAACTCCTCCCCCGTGTGCTCGTGGATGAGCTTCTTGAACGTCACGACCAGGGCCTCGAGGTCGTCCTCCTCGAGCTCGACGTCCGTCTCGACACCCTTGGCCGACTTGGCGTCGTCGAGCGCGGAGGAGAACACCTCTCCGTCGATGCCGAGCACGGTCTTGCCGAACATCTGCAACAGCCGGCGGTAGCTGTCCCAGGCGAACCTCGCGCTGCCGCTGACGTCGGCCAGGCCCTTGACGCTCTCGTCGTTGAGGCCGATGTTGAGCACCGTCTCCATCATCCCGGGCATCGAGTGCATGGCGCCCGACCGGACGCTGACCAGCAGCGGATCGTGGCGGTCGCCGAGATCACGGCCGATCTCGAACTCGAGCCTGCGCATCGCCATCGTGACCTGGACGCGCAGCTCGCTCGGCTCGCTCCCCGCGGCCAGATAGCTGCGGCAGGCCTCGGTCGTGATCGTGAATCCCGGCGGGACCGGAAGCCCCAGGTTCGTCATCTCGGCGAGGTTCGCACCCTTGCCACCCAGCAGTGCCTTCTGGTCCTTGTTTCCCTCCGCGAACCCGTACACGAACTGAGTCATCGCCACGCCCCTTCAGTGCGGTCCAGGTTCACCCGAGGATATCGCGCACCTCGTCCGCTCCTGAGGCCGTCAGACAACGACGGACCACGTCTGGGTCCGCAGCATGTTCGATCTGCCGGACTGCGTGCTTGATCGCCGCCACCGAGGACGGTGCAACGCTCAGCTCGCGGACGCCGAGCGCGACCAGGAGGGGCGCCGAGCGTTCGTCGGCAGCCAGCTCGCCGCAGACCGCGACAAGGCAGCGACCGTCGGCCGCCCGGCACACAGACTCGATGAGGAGGAGCACCCCTGGATCAAGTGGGTCGCCGAGCGCGGCGACCGCGGCGTTGCCCCGCTCCGCCGCCAAGGCGTACTGGGTCAGGTCGTTCGTTCCGATGCTGAAGAAGTCGATGTGGGGTGCGAAGACTGCTGCCTTCAGGGCGGCGGCCGGGACCTCGACCATGATGCCCACCTGCAGCGCTTCCGGGCGTCCCCGACCGACGTGAGTGATCGCCTCGTCGAGGCGGTGTTGGACGCGGACGAGCTCGTCCAGCGTGCTCACCATCGGGAACATCACGCTGACCGGTGTCTCGTGCGCCACGGTGATGAACGCTCGCAGCTGGGCATCGAGCAGGTCGCCCTGCGAGGTCGCGAGCCTGATGCCTCGCATGCCGAGGAACGGGTTGGCCTCAGCGGGCTGTGGTGCGTACGGAAGGGGCTTGTCCCCACCGACATCAAGGGTGCGCAAGGTCAGACGTCGCCCGCCGAGCGCGGCTGCCACCGACCGGTACACCTCGACCTGTTCGGCGATGGTGGGCGCTTCGTCCCTGCCCAAGTAGAGAAACTCGGTGCGCACCAACCCGGCGAGCTCGGCACCGTCTGCGGCTGCTGCCTGAGCATCATTCACGGATCCGACGTTGGCGCCGACGATGATCTCGACGCCGTCCACCGTGACGGCCGGTGCGTGCGCCTCGGATTTCGCCAGCGCGGCTTTCGCACGAGCGTCCTGATCGGCATCCCGGAGCTCACGGAGCGTCTGCTGGTCAGGATCGACATAGAACCGCCCGGTCGTGCCGTCCACTCCAACCATCGTTCCCGGCGAGACGTGGAGCACCGAAGAACCGGCTCCGACCACCGTCGGGATGCCGCGGGACCGGGCAAGAATCGCACTGTGACTCGTCGGGCTCCCCGTGGCCATGACCAGGCCCGTCACGCGGGAGATGTCCAGATCGGCCACCTGCGCCGGCACCAGATCATCGGCGATCAGGATGCCTTCACCCTCGACCCGGGGCGTCGGTGCACCAGCGAGCGAGCGGGCGACCTGCTGTCCGACCGCGTGCACGTCGAGCGCGCGCGACTTGAGGTAGTCGTCGTCGACGCTCGCGAACTCGGCTTCGACGCCGGCGATCGCATCGGCCCAGGCGCGGCTCGCCGCATCACCGGATCCGATGCGGGATCGAACGGACTCGAGCAGCTCGGTGTCGTCGATGAGCATGAGGTGGGCGTCGAAGATCCGGGCTTCGCTCTCGCCACCGTCGGCTGCCGCCTTGGCCCGGATGCGCTGGATGTCGCGGCGCACGTCGGCGATGGCCGAACGGACTCGACGCCACTCGGTCTCCCGGTCCTGTGGTGGCTCGACGCCGATCTCGACGTCGGCCGCGCGCATGGTGAGGGCGGGACCGATCGCGATTCCGGGCGAGGCCGGCATCGGCGTTCCGGGTGAGTGGTCGAGGACGGCGGTCTCCGCCTCGGAAGTCCCGGATTCCTGCTCGTCGAAGCGCCGATGGGCGAGCGCGGCCAGGTGGTCGAGCGCTTCTCGCGCCTGGCTGCCGGTCGCGGTCAGCTCGACCCGGTGGCCGTAGAGCGCGCCCAACGTGGCGACCCGGGACAGACTCGTGGCCGGGACGGGCCCGGCTCCCGTGTCGAGATTGCGCAGCTTGATGCGGGCGTCGAACAGGCGCGCCTCCTGGACGAGTCGGGCGGCCGGCCGGGCGTGCAACCCGTGGGGGTTGCCGATCTTCAGGACCACCGACGTGAAGTCCTCGGCGTCGGACGAGAGGTCCTCGTCCCTCGTCTCCTCGGCTCCCCCCTCCGTGGAGATGGAGGACGGCGGCGGGTTCACGTGCGACTGCTTGGCGGCCAGCGAGCCGATCGCCTCCGCGGCGACCTCGGCAGGGGTCGCTCCCCCGGCTGCGGAGACCGCGGCGACCACCAGACCTTCGACGAGCGGCGCCGGGCACAGCACCACCCGTTCGCTGACGGCGGGATCGATCATGTCGAGCGCCATCTCGGCGGACAGCACTGCGCTGCCCAGATCCATGAGCACGACCACGCCCACGCCGTCGTCGGCCGTGGTGATGGCCTCGACGATCGCGGTCGCATCGGTGCCGAACGTCGTGGCGTCCAGTCCGGCCGCCACCGCGATGCGCACCTGGGAGCCGTGGAGCATCTCCGACGCGAGCGCGACGGCCGAGTCGGCCAGGGCCCGACTGTGGGACACCACGACCAGTCCGGTCACGACGATCCTTGACCGGCCAGGACTCGGGCCGTCCCGACGAGCATCGCCGTGGAGGTCGCACCAGGATCCTGATGCCCGACGCTCCGCTCGCCGAGGTAGGACGCCCGACCCTTGCGCGCCAGCATGGGGATCGTCGCGTCGCGGCCGGCGTCGGCCGCCTCTGCAGCTCGACCCAGCGCGTCGGACAGCTCCAGGCCGTCGGCGATCGCCTGGTCGAGCGCATCACAGGCCGGAGCCAACGCGTCGTAGATCGTCTTGTCTCCGGCTTGCGCACGGCCACGCGCCACGATCCCATCCAGTCCTGCGCGGAGGGCATCGGCGAACTGCGACGGATCGAGCGACGTCGATTCGCCGGCACTCGCGGACATGCGCAAGAACAGCGTGCCGTAGAGAGGACCGCTGGCACCGCCGACGGTACTGACCAAGGTCATCCCCGTCGTCTTGAGGAGCTCGCCGGGAGTCGCTTGATCGATGCCGTTCAGGGCTGTGACGACGGCTTCGAGACCGCGGTTGAGATTGGCTCCGTGGTCGGCGTCCCCGATGGCCGAGTCGAGCTGCGTGAGCAGCTCGCGGTTGTCCGCGACCTCCTGCGCGAACGCCCCGAGCCAAGCCTTCACCGCTGTTGCATCGATCACCGTGGTCACATCCCCAAGCATCATGTCGTCACACGCCCCACCGCAGCGCGGGCGTCTTGACCGGAGCGTCCCACAGGCGGAGCAGGTCGTCATCCAGCTTGAGCAAGGTGACCGAGCACCCGGCCATGTCAAGGCTGGTGATGTAGTTGCCCACGAGGGAGCGAGCCACCGGGATTCCCGCCTTCGACAGGAGTCGGTCGATCTCGTTGTACATGAGATAGAGCTCGATGAGCGGAGTCCCGCCCATCCCGTTGACGAAGGCCAAGACGCCACCGGTGCCGAACTCCAGATCCCCCAGGATCGGCTCCACCAGCATCTCGGCGATCTCCGCCGCCGGAGCGAGCGGCACGCGCTGCCGGCCCGGCTCGCCGTGGATTCCGATGCCGAGCTCGATCTCGCCGGCCGGGAGGTCGAAGGTCGGTTCGCCAGCGGCCGGAACCGTGCAGGACGTCAGGGCCATGCCCATGCTGCGCCCGGCCGAGTTCACCGTGCGCGCGACGTCGGCGACCTGGGCGAGACTACGACCCTGCTCGGCTGCCGCGCCGGCGATCTTCTCGACCAGAACGGTGACGCCAACTCCTCGACGGCCGACCGTGTAGGTGCTGTCCTGCACGGCGACGTCGTCGTCGGTCACGATCGGGACGACCTCGACATCGCTGGCCATCTCTGCAGCCATCTCGAAGTTCATGACGTCGCCGGTGTAGTTCTTGACGATGTGCAGGACTCCGGCCCCGGCGTCGACGCCGTTCGTGGCGGCGATGATCTGGTCAGGCACGGGCGATGTGAACACCTCGCCGCAGGCGGCTGCGTCGAGCATCCCCTCGCCCACGAAGCCGCCGTGCAGCGGCTCGTGGCCTGAACCCCCGCCGGAGACCAGGCCGACCTTCCCGGGTCGTGGTGGGTCGGCACGGAAGACGACCTTGTTGTCGTGATCGACCCGTAGCTCGGGATGGGCAGCCTCGACACCGAGCAGTGACTCCGAGAGCACGTCGGCTGGATCGTTGATGAGCTTCTTCATGGCAGTGATTCCTTCGACTGGTGGTGGGAAAGGGTGGTCAGACGCGGGCGGACTCGGTGGACGCGTTCTCCGGCACGTCGGCAGGGTCGGAACCCTTCACCAGTGCCACGTACACGAGGGCGGCGACGGCGCCGGCCAGGAGCTCGGCTGCCAGGTAGACGGGGAGCTGGCCCCAGTTCACCGAACCGCCGGCAAGCTGCTGCACCAGCATCGGGCCGAAGGTGCGGGCCGGGTTGATCGAGGCGCCGGTGGTCGGAGCGACGGGGATGATCGCCGCGAAGACGACCAGGCCGATCGCCAGCCCGGCGAATCCCGCAGGGGCCTTGTGATGAATGACTCCGAAGATGGTGAACACGAGGATGAAGGTGCCGACGAACTCCGCCGCGAACGCCTGCCCGACTCCGACCGTATCGGCGTAGGTGGCGACACCGAGGCCGACTTCGCTGGCCTTGTGTCCGAGCACGGCGATGATGGCGCCCGCGCCGATCGTGGCACCGACGAGCTGGGCTCCGACATACGCCGGGACGTCCTTCCACGGGAACTTCCCGGTGACGGCCAGGCCGAGGGTGACGGCGGGGTTGATGTGATTGCCACCGATGTGGCCGAGTGCGTAGACGGTCGCGATGACGATGGTGCCGAACGCGAGCGAGATCATGCCGAGATCGGCCATGGTGAACGGCGCGTCGCCGTTGACGATCAACGTGGCGGGCACCGAGCCGACGCCGACGAACACCAGGAAGGCGGTCCCGATGGCCTCGGCGGCGAGCTTCTGGGGGGTGGATGGTTCGTTCATGGAACTCTCCTGAGTCGGTCACGGTCGCCTTGCGAGTCCCACACGGTGCCGTGTTTCTTGGAAATCCATTCGATAATGTCGAATGATGTTTGGACATTACGCTAGTGTGACCCACAGCACAAGACCCCGTTCGAAACTTTCTCGACTCCCCGACGAGCCCGGCGAACGGAGCCTGAGAGGTGACCCCATGATTCAGTCGGTCGATCGAGCCTTGCGGATTCTCGCTGTCCTGCAGGGTGACCACCGCCTCAGCCTCGGAGACATCGCTCAGCGATTGGGACTTCCGCCCTCGACGGTGCACGGGATCGTCAGGACGCTCCTGGCCCATCGCCTGGTCATCCAGGAACACGACTCCGGCCACTATCGACTCGGCCCGGCCGTCCTCACGATGGGCAACGTCTATCTCGACACTCTCGAGCTGAGATCGCGGGTCGTGCCCTGGGCCGAGGATCTCGCCCGCCGGAGCGGGCTGGCCGTCCGCACTGCCGTGATGCTCGTCGACGACGTCGTCGTCGTGCACCATGAACCGCGTCCCGACGGATCCCGGCAGATGCCCGAGGTGGGCATCGTGATCCCTGCACACGCATCCGCACTCGGCAAGGCGATCCTCGCCTTCGACGATGAACTGGTCGGCGAGCTGCTCGACGACGGGGGGGCCCTGCGCAGCATGACCGGTGAGACCACGACCGATCCAGTGGAGCTACGTCGACAGCTCGAGGAGACTCGCACCAGCGGCATCGCCCACGAGATCGAAGAGGCCGTGCTCGGCGAGTGCGGCACAGCCGCCGTGCTCAGTGACCGGCTCGGCGGAGCCGTGGGCGCGATCGGCCTGGTTGCCTCCAACGAGGAATGGCCGATCGAACCCGCCGTGGTGTCGTCCCTGCGTGCCGCCGCACGGTCGGTCTCCCGTGAGCTCGGCGCCACGTCATGGCCACCGCAAGGCCGCGCACCGAAGGCCTCAGAAATGGGAACGCGTCGGAGGCGTGCCAAGCCCGCCTGACCAGCCCTGCGACTAACGTGGGCTCGTCCCTGCTGTTGGGCGATCGAGGAGAACGATGAGTGACTTCACCGGACGGACCGTCGTCGTGACCGGAGCCAGTGGTGCCCTCGGGGCTGGGCTCGCGACTGCGTTCGCCGAGGCGGGCGCCGACGTGATCGGCGTCGACCGGGCGGCTCCCGGCGACCACGCGGCCGTCGACGGCGTCCGTTACGAGGCGGCCGACCTCACCGACGACGCCCACGTGGCGGCGCTGCTGGACGGCGTCGGCAACCCGTGGGCCGTGGTGAACACGGTGGGTGGGTTCGCCCCGAAGACCGCCCTCTCCGAGCTCGACCCCGAGGACCTGGACCACCAGCTCCACCTGAACCTCATGACGGCCGCGGTCGTCACCAAGCATGCGCTGCGGGTGATGAAGCCGATCGGCTCCGGACGAATCGTGCTCACCTCCAGCAAGGCGGCCACGGCCACCAAGACCAACGGATTCGCCTACTCCGTGAGCAAGCTCGCCGTGCTCCACCTCGTCCGGATGGCGGCCGAGGAGGTCGACGGCACCGGAATCACCGTCAACGGCGTGGTGCCCTCGATCCTCGACACACCGGCCAACCGGGCCTCGATGCCCGACGCCGACCACGACCGGTGGCCGAAGATCCCCGACGTCGCGCGCTCCTACCTGTTCCTGGCGTCCCCGTCGTCACACCTCGTCAACGGAGCCACCCTGCCGGTCTGAAAGTGCGTCCGTCAGCAGGGCGACGAGCGCCTCGAGCTGGAGGTCTGCCGACGACGCGACGTCCTCGTCCGAGCCGTCGAGCGCCTTGGCGGCGAGTCCGGCCTTGCTGTCGATGAGCTCCGCGATCCTGGTGTCGATCGTCTGTGCGGCGATGATGCGCCAGGCGGTGACCGGCTGCTCCTGGCCGATGCGGTGCACGCGGTCGATGGCCTGGGTCTGCTCGGCAGCGGTCCACGACAGCTCGGAGAGCACGACGTTGGAGGCGACCTGCAGGTTGATCCCCACACCGGCGGCGGTGACCGAGCAGACGATGACGGCGACGTCGGGATCCTCGATGAAGGCGTCGATGTTCTCTTGACGTGACTTGGGCGTCTGGTTGCCCCGGATCGATGAGTAGCGGATGCCGCGCTTGGCGAACGTCTCCTCGGCCGCGTCCATCACATCGATGTGCTTGGCGAAGAAGACGACCTTGCCGACGCTGCGCGCGAGCTGAGCGGCATAGTCGGCAGAGAGACCCGCCTTGGCTTGGCCGATGCGACGCATCATGCCGAACACGTTCTCGGTCGAGTCCTTGTCCGCGTCCTCGCGCTCCCAGCCGGCCACCCGGCGCACCAGGTCGTGATCGATGCCGTCAACGACATCGCCGGACTTGCGCGTCTCGAGGGCCGAGTCGTACCGCTCCACCAAGCGGCGGGCGAGCTCGCGCTCCGCCTCCCGGATCGAACGGCCCGCCTCGTCGTCGAGCTCGACCGGAATGTCGGCGATGCGACGGGCAGGGATGTCGGCGGCCACGTCGACCTTGCGGCGTCGGACAATGCCCTGGTCGATCACGCAGGTGCGTGCGGCCCGGTAGAACCCGCGGTCGACCGGGGTCAGACCGGTCTCCTCCAGGGCGGCCATCAGCTGGGCCCGCGGCTTCTTCTCGTCGATCCAGCCGAGGAACTGCCAGATGTTCTTGAAGTCCTCGATGTCGTTGATCAGCGGGGTGCCGGTGAGGGCCATCAGCAAGGGGTTGGCGATGCGGTTGCGGATGCGGTCGGAGAGCTCGAGCACGTGCTGCGACCGCTGCGAGGCCTTGTTCTTGATGAAGTGCGCCTCGTCGACGACCATGCCGCGGAAGCCGAGGTCACCCAGCCATCCGACGTGGCGGTCGAGCACCTCGTAGTTGACGATCACGATGTCGGCGAACCCGTCGATCGTGTCTCCGTCGCCATGGATCACGGTGGCGGTGCGCTTGGGGGTCCAGAGGCCGACCTCGCGGGCCCAGTTCGTCTTGACGACGTTGGGGACGACCGCCAGCAGCGGGTAGGCGTTGGCGGCTTGTGCGGCCAGCAGCGCCTGGGCGGTCTTGCCGAGACCTGGCTCGTCGGCGAGCAAGAAGGTGCGGTGGCCCGCCCCGGCGGCTGAGTACACCTGCGCTTGGTGCGGCATGAGAGTCAGGTCGCCCGGGGCGTCGAGTGAGCCTGGCTCGGGCAAGGGCATGCAGGCCGGCACGTTGTCGCCGACGGACTCGAACGACCGGAAGAGCGGGCCGAGGAGCTCCCAGGTGGCCAGCCGGCTCGGACCGGTGGCACTCTGCCCGGCGGACTCGAAGTCGGGCGCGAGGAACGGGTTGGCCAGCTGTCGGGAGACGACCGACTGCGGCACGACGCGACGCTTGGTGGTGGCCGCATCTTCGGTGCGGTCCTCCTCGACCGGCGCCTCGAGCCCGGCCGCTTCCAGCATCTCGCGCCTGAGCGACTTGGCGGAGTCGGAGACCTCGGCGTCCTCCTCGAGGAGCGCGAGGAGGGAGGGGCTGCGGGCGGCGGTCTTGGCGAGGATCGTCGCCACGCCCTCGAGGCGCTTGAGCTGTTCGGTGCGGTGAGCCTCGGTGCTGGACTCGTCGGCCTTGACGCGGGCCCGCTCCTCGCGCATCAGCAGGGCGACGACCTGGAACTTCGTGCGCACCGAAGGCATCACGTGTCCGCGTTCGACAGCTCGCTCGACCTCGCGGACGACCCGGGCGAGCACCGGGATGATGCCGTCGTCGTCGCGGGCGCGGGCGCGTTGCTGCTTCCGCGGAGCGGTACGACTGGCGCCTGGTCGGCGCCGGCCTCGTCGGGCCACGAACTCCTCCTTCGGGAGCAACCGGCACGTGCACCCGCGGCCGGGGCGATACACGTCGGACGGATACGGTCCGGTGACCGTCCCCGCACGCGACTCGGTCCCGCGATCTTCGAGAGATCGACACGTCGGGTTCTGACAACCCGTCCGCTGTGAGACTCCGACGACGATCCGTCGGTGTGGTGCAGGACCATCATAGCGCCGACGCGACCGCCATGGACGCTGAGGCCAACCACCCCCTCCTCGACGCCGACCAGCGCAACCTCGACGCCCTCACCCGAATCCAGAACCGCTCATAGCGCCAAGCGAACTGTGTGCGTGGTCACGAACGCCGGTTCGGCCGCGGCATATCGTCGACTCACCGAGTAGGGAACCGTCTGCAGACGCTGGAAGCGAGGAGAAATTCGTGACGACGTACCAAGCCGTCTTCGACGGTCGAGTGATCGCAAGTAGTGACGAGACCGTGGTCGTCGAGGGGTACCGGTACTTTCCTCCGGACTCCGTGGACTCAGCCGTCTTCGAGCGCTCGTGGATGAAGTCCCTGTGCTATTGGAAGGGCGTCGCCAGCTACTACGACATCGACACCGGCACTGCACGAGAACGGCACGCCGCATGGACCTATCGGCACCCGTCGCCGTTCGCCCGGAGAATCAAGGGCTACATCGCCTTCTGGCCCGGATCGACCACCATCGAAGAAGGCGCTTAGGCCCAAAGCACGTTCCGTAGTCTCCGGCCGGCTGACAGCGGGGCGAGATCGGACATTGAACCGGGACGCGAGTGTCAGTCGTGGATCTCGGTGTCGGCTTGGAAAGCGATCCAGGCGAACCAGAACGTGTCGAGGTGGGTGTGCGGGTCGAGTCGGCGGCCTTTCATGGGCCGGCGGTTGCCTCACCGAGGATGTTCCAAGTCGAACCGGTCTGGTCGTCGCGGAACCCCTTCCCGTCAGCTGTGAAGGTGAGGGTCTGGCGCCCTGCCCTGGGATCGAATACGCCGATGGTTCCGATCTGCTTGCCTTGCGCGATCTCGCCAGCATCGAGGGCGGATCGCTGTCCCGGACGATGCCACACCACCAGGTCTCGGCCGCCGACGGTGACGCTGACGACCCCGTCCTCGGCAATGCGGCCCCGACGGATCGCCACGGCCTCTTCCCCCTCCTGTATCCCGATCACCCGTTCCTTGACCGGCAGCCGTGGATCGTTGCCGCCTGGCGGCTCGATCAGCAGCGCGCCGTTCGGGTCGTCGTATCCCGTATAGGGGTTGCGGCCGTACTCGCGGTCATGGCCGGTGTCCTGGGTGAGCACCAGGGCGTCGGGGTGGGCGGCGCGGAACTGCGCCCATCCGACCACGCCCATCGGGATCGCCTTCAGCTTCGTTCCGGTCAGCACGCCGACTGATGCCTGTCCGGTCAGTTGCGGCCACAGGGACTCGGTCTGCCGGTCGTACATCACAAGGTTGTTGGCGTAGAGCTTCCCGGAGGTGCCGAAGTCCAGCAGCCGCTTCCCGACCTGCCGGTGGAACGCGACACCGGAGTTGCACAGCGGACAGTAGGTGACCGCCACCGGGACCCCACCGACGGTGTCGTTGACGATTTCGTGCCAGGTCATCACCTGCAGCGGATAGCCGCGGGTTTCTCCAGCCACCGTGAGGGAGAGCACCGGTTCCTGCTCGTCCAGCCAGTCCACCGCGTCGGCGTCGGCGAACTTGGGCTTGTCGATGGGTGGGATGCCGTCGGGTGGTGGACCGCCGGAAACGAGCTGGTCGAGGTCGATCAATGCGTCTGGAAACTCGGCGTGGCGTGGGTTGTCCAGGGCGGAGGGAACGTGCTCACGAGGATCCGCGGCGAATGTCTCGTCTGCGTCCCGAGGACCGTCCGTGCTGGCGCAGGCAGCCAGAACGAGGAGGGCCGCAGACGCGAACACCGAACCCGGCCGAGTTCTCACGCGATCAGCATCAACCCGACCAGATGAGCTCGTCGGTAACCGGGCTCACAGTGCGCCTTTGGCGAGTGGTCGGAGACTGGTCCCATGCGCATCGCCTTGCTCGTCGCTGCCGCCATGCTCGCGTTGTCTGGTTGCGGCGAGCAGTCGAGCCCGAGAGCCGTGGACACGAGTGGCCCCGGTGGCCGGCACCGGGAAGACCGCGGACTACGACTTCACCGGCACCACGTTGGACGGAGAACCGTTCGAGGGCACCGCCTTGAAGGGGAAGCCGGCCGTGTTGTGGTTTTGGGCACCGTGGTGCCCCACTTGCCGCGCCCAGATCCCTAACGTCTCGCAGCTGGCCGAACAGTACGACGGCGAGGTCGCCGTCGTGGGAGTCGGTGGACTCGACAAGGAGAACGCCATCCGCGAAATGGCCCAAGACATCCCGCACGCGACCCACCTGGTCGACCCCAAAGGCACGGTCTGGAAGCACTTCCGCGTCACCGCCCAAAGCACGTACACGGTGATCGGCGCCGACGGGGAGATCAAGTCCGAGGGCTTCCTCGACGACGCCGAGCTCAACGCACTCGTCGAGCACCTGGCGGGCTGAGCCAAGTTGTTCACCGACGGGGCCCTGACGCTGGCCCTCGGCGCAGGCATGGTGGCGGCTCTGAACCCGTGCGGGTTCGCGCTGTTGCCGGTTTATCTGTCGCTGTTCGTGCTTGACGACCAGCCAACACGTCGCACTGCGGTGACACGGGCGCTGCGCGCGACCGCGGCGATGACTGCCGGGTTCGCGGGCGTCTTCGTGGTGTTCGGCCTCGCGATCGCCCCGGTCGCCGCCAGCGTCCAGCAGTACCTACCGGGCTTCACCGTGCTGCTGGGACTGCTGGTCGCCGGGGCCGGCGTGTGGGTGCTGACCGGGCGCAGGCTTCCCGCGCTCCAGTTGCGGCGCGGACGCGGCGCGCGCCCGGTGACGGCGAGTATGGGCTCGATGACGAGCTTCGGCGCCTCTTACGCCGTCGCCTCGCTGGGCTGCACCATCGCGCCTTTCCTGGCCGTCGTGGTGACCGCGTTCCGCGGCGGATCGACCGCTCAGGGCGTGGTGCTGTTCCTGGCCTATGCGCTCGGTATGGGTCTGGTCGTCGGCACCGCCGCGGTCGCTGTCGGCTTGGCCCGCACCGGCTTCGTCAGCCGGATCCGCGCGACCGGCCGCTTCCTGCCCCGCCTCAGCGGAGCGCTTCTGCTCGTCGCCGGCGGGTACGTCGCCTGGTACGGCGCGTGGGAGCTCCGGGTCCTGCATGCCCGCGCCGGAACCGACGTCGTGGTCGACGCCGCCGGACGGCTCCAGCAGTGGCTCGCCGGCAACGCCCAGGTGCTCGGCGCGCTCGGGTTCGTGGCAGTCCTCGTCGTCTTGGTGCTGATCGCGGCCCTCCCCCAGCGGCGGACACCGTCAGGCTCAGCGAATTCCCGTCCACAACGAGAAGAGGAGACGAGATGAGGATGCCAGCCGTCTTCAACGGATCCGTCATCGCCGAAAGCGATCAGACGATCGTGGTAGAGGGAAACCACTACTTCCCCAAGGAGTCTCTGAACTGGGAGTACTTCACGCCCAGCAAGACGCGCAGCCGGTGCTTTTGGCAGCGAGGCAGAACTGGTCGGGGGTGAGTGCGCGTATTGGGCGTGCATTCCGACCAAGATGATGATCCGGGCCGGAAACCTGCTCGCGGACGGGCCTTCTCGGCACCGACTTGGTGAGGCCCGGTCAGTGGTGGGGGAACCTGGTCGCCCGCACCTGGGAGAACACGGTGCGCGCTTCCCTGGACCAGATCAAGGCCGAAGCCGAGCGAACCCACTGGAACCGGCCCGGGGAGCAGCCGCCTGATACCGGTCGTTGAAGACGCGGTGATCCGTTCAGCGTTCGACACGAGTACCTGGACGTGGGACTCAGGAGCAACCAGGT
>CAVQEY010000001.1:0-131910 GCA_963711615.1 uncultured Actinomycetota bacterium | reverse complement strand
GCCGCGGGACTCACGAAAGCGCGGCTCTCGAGCCTCGAGCACGCCGTCGGCGAGCAGCTGGTCGATGTGACGGCGAACCGCCGCCGAAGTCAGGCCCAGCCGCTCGGCCAGCGCAGCAGCCGTCGACGGGCCGTTCTCCATGATGGTGGTGGCGACGCGCTCACGGGTGGGTGCGTCGTCGATGATCGACGACGTCTCTTCTGCCCCCATGTTTTTCACAACACCAGTGTGCCGTTATTGCTTCCTCACAATCAACAAAGGTGAGCCTAACCCGCATCGCGCGCGCCAGATCAGGCCTCTGGTCAGCGCAGACGCCTAGAGTGGCGCCATGGCGTCGAAGACAGCTGCGGTCGAGGTCGACGCCGGTGGGCGTGCGGTGCGGGTGTCGAGCCCCGACCGGGTCATCTTCCCGGCCTCTGCGCTGGGTGGCGACGTCACGAAGCTGGAGGTCGTCGAGTACTACGTCTCCGTTGCCGACGGCATCATGCGGGCGTTGCATGACCGACCGGTCTCGCTGGAGCGGTGGCCCAAGGGTGTGCTGCCCGGCATGAAGCTCACCGCTCGTGACGCCACCCGCGGGCGAGGTCCGCAGGGTGACGCGTTCTACCAGAAGCGCCTCATGCGCGGCATGCCCGAGTGGGCCAAGTCGGTCCGGGTGCACTTCCCCTCCGGACGGATCGCCGACCAGCTCTGCCCCGACCACGTCGCGGCCGTTGCCTGGGCCGCCCAGATGGGCGCGATCACGTTCCACCCCTGGCCGGTGCGCTCCACCGACGTCGACCGGCCCGACGAGCTTCGCATCGACCTCGACCCGCACGGCACCACGTCGTTCGTCGACGCCGTCCGCGTTGGTGGCGCCGTCAAGGAGCTGCTCGACGAGGTCGGCATCGTCGGGTTCCCGAAGACGAGCGGCAAGAACGGTGTGCACGTCTACATCCGCATCGAGCCGAAGTGGACGTTCACCGACGTCCGCCATGCGGCCATCGCGCTGGGCCGCGAGCTCGAACGGCGGACCGACGGCGTCACCACCGCGTGGTGGAAGGAGGAGCGCGGCGACAACATCTTCGTCGACATCAATCAGAACTGCCGCGACCGCACCATCGCGTCCGCCTACAGCCTCCGCCCGAAGGAGGGCGGCCCTGTCTCGACCCCCGTCACCTGGGACGAGCTGGCCGACCTCGACGACCCGAATGTCTTCAACCTTCGCACCGTGCCGGCGCGCCTAGCGTCCGTCGGCGACCCCCACGCCGCCATCGACGACGTGCACCACTCGCTGGAGCCGCTGCTCGACTGGTGGAAGCGCGACCTCGACAACGGCCTCACCGACATGCCCTACCCGCCGGAGTACCCGAAGATGCCGGGCGAGCCGAAACGGGTCCAGCCGAGCAAAAGTCGCTCGGACACCAGCGGACACATCGTGTAGGGCCGGTGACCTAGTTCTGCAGGGAGTTGTACTTCTGTCCGGAGTCGATGGCTGGCTTCTTGGCGTTGCACCGGACCCCGACGCGTGCTGTGCCAGTAGTGGATGCGCCCAGCGTGTCGGTGGCCTTGAAGGTGATCTCATACACGCGGCCGTTTCTGAGAGGTTCGCACTCCGCGCGGATGTTCACCGTCCCGGGAGTGGGAAGGATCTCGGCGTCCGGCGCTCGCCGGCTGAACTGCGTCCGCACCCGTTCGTCCTGGGTCACCTTGGTGATCTCAAGCGTGACCAGGTCGCCGTCCGGATCGGTCACCCCGATGATGCCGACGACCTTGAACTGACCTGCCGCTCTGCGGAAGTCGTTCGGCGAAGCCTTGGCAGCACCGACGTCTGGGGCCCGGTTGGCGGCGAAGTTCCAGTCACTGAACTGTGTGGTGCGGACGGTCACGAGTGCGTCGCCGCCATCACCTGCGCGTCGATCTACGACACATGGATCAGGATCAGCGCTCGACTCGTGGGTGCACTCCGACACCAGCGCACCGTCGCGGAAGACCTGGACGTCACCGGGTGAAGTCGAACCGAGCAGCGACGCATCGAGCGCGAACGTGACGACGTAGGGATCCTCAGCACTTGCAGCGGCCGGACCGGAGAGATCGAGCTGGTGGTCGAAGAAGGAGAACCCGGACGGCGGCGACCCCGTCGGCTCAGGATGAACAGAGATCGTCCCTTCCGTGCCTTCCGGCACCACGATCTCCGTCTGCACCGGAACCTCCGCAGTCGGGCCCGTCCCGTCATGGTCGGTCGTGACCGTCTCCCCGCCCGTGACCTCCTCCTCGGCCGAACCGGGCGGCTCCGGCGCGGCAGGGACGTCGCAGTCGTTGAAGTAGATCTCCTGGCCCTCGGCGTTCCAGTTCAGGCCGGGGAAGGACAGTTCGTCGTCGTCGCCGTAGTCGAACGGCGGGATGATGTCGCCCCAACTGTCGGCTTCGGGGAAGAACACCGGACCGGAATGATCGGCATGGAGACTCACGACGTCGTCCTCAGTCGGGCTCATTCCCGTATACGGGTTCTGCTGACTCACGTTCGCGTGGCAGATGTCGACGTTGCCGTCAACCGGTGGCGGATCGTTCGGTCCGATTCCTTCGGACAGATAGAAGTTCTGGAACAACTTCGGCGTGGGATAGTCGTCGAAGACCTCTCGGCCGTCCGCACAGGTGCCGGTCACGTCGATAAAGTGTGCGAGCCCCTTCCCGTGGTCGCTGACCAGACCCTCGGCGGTGTGAATGCTGACCTCGTAGCGGGAGTTCGCGATGTAGTGGTGGGCGCTGGACGAAGCAGCAGATCCGTCGCACGCTTCGTCGATGTCAGGCGCGATCTCCGTCTCGTGACACGTGCCGTCAACGGGTGAGAAGACCTGAGGATCCGGCCCGGCGAAGGTGCGGGTCCCCGTGACCAACGTGCTCCCTGCATCCGAGGTGATCGTGAAGCTCGATTCGTAGGACTGGATCTCGCCGACTTGCGTGAATCCGCCCGAGCGGCTCGGGTCCGCTGCAACCGTGTTGTCCTGCGGGCCGATCACCGCCGTGACAGTTTCTTCGAAGGTCCCCGGATACGGGCCGGCGGCCAGTCCGGTCGATTGGACTTCGATGATCGACGTACCGTCCGGGTCGCAGTCCGCCACGACCTCGGCTTGGACTGAGGAGAAGCTTTCGCCCTGCAAGCTCGCGGGAGTGGCCGCGTTAGCGTCGACCGCGGTCAATATGCCGATCGAGGCAACCATCAAGCTGCTCGCTGCACTGGCAACTACGAAGAAGCGGATACGGCTCAAGAAGTGTTGCGTGGGGGGCATCGTCGTCACGATCCTCAGCCCCGAGGGAGTGGCACTGAACCTATCCCGACGTCCCGGCCACCGGAAGATGGCTGGTCAAATACCGTCACAAAGGACTATGGAAAACGTCTTCCATCCATAGGTCTCAGGGCTCCGATTTTGCGAACTTCACGTAGGAGGAAAAGAAGGGTTGGTTCCAAACGGCAGTCGCTCGATCCGAGGAGTCGATGACAATGTGTCCGTCTCCTCCGATGGTGTCGAGCGTTTCGATGGCGCCCAGCGTTCCATCGAATGCCATCGTTCTCGTTTCGACGCCGTTGTCGTCATAGTCGTCGATGCTGATTTCCCAGATGACCGTGGCCGCACCGGTTGAGTCGACCGCAACGTCCGGACGAGTTGCCTGCTCCGGATTTACGACGTTTGACAAGGTCTGAACGGAACCGAGTGACCCGTCGACAGCGAGCGTGCGTGCTTGCACCTGGTCCCCGCCTTGCCAGACGATGGTCGCGCGGCCACTCGAGTCCACCGCGACAGCCGGGCTGGAAGCGTGATCTGACACGGTAATGGTGGGACCGGGGGTCCCGTCGGCGCCAATGGCGCGTGCCAGAACCCGGTCATCCGCGCCGTCAGTGCGTGTCCAAACGACGGTCACCCGACCCGTTGAATCGACCTCGACCCGTGAACGAAAGGCCTCTTGACCGGACTTGGACAGGGTCTTGGTGGAACCGAGCTTCCCGTCCGCTGCGATGGGGCGTGCCTGAATCACGTCGGACGAGCCGTCAAAGCGTTCCCATACGACGGTCGCCCGACCCGTTGAATCGACTACGACCTGCGGATTACTAGCGTCCTGGCCGGCAGCTGAAAGGGTCTTGGTGGAACCGAGTTTCCCGTCGGCGGCAACGGTGCGGTACTGAATCCCGTAGTTCGTGCCGTCATGGCGTTCCCAGACGACGGTCGCCAGGCCTGTCGGGGCGACCGCGACTTGCGGACTCCCAAATTCAACGTCGGCCAAGGTCTTGATGGATCCCACGCTCCCATCGGCGGCGATGCGACGGGCTTGGACCTGGGTAGTGATGTCGTCAAAGCTCGTCCAGACGACAGTGAACTGGCCAGATGAGTTGCCTGCGACCTCGGCATCGAATGCGTTGAAGCCCGCCGGGGACAGGGTCTTGGTCGAGCCGAGTGTGCCGTTGGCGGCGATCGAGCGGGCATGGACTCGCGCGCAGCATTCCTCGGTGGTTCCGTCGTTGCGAGTCCACGCGACGATCGCGTTTCCAGAGGAGTCGACCGCGATCGAGCCCAAACTGCAGGCCGCGCCGGAGCCTTTGCAGATTTCCACAGGAGTTCCAAACGACGCCATGGCCGCTCCGGGAGACCCGAGCACCAAGGTCATAGTGGCCGCGAAGACGGCGATCAAACGGATTCGGGAGCGCTTCATGGCGGATGTCCTGTCGGCAGGCCCCGGATAGGCCGCACCCTAGCAGTCAGGCTCACGTGGAATGACTGGTTTGCAGGGTTCAGTCGCGCCGCCTCAGCGGCAGCTATTTCAAGCAGCCGGTGAACGCCAAGGCAACAGTCCAGTTTTCCCGTTCTGAGGGTCGTTTCAGTGACATACTGCCGATACCTCTCCCAGGTTCCGTGGTGCACTCGTGCCTCACTCCCCCAGCCTTTGGAGCATGACCATGCGACGCACGATCTCAGCCGTCACCATCACCCTTTTCGCCGCGCTGCTGGCCCTGGCCGGCGCGATCACTCCGGTGTCCGCAGTGAGCAGCCGATCTGGACCTACTTCTCGCAGTCGGGTGGCACCCAGGCGAAACTCATCGGCAAGGTGGTCAGCAGCGACCTCACCGGAGCCTCCAACCTCGGCGGTACCGCCTTCGTCGGCGAGAGCAGCAACGGCGTCGCCAAGGTCTCGGTCCCGGGTCTGATCGAGGTCGGAGCTATCACCACCTCGCAGGTCGCCTCGCCGTTCGGACCCGACGGCCTCCAGATCACGTCGAAGGCCAAGATCGGCGGGATCGACCTGCTGAGCGGGGCGATCAAGGTCGACGCCGTCGAAACCACGAACATCGCCCGTGCGACGCCCTCCGGCTTCAGCAAGGAGGCCGAGTCGAAGCTGGCCACCCTGACCATCGGTGGCAAGTCCTACCCGCTCGAGTCTGCTCCCAACACCACGATCGAGATCCCCGGCCTGGCCAAGGTGGTCATCAACGAGCAGCTCTCCAACTCAGGCCCCTCCGGCATCGAGACCAAGGTCAACGCACTTAAGGTGACTTTGCTCGAGGACTTCGCCGGCGCCAAGCTGGGCTCGACGATCAAGCTCGCTTCGAGCGGGATCAGCATCCTGAACGGCGGGCCGTCCAACGCGATCCCGGTCGGCGGCTTCTGCTACGGCCTTGCGGCCAAGGTCAAGGCGAAGGACATCTCAGTTGCCGTCCCGCCGCTGCCGTTCCTGACCATCCCGTCGGTCGGAACCGGCGGCAAGCGCTTCACCCTCAGCACTGCCGACGTCGACCTCCCTCAGGGACTGCTGAAGGTCGGTGCAATCGAATGCAGTGTCAGCGGTCTTTCGGAAGTCGGCTCAGCAGATGCCTTCGCGGCGCCAGAGATCGCGCGAGTCGACTTGTTCGGTGGCTTGATCAAAGCGGATGCCATCAAAGTGAGATCGCACGTCTCCAAGACGCCGAACGGGAGCGTCGAGGAACAGAGTATGGAGTTCGTGAACCTCAAGGTCGGCAGCAAGAAGATCCCGCTCGACGTCAAGCCGAACACCCGGATCAACGTCCTCGGCCTCGGTCAGGTCAACATCAACAAGCAGGCCAGCCAGTCCGGCTACAGCGCGATCATCGGCGTCGAGGTGATCTTGTCCGTCAAGAAGCTGGGGCTGCCGGTCGGTGCCCAGGTTCACGTCGGTGTGGCGAGCACCTACACGGCTGCGAGCGAATAGAAGAAGTCGAAGTCAGGCGAGGACGCGGCCGATGTCGAAGGCCGCGCCTGGCCAGGCTTCCGCTGCGTCGTGGACTTCGTGCTCGGAGCAGGGGATCCAGGTGCCGTCGTCCCGGATCTCGTCCAGGAGGATTCGCAGGCGACCCAGATGCGGAGCTCATCGTCGAAATAGTCCGCGCTGCCGGAGTCGCCGTGGTCGCGGGCGTACTCGAAGCCGCCGGAGTCGAGGGGGGAGCGGTAGAACTTCATGCCTCCAGTGTCCACGCCCGACATCGCAGAAATCGCGCCAGACAGGCCGCTGGAGCAGACGTTCACCGTCAGTTCATGACGCCGACGCCGGCAGGCCGTCGTGCCTCCACCCCACGCTCAAGCGGCGCCGATGTCAGGGATCGACCGTTCTCGGCGAGGCGAGGTAGGCCCCGATCTGTGAGGCGGCAGCCTTCGCCAGGAGGTCGGCGCGGCCGCGGCCCATGTCTCGGAGCTCGTCGATGGCGGCGGCGACCGATATCTCGAGGGTCGGTGAGGAGCTGCGCACGGTTGATCAGAGCAGCCTCGTGCAGGGTGTCTTGGGGCGCTTCTACTGGTCAGCATGCTTGGACGCTAGATCGGAAGGTGTCGTACGAGAGTCCACGCGATGACGTCTTGGATTTCGACTCCTGCTCGACAACGAGAGGGTTGAGACGCACGCCCAGGGTGTGCGAGGTCACCAAGTCGGACTGTTGCTCGCCCTGCACCCGAGCGAGGACCATGGGTTGCATCGGGGAACTCCCGGAGGTTCACATGCCCAGACCCCATCTGATCACCCTCGCCCTGGCCACGGCCGCATTGACCGTGCCCCTCTGTGCTGGGGCTGCCACAGCCAAGCCCATCGAGAGCGGATCCTTTCACGACGAGTTCTCCGAGACCGTGACCGACTTCTGTGACGTATCAGGTCTCACGGTCGACATCGACTCGGTCGCGGACGGCACGTTCCGTATCGGGTCGAAGGGCAAGTCCGGGCTCCCGTACTACACGGAGCACGTCGACTTCACCCAGGTATTCACGAACGTGGCGAACGAGCAGTTTGCAACAACCAAGGAGTCGGTGACCGCCAAGGACCTCAGGGTCACTGACAACGGCGACGGAACCTCGACCATCGTGGCCTTTGCGACCGGCAACGCCACCATCTACAACTCGAGCGGCAAGGCCATCGGGAGGAACCCGGGTCAGTTCCGGTCCGTCATCCTGATCGACAACGGCAACACCCCAACCGACCCGTCCGACGATGAGTTCATCGACGCAGCTCGAGGTCATCAAGGAGTCCACCGGCCGAACCGACGACTTCTGTGAGGCGATCGTCCCGGCGCTCACCTGAGCAGCAGCGTGGCCCCTGGCACTTCAGGTCGACAAGCGCGCCCAACGGCGGAAAGGTGGTGGACATCGAAGGCAGACGTCCGTGAAGGGAGCCTCTGATGTCCAGCCCGTACGACTCGATCGCCACGTTGTCGCGTGCCCTCGACCAGACCGGTGACGTGCTCGCGGCCATCCACCGTGATCAGCTGTCCGATCCCACGCCCTGCGAGGACTGGGACGTCGCGCACCTGATCGGGCACGTGCTCGGTGCCCCGGGTCGCTTCGCCGAGGCCGTCCGGGGTGGTGATCCAGACTGGTCGGGCTCCACCGGACCCCGTAACCAGCGACTGGACCGCGAGGTTCCGCTCCGACGCCGACGACCTGATGCACGCGTGGCACCAGCAGGAAGATCAGGCCGAGGAAGGGGCGGCCGACTGGCAGATCGCGGAGTTCGCCGTCCACACCTGGGACCTCGTGCGCGCGACCGGACAGGACCGTCCGCTCGCCCCTGAAGTGGCCGAGCGCGGCTATGCCTTCATGTCGAAGGCGCTCACGCCGGAGAACCGCGGCCACGCGTTCGAGGCCGAAGTCGAGGCACCCGCGGAAGCCGACCCCTACGAACGCATCGCGGCGTTCGCCGGGCGCAAGCTCTAGGTCAGGACGTCGGAGAGGTCGTAGCCGACGACCTCCTCGAGCTGGGCGTAACCGCAGGACTCGGGCTCGCGGTCGTCGCGCCAGCGCTTGAACTGGGCGGTGTGCCGGAATCGGTCGCCCTCCATGTGCTCGTAGCCGACCTCGACGACGCGCTTCGGCTCCAGCGGGACGAAGGAGAGGTCCTTGGTGCCGGACCAGCGACTCTGGCCACCGGGCAGGCGGCCACTGGCCTGCGCGGCCTCGTCCTGCCACGCGCCCCAGGGATGATCGGCGAACTCGACGCTTCAGCGGGTCGAGCTCCTCGTACAGCTCCGCCCGACGCGCCTCGGAGAACGACGCGCAGACGCCGACGTGCTGCAACCGGCCGTCGTCGGCGTACAGACCCAGGAGCATCGAACCGAGCAGCGGCCGCTCCGGTGTGGACGTCTTGTGCAGGCGGTAGCCGGCCACGACGACGTCGGCGGTGCGCGAGTGCTTGACCTTGAGCATCGTGCGGCCGTTCGGCTTGTACGACCCGTCGAGCCGCTTGGCCACGACGCCGTCGAGCCCCGCCCCTTCGAACTGGTCGAACCACTCCTCCGCCTCGGCCGCGTCGAGCGTGTGCCGCGTGAGGTGCACTGGCGCCGATGCCTTGGCCAGCGCAGTCTCCAGCCGCTTGCGCCGCGCGGAGAACGGCGTGTCGAGCAGGGACTCGTCTCCGATGGCGATCAGGTCGAAAGCCACCAGGCTCGCCGGCGTCTGCTCGGCGAGCATGTTCACCCGCGACTCCGCGGGGTGGATGCGCTGGCTCAGCGCGTCGAAGTCGAGACGACCGTCCAGGGCGACGACGATCTCCCCGTCGAGCACGCACCGCTCCGGGAGGTTGTCCTTCACCGCGGTGACCACGTCCGGGAAGTAGCGGTTCAGCTCCTTGGTGGATCGGCTGGCGATGACGACCTCGTCGCCGTCGCGGAACACGATCGCCCGGAACCCGTCCCACTTCGGCTCGTACGACAACCCGCCGTCGACCGAGTCTGCGGCCGGCACACCCTTGACGGATTTCGCCAGCATCGGCTGCAACGGAGGCATCACGGGCAGGTCCATGGCGTCAGACTTTCACGTCGGTCCGTCGAGATGCACCGAACGGACATTCGGGTGATCCTTGACTACGCGACGACACCGTGTCGCCGCACAGGAAGAGGAGTGAATTGTGATCATTCTCGGCGTCATTCTGGTGATCTTGGGCGCACTGCTCAACGTCTCCATCCTTTACACGATCGGCGCCATCCTGCTGGTCGTCGGCGTCGTCCTCTGGATCCTCGGCGCCTCGGGTCGCGCAGTGGGGGGAAGAGCCCACTACTGGTGAGCTGACCAGCGGGGCATCCCTACACTGACCGGGTGAGCCAACCCGCCGTCGAGGTGCACGACCTCGTGATGCGCTACGGGAGCGTCACCGCCGTCGACGGGTTGTCACTCACCGTCAGCGCGGGGCAGGTCACGGCGATCCTCGGCCCCAACGGGGCCGGCAAGACCACGACCATCGAGACGTGTGAGGGATTCCGGCGTCCCCAGCAGGGCTCCGTCCGCGTGCTCGGCCTCGACCCGATCGCCGACGCTAGGGCGCTGCGGCCCCAGGTCGGCGTCATGCTGCAGTCCGGTGGCGCCTGGTCTGGCGTGCGGGCCGGGGAGATGCTGCGCCACATGGCGTCGCTGCACGCTCATCCGCTCGATGTCGACGCCCTCGTCGAACGGCTCGGGCTCGGCTCCTGCGGGCGGACGCCGTACCGACGTCTCTCCGGTGGCCAGCAGCAACGACTCAGCCTCGCGATGGCCGTCATCGGACGGCCGCAGCTGCTCTTCCTCGACGAGCCCACCGCCGGGCTCGACCCGCAGGCCCGCCGGGCCACCTGGGACCTCATCCGCGAGCTCCGAACCAGCGGCGTCACGACGGTGCTCACGACGCACTTCATGGACGAGGCTGAAGTGCTCTCCGACCGTGTCCACATCGTCGACGCTGGTCAGGTCATCGCCTCGGGCTCGCCCGCCGAGCTGTCGGAGTCCGGCGCCAAGAACACGGTGCGCTTCACGGCGCGACCGGGCCTGGACGTCGAGGCCCTGATGCTCGCGCTCCCCCACGACACCAAGGTCGACGAGACGCAGACCGGCCATTACGTCATCGCCGGCCATGTCGACCCCGAGCTGCTCGCCACTCTCACCGCGTGGTGCGCCGGCCAGGGCGTTCTCGCCGAGTCGGTTCTCGTCGAGCGCCAGACGCTCGAGGACCGCTTCCTCGAGCTCACCGGGAAGGCCCTGCGATGACGCTCGACTTCTCCCCACGCCCGGGCGCAGCGACCGCCGGCCGGATGCTCCGGGCCCAGGCCCTCATGGAGCTGCGCTTGCTCTCCCGCAACGGCGAGCAGCTGCTCCTGACGCTCGTCATTCCGCTGCTGCTTCTGGTGATGGGCACACGCTCCGATGCGATCGTCGATCTGGGGCCCGGTCGCCCGATCGACATCATCACCCCCGGGGTGCTGGCACTCGCGGTCATGTCGACGTCGTTCACGTCGCTGGCCATCGCGACCGGGTTCGAGCGCCGCTACGGCGTCCTCAAGCGGCTCGGTGCCACTCCCCTGCCGCGCTGGGGCCTGATGGGCGGAAAGATCGGCGCTGTCCTGGTCATCGAGGTCGTCCAGCTGGTCGTGCTCATGTTGGTGGCGCGCCTCGTGGGCTGGGAGCCGGGCGGTGAAGCCGCGGCATTCGGCTGGCTCGTCGTGCTGGCCCTGCTCGGCACGGCCGCCTTCGGGTCGCTCGGTCTGCTCATCGCCGGGATCCTCCGGGCCGAGGCGACACTGGCCGCGGCCAACCTCGTCTACGTCATGCTGCTGGTCGGTGGCGGACTCATCGTCCCGCTCGAGCGATATCCGGGCAGCACCCACCACGCGCTCGAGCTGTTGCCGTCGGGTGCTCTCGGGCAAGGTCTGCGCGACGCGTTCAACGGCGCCTCGCCCGGCATGCTCCCGGTGATCGTTCTCCTCGTCTGGGCGCTGGGGGCCGGCTTCCTCACTGCGAGGACGTTCCGGTGGGAGTGAGAGCCGCACTTCTCGCGCCCGATCGCCGGGCCGTGGAGCGGTGGGCATGGGCATCCGTCGTGGCCAACACGCTGATCGTGCTCACCGGCGGCCTGGTGCGTCTGACCGGATCCGGCCTCGGCTGTCCCACCTGGCCACGGTGCACCCCTGAGTCGTTCGTGCCGCATCGCGCGCTCGGCGTGCACGGCGTGATCGAGTTCGGCAACCGGATGTTCACGTACGTGCTCGTCGCCGTCGCGGTCGGCACGCTCGTCGCCGTGTGGCGGTGGTCCGGGGCGTCCAGCTCCGCACGACGCATCGCCGTCGTGCTGACCTTGGGCATCCCGTTCCAGGGCGTCATCGGCGGCATGACCGTGCTGACCAACCTCAACCCGTGGCTCGTGGCGCTGCACCTGCTGTTGTCGATGGGATTGATCGCCGGATCGATACTGCTCGTCGTCCAGGTGCGCGGTGTGGCCGGCATACCCGTTCCGGCCCGGTCGGTCGTCCTCACCCGGACCACGTTCGCGACCCTCCTCGTGGTCGTCTACCTCGGCACGGTCGTCACCGGCAGCGGACCGCATGCCGGCGACGCCGACTCACCGCGCAACGGGCTCGACCCGCAGGTGATGAGTCACCTCCATGCCGCCGGCGTCTACGTCCTGGTGGCCTTGACGCTCATCACGCTCGTCGCCCTGCGCGGCACGAGTGCCCGCCGCTTCGCACTGGTTCTCCTCGCCGTCGAGCTGCTGCAGGGCACGATCGGCTTCGTCCAGTACTTCACCGACCTCCCCGTGGCGCTCGTGGCGGCACACCTCGTGGGGGCGGCGATCCTGGTCGCGAGCGGAACCCGCCTGGCGCTGGCCGTCAGGGCGGACGTCGGCGCCGACCAACCCAGCGTGTTGACCTAGGCCCAGGGCGTCGTGGCCTGGAGGACTGCCTCCTCGAGCGCCTCGGTCCGCAGGTGGGTGATCCGCTGGTAGCCCGGATCGGCCACCATGGCGCTGAATGCGTCGCGGCTCGGGTACGCGACCAGAAGCACGGCGTCCCATCCGGAGCCGTCGGACGGCACCAGCGACGTGGAGCAGTCGCCCATGTAGACGACCCGGGCGCCGACCCTGTGCAGGAACGGCTGGATCTCCTCGGCGTAGCGCTCGTATGACGGGCGTCCGCCCTCGGCGAACCGCAGCAGGTTGAGCATCACGACCTCACCACCGGGGTCGTCCTCGAGAAAGCGCTTGAGATCGGCGCCGGTGGGGTCGACGGCCATCAGGCCAGTGTCGATTCGTTGGATGGCGGCGAAATCGGTTCAAGTGCGTATCCGGTGGTGTACTTCTGCTTCGGGTCGAGCTCCAGAATCAGGGCAACCAGTGCACGGTGGATGTCGATGAGGCGGTGGTGGTCCCCGCTGGAGACTCGTTCGATGCCGGCGTCGATCGAGGTGAACCACTGCCGAAAATTCCCGTCCTCCCGGTATCGGGCAGCGAACGCGGAATAGCCCAACACATATGGCTCCCGCGTCTCGACGTTCCGGGTTGGCTGCCAGGAGAACATCTCCTCGCCGATGGCGCGCTGCTCGGCGGCGAAGAACAGGAAGCCCTCGTCGTCCTCACTTCGCCGCAAGGTACTGCGGACCGTGTCGATGAGCCCCTGCACGGTCTCGTCACGACCGCCCTCGCCGCTGGACGCCAGCACGGCTTGCCGACGCGCCTCGATCCAGCCGAAGTAGTGGGCGAACAGGAAAGCCGTGCTGTTGACCGCGTAGTCGCCATGGCTCTTGTAGCGCTCGACGATGTCGACCCACCCCGTCTCGACGATGTTGTAGATGCGCGACTGCAGCTCGGCCGCCGCCTGGGCGAGCGGCTCGTAGACCCCCTTCGCCGCCTTGAGCGCCGACTGCTCCTGCTGGCGCCGTTCGCGTTCGGCATCCAGCTCGTGCCGGATTCGGGCCGCTCGGATCGAGAGCCATCCCGACAGCAAGACACTGACGACGCTGAACAGCATCGCGAGAATGGCCAGAATCGTCTTCGAGTCCATGTCGGAGATCCTAGGGCTGACGGTGCATCGCGCGGCAGCCTTCGGCATCTGGGTCGGCGTCGTCGAGCACGAACCCGCAGCGCTGGTAGAGCCGGATAGCGGTCCCGTTGCCGTCGATGACCCTGAGCCACAGCGGCTTGCCGGCGACCGCCGAGATCACCCGACCGACCAGGGCTCGGCCCACGCCACGACCGCGGGCCGACGGCGCGACCCACATGGAGATCAGCTGCTGGCCGTCGCCTTCGTCGTCGGGGCGGATCGCGACCATGCCCACCGGTGCGGCACCGTGCTCGGCCACGAAGCAGGCGCCGGGCGCTGCCAGTCGTGCCCGCCAGTTGTCCTCGCGGTCCTGGTCGCCGGTCCAGCGCTCGACCGACGCCGCGAACGCCTGCGGATCCTCCAGCAGCGAGCGCTGCCGGAGCAGGCGCCAGACCACCCAGTCGTCGGGGCCGACCTCGCGGACCCGCATCGTGACCCCGGCCTCGAGCGACCAGTCGCCGCTAAATGAGCGAGGAGGGCACGGTTTCTCGGGAAAGTAGTCATGCGGGGCGAAGGCGGTCGGTGGGCACCGACAGGGTGACGCGATCGACCATGTCGGCAGGGCGTCCGACCACGAGGGCGAACTGGGCGTCGGTGACCACGACGTGGTCGGCATCGACCTCGACGATCACGACCCGTTGCTCGGAGCCGTCGTTGTGGCGGAGCAGCCACGGTTCGGCGAGGTACGACAGGCCGGCGTTCTCGAGCATGTCCTCGGCAGCGAACCGCTCCATCGCCTCACCGATCGGATGGCCGACCAGGTTGATGGGGGCGACGAGCTCGCGCTCGTCCGTCACGAGGTAGCCGATGAGCTCGCCGTCGTCGCGGTTGTACGGCTCCCAGTCGGAGGGAATCATGCGGATGAACGGATCGGCGGCCGCGGCCACGAAGAGCAGCGCGAGGTAGGCGTTGGAGAGGTGGAACAGCCGCATCGGCTTGATGACGGACAGCTCCTCGCTGTCGCGCGACCGGGCACGGAGGTCGTAGGCCTCGACGAGGAACACGATGCCGAGAATGATCGCCACGCCGGGGTAGAACCACCCCGTGACGGCGACCGGCCACAGCACGATCGACGTGATGACCATGACCCAGGAGTAGGTGACGATCTTCTGGGCGACCTCGCTCGACGTGGCCACCGACGGCAGCATCGGCACGCCGGCGGCGGCGTAGTCGTCGCGGTAGCGCATCGCCAGGGCCCAGAAGTGCGGCGGCGTCCAGAAGAAGACCACGAGGAACAAGACGAATGGGGTCCAGGCGAGCTCGTTGGTGACGGCGGTCCAGCCGATGAGTGCGGGAAAGCAGCCGGCCGCGCCGCCCCAGACGATGTTCTGGGTCGTGCGGCGCTTGAGGATCATCGTGTAGCCGACGACGTAGAACACGTTCGCTGCGAGGGCGAGACCGGCCGAGAGCCAGTTGACCAGCAGGCCGAGCCACACGGTGGAGACGACACCGAGCACCAGCCCGAACACCAGGGCAGCTCGGGTCGAGACCTGGTGCCGTGGCAGCGGACGTCGGGACGTGCGGCGCATCTTGGTGTCGATGTCGGCGTCGAAGACGCAGTTGAGCGCGTTCGCGCTACCCGCCGACAAGGTGCCGCCGACGACCGTGGCGACCACCAGCCACAGCGACGGGACCTCGCGGGCGGCGAGGAACATGACCGGAACGGTGGTGAGCAGCAGCAGCTCGATGATGCGCGGCTTCATCAGTGCGACGTAGGCGCCGACGACTCCGGGAAGGTGGGTGCGAGTCGGCTGGATGGCGCCGTGCGCCACCGGCGTTTCGAGTGCACTCACGGGGGCGAGTCTAATGCCACGCTAGTAGGGTCGAGGCGACGGCTCGAAAGTCGTCGAGGCGATCTTCCCGACGCGAGATCAGGAGCGATGCGAGTGGCCACGACAACACCGTCACTGGACTGGAACAAGCTCGACGACACCGCGGTGGACACCATCCGCCTGCTGGCCGCGGACGCGGTGGAGAAGGCCGGCAACGGACATCCCGGCACCGCCATGAGCCTCGCTCCCGCCGCCTACCTGCTCTACCAGAAGATCATGCGGCACGACCCTGCCGACCCGCTCTGGCCCGGCCGCGACCGGTTCGTCCTGTCGTGCGGCCACTCGAGCCTCACCCAGTACATCCAGCTCTTCCTCGCCGGCTACCCGATGACGCTCGACGACCTCAAGAGCCTCCGCACGTGGGGCAGCCAGACGCCCGGCCACCCCGAGCACCACCACACGCCAGGTGTCGAGGTCACCACCGGGCCACTCGGCCAGGGCGTCGGCAACGCGGTCGGCATGGCGATGGCGGCTCGACGCGAGCGCGGCCTGCTCGACCCCGACGCCGCGCCGGGCGAGAGCGTCTTCGACCATGACGTGTACGTCTTCGCGTCCGACGGCGACCTGCAGGAGGGCGTGGCGTCCGAGGCGTCGTCGCTGGCGGGTCACCAACGGCTCGGCAACCTCACCGTGCTCTACGACTCCAACCAGATCTCCATCGAGGACGACACCGACATCGCGTTCAGCGAGGACGTCGCGATGCGTTACGAGGCCTATGGCTGGCACGTGCAGACGGTGGACTGGACCAACGGCGGCACCGGCTACGACGAGGACGTCGTCGCCCTGCACGACGCGTATGCCGCGGCGCGCGACGTCACCGATCGTCCGAGCCTCATCGTGCTGCGCACGATCATCGCCTGGCCCGCGCCGGACGCCCAGAACACCGGAGCCGCCCACGGATCCGCGCTCGGAGCCGAGGAGGTCGCGGCCACCAAGAAGGAGCTCGGGTTCGACCCCGAGGAGTCGTTCATCGTCGCCGACGAGGTGCTCGCCCACACCCGTGAGGCCCGAGAGCGCGGTGCTGAGGCCCACGCCGAGTGGCAGCAGCAGCTCGACGCCTGGGTCGCCGGCAATCCGGAGGGCAAGGCACTGCTCGACCGCTTGACGTCCCGCGCCCTTCCCGAGCGGCTGGGACGCGGACCTGCCCGACTACCCCGCCAACCAGAAGGGCGTGGCCACCCGGAAGGCGTCCGGCGAGTTCCTGACGGCCGCGGCGCCCGCGCTGCCCGAGCTGTGGGGCGGCTCGGCCGACCTCGCCGGCTCCAACAACACCAGCCCTGACGGCGAGCCGTCGTTCATCCCGCCGGATCGCTCCACCAAGGAGTTCCAGGGCGACTGGTACGGCCGCGTGATGCACTTCGGCATCCGCGAGCACGCGATGGGCGCCGTCCTCAACGGCATCGCCCTGCACGGACCCACCCGTCCGTATGGCGGCACGTTCCTCGTGTTCAGCGATTACATGCGGCCGTCCGTCCGTCTCGCCGCACTGCAGGAGCTGCCGGTCACCTACGTCTGGACGCACGACTCGATCGGGCTGGGTGAGGACGGGCCCACCCACCAGCCGGTCGAGCACCTGGCCGCGCTGCGCGCCATTCCCGGGCTCGACGTCGTCCGCCCGGCCGACGCCAACGAGACCGTGGCCGCCTGGCGCACCCTGCTCGGCATCACCAACCGCCCGGTGGCGCTGGCGCTCAGCCGGCAGAACGTGCCGACCTTCCCCCGCGGCGGCTCGAGCGGGTTCGCCGACGTCGGCGGCGTCGCCCGCGGCGCTTACGTTCTGCTCGACAGTGACGGCGAGCCCGACGTCGTGATCGTCGCCACCGGTTCGGAGGTCCAGCTGGCCGTCGAGGCCCGCGAGCTGCTGGCCGCCGACGGCGTTCAGGCCCGTGTCGTGTCGATGCCCTGCCGTGAGTGGTTCGAGCTGCAGGACGTCGCCTACCGCAACACCGTCATCCCACCGGCCGTCCGCGCCCGGGTGTCGGTCGAGGCCGGCGTCTCCTTCGGCTGGCGCGACGTCGTCGGCGACGCAGGGCGCACCGTCAGTCTCGAGCATTTCGGCGCCTCGGCAGACTACGCGACGCTGTACGAGGAGTTCGGCATCACGGCGAGTGCCGTCGTCGTCGCCGCGCACGAGTCGATCGCGGCGGCCGCGTCGACCGAGCCCGTCGGGTTCCACGCGCGTCCGGCCGGGCCGGTCGGCCCCGGCGACAACGAGGACGCGCCCCACTGATCCCGTCCCGCTAAGGAGACCGCATGAACGACCGCCTGCAAGCCCTCACCGATGCCGGGGTGGCCATCTGGCTGGACGACCTCTCCCGCGAGCGCATCGTCACCGGTGGTCTCGCCGAGCTCGTCGAGTCCTCCGGCGTCGTCGGCGTCACCACGAACCCGACGATCTTCGCGACCGCCCTCTCCGACGGAGAGCAGTACGCCGACCAGGTCGCCGAGCTCAAGCAGTCAGGCGCGAGCGTCGACGACGCCGTTTTCGAGATCACCACCACCGACGTCCAGAGGCGTGTGACGTCCTGCGCGGCGTGTACGACGCCACCGACGGTCAGGACGGACGCGTGTCCATCGAGGTCGACCCCGGCGCCGCCCGCGACACCGACCACACCATCGAGCTGGCTGAGAAGCTGTGGCGCCGCGTCGACCGTCCGAACCTGTTCATCAAGATCCCGGCCACCGAGGAAGGACTGCCGGCGATCACCGCGACCATCGCCAAGGGCATCAGCGTCAACGTCACGCTGATCTTCTCGCTCGACCGCTACCGCGGCGTCATGGACGCGTACCTGGCCGGGCTCGAGCAGGCCGCCGAGCACGGGCACGACCTCGCGGACATCCGCTCGGTGGCGTCGTTCTTCGTCAGCCGGGTCGACACCGAGATCGACAAGCGGCTCGGTGACGACCACCCGTTGCGCGGCAAGGCCGCCATCGCCAACGCGCGCCTCGCCTATGAGCAGTACGAGAAGGTGGCCGGCTCGCCGCGCTTCCAGGAGCTGGCCGCGAAGGGCGCCAACACCCAGCGTCCGCTCTGGGCGTCCACCGGAGTCAAGGATCCGGACTACCCGGACACGATGTACGTCAGCGAGCTCGTCGTCGCCAACACGGTCAACACGATGCCCGAGAAGACGATGGACGCCTTTGCCGACCACGGCGAGGTACGGGGCGACACCGTGCACGGCACCTACGACGACGCCCGTGACGTCATCGCCGCCCTCGAGCGCGACGGCATCAGCTATGACGACGTGGTCGCCGTCCTCGAGACGGAGGGAGTCGACAAGTTCGACACGTCATGGGCCGAGCTGCTCGACACCGTGTCGAACGAGCTCGACAAGGCCTGACCGATGGCCTCATCACCCTTCGACGTCACCCTGGCGATTGCGCACGAACGCGAGTTCGAGCAGACGCTCCACCGCGCCGTCGACGACCAGGTGGCGTCCCGGATCGCCGACCAGGACCCGACGCTGTGGGGTGAGGCAGCGGAGTCCGAGGCGAAGAAGCGTCTGGCGTGGACGTCACTGGCCACGACGTCACGGCCGCTCGTCGAGGAGATCGCGACTCTTCGTGCCGACCTCACCGAGCGCGAGCTCGACCATGTCGTGCTGTGCGGCATGGGAGGCTCATCACTCGCACCCGAGGTCATCTGTGCGACCGCAGGTGTGGAGCTGACCGTGCTCGACTCCTCGCAGCCCGACATGGTCAGCCGAGCCCTGAACGACCGTCTGGAGCGCAGCGTCGTCGTGGTGTCGAGCAAGTCGGGCGGCACGGTCGAGACCGACAGCCTGAAGCGCGCTTACGAGCAGGCGTTCATCGCTGCCGGGCTTGATCCGGCCAGGCACATCGTCGTCGTCACCGACCCGGACTCCCCTCTCGACCAGGAGGCGACCGAGGCCGGCTATCGAGTCTTCCGCGCCGACCCGAACGTCGGTGGCCGCTACTCCGCGCTCACTGCCTTCGGCCTCGTGCCCGCCGGACTCGCCGGCGCGCCGATCGACCAATTGCTGGACGAGGCCGAGGCCGTGCAGCCGACCGTCGCCGCCGACAGCGGCGACAACCCGGCGCTGCGGCTCGGCGTCGCCCTGGGCGTCGCCAACCAGCACGGCGTCGACAAGCTCGTGCTCGCCGACCAGACCCGCCACGGGCTCGGCGACTGGATCGAGCAGCTGGTCGCCGAGTCCACCGGCAAGCTGGGCAAGGGGATACTCCCCGTCGTCGTGCCGTTCGAGAACGCCGTCAACTTCAACCCGAGCACCGCCGACACCGTCCTCGTCGCCCTGGGCAGCTCAGACGCACCCGAGGCGCAGTCCGGCTGGTCGGCGGGCGTGCGTGGTGGGCTCGGTGCGCAGATGCTCGTCTGGGAGACGGCCGTGGCGGTGGCCGGACAGCTCCTGGGCATCAACCCGTTCGACCAGCCCGATGTCGAGAGCGCCAAGCAGGCCGCCCGGGATCTGCTGGGCCAGGGCAGCGACGGCGAGCAGCCCGACCTGGAGTCGCAGGGGGTCGCGGCATACGGCACGAATGCTTCCGACCTCGGGACGGCCGTCGATGACCTGCTCGCCGAGCTCGACCTGTTCCACGGCTACGTCTCCGTCCAGGCCTACCTCGACCGCATCGGCCTGGCCGAGTACGCCGGCCTCCGCGAGGCGCTGGCCCGACGCACCGGACGTCCGGTCACGTTCGGCTGGGGACCGCGGTTCCTGCACTCCACCGGGCAGTACCACAAGGGCGGTCCGGGCACCGGCGTCTACCTCCAGCTCACGTCGGACCCGGTCGACGACCTCCCGGTGGGAGGTCGCGACTTCACCTTCGGCGAGTTCATCGCTTCCCAGGCCGCCGGCGACGCCCAGGTCCTCCGCCGGCACGGGCGTCCCGTGCTCAGGCTTCATCTCTCGGACGCTGAGGCCGCCCTCCCCCTCTTGCGTGAGCTCCTGCTCGGATGAGCATCCGCCAGAACCCGCTGCGCGACCCGCAGGACCGCCGACTCCCCCGGATTGCCGGTCCGTGCAGCCTGATCATGTTCGGAGTCACCGGCGACCTCGCCCGCAAGAAGCTCATCCCGGCCGTCTACGACCTGGCCAACCGCGGCCTGCTGCCCCCCGGATTCGCACTCGTCGGCTTCGCCCGGCAGGACTTCGGTCACAAGGAGTTCACTGCGCTCATCAAGCAGGCGGCTCGCGACGGCGCCCGCACTCCGTGGCGCGACACCGTCTGGAAGCAGCTCGTCGCCGGCATCCGGTTCGTGCCAGGGGAGTTCGACGACGACGCCGCGTGGAAGCGCCTGGCCGACACGATGCACGAGCTCGACGAGCAGCAGGGCACCAACGGCAACCACGCGTTCTACCTCTCCATCCCGCCCGCCTTGTTCCCGGTGGTCGTCTCCCAGCTCAAGAAGCACGGACTCGCAACGGCGAATGAAGGCTGGCGCCGGGTCGTCATCGAGAAGCCGTTCGGACACGATCTCGCGTCTGCACGAGAGCTCAACGGGATCCTCGACGACGTGTTCCCGCCCGAGAGCGTGTTCCGCATCGACCACTACCTCGGCAAGGAGACGGTGCAGAACATCCTGGCGTTCCGGTTCGCGAACGGGATGTTCGAGCCGATCTGGAACGGCAACTACGTCGACCACGTGCAGATCACCATGGCCGAGGACATCGGCATCGGCACCCGGGCCGGCTACTACGACGGCATCGGCGCCGCGCGCGACGTCATCCAGAACCACCTGTTGCAGCTGATGGCGCTCATCGCCATGGAGGAACCGGTCTCGTTCAAGGCATCGAGCCTCCGGATGGAGAAGCAGAAGATCCTGGCCAACGCCCGGCCCACGTCCCGCCTCGACTTCCACACCGCCCACGCCCAGTACGTCGCCGGGTGGGCCGGTGGTGAGAAGGTCGTCGGCTACCTCGAGGAGCAGGGCATCCCCCAGAAGTCCACCACCGAGACGTATGCGGCGGTGCGCATCGACATCGCCACCCGACGCTGGGCCGGCGTGCCGTTCTACCTGCGCACCGGCAAGCGCCTCGGCCGGCGCGTCACCGAGGTCGCCGTGGTGTTCAAGCGGGCGCCGCACCAGCCGTTCGCCAAGCACGACATCGAGGAGCTGGGCCAGAACGCGCTGGTGATGCGGATCCAGCCCGACGAAGGGGTCACGGTGCGGTTCGGCGCCAAGGTGCCTGGCACCACCATGGAGATCCGCGACGTGCTGATGGACTTCGCCTACGGCGGGGCCTTCGTCGAGAGCAGCCCAGAGGCCTACGAGCGCCTCATCCTCGACGTGCTCCTCGGCGACCCGCCGCTGTTCCCGCAGCACGAAGAAGTCGAGCTGGCGTGGGAGATCCTCGACCCGGTCATCGAGCACTGGTCGCGCCAGACCAGCATCGACACCTACACGTCCGGAACGTGGGGTCCGGCGTCGGCCGACGAGATGATCGCGCGTGACGGGCGCACCTGGAGGCGGCCCTGATGTCGATCTCCCTGAGGAGCACCACGTCGTCCGACATCGCGCGGGCGATGGTCACGGCCCGCATCGCCGCCGGCAGTCCGGCCATGGACATGGTGCTGACGCTGCTGGTGGTCACCGACAACGACTCTGTCGGCGATGCGCTGCAGACGGCGGCCATCCTGTCGCGCGAGCACCCGGCCCGCGTCCTGGGCATCGTGCTCGGTGACGGACGCGGAGCGCCGCGGCTCGACGCGAAGGTCAAGATCGGTGAGGACTCCGCCGGGGAGTCGGTCCTGCTCCGGATGTCCGGACCTCTGGTCAAGCACGCTGACTCGGTCGTGCTGCCGCTGCTGCTGCCTGACTCCCCCGTCGTCGCCTGGTGGCCCACCAACGCGCCGTCCGATCCGTCCGCCGACGCGATCGGCCGGCTCGCACGGCGGCGCCTCACCGATGCGGAGAGCAGCACGTCACCCGTCCGGGCGCTGAAGACCACGGCCCGGCACTACGCGCCCGGCGACACCGACCTCACGTGGACCCGCCTCACGCCGTGGCGCGCGATCCTCGCGGCCGCGCTGGACCAGTCGACCGGCAAGGTCACCGGCGGCTCGGTGGAGTTCCGCCCGGGCAATCCGGTGGCCACGCTTCTGATCGCCTGGCTGGAGAGCCGGCTGAAGGTCCACATCACGGAGCGCCGGGGCGACATGGACCAGATCTCCAAGGTCGTCCTGCACATGGCCGACGGCGACGTCACGATCGAGCGCATCGACTCGACGTCGTGCCAGTTCAGCGTGCCCGGTTCTGCACCACGCGAGGTACCGCTGGGTCGCCGCACGGTGGCCGAGCTCCTGGCCGAGGACCTGCGCCGCCTCGACGCCGACAACATCTACGCCGAGACCGTCAAGCACCTGCTCGCATGAGCATTGAGATCTTGCCGGACGCGGATGCGCTGGCCCAGGCGATCGCCGAGCGGCTCACCACACTTGTTGCCGGTCTCCAGGCGCAAGGGCGCACGCCACGGATCGTGCTGACGGGAGGCACGATCGCCACGGCCGCCTATGAGCGGATCGACGCGGACTCCGCCGACTGGGCGGACGTCGATTTCTGGTTCGGCGACGAGCGGTTCGTGCCCGAGGGGCATGCCGACCGCAACGACCAGCAGGCCCGCGACGCCTTCCTCGACCGCGTGGGCGCGACCCGCGTGCACAGTGTCGCCGGCAACGACTGCGCGCTGAGCGCCGCCGAGGTCGCCGACCAGTACGCCGCAACGCTTCCCGACGAGCCGTTCGACGTCGTGCTGCTCGGCGTGGGCCCCGACGGCCATGTCGCCTCGCTGTTCCCGCACCACCCCCAGCTGCACGAGGCTGACCGCGACTGCGTCGAGCTCTTCGACTCCCCCAAGCCACCAGCCGTGCGCATCTCGATGACGTTCCCCGCCCTCAACCACGCCGAGTCCGTCTGGTTCCTCGTGTCGGGACGAGAGAAGGCCGACGCAGTCGCCCGAGCGCTCGCTGCTGAAGGCTCGATCGACCAGACACCAGCACGAGGTGCACGAGGATTGCAACAAACCCTCTGGTTCCTCGACGAGGACGCAGCGTCAGCCCGCGAGGGCTAGAAGATGACTTCGCCGGACTTGCGCTTGCTGCGCAGTGTCTCGATAGCCTCGGTGAGGATCTCGGCCGCCTCTTTCTCACTCCGGCGTTCCTTCACGTAGGCCAGGTGGGTCTTGTACGGCTCGATCTTGGGGGCGGTCGGGCGATCGTTCTCGTCGACGCTCGACGGCATGCCGCACCGAGGGCAGTCCCAGGACTCCGGGATCTCCGCCTCGACCGAGAACTGGAGCTCGGTCACGTGGTCGTTGACGCAGAAGTACGTCACCAGCTGACGCGGTGCCGCCTCCCCGCGCTCGGCCTCTCCCATGGGGCCGGCGCCGATGCGGCTGCCCCGGATCGCACCCGCGGCCATGTCAGTTGCTCACCTTCAGGAGCAGACCGAGCGCGACGATGCTGACGACCCACACGACGGCGATGCCGACCGTGATGCGGTCGAGGTTGCGCTCGGCCACCGACGATCCGCCCAGGGAGCTGGAGACGCCGCCGCCGAACATGTCGGACAGGCCGCCGCCACGCCCCTTGTGCATGAGGATCAGGACGATCATCAGCAGGCTGGCGATCGTGAGGACGACGGAGAAGAGAATGATCACTTCTTCTTGCCTTTCATCGTGCTCGTCGGGGTCATGAGCCGAGGTTCGGCATGTCGTAGAACCGGGCGATGGCGGCGAATTCCTCCGCCTGGAGACTCGCACCGCCGACCAGTGCGCCGTCCACATCGGGCTGCGCCATGATCGCGGCGATGTTCGCCGCCTTGACCGATCCGCCGTAAAGGATACGCAACGACTCCGCGGTTTCGGGCGAGAAGGTCTCGGATACTCGCGAACGAATCGCTGCGCAAACTTCCTGGGCGTCCTCGGGCGTGGCCACCTCACCAGTGCCGATGGCCCACACCGGCTCGTAGGCGACCACGAGTCCCGCGACCTGTTCGGCGCTGAGTCCGGACAGCGAGCCGTCGATCTGGGCCAGCGTGTACGCGACGTGGTCGCCAGCCTGACGAATCTCCAGTCCCTCGCCCACGCACACGATGGGCGTCATGTCCGCGGCCAGCGTCCGCACCGCCTTGGCGTTCACGAGTGCGTCGCTCTCGCCGTGGTGCTCGCGTCGTTCGGAGTGACCGACGACGACGTAGGAGCAGCCGAGCTTCGCGAGCATGTCGGCCGAGATCTCCCCGGTGTAGGCACCGCCGTCGTGCTCGGAGACGTCCTGCGCGCCGTATCGGATCGTGAGACGGTCGCCGTCGACGAGGGTCTGCACGCCACGGATGTCGGTGTACGGCGGGATGACCGCCACCTCCGCCTTCTCGGGGTCGTGCTTCTTGTCTTGCAGCGTCCAGGCCAGCTTCTGCACCAGGACGACGGCCTCCTGGTGGTTGAGGTTGGACTTCCAGTTGCCCGCCATCAGTGGTGTCCGAGTCATGCTTCCTCCAAGATCGCGAGTCCGGGCAGGGTCTTGCCCTCGAGGTACTCGAGGCTGGCGCCACCCCCGGTGGAGATGTGCCCGAACTGGTCGTCGTCGAAACCGAGCTGGCGCACGGCTGCGGCTGAGTCGCCTCCGCCGACGACGGAGAGTCCTTCGATCTCGGTGAGGGCCTGGGCCACGGTCTTGGTGCCGGCCGCGAACGCTTCCATCTCGAAGACGCCCATCGGGCCGTTCCAGAACACCGTGTGTGCGGACCGGATGACGTCGGCGAACTGCTCGGCCGAGTCGGGGCCGATGTCGAGGCCCATCTGGTCGGACGGCATCGCGTCGGCGGCCACGGTGGTGGGCGGCGCGTCCGCGGCGAACTCTGGTGCGACGACGATGTCAGTGGGCAGCACGAGGTCGACGCCCTTGTCGGCCGCCTGCTCGATGTAGCCCCTGACCACGTCGAGCTGGTCGTCCTCCAGCAGCGACGAGCCGACCTCGTGGCCCTGGGCGGCGAGGAACGTGAACACCATGCCGCCGCCGATGAGCAGGCTGTCGGCCTGCGCGAGCAGGTTGTCGATGACACCGAGCTTGTCGGAGACCTTCGACCCGCCGAGCACGACGACGTACGGCCGCTCCGGGTTCGTCGTCAGTCTTTCCAGCACGTCGATCTCGGCCTGCACCAGGCCACCGACCGCGGAAGGAAGCCGGGCGGCGACGTCGTAGACACTCGCGTGCTTGCGGTGCACCGCGCCGAACCCGTCGGAGACGAACACGTCGGCGAGTGCGGCCAGCTGGTCGGCGAAGGCTCCGCGCTCGGTGTCGTCCTTGCTGGTCTCGCCGGCGTTGAAGCGGACGTTCTCGAGGACGGCGACCTCACCGTCCTTCATCGCCGCTGCGATGTGCTGGGCCTCCTCGTCGACCGTGTCGTTGGCGAACAGCACCGGTGAGCCGAGCAGCTCGGCGAGGCGTTCGGCGACCGGTCTGAGCGAGAGCCAGAGGTCAGGCTCGCCCTTGGGCCGACCCAGGTGCGCGGTGACCAGCACCCGGGCGCCGGCGTCGGAGAGCCGTCGTATGGTCGGGACGCTGGCGCGCACCCGGCCGTCATCGGTGATCGTCGTGCCGTCGAGCGGCACGTTGAGGTCGCTGCGAACGAGCACGCGACGTCCGCGCAGGTCACCCAGATCGTCGATGGTCTTCATGGATGAGTCAGGCAGCGCGTCAGAGGGAGGCGCCGACGTGGTTGACCAGGTCGACCAGCCGGTTGGAGTAGCCCCACTCGTTGTCGTACCAGCCGACCACCTTCACCTGGTCGCCGATGACCTTCGTGAGCGGCGCGTCGTAGATGCAGGAGGCGGGGTCGGTGACGATGTCGGAGGAGACGATGGGTGCCTCGGAGTAGGTGAGGTACTGGCCGAGGGGTCCGTCGGCAGCGGCCTTGAAGAGCTCGTTGACCTCCTCGACGCTCGTCTCTCGCGAGACGTTGACCGTGAGATCGGTGGCCGACCCGGTCGGCACCGGCACGCGGATCGCGTAGCCGTCGAGCTTGCCCTTCAGCTCCGGCAGTACCAGGCCGATGGCCTTCGCGGCGCCGGTGGAGGTCGGCACCAGGTTGATCGCGGCCGCGCGGGCGCGACGCAGGTCCGAGTGCGGGGCGTCCTGCAGGTTCTGGTCCTGCGTGTACGCGTGGATCGTGGTCATCAGACCCTTCTCGATACCGAGGCTGTCGTGCAGGACCTTGGCCAGCGGAGCGAGGCAGTTGGTGGTGCAGGAGGCGTTCGAGATCACCGTGTGGGCCGCGGGGTCGTACTGGTCGTGGTTCACCCCCATGACGACGGTGACGTCCTCGTTCTTGGCCGGCGCCGAGATGATGACCTTCTTCGCTCCGCCGTCGACGTGCGCCGTGGCCTTGGTGGCATCGGTGAAGAAGCCGGTGGACTCGATGACGATGTCGGCGCCCACGGACGCCCAGTCGAGCTTGGCCGGGTCTCGCTCCTCGAAGGCCATGATCTTCTCGTCACCGACGGTGATCGACTCGCCGGTGTGGCTGACGTCGCCGTCGAGCCGGCCCAGGATCGAGTCGAACTTGAGCAGGTGCGCGAGCGTCGCGTTGTCGGTGAGGTCGTTGACGGCGACGACCTCGATGTCGGCGCCGGCAGCTCGGGCCGCGCGATAGAAGTTGCGGCCGATGCGGCCAAAGCCATTGATGCCTACGCGAACGGTCACGGCGGGGATGCTCCTGCAGTCGAAGGTCTTGTGAGTCCAGACTAACGAGTGCGCCGCGCAGACCCGGTGTCAGGCCTCTGGCAGGGCTGCCTCGCCAAGACCGGCCTCGGTGTCAGGGATGCCGAGCTCCTCGGCGTTCTTGTCGGCCATGGCGAGCAGGCGACGGATGCGGCCGGCGATGGCGTCCTTGGTGAGCGGCGGGTCGTGCAGCTGTCCGAGCTCCTCGAGGCTGGCCTGACGATGCTCGACGCGCAGTGTGCCGGCCATCTTGAGGTGGTCGGGCACGTCGTCACCGAGGATCTCGAGGGCACGTTGTGCGCGCGCTCCCGCGGCCACCGCGGCGCGCGCGGAACGGCGCATGTTGGCGTCGTCGAAGTTCGCCAGCCGGTTGGCCGTGGCCCGCACTTCGCGGCGCATGCGGCGCTCCTCCCAGGCCAGCAGCGACTCATGAGCGCCGAGGCGGGTGAGCAACGCACCGATGGCCTCACCGTCGCGGATGACCACGCGGTCGACGCCACGCACTTCGCGCGCCTTGGCGCTGATGCCGAGCCGTCGGGCGGCGCCCACGAGCGCGAGTGCGGCTTCAGGTCCGGGGCAGCTGACCTCGAGTGACGAGGATCGGCCGGGCTCGGTGAGCGAGCCGTGTGCGAGGAACGTGCCGCGCCACGCAGCGACGGCGTCGCAGGACGTGCCGGAGACGACCTGCGGTGGGAGGCCTCGTACTGGACGGCCGCCGGAGTCGACCAGGCCCGTCTGCCGGGCCAGGACCTCGCCGTCCTTCGCCACCCGCACGATGTAGTGGGTGCCCTTGCGCAGGCCGCTGCCCTGCATGACGACGACCTCGCTGTCGTGGCCGTAGACCTCGGCGATGTTGGTGCGCAGGCGACGGGCCGCTGCCCCGGTGTCGAGCTCGGCCTCGATGACGAGGCGGCCGGCGACGATGTGGAGTCCGCCGGCGAATCGGAGCATCGAGGAGACTTCGGCCTTGCGGCAGCAGGACTTGGTGATCGCCGTGCTCGAGAGCTCAGACTTGACCTGGGCCGTCATGGCCATGTGGTGAACTCCTCGGCCGTCGTGATGAACAGTGTCACTCTATTCCCCGCGCTCAACCGGGCTGGGCAAGATTGCGCGGAAAACCTCGGCAAGACGCTGTGGGTCGTGCTGATCCGATCCGGGGCCGGTGGCGACCTCGGCGAGGACGAGCCGGGCGCCGAGCTCACGGGCGACGGTGTCGAGGCTGCCCCGGGTGTCGGACAGCGAGGTGTCGGCGACCACCACGTCGATGCTCAAGTCAGGAGCATGCGCCGAGAGCACCTCGAGGTGGTCGGTGGGTGAGAGCCCCTCGGTCTCGCCCTCCTGCTCCTGGAGATTCAGCACCAGGATGCGTCGGGCGCTGGTGCCGACGAGGGCGTCGCGCAACCCGGGCACGAGCAGGGTGGGCATGACGCTGGTGAACCAGGATCCCGGTCCGATGACCACCCAGTCGGCGTCCTTCACCGCTTGGACGGCTTCGGGGCAGGCCGGCGGGTCGTTGGGGTCGAGCCGGACAGTGACGACTTGCCCGTCCACGCTCGCGACCTGCACCTGGCCGCGCACCAGCGTGAGCCGATCGGGTGCGGACCGCAGGTGGACGTCGGCCTCGATGTCGAGCGGGACCGCGGCCATCGGCAGCACCCGGCCCCGGGCGCCGAGCAGCTGCCCGACGAGGTCGAGCCCGCCGACGTGGTCGCCGAGGATCTCCCAGATGGCGGCGATCAGCAGGTTGCCGACGGCGTGGTCGTGCAGCGGACCGTTGCCGTCGAACCGGTGCTGCAGGATCGCAGCCCACTGCCGGCCCCACTCGTCGTCGGCGCAGAGCGCGGCCAGGGCCATCCGGAGGTCGCCGGGTGGCAGCACGCCGAGCTCGTCGCGCAGGCGCCCGGACGAGCCGCCGTTGTCGGCCACCGTGACGACGCCGGTGAGATCGGTCTCCAGCAGCCGTAGGGCGGAGAGGCTTGCCGCCAGCCCATGCCCGCCGCCGAGGGCGACGACAGCAGTCATTCTCTGCCGAGGTCTCGGTGGACGACCAGGGTGCGGACGTCGTGGGCCCGCAGTCGCTCGGCGAACGCCTCGGCCATCGCGACGCTGCGATGTCGACCCCCGGTGCAGCCGATCGCGATGGTCAGGAAGTGCTTGTCCTCGTGCAGGAAGCCGTCGGTGAGCAGCGCGACCAGGCCTTCGTAGCGGTCGAGGAACTCTTCAGACCGGGGCTGCTTGCGGACGTAGTCGCGCACCGGCTCGTCGAGTCCGGTGAGTGGACGCAGCTCGTCGATCCAGAACGGATTGGGCAGGAACCGCATGTCGGCCACCATGTCGGCGTCGATGGGGATGCCGTACTTGAACCCGAACGACACGACGGAGGCTCGCAGCCCCTTGCTGTCGTCGTCCTCGAACGCCGCCTGGATGCGCTGGCCCAGCTGGTGGACGTTGAGGTTCGTGGTGTCGACGACGATGTCGGCGCGGCCTCGAAGGCGGCTCAGCAGCTCGCGCTCACGGTCGAAGCCGTCCATGAGCCGGCCCTCGCGGCTGAGCGGGTGCGGACGACGGGCCGCCTCCTGGCGGCGGACCAGGACCTCGTCGGCCGCCTCGAGGAACAGGATCTGGGTGGAGGTGCCTTTGGCACGCAGCTCCTCGAGCACGTCGACCAACCGGTCGAAGAACGGACCGGAGCGTGCGTCGACGACGACGGCCAGCTGGTCATTGACCTCGGACCGCTCGACGGTCTCGACGGTCTCGACGAGCACGTCGGCGGGCAGGTTGTCGATGACGTAGTAGCCGAGCTTCTCGAGCCCCTTGGCCGCCGTGCCCTTGCCGGCTCCGGTCATGCCCGTGACCAGCACGAGCTTGGACAAAGAGCTCATCGGTCCTCCAGGATCTCGCCAGTCGCCATGTCGACGGCGGGCGCCGGGGTGTCGCCCGACAGGGCCGCCACGATGGATTGTGCCGTAGCGGAGCCGATGCCGGGGACTTCTGCGACTTCGTCGACACTGGCGGCCCGCAGCTTCTTGACCGAACCGAACTTCTTGAGCAGGGCACGGCGACGCGTGGGACCGAGGCCGGGCACGTCGTCGAGGACGCTGCCGGTCATCGCCTTGGCCCGGCGCTGCCGGTGGTGGGCGATCGCGAACCGGTGGGCCTCGTCACGCACCCGCTGGAGCAGGTAGAGCCCCTCGCTCGTGCGGGGTAACACGATGGGGTCACTGTCATCTGGGAGCCAGACTTCTTCCAGCCGCTTTGCGAGACCAACTAGCGGGATGTCAACGCCGAGGTCGTTCATGGCCGCCTGCGCGGCCGCGACCTGCGGCGGTCCCCCGTCGACGACGATCAGCGACGGCGCGTAGGCGAACTTCTTCGGCACTGGGGGTCCCCCCGCACTAGGGGCATAGCCGCGGGGGACGGTCTCTGGATCGACGCCCTTCTCATCGGCACCGTCGGCGCGGGCCTTGAGAAGTCGTTCAAGCCGACGGGTGATGACCTCGTGCATGGCGGCGACGTCGCTCTGGCCCTCGTGCCGGATCGTGAAGCGCCGGTACTCGGACTTGCGCGGGAGGCCGTCCTCGAACACCACCATCGACGCCACGATCTCGGTGCCCTGGAGGTTGGAGACGTCGTAGCACTCGATGCGCAGCGGGGCCGTGGGCAGGCTCAGTGAGTCCTGGATCTCCTCCAGCGCCTTGCTGCGTGCGGTGAGGTCGCCGGCCCGCTTCATCTTGTGGCGGGCCATCGACTGGTGCGCGTTCTGCTCGACCGTCTCGATCAGCCGCTTCTTGTCGCCGCGGCGGGGCACGCGGATGGTGACCGGGCCCCCGCGCAGCTCCGTGAGCAGCTCGGTGACGACGTCGGCGTCCGCCGGCAGCTCTGGCACGAGCACCTGGCGTGGCACCGCCTCGGACGCCGACTCGCCGTACAGCGTCACGAGCGCGCGCTGGACGAGCTCGGGCACGTCGGTGTCGTCGGCGCGGTCGGCGACCCATCCCCGCTGGCCACGGATGCGCCCGCCGCGCACGGAGAAGATCTGCACCGCGACCTCGAGCGGGTCGATCTCGAAGCCGAGCACGTCGGCATCGGTGCCGTCGCCGAGGACGACCGTCTGCTTCTCGAGCACCCGCTTGAGGGCGGCGAGGTCGTCGCGGAGTCGTGCGGCGAGCTCGTACTCCTGCGCCTCGGACGCCTCGCGCATGCGCTTCTGGATGCGCCGGGTGAAGCCCGCGGTCTGACCGCCCATGAACGCCAGGAAGTCGTCGACGATCGCGCGGTGCTCCTCCGCACTCACCCGGCCGACGCACGGCGCGGCGCACTTGCCGATGTCGCCGAGCAGGCAGGGCCGACCGACCGCCTTGGCGCGTCGGAAGACGCCGGCGCTGCACGACCGCATCGGGAACACCCGGAGCAACGTGTCGACGGTGTCGCGGATCGCCCAGGCATGCCCGTACGGGCCGAAGTAGCGCACACCCTTGCGCTGCGCCCCGCGCATGACCATGACGCGGGGGAATTCCTCGGACACCGTGACGGCCAGCCAGGGGTACGACTTGTCGTCGCGGTACTTGACGTTGAAGCGCGGGTCGAACTCCTTGATCCAGGTGTACTCGAGCTGGAGCGCCTCGACCTCGGTGTCGACGACCGTCCAGTCGACGCTGGCCGCCGACGTGACCATGTGCTGGGTGCGGGTGTGCAGGCCCGCGATGTCCTGGAAGTACGAGTTCAGGCGCGCGCGCAGGGACTTGGCCTTGCCCACGTAGATGACGCGACCAGCGTCGTCACGAAATCGGTACACCCCGGGGCCGACCGGGATCTCCCCTTGGGCCGGCCGATAGGTCGCGGGATCTGCCACCCCACCAGCCTACGGCCGGCCTCTGACCGTCAGGAGACGATGAGCTTGTCGCCCTCGACGGTGATGTCCTTGGGGGCGAGGGCCTTCGGCGCCGGGCCCTTCTTCACCGTGCCGTCCGCGGCGTTGTACTGGCTGCCGTGGCAGTTGCACTGGATGGTGTCACCGTTGACCGAGCCGACCGTGCAGCCCTGGTGCGTGCAGACCGCCGTGAATGCCTTGAAGTCACCCTCCGTCGGCTGGGTGACGACGATCTTTTCCTTCTGGAACACCGTGCCGCCGCCGACGGGGACGTCGGCCGTCGTGCCGATCTCGCCGCCTGCGGGTGCGTCGCCCCCGCTGTCGCCGGAGGTCGCGTCCCCTCCAGTTGAGCCCGTGGGTTCGTCGCTTCCACAGGCTGCGAGGACGGCCCCGGCCCCGACGGCCGCGACACCTCCCAGCACTGCGCGTCGCGTGGTCTGGTCGGTCAACTCGGTCATGACGGCTCCTTCGTCAGGTCAACTCGTGACCCGTTCAACGACTCCGAACGGCGTCGGGTTCCTTCAGTATGGGGGCGAGGAAGGTCCCGGTGTAGCTCTCGGCGTTCTGTGCGATGTCCTCGGGCGTGCCCTCGGCGATGACGAATCCGCCGCCGCTGCCGCCCTCCGGGCCCATGTCGATGACCCAGTCGGCCGTCTTGATGACGTCGAGGTTGTGCTCGATGACGATGACGGTGTTTCCGGCGTCGACGAGCCGGCCGAGCACGCCCAGCAGCTTGCGGATGTCCTCGAAGTGCAGGCCGGTGGTGGGCTCGTCGAGCACGTAGAGGGTGCGTCCCGTGGAGCGCTTCTGCAGCTCGGACGACAGCTTGACCCGCTGCGCCTCGCCGCCGGACAGCGTGGGTGCCGGCTGCCCCAGCCGCACGTAGCCGAGACCGACGTCGACGAGGGTTCGCAGGTGGCGGGCGATGGCGGGGATGGCCTCGAAGAAGTCGACGGCCTCCTCGATCGACATGTCGAGCACGTCGGCGACGGTCTTGCCCTTGTAGTGCACCTCGAGCGTCTCGCGGTTGTAGCGCGCACCGTGGCAGACCTCGCAGGGCACGTAGACGTCGGGCAGGAAGTTCATCTCGATCTTGATGGTGCCGTCGCCGGAGCACGCCTCGCAGCGTCCGCCCTTGACGTTGAACGAGAACCGGCCCTGCTGGTAGCCGCGCATCTTCGCCTCGGGCGTCTGCGCGAACAGCTTGCGGACGTGGTCCCACACGCCGGTGTACGTGGCCGGGTTGGAGCGCGGGGTGCGGCCGATCGGCGACTGGTCGACGTGGATGACCTTGTCGACCTCGTCGGCACCACTGATGCTGCGGTGGCGGCCCGGGATGGCGCGTGCGCCGTAGATCTGGCGGGCCAACGCCATGTAGAGGATGTCGTTGACGAGGGTCGACTTGCCCGAGCCGGAGACCCCGGTGATGGCGACGAACTGGCCCATCGGGAACGTGACGTCGATGTCTTGCAGGTTGTGCTCGCGCGCTCCGTGGACCGTGACCTCACGACCCTTGGCCCGAGGACGACGGACCGCCGGCACCGGGATGGACTCGCGCCCGGAGAGGTAATGACCGGTGAGCGAGTCGTCGCTGTTCAGCAGGTCGTCGACCGTGCCGGACACGATGACCTGCCCGCCGTGCTCACCGGCGCCGGGGCCGATGTCGACGACCCAGTCGCTGGTGCGGATGGTGTCTTCGTCGTGCTCGACGACGATCAGGGTGTTGCCGAGGTCGCGCAGGCGCACCAGCGTGTCGATGAGCCGGTGGTTGTCGCGCTGGTGCAGGCCGATCGACGGCTCGTCAAGCACGTAGAGCACTCCGACCAGGCCGGCCCCGATCTGCGTGGCGAGCCGGATGCGCTGCGCCTCGCCACCGGACAGCGAACCGGCTGCACGGTCGAGGCTGAGGTAGTCGAGCCCGACGTCGAGCAGGAAGCGCAGCCGCTCGTGAATCTCCTTGAGCACGCGCTCGCCGATCTGGCGCTCGCGGTCGGTCATCTCCAGGCTCGACAGGTACTCGGCGGCCTCCCGGATCGACAGGGCCGAGACCTCGGCGATGTTCTTGGGCCCGTGCTCGACACTGTTGACCAGCACCGCCCGGATGACCGGCTTGAGGCGGCTGCCGTCGCAGACCGGGCACGGGACCTCGCGCATGAATCCTTCGAGCCGCTCGCGGCTGGTGTCGGAATCGGTCTCGGAGTGACGCCGCTCGAGGTAGGAGACCGCGCCTTCGTAGGTCGTGTAGTACTGGCGCTGCCGGCCGTACCGGTTCTTGTACTTCACGTGCACCTTGGTGGGGTGCCCGCGCATGAGCGTCTCCTGGACGTCGTCCGACAGGGAGGCGTACGGAACATCGAGGCTGAAGCCCAGCTCCTCGCCGAGCGCGCTGATGAGCCGTGAGAAGTACTCCGAGACGTGCGCCGCCGACCACGGGCTGATGGCGCCCTCGTTGATCGACTTCGAGGGGTCGGGCACGACGAGCTCAGGGTCGACCTCCATGCGGGTGCCGAGGCCGTGGCACTCGGGGCAGGCGCCGAACGGGGCGTTGAACGAGAACGAGCGCGGCTCGAGCTCGTCGACGGCCAGCGGGTGGTCGTTGGGGCAGGCGAGCTTCTCGGAGAAGCGACGGGTGCGTTGCGGGTCGTCGTCGGGGAGATCGACGAAGTCGGCAATGACCAGGCCGTCGGCCAGGTTGAGCGCGGTCTCGACCGACTCGGTGAGCCGCTGCTTCATCGACTCCTTGACCTGCAGGCGGTCGACGACGACGTCGATGGTGTGCTTCTTCTGCTTGGCCAGCTTGGGCGGCTCGTCGGCGAGGTTGTGCGGCTTGCCGTCGACGAGCGCGCGGCTGAAGCCCTGCGCCTGCAGCTGGCGGAACAGCTCGCCGTACTCCCCCTTGCGTCCGCGGATGACCGGCGCGAGCACCTGGAAGCGCGAGTCGGGCTCCAACGAGAGGATGCGGTCGACGATCTGCTGTGGCGTCTGCTTGGCGATCGGTTCGCCGCACTCGGGGCAGTGCGGCCGACCGGCTCGGGCGTAGAGCAGGCGCAGGTAGTCGTAGACCTCGGTGATGGTGCCGACCGTGGACCGCGGGTTGCGCGACGTGGACTTCTGGTCGATCGAGACCGCCGGCGACAGACCCTCGATGAAGTCGACGTCGGGCTTGTCCATCTGGCCGAGGAACTGGCGCGCGTACGCCGACAGCGACTCCACGTAGCGTCGCTGCCCCTCGGCGAAGATCGTGTCGAACGCCAACGACGACTTGCCCGACCCGGACAGTCCGGTGAAGACGATCAGCGAGTCGCGTGGAAGGTCGATCGAGACGTCCTTGAGGTTGTGCTCGCGGGCGCCGCGAATGACTAGGCGGTCGGTCACTGAGAAATCCTGATCTGGCGGAGTGAGTGTGGCCGTGCTCGGCCCTCCACCATCGTATCGAGAGCCGGTGACAGAACACCTCGTCCGACGTGCATCGCGGGCTGGCAGGGTGGGGCCATGAGCTACTCAGGAGAGGTCGAGGTCGGCGGGTCGGCCGACACCCGCGAGGCCGGCGATCTGGTCATCACCAAGGTCGCGGTCGGCCCGATGTCGAACAACGCGTACCTGCTGCGCTGCGCGATCACCGGTGAACAGGCCATGATCGACGCGGCCGCCGAGCCGGACACCCTGCTCGCGCTCGTCGGTGACGCCGGTCTGGCGCGGGTCGTCACGACTCACCGGCACCCCGACCACTGGCAGGCACTCTCCGCTGTCGTCGACGCCACGGGAGCGGAAACCGTCGCCAGCCCGGTGGACGCAGAAGAGATCCCCGTTCCCACGACCAACCCCGTCACCGACGGCGCCCGCGTGCGCGTCGGCTCGTGCGAGCTCGAGGTCATCGGCCTCGTCGGCCACACCCCGGGCTCGATCGCCCTCGCCTACGACGATCCCGACGGCATCGTCCACCTGTTCACCGGCGACTCCCTGTTTCCCGGCGGCGTCGGCAAGACCCATTCCCGCGAGGACTTCGCCTCTCTCATCGGCGACGTCGAGTCCAAGCTGTTCGACCGTTTCGAGGACGACACCTGGTTCTACCCCGGCCACGGGAACGACTCCACGATCGGTGCCGAACGGCCGTCCCTTCCCGAGTGGCGGGAACGCGGCTGGTAGTTGCCCTGCGCGGGCCATGAGTGCGACCTAGAGTCCAGACATGAGGCCGTTCGTCGCCTGGGCCGTGCTTGTCGCGCTGGCCGGGTGCGGCCTCAGCCCCGCTGGACCGGATCAGGACTCGATCGACGACGCAGCCGCGCAGACGTGCTCTGAGGTGCGGTCAGGCATCGATGCCTTCAACCACAAGGACTACACCGGCACGGTCGACCACTTCGTGAAGGCGAGGCCCCTGGCGAAGCGGTATGCCGAGCTGAGCGACGACAAGAAGGCCGACGACCTGCTCGAGGCCGTCGAGTACTACGCGCACCTGCCGGCCGAGGAGTACCCGCGCGCCTTCGCGAACTCGCGCCGGTTCGTCGAGTACAAGAAGATCACCCTCGGACAGTGCAAGTCGGGCACGTCGACCTAGGCTGATTTTTAAAAGAGAAGGCAGTGTGATGAACGACTTGTGGTACGGCAGGCGCGTGTTGATCACGGGCGGAGACGGCTTTGCCGCCTCCAACCTCGCGTCCTCGCTGATGGAGCGCGGAGCCGTGGTCGTGGTGACCGTCCGGCATCAACGGCCTCTGCCGACGGCCGAGCTGCTGACCGGCGATCTGCGCCCTGACATCGAGGTCTGCGACATGACGGACTTCCTGCAGGTGCAGAGGATCTGCAACCGGCACCAGGTCGACACGATCTTCCACCTGGCCGCGTCGGCGATCGTCAGTGACGCCGCCAACTCACCGATGAGCACGTTCCAGAACAACGTCGCCCCGACCCTGAACCTGCTCGAGGCGGCGCGGGTCAACAACATCCCTCGCGTGCTCATCGCGTCGACCGACAAGGCCTACGGCGACCACGCGGACCAGGACGATCCCGAGCCGCTGCCCTATCGCGAGGGGTACGCGCTGCGCGGGATGGACGTCTACAGCGCGTCGAAGGCCGCTGCCGACCTGATGACCCAGACGTACGGGTTCCAGTACAAGCTGCCGGTCATCGTCGTCCGGAGCTGCAACATCTTCGGTCCCGGCGACCTGAACTTCACCCGCCTCATCCCCCGCACCACCCTCCGGATGCTGCGCGGCGAGTCACCGGTGGTCAACCTGGGCAACGCCGACGTCCTGCGCGAGTACGTCTACATCGACGACCTGGTCGGCGCCTACATGTTCCTCGCCGAGAACCTCGACAAGCACTACGTCGACCCGATGCCCCAACGCGGACGTGTGACGTACGGCTACTCGGCCTACAACGTGGGCTCCTACACTCCGGGGCAGTCGATCGAGGAGAACGGCAACATCAAGCGCGTTCTCCAGGTCATCGAGGAGATCCGCTCGATCGTGGGCTCGGACGTCGCCCCACAGACCATCCCGAAGGCCGACAACTTCATCGAGATCCCGGATCAGTTCCTGGATTCCACGAAGCTGTTCGACCTGGGCTACCGCCCGAAGATCGAGTTCGCCGAAGGTGTGCGTCGGACCGTCGACTGGTACCAGACCCACCAGGACGTGCTCACCCGCATGGGTGCGAACCACATCCTGTTGCGCTGAACGTCAGAACCTGACCGGTAGCTCGTCGACGCCGTAGACGAGGCTCAGGCGACGGAAGGCCAGCTCTTCCTCCGGCTTCGCGAGGACCAGGTCGGGGAAGCGGCGGAGCAGGCGCGGCAGCACGGTGCGCAGCTCCATCTTGGCCAGCTCGGCACCGATGCAGCGGTGGATGCCGTGGCCGAACGCCAGGTGGGCACTCTTCGGGACGCGGAACGGGTCGAAGCCCTCGGGGTCCGCACCAGCGGCTGCGGGATCGCGGTTGGCACCGGACAGCGAGGCGAGCAGCACGTCACCCTTCCGGATCTGCCGACCGAACAGCTCCATGTCCTCCTGCGCGAACCGCGGGAAGGCCACCTGCACGACGGAGAGGTAGCGCAGCAGCTCGTCGACGACGCGCTCGACCTGTTCCGGCGTGCCGTCCCGGACCAGGGCCGCATGATCGGGGTCGCGCAGCAGCACGATGGTGCCGAGCGCGATCATGCCGGCGGTCGTCTCGAACCCGCCGGTGAAGATGCCGTCGGCGAGCCCGGCGAGATCGACGTCGCTGATCTCATCGCCCTGCTCGCGAATGATCTGTCCGAGCAGACCCGGGCCGGGCGCCAGGCGCTGGCGGGCCACCGCGTCGAACAAGAACTCCCGCTGCTCCGACACCGCTCCGAACGCCGCGGCACCGCCCAGGGCAGCGTCGAACCTGGCGCTGCCGAGCTTCGCGAACGCGTCCCGGTCGTCGTAGTCGAGTCCGAGAAGCGCGCAGATCGTCTGGAACGGCACCGGGAAGGCCACCTGCTTGGCCAGGTCCACCGGCGAGCCCAGTGTCTCCATCTCGTCCAGCTGGGTGTCGACGATGTCCTCGATGATCGGCACCAGTCGTGCGAGCCGCCGCATCGTGAACTCGGGGGTGACGATCTTGCGCAGCCGCGTGTGCACCGGTGGGTCGGTGAAGCCCAGACCGCCGATGTCATCGGACGTGGCAGGGCCATCGCCGTCGAAGAGGTGGCGGATGTCGTTGCTGTAGCTGGCGCGGTCGGTGAGCACCGTCCAGGACTCCTGGTGCCCGGTGAGGAGCCACACCCGGAAGTCGACGAACGGCACCGGCAGCCGGTACAGCGGACCGCTGCGTCGCAGCTCGGCGATGCGCGGGATCGGGTCGGTGCCGATCCGCAGCAGCGGCACCTTGGTGGGCTCGGGGATGAAGGCGACGCGGGAGAGGTCGATGCCCTTCCGGCGGATCCGGCGCACGGCCACACGGCCGATCCAACCGCCCACGAGCCCTCGCACATCCACCGTCACGCCTTGAAAATACACGGGCTCTCGTGAGATCTACCCCATTCGGGCGCTCGACATCTGCCAGCGATGACCTGGTACGCCAGCGCGGCACCGTCCCGATCGATGTACTGCGTCGGCGCCGGGTCCATGACCGGATCCTAGCGACGGAAACATGCTGGTCTTGCGGCTTTCGGCCACCGCATGCAAGGTGAGATCGCGCCGTGTCACCTGCGCACGGGCAGCGAGGGGGCGCCATGAGCACCGAAACCGCGGACAGCAGCCATCCACCGAGCTGCGGCGGGTGATGGGGCCGAAGCTGCTGCTCCTGTTCATCATCGGCGACATCCTCGGCACCGGCGTCTATGCCCTCACCGGCCAGGTGGCCGCCGAGGTCGGCGGCGCCGCGTGGCTGCCGTTCCTCGTCGCGTTCTTCGTGGCCTTGCTGACCGCGTTCTCCTACCTCGAGCTGGTGACGAAGTACCCGCAGGCAGCCGGGGCGGCGCTGTACGTGCACAAGGCCTTCGCGGTGCACTTCTTCACCTTCATCGTCGCCTTCGCGGTGATGTGCTCGGGCATCACGTCGGCGTCGACGGCATCGCGCGCCTTCGCGTCCAACCTTGCCCTCGGGCTCGGCTGGGAGGTCTCGAACACGGCGATCATGTTCATCGCGCTCGGCTTCATGGCCCTCGTGATGGCCATCAACCTCCGCGGCGTCGGCGAGAGCGTCAAGGCCAACGTGGTGCTCACTCTCATCGAGCTGACCGGGCTGCTGCTCGTGATCCTCGTGGGCTTCTGGGTGATCGCCGGCGGAGACGCCGACTTCTCCCGGGTCGTCGCCTTCGACACCCCGGAGGACAAGAATGTCTTTCTCGCGGTCACCACGGCGACGTCGCTGGCGTTCTTCGCGATGGTCGGCTTCGAGGATTCCGTCAACATGGCCGAGGAGTGCAAGGACCCGCCGGGGATCTTCCCCAAGATGATGCTCACCGGACTCGGCGTCACCGGCCTGATCTACGTGCTGGTCTCGATCTGCGCAGTTGCACTCGTCCCGGTCGGCGAGCTTGCCGCCAGCGACACACCGCTCACACTCGTGGTCGAACGCGGTGCGCCCGACATCCCGATCGGTGACATCTTCCCGTTCATCTCGATGGTCGCCGTGGCCAACTCCGCACTGATCAACATGATGATGGCCAGCCGCCTGCTGTACGGCATGGGCAAGCAGGGCGTCATCCCACGCTCCCTCTCGAGGGTGCATCCGACCACACGCACGCCGTGGGTGTCGATCCTCTTCACGACCGCGCTGGCCTTCGGCCTCATCGCGTACGTGTCGAACGCCAGTGATGACGCCATCGCCGTGCTCGGCGGCACCACGGCGCTGCTGCTGCTCGGCGTGTTCGCGGTCGTCAACGTCGCGGTGCTCGTGCTGCGCAAGGACCCCGTCGAGCACGACCACTTCCGCACCAACTCGGTCGTCGCCGTGCTCGGCGCAGCAGCCTGCCTCTACCTCGTGACGCCGCTCTCCGGGCGCGACGGCGAGCAGTACCAGGTGGCCGGGCTGCTGTTGCTCGTCGGCCTCGTGCTGTCGCTGCCGGTCTACCTGTACCGGCGTGCGCAGGGCGAGGACGTGAAGATCGACGACCCCGACAAGCTGGTCTAGTCGGGCTCGGCAGCCCGTGTCTTGTAGAGGCTCGCGACCGCCGTGATCGCCAGGGTCACGATGATGACTCCGAGGCTGAGCAAGGTCGGAATCTCCCAGACGGGCACGTGCTCGCCGCCGTTGATGAATGGCACCTCGTTCTCGTGCAGGGCGTGCAGCACGAGCTTGACGCCGATGAACGCCAGGATGAACGCGAGACCCTGCGACAGGTAGATGAGCCGTTTCATCAGGTCGCCGAGCAGGAAGTACAGCTGGCGCAGGCCCATCAGCGCGAACACGTTGGCCGTGAACACCAGATAAGGCTCCTGGGTGAGTCCGTAGATGGCCGGGATCGAGTCGAGGGCGAAGATCAGGTCGGTGGTGCCCAGCGCCAGGACGACGAGGAACATCGGCGTCATCAGCCGCTTGGCGTCCTTCTTGATGTAGAGCTTCAGCCCACGCCACTGGTCGGTGGTGTTCAGGTACGTGCGGGCGAACCGCACGACGGCGTTGTCGGCGTCGTCGTCGTGCTCGGTGTCCTTGGCGAGGGTCCACGCGGTGTACACGAGGAACGCGCCGAACACGTAGAACACCCAGGAGAACTGATTGATGGCCACGGCACCGAGCGCGATGAAGATGCCGCGGAAGATCAGAGCCAGCACGATGCCGACCATCAGCGCTTCCTGCTGGTACTTCCTGGGCACGTTGAAGCTGGCCATGATGATGATGAAGATGAACAGGTTGTCGACCGAGAGGCTGTACTCGGTGAGCCAGCCGGCGAAGAACTCCAGCCCGAACTGGCTGCCGTGGTAGTTCCAGACCCACACCCCGAACGCCGCGGCCAGCCCGACGTAGATCGACAGGGCGATCGCGCACTCGCGCATGGTCGGCTCATGGGGGCGGCGCGCGATGACGATCACGTCGAACAGCAGCACGGCGATCGTCACCCCCACGGTGATGAGCCACTCGAGCTGGGAGACGTGCATCAGGGATTCCTCCGGTCGTCGACAACGCCGGAGGTCTCTTCCGCCGCCGAACGAACCCAGCGGCCCGCAGCACCGGTCGTCCGATGATGGTCGACGTGATGACGACACCGCGGCGAAGGAATACTCCCCTCCGCAACACATCCTGACAGACCCGCCGACGGCGGGGGCGCTCAGGCGTCGAACGAGCTCGCGATCGCGTCGAGTCGGTCGCGGTAGGCGGCCCAGTCGAAGCCGTCGGAGGGAAGGTTGCTGTTGTCGGACCGGAGGCCGGTGGCGCCATCGATCGTCTCCCGCACGATGTCGGCGTGTCCGGCGTGGCGGTTCGTGTCGACGATGACGTGGACGGCGATGCGGTGCAGCGTGACCACGCGCTGGTCCGGCTGCCACCACGGCACCTCGCCCTGGGCGTCGAGCGGCAGCTCGGCGAGCGTGGCGTCGCTGTGGACCCAGACGCGGCGGTAGAAGGCCACGATGTCGTCGACGGACTCCTGCGCCGTGGCGAACATGTCGGCGTTCGGCTCGGCATCATCGTCGATCCACGCCGTCGGCTCGGGGAAGGGCCGGCCGAACACCTCGCCGAGGTAGCCGGACTCCATGGTGGCGGTGTGCTTGACGAGGCCGAGGAGATTCGTGCCGGTGGGGGTCATCGGGCGGCGCACCTGGCTCTCGCTCAGCCCGTCGAGCTTCCAGACCAGTGCCTCGCGTGCCTGCTGCAGGTAGTGCTGGAGGGTGGTGGCGGGGCTCACGTCAGACGCCCGCCTCCAGCATGCCGCGCAGCTCCTTCTTGAGGTCGCGGATCTCATCGCGCAGCCGCGCGGCCACCTCGAACTGGAGCTCGGCCGCGGCCGCGTGCATCTGCTCACTCATCTGGTCGATGAGATCAGCCAGCTCGCCGGAGGGGAGGTTGGCGAGCTCGGCGGTGTGCTGGCCGAGCGGGACGGGTGCTCCCTTGCGCCGGCGGTCGCCGGTGGCCGCGAGCAGTCGAGACGTGTCGGCGTCCTCGCGGGCCAGGAGGTCGGTGATGTCGCCGATCTTCTTGCGCAACGGGGTGGGGTCGAGGCCGTGCTCGAGGTTGTAGGCGACCTGCTTCTCGCGTCGGCGGTTGGTCTCCTCGATCGCCGAGGCCATCGAGTCGGTGACGCGGTCGGCGTACATGATGACCTGCCCCGACACGTTGCGCGCCGCGCGGCCGATGGTCTGGATGAGCGATCGGCCAGAACGCAGGAAGCCCTCCTTGTCGGCGTCGAGGATGGCCACGAGGCTCACCTCGGGGAGGTCGAGACCCTCGCGCAGCAGGTTGATGCCGACCAGGACGTCGTACTCACCCATGCGAAGCTCGCGCAGCAGCTCGACCCGTCGCAGGGTGTCGACCTCGCTGTGCAGGTAGCGGGTGCGGATGCCCGCCTCGAGAAGGTAGTCGGTGAGGTCTTCGGCCATCTTCTTGGTGAGGGTGGTGACGAGCACCCGCTCGTTGCGCTCGGTACGCCCCTTGATCTGGTCGATGAGGTCGTCAATCTGGCCCTTGGTGGGCTTGATGACGACCTCGGGGTCGATCAGCCCGGTGGGCCGGATGATCTGCTCGACGACGTCGCGGTCGACCTTCTCCATCTCGTACGGTCCTGGGGTGGCCGACAGGTAGACGGTCTGGCCGATGCGCTCAAGGAACTCGCCCCAGGTGAGCGGGCGGTTGTCCATGGCGCTCGGGAGCCGGAACCCGTGCTCGACGAGCGTGCGCTTGCGCGACATGTCGCCCTCATACATCGCGCCGATCTGCGGAACGGTGACGTGCGACTCGTCGATCACGAGCACGAAGTCCTCGGGGAAGTAGTCGAGCAGGCAGTTGGGGGCCGAGCCGGCCGCGCGTCCGTCCATGTGGCGCGAGTAGTTCTCGATGCCGGCGCAGGTGCCGACCTGCTGCATCATCTCGAGGTCGTACGTGGTGCGCATGCGCAGGCGCTGCGCCTCCAGGAGCTTGTTCTCGCGCTCCAGCTCGGTGAGCCGCTCGGCGAGCTCCTCCTGGATGGTGTCGATGGCGCGGGCCATGGTCTCGGCGCCGGCCGAGTAGTGCGTGGCCGCTCCGACGTAGAGCTCGGTGTCGTCGCTGAGCACCTCGCCGGTGAGTGGGTGCAGCGTCATGAGCCGTTCGATCTCGTCGCCGAAGAACTCGACGCGAACGGCCATCTCCTGGTAGACGGGGAAGATCTCGATGGTGTCGCCCTTGACCCGGAACGTGCCGCGCGTGGACGTGACGTCGTTGCGGACGTACTGGCCCTGCACCAGCGTGCGCAGCAGGTGGTCGCGGGACATCTGCTCGCCGACGCGGAAGCCGATCATGCGATCGAGGTACTCCTGCGCCGAGCCGAGGCCGTAGATGCACGACACGCTGGCGACGACGATGACGTCGCGGCGGGTGAGCAGCGACCAGGTGGCCGAGTGCCGCAGCCGCTCGACCTCGTCGTTGACCGAGGAGTCCTTCTCGATGTACGTGTCGGTCTGCGGCACGTACGCCTCGGGTTGGTAGTAGTCGTAGTAGGAGACGAAGTACTCGACCGCGTTGTGGGGCAGCAGCTCGCGCAGCTCGTTGGCGAACTGGGCCGCGAGCGTCTTGTTGGGCAGCATCACCAGCATCGGACGCTGCAGACGTTCGGCCAGCCAGGCGGTGGTGGCCGTCTTGCCCGTGCCGGTGGCACCCATCAGCACGACGTCCTGGACGCCGCCGCTCATGCGCTTGTCGAGCTCGGCGATGGCCGCCGGCTGGTCGCCCGCCGGTTCGTAGTCGGAGACGACCTCGAAGGGCGCCACTTGACGCTGGAGCTCGGAGACCGGTCTCATGTCGACCCAGAATACGTCGGGTACCCGACAGAACCGCCCCGCGGACCGGGCTTACGCTGGGTCGCATGCCCACCTCTGATCGTCGGGCGGCGCGCAGGCAAGAGATCCTCGCGGCCACCCGCCGGCTGTTCGACGAACGAGGCGTTCGCGACGCGCAGATCGAGGACATCGCCCAGGCGGTCGGCATCAACCGGGCGATCATCTACCGGCACTTCTCCGGCAAGGAGGAGCTCTTCGCGATGGCCTTGGTCGTGTACCTCGACGAGCTCGACGCCAAGCTGAGCAGGGCCGGAGAGTCGTCGGACGACCCGTCGGACCGGCTGGTCGCGATCACTCACGCGTTCCTCGACTACGGCGAGCAGCACCCGGCTTTCGTCGACTGTGCCCAGGCGCTGCTCCGGCGACGCGGCGACGAGCTGATGGACGAGGTCAGCGAGCCGGTGATGTTCCGGCTCGGCCGCGCGATGACGGCTTGCATGGCCCACGTCGTGAGCGTGCTCGAGGACGGCACCGAGCAGGGTGTGTTCGACGTGCCGAACCCGGACCTGGTGGCCAACATCTTCTACACCCAGGCACTGGGTGTGCTGAACCTCGCGACCCTTCGGTTGGCGGTGCGCGCCCTCGACCCCGGACGTCCCCGGGTCGACCCGGTGTCGTTCGAGGAGGTCAAGGAGTACGTGGCCCAGTCCGCCAGCGCCATGGCGCGCGGCCCTTCACCCGTCCCGTAACCGGACCCGAGGTCGGCCAGCCGTCCCGCGAGTGGCGCAATCTGTTCCGCGAGTGGCGCACATTTGTCACGACACGCCGACCAGAGCGACGAATCTGCGCCACTCGCGGTTCAGCGCGGATGTCTTTCAGGCCTCGAGGATCGCGACGACGCCCTGGCCGCCGGCCGCGCAGATGGAGATCAGGCCGCGGCCCGAGCCCTTCTCGTGCAGCAGCTTGGCGAGGTTGGCGACGATGCGTCCGCCGGTCGCCGCGAACGGGTGCGCGGTCGCCAGCGATGATCCCTTGACGTTCAGCTTGCTCCGGTCGATCGCGCCGAGCGGCTCGTCGAGGCCCAGCTTCTCCTTGCAGAAGGCGGGGTCCTCCCAGGCCGCGAGCGTGGTGAGCACCTGACCGGCGAACGCCTCGTGGATCTCGTAGAAGTCGAAGTCCTGCAGCGTCAGGCCCTGGCGCGCCAGCATCCGTGGCACGGCGTAGGCAGGAGCCATCAGCAGTCCCTCGGCGCCGCTCACGTAGTCGACGGCCGCGGTCTCGTAGTCGACGATGTGCGCCAGCGGCGTCCATCCGCGGCGCTCCGCCTCCTCGTCGGAGGCGAGCAGCACGGTGGAGGCGCCGTCGGACAGCGGCGTCGAGTTGGCCGCCGTCATCGTGGCGTCGTCGCCCTTGCCGAACACCGGCTTGAGCTTGGCGAGCTTCTCCATCGACGAGTCGGGACGCAGGTTGTTGTCGCGCTCGACACCCAGGTACGGGGTGACGAGGTCGTCCTGCCAGCCCTCGTCATAGGACGCGGCAAGGTTCTGGTGCGACGCCACGGCGAGCTCGTCCTGAGCCTCCCGCGTGATGCCCCACTCCTTGGTGGTGATGGCCTGGCTGTCGCCCATCGACAGGCCGGTGCGCGGCTCGGCGTTGCGCGGCTGGTCGGGGATGAGATGCCCGGGGCGGATCTTGGCGACCGCGGCGAGCCGGCCCTTGTTGTCCTTGGCGGCATTGGCCTCGAGCAGGATCCTGCGCAGCTTGTCGCCGACGGCCAACGGGGCGTCCGACGTGGTGTCGGCGCCTCCGGCGATGCCGAACTCGATCTTGCCGAGCGCGATCTTGTTGGCGACCTGGATGGTGGCCTGGATGCCGGTGTCGCACGCCTGCTGGATGTCTGCGGCCGGCGTCTCGGCCGACAGGCGGGAGCCGAGCACCGTCTCGCGGGCCAGGTTGAAGTCGCGGCTGTGCTTGAGCACGGCGCCGGCGACGAACTCACCGGCGCGTTCACCCTCGAGCCCGTAGCGCTGGACGAGCCCGTCGAGGGCAGCGGTGAGCATGTCCTGGTTGGACGCGCTGTTGTAGACGGTGTTCGAGCGGGCGAACGGAATTCGGTTGCCGCCGATGACGGCGACCGGACGTACCTTTCCGCTCGGTGTCGGGGTCGGGTTCGCCATGAGAGGCTCCTCGCTTCTTGCCGATGTCTTGGTCTGGGACGATGGAAGCGCTGTGCGCCTCACCACACAAGTGGACTGCCCCTGTCACACGAGGTTACAGTTCCACGAGACATTCAGATACCGACAGTATGCGAGAGATAGGACACATCCGCTCATGACGGATCGTTACCAGGACCTGGCCCACAACCCGATCGGCAAGTTCCTGGTCAAGAACCTCGGACTCCCGAACCCGCCCTACCTCGAACGGTATGAGGGTGGACCGCTCGTCAAGGGCACGGTGCTCACCGGGGCGGCCACCCAGACACCCGTCGCCAAGGCCGTCACGGCCGCGCTCAAGGCCAGCCGCATCGAGGCCACCGGCGTGCCCGCCGACTCCAAGCGGTACAAGGGCCTGGTGTTCGACGCGTCGAGCATCGACTCCACGCAGGGACTCGTGTCGCTGCAGGAGTTCTTCTCCCCCGTGCTGCGCCAGCTCGAGGCGTGCGGACGCGTCGTCGTCATCGGCGCGCTCCCCGAGGAAGCCGCCTCCGACGGTGCGGCCATCGCCCAGCGCGCGCTCGAGGGATTCAGCCGCTCGCTGGCCAAGGAGGTCGGCAACGGCAGCTCGGTCAACCTCGTCTACGTGGCCAAGGGCAGCGAAGGAGCCATCGGCTCCACGCTGGAGTTCCTGCTCTCCCCCAAGTCGGCCTACGTCTCCGGCCAGGTCATCCGCATCGGCCTCACCGACCTCAAGGACGCCGATGCCGTGGCCGACCCGAGCAAGCCGCTGGAGGGCAAGGTCGCGCTCGTCACTGGTGCTTCGCGCGGGCTCGGCGCGGCAGACATCCGTGCCCTGCACCGCGACGGTGCCACCGTGGTCGGGCTCGACGTGCCGCCGATGGAGGCCGAGCTGAAGGCGCTCATGGACGAGCTCGGTGGCGGCGCGCTCACCCTCGACATCACCGCTGACGATGCACCGAAGGAGATCGCCGCCTACTTCAAGCAGCACCACGGCGGCGTCGACATCATCGTTCACAACGCGGGCATCACGCGCGACAAGCGGCTGCGCAACATGAAGCCGGAGAACTTCGCGCTCGTCGTCGACATCAGCGTGGGTGCGCCTCAGCGCATCACGGACGAGCTGCTCGACCAGGGCCTGATCCGCCAGGGCGGCCGCATCATCGGCATCTCGTCGATCGCCGGCATCGCCGGCAACAACGGCCAGACGAACTACGGGTCGGCCAAGGCCGGCGTCATCGGCTGGATCCAGACCCTGAGCAAGCGCGTGGCCAAGGACGGCATCACCGCCAACGCCATCGCTCCCGGCTTCATCGAGACCGACATGGTCAAGACCATCCCCCTCGGCATCCGCGAGGCCGGGCGCCGCATGAACTCGATGTCGCAGGGCGGCCAGCCGATCGACGTCGCCGAGGCCATCGCCTGGTACGCCAACCCCGGCTCGTCGGCCGTCTCCGGCAATGTCGTCCGCGTCTGCGGCCAGAGCCTGCTGGGTGCCTGAGATGACGACCCGGTCGTTCGACAAGGCGCCCTCCACCGCTCCGCTGATGCTGAAGGCCGTGCTGCCGGCGATCCCCGTCATCGGCGGGCTCCCCGGCATCAAGCACGGCAGCAGCACCGTGCCCGACCTGGTGCTCGAGCGACGCGGCGTCGGCACCGACCCGAAGCACCTGGAGACCTACAACGAGGTGTGCGAGTTCGGCCGCGGCGACACGCTTGCCGGCCACCTACCCGCACATGGCGGCCTTCGCGCTGCACATGACGCTGATGACCGACACCGCGTTCCCGTTCGCCCCCGTGGGCCTGGTGCACCTGCGGAACCGCATCACGCAGCACCGTCCGATCGGCGTCGACGAGACCTTCGACATCACCGTCAAGGCAGCCGACCTCCGCCCGCATCCCAAGGGCCGTCTCATCGACCTGCTCACGTCCGCCAGCATCGGCGGAGACGTCGTGTGGGAGGAGGTCACCACGCTGTTCTCGCGGGGACGTGAGGGCCGCGAGGAGACCACGGCACCACCGCTGGCCGGTGTCGAGGCACCCGACGGTGTCGTGCACTGGAAGCTCCCGGGCGACCTCGGCCGTCGCTACGGCGCGGTGTCGGGCGACCGCAATCCCATCCACCTGTACCCGATCACGGCGAAGGCCTTCGGGTTCCCCCGCAACATCGCCCACGGCATGTGGACCAAGGCGCGAGCGCTGGGGGCGCTGCAGAACAAGCTGCCGGACGCCTTCACGGTCGACGTCGAGTTCAAGAAGCCGATCTTCCTGCCGGGCACCGTCGTGTTCGGCAACCGCACCGACGGTGACGTCATCACGCTGGGCGTCACCAGCTCGCGCAAGCCGGCGACGCATCTCGTCGGCCGGGTCTCTCCCTCGTCACGCTTGGTGTAACTTCTCGTTACACCTTCCCGGAGGGACCCATGCCCACACGAACGACTTTCGCGCGCCTGCTCGGTGCTGCTCTCGTCCTGACGAGTCTGTCGCTGGTGGGTCCCGCGCCTGCAGCAGTCGGGGCAGCCCCTTCGGCCGGCCTCGTCACGGCACCCGCGAGCGGATGGACGCCACGCCCTGAGGACCACCCGAAGACGGTGACGCAGAAGGACGTGCCGATCAAGATGTCCGACGGCATCGTGCTCCGCGCCGACGTCGAGCGGCCCGCCGACGCGTCGGGCACGGCGATCCCCACGCCGCTTCCGGTGCTGGTCACCATCACGGCGTACAACAAGACCGTCCTCGCCACCGGCGGCGGCGGGCTCGCCGGCACCGACCCGAGCTACCTGGTCAAGCGTGGCTACGTGAACGTCACGGTCGACGCTCGCGGCACCGGCTCGTCACGGGGCAAGTGGAACGCGTTCGGCGCTCGTGAGAACAAGGACGGCGGCGAGATCATGGAGTGGGCGCACTCCCAGCCGTGGAGCAACGGCGACACCGGGATGACCGGTCCCTCGTACATGGGCATCAGCCAGCTCTGGGCGGCCTCCGCCAAACCGACCGGCCTGAAGGCGATCTTCCCCCAGGTGCCCGGAGCCGACGTCTACCGCGACATCGTCGCCTCCGGCGGCCAGCTCGACGTCGGCTTCATCCCCCTGTGGCTCGGCCTCGTCACCTTCACCGGTCTCATGCCGCCGGCGTTCTCCCACACCGATCCGTTGTCGGCGATCGGCGCACTCGTGGACCACCTGATCGCAGCCGGCACGTTCACGTCGCCGTTGCTCCTCAAGGCGGCTCTCGGCGGCGACCCCAACTACGACGGCCCGTTCTACAAGGAGCGGTCGGTCATCAACGTCATCGACCAGGTCGACGTACCGGCGTTCTTCATCGGCGGCGAGCACGACCTGTTCCAGCGTGGAACGCCGTTGCTGTTCGAGAACCTCCAGAAGCGGGGCGTGCCCACCAAGTTCATCTTCGGGCCGTGGGACCACCTCCAGGGCTCCTCGGGCAAGGAGATCGCCAAGGCCGGCTACGGCGACCTCGGCGAGCTCCAGCTGCGCTGGTTCGACCACTGGCTGAAGGACGTCCCCGACCCGGCGCTCGACTCCGACATCCCGAACCTGACGTACTTCGACCAGGGGCCTGACACGTGGCGGACGTCGTCGGGCTGGATCACCGACCAGGAGGCCACCAGCTTCCGGCTGTCCGGCTCGGCCACGAACAGCAGGCCGGCGCGACTCACGACCAGCACGACGCAGGACGGCGTGTCGAACGTGCTGCCCATCCCGGTCGCCGGCCTGTGCACCCGCTCGGCCAACCAGTGGACCGCTGGCGTGGCGATGCAGCTCTGGCCCAACAACCCCTGCTTCAAGAGAAACAACATCAACGACAAGCTCGGCGTCGTGTTCGAGACCGAACCAGTGACGTCACCCGTCAGCATTCAAGGACCGATCAACGCCCACCTCTTCACATCGAGCAACAGTGGCGACGGGATGCTGTCGGTCGCCGTGGAGGACGTCGCGCCCGACGGCACGGTGACCCGGCTGACCGGTGGCTGGCAGGTCATGTCGCACCGCAAGCTCGACGAGGCGCGCACCCGCTACCTCGATGGCAAGATCATCCAGCCGTACCACCCGTTCACCCGCGCCGACCAGAAGCGACAGGCCGCGAACGAGGTCGCACCGGTCGATGTCGAGGTGTTCCCCACTGCGGCGACGATCCGGCCCGGACACAAGCTGCGACTTGCCGTGCAGGCGTTCGACATCCCCCACCTGCTGCCGTCGGCGCTGCTCGCACCGAGGATGCTGACGGTGATGAAGGTGCACTCATCGGCGCAGTATCCGTCGGAGCTGACGCTCCCGACGGTGCCCTGACCCTGATCAGACGGCGGGGTCGACCCGTCGGATGAGGCCCTCTTGCGCGATGGTGGCCACCAGATCACCGTTCTCGCTGAACACCCGGCCGATGGCGAGGCCGCGCCCCCGCGACGCCGACGGCGAGTGCTGGTCGTAGAGGAACCACTGGTCCTGCAGGGTCGGGCGATGGAACCAGATCGTGTGGTCGAGGGACGCCACCTGCACGTCCGGTGAGCTGACCACCCGCCCGTGCGGGAGCAGCGTCGGGCCGAGCAGCGTGAGGTCGGAGAAGTAGGTGAGCGCGGCATTGCGGAACCGGCGGTCGTCTGGCAGCGTGCCGACGATGCGGAACCACAGGCGCTGAGTCGCCGCGTCGTCCCCCGAGGTGACGAGCCTGGCGTCGATGGCCGACCACTCCTTGATCCACCAGTCGGCCGCCTCGGGGTTGAAGGAGCGGATGACATCGGGAAGCGGCGTCGACTCGTCGGGGCCCGGAACGTCGGGCATCTCGTCCTGGTGGTCGAACCCGTCCTCGACCTTCTGGAACGAGGCGGTCATGTAGAAGATGATCGCGCCGTGCTGCCTGGCCGCGACCCGCCGCGTCGTGAACGATCCGCCGTCGCGGACGTTCTCGACGTCGTAGATGATCGGGATGCTCAGGTCGCCACCGAGCAGGAAGTAGCTGTGCAGGGAGTGGATGTGGCGCTCCTCCGGCACCGTGAGCTGCGCGGCCACGAGCGCCTGCGCGGCCACCTGCCCGCCGAACACACGGATGAAGCCGGTGTCCTCCAGCTGCCGCCCGCGGAACAGCCCCTCGTCGAGCTTCTCCAGGTCGAGCAGGTCGATGAGCTCGGTCAGGGTCGCAGGCACGGCCACACCCTACCGAGGCAGGCTCGAGCGATGATCAGTCGTCGTTCTTGCGCTGGCGGGCGAGGAACTTCTCGAACTGGTCGGCCAGCTCCTCGCCGCTGGGGATCGACTCGTCCTCGGCGAGCAGCGACTGGGCCGCCCCGCGGGTGAAGGCGTCGTACTGCTCCTCGAGGCCCGACAGGACGTCCTCGCCGTCCTGGTCGGCGATCTGCTGCTCGATCTCGGCGAGCGCCTCGCCCTGGGCGGCGCGCAGGTCGTCGTAGTCGAGCTGCAGGCCGAGCCGGTCGACGACGGCATCGAGCAGGGCCACGGCAGCCGTCGGGTAGTCGACCTGCGCCAGGTAGTGCGGCACGTGGACGACGTAGCCGGCGGCGTCGAGACCACGCTGGGCGAACCGGTACTCAAGCAGGGCCTGCACCGACGACGGCACGCGAACGTCGGCCGACCACAGGTTCTTGCGGTCGACGAGCTCGGGACGCGAGGCGTGCGCCGTGATCATGGCCGGACGCGTGTGCGGGACGCCCATCGGCACGGCGCCGAGGCCGAGGGTGAGCGGCACGTCGAACTCCTCGACGACCTCGCCGACGCCGTCGATGAACGACTCCCAGCGGAAGTCGGGCTCCGGGCCGGCGAGCAGCAGGTACGGCGTGCCGCCCTGGTCGTGCTCGAGCACGATGTCGAGGGTCGGATCCTCGTAGTCCTGGTAGTGCTCGGACCGGAAGGTGATGAAGGGGCGGCGGGCGCGGTAGTCGTAGAGCTCGTCGAGGTCGAATCGGCGGACGACCTCGCCCTTGCCGGTGCGCAGCTGGGTCGCGGCAAGACGGGGCGCGGCGCCGGCGGTCAGGAAGCCGTCGAGCGCGTGGATGAGAACGGGTCGCCCAGACTCAGGTTGCTCAGCCGGGGTCGCTTCCTCGTCGTCACGCTTGTTGGGCCACTTCATCGTCAGCGCCTCACGCGTCCGGCTTATTCCGCGGAGACGACGCCACGATGTCGGCGGCGATCGTCTCCGGGGTGAGCCCGAGACGGGTCAGGATGACGTCGCGCTTGGCGTGGTCGAGGAATTTCTGCTCGACGCCGTGGACGCGCACGGGCACCTGCGACCCGGAGTCGCGCAGAGCCTGCGTGAAGCATGCGCCGACGCCACCCTGGCGTCCGTTGTCCTCGACCGTGACGACCAGCCGGTGACGGGCTGCGAGCTCGACGACCTCGGGATCGAACGGCTTGACCCAGCGCGGGTCGACGACCGTGACGCCCAGGCCGGACTTGCGGGCGATGTCGGCCGCGTCGAGCGCGACCTGCGCCATCGGGCCCGCGGCCAGCACGAAGACGTCGGGGGCGTCGTCGTGGGCCAGGATGTCGGCGCTGCCGAGCCGCTCCATCGCCGGGACGTCGGGGCCGACGGGACCCTTGGGAAATCGCACGACCGTGGGTGCGTCGTCGACGTCGACGGACTCGCGGAGGAGCTCACGCAGCTGCGAGCCGTCGCGCGGCGCCGCCAGGCGTAGGCCTGGAACGACCTGCAGCAGCGACATGTCCCACATGCCGTTGTGGCTGGGACCGTCCTCGCCCGTGACTCCTGCGCGGTCGAGCACGAACGTGACGCCGCACTTGTGCAGGGCGACGTCGAGCAGGACCTGGTCGAAGGCCCGGTTGAGGAAGGTGGCGTAGACGGCGACGACGGGATGGAGCCCTGCCATCGCCATGCCGGCGGCGCTGGTGACGGCATGCTGCTCGGCGATGCCGACGTCGAAGACGCGGTCGGGGAACTTGTCGGCAAACGCGTCGAGCCCGGTGGGATAGAGCATCGCGGCGGTGATGCCGACGATGTCGGGACGCTCGTCGGCGATACGGACGACTTCGTCGCGGAACACGGAGGTCCAGCCGGCGGGGGCAACCGCCGTCGCGTCGCCGGTCTCGCGGTCGAACGGTGGCGCCTGGTGCATCTGGTCGTTCTCGTTGGCGACCGCGATGTCGTAGCCCTGGCCCTTGGTGGTGATGACGTGCACGAGAACCGGTCCGCCGAACTTGCGGGCCTGGGCGAGCGCGTGCTCGAGGGCCGGACGGTCGTGTCCGTCGACGGGGCCGATGTACTTCAGGCCGAGGTCCTCGAACATGCCCTGCGGGGCGAGCGCGTCCTTGACGCCCTTCTTGATGGCGTGCAGGGCGTCGTACGTGGGCCGGCCGACGCCGCGGGTGCGGTTGAGGCGGTCCTTGATCGCGTTGAGCGCCGGTTCGTACTTGGGATTCGTGCGGATCTCGGTGAGCCGGTTGGCGAGCCCGCCCACGGTCGGGGTGTACGAGCGGCCGTTGTCGTTGACGACGACCACGAGGCGTCGGTCCTGGCCCGCGGCGATGTTGTTGAGCGCCTCCCAGGCCATGCCGCCGGTGAGCGCGCCGTCGCCGATGACGGCCACGACGTGGTCGTCCTTGCCGAGGATCTGATTGGCCTTCGCCATGCCGTCGGCGTAGGAGAGGCTCGTGGACGCGTGGGAGTTCTCGACCCAGTCGTGCTCGGACTCGGCCTGGCTCGGATAGCCGGACAGGCCGCCCTCCTTGCGCAACGTGGAGAACTCGGCCGCTCGGCCGGTGAGCATCTTGTGCACGTACGACTGGTGGCCGGTGTCCCAGACGATGCGATCGCGCGGGGAGTCGAAGACACGATGGATGGCCATGCCCAGCTCGACGACGCCGAGGTTGGGGCCGAGGTGGCCACCGTTGGCGGCGACTGTGCAGAGCAGCAGCTCGCGGATCTCCTCCGCGAGCTGGGTCAGCTCATCCTCGGAGAGCCGCCGCAAGTCGGCGGGTCCGGCGAGCGTGTCGAGCACGGCCATTCGGCCAGTCTAACGACTGCGGACGAGCCTGCCGACGCAGTCGGCACGCACGTCAGGACCCGCCGAGATACCGGCCACGGACGTGGGTGAGCACCTCCGTCGAGGTGGTCTCGACGTGCTCGACGACACCGTCCAGGAGCAGTCCCCAGCCGACGTGACGGGGCGGTTCGGTGAGGAGTCGCACTCCCAGCCAGGCCGCCGCGTCGGCGAGCACCGGACCCCATTCGGACTCGTTCCACTCCCCCTGCGTGAACGGTCCCCCCGGTGCGGGCACCGTTCCGGCGAAGGCCTCGGCGAGATAGGCGTGGCCCGGCCCGAGAACATTCACCACGAGCGTCGTCGGTGGTTCGTTCCACAGCTCCGCCTCTTCGTCGACGAGACCCAGCACGTGAGCGGGGTCGCCCGCGGCAACGAGAACGGACGACACGGTGAGGCCGCGTCGTTCGCGCCCGGACCCGGCCGTCCAGACCGTCACCGGTGCCGGCAGCTGTCCGCGCAGACGCCGCAGCGGGTCACGATCGCCCTCGGGCGGCACGAACGGGTGATCGGAGTGGATGGTCACATCTGTCAGCGTACGAGGCGCGCGCGGAACCCGGGTCGCGTCAGGGCTGTCACCGATGGGACCGCTGGGCACGCGGTGGCATTCTGGTCGGCATGACGACGCTGACGAGATCGGACCACCGGATGCTGGGCGGGGTCTGCGCGGGCATCGCCGAACGCTACGGCTGGAGCACCACCGGCGTGCGGGTTGCCTTCGTCCTGGCCGGACTCCTGCCGGGACCGATGTTCCTGATCTACATCGCCCTCTGGATCATCATTCCGGGCCGCGACTGACCGATCGGCCGATCAGGTCAGCTGGTGCTGGAAGGCGTACGCGGCCGCGGCTCGTGCGGGACTTCACGTTCGTCTTGGCGAAGATGTTGCTCAGGTGACGGGCGACCGTCTTCTCGCTGAGAAACAGCTCCGTGGCGATCTGGGGGTTGGTCTCGCCCGGCCGCGACCAGCCGCAGGACTTCGAGCTCCCTGGCGGTCAGCCCGTCCGGCCGGGCCGCCACCGAGAAGCCGCTCGACCTCACCACGCGCGGGAGTCGCGCCGAGCTCGTCGAACGTCCGGCCGGCCACGACGAGCTCGGCGCGGGCCGAGTCATCGTCGCCCATGGCTCGGAACGCCTGGCCGATCCGAGTACGCGCCCAAGCCGCCTCGTAGCGCGCACCGACGTCGAGCCATCCCCGCCAGGCCTTGCGCAGGTGCGGAAGTGCAGCGGCAGGATCGTCCTGCGCCAGGCAGACGGATCCACGTGCGTAGGCGGCCGCCGCGGACAGTGCCTTGGACCTGAAGGTCGTGGCGATCTGCTCGAGCTCGTCAGCCACCGCAGCGGCCCCTTCCGCGTCCCCAGCCGCCACGAATACCTCGACCGCGACTGGAAGGACCCTGCTCCGGTGCACTGGGTTGGCATCTTCTTCCAACATCCTCCGCACGCCGCCGCGGCAGCATCGACCCGCCCCTGAGCGAGCCACAGCATCGACAGGCCGGGCTGCGGATCGTGCCCTTGCTCGCCGGCCGCGGCATACGCCGACGCTGAAGCTTCGAGATCACCTTGCAACCGGAGCACCTCGCCGCGCTCGTGGTAGACCTCGCCGACCGCGCTACCCAACCCCTGGGCGTCGTATCGTTCCTCGGCCAACGCCAGCTCCTCCAACGCATCTGCCCATGCACCCTGAGCCCGCATGATCTGGGCTCGGTGCACTGCCGCCTGCCCGTGAACTGGACCAAGCCTTGCTGCCGCTCGCACCACATGGACAGCAGCCGAGTCCAGTCCGTCATCCGCCGGACGTCGTCGAGCTCCTGGCAGGCGTCGATCATGATGCAGTAGATGCGCCCGGCCAGGATCGACGACACCTCCCCGGCCGCCACACCGACCATCGCCTCGTCGAGGAGGGCGAGACCTTCCGGAACCCTGCCCTGGTAGACGAGCATCCGGCCCTGGCAGACCGTGCCGATCGCCACGAGGTCGGGCTCGCCGTGTCGTCGGCCGGACTCGGCTACGGCGATCGCAAGGTTGTAGGCATCTTCGAACTGGTCGCTGAAGACGTGGTGGAACATCCTGTGCATCTGGAGGTAGCCGTGTTCGGCAGCATCCGGCTCCGACTCCAACAGTCTCGATGCTCGGGCGTGCCAGCCCTGGGCAGCAGCGTGGTTGCCCGAACCGTCGAGCACCATCGTCAGCTGGAGTGCGTCCCGAGCTGCAGCGAGGTTGTCACCGTTGTCGCTGTGCACATGAAACGACCGTTGCAGGGCACGGACGCTGGTCTCCGTGTCGCCGACCAGCCAGGCCGCGGTCGACAACGCGCCCAGGTCAGCGGGTTCGAGCTTCGCCGAGGTCGGGGATGGTCAGCCGGTCACGTCGCCGCGCTCCATTCGCCACGCTCGAACGCCTCCCGACCATGGATCAGTTCCTCGACGATGTTCACCGCGACCTCCTGAGCGAAGGCTACGCCCGAGCGAGCCGCGGTCAGGGTGCACTGACCGCGGCGGCGCCCGCGTGCTCATGCGCTGGTCAAGGTGCTCCGCGACGAACCCGGCGTCGCGACTGGCTCCGGCGATCAGCATGGACGCTGCCGCGTACTGGAAGCCGAGTCCACAGAAGTACAGGCCAGGTGCCTCGTCGACCACGCCACGCATCTCCACGGGCCAGCCGGACTCGCCGAAGACCGGCAGGTCGATCCATCCGTACGCCTGGCGGAAGCCGGTGCACCACACGACGTTCGTCACGTCGACCACGCGCCCACCGTCGAGGACCGGACGCCCACCCTCGACGCCGACGAGACGCTCCTGGAGCCGCTCGACCCCGCGGTCCTTCAGGTCGGACCGCTTCACGCGCAAGGCCGGACCGCCATGGAACCGGAACTCGTCCATCTCCTTGCGACCCATCGGCGTCCCACGGGTCAGGACGTGCTTGAAGACGAACAGAATGATCGGAAAGACGACCTTGAACAGGGGCGACGTCAGGCGAACGGGGATCTGGCCGGTGTCGCGGCCACAGAGGATCGTCGGATGGTCGGCGGAGACCTCGTAGGCGACATCGGCGCCGGAGTGGGAGGCGCCGACCACGAGGACAGGGCCCTCGCGGAGCTGAGTCGGCCGGCGGTACTCACTGGAGTGCAGCTGCATGATCATCGGGTCGAGCTCGTCGGCGAACTCGGGCACGTGCGGCGTGCGTCCGAACGTCCCGGTGGCGACGACGACGTTGTCGGCGAAGATCGTGTCCTCCCCGCACGTGACGACGTACCCGTCACCGTGGGCCGCAAGCCGGTCGACCCGCGTGTTGAGCCGGATCGGGATGTCGAAGTGCTCGGCATAGGTCTCGAAGTAGTTCGCTACGTCGTCCTTGCCGGGGAAAGACCACGGCGGCGCCGGGAACGGCAACCCGTGGATGCCGTCGTACCTCGCGGGGCTGTAGAGCTTCAAGGTGTCCCACTGGCGGCGCCAGCCGTCTCCGACGCGCTCGTTCGCGTCGATGACGAGGAACGGACGGTTGCTGAGCTGCAGGTGGTGCGCCGTGGCGAGGCCGGACTGGCCGGCTCCGATGATGAGGGTCTCGACGTGTTCGACGGACATGATGACCTCCAGATGTCGATGAGGTCTCTCACGCTAGAAACTGCGGCATCGCAGCCGCATCGGGCGATTCACCCATTCGCGAATCCGGCGTATGGGTGGGTCCCTCGCGCTGAGCGTGACGTTTCGGTCGCGAAACGGTCGATGTGGCTACCGAAAGGTCACACTCAGGGATGGCGTGCCGTCAATCCCAACGACGGGCGTGCTTCCACGTGTGCCACCAGTCCGGCTTCTGTGTCGTCCAGTCACGCTTCCGCGAGGACATGGCGTCACGACGAGCGGCAGTGACCCTTCCCACCGTTCTCCATCGTTCTCGGTGATCGAGCGCTGTGACACGAACAACGACCAAACCCGTCCGCTCGAAGGCCTCCTCGCGGCGGTTGTCGACGGTATGTCGTTCTTGCTCGCGATGATCGCCACCGTCGGACTCGATGACCAATCCCACCTCCTCATCGAGCAGATCGGGGATCCCGAGCAGGCGACCGAACCGGTCGAACACCGGGACGTTGACGCTCAGGCCGGTCAGGCCAGCATCCATCTGAACCAGCAGGCGGGTTCGCGACTCCCACGGACTGGCCGATCTCGGCGAGCCCAGCTCGAGCGCTTTCCTGGCTTGAACCAGCCCACGGACCTTGTGATGGCTGGCAACCACGCGCGCAACGGCAGACCACGTCGCATGGGGCAGCTCGTGCGTCGTGCTGACCGCCATGTCGAGCGCGACGACAGCCTCGCGCACACTCTGTGCCATGCGCATCTCGTCGAACGCGGCTCTGGCCATGCTGGCGAGCCTCAAGGCATCGAGATCGATCACCTCGTCCGGGTGGACGAGCCCCCGGAATGGCTGGATCAGACTCGACCGCACACGAAGTTGAGCACCGGGGAGACAGTGGACGAGCACAGGACGTCGGTCGCCAGCCCGATCACGACTGTCGAACCACGTGTTCCCTTGAAGATTCAGTGATGCCCAGCCACCCACAAATGTTCGGGGCGTCAGGAGGGCCACGGCATCAGCCAGGTGCAGGGTCAGCGGATCGGCCTCGTGATGAGCGGCACGCACCAGCCCGTGACTGGGGTGGACGAACCGCGAGCCACGGATTTGCCCCTCGGTCAAACCTTCGGCCAGTGCCTGGGCTGTCCTGCGAGAAATGCCGCGCGGATCGAGTCGGTGCACCCGCGAAGCCTCTGGTGAACTGATCTCACCCGCCCGCGACCGTCCACATCACCCGCTGAATGTGACCCTTCCGTCGTCAAGAAGCCATTTCGGATACTGAAACGTCACGCTCAGCGTGGACTGGGCTCAATCCAGGAGGCTGCGCAGCACGTACTGCATGATGCCGCCGTGGCGGTAGTAGCTCGCCTCGCCGGGGGTGTCGATCCGGACGACACCCTCGAACTCGACGTCATCGGCCTTGACGTTCACCGTGCTCGGGATGCCGCCGTCGTTGAGTGCGGTGATGCCGGTGACCTCGAACGTCTCCTCACCGGTGAGGCCGAGCGACTCGGCGTTCTCGCCCTCCGGGTACTGCAGGGGCAGAACGCCCATGCCGATGAGGTTCGAGCGGTGGATGCGCTCGTACGACTCGGCGATGACGACCTTGACGCCGAGCAGCGCCGTGCCCTTGGCGGCCCAGTCGCGTGACGAGCCGGATCCGTACTCCTTGCCGGCGAGCACGACGAGCGGCACGCCCTCGGCGATGTACTTCTCCGACGCCTCGAAGACGGTTGTTACTTCACCGTCGCCGATCAGGTCGCGAGTGAAGCCGCCCTCGGTGCCGGGCGCCATCTGGTTGCGGAGGCGGATGTTGGCGAACGTCCCGCGGATCATGACCTCGTGGTTGCCGCGTCGTGAGCCGTAGGAGTTGAAGTCGCGCGACTCCACCCCGTGCTCGGCCAGGTAGGTGCCGGCCGGGCTGTCCTTCTTGATGGCCCCTGCGGGCGAGATGTGGTCCGTGGTGACCGAGTCGCCCAGCTTCAGCAGCACCCGAGCGCCCGAGACGTCTTCGACCGGGGTGGGCTCCCGCTCCATGCCGTCGAAGTACGGCGGCTTGCGCACGTACGTGGAGTCGTCCTCCCAGGCGAACGTGTCGCCCGACGGCGTCTCGAGGTTCTTCCACTGCTCGCCGCCGGAGAAGACGTCGGCGTACTCCTTGGTGAACGTCTCGGGGTCCATCGACGAGGCGATGACGTCCTCGACCTCCTTCGGCGACGGCCAGATGTCCTTCATGTAGACGTCGTTGCCGTCCGTGTCCTGCCCGAGCGGCTCGCTCGAGGAGGTCGACGTCCATCGACCCGGCGAGCGCGTACGCGACGACCAGCGGCGGGGAGGCGAGGTAGTTCATCTTGATGTCGGGGTTGATGCGACCCTCGAAGTTGCGGTTGCCCGAGAGCACCGAGACGACGGCGAGATCGCCCTCGTTCACGGCTGCGCTGACCTCGGGGATGAGTGGGCCGGAGTTGCCGATGCAGGTGGTGCAGCCGTAGCCGACGAGGTTGAACCCGAGCTTGTCGAGGTATGGCGTGAGCCCGGACTTCTCGTAGTAGTCCGAGACGACCTTCGACCCGGGCGCGAGCGTGGTCTTGACCCACGGCTTGCGGGTGAGGCCCTTCTCGACAGCCTTCTTGGCCAGGAGGGCGGCGCCGATCATCACGGACGGGTTGGACGTGTTGGTGCACGACGTGATGGCGGCGATCGTGACCGCGCCGTGGTCGAGCTCGAACTCGGTGCCGTCCGCCAGCGTGACATGCTGCGGGTTGCTCGAGCGCCCGCCGTCCGCGGGGGCACAGGACAGGTAGTCGCGGGCCGGCGTCTGGCCGTGAGCCGTGGCGTTGGACGGCGGATCCGAGGCCGGGAAGGACTCCTCGAGCGACTCGTCCCACTCCCCGTTGACAGCCGGTTGGTCGTCGTCGACGTAGGCGGCCAGCGCACCCCGGAACGCGGGCTTGGCGTCGCTGAGCGACACCCGGTCCTGCGGTCGCTTGGGTCCGGCGATCGAGGGGACGACCTCGGACAGGTCGAGCTCCAGCTTCTCGGAGAACCGCGGCTCCTTCTCGGGGTCGTGCCACAGGCCCTGGGCCTTCGCGTACGCCTCGACGAGGGAGATCTGCTCCTCGCTGCGCCCGGTGAACTTCATGTACTTGGTGGTCTCGTCGTCGATCGGGAAGACCGCGATGGTGGAGCCGTACTCGGGGCTCATGTTGCCGATCGTGGCGCGGTTGGCGAGCGGAACGGCGCCCACGCCGTCGCCGTAGAACTCGACGAACTTGCCCACCACACCGTGCTCGCGCAGCATCTCGGTGATCGTGAGCACGAGGTCAGTGGCGGTGGCACCTTCCGGCAGCTCGCCGCTGAGCTTGAAGCCGACGACCCGCGGGATCAGCATGCTGATCGGCTGGCCGAGCATGGCCGCCTCGGCCTCGATGCCGCCCACACCCCAGCCGACGACGCCGAGTCCGTTGACCATCGTCGTGTGGGAGTCGGTGCCCACGCAGGAGTCGGGGTACGCGACCGTCGCACCGTTGTCGTCGCGCGTGAACACCACACGGGCAAGGTGCTCGATGTTGACCTGGTGGACGATGCCCGTGCCCGGGGGCACGACCTTGAAGTCGTCGAACGCGCCCTGGCCCCAGCGCAGGAACTGGTAGCGCTCACGATTGCGCTCGTACTCGATCTCGACGTTGCGCTCGAAGGCCTCAGGGGTGCCGAACACGTCGGCGATGACGGAGTGGTCGATGACCATCTCGGCCGGGGCGAGGGGGTTGATCCTGGTGGCGTCGCCGCCGAGGTCGGCCATGGCCTCACGCATCGTGGCCAGGTCGACGACGCACGGCACACCGGTGAAGTCCTGCATGATGACGCGGGCCGGGGTGAACTGGATCTCCACGCTCGGATCGGCGTCGGCGTCCCAGCCGGCCAAGGCCTCGATGTCGTCCTTGGTGATGTTCTCGCCGTCCTCGGTGCGCAGCAGCCCTTCGAGCAGCACCTTCAGGCTGAACGGGAGCGTGTCGACGTCGAGCCCATCGCCGGTCACCTTGTCGAGACGGTAGATCTCGAACGAGTCGTCGCCGACCTCGAGGGTGTCCTTGGCGTAAAAGCTGTCGACGGCCATGAGTATCTCCTTCGCGCTGTCAGGCCCATCCTGCCCAGCAGGATCGCCCAGCGCCATCTCGGGTCGGGCAAAGTATCTTGATATCAAGATACATGACCGACACGTGGCCTGGCCGGGCTGGTCAGGAGAGTTCTGGGAACTGCCAGATCAGTGGCCAGTAGAACGCCACGTACGTGCTGGCGACGGCCAGGACTCCCGACCACACCGGCCACGTCGAGAGCCACGAGCGCGCGGCGACGGCTCGGACGCGTCGTCGCGTCCTCGCCCGTGGCCCGCACGACCTTGGTGCGCAGGAGCCAGTCGGCGAGGCCGCGCTCCGTGGGCAGAAGGAGCGGGACGAGAATGACGGCGAGGGCGATGTATGCCGTGGCGCCGATGTGCCAGCTCTCCGGCGTCGCGCTCTTGAGGACGGTGGGCAGGCCGATGGGGATGGCAGCAGTGGCGAGGTCGAGCAGCAGCACCATGATCAGCCCACGCAGCAGGCCACGCACAACGCCGGACGGCGCTTCGTCGCCACGATCGACGACCGCGATGCCGCATCTGTGCTTGCCGATGCTGTGGCCGCGCACGCCCTGGCGATAGCCGTTGTTCCACAACAGGAACAGCTCGCCGCCGATCAGGCCGCTGAGCAGCAGACCGTCGGACAGCCCGATCGACCAGTAGTCGGCGAGCCCGTCGACGATGGCGGTGTAGACGGCGTACCCCGCGGCGCCGATGGTGAATGCCAGGCAGAACAGGAGGGTGTCCTGTCCCAGCGCCGCGCGCCGGAGCTCCCGGACCGTCCTGTACTCGGGCATGTCCTCACTGTGTCGCGATGCCGTGGTTGATACAAGCACCACCACAGTGAGTCAGCGCATTGATCCGACGTAACGGATCACCGCGCGGCCGTCACGAACCCGGTCCTCCCAGGTGAAACCGGCACCCAGTGAGACGAGTCCGAGCGTCCCCACCAGCACCACGAGCGGAACCTCGCGCGTCAGTGGCGCCACGTTCACCAAAACGAGGATGGTCAGGACGACTGCTCCGGCTACGAACGGCACCTGCCAACGACGCCAGGTGCCGACCACCAGGGCGACCGCGGCACCGAGGCCGAGCAGGAGAGCCCGCAAGCTCGTGGGTTCGTCGACGGCTTGCGGCAGGCTGGGCAGGAGCGCGAGTACCACGCCCGGCAGCAGCGCACGGACCGAACCTGGGCCGTCCTCCTTGCGCATGGCCCACAGTCCGACGGCCAGGAGGAAGGCCGCGAACGGCAGCGTGTACGCCTCGACGACCTCCACGTCGCTCGCGGCCAGACGCAGGACGTAGGCGACCCCGAGCATCGCCGAGCCGGCCCAGCGGTACACCCGGCGCCGCGACGACGTCAGCCCGAGCACCACGACGCCGGCTCCGGCGACCGTCCACAGGAACGCCACGAAGCCGAGCGTCGACTCCAGGCTGCCGATGGCGATACCTGCGGCGCCGAGCGTTGCCGCTGCCGCCTCGACCGACAGGCTCGCCAGGTCGTGACGTACGGCGAACAGCGCCACCCCGAGCCCGACCACGGCGGCGACCACGAGGGCAAGGGCCGTCCAGCGGTCGTCGCCGTCGAGCAGCTCGAGCGCGGGAGCCATGGTTCCGAGGCCCCACAGGGTGGCGACGAACGCCGCGGCACACCGGAGGATGACGTTTCCGGCACGCATGGCCACGACGACAAGGACCACTCCAGCGATCGGCCAGACGATGACGGCGGCCGGCCACGACGAGATCGTCGAGAGCGGGGCCAGGCCGACCAGCGCGGGGCCGACCCAGCGCCAGACCACGGATTCTCCGGGCAGGACGACGGCCAGCAGCGCCCCGCCGACGACGAGAGCGACGCCGACGAGCACGGCCGTCGGATCGAACGTCGCCATCGACGCCAGCGCTCCGAGGATCACCGCGCTCCACGCAGCCGGTACCAGGTGGGCCCGCATCTCATCGGACTCCGGCCACCGGCGTGCACCGACCAGCGCCGCTGCGAGGCCGAGGGCCACGAGCGCCGCCACCCACCACGGTCCGACCTCGAGTGCATCGTCCGGCCGGAGCCGCGTCGCGAGGCTGTCGGCACGAGACGCCGATGCCCCTTCGCCCACGACGGCCAGCAACCGTCCGACCCATGGGGCGGCCGTGAGAACGAGCCCGAGCGCACCGAGCGCCACGGCCAGGCGGGCGCCACGGAACCAGTCGCCCGCGCGACCGAGCATCCATCCGCCCGCGGCCACCATGCCCGCCACAGCCACGAATCCTCCGCGCTCCGGCCAAGCCTCTTCGATCGGGAGGGTGACGAGGGTCGCTGCTCCGGCAACGGCCACCGCCGACGCGGCCCACCGCGCTCGGGTGACGAAGATCCCGGCCACGACGGCCGCGACGACGACGAGGAGGAGGGGCAGTCCGTGGGCATCGGCGGTGAGGTCATGCAGCGACGGGTGCTCGGCGGCGTCCACGATCGCGAAGCCGACGGCGAAGAGTCCGAACAGGGCCGCTCCGGCGAGCGAGATCCAGCTGCCCACCCGCACCGCACCGCGACGCAGGACGAGCGCCACGGCCGCGGCGATCGCGGTGGCCAGGACCGCGGGCCAGAACTCGGTGTCCGCGATCTGGGCGGGCAGCTCGGCCGCCGGTCCCCCGGCCGCGAACCAGCCCGCGACGCCGGCGGCGATCGATGGTGCGAGCAGCTCCTTGCCGAGACGTCCACGACCGATGGGCACCACGACAAGTGCCGTGATGATCACCAGGACGGCCCACGCCGCGGCCGAGACCCCGAACGGCCACGTGTCGAGCCCGAGGAGTCCTTCCCCGCGGGCGGCGAACCAGTCGAGCGTCAGCAGTCCGAGGAAGACCGACCACAATGCCTCGGCCGACGCGCGCAGCCCGCGCCGGGTGACGAACCAGGCTGCCGTCCCGAACATCACGGTGACCGCCAGAAGAACGAGCGCGCGTCCGACCACGCCCAGGGAGTCCCACGACACGGAGATGAAGATGATGCCGGCGACCAGGATGGCGATCGTTCCGAGACCCAGGAGCACCGACCCGGCCGAGATCCGGCGCCGTCGAGGCGGCTGCGGTGCTGTGGGCGGGTGCTGGGGTGCCTGTGCGGTTGCGCTCACCGTCGGGCTCGGCTCAGCGGAGACGCCGGATGCCTGCAGGCTCTTCGCTCGTTCCACCCACTGGTCGGCGACGACGAGCGCCTGCCACGCCTGCTGGATCTCGTGCGTGGTCAGGTTGAGCCCGCAGTGCGGACACGTGGTGGCCTTGTCGATCGGTCCCCGGCAGCTCGGGCAGACGCGGGCGTCGGCGAATCCCATGACCACATGGTGAGGCACTCAGAGGGGCACGAGGGTCGCGACACACTCGACGTGGTGGGTCATCGGGAAGAGCGCGAACGCCCGCAGGGCGTCCAGTCGGTACCCGAGGCCGGCGAACGTGGCGAGGTCGCGGGCGAGAGCGGCCGGATCGCAGGCCACGTAGACGACTCGTCGCGGCGCGAGCGCGGCGATGCCGGCCACAGCCCGCTTCGCCCCGGTGCGCGGAGGGTCGAGCACCACCACATCGGCCGACTCGATCTGTCCCGAGCGGAGTGCCCGCTCGACCGTCGCTCCGACGAGCTGGGCCTGCGGTCGGTCGTGCAGGTTGCGGCGAGCGTCGCGCGCGGCTCGACGATCGGACTCGACGCTCACCACCGTGCCCTGCTCCCCCACGGCGTCGGCGAGGAACACGGTGAAGAGCCCGACTCCGGCGTAGAGATCGACCACGGTGTCGCCGGGCTGGACCTGCGCGGTCCCCAGAACGGTGTCGACCAGGGTCGTCGCCGCGGCTGGATGCACCTGCCAGAACCCCGAGCCGGACACTCGCAACGTGATGTCGTGCACCTGCTCGGTGAGGGCGCCGCGGCCACCTCGTAGCGTGCCGTCGACCGCGACGACGCCGTCGACCGCGCGCTCGACCTCGTCGGGGATGGTGGCGTCGGTGACGAGCAGCCGTTCGCCGGAGGAGGAGACGATCGCCTCCACCGACTCGGAGTCCCACGTCCGGTCGAGCACGCGTGGCAGGTCCTGATGTGCGATCAGGCATTCCTCGACCGGCACGACGTCATGCGAACGGTGACGACGCAGACCGGCCCGGCCGGACTCGTCCACGGCGAACGCCACCCGGGTTCGCCAGCCGAGATCATCCGGCTCGACAGCCTCGACCTCGCCCTCCCAGGTCAGGCCGGCCAGACGGTCGAGCTGCTCGCGCACGACGGACGTGAGCAGCCGTCGCTGGCCCGCCGGTGAAACGTGCTGGAAGTCGCAGCCTCCGCAGTCGCCGGCGTAGCGACATGGGGGCACGACACGATCCGGGGCGGCTTCGAGCACCTCGACCGCGTCGGCCCGCAGGAACTTCTTGCTGCGCTCGGTGATGCGGATGCGCACCCGCTCGCCCGGCAGCGTGTGACGGACGAAGACCACTTGTCCGTCCAACCGAGCCACACAGTGACCCCCATGAGCAACGGGGCCGACCTCGACGACGGGCAGCTCGTCATCCATCAGGTCGGTTGACGCCGCGGCGGACGTCGCCGGGCGCCGGGCGATCCTTCTCCTTGACCGCACCGGCCGACCGAAGCTGGTACGGGACGCTCGTGACCATGACTCCCTGCATGAACAGCAGCCGCCCCTTGAGCCGCAGCGCGGTCTGGTTGTGCAGCAGCTGCTCCCACCACCGGCCGACGACGTACTCCGGGATGTAGACCGTGACGACGTCGCGCGGGCTGCTCTTGCGGATCTCCCTGACGTATCTGACGACCGGACGCACCAGCTCGCGGTAGGGCGACGAGATGACCTTGAGCGGCACCGGGATCTCGAGCTCGCTCCATCGTTCGCGGATGGCGGCCGACTCCCCCTTGTCGAACTCCACATACAACGCCTCGAGCGTGTTGGGCCGCGAGACGCGTGCGTAGGCGATGGCCCGGAGCGTCGGCTTGTGGATCCGGCCGACGAGCACGACCGCATGGACTCGCGAGGGCAGCATGATGTCGGAGTCGTCGATCATCAGCTCCTCACCGAGGGCGTCGTAGTGCCGGCGAATGGCGCGCATCAGAACGAAGAGCACGACCATGGCTGTGATGGCGATCCAGGCACCCTGCGCGAACTTCGTGATGAGCACGACGACCAGGACGGTGCCCGTGACCAACGTCCCGAACGCATTGATGGCTCGGCTTCGGTGCATGGCGCGGCGCTCACCGCGCCCGGTCGTCGTCGCCAGCAGACGCGTCCAGTGCTTCACCATGCCGGACTGGCTCAAGGTGAACGAGACGAACACGCCCACGATGTAGAGCTGGATCAGGCGAGTGACCTGGGCGTCGAAAGCCACGATGAGGACGATGGAGAACAGCGCCAGCAGAACGATCCCGTTGCTGAACGCCAGTCGGTCGCCTCGGGTGTCGAGCTGCCGCGGGAGGTACCCGTCACGGGCCAGGATCGATCCCAGCACCGGGAAGCCGTTGAAGGCGGTGTTCGCGGCGAGCAGCAGGATCAGGCCGGTCGCCACGGTCACCAGGAAGAAGCCCACCGGGAAGTCCTCGAAGATGACCCGCGCCAGCTGACCGACGATGGGATCTTGGTGGTAGTCCGGCCCCACCGAGGTGCCGTCGGGGTTGAGGAGCTGGAGCTCCGGGTCCTCGGCGATGCGTACGTCAATGATGTTGGCCAGCGAGACGATCGACAGCGCGAGCGTCGTGGCCACGGCGCCGAGAATGAGCAGCGTCGTCGCAGCGTTTCGTCCCTTGGGCTTCCGGAAGGCCGGCACCCCGTTCGCGATCGCCTCGACACCGGTGAGTGTCGCGCATCCGGAGGCGAACGCCCGCAGCAGCAGGAACGCGAAAGCCAGCCCGGTGAGCCCGGCGGTGAACGGCTCCTCCGGAAGAATTCTCAGATCAGCTGTCGGCGCGTCGGGAAGTCCCGATCCGAGAAACTCGCGCGCGAATCCCCAGCCGGCCATGGCAAGCATCGAGATCATGAAGATGTAGGTCGGGATGGCGAAGGCGGTGCCGGACTCCCGGACGCCCCGGAGGTTCATGGCGGTCAAGAAGACCACCGCGACGACCGCCAGGAGCACCTCGTGCCCGCGAGCCGCGGGCACCGCGCTCGCGACGTACTGGGACGCCGAGGCGATCGACACGGCCACGGTCAGGACGTAGTCGACCCCCAGGGCGCTGGCGACACCGAGACCGGCCGTCGAGCCGAGATTCGTCGTGGCGACCTCATAGTCCCCGCCGCCACTCTGGTAGGCCTGCACGTTCTGGCGGTACGACGCGACCACGACGAGCAGGACGAAGGCGATGAAGATCCCGATCTTCCACGAGTACGCATACGCACCGACCCCGGCCAGGGACAGCGTCAGGAAGATCTCGTCCGGGGAATAGGCCACGCTCGACAGCGGGTCGCTCGCGAACACCGGCAGCGCGATGCGCTTGGGAAGCAACGTCTCGCCCAGCTGGGTGCTACGGAGCTTGCGACCGACCACAGCACGTTTGGCGACGTCGACGATGCCCACGGCGACGATCGTAGACCCGTACCAGCGCATGCGACGGCGTGCCCGTACGCGGTGTAGCGTCGCGTGCGTGCACATCGTGATCATGGGGTGCGGGCGCGTCGGCGCCACCCTCACGCGCAGCCTCGAGCGGCGGGGTCACACCACCGCGGTCATCGACCAGAATCCGGACGCCTTCCGCCGGCTCGGGCCGAGCTTCAGCGGCATCACCGTCACCGGCATGGGCTTCGACAAGGGCGTCCTCGAGGAAGCCGGCATCGAGAAGGCAGACGGCTTCGCGGCCGTCTCCAGCGGCGACAACTCCAACATCATCTCTGCGCGGGTCGCCCGCGAGCAGTTCGGCGTCACCAACATCGTCGCCCGCATCTACGACCCCGGCCGCGCGGAGGTCTACGAACGGCTCGGGGTGCCCACCGTTGCCACGGTCACGTGGACCGCCGACCAGGTGCTCAGGCGTCTGCTGCCCGCCGGCTCCGAGCCCGCGTGGCGCGACCCGTCCGGCGAGCTCCGTCTCGAGAACATGGAAGCCCCGAGCGCCTGGATCGGGCACGAAATCGCATCACTGGAGAAGCAGGTCGAGGTGCGAGTCGCCTACCTCACCCGTCTCGGCGCCGGGCACATCGCCCACAGCGACACCGTCATCCAGGAAGGCGACGTGCTCAACATCTTCATGCGCGAGGACGAGGCCGAAGACGCCCACGCTGCGCTGGACGCCGGACCGGAGGAGGAGTGATGCGGGTCGCCATCGCCGGAGCCGGAGCCGTCGGGCGCAGCGTCGCGCTCGAGCTCATCGACAACGGGCACGAGATCCTGCTCATCGACAAGGCACCCGCCTCGATCCGCTCCGACCTCGTACCGGACGCCCAGTGGTTGCTGGCGGACGCGTGCGAGCTCTCCTCGCTCGAGGAGGCTCAGCTCGAGACCTGCGACGTCGTGATCGCGTCCACCGGCGACGACAAGGCCAACCTCGTCATCTCCCTGCTGGCGAAGACCGAGTTCTCGGTGCCTCGCACCGTGGGGCGCGTCAACCACCCGAGCAACGAGTGGCTGTTCGGTGAGTCGTGGGGCGTCGACGTGTCGGTGTCGACGCCGCGGCTGATGTCGGCCCTCGTGGAGGAAGCCGTCTCGGTCGGCGACCTCGTGCGGTTGTTCACGTTCCGGCAGAGCAACACCAACCTCGTCGAGCTGACGATGCCGGGCGACTCGCCGTTCATCGGCCACCGGGTCATCGAGGTCCCGTGGCCGGGCGACGTGGTGCTGGTGGCGATCCTGCGCGACAACACCATCCAGACCCCCGACAGCGACCGTTCGCTGGAGGCCGGCGACGAGCTGCTGTTCGTCACTCCCGAGGACGCCGAGGACCAGCTCAGCGATCTGCTGTCGCCGAAGAAGGCGTCCTAGGAAGTTTCGGGCTCGGGCTCGAGTGGCGTGCGGTTGCGGCTCAGCAACCACGCCATGGCCGCGAACGACGCGATCTGCAAGGGCCAGCCCAGGATGATCTTGGCCGTGCCGAGCAGCGCGATGTTCCCGTCGAGGTAGAGCGGGTACTGCACCAGGACCCGAAGGATGCACGGTGCCGCGAACAACCACGTGAGCTGCGCGCACAACCGGACCATGCTGCGGTCGTCGTGCCAGCCGGTCGGATCGCCGGTGATGCCGCCGATCATGAACCCGACGATCGGCCACCCGATGAGGATCGAGAACACGAACACCGCCGCGTAGGCGCCGTTGTAGAGGATGCCGGGCAGGAAGACGTCACGCGCCTCCCCCGACCGCGACGCGAACAGCGCCGCGATGCCGATGCCGATCAGTGCGTTGAGCACGAACTGGATCGTGCTGCGCTGCACCACTCGCACGACGAGCAGGAGAACCGTGGCGACGATGCTGACGATCAACGAGAGCCGCAGCTCGCGCGTGCTGACGAACATGACCGTGAACAGCACGGTGGGCACGGCGCTCTCGACGATTCCGCGACGACCTCCGAGCGCCTCCGAGAGCTTGGAGCGGACGAGCTGTTCTACGGTCTCGTAAGTCGCCGTCATGCCTCGAGCTCGTACGCGGGGTTGTAGAGCACACGCTCCTCACGCCGGCGTCCGATGCGGCCATGGGCCGTGAGCCGGCGTCCCGCCTCGACGCCCTCGATGGTGCGACGACCAAGCCAGATGAGGGTGACGGAGTCCGTACCGTCGTACAGCTCGGCCTCGAGGGCCGTGATGCCGTCGACTGGCCGGAGGGTGACCGACCGGAGCGTTCCGTGGACCTTGGCGACGCAGCGGTCGGGTTGTGCGGTGATCGGGGAACAGCCCGCTTTGGCGGCGTCCTCCTTGAGCTCGCCGGCTTCCTGGTGCTCGGGTGAGAGCCGTTCCAGGGTGCGGGTGATGAGTCCTGTCATGCCTTCAGTGTAGGTCGGTGAGGGGGCTCACGCGTGGGAGACGTGGCCCCTGACCCCGGCCTCGGAGACCGCGACGGCCAAGGCGCTCGTGGCCAGCCCACCACCCATCCCGGCCTGCAGTACCGGTCGCTCGATGCCGAGCCGGGCCAGCAGGTCGTGCATACCGCTACGCCGGACCGTTGTCGGAACCGTCGACGGGCTCGAGGTCCTTCTCGATCGTGACCAGCAGGGGATCGCGTGGTGCGCGCGGCTCGTCACCGCGCACGACCACGACGTCGTGAAGCGCCTGTGTCAGCAGGCTGTCGTCCGCAGGCTCGAGCGCCTCCTGGCCGAGGAACGTCGCTCGCAGCATCCAGCGGGGGCCCTCGATGCCGATGATGCGGGTGGGCTGGAACCCCTGCTCACCCTCGGGCAAGGTGACCGGCACCTCGACGTGCAGCTCGGTGCCGAACGGCCCATCGACCTGCTTGGCCTCGCCCTCGAGCCGCTTCACTTCTTCCTCGAGGTCGGCTCGCACGGCGTCCCACAAACCGCCAGAGCGGGCGTCGGCGAAGGCCCGCAGCTCGAGGCCGGAGTCCTCCGTGACCAGCACGACGGATCCGATGGTGCCCTGGTCGTCGTCGACCGGCATCTGCAGGTTGAAGCCCGGTCGTCCCCGGATGAGCAGCGACCCGAAGTCGAGGTAGGCGGTGTCGTCCGCGACATCCTTCTCGCTGGAGTCCCAGGGCCCGTTGGCGCGGAGATCGCCCGAGGGCTGCTCCACTTCTTCGGCGACGTCCGGTGTGTCGTCGTCGACCTTGTCCTTGTTGCGGCCCAGCATCAGGCGTCCTCGCGGACCCGATCGGCCGCGGCGTGGCCGCCGGTGGACCCGTAGCCGCCGGCCCCGCGCTCGGAGTCGGGCAGCACGTCGACCTCGACGAACTCGGCCTGCTCGACCTGCTGCACGACGAGCTGCGCGATGCGGTCGCCGCGCGAGATCGAGATGGACTCGTGGAGGTCGTGGTTGACGAGCAGCACGGCGATCTCGCCGCGGTAGCCGGAGTCGATCGTGCCCGGCGTGTTGACGACGGACAGGCCGTGCTTCAGCGCGAGGCCCGAACGCGGGTGGACGAACGCGGCGTAACCCGGCGGCAGGGCGATCGCGATGCCGGTGGGAACCAGCGCGCGTTCGCCGGGCGCCAGGGTGACGTCGACCGTCGTGAGGAGGTCGGCACCGGCGTCGCCGGGCTTGGCGTACGTGGGCAACGGGAGCTCAGCGTCCAGACGCGTGATGCTCACTTCGACCATGTTCGCGACCATACCCGCGACGTCTCAAGGGCACGATGGGGCAGTCTGGGGGCGTGAGCACCTATCGGGAGCGACTGACCGCTCCCCTGTCCTGGTGGATCATGGTCGTGGTGTTCGGCCTGGTCTGGGGCTGGCTCCTGCTGGTCGCCACCAACCGGCCCATCGCCATCGGCGCGGTGGTGATCGCCACCGCCGTGGCCGGATCGCTCGTGTGGAGCTACGGCTCGGTCGTCGTCGAGGCCGGCCCGGACGGATTCCGAGTCGGCTCGGCTCACCTGCCACACACCGACGTCGGCGACGTCGCGGTGCTCGATGCGCGCGGGTTCCGCGCCGAGCTCGGTCCGCACGCCGACGCACGGGCCTGGCTGCGCACCCGTCCGTACATCGACGCCGGGGTACGGGTCGAGGTGGCCGACCTCTCGGACCCGACGCCGTACTGGCTCGTCTCGAGCCGACATCCGGAGGCAGTCGCCGCTGCGCTGCGACACACTGGGGTCACGACGAACGGAGAGGTGCAGGGTGGCGAAGAAGAAGTCTGAACCCGTCAAGACGCCGAAGGGCGTTCCCGGGGGCAAGCGCGCCTGGAAGCTGATGGACCGAGGCGCGACCGTCGGCGCGGGTCTGCTCGCGCGCAGGCTCTCCTCCTTCACCTGGCAGACCGCCACGAGGCGCAAGCCGCCGTCGGACACGAATCATCCCGACAACGACGTGCGCGAGGTCATCCTGTGGGCCGTGGTCGGCGGCGCGATCGTCGAGCTGACGAAGGCCCTGGTTCACCGCAGCGCGGCGACGTACTGGGTGAAGTCGACCGGTCAGCTTCCGCCGGGCATGAAGGCCCTGAAGACAGTGGAGCCGGCTCCAGAGGAGCCGGCCCGGAAGCTCAAGAAGAGGAAGCTCAGCCTGCGCAGTCGCGGCAGATGAGAACGCCCTTCTTCTCTGACGCGAGCTGGCTGCGGTGATGGACGAGGAAGCATGAGCTGCAGGTGAACTCGTCGGACTTCTTGGGCACGACCTGGACGGCCAGCTCCTCGTGGGAGAGGTCGGCTCCGGGCAGCTCGAAGTTCTCGGCCGCTTCGGTCTCGTCCTCGTCGACCTTGCCCGAGCTCTTCTCGTGACGACGCGCCTTGAGCTCCTCGATGGAGTCCTCGGACTGCTCGTCCTCGGTCTTTCGAGGTGCGTCGTAGTCGGTAGCCATGAACCCTCCGTTTGTGCGGATCAACCGGCGCGATTGTGCCACACGACGACAATGCGTCTGCGCACACGGTGTCAAGCGCGCCGCACTCAGAATCCACAAGCGCGTACGAGGCTGAAATATTCCTCGGAAATCGCGGGGTGAGCGGCCATGACGAGGCGCTCGCCCGGTTCACCGTCGAGCCCGCTCACGACGAGTCCGGCCTCGCTGGCGATGAGGCCTCCGGCGGCGCGATCCCACGGCATCAGGCCTTGCTCGACGAACGCGTCGAGGCGCCCGGCGGCGAGCTCGCACAGGTTGAGGGCCGCGGAGCCCGAGCGCCTGATGTCGCGTATCTGAGGGAGTAGCCGAGCGACTGCCGCGGCCTGGGTCGCCCGGATCTCCGGCACGTAGTGGAACCCGGTGCCGACGAGTGCTTGAGCAAGTACCGGAGGGTCGGGCGCCACCAGCTGGTGCCGCTCGTCGCCGTCGAGCCGCCACGCACCTGCGCCCCGCACGGCGGCCCACTCCTCGCCCATGGGGATGTTGACGACGTAGCCCGCGACGACGGTCGACTCGACCGCCGCGGCGATCGAGACGGCGTAGGCGGGGATGCCGTAGACGAAGTTCACGGTGCCGTCGATCGGATCGACGATCCACTCGACCTCGCTGGTGCCCGGGACGTCGTGGCCCTCTTCGCCGACGAATCCGTCGCCCGGGCGGCTGGACAGGATGCGAGTGCGGATCAGCTCCTCGCAGGCACGGTCGATCTCGGTGACGTCGTCGGTCGGGCTCGACTTGGTGGCGGCGACGTCGACCCGGCCGGACGGCCGGCTACGACGCACGAAGTCCGCGGCCTCACGTCCGACCTGCCTGGCCAGCGAGAGCAGCACTTCACCGAGGGGACGAGTACTCACGGGACGGTGGGCAGCGGCGAGCGCAGGTTGATGCAGCAGTCGACCGCACAGAGGTACGGGTTGGGAGGCTCGGAGCCGACCGTGGGCCGCTCCGGCCGCTCACCACGCTCGACCGCGGCCCGCTCCAGGACGAGGTCGCGGACCATCGCGATGAACGCCGGGTGATCGCCGGGGGTGTCGACGCGGTCGTACGCCATCCCCAGCTTCTTGGCGGTGCCAGCTGCCTCGGTGTCGAGGTCGTAGATGACCTCCATGTGGTCGGACACGAACCCGATCGGCACCACGATCACGGACGTGACGCCCTGAGCCGCGAGGTCCTGCAAGTGGTCGTTGATGTCAGGCTCGAGCCATTTCACGTGGGGTGACCCGGACCGCGAGCAGAACGCCAGGCTGGAGCTTCCGGCCCCCGCGCCGTCGGCCACCAGCGACGCGATCTCCTCGTGCTGGCGGCGGTAGGCGTGCTGTCCCGGCCCGCCACTGGCCTCGTTCATCGCCTCGGGCACCGAGTGGGTGACGAAGACGACGTGCGTCCCCGCCGGCGCCTCGGCAAGCGCGGCCTTGGTGGCGTCCACGAAGGGCGTCACGAATCCGGGGTGGTTGAAGTACAGGCGGAGCCTGGTGAGCTCGACGTCGAACCCGGATCGTGCGTCGTAGAGGTCCTCGCGGTACTGGCGGCATCCGGAGTACGACGAGTAGGCGCTGGTGACGAAGTAGGCCGCGTTGGTGATGCCGTCGTCGGACATCTGGCGCACGGCGTCGCGCAGGTAGGGGCTCCAGTTGCGGTTGCCCCAGTAGACCGGCAGGGCGATGTCGTGCTCGGCGAAGTCCTTGCCGATGGCGTCGATGAGCTCGCGGTTGAGCTCGTTGATCGGCGACTTGCCACCGAAGAGGAAGTAGTGCTCGCCCACCTGCTCCAACCGCTCCCGCGGGATGCCGCGTCCGGCGGTGACGTTCTCGAGGAACGGGACGACGTCCTCGGGGTGCTCCGGGCCTCCGAACGACACGAGCAGCAAGGCGTCGAACGGGCGAACGTCCATGGCATTCATCGTCTCACGCGCGCTTCGGGGCCGTGTGTGACCTGGCTCATCACACCTGAGGAGCAGGCGACGTCATACTGCGGTCGGAGGCACCGTACCTACTTCGGCGCGATGCACCCGCGTCCGCGGCCCCCTAGCGTGGACGGAAGGAGCCGACCCCCGGAGTCGGCTCGAATGATGGGAAAGACATGGGCATCGCGGAGCTCTCCATCCGCAAGGCGGGCTGGGTTCTGATCGGCTGCCTGCTGGCTGTTGGCGTCGTCAACGTCGCGGTGCCCCAGCTCGAAGAGGTCGTCGCCGACAGCTCGTTGCCGTTCATCCCCGAGAACGCCGAGGCCGTCCAGACCTTCGAGGCCATGGACCAGGCCTTCGGGAACGGGAAGACCAAGAGCATCCTCTACGTCGTCGCCGAGCGCGAGGGTGGTCTCACCGAGGTCGATCGCCAGTACGTGAAGGGTTTGGTCCCCCGGCTCGACGACGACCACTACGTATCCTCCATCCAGGACGTCGCGGCCAACCAGAGACTTTTCGACTCCTTGGTCAGCGACGACGGTGAGGCCGTCTACCTCCAGGTCGGAATCATGGGAGACACCGGGGCGCCGGCGGCGATCCGCCAGATCGACGAGGTCCGCGACCTCGTCCACGACGATCCACCGGGTGGGCTCAAGCTGGCGGTGACCGGTTACCCGACCACCATCTCCGACATGTCCCACGAGGCCGAGACCAGCCTGGCCGTCATCACGGTCGCCATCGTCGTCATGATCACCCTCATCCTGACGCTGCTCTATCGCTCGGTCGCGGTGACCGGCGTCGTGCTCGGCTTCATCGGGCTCTCGCTGGCCGCGGGCCGCGGCCTCGCCGCGATCGCGGGGACCCTGGGGCTGGACGTGTCCACATTCACGGCGTCCGTGCTCACCGCCGTGGTGCTCGGCGCTTCGACCGACTACGCCATCTTCCTGATCAGCCGCTACCACGAGGAGCGGCGCAACGGACGCGACTCGGACACGGCGATCGGCATCGCGTCGTCCAAGATCGGCGTCGTCATCGCCGCATCGGCGCTGACCGTCATCCTGGCCAACGCCGCGATGATCGTGGCGGAGGTCGGCCTCTTCCGCACGACCGGGCCGGCGATCGCGTTGGGCATCGCCGGGACCCTGGCTCTCAGCATGACCATGCTGCCGGCGGCCATCACGGTCATGGGCCGCCGGGGCATGCTCGACCCGCGGCCCGTCAACGATCGTGGCGGGTGGAAGCGGATCTCCACCATGGTCGTCACCAGGCCGGGGCGTGTCCTGCTCGCCGGGCTCCTGCCGCTCATCGTGCTCGCGTCCTTCTACCCGGCGCTGACCCGCAGCTTCGACGAACGCAGCGTGCAACCCGACGACACCGAGAGCAACCAGGGCTTCGAGATGATCGCGGACCACTACCCGGACAACGAGGTCCTGGGCGACTTCGTCCTCATCACGGCTGACCACGACATGCGCAACGTCAGGGACCTCGCCGCGCTCGAGCAGTCCGCCGCATCGGTGGCCCGGACCAAGGGTGTGGTGTCCGTTCGAGCCATCACGCGTCCGAGCGGCAAGCCCATCACCGAGGCGTCCATCGCGCGTCAGATGGGCGAGATCGGCGACCGACTGGGGGACGCCGAGCAGGACCTCGAGTCGGGTGAGGATGAAGCCCAGCAGCTGGTCGAGGGCGCGAGCGGAGTGAGTGACGGCGCCGGACAGGTCGCCTCCGGGGCAGGCCAGGCGGTCAGCGGGACCGGAAAGCTGCTCGGCGGCACACGTGACCTCCAGCGAGGGCTCGAGCGCCTGTCGAACGGAACGGGCGACGCCTCGAAGGGCACCCGGGAGCTGCGCCGCGGGGCGACGCTGCTCGCCGACGGCCTCGACAGCGCCCACAGCCAGACGAAGACCGCGGTCGATGGCCTGGGCCTCGCGCTGGCAGCGCTGAATGCGAGCCCCACCTGCGGGCTGGATCCCGCCTGCTCGCAGGCCCGCGCCGGCATCGAGCAGATCTACGAGGGCCAGCGTGACCAGCTCCTGCCCGGCCTCCGTGATGCGGAGGCCGCGGCTCGCCAGATCGCGTCCGGCGCGGTCGCGCTCGACAAGGGTCTGGCTCGCCTCGACCGCGGCCTGAACCAGGCGGAGAAGGGTGCCGGCCAGCTCGCCGCCGGCCAGAAGCTGGCCCAGCAGAAGCTCGGAGAGCTGGCCGCCGGAGCCGGCCAGGTCGCGGACGGCAGCAGCAAGGTCGCTGCAGGCACCCAGGAAGTCACCGCCTCGATGGCCGAGCTGCAGAAGGGCCTCGAACAAGCCGCCAACTACCTCCAGAAGACATCGAAGATCGCCAAGGACCCGCCGGTCGGCGGCTTCTACCTACCTCCCGTTGCGTTCGAGGACCCGGCGCTGGCCGCCACCTCCGGCATCTTCCTCTCCGACGACGGGCGGTACGCCCGCATGATCGTGATCGGCGAGAGCGATCCGTTCAGTCCGGAAGGCTCCGCTCGCAGCCTCCAGGTCCAGCGCGCCGCCCAGGACGGCCTGCGTGGTACCCGTCTCGCCGACAGCGGCGTCAGCATGGCCGGCATCGCGGCGTTCAACGGCGACCTCGAGAAGTTCATGCTGGAGGACTTCGCTCTGGTGGCGGCGGTGACGCTGGCCACGGTGTTCCTGATCCTCCTGATCATGCTCCGCGGAATCGTGGTCGCCGGACTTCTCCTGGCATCTGTCGTGCTGTCGTACGCCTCGGCAGTGGGGCTCGGCGTCCTCGTCTGGCAGATCCTGCTCGACCGGCCGCTGGACTGGTGGGTGCCGGTCAACGCGTTCGTTCTGCTCGTGGCAGTCGGGGCGGACTACAACATGCTGTTGATGAAACGTGTCCGGGAAGAAGCCACCGACGGGTCGCCACTCGGCATCGCCCGCGCGGTGTCGGCCACGGGCCGCGTCATCACCGCCGCCGGCCTCATCTTCGCGGCGAGCATGTTCGCGATGATGTTCGGGAGCATCACGAGCCTCGCGCAGCTGGGCTTCACCGTGGGCATGGGGTTGCTCCTCGACACGTTCATCGTGCGCACGCTGGTGGTGCCCGCAGCAGCGGCGCTGCTCGGTCCTCGGCTGTGGTGGCCGGGCCATCGTGTCGATCGCGACGACCGACCCGAGCTGTCGGACACCGAGCTCTCCGAGGTCCGCGCCTGACCTGAGAAGCGCGTGTCAATCGGTGCCGTGTCGGCCGCCCAGCGGCTAGTGTTCAGGGCACGAGCACTCGGAGGGTGGGATCACGGTGGCGCCGACCATTGGTCGCGCGATCGCCATGTTCTGGTCGCGAGTTGTTCGCCCAGTCGAGCCACTAACCTTGAGCGTGACATGACCGATCTCCCACTTGCCGAACGAAGCGTCGAACTCGTCCGTGCCTGGATCGATCCTGCCCGCACGTCATCTGGCCGCACCGATCCAGCCGCCGAGCGACTCGCCCATCTCCTGCAGGACCCCGCCGGCCTCGACTTCACCGTCGGGTTCGTCGACCGGGTCGTGCGGCCCGAGGACTCCCAGGTCGCCGCACGGAACCTTCGCACCCTCGCTCGCCACACCCCGCAGTTCCTGCCCACGAGTCAGCGCCTGTTGCTCAAGCTCGGCGCGGTGGTGTCGTTCCTCATGCCCGGTCTCGTCGTGAGCCAGGCCCGTCGAACCCTGCGGCGACTCGTCGGGCACCTGGTCATCGACGCCAGGCCGGCCAAGCTCGGCAAAGCCGTCAAGAAGCTTCGCACCGGCGGCGACCGCCTGAACTTCAACCTGCTCGGCGAGGCGGTGCTCGGCGAGGGTGAGGCCGTCCGCCGCCGCGACCGCACGATCGAGCTGCTCAAGCGCGACGACGTCGACTACGTCTCCGTCAAGGTGTCCGCGATCGCCAGCCAGCTCTCCATGTGGGCGTTCGACGAGACCGTCGACCGGGTCGTCGAACGGCTGCAGCCCCTGTATGCCGAGGCCGCCTCCAGCGGAGGATTCATCAACCTCGACATGGAGGAGTACCGCGACCTCGACCTCACCATCGCGGTGTTCACCAAGGTGCTGGCCGACTTCCCCGAGCTCGAGGCCGGCATCGTTCTGCAGGCCTACCTGCCGGACTGCCTCGCCGCCATGCAGCAGCTCCAGACGTGGGCGGCCGAACGGCGCGCCAACGGCGGTGCACCGATCAAGGTGCGCGTCGTCAAGGGCGCCAACCTGGCCATGGAACGGGTCGATGCCGCGATCCACGGGTGGCCGCTGGCCACCTGGGACACCAAGCAGGAGTCCGACTCCAACTACAAGCGCATCCTCGAGTGGTCGCTGACATCTCAGCGCATCGACGCGGTGAGGATCGGCGTCGCCGGGCAGAACCTCTTCGACATCGCCTACGCCTGGCTGCTCGCCGGTGAGCGGTCCGTCCGCGACGGCATCGAGTTCGAGATGTTGCTCGGCATGGACACCGGACCCATGGACGCCGTGCGGAGCGATGTCGGCACGCTGCTGCTCTACACGCCGGTGGTGCACCCGAAGGAGTTCGACGTCGCCATCTCGTACCTGGTGCGCCGGCTCGAGGAGAACGCCAGCAGCGAGAACTTCATGTCGGCGGCATTCGACCTCGCGACGTCTCCCGATGCCTTCGAGCGGGAGTCCCGACGATTCCTCGACTCGGTCAAGGCACTCGACGAGTCCGTCCCCGAGCCCTACCGATCGCAGGACCGCACCAACGAGCACATCAGCCTGCACACCGACGGCTTCGTCAACACCGCCGACACCGATCCGTCCACCGAGGCGAACCGGAAGTGGGGCCGGGTCGCGCTGTACCGGTCCACCTACACGCAGCACGGGCTCGACACCGTCCAGTCGAACCGCATCCACGGCCCGGCGAGCATGGAGACGATCGTCTACCAGACGCGCGAGGGCGGAGCCGCGTGGGCGGCCCGTGGAGCTGAGGTGCGGTCCTGGGTGCTGCACCAGGCCGGCGCGGCGCTCGCGGCTCGGCGCGGCGACCTCATCTCCGTGATGGCGGCCGAGACCGGCAAGACGATCGCCGAGGCCGACGTCGAGGTCAGCGAGGCCATCGACTTCGCGCACTACTACGCCGAGTCGGCGCTCCGCCTCGACGTCGTCGACGGCGCGAGCTTCGAGCCGGCGACGCTCACCGTCGTCACTCCGCCATGGAACTTCCCGGTCGCGATTCCGGCCGGCGGTGTGCTCGCTGCGCTCGCGGCCGGTAGCGGCGTCATCATCAAGCCGGCGCATCACAGCCGGCGGTGTGCCGCCGTCATGGTGGAGGCGTTGTGGCAGGCCGGAGTCCCCCGCGAGGCGCTTCGCCTCGTCACCATCGACGAAGGTGTGATCAGCAAGGCCCTCATCTCCCACTCGGGCGTCGATCGCGTCATCCTCACCGGTGGCTGGGACACCGCCCAGCTGTTCCGTTCGTGGCGTCCCGACATGGCGCTGCTCGCCGAGACGAGCGGCAAGAACGCCATCGTCGTCACCCCCAGCGCCGACCTCGACCTCGCCGTCGCCGACCTGGCGAAGAGTGCCTTCGGCCACGCCGGCCAGAAGTGCTCGGCGGCAAGCTTGGCGATCCTCGTCGGTTCGGTGGGCAGGTCGGAGCGCTTCAACCGCCAGCTGCTCGACGCCGTCTCTTCGCTCGTGGTCGGGTGGCCCGACGACCCCACCACCGTCATGAGCCCGATCATCGAGCCGGCACAGGGCAAGCTGCTCAGCGCGCTCACGTCTCTGCAGGAGGGCGAGACGTGGCTGCTCGAGCCGCAGAGTCTCGACTCGTCCCAACGCCTCTGGTCTCCGGGCATTCGCACCGGCGTCAGACCGGGCAGCGAGTTCCACAACACGGAGTACTTCGGGCCCGTGCTGGGCATCATGCACGCCAGCAGCCTCGACGAGGCGATCAGCTGGCAGAACGCCACCGACTTCGGCCTCACCGCGGGCATCCACTCGCTCGACCCCGGTGAGGTCAACACCTGGATCGACACCGTCCAGGCCGGCAACCTCTACGTCAACCGCGGCATCACCGGCGCCGTCGTCCAGCGCCAGCCGTTCGGCGGATGGAAGCGGTCCACCGTCGGCACCACGAGCAAGGCCGGCGGGCCCAACTACCTGACGCACCTCGGCACGTGGCGACCGCGGCCGCTTCGTTCCGTCCCGTCCGACGTGAAGCTGTCCGCCCGGGTCGAGGCCATCCTGTCTGCCGTCGAGGGCTCGCTGGGTGCCGAGGAGGTTGCCGGGCTCCGCGCCGCGGCGGCGTCCGACCAGCTCGCCTGGTCGAAGGAGTTCGGCATCCAGAAGGACGTCACCGGGCTGGGCGTGGAGCGGAACGTGTTCCGGTACCTGCCGATGCTGGTCGCCGTGCGCGGTAGCGGATCCCTGTCCGACCTCATCCGTGTGGTCCTCGCGGCGACACGGGCCGGCGCGCCGATCACGGTGAGCTGCGACGTCCCGCTTCCCGACGGAGTGATCGAGCACCTGGTCGAGACCCACGAGGCGTGGCTGGCTCGCGTGCGCGAGCACCATCCCGAGCGGGTCCGTCTCGTCGGCACGTCGCCGACCGATGTCGCAAAGGCCGTCGATGGCGATCCCGACGTCGCGATCTACGGCGGAGCCGTCACGCAGTCCGGCCGCATCGAGCTGCTGCCGTTCCTGCGAGAGCAGGCGATCTCGATCACGAACCATCGCTTCGGCAACCATGACCGAGCGTTCGACGCCGTTCTTCCCCGCTCCTGATACCCGCTGGTCGTCGGCGCGTCACCGCAGGATCACGCGCCCGCCTACCTACGATGGGGCTCAGGACGAATCTGGAGGCTCGCCATGCGTGAACTCGGTCTGGACGGACTGAGCGAGGACCGACGTTTCCTCATCGCGCGCGACCACTCCACTGACGAGACGTTCCACATCCCGGCCGATGACCGTCTCACTTCCCTGATCGACGCCACCCCCCGCGGAAGCACGTCCGGCCAGTTGGAGACCAGCATGGAAAGTTCGCTCACCCCCCGTGACATCCAGACCCGCATTCGCCGAGGCGAGAGCCCCGACGAGGTCGCGGTGGTCGCCGGCGTGCCCGTGGAGCAGATCATCGGCTTCGCCACGCCCGTTCTCGCCGAGCGCGAGTACATGTGCGAGCAAGCGCGCAAGACGCCCATCCGCCGCAAGCACGTCGGTGGGTCCGGTGTGCTGCTCGGAACCCTGGTCGATGAGAACGTCGCGGCCGATGGCACGTCACCGGACAACGTCCACTGGGACTCGTGGCGTCGTGAGGACGGAAAATGGACCGTCGTGGTCTCCCCCGCCGACGCCGACCAGCCCGCCACCTTCCTGTTCGATGCGAAGAGCCGCTACGTGCTGCCGGCCGATGAGTTCGCGCACGACCTCGTCGGCGACGTCGCGATCGCCGAGTCCGGTGACATGGCCATCGCCGACGCGCTGCGCGACCAGGCCGCAGCGGCCGAGCCGCTCGCCGAGGAGCCCGCCGACGATCTCGTGAGCGACGACGACGAGGTCGCCCGCGAAGACGCAGCCGAGCGCGACCACCACGCTGCCGTGTCGTCGATCAAGGAGGCTCGAGACCGGCGGGTCATCGAGCTGGCCAAGCAGACCGAGGTCGAAGCCGCCGAGGCCGCCGGCGCCGAGTCCGACAGCGAGGCCATCGACCTCGACATCTCGGTCGAGCACGACGTCGCCGTCCCCGACACCCTCCCCCGCAAGAAGAAGGGCGAACGCCGCCGCGTCCCCAGCTGGGACGAGATCATGTTCGGCGGCCGCGAGGAGTGACAGGCCCCGGGCCTCCAGATTTGAAGACTTGTGCAGGTTTTCGAGCCCGTGAGCATGCGGAACTCCTCAAACCCGCAGCTGTGGACCTCATGGTGACAGGGTGAGACGCTCTCGCTAGGTTGCTGGGGAAGGTGAATCGGGGGATTCAATGCGGACGTTTGCGCTCGCCATCGCGACGTTGTTGCTGCTCAGCTCCTGCACGGACGACCCCGAGCCCATCGAGCCGAAGGCTCCAGCGTCTCCAAGCCAAGCTCCGACCGAGCCTGCCATGCCTGACTCGGCCCGCGAAGATACGCCGAGCGGCGCCGCCAACTTCGTGGACTACTGGGTCTCGACGTTCAACTACGGTGCGCAGACCGGGGATGTTGAACCCATGCTCAAGCATGCTGGCGACTGCAAGCCCTGTAAGGAGTACGCGAGGGATTTCCGGTCGCTCCCGGCGAAGAAGCGGGCGATGGACAGCGCATGGACGCTTACTAACGTAGGAGTCGGTCCGGATCGGGATCCGATTGAAGTCGATGCAGATGTTCGAGTCCTCAAAGAGGACAAGACCATCCCCCCTGACGTTCGTGCTCAACACTCGTGCCCCGTTCAAGTTGGTCGACATCTATGAGCGTGAGAAGTCATGACGCTCCTGGCTGTCGTCGCCGTTGTCGTCATGCAAGTTTCGTTGGCCACAGAACCTGACGTCGATGTGGACGCCGGTCCTTGGTCTCCTGCGGTGAAGATCGAAGGCCAAGAGTTCCACCCCCATCAAAATGAACGACCAATCGGCCAGGCCCCTGCGGCGTCGGACCCGGAACCGCCCTGCTATCAGGCACCCGGCGCGCAAAGTTCAGGATTCAGTTGTGCGCTGGAAGATTTCCCCGGCACGTTCAGCTCCAGCCGATGGCGACTCGACACCCGCAGACATCGAACGCGCCATCCGCGAAGTCCCGATGCCATCGCTCAGGCTCCACATCCAGCCGGACAACCGAACGCTCGTCAACGTCGACACGATCTTCTACACCGACCCCACGCACCTGCGGCGCACGGTCACACTGCTCGGGCACAGCGTGCGGCTCGACGCGAGCCCGGTCAGGTTCACCTGGGTCCATGGCGACGGCACCCAGGCCAGCACGTCAATGCCCGGGCGGCCCTATCCCGCGAAGGACGTCACGCACCAGTACGAGCAGCCCGGCGACGACCTGCGCGCCCGCGTCGACACCACGTATCGCGTCCGTTACAGCGTCGACGGTGGCGGGTGGGCCACGCTCGGCGAGACGCTCACGGCCACCGGCCCGGCCACCACGCTGGACGTCGACGAAGCCGCGCCCGTCCTCACCCGCTGACCCGATTCTCACGACGATCGGCCGGTGCAACAATGGCCAGATGCGCATCGCCAATCACATCGTCGACCTCGTGGGCAACACCCCGCTCGTGAAGTTGACCAGCGTCGTCCCCGCGGGATCCGCGACCGTGGCGGCCAAGATCGAGTACATGAATCCCGGTGGGAGCGTCAAGGACCGCATCGCGGTCCGGATGGTCGACGCCGCCGAGAAATCGGGTGCCCTGAAGCCTGGTGGAACGATCATCGAGCCGACGTCCGGCAACACCGGAGTCGGGCTCGCGCTCGTCGCCCAGCAGCGCGGCTACCACTGCATCTTCGTGTGCCCCGACAAGGTCAGCCTCGACAAGCAGAACACCCTCCGTGCCTATGGCGCCGAGGTCGTGGTGTGTCCCACCGCCGTGCCGCCCGACCATCCGGACAGCTACTACGCGGTCTCCGACCGGCTCGTCCGCGACACCGAGGGTGGCTGGAAGCCCGACCAGTACTCCAACCCCGCCGGACCCCAGAGCCACTACGAGACCACCGGTCCGGAGATCTGGGACGACACCGACGGGAAGGTCACCCACTTCGTCGCGGGCGTCGGCACCGGCGGCACCATCACCGGCGCCGGCCGTTACCTCAAGGAGGTCTCCGAGGGACGCGTCAAGGTCGTCGGCGTCGATCCTGAGGGTTCGGTGTATTCCGGGGGCACCGGCCGCCCCTACCTCGTCGAAGGCGTCGGCGAGGACTTCTGGCCCAGCGCCTACGACCCGGACGTGCCCGACGAGATCATCGCCGTCAGCGACGCCGACTCCTTCGAGATGACGCGACGGCTCGCCCGCGAAGAGGGTCTGCTCGTCGGCGGCTCGTGCGGCATGGCCGTGGTCGCCGCCCTCGAGGTCGCCGAGCGCGAGGGCCCCGACGCGCTCGTGGTCGTGCTCCTGCCCGATGGCGGCCGCGGCTACCTGTCCAAGGTGTTCAACGACGACTGGATGTCGTCCTACGGGTTCCTGCGCACCCCGCTCGCCGGTCAAGCCGAACGGCCCACCGTCGGCCAGCTCTTGCGAGCGAAGGCCGGCGACATGCCCGCCCTCGTGCACACCCACCCGAGCGAGACGATCCGCGATGCCATCGGCATTCTGCACGAGTACGGCGTGTCCCAGATGCCCGTCGTCGGGCCGGAGCCGCCGGTGGTCATCGGCGAGGTGGCCGGCAGCGTCAGCGAGCGTGAGCTGCTCAGCGCCGTGTTCGAGGGCCGAGCCGCCCTCACCGACTCGGTCGAGAAGCACATGGAGCCCTCGCTGCCGCTGATCGGCTCAACCGAGGACTTCGAGACCTGCCTCAAGGCGCTCAGCGAGAGCGACGCCGTGATGGTCATCGAGGACGGAAAGCCGCTCGGCGTCCTCACCCGCCACGACCTCCTCGGCGTTCACATATGAGGCGCCGATGAGCGAGAAGCGCAGCGCCCACGACAAGGACGCGTGGCAGGGCTTCGCCACCCGCGCGATCCACGCCGGCTTCGACCCGGACCCGCAGACGGGGGCTGTCAACGTGCCGATCTACGCGACGTCGACGTTCGCGCAGGACGGCGTCGGCGGCATGCGCGGCGGCTACGAGTACGCCCGCACCGGCAATCCGACGCGCACCGCGCTCGAGGCCAACCTTGCCGCGCTCGAGGGCGGCGCGTTCGGCCGGGCGTTCAGCTCGGGCATGGCCGCGACCGACACGGCCCTGCGGTCGATGCTGCGGCCCGGCGACCACATCGTCATCCCCGACGACGCCTACGGCGGCACGTTCCGGCTGATCGACAAGGTGTTCACCCACTGGGGGATCGGCTACACGACCGTCGCCGTCAACGACGTCGACGCCATCCGCGCCGCCATCACCCCGGCGACGAAGGTCATCTGGATCGAGACGCCCACCAATCCGCTGCTGAACATCGCCGACATCGAGGCGATCGCCGGTGTCTCCCACGACGCCGGACTGAAATTCGTCGTCGACAACACGTTTGCCTCGCCGTACCTGCAGCAGCCGATCGCGCTCGGCGCCGACGTCGTCCTGCACTCCACCACGAAGTACCTCGGCGGCCACTCCGACGTCGTGGGCGGCGCGCTCGTCACCGACGACGAGGCGCTGCACGAGGCGTTCGGCTTCCTGCAGAACGGAGCCGGAGGCGTTCCGGGCCCGTTCGACGCCTTCCTGACGATGCGCGGCGTCAAGACGCTCGCCGTCCGCATGGAGCAGCACTGCACGAACGCCGAGGCCGTCGTGGAGCTCCTCCAGGGACACGAGGCGGTGTCACAGGTGTTCTACCCGGGTCTTCCCGAGCATCCGGGCCATGACGTCGCTGCACGCCAGATGCGTCGCTTCGGTGGCATGGTGTCGATCCGGCTCGCCGGCGGACACCAGGCCGCACTCGACCTGTGCGCGCGCACCGAGGTCTTCATCCTCGCCGAGAGCCTGGGCGGCATCGAGTCGCTGATCGAGCACCCGGGGGCGATGACGCACGCGTCCACGGCCGGCTCGGCGCTCGAGGTGCCGGACGACCTGGTGCGGCTCAGCGTCGGCATCGAGGACGTGACCGACCTGCTGGGCGACCTGGAACAGGCGCTCGGCTAGGAAACCTCTTCGTCCTCGTCGACGATCTCGGCGTCGAGCGCGAAGTCGAGCTCGGGACGATCGAGGTCGTCGAACGCCGTGAACTCCTCCTGGGTGAGGCGCTTCGTCTGGGTGTCGATCGAGTGCGGCGCGGCGATGATCTTCGTCTCGTCGACCTGGTCGAGCTTGCGAGCGGTGACGAGCACACGCTGCTCGAGCGAGGCGGCGAAGTTGTTGTAGTTGGCCACGGTGGACTCGATCGACCGCCGCAGCTTCTCCGAGTGCTCGGCCAGCTTGGCCAGCCGCGCATACAGCTCCTTGCCGAGGTCGAACAGGTGCTTGGCGTCCTCGGTGAGGACGTCCTGCTGCCACGTGAACGCCACCGTCTTCAGCACGGCCCACAGGTTGACCGGCGTGGCCAGCAGCACACCCTTGGCGAAGGCGTGCTCCATCAGGCTCGGATCGGCATCGAGCGCCGAGTTCAGGATCGACTCGTTCGGGATGAACGCGACGGTGAACTCCGGGCTCGCCGACAGACCCGACCAGTACGTCTTGCCGGCCAACGCGTCGATGTGCGCCTTGACCTGCTTGGCGTGCCGTGCGAGCTGCTCGGCGCGCTGGACGTCGGTGATGTCGGGGCGGTTCGACTCGATGAACGCGGCGTAGGGAACCTTCGCGTCGATCGCCATCTGCTTGCCGCCAGGCAGGTGCACCACCATGTCGGGACGTCGGGCGCCCGACTCGGCCTCGATCGACTCCTGGGTGGTGAAATCGACCCGGCGCAGCAGGCCGGCCGACTCCACGAGCGACTTGAGCTGGGTCTCACCGAAGGCACCGCGCACGGTGTTGTTGCGCAACGCGGAGGCCAGGGTCTCGGCGGCGAGCTTGGACTTCTCGGCCGTCTCGCGGGTGACCCGGATCTGGGCGGCGAGGTCGCCGTGCTGCTCACTGCGCTGCTTGTCGAGCCGCGCGAAGTCCTGGTGCATCGTGCGCAGAGCCTCCTGCACCGGGGCGAGCGCGCTCAGCACCTTGCTGTCCCGCCGCTCCGCCTCGACGCGCTCGTGGGCCTCTCGGCGCGTGCGCTCCATCAGGTCGGCGTACTGCGCCCGTGCGGCGTCGAGCTCGCGCTGCAACCCGTCCTGTGAGGCCAGAGCCGTGGCCAGCCGCGTCGCAAAGTGGCCGACGTCGGGGCGAGAACGCACCCACAGCCAGCCGAGGGCGAAACCCACGGCCAAGCCGACGAGCAGGACGAACACGAGATCCATGCGGTCAGTGTGGCAACGATCACCGACACATTCGTGGAGACGTGCCGCACCACCTGCGGATTCGATGCCGTGCGGCACCATGGCGCCGTGGACAACAACGCCCTCACTGCTGCCCTCGTGGGCGCCGCTCTCGCGTTGCTCCCACCGGTCTGGCACTACTCTCGGCACGTCGTGACGCTCGTGCACGAGGCCGGGCACGCGATGGTCGCGCTGCTCACCGGTCGACGTCTCAACGCCGTCCGGCTGCACTCGGACACCTCCGGCCACACCATCTCCAGCGGACGACCGCGCGGCCCCGGCATGGTGGCGATGGCCGCGGCCGGCTACCTCGCTCCGTCCGCGCTCGGGCTCGGGTCCATCTGGCTCGTCGACGCCGGCCACACCGCGTGGGCCCTGTGGGCGGCTCTGCTCACTCTCGCGCTGATGCTCCTCTACGTGCGCAACTGGTTCGGGCTCCTGGTGGTCGGGCTGGCCGGCGGGGCGGTCGCGGTGCTGATCTGGCGCACTCCTGCGGAAGTCCAAGACTTCGCCGCGACCGCGCTGGCATGGTTCCTGCTCGTCGCGGGGCCCCGGGCGACCCTCGACCTCTGGAGCCATCGCCAACGCGTGCGCAGCCGCACCACCGACGCCGACCTGCTGGGCCGCCTGACCCACCTGCCGCCCGGAGTCTGGAACGCGTTCCTGCTGCTTGCGACCGTCGCGGCGCTGGTCCTCGCGGTCGCGCTGCTCCGCGGCGCCTGATGGTTGGATGGTCGCGTGTTCACCGTCGGACGTCGCCTGGAGTCTGCGCCCGGCCGCACCGGCGTCCTCTCCACGCCGCACGGCGACATCCGCACCCCCGCGTTCATCCCGGTCGGCACGAAGGCCACCGTCAAGGCGGTGCTGCCGGAGGCGATGCGTGAGCTGGGCGCCCAGGCCCTGCTCGCCAACGCCTACCACCTGTACCTGCAGCCGGGCGCCGACATCGTCGAGGAGGCCGGCGGTCTCGGTCGCTTCATGAACTGGCCCGGGCCGACGTTCACCGACTCCGGCGGCTTCCAGGTGCTGAGCCTCGGCGCCGGCTTCAAGAAGACGCTCGCCATGGACGCCACCGGCGTCACGTCCGACGACGTCATCGCGCCCGGCAAGGACCGGCTGGCCGTCGTCGACGACGAGGGCGTCACGTTCCGGAGCCATCTCGACGGGTCGACGCACCGGTTCACGCCCGAGGTGTCGATGCAGATCCAGCACCAGCTCGGTGCCGACGTGATCTTCGCCTTCGACGAGCTGACGACCTTGATGAACAGCCGCGAGTACCAGGAGAAGTCGGTCGCCCGCACCCAGGCGTGGGCCGAGCGGTGCATCGCCGAGCACCGGCGCCTCGGATCGACGCAGCTGCTGTTCGGTGTCGTCCAGGGCGCCCAGCACGAGGACCTGCGACGGCAGGCCGCGCGCGGCATCACCGACCTCGGGTTCGACGGCTACGGCATTGGCGGGGCGATCGAGAAGGAGAACCTCGACCAGATCATCGGCTGGGTCGTCGAGGAGCTGCCCGAGGACCGCCCGCGGCACCTGCTCGGCATCGGCGAGCCGGACGACCTGTTCATGGCGGTGGAGCAGGGCTGCGACTCGTTCGACTGCGTGCAGCCGTCGCGGGTGGCCCGGGGCTCGCGGGTCTACACGGCCCGCGGGCGGAACAACCTCCTCGTGGCGGCCTCAAGACGTCGCTTCGAGCCCATCGAGGACGGCTGCGACTGCTACACCTGCCAGCACTACACGGTCGCCTACCTGCACCACCTGTTCAAGGCGAAGGAGTACCTCGGCGCGACGCTGGCCACGATCCACAACGAGCGGTTCGTCGTGCGCCTCGTCGACGACATGCGCGACGCCATCGACGCCGGCGACTTCGCCGCGATGAAGACCGAGTTCCTCGGCGGTTACTCGGTCTGAACAGGCTCGGCCCAGTACGTCGGCTCGTGCTGCTTCAGCCAGCCGATGACGACCATCGTCAGCGGCATGGCGATCAGCTCGACGGCGACCTTGTAGATCACGCCGACGACGAAGTAGTTCCAGAACACGCCCATCGACGTGATGCCGATCGCGGAGGCGGCGATGGCGCAGAACAGGAACGTGTCGGCCAGCTCGCCCGCGCCCGTCGACGTGGCCAGCCGGGCGAACAGCCCACGCTCGGCCGTGACCCGCTTCATCCGCACCAGCACCCAGGAGTTGATGAACTGCCCGACCACGTATCCGACGACGCTGGCGAGCACGATCTGCGCCACCGGGCCGGCGACGCTCTCGAACGCGGTCTGGTTCTCGTAGAACGACGCGGCCGGCGCCTGCTCGACGACCCAGAACGTGCCGGCTGCGACGAGTGCCATCGCGAAGCCGGTGAAGATCGCCCTACGCGCGGCACGGAATCCGTACACCTCGGAGATGACGTCGCCGAGGATGTAGGCCAGCGGGAACAGGAACGCGCCGCCGTCGGTGACGACCGGGCTGATCTGCACCGACCCGATCGAGAACTCCCACGACCCGAACTCGATGCCCTTCGTGGCGGCGATGTTCGAGACCACCAGCACCACGCAGAACGCGGCGAGCAGCACGTCGAAGTACGTCGACCCCCGTGAGGCGAAGTGCAGCTCGTCCCGGCGTTCCATGGCCCACATCCAACCACGCAAGGGACCTGAAAGAATCAGGTCATGAGCAGCCTGCCGACCCGCACCGACGTCCTCGTCGTGGGCGCCGGACCGGCCGGCGCATCGGCCGCGGCGTGGGCGGCCAGGTTCGGCTCGGATGTCGTGCTCGCCGACGCCGCCGTCTTCCCGCGTGACAAGACCTGTGGCGACGGCCTCACACCGCGAGGCATCGCGGAGCTGGACCGGCTCGGGCTCGGCGACTGGGTGCGCGGCTTCGGCCGGAACCGCGGCCTGCGCGCTGCTGGCTTCGGCCAGGAGCTGCTGCTCCCCTGGCCCGGCGGATCACTCCCCGACCACGGCTCCGCCGTCCCCCGCACCACACTCGACGACCGCATCCGCCAGGTTGCCCTCGACGACGGCGCCGTGCCGCTCGAGCACGCCCGCGCCGTCGACGCGGAGCGCGACCTGAACGGACGCGTCACCTCCGTGACGTTCCGCATCGGCTCGGACAAGCAGACCCACACCATCGCCTGCGACCGCCTGGTCGTCGCCGACGGTGTTCGCTCGCCCCTTGGGCGCGTGCTCGGACGCGAGTGGCACCGCGACACCGCCTATGGCGTCGCCGGCCGGTCGTACGTGAAGTCCGGCCGCAGCGACGACCCGTGGATCTCCTCCCACCTCGAGCTCCGCGGCCCCAGCTCTGACGGCACCGTCGGCGAGCTGCTGCCCGGCTACGGCTGGATCTTCCCGCTCGCCGACGGCGAGGTGAACCTCGGCGTCGGTGCCCTCGCCACGTCCAAGCGGCCCGCAGACCTGCAGATCAGGCCGCTGATGGAGTACTACGCCGACCTGCGACGCGAGGAGTGGTCGCTCGGCCCCGACCTGCGGCTTCCGACGTCAGCGCTGCTGCCGATGGGTGGCGCGGTGTCGGGCGTGGCCGGGCCCAACTGGATCCTCGTCGGCGACGCGGCCGGCTGCGTCAACCCGCTCAACGGCGAAGGCATCGACTACGGCCTCGAGACCGGTCGTGTCGGCGCCGAGCTGCTCGACTCGACGTACGACCTCGAGCACGCCTGGCCACACCTGCTCACCACCCACTACGGCGAGGCGTTCTCCATCGCGCGGCGGCTCGCCGGCCTGATCACCGTGCCGGGTCTGTTGCCGACGCTCGGACCGCTCGGCATGCGCTCGCACCGGCTCATGGCCATCGCGCTGCGCGTCATGGGCAACTTCTTCACCGACGAGGACCGCGACGCCACGGCCCGCGTCTGGCGCTGGGCCGGACGCCGTTCGGTACGCCTCGACGACCGTCCGCCGTTCACCGCCTGACGCTCAGCGGAAGTCGAGCACGTCCTCGGAGTCGAAGAACGACAGCACCGAGAACGTCGTCAGGGAGAGGGCCGCGACGAACAGCAGCAACCCTGACCAACCGGGCCCGACGTGCGCTCCCGGTGCGGAGCTCCCCGCGGTGAGCGCTCGCACGATGATCAGGAAGGTGCCGAGGGCGGCGGCGAGAACCGCGATCAGGTGCCACGGGACGACGTCCGGCAGAGTGCCGCCGGAGAGCGCCTCGATGCCGATGAGGGCCGTTCCGCCGAGCAGGAGCATCATGCCGATGGTCGACGAACCGCTCCAGGCGTTGTACGAGGTGTCGAAGCCGGGGCCGTCGAACGAGACGTTGATGTAGCCGGGGAAGAACGACACCACCAAGGCCAACGTGCCGGCGATCAACGCCCCACGTTGGTTGGTGCTCAACGAACTCGGCCCGTCCGCCATCAACGTCCCCCTGGTTGCATCGTGCGCTCTGAATGTAGTCGTGATCCTCGTGGGCGTCATCACCGAGGTCACCCCCACCTCGTAGCGTGGAGGGATGACTGCACCGCTGCTCGAGCTGAACGACGGAAGCCGGATGCCCGCCCTGGGATTCGGCACCTACAAGATCGCCGGCCCGGATGCGCCGAGCCTGATCGGCTCAGCGATCGTCGCCGGCTACCGGCTCCTCGACACTGCGACGCGCTACGACAACGAGGTCGAGGTCGGCGAGGCCGTGCGAGCGTCGTCCGTGCCGCGCGACGAGCTGTTCGTCACCAGCAAGCTGCCCGGAGCCGACCACGGATACGACGAGGCGATGCGCTCCGTCGAGGGTTCGCTCGAGCGGCTCGGGCTCGACCGCCTCGACCTGTTCCTCATCCACTGGCCACAGCCACCCATCGACCGGTACGTCGAGACGTGGAAGGCGTTCATCCGGATGCGCGAGGAGGGCACCGCGAGCTCGATCGGCGTCTCCAACTTCCTGCCCGAGCACCTCGACCGGCTCGTCGCCGAGACCGGCGTGGCTCCGGCGGTCAACCAGGTCGAGCTGCACCCGTTCCTCCCGCAACGCGAGCAGCGGGCGGCCGACGCGCGTCACGGCACGGTGACGCAGAGCTGGACGCCACTGGGCCGCGGCACCGAGCTGCTCGACCGACCCGAGATCACCGAGACCGCCGAGAAGCACGGACGCACCCCGGCCCAGGTGGTGCTGCGGTGGCACCTCGACGTCGGCGCCGCTCCGATCCCCAAGTCGGCGACACCGGAGCGGTTCCGCAGCAACCTCGAGGTGTTCGACTTCCAGCTCGACGGCGACGACCTCGACCGCATCGCCACCCTCGAGACCGGGCACCGCATCGGCGGCGACCCCACCAACGAGGTCCAGCTCTGACGCATCGCCTGGGTCCAGGCCGCATCTGCCCATTCACGGCCGACTCGCGCGACGCCGCATCCCGACCGGCGGCGTTCTCGTCGGTCTGAGCACAACCCCGGTGCGCATCCCTCCTCGGCCTTGCCGGATCGGGCGCGGGCGCCACGCTCGAATTCGACCGCCAATGGGCAGACACGGCCTAGGCTGCGGCCATGACCACAGCCGCACTCGTGCTCGCCGGCATCGCCGCCGCCCTCCACGTGTACATCTGGACGATGGAGTCGATCACCTGGAAGCAGCCCGCGACGTGGAAACGGTTCGGCCTGGAGTCGCAGGCCGACGCAGACACCACCGCGCCCATGGCCTACAACCAGGGCTACTACAACCTGTTCCTCGCCGTCATCGCGATCATCGGCATCGTGCTGGTCGTCGTCGCCGACCGGAATGATGCGGGCTGGGCTCTCGTCATCGCGGCTTGCGGAAGCATGGCCGCGGCAGCTCTGGTGCTGCTCTCGACCGGCGCCGGGTACGCCCGTGCCGCCGCCACCCAGGGCACCGTCCCCGCGCTCGCCGTGCTCTGCGCGGTCCTCGCTCTCGCCTGAGCTCGCGAGCGGCGCCATCACTTCCGCGAGTGGCGCAGTTGGGTGAATGTGAGACGGCGTGTCGAGCCAATCTGCGCCACTCGCGGTTCGGAATGCGCCACTCGGTGGCCAGGAGGGCGCGTTTAGGCTGGCGCGCATGCTCCGCCTCGCCACCATCAACGTCAACGGCATCCGGGCCGCACACCACAAGTCACGAGGTCAGGCCTCAGGTTTCAGCGAATGGCTGGCTGGGCGTGACTGCGACATCGTCACGCTCCAGGAGGTGCGCGCCCCCGACGATGTCGTGCGAGAGATCGTCGCCGAGTCGGGCTACCACGTCGCCCACGCCGAGTCCGCCGCCAAGGGACGGGCCGGCGTCGCGATCCTGAGCCGTGCGGAGCCGAAGGACGTCCGCCTCGGCTGCGGCGACCCGTTTTCGACGACACCGGCCGCTGGGTCGAGGCGGACGTCCCGCTCGCCGACGGCAGCCTGCTGACCGTCGTGTCCACGTACGTGCACTCCGGCGGCGTCGGCACGCCCCAGCAGGACGACAAGTTCCGCTTCCTCGAGCAGATGGTCACCCGGATGAGCGACATCGCCGCCAGCGGCGCGCACGGCATCATCACCGGCGACCTCAACATCGGCCACACCGAGAACGACATCAGGAACTGGAAGGGCAACGTCGGCAAGGCCGGCTTCCTGCCCGAGGAGCGCGCGTACCTCGACCGCGCCGTCGACGAGCTCGGATGGGTCGACGTGCATCGCGCGTTGAGCGGCGACGTCCCCGGCCCGTACACCTGGTGGTCGATGCGCGGCAAGGCGTTCGACAACGACACCGGCTGGCGGATCGACTACCAGCTCGCCACGCCCGAGCTCGCGGCAGCAGCGCTCGCCGCCGACGTCGACCGGGCACCCAGCTGGAGCGAGCGCTGGTCCGACCATGCACCCCTCGTCATCGACTACGGCGTCTGAGGCAGACGATCGGCGGCCAGGAAGCGAAGCACGGCGAGCACCCGGCGATTGGTCTCCGGTTCCTCCGCCAGCCCGAGGCGCATGAAAACCGCGCCGACGACCTTCTCGACGGACGAGAGCGACAGGTGGAGCTGCTGGGCGATGCTCGGATTGCTGAGGCCTTCGGCCATCAACCCGAGCACCTCCCGCTCACGAGACGTGAGATCCGCAAGCGCCCCGCGCTTCTCTCGTGCTGCCACGAGGCTCTCCACGACCCGCGGGTCCAGGACCGACCCGCCACCGGCGGTTTCGACGAGTGCACTGACGATCTGGTCGCGTCGCCCGATCCGTTGCTTCAGGAGATAGCCGAGACCGGCCGTCCCCTCCGCGAACAGTCGTACCGGATACGCGTCCTCGAGGTGCTGCGACAGCACCACCACGCCGATGTCCGGCCATCGCGCGCGGATCTCGAGTGCCGCAACGATCCCGTCCAGCCCGTCATCCGGCGGCATTCGGATGTCGGTGAGCACGGCGTTTGGCTTGGTCCTGTCGACCAGTTCGAGGAGTTCGTCGGCGGTCCCGGCCTCACCGACGACCTCGACGCCGGGTCCGCTCACCAGCAACGATCGCACCCCCTCCCGCACCAACAGGTGGTCGTCGGCGATGACGACCCGGAGCGATGTCACGCCGGGATCACCGCACGAACCCGGCTCCATCCGTCGACCTCGCCCACCTCGAGCCTTCCGCCGATTGCGCCGACCCGGTCCGCGAGGCCTCGAAGGCCGTGGCCGCCCGGGTCGATACCGCCGCGTCCGTCGTCGCGCACGTCGACGACGAGACCTCCTTCAAGCGATCTCAAGGTGATCACCACTCGATCCGCCTCAGCGTGCTTCACCACGTTCGCCAGACACTCGGCGATCACGAAGTAGGCGGCCCCTTCGACGTCTGACGGCCACCGTCGGCCGTCGGTGTGGTCCTCGACGTCGGTTGGGACGGACGAGTCCGATGCCAGCGCTGATGCGGCGGTCGCCAGTCCGAGGTCGGTCAGGATGGCTGGCCGCACGTGCTGAGCGACCCGGCGGACCGTCTCGTAAAGCCCCTGTCCCAGCTCGCCCGCACGATCCAGAGCGCGACCACGCGCTTCGTCGCTGCTGGTCGATTGGGCGACCTCGACCTGCGCAAGAAGTGCCAAGACTTCCTGTTGCGCTCCGTCGTGGAGATCGCGCTCGATCCGTGTGCGTTCTTCCTCTGCGGCGGACGCGATCCGACTCCGTGACTCCTCGAGCTCGACGAGTCGGTCGGCGAGATCCCCGCTGAGCCTGGCGCGATCATCGGCCAGATCGAGCAGGCGACGCCGAACCGGTCGGGCCAGCACGACCGTCGCCACCACACCCAGCACGATCGCGGTGACCAGGCTTCGCCCCGTGGCCGCCCACGCCGAGGCCGCCGCCCCGGCTCCGTAAGCTGCAGCCACGGCTACCCAGGTGCCACCAAGGACGGCGGTTTTTCGGGCCAGACTGTCGACGTCGAGGAGCGGGCGTTCAGCCGAACCGAGGACGATCGCCAGCGGGAAGAGCGGAGCCGCCAGCAAGAAGACGGCGTCCGATGCGGGCGGCAAAGCGGTGCCGAGCAGGAGCCCGAGCGTTGCCATGGCGGCGATCACGGCCAGTGCCAGAGCGGGGAACCGCATGGCGCGCCGCGTGCCGGCGTCGGCACCACGGTAGCGGAGCACGAAGATCGCGATCGCCACGAGCGGCAAAAGCAGCAACAGCCCGGCGATGTCGGCCATGGCCGCTGGCAGCAGGTGGGCGACGGGACCCAGCCGTCGGGGTTCCTCGGTCTCGAAGACAGTCGGTGACGACCCGGCGAGGCCACCGACCACGGGCAGCACGATGGCCGCGGCTCCTGCGGCAGCGAACACGGCGCGACCGGATCGGGCGCCAGCCGGGAAAGCAACGGCGAGTCCGACCAGGCAGGCGAACCCCAGGGCAAAGAAGCACTGCGACGCGACATGGGCCAGGTCAGCGGGGGTGCCGGATGCCGTTTGCGCCCATGAGGACAGACCCAAAGCGATCACATGGGCCACGCCGGTCGCCGCTGTCAGCCCGTTGATGCGGCGCGGACAGCCCAGCCGGACCCCCAGAACGCCCGCCATGACGAAACAGGCCGGCACCAGAAACGCGAGCACCACGTTGGAGGCCATGTGCATCAGTGTCGCGGAGGTCCGCTCGATGCGGGATGCGGTTGACCGTAAACATTTGTGTGGTCCTCACGGCAGACCCCGACTGCCGGGGCAGGCGATGGTCCATCTGTCAGCTTCACCCAGCCAGGAGGAAGAACATGTCCATCCAAGCCCGCGCCGGCCAGGTCGTCCTTACCCTGCTCGGCCTTTTGTGCGGAGTCATCGCCGTATCCGTCTACTTCGTGCCCGATCCGTTCGATCCTGATTCGCAGGCGCTCATCGCGACGTTCGGCGCCGGTTTTGGCGCCTTCGTCGTCATCCTGGCGGCCGTCGGATTGAGTCGTCATCCAGGCATGGCCTGGTCCGCCCTGTGGATTCTGCCGGTGTTCTTCGTGTCGCACGTGGCTCTGCTCGGCACGTGGCTCCCGGACGGGATCTTCTTTCTCATCGCCTGCGGCGCGCTCGCCGCGACCGCGCCGGCCAGGACGCCTGCTCACGCGCAGGCTTGAGTCGGTACCTCGGAAAGAGGGGCGCGCACCCCCTGATGCGCGCCCCTCGTCCCTGGGCGGGTCACGTCGTCAGCTGAACTTGACCCGCATCGAGGTGCCCTCCTCCGTGAGCACCTGGATCTTCACTCCCACGCCCGGCAGCTTCACACCGTGATTCGGGAGCTTCTCGTACCAGTACTTCTTCGTGTCGTTGAACACCGGCTTGGCGTCCTGGCCACGGATGAGGCTCGGGCTGCCGTTGGTGTGCAACGTCATCGAGTCCGCGGTGTGCAGCGAGAACGGCGCGTCGTACATCTGGATCCGCGCTCGCCACGGTGCACCGGTCGCGATGTTGATGACCGGCGACGGGTTGGCGTCGACGATCATGTTGCGACCCGAGCCGGGGTGCCTGCTGGTGTTGTTGTCCGCCTGGGACGTGTCCCAGTACGAGACCAGCAAGCCGTGGCCGTACTTGTAGTGCTCCACCCAGTCGGGCTTGGTGTTGGCGAAGCCGAAGTTGTACGGACCGGTCTTCAGGTACTTGTCGTAGCTGACGTACGAGCGGTGACCCGCGAGGTAGTAGTGGCTGTACGCCGTGTCGGTCGTCGCGCCGATGGTGCTGAACCCGTCGAACGTCCACGGTCCCTCTGCCTCGGCATCGTCTTCCAGCACGGTCTCACCGTCCGCGACGACCTTGATGTCGTCGAGGAACAGGCCACGCTCGGCCACACCGCCGTCGGTGCGGTACAGGAAGCGGAGCTTCACGTCCTGGGCAGCCAGGTCGGACAACGGCACCTGCAGGTCGCCCCACTCCGGGTGCTCCCCGGTGAACGTCGAGCTGCCCGAGGCGTCCTTCGGCAACGGCTCACCGTCCAGGGTGCCGTCGAGTGACGTCCAGCTGGAGCCACCGTCGGTGGAGGCCTGTACGTAGCCGTAGTCGTAGCCCTCCTCGATCTCGAACCGCACCTTGGCCGTCAGCATGCCGTCGGACATCTGGGTGAAATCGAGGTCCGTCGTCATCGAGTGGGTGAGGTCGTCGCCCATGCCGGACCAGAACTGCTTCTCGCCGGAGGCCGGTGCGCCGTTGTCGACACTGACGTTCTTCTTCGGCAGCACGACGACCGCGCCCTGGGCCTTCGAGGTGTTGTACTCCTGCGGGCCCAGGTCGAGCGTCTTCTTCGCGTTCGCGGCCACCGCCTCGTAGTCGAACCAGCCCAGCTGCAGCTTGTTCCATGCTCCGAGGTCGCCCGGACGCGTGCCGAGCGGCTCGTCCTTCCCGTTCAGCCGGCTCTGCGCCATCAGCGTCCAGTACTCGCTGTTGTTGTCGCCGCCACCGGACGTGTCGTAGTCGTCGGGCAGGCCGAGATCGTGCCCGTACTCGTGGGCGAAGACCGACAGGCCGCCGTTCTCGGGCTGCACCGTGTAGTCGCCGACCCAGATGCCGGTGTCGCCGACCTGGGTGCCGCCGAGCTTGTTCTGCGCGGGTCCGGTCAGGCCCTGGTCGGTGTAGAAGGCGTACCAGCGGTGCGACCAGATCGCGTCCTCACCCTGCTGGGGATCGCCGTCGGCCTCGTCGCCGCCGGCGTGCACGATCTGGAAGTGGTCGACGTAGCCGTCGGACTCGTTGAAGTTGCCGTCGCCGTCGAAGTCGTAGCGGTCGTACTCGTCGTACGACGCGATGGCCTCCTTGATCTCGGCATCGGTCTTGCCGTTCGCCTTCTGGTCCGCCACCCACGCCGTGATCGCGTCCTGGATCAGGTTCCAGGTGGTCCTGGACGAGTCGTCACGGCCGTACCGCGCCTCGTTGTACGGAACCTTGACCCAGTCCGAGACGGTGCCGTCGACGGTGTAGCGACCTGAAGACTGCGTCTCGTAGTACGTCTTCACCGACTCGGCGCCGTCGCTGTCGTCGAAGTACATGTCCTGGTAGTGCTGGCGGTCGTAGTCGGCCTGCCAGATCGTGGTGTTGTCCTTCGAGCGGTCGGGCTCGGGGATCTTGTTGCGCAGCGGGCCCTCGAACGTCGTGGGTCCGGGCGTGCCCGGCTCGGTGTCCTGGTCGGGGAAGTCGGGGTGACGCTCGTTGCCGAACTCCGCGAGGATCACGAAGATCTTGTCGGAGCGCTCCTGGGCGAGCTCGACGTACTGGCCCTTCTCCGCGCTGCCCTCGGCAGCTTGGCGCTGCTTCTCGGTGGCCTTCTCGTTGGCGAGCACGGCCGCATCGGCCGGCGTGTGGCCCTTGCCGACCTTGACGACGGACGTGCCGTTCTTGGTGACCGGCTTCGCGTCGCCGTTGAGCACGGACGTGACGGCGGTGTCGCGCAGGGCCTGCCGCTTCGTCTCGAGCGGCTGCGGAAGAGCATCCCCGCTCTCCCTGGTCTGTTCCTGGCCGGCGACATCCGGTGCCGGCTGCGCCGTGCCCGGCGACGCGTACGCGAAGCCGACCGATGCTGCGAGCCCGAGGCCGACGAGGCCCGTGGTGACACGCTTCACTAGTTCCCCCTTGAGGATCCCTCTGGTGGTGGCCGGACTGCCTGTCCGGCCGACGCAGTACCTCGCCCTCGTGGGACGTTGGTCACGCCGCGCTCAGGCTAGATAGTTTCTGGCCGGAACTGCAGTCTTGACTTTCGCACCGACTAGTAATAAAGAACTAGTTCTTTCGGGCTAGGCGGTCCCGAACAACATTCCGTACCGGAATTGCGACCGATGTCGTCATATGTGGGTCTGTGCCCTACGCTTGACCACGTTGTGAGTTTGGCCGTTTGACCTCGGTTCCATTGCGGGACTTGATCCTTTCGGGTGAACGACGCACGATCGTCCGCGACAGTCGTGGACGTGGCACGACTCGTAAGGAGTAACCAGTAATGGCAACAGGAACCGTCAAGTGGTTCAACGCCGACAAGGGCTTTGGCTTCATCGCCCCCGACGACGGCAGCGAGGATGTCTTCGCGCACTTCAGCGCGATCCAGTCCTCCGGCTACAAGACCCTGAACGAGAACCAGAAGGTCGAGTTCGACGTCGAGCAGGGCCAGAAGGGCCTGCAGGCGGCGAACATTCGCCCCCTCTGAACCTCAGAGTCAGCGAAGGCCCGGGAGCATGCCTCCCGGGCCTTCGTCATGCCCGCAGCTCTTCGACTTGTGGAACCACTCACGTTTGTTAGACAGGAGTTGAAGCCGCCCAGAGCGGAACTCCCCACCCAAGGAGGCTGACCCCCATGGGTCTGGACGACAAGATCAAGAACACGGCCGACAAGCTCGCCGGCGCCGCCAAGGAGAAGTTCGGCGACGCGACCGACGACGAGGAGAAGGTGGCCGAGGGCAAGAACGACCAGGCCAAGGCCGACTTCAAGCAGTCTGGCGAGCACCTCAAGGATGCCGCCTCGGACGCGAAGGATGCCTTCAAGAACTGAGTTCCCCCAGACATCGCGAACGCCACCGTCATCGACGGTGGCGTTCGTGCGTGATGGGAGACCTCAGAGATGACCGCCCTCGTCCCAGGCGTGCCGACCGAACTCGGCGCTCGCTGCCGTGCGGAGGTAGCCGACGTCGATGTCTGGATGCGCGACGGGGGGAACCTTGCGGCGGTGAGCAGGAAATCGGCGAGACGCCTCGGCGAGCTGGGCGGCCTCGAACTCGAACGTGGTCTCGTCCATGTCGCGCTCCTCCCGTGGTGGCCATTGATGTTGAGGATATCCTCATGTTCGAGAGGCCACTACCAGTACCCGTCGGTAGTGTTCGGAGATCGGGAGATCAGAGCGTGACGCGCAGGATGCGGTCGTCGTTCTTGCCCGGATCGCCGCGGCCGTCGGTGTTGCTGGTCGTCATCCAGAGGCTCTCGTCGGGCGCGACCACGACGGTGCGGATGCGTCCGTACTCGCCCTGGAAGTACGCGCGCGGCTTGCCGGTGTCGGTTCCGTCGAGCGGAACCGCCCAGAGGCACTCGCCCCGCAGCGCGGCCACGAACGCCGTGGACCGGTGGATCGCCAGGCCGGAGGGTGAGCACTCGTCCGTCGTCCAGGTGACCTTCGGCGTGACGTAGTCGTTGTCGTCGGACTTCCCTTCGAACCGCGGCCACCCGTAGTTCTGGCCCTTCTCGACGAGGTTGAGCTCGTCGAACCGGTTGGCGCCGAACTCGCTGGCCCAGAGCCGGCCCTCGTCGTCGAAGGCGAGGCCCTCGACGTTGCGGTGCCCGTACGACCAGGTGCGGTTGCCGAACGGGTTCCCGTCGACGGCGTCGCCGTTGCGGTCGATGCGGAGGATCTTGCCGCCGAGCGATCCCCTCTTCTGCGACTCGGGCGGGTTGCCGGCCTCGCCGGTGGCGACGAAGAGATGGCCCTCGCGATCGAACTGCAGCCGGCCACCGTGGTGGAAGCCGCCCTCCGGGATGCCGGTGAGGATGGGGGTGATCGAGCCGAGTCGGTCGCCGTCATGCTCGATGCGGACGACGCGGTCGTCCTGGGATGTCGTCACGAAGGCGAACAGGACGCCTTCGTCGTCGGGATCGAGCGCGAGTCCCTGCAGGCCGCCCTCTCCCCCGCCGACCGAACCGCGGATGTCTCCCAGCTTGCGCACGCGGCCACCCGGGCTCACTCGCACGATCGAGCCGGCGTCACGCTGAGCGACGAGGGCGTCGCCGGTGGACAGGAACGCGATGCCCCAAGGGACGTTGAGGTCGCCGGCGACAGTCCCGGTCACCCGGGGGTTCACGTCATCGCTCGTCCGCGACGGGGAGGCCGTCGGAGACGGTGACGGTGAAAGTCCAGGCTGCGCGGGCTCGTCCTCGCTGCACCCGATCAGCGTCACGGCACCCAGCCCGGCCACGCCGGAGAGGAACGTCCGTCGGTCGACCATGCATCGATCATGCCCCGTGGCTGCAAGCGGGTCCTGTGGAAGGAATGTTGTGCGGGCACATACGGTTATACAGACGTACACGATTTTCCCGACGAAAGGCCATCATGAGCACGGTCGAATTGACCGCCGAAACCTTCGAGAGCACCGTCACGTCCGAGGGCATCACCCTCGTCGACTGGTGGGCATCGTGGTGTGGCCCATGTGTGCAGTTTGCCCCGGTCTACGACGCCGCGAGCGAGGAGCATCCCGACGTGGTGTTCGGCAAGATCGACACCGAGGACCAGCAGGAGCTGTCCGCGGCCGCGCAGATCACGTCGATCCCGACGCTGATGGCGTTCCGCGACGGTGTGCTGGTGTTCAACCAGGCCGGCGCGCTGCCCGCGCCCTCGCTGGAGCAGGTCATCCAGGCCGTGAAGGGCCTCGACATGGAGGACGTCCACCGCCAGATCGCCGAGCAGCAGCAAGCCAAGACCGGCTGACCCAGCTCCACCAACCCTCCTTCACCAATGGGGAGGCTTGACGACGTTGTCCGGCGTCGCGTCGAAGAGTGGCGCGACGTCGGACTCGTCATGTCCGGCGATGCCGCACCCCACCTTCGTCAGGTAGAACCGCAGCTCGGGGTGCTCGCCGGCGAAGGTGACGAACCGCTCGGCGGCGCCGCGCAGGGCCTCGAAGCCCTCCATCGTGGGCAAGCCGTAGCTCTGGCCCTGCAGGCCCTCGCCCTGCCCCCAGACCGCCCCGAAGTTGTCGAGCGCGACCCGTGCCGCTCCCCCGCCGTGCGCACCCGACGCATTGCTGCCGAAGACGAAGATCGACCCGTCCGGCAGCTCTCCCAGTCGTTCGGGCGTGGTTTCCATGGCCACCAGTGAACCCGACATCGTTCGATTTCGTCAGTTTGGCGCGGCGCGGGACAATGGAAGGATGCCCACCCAGACCGATCTGCGTTTGCTGCTGCGCGGTCCGGTCGACTTCGAGATGGGCGACACCCCCGCCGAGTCACGTTTCGTGTTCCGCGCTTCCGACGGCGAGCACCGCGTGACGGCGAGCGAGGCCATCGGCGCGCTCAGCCAGGGCATCCGCACGATGAACGCGCACCCGAGCGCGCGGGCCTGGGCGACGCCGGCGATCCTCGCGCTGCGCATCATGGCCCGCGGCCACCTGGCGAAGCTCGACGCGTCCGAGCGCAGCGGCTGCAGGAAGCCGCGAGCAGCGTCGACCCGGATCCTGTCGTCGCACAGGCCAAGGTGCGGGCCTTCATCGACGCCCTGGCTGTCGACGCTCCCGCCGTTGCGTCGATGCCGCAGCGATCAGACGACGACGCCCCACCGGTCGTGGAGCTGGAGCCTCGTCGCAAGCGGACGTTCAGCGGGCGGCTGGTCGTACGATTCCGGTCCGATCCGGCGGGCGATCCCGGCGGGGGTGCCGGGCCCCGGGCGGCCCCGGACAGCACCGTGGCAGATGTGACGCTGCGGGTCCGTCCCACCGATGCTTCCTGGGGGGCTGCGGACGCGGCAGACCTCTGGGCCCGCGACGACCACCACTTCGGGGCCGGGTCGCGCCAGGCCGTGAGGACGCTGCTCTCGAGTGCTGCCACCATCTGGCCGCCGGCGGCCCGGATCCTCGCCGATCCGAACCCCGGTTCACTCCCCGTCACCACCGACGAGCTCGCGCAGCTGGGCTCGTCGCGCATCGTCACCCAGCTGCTGGGCATCCGGATGGACGTGGACTGGCCGGACGAGCTGGTGCGCGACGTCGACGCGCGGGGCTCGGTCCGACGCGTTGACGCACCGGCACCGGACCGGCCGCGTGCGTTCGCCCGCGACCAGCTGTTCCGCTTCGACTGGCGACTCGCGATCGGCGACGACACCCTCACCGAGGCCGAGGTCGACGAGCTGGCGAGGTCCCAGCACGGCCTGCTCCGGCTGCGCGACCAGTGGGTCCTCGTCGACCCGAGCCGGCTCCGCCACGTGCTCGACCGACGCAGCCGCGACCTCACCCCGATCGAGGCGATGCGCGCGGCAGTGTCGGGCACGGTCGACATCGACGGCGTCACCACGTTCGTCGACACCGAGGGCTGGCTCGACGACCTCCGCGTGCGTCTCAGCGAGCGCGGTGAGCGCACGAAGATCGCGCAGCCGCCGACGCTCGACGGCACGCTCCGCGACTACCAGCTCGACGGCCTGCGCTGGATGGCTCAGCTCGTCGAGCTCGGTCTGGGCGGAGTCCTCGCCGACGACATGGGGCTCGGCAAGACCGTCATGCTCATCGCACTGCACCTGCACCGCGTCGAGCAGGGCCTCGACGCGCCGACGCTCGTCGTCTGCCCGGCGTCCGTGCTTGGCAACTGGGAGCGCGAGATCCGGAGGTTCGCCCCCACTCAGGACGTCCGCCGGTACCACGGCCCAGGACGCAGCCTCGACGGCGCGACCCGCGGGTTCGTGGTCACCACTTACGCCACGATGCGGCGCGACGCCGAGCAGATCGCCGCGCACGAACCGGGATGGGGCCTGGTGGTCGCCGACGAGGCGCAGAACGTCAAGAACGTTCGGGCCGGCGCTGCCCGCGCTCTGCGGACGATCCCTGGCGAAGCGAAGCTCGCGCTCACCGGCACGCCGGTCGAGAACAACCTCGCCGAGCTCTGGGCGATCGTCGACTGGACCACGCCGGGCCTGCTCGGCTCCTACGAGCACTTCCGTCGTCGCTGGTCGCGGCCGATCGAGTCGCGCCGCGACTCCGGACGCGCCGGCGACCTCGCCCTCCTGATCCGGCCGTTCGTGCTCCGGCGCCGCAAGAGCGACCCGGGCATCGCGCCCGAGCTGCCGCCGAAGACCGAGACCGACTACCGCGTCAACCTCACCCGCGAGCAGGTCGGCCTCTACGAGGCGGTCGTCCGCGAGACTCTCGCCGAGATCGAGTCGGCGCAGGGCATGCTCCGTCGCGGTTTGGTGGTGAAGCTGCTCACCCAGCTCAAGCAGATCTGCAACCACCCGGCCCAGTTCCTCCGCACGCCGCACGAGCGCCTCACCGGTCGCTCCGGCAAGCTCGGCCTGCTCGACGAGCTGGTGGAGGAGATCGTGGCCGAGGGTGGCGGCATCCTGCTGTTCACGCAGTACGCCAAGATGGGCCACCTGCTCTCCCGGCACCTGGACGAGAAGCACATCGGCAACCAGTTCCTGCACGGCGGCACGCACGTCCGCACCCGCGAGACGATGGTGCAGCGCTTCCAGCGCGGCGACATCCCGGTGTTCGTGCTGTCGCTCAAGGCGGCCGGCACCGGCCTCAACCTCACGCGCGCCGACCACGTCATCCACTTCGACCGCTGGTGGAACCCCGCCGTCGAGGACCAGGCCACCGACCGCGCCCACCGCATCGGTCAGACGAAGCCGGTGCAGGTCCACCGCCTCATCAGCGAGGGCACGATCGAGGAGTCGATCGCCGAGCTCATCACGTCCAAGCGCTCGCTCGCCGACGCCGTCGTCAACGCCGGTGAAGGCGCGCTGACCGAGCTGTCCGACGCCGAGCTGGCCCAGCTGGTGCGGCTCCGGAAGTAGCGGTCAGACGAAGCCGCCGGGGTCGTTGATGCAGCGCTTGATCTCGTCCAGCGTGTAGAACACGCCGTTCGGCTTGGTCGGCTTGCAGGCCTTGCTGAACCGCGACGGCTCCTCGTTGAAGCGCAGGGTGAGCAGCACCTTGCCGGCATCGTTGCGGTAGGCGGCCCACTCGATGCTGGCGGCGATCAAACCGGACTTCCAGCCGCGGAACGGGTTGAACTCGTCACCGTACAGCCCGCCCTTGGGCTCCTGCTGGTTGGCGCTGCGCAGCTGCGTCAGCGCCGTGAACGGCATGACCGTCTCGCCGTGGGCAAGGCGGAACACGGCAGCGGTCTTGCCGCCGTCGACCCGCTCCTGCAGTCGCTTCATGAAGTTGTTGAGCAACGGACGGGCTCCCGCGTACGACTGGTCCTCGCCGCGGACGCCCGCGCCGTAGCGGTAGAACTTCTCGGCGGTCTCCCAGTGGCCGAGGATCTCGGCATCTGCTGGGTCGACGTACTGCTCGAACGTCACGTCGCTCTCCGCCACGAGCCCCGGCGCGCGCTGGAAGACCTTGTAGATGGCGAGCGCCACCTTGCGCGGATACTTCAGGGTTTCGATGTACTGCGGCTGGAAGACGTTCGCCAGGACGTTGTTGGCGGCGATCTGCAGATCGGGAAGCTTTTTGTACCGGCTGAGGTGCTCCAGGCCGAGGAATGACGGGTTGCCCTTGATGACGAGCAGCTTTTCGGACACGGCGTTCTTGGCGAAGTCGAGGTCGGGGAACCGCTGCTTGATGGCTCCCTTCATGGCCTCGGCGCTGTCCTTGGTGCGCTTCACCGGCGACGTCACGAACGCGATGTCGTCACCGTCCTCTTCAGCACGGGAGAAGAACTCGGCGTAGTTGTCGGCCGTCCGCCGCCCGAGGCCGGCCAGCTCGGACTTGCCGAGGGCGGACAGCTCGCCGTAGCCGAGCTTCTTCTCCGCGGCCTGGAAGCGCTTGATGTCTTCCTCGAGCTGTTCGCCGTTCTCGGTGAGTGCGTCCGCGTCCTTCGCCTGCTTCCAGTACTTCAGGACCTGATTCTCGTCGCCGGCGCTGACGGCGGCCCGAGACCCGTGGCGACCGACGGTCTCGATGAAGAAGAGGCTGTAACCCTCCGGCGGCTTCCTGACCTTCGACGTCGCGGCATTGCCGTACGGAGCTTCGCTGGCGTAGATGCGCGCGGATTCGATGTTTCCGGCCTGGGGGCCGGGGATGACACTGGCCAGGATGGTGACGCATGCGGCGACGAAGTTCAGCACGATCGGGGAGTCTCCTGGGCTCGGCTCACGTAGGCGGTCACTCTACCGACGCCGGTGGGCCCCGTCAGCCGAGACAGTCTTTCAGTTCGCTGACGCGATAGAAGTAGCTGCCGTCCTTGTAGGGCGTGCACCCGGCATGGAACCTGACCTGCACCTCGTTGTAGCGCATCGTCACGAGGACCTTGCGGTCCTTGTTCCGGAAGGCCGTCCACTCGATGTTGCCGCTGAGACGTCCGGCCACCGATCCGCGCCACGGGTTCTTGGAGCGGCCGTACGCCACACCCTTCGGCATCTGCACATGGCTGCCCGGAGCCTTGATGAGCGCCGCGAACGGCATCGTCGTCTCGCCATGGGCCACGTGGAAGACCGCAGCCTTCGACCCGCCCTCGATGCGCTGGTCGAGGTGCTTGAAGAAGTCCGTGAGCAGCGGGCGGGCCTTCGAGAACGAGTTCGTCTCACCCTTGACGCCGGGACCGTGCCGGTAGAACGTCCCGACTTCGGTGGCGTAGCTGATCGTCTCGCGGTCGCCTTCCGGCACGTAGCGAGAGAAGGTGATGTCGGTCTCCTTCCGCATGCCGGGTGCCGTGACGTACAGCTTGTACAGATCGAGTGCCGCTCCGACCGGATCGTCGAGGGAGTCGACGAACGAGGCCTTGTACGACGCACGAAGCATGTGCTCGGCGTGGTCGCGAACCGATGTCCGGCGGAGCACCTGGGCGACCATCGCCTTGCCGGACGACGACGTCGAGCCGCTGAACCGCAGGAGCTTGTCGGCCACGACGTTGCTGGCCAGCTGGCCGTCGAGCGACTTGCCGAAGCCCCCTTCCAAGCCGTCGCGCAGAGCGGACGCGCTCGCCTTGGTGCGGGTGATCTCGGTGGTGTAGGTGGCGATCGTCTCGTCCTTCTTCCTGACCGAGTCGAAGAAGGTCGCGTAGTTGTCGCCGGTGCGTCGTCCGATGCCGTACATCTCCCGGCGGCCCAGGTCGCTCAGCTCCCCGTAGCCGATCGCGCGTTCCTCTGCCTGGAACGCCTTGATGTCGCGGGCGAGTGTCTTGCCTGTATCGGTGAGCGCGTTCTTGTCGTTGGCCGCATTCCACACTTTGAGCGCGTCCTGCTCGGGGCCGGAGTCCACCAGAGAGCGGGCGCCGTGACGGCCGACCGTCTCGATGAAGAACAGCGTGTATCCGTCTGGCGGCTTGCGGACCGAGCTGTCCTTCGGATTGCCGTAGGGCCGCTCCTTGACGTAGTAGTCGTCGGGGCCGGCCGAGGCTGACGGGACGGCAGAGACCAGAGCGGCCAGAGTGAATGCGGCGAGGGCGCAGATCCCCCATGACTTGGTGTGCGACATCAGTTCTCCCGAGAAACCAGTTTCGGGCAGTCTAGACCCGGCAACGTGCGTTGCCGCAAGTTTCTGATCAGCGAAGACAGCTCTTCGGCTCGTCGACCAACGTGCATCACGAATGACTCCGAGGGGAAGAGACGGCGGGGAAGCACCGCAAAGTCTAGGTCAGGGAGTGCCCCGTCCTTGGGATTGGCGATGTGGTTTCGATACGGGTCGGCCGCGGGCGGCCTCCCCTACTCAACCACCGAGAACTCGCCTTCTCGGTGGTTGAGTAGCCCCGCGAGCGCCAGCGAGTGGGGCGTATCGAAACCACGTCAGTGGGGCGTATCGAAACCACGTCCAGCTCAGCCCTCGAAGCAGGCCCCCTCGAACTTGTGGGCCGTGACCGTCTGGCCGGCCTTGAAGTCCTCGACGATGGAGACCCCGGACGGGGCCGCCTTGTCGACCTTGCTGATCACGGTCTGACGGAAGACCGTCTCGTCCGGGCTGCCGGCGCGGTTGCCGGCCTCCTCCGGGAGCATCCCTTCGTAGTCGATCGTCTCCAGCGACTTCACCGCTTCCAGCAGTCCGGCACGGTCCTTGGAGAAGTCACCCTCGACCCACGCCTCGAGCGCGGCCTTCAGCGGGTACGACCAGGCCCAGCCGGCCGTGTACCCGTCGCTGGGCTGCTTGACCTCACCGAGCGCGTCACGCATCGCCTGGTGGCCAGGCGTATCGGTGCCGAACGGGCCCCAGTAGCCGGACTGGAGGTACAGCTTCTCCAGCGCTCCAGCCGCCGGGGACTCCAGCAGAGCCGGGTTCCACGTCGGGCCGAGGCCGATGAACTGGCCCTCGAAGCCCTGTGCAGCCGCCTGTCCCACGATGACCGCCGTCTCCGTCGGGCTCGTGCCGAGCAGCACCATGTCCGGCTTCTGCTTGACGATCGCGCTGATCGCGCCGGCCTGTTCCTCCTGGCCCGGTGCGGTCTCGACCGCGCTGAAGTCGAGGCCGTTGGCCTCGGCCGCGATCTTCGCGCCGGCCGCGCCGTCTCCTCCGTAGTCGCCGGGGAAGTGCACCGCCATGACCTTCTTGGTGGCCGGCGTCTTCTCCAGCGCGTAGTCGACGCTGTTCATGCCCTCGACGCAGTAGTTCGCGCCGGACTCGAGGATGTTGTCCTCGAACGCCCACAGCGAGGTCCACGACGCAGGCGCGCCGATCATCTCGTCCGACTTGAGCGCGGGCAGGATCGCCAGGGTCGTCGGCGACCCGAGCGTCTGGGCGAGCGCGAGCACGTCACCCTTGATCTCGGAGTACACCTGCGAGTGCGTCTGCGGGTTGTAGAGGTTGTCCTTGACGTACTTGGTGACGTCGACGTCGTAGCCACCGATGCCGCCCTCGTCGTTGACCCGCTGCCAGAACGCCTTCTGCGCGTCGACGATCGCCACGCCGAGCGGAGCGAACGGGCCTTGCGTCAGGTCGGAGATCGTGCCGAGGTAGATGCATCCGTTGTCCTCGTTGACGGCCTCCGGACACGCTTCCTCGGTCACGCCGGGAGCTTTCGCCGCCTCCCCGCCATCGCCACCACGGCTGCAGCCGGTGGCCACCAGTGCGAGCACTGCCAGCAGCGCTCCTACCTTGCGTACCTTCACGGTCCTACTCCTTCGGTTGCGAAACACGGAAACTCAGTAGCTGAACGGCCAGCCCTTCCAGTAGTTGCGGATCCGCACCCAGATGCCGTGGAGCCCGCGTGGCTCGAACAGCAGGAAGGCGACGATCAGCAGGCCGTAGAGGATGGACTCGAGCTGGAAGACGTTGGGTGTGACGGTCGCCTGGCCCGAGATGAACGGGACGTACGACGGGAGCTCGCGCGTGAACGGGGGCAGCAGAGAGATGAACATCGCGCCCATGATCGTGCCGCTCACGGTGCCGGCCCCGCCGATCAGCACCATGGCGATGAACTGCACCGACAGCAGCAGGCCGAAGGACGTCGGCTCGAAGAAGCCGGTGATCGTGTAGAGCAGCGCTCCCCCGCAGCCGGCGTAGAACGACGAGAGCCCGAACGCCACCGTCTTGGTGACGGGCAGGTTGATGGACATCATCTCCGCGGCCATGTCCCGGTCGCGGATCGCGGCGAGCGAGCGGCCGACCCGGGACCGCGCGAGGTTCCGGGCGCCCAGGGCGAACAGGAGCAGCATCACCAGCATCAGCAGGTAGAGGTTCTGGTCCTTGGTGAGGAAGTCCGAGCTCTGGTTGAAGGCGTACCCGAACAGCTCCGGGACGGCAGCCTCGCGTCCGACGCCGGCGCCACCGGTCAGGTCGCTCCACTCGCGGAAGACGTGCTCGCCGATGAAGACGAGGCCCAGGGTGACGATCGCGAGGTAGAGGCCGCGAAGCCGCGTGGCCAGCGGGGCAATCAGGACGCCGGCGAGCGCGGCGACCAGTCCGGCCGCGGGGAGCCAGATGAGGATGTTGGTGATACCGAGGCCGATGGACCGGCCGTCCGGGTCGCCCGAGATGGCGGCCGCGGTGTAGGCGCCGAGGCCGACGAAGAACGCGTGGCCGAGCGACACCTGGCCGGCCATGCCGGTGATGATGTTCAGCCCGAGCGCGCCGATCGAGAACGCGAACCCGAGCGCCAGCGTCTGCAGCATCGAGTCCTTGACGAAGAACGGCGTCGCGAACGCCAGCACGATGATCGCGCCGACCCACACCTGCTTGGGCCGGGTGTTGAACAGGGCCAGCTCCTGGGCGTAGGAGCGGTAGAGGTTGGGGCGTCCGGTCAGCCGTTTGGCGCGGCGTGACGTCTCGGGCTCGGCGGTGGTGGTCATACCCTCCTCACCTCCGGCGTGCCGAACAGGCCGTAGGGCTTGGCGAGGAGCACCAGCAGCATCAGGACGTACGGGGAGACGACGGCGAAGTTGTCGCCGAGCCACGGTGCGAGGTCGCGCTGGTAGTTGCCGACGAGCGCTTGCACGACGCCGACGGCGAGGCCGCCGATCACGGCCCCTTCCAGGGAGTCGAGCCCGCCGAGGATGATGGCCGGCAGGGCGATCAGGGCGACGATCCACAGCTGACGGTCCACCCCGGCGCTGGTGGCCAGGAGCGTGCCGGCCACCGCGGCGAGCGCACCCGCCAGCGCCCAGGACATCGCGAAGACGCTGCCGACGCTCACGCCCTGGGTGAGCGCGGCCTCCTGGTCGAACGCGGCGGCGCGCATCGCGAGGCCGTAGCGGGTGAAGCGGTAGAACCAGATCAGCGCGACGACGATGACGATCAAGGTGGCGAGTGACACGAGGTACCGCTCCTGGACCTGCAACCCCAGGAAGCCGGCGCGGTCGAGGCCCCACGGGTTGGGGATCGGCCGGGCGCCCAGGCCGATGAAGCCGCTGGTGACGACACGGATCGCGATGTCGAGACCGATCGTGATGATGGCGACGACGAACGCCGGCCGGCCGACCATCGGCCGGATCGCGCCGCGCTCGATGATCAGCCCGAGCAGTGCAGTGAGCAGGACGGCGACGGTCAGGGACAGGAAGAAGGCGAACCCGGCGAACAGCACCGCGCCGATCGCGGGCGCGACGTAGCTGGTGATCGTCGCGCCGGTGAGCATGAACGCCGGCTGGGCGAAGCTGATGACGCCGGTCGCCTTGTAGATGATCACGAAGCCGAGCGCGAGCAGTGCGTAGATCGAGCCGGTCCCGAGCCCGCGCAGCACCACCTCGAGGAACTCGGTCATCGTGCTGCTCCCCGCGTACATCTCCTCAACCGTGTCACCGAACATCGTCGCGATCGCCGAGCGCTTGACCTTCTGGGTCGCAGTGAGCTCGCCGTCCTCGTGGTCGAGCTCCTTGGTGAGCAGCCGGAACTGCTTGACCTGCTCCACCGACGCCAATCGGTCGTTCACGTCCTGGACGATGCCGGCCACCAGCTCGACGACCTCCTCCTTCTCGCTGAGGTCGCGGTAGGTGCTGTAGCCGAGCTGACGGCGCTGGGCCCACTCCCCGACGGTGTCGAGCTCGATCCCGATCAGGCAGCAGAGGAACTTGCGGCCGTCGCCGCACACGATCGCCTCGCGGATGTAGGGCGACGCCTTGAGGTCGTTCTCGATCATCGACGGGGAGATGTTCTTGCCGCCGGCGGTGATGATGATGTCCTTCATCCGGTCGGTGATCTTCAGGTGCGTGCCCTCGACGAACTCGCCGACGTCGCCGGTGTGCAGCCAGCCGTCCGCGCTGATCGCCTGCTTGGTGGCCTCCTCCTTGCGCCAGTAGCCCGCGAACGTGCCCTCGGAGCGCGTCAGGATCTCGCCGGTCTCCTCGTCGATCCTGACCTCGGTGCCGTGGTGCACCTCGCCCACGGTGCCGAGTCGGACGCGCCCGGGCCGGTTGGCGGTCGCGATCGCCGAGTTCTCGGTCATGCCGTAGACCTCGTGCATCGGCACCCCGATGCCCATGAAGAAGCGAAGCACTTCCGGGGCGATCGGGGCGGCGCCGGACGCGGCGTAGCGGACCTTGCGCATGCCCAGGCGGTCCTTGAGCGCGCGGAAGAAGAACAGCCAGCCGACGGCGTACATCAGCCGCGTTGCGGGGGTGTGGGAGCCGCCGTTGTCGACGAGTCGTTGGCCGATCTTGTCGGCGACGCCGAGCCAGAACGCGGCCGTCTTGCGCTTGAGCCAGGTGGCGCCGGAGAGCCGGATCTCGATGCCGGCCAGCAGCTTCTCCCAGATGCGGGGGACGCCGAACAGCACCGTCGGCTGCACCTCCGCCAGGTTGGCCGGCACCGTCTCGATCGACTCGGCGAAGTTCACCTGGGTGGCCGCGGCGGCGTTGAACCAGGTGCTGAAGATGCGCTCGGCGACGTGCGCGAGCGGCAGGTACGACAGGGTGAGGTCGTCCGGGCCGGGCGGCGGGTCGGTGAAGGCGCCCTCGAACGCCAGGATCTTCAGTGCGTACTCCACGTTGGCGACGGTGAGCATCGCGCCCTTGGGCGGCCCGGTCGTGCCGGACGTGTAGACGAGCGTGGCCAGGTCGTCCTGCTGCTGGGCGGCCAGCACGTCGTCGAGCGCGCTCGGGTGCTGCTCGCGGTGCTCACGGCCGAGGTCGAGGAACTCCGCCCACGACATGAGCAGCTCGTTGTCGTAGCGGTGCCGGATGCCCCGCGGCTCCAGGTAGACGATGCGCTGGAGGTCGGGGGCCTGATCGAGGACGGCGAGGGTCTTGTCGACCTGCTCCTGGTCCTCGGCGACGAGCACCTTCGCACCGGAGTCGCCCAGCAGGTAGCCGACCTCGGGCGCCGGGTTCGTCGGATAGACGCCGACCGAGGCGGCCCGCGCGGCCAGCGCACCCATGTCGCTGATCAGCCACTCGGGCCGGTTCTCGGAGTGGATGGCGACCCGGTCGCCCGGCTCGATCCCGAGCGCGAGGAAGGCGTGGCCGGCGAGCTGGATGTGCTCCCAGTAGGACTCCCAGGTCCACTCCCGCCAGATGCCCATGTCCTTGTCGCGCATCGCGATGGCCTGCGGCATCGCGGCCGCGTGGTCGCGGATCCGGGTGACCGGGCTGCTCATGCTTCCCGACCCCCGGCCCCTCGGTGGTTGAGTAGCCCCGCTGGGGGTCCCCCCGCGAGCGCAGCGAGTAGGGGGCGGAACGAGCGGGGCGTATCGAAACCACGTTGTACGGGTGCACTCATGCGCCGACCTCCTTGCCGAGGTAGGCGCGGACGACGTCGGGGTGGCGCTGCACCTCGTCGGGCACGCCGGTGGTGATCGCGGTGCCGAAGTCGAGCACCATCACCCGGTCGGCAAGGTCCATCACGAGGCCCATGTCGTGCTCGACCATGATGATCGGCATGCCGAGCTCGTCGCGGATGTCGAGGATGTAGCGGGCGGTGTCCTCGGTCTCCTCCAGGTTCATCCCGGCGACCGGCTCGTCGAGCAGCAGCAGCTTCGGCTCCATGGCGAGAGCGCGTCCGAGCTCGACCCGCTTCTGCACCCCGTACGGCAGCAGGCCGACCGGCAGCTTGCGCCACTGCTCCAGCTCGAGGAAGTCGACGATCTCCTCCACGAACCGCCGGTGCTCGAGCTCCTGGTTGCGGGCGCGTCCGCGCCACCAGATGGCGGACGGCCAGCCGTACTTGATGTGCTGATGACGTCCGAGCATCAGGTTGTCGAGCACGGTGAGGTGCTCGAACAGTGCGATGTTCTGGAAGGTGCGGGCGAGCCCCATCGCGGCGATCCGGTGCGGCTTCAGGCCGAGGATGTTCTCGCCCGAGGAACTCCACCGAGCCCTGCTGCGGCCGGTAGACGCCGGACATCACGTTGAACAGCGACGTCTTGCCGGCCCCGTTGGGCCCGATGATCGCGAACAGCTCCCCCGGCCGAACCTCGAAGCTCACGCCGTCGATCGCCTTGACGCCGGCGAAGGAGAGGTGGACGTCGTCGAGCTTGGCGACCTGCTCGCTCATGCAGACCACCGCTTCTTGCGGCGGTACTGCTTGGCGTCCTTGAACGACCGACGACCATCCTCGCCCGGGTGAAGCCCGAGGTAGAACTCGCGGACATCGTCGTCCTTGAGCAGCGCGGCGGCGGGCTTGTCGAGGACGATGCGACCGGTCTCCATCACGTAGCCGTGGTCGGCGATGGACAGCGCCATGGTGGCGTTCTGCTCGACCAGGAGGATGCCGGTGCCCGCCTTGTTGATCGTCACGATGACGTCGCGGATGTTCTCCACCACGATCGGCGCGAGGCCGAGAGTGGGCTCGTCGAGCAGCAGGTAGCGGGGGTCGGACATCATCGCCCGGCCGATCGCGAGCATCTGCTGCTCGCCACCGGACAGGTAGCCGGCCGTCTTGCCCCGGCGCTCGGCGAGCAGCGGGAACAGGTCGAAGACGTGCTCGAGGTTGGTGTCCATCGCGGCCCGGGCGGTGTGCGCTCCGACCCTGAGGTTCTCCTCGACGCTGAGCTCGACGAACACCCGGCGCCCCTCGAGGACCTGCCGCACACCTTTTCGGACGATGCTCTCGGGTGATGCGCGGTGCAGGGGCTTGTCGTCGAGCGTCACGCGTCCCTTGGTGACCTCGCCGTCGTGGATGTCGAGCAGCCCGGTCAGCGCCCGCAGCAGGGTGGTCTTGCCGGCCCCGTTGGAGCCGAGCAGCGCCACGATCGCGCCGTCCGGGACGTCCAGGCTCACTCCGCGAAGCGCCAGCACGACGTCGTCGTAGACCACCTCGAGGTTCCGTGCTGCGAGCAAATGAGCTCCCCGGTCCGACGCGCCACGATGACGATTTCCCCCATCGTGGTGTGACTGGCGCCACAGGGCAAGCGCGGGTCAGGTCGGGAGGTGGTTGAGGGGCGCCACGACCTAGCCCAGCGGGATGGTTTGAGATCGCGGCAAGGTTTTGCCTGGACATGAGGCGAGAACGCGCGACATTGCATCACGTTCGGCCTTGGTCACCCACAACCCGTACTTCCACTTGACGGCAATTTGTCGGGCAACGTACCGGCACCGAAAGCTCTTGCGCGGTGGCAGCCAGGTGGCGGCATCGGCGTCTCCCTTGGAGGAGTTGGTGTAGATATCGGTGGCACGAAGCTCGAGAAAGTCGTTCGCAAACCTCTCCCGCTTCGCTCTGGTCCATTTCCGGGCCCCCTTTTGCCACGCATCACTCAGTGCCACCGCATGATCGATGGGAACCAAGAACGACAATGGGCCGCGGACGAACCGGAACTGTCGGCCCGAATAGGGCGAAACCAAAGTGCCCTTGAGAACCACGCAGCCGTACGTTCCGGGCTTGATCTTGACTTTGCGAAGGTCTCGCCGCAGGACATCGTTGCGCTGGTCGCAGCCATTTCGATCCAGGTCGCGCCAGGCCTGACCAAACTTTTCGCGCGAAAAGCCGGTCTTGGGAGCACGACCCTTGATCTTCAGTCTGCCGAGAATGAATCTGGCTGGGTGCGCTGAAAGAAGGAGGGCGTCGAATTGAGCCAGATTGCCACCGGCAAAGCGTTCGGAACTCGAAAGGGCCGGCCACCTGAGAACAGGAGCAGGAGGATGGTCGCCACCTGACGGCTGACGCAGCTCGTCTGCCGGTGGCATTACCAGCAGCAAGGCGCAGGCGAGAGCGACCAGACCGCTCACGATCAGAAGCATCGGGCGTGACTGTTCGACCCATCGTCTTCCGCGAGTTTTCAGGTCGATTCTCACGGTGGACCGAAGTTCAGATCAGCTTCGTACCGCACTTGTCGCAGGTCGTCTCCTCAACCTCGACCCGATCCCCGCAGTTCGGGCAGAACCGTGGCTTGACCTTTACGAATTCGCCAGCAGGATGTGCCGCCACAGCCCCGCCGGACAATGTTTGCAACTCGGTGAACAAGCGATCGGTGTTCGGGCCCCACACATTGTTGGCTAGCAGCCAGGTCCGCCCACTTTGATGGATTGGGTGGTCGAGGAACCAAAGCCTCTTGTGTTGATCGTCCTTTCCGTGTTCTCTAGCGATCGCGTTCCAGAGGTCCTCGCCGTCCAACTGTCCGACAACTGAAAGGAATGCGGACCGACCCACGATGTTCGCAATCTCCTCGCACTGAAGGTTCAGGCCTACCAGCTCCTGGACAACCCGTAACACGGCCCAATTCTTGGGTAGTGGATCACTCGTCCCTCGCGGAGATGAGACTTGGAATTGTCGAGTCTCCGCGGCGCCATCGTCAGGCTCCTTCGAGTTGTCGCCCGGATCTGAGTCACGCGCCCTACGGAAGAGGGAGGCCATCTCTGCCGTCATCCAGTAGGAGCCGCCCTCAACCCAGTGGACAGGCAAGCTTCGCTCGACGGCTGCGCAGTAGCGGCCGGGCCAGGCGAGCACACCTGCGAGTCCGTACCGTCCGTTCGGGATGCCGAGGTCCTCAGCAAGCTTTTCCCCGGCATGTCTCGTACCGGGATCATCGATGAAGACGCTGAAAACGTCCATGGCTCGCTGACTGAACTTGCTCCATACAGTTTTGGCGAGATCCAGGTCTTCCTCCGTGTCTGCCCATTCCTTTAGGACGGCAGGGGGCCCGCCCGCGCTGCCGTCGTCGTCCCATAAGTGGCCGGCCAACTTGTTGAGCTCTTCCTCACCGACCTGCTCCAGCGCGTCCCCAAGTACAGCGTCGAAGAACTCGTCAAGAACGAGATGTGTCATGTATGCGCCGTCATACCAAGGCCACATCGGCATCTCAGGAATTGGGTCCATACCTTCCTGCGCCGCGAAAGCCTTCAGAACAGTGGCGAAGGGGCGTGTCAGACCCACCATCCGATCTTCCTCTTCACGACCCAAGAACCCTGCGATGGTCGCACGATCAACCGATCCTTCTTCATCGGCATAAGCTTCGATCATCATCGCCAAATGAGCGGGGTTCCGCTTACCTAGCGCGATTAGGTAGCGCGCCGCCAAGTCCGCTGTCCATGGGTTCTCATCTGGAGTATCCGCCTGTTCCTCATCTGCGACGGGTTGAGTCCGCGGTTCGGGCTCCAAGTCGTCGTGGTCTCGGCGATCCCTCAATTTGCCTTCGATGACGTCAAGCAGCTCTTCGGTTCCACCTCGAAAACCGTGAGGGTTGAGTGCGAGTGCCTGGCGGCGCACGAGTGCCCTGATATCGGAGGGAAGACTCTCTGCCGTCGGCATCGACGCTCCATCAACCAAGATCGGTATGAGCATCACAGCTCTGTCGAGCGCGGTCTTGATCTCCAAGCGGACAAAGTCATCCGGCTCGCTAATGCGAAGCCCACCGTCCTCGTGGGACTGAAGCCAACTCTTGCCGATCAACGCGAGCAAGATGTCGCAGGACTCGACCTCTTCAGTGATCTTCTGAACGAAGTCCTCTCCGATCTTGATGTTGTCAATGTCCTTGAAGACTTGTTGCTCGCCGAATCGCATGACCAAGCGTTCATACAATGCGGACGCAGGCCATGCTGTGTCCTGCTGCCGGTAGCTCACAAAGATGCGGCCAGTCGCGGGAGCCATTGATCTAGGCACCTTCCTGTTGGCTCCTCCTATTAATCCATCTGGTCGTTGCTCTCCGCTCGCAATTGCCCCATCTCATGCCCTGTTGCGGGAGGCCGCCCCCGCTCCACGTGCTGTCAAGTCGACGCACAGCGCCCTGCGACTCGCCGTTCATCCATTCGATGACGATGTCTGTGATGGGAAGGCCAGACAAGGACCCAACCGCTCGGAGCTGTGGAGGTCAGTGCATGCTGGCTGGCTGATCGGCCTTGGCTCGGCAGGAACATCGAGAGCGCGATGACGACGACGCCGAAGATCGCGCCGACCACGAAGGCCCACTGCAGGCCACCGATGAACGCCGCGTCGGGTGTGCTCCCGGACTCGATCAGGGACCTCGAGCGGTTCTCGAGGATCACGATGAGCGTCGCCGTGCCGACCGCGCCGGCCACCTGCTGCAGCGTGCCGAGGATCGAGCTGCCGTGCGAGTACAGATTCTCCGGCAGAGAACCCAGCGCCAGCGTGAACATCGGCGTGAAGATCGTCGCGAGGCTCACCATCAGCACGACGTGCTCGGCGAGGATCAGCCAGAACGGCGTGTCGACGTCCACTCGGCTGAGGCCCGCGAGTGCGGCGACCATGACGATCGAGCCGGGGATGACGAGCGGGCGTGAGCCGACGCGGTCGTACAGGTGTCCGACCCGCGGGCCGAGCAGTCCCATCGCGATGCCGCCGGGCATGACCAGCGCGCCGGTCTGCATGGCCGACAGGCCGCGGAGGTCTTGCAGGTAGAGCGGCATCAGGATCATCGAGCCGAGGAAGGCCATGAACGCGACCGACATCAGCACCAGCGTGATCGTGAACGTCCGCGACTTGAGCGCGCGCAGGTCCATCAGCGGGCTGCCGGTCTTCTGCAGGCGCAGCTGGTAGGCGACGAAGGCGGCCACCAGCACCAGTCCGACGCTGATGATCGTGCCCAGCTGGCCGCCGCTGCGGGCGCCGACCTCGCTCAGGCCGTACACGAGCGTCGCGAACCCGGCGCCGGCAAGCGCCACACTCAGCCAGGAGACCCGGCCAACCTGGGTCTCGCCCACGTTCTTCAGCTGCCGCAACCCGCCGACGGTGATCAGCGCGGCCACCGGCAGCACGAACAGGAAGACCAGGCGCCACGAGCCGAAGTTGAGGATGACGCCGGAAAGCACAGGCCCGAACGCCGGCGCCACCGAGATCGCCAGCATCATGTCGCCCATGACGCGGCCTCGCTCCTGCTCGGGCACGACCTGCATCAGCGTGGTCATGAGCAGCGGCATCATCACCGCGGTGCCGGCCGCCTGGATGCTCCGGGAGACCAGCAGCACCTCGAACGTCGGCGCTGCTGCGGCCAGAGCGGTGCCGGTCAAGAACGTCGCCATCGCCACGGTGTAGGCGGTGCGGGTGGTGAACCGCTGCAGGAACCATCCCGTGACCGGGATGACGGCCGCCATCGTGAGCATGAAGATGCTCGACAGCCACTGCGCGCTGCGCGGGCTGACGCCGAAGTCGGCCATCAGCCGCGGGATCGCGTTGATCATGATCGTCTCGTTGAGGATGACGACGAACGTCGAGGCGACGAGCAGCTTGATGATGAGGGGAGTCTTGAAGGCTTCTGGCGCGGAACCGGTGGGTTCTGCGACATCCGTTCGCGTGGTCATGTCAGTCCTTTTCGGTGGTGCGGATCATCCGGTCGACCATCCGCTCACCTACTCCACGAACGAGTGATGCCCGATACGACACCTCCAACCTATTGATCGGTACTGACATTCCTTGACCAGCGAAGTTGGCAGAAAATCGATGGCGACTCGCCGTCAGATCGAGCGGATGAACTCCGTCTCCGCCTCCACGACTTGCTCGAAAGGGTCGCCGACGTAGATGTCGAAGTGCCCCACGTCCAGGCGGACCACCTCGACCCGGCCGCGTGCGCGTCGGGCCACACGCTCCATCGCCGAGGGTGGCGCGATCTCGTCGTGGTTGGCGATGACGAGCAGGATCGGCATCCGCAGACGCCTCGCCTTCGTGCCGGGCCGGTTGAGGGGCATGGTCAGGGCGGCGCGGGCGCCGATCGCGTTGACGAGTGTGGGGCCGGCGATGGCGCCGTAGCCCGACACCGAGTAGTCCGTGGTCATGGCGCCGAGGTCGCCAGGTGGCGCGACGGTCGGGATGGTGTGCGGTCGGAGGCGGAGCTTCGACTGCACGAAATCGCGCACACCATGCGCGGTGAGGAGGGCCAGCTGCCGCGGGCCGGCGTACGACCAGACGTTCATCACGGCGGCGAGCCCGTCCGTCGCCGCGCCCTGGCAGATGACGCCGCCGATGAGCGGATCCTCCGCCGCGACGGCGATGACGTGCCCGCCGGAGTAGGAGGTGCCCCAGAGCACGATCCGGTCCGGATCGATCCCCGGCAGGGCCCGCACGTGGGCGACGACGGACTGGTAGTCCTCCCGGTGCTGCCAGTGGTCGACGACCTGGCGCGGCTCGCCCTCGGACGTCCCGAAGCCGCGGTAGTCGAACGCCACGACGTCCGCACCGGCCTCGGCGAACCGCAGCGCGTACGGCTCGAGCCCGGAGTCCTTCGTCCCGCCGATCCCGTGCGCCATGACCACGCACGGCCGCCCGCGCGACGTGGTGAGGTCGTCCGTCTCGGCCTCGAAGCGCCACGCCGACAGCCGCACCCCGTGGCTGATGATCTCGATGTCGCTGCGCATGGGCTTGATCGTCCCACCACCGCCTAGAAGTTCGTGCCGCCTATCTCGCGGCTGCGCCCGACGAACTCGGCCACCACGTCACCGTCGACCGTGACGGTCACGTCGCAGTACCCGCCTCGCTCGTCCCGGTCGCGCTCGATCGCCTTCGCGAGCAGGATGTCCCCGAGCTTCGTGGGCCGGCGGAAAATGATCGCCCCACTAGCCGCCACGGTGACGCGGTTGTGCGAGTTGCACGCGAACGCGAACGCCGAGTCGGCCAGCGTGAAGGTGATCCCTCCGTGTCCGATGTCGTGGCCGTTGACCATGTCTTCGGTGAGCTCAAGCTGCATCGTCGCCGTCCCCGGCCCGACGTCGACCAGCTCCATCCCGAGCCACCGACTCGCCCGATCACTGGCCCACATCGCTTCCCCGCTGCGACGCGCGATCTCCTCCGGGCTCACTGGCTCAGGCTCCTCCGTCATCCGGGCTCGGACGGCCGGCAGCGCGGCGAGGTCCGCATCCTGCCAATTGACGCTCCACAAGTCCTCTGCGTACAGCCAGCGCAATTCATCGTGAGAATCCCCCGTGGTCGGCGTTCCGGCGAAGATCTCGGCCCAGAATAGTCGGAGCTCGAGTTGATCCGAGATCGGCCAGGTCTCACCTGGCGAGAGCTCCTGGCCCAGGATGATCGTGACGTTCAACTCCTCCTGAACTTCGCGTAGCAAGGCCACCTCCGCCGACTCCCCGGGCTCGACCTTGCCGCCGGGGAACTCCCAGCGCCCCTTCCACGCATTGGCCCGCGTGCGTCTCGCCGCGAGCACACGACGCGGATTGGCACGGGAGTCGACGATGATCGCGCCGACGACAAGCTGCACGCGCGCAAGACTAGTGTCTGCATTCAGCCTTAGGACTTCGAATACGGGACGTCTGCCGCTTGAGGATCAACCACTACGGATGTATGGCCATCCCAAGCCATGTCAGGAATCGAACTCGCGGGGAATTTCTCGTCAAGCCACGACTGGACTGCAGCAGGCGTCGCCCACCCGTGCCTTTCCAACGTCGCAACGATGTCGCCGCCAGACACGACGACCACCGGGTGTTGGTCGTCGCGAACTTCCTTGTAGGCCTGCTGCCCCAAGAATGATGTCGTCACAAGTACTCCAAACTGGCGGTATCGCAACCGGGAAATCAGTCGGCTAACCTCTTTGACCCCTACCTGGCTGTGCGGCAGGTAGCACTTCGCTTCAAGCGCGAAATCGATCTGTATCTGGTCGGCGGGCGGGCCGATGCGATAGAAGCCAATAGCGTCACGCCCGCCGTCACGTGACGGCTGGGTCTGAATGAGTTCCTCGGTCGATGGTGCGATCATCTGCCAAATCTCGATTGCACACTTCTCAAAATCGTGCGGTCGCTTCTCGAAATGCAGCCGCACGCACTCGAGTACCTTGCGACCTTGGGCCGAACGAGGCATCTGCTCGTCACGGGTTCGATGCATGATCGTGCTCGGTGCTTCGAGCCGCCGTGCCACGCCAGAACTGACCCAACGCTTCCACGCATGCGGCACTGCTGTGCCGAGCGGATCGTCAGCAAGGATCTGGTCGAGCCACTCGCGAGTCACGGTTTGCGCATCCAGAACAGAGAATGTTGCGCGGTAATTCTGAAATCGTTGCCCCTCGCGCGTACGCCAAACGGCGACAAGTTGTTCGTCCTCTGGGATCGCCGTCGACCCGGGAACAAGTAGCCCCAAATAGCGAACATCCCGACGGCGACCAACCTTCTCGAAAAGGAGCGTTGGTGGGATCGAAAGTCGCCCGGCCACGGACTTCGAGTTCTCGAACATTTGTCGAAGAAGTAGATTTCCGAGCTTCGGGGTTTGGTGAAGCTGGGAACCTGGCGTCTTGTTGTCTCCGTAGTAGGTGAAAGTTCCTGTCTGTCGATCGAGACGATCCGGCCAGTCAGGATCTTCCGCCGAGGTGTAAAGCACAAGGCAACTAACAGCGCCCGTCTTCACGCTGCCCTTATACCGAAACCCTCCAGAGTTCCCGACCGGCAGAATCTTGGAGATCGGGTCATCGCCCGCGTGGTTGGCTCCACCGCTCACAAACGTTCGATCCACCACAAGATCTGAGGAGCTCACTTCCTCAAATGGGACCTCATCGGTGCTTGCCACGAGAACAGCTTGCCACTCAGCAGTCTCCGAATGGAGAGATCCAGGCCCTCGACCCCTCCTTTCAGAGGTCGCCTTCCCTGCTCTAGCTGCAGCCGCTGGTGCTGCCGCAGCCTTCGCAGACGTGGCAGGAGCCGGCGGGGCGCATCTTCGTGCCGCAGGTCATGCAGAGCGGGCTGTCGATTGCGCCTCCGGTGATCTCCTCCAGGAGCTCGGCTGAGGTGTGGGCACCCGATGGGGCGGGCTTGGCCTGAGCTGACGTCGAGGTGGTTTCGATACCCTCGCTCGTTCCTCGCTCGGACTCAACCACCGACAAGTAGATGTCTCGATACGCCCCTCGTTCCTCGTGGCTACTCGACCACCCAATCGCTCGTCCTCGCTCGGACTCGACCACCGAGTGGTCGCTCTGCTCCTCGATGAGCTCGGCCGCCGTGGTGCCGCCGCTGATGGGCTGGTGGCTGCCGGTGTCGAGGAAGCGCTGGCGCTCGTCGGCGGTGTAGATGCCGAGAGCCGCGCGGGTGTCGAAGTCTAGGTAGTCCAGGGCCAGGCGGCGGAAGACGTAGTCCATGACGGACTGCGACATCCGGACGTCGGGGTCGTCGGTGAGGCCGGCCGGCCCGAACTTCATGTTCGTGAACTTCGAGATGAACGTCTCCAGCGGGACGCCGTACTGCAGGGAGATCGAGATCGCGATGCTGGAAGGCGTCCATCACGCCGGCCAGCGTCGAGCCCTGCTTGCCGAGCTTGAGGAAGATCTCGCCCAGCTCGCCGTTCTCGTGGGCGCCGGAGGTCATGTAGCCCTCGGCGCCGCCGGCGCTGAACGACGTGGTGATCGACTGGCGGGCCCGCGGCATCCGCTTGCGGATCGGCTTCTCGACGACGATCGTCTCGACGTCCTTCGTCTTGGACTTCGCCTTCGCGTCCGAGAGCGGCTGGCCGACCTTGCAGTTGTCGCGGTAGACCGCGAGCGCCTTGAGGCCGAGCTTCCAGCCCTGGTAGTAGACGTCGGCGATCTCCTCGACCGTCGAGCTCTCCGGCATGTTGACCGTCTTGGAGATCGCGCCGGACAGGAACGGCTGGGCCGCCGCACCATCGCCTACGAGGAATCAGCTCACGAAGACGCCCCGGCCGGGATGCGGCCCGGCCGGGGCGTCTGGTGGTGAGAGCCTCAACCGAAGATGGTCAACTCGCGTTCTTCGACCTCTTGATGCAGGTGGTCAGGTCGACCTTCGACTGCTCGCCCCGGTCGATGATCACTGGCAGCTGCTGGAGGACCTTGCCGCCCTGCTCGCACGTCAACGTCCAGTTCTCGATCAGGCCGGGCACCTCCTCCGACGACACGACGGTCGAGTCGAACAGCGTTGCCGTCAGGTCGTACGTCGCGGTGGTCGAGGCGTAGTTGATCACCCGCAGCACGTAGTCGCCGGTTTCTGGGGCGGCGATCTCCGCACGTTCCTTCTCGTTGGCGAAGTTGCCCGACGAGCCGACCATGGTCAGCGAACCGTCTGCGTTCTTCTTGTAGACCTCGAGGTCGAGGTCGTCCGGGGTGGGCCAATCGAGATCGACCTGCAGCAGATCGATGCCGGTCTCGGCGATCGTGAAGTCGTGATCGACTTCCTGGCCAACGGTGGTCGGACCCCCGGTGTAGCTCTGCGAGCGGACCGGCTCGTCCTCAGTGATCTCCACCAGCTTCTCCTGCACGACCGGTCGCGTCGACTGATTGATGTGCCAGAGGAACTTGCCCGTGGCGCCCACCTGCATCGTGGTCTCGAGCTTGTCCGTGAAGGAGCTCTCCCACGTGGGGGTCGCAAACTCTTTGCGTAGCCGCAACGTGGCCCCGCTTGGGGCGCTGCCCCTGATCACGGAGTGCGTCGCAGTGTCGACCGCGTTCTCCAGGGCCAGAAGATACGCCTCGCGGTTGCCCTTGCCGGCGTACTCACCGGCACCGAGGTACTCGTCGATGACCTCCGGGAACGGCGGGTGGAACTCGTCGGGGCCGATCTCGAAGGTGTAGCCGTAGCCGCCGGTGGCGTTGTAGGACCAGTCCTCGGTGGTGCCGGTGGTGTCGTAGAGCTCCCAGCCGTGGATGTTCCGGAACCCGTTGGCGGCGGTCATCTTCGCGCCGAGCGCCTTCAGTCCTTCCTCGTCCGGTGCGTTTCCGACAGGATTGCCGTCCGGGCCGATCGTGTCGGGGTGCACACCGTTGGGTCGAAGCACCAGGTTGGAGAACGTGTGGTTGGAGATCATCGTGGTGACCTGACGACTGCTGATCAGTTCACGGATGTTCTGAGTCTCCGGCTCGGAGAAGGGACCTGCGCCGCGGTAGGTCGGGTCGGCGAACGTCGCCGACGCGCCCGGGCCTCCCCAGAAGCCGCCGTAGTTGCGGTTCGGGTCGACGCCGATGCCGTAGCCTCCGGGGCTGGTGGCCGAGAAGCCACGGCAGGTGCCGTCGGGTGTGTCCTGCCCATCGACAGTGCGGCAGTTCTTCCGCTTGTAGGCGTTCCCAGGAGTGCCGAGGATCGACGCGGTGCCCCCGTTGTCCGACTCGCGCAGATCGACCAGGCCGCCATCGGTGCGGGAAAGGTCGAACCCGTCGACGTTGACCACGGGCACGATGAGCACGCGGGCCTTGTCGAGCAGACCGGTGATGCGCGTGTTCTGTCCATAGTTCTTCACCAGGTCGTGCGCGAACTCCATCGCGAGCTCGCCGGAAGGCCACTCGCGCGCGTGGTGCACGCCCATCAGCAGGAAGACGGGGCGGCCGTCTTCGGGCGCGTTGACGTCGGTGCCGATCTCGATTCCCTGGACCTTCTTGCCGTCGAGTGAGGGGTGCGGCAGATCGAACTGCTTGGCGATGTTCGGCCGGGAGGTTGCGAGATCGCGCATGTCGTTGTTGTAGTCGGCGAGCGTTCGGTAACTGTCGCGTCCGGACGGAAGCCGTGACTCAGATGTCGCCGCTGCGAACGCCGCGTTGGCCTGGTTGTTGCGGGCCTCGCGCTCGAGAAGGTTGCCGATACGCACGTCGTACGTCAGGCCCGACTCCCGCAGCGCTTCTGCCTCGGATGCTTTGTGCAACACCACCTCGACGTAGTCGTGGCCGGCGTGCTCCGTGAGATCGAGCCCCAAGGTCTGTAGCTGTCTCTTGTCCGCACGGGTCGGAGTGTCCACCTTCACGAGCTTGGGAGCGAAGGTGGTGTCAGAGTCGACGGCCTGAGCTGACCCGGTGATAACCGAGGGTGCGAGGCCGAGCAGCGCTGTGGTGAGCGCCGCGGAAAGTACCGCGCGAGAGCGGCGTGATCGGTAGAACATTGAATCCCCCTGAGTGAACAGGGCGCTCTGTGACTGAGACGCCCATGCTCACGTGCAACGAGCCAGGCAAGGCCGAGTCACGCTGGATGTGGCGCTCAGACTGGAGACGTCGTCATTCGATCCCGTGCCTGCGGGGATCGGTGCCGTGGGCTTCCACCGATCACCGCTGACGACATCCGGTCCAATCGACGCCCGAATGCGGGTGCTACCGACACCTCCGCGATCAGCTGCAGCCGCTGGTGCTGCCGCAGCCTTCGCAGACGTGGCAGGAGCCAGCAGGGCGCATCTTCGTGCCGCAGGTCATGCAGAGCGGGCTGTCGATGGCGCCTCCGGTGATTTCCTCCAGGAGTTCGGCTGAGGTGTGGGCCTCGGCCGGGGCGGGCTTTGCCGCGGCTTCGACGACCTCCTCCGTTGATGTGGCCTCGATACGCCCCTCGTTCCTCGGGGCTACTCGACCACCGAGAGCCGTCTCGTCGGACCCGACCACCGCGTTGTCGCTTAGCTCGGACTCGACCTCCACTGGGCCTTGCTCCTCAATGAGCTCGGCCGCTGTCGTGCCGCCGCTGATGGGCTGGTGGCTGCCGGTGTCGAGGTAGCGCTGGCGCTCGTCGGCGGTGTAGATGCCTAGAGCCGCACGGGTGTCGAAGTCGAGGTAGTCGAGCGCCAGGCGGCGGAAGACGTAGTCCATGACGGACTGGCTCATCCGGACGTCGGGGTCGTCCGTGAGGCCGGCGGGCTCGAACTTCATGTTCGTGAACTTCGAGATGAACGTCTCCAGCGGGACGCCGTACTGCAGGGAGATGGAGATCGCGATCGAGAAGGCGTCCATCACGCCGGCCAGGGTCGAGCCCTGCTTGCCGAGCTTGAGGAAGATCTCGCCCAGCTCGCCGTTCTCGTGGGCGCCGGAGGTCATGTAGCCCTCGGCGCCGCCGACGCTGAACGACGTGGTGATCGACTGGCGGGCCCGCGGCATCCGCTTGCGGATCGGCTTCTCGACGACGATCGTCTCGACGTCCTTCGTCTTGGACTTCGCCTTCGCGTCCGAGAGCGGCTGGCCGACCTTGCAGTTGTCGCGGTAGACCGCGAGTGCCTTGAGGCCGAGCTTCCAGCCCTGGTAGTAGACGTCGGCGATCTCCTCGACCGTCGAGCTCTCCGGCATGTTGACCGTCTTGGAGATCGCGCCGGACAGGAACGGCTGGGCCGCCGCCATCATCCGCACGTGGCCCATCGGCTTGATGGCCCGCTCCCCCACGGCGCAGTCGAACACGTCGTAGTGCTCCGGCTTGAGGCCGGGAGCGTCGATGACGTGGCCGTGCTCGGCGATGTACTCGACGATCGCCTCGATGGTCTCGCCGGTGTAGCCGAGCTTCTTGAGCGCGGCCGGGACGGTCTGGTTGACGACCTGCATCGAGCCGCCGCCGACGAGCTTCTTGAACTTGACCAGCGAGAAGTCCGGCTCGATGCCGGTGGTGTCGCAGTCCATCATGAAGCCGATGGTGCCGGTGGGCGCGAGCACGGACGCCTGGGCGTTGCGCCAGCCGTTCTTCTCGCCGACCTTCAGGTTCTCGGCCCACTGCTTGGTGGCCTCACGGTGCACCGCGATGTCGATCGAGTGCTTCGTCTTGATGTCGTCGTTGGCGGCGAGGTGCTTGCGCATCACCCGCGTGTGCGGGGCCTCGTTCTGCGCGTAGCCGTCGTAGGCGCCGACGATGCCGGCCAGCTCGGCCGAGCGGCGGTACGACGTGCCCGTCATCAGCGACGTGATGGACGCGGCCAGCGCGCGGCCGCCGTCGGAGTCGTAGGCCAGGCCGGACGCCATCAGCAGCGCGCCGAGGTTGGCGAAGCCGATGCCGAGCTGGCGGTACGCCCGCGTGGTCTCGCCGATCGCCTCGGTCGGGAAGTCGGCGAAGCAGATGGAGATGTCCATCGCGGTGATGATCAGCTCGGTGGCCTTGACGAACTTCGGGACGTCGAACGAGCCGTCGTCGTTGAGGAACGTCAGCAGGTTGAGGCTGGCCAGGTTGCAGCTGGAGTTGTCGAGGTGCATGTACTCGCTGCACGGGTTGGACGCGGTGATGCGGCCCGTCTCCGGCGTGGTGTGCCAGTCGTTGATGGTGGAGTCGTACTGGATGCCGGGGTCGGCGCACGCCCACGCGGCCTGGGCCATCTTGCCCCAGAGCTCGGCGGCGTCGATCGACTCGATGACCTCGCCGGAGGTGCGGGCGCGGAGCCCGAACTCGCCGCCCTCCTCCACCGCGCGCATGAACTCGTCGTTCACGCGGACGGAGTTGTTGGCGTTCTGGTACTGGACGCTGGTGATGTCGTCGCCGCCGAGGTCCATGTCGAAGCCGGCGTCGCGGAGGACGCGGATCTTCTCCTCCTCGCGCTCCTTGGTCTCGACGAACTCGACGATGTCGGGGTGGTCGACGTCGAGGACGACCATCTTGGCCGCCCGACGCGTGGCGCCACCGGACTTGATGGTGCCCGCCGAGGCGTCGGCACCACGCATGAAGGAGACCGGGCCGGACGCCGTGCCGCCGGAGGAGCGGAGCAGCTCCTTGGACGAGCGGATGCGCGACAGGTTGAGGCCCGCACCGGAACCACCCTTGAAGATCAGGCCCTCCTCCCGGTACCAGTTCAGGATCGAGTCCATCGAGTCATCCACCGCGAGGATGAAGCATGCACTGACCTGCTGCGGGCTGTTGGTGCCCACGTTGAACCACACCGGGCTGTTGAAGCTGAACACCTGGTGCAGCAGCATGTGCGTGAGCTCGTGCTCGAAGACTTCCGCGTCGGCGTCGGTGGCGAAGTAGCCGTGCTCCTTGCCGGCCGCGGTGTAGGTGAGCACGACGCGGTCGAGCAGCTGGCGCAGGCTCGACTCGCGCTCCTCGCTGCCCACCGCACCGCGGAAGTACTTGGTGGTGACGATCGTGGACGCGTTCAGGCTCCAGAAGTCGGGGAACTCGACTCCGCGCTGCTCGAAGACGTTCTCGCCGGTGCGCCAGTTGGTCTGCACGACGTCGCGTCGCTCCCACGTGACGGCGTCGTAGGGGTGGACGCCCTCGGTGGTGTAGACGCGCTCGATGGCGAGGCCCTTGCCGGACTTCTTGCTCTTGCGGGCTGTGGGCCCGTCGACCGTCTCCGTCATTGCTGTGCTCCTGTTTCGCGGTGGGGGTGGGGTGGTTCTACTTCTCGGTGTTCTTGATGTTGGGGGTGGCTTGCTGGAGCTCGGTGTCGGCTCCGGCGGCCATGAGGCTGGCGATCTCGGTGGCGAAGTCGTCGACCGAGTCGAACGACTTGTAGACGCTGGCGAAGCGCAGGTACGCGACCTCGTCGAGCGCCTTGAGCGGCTCGAGGACGGCCAGGCCGACCTCGTGGGCGGCCACCTCGGCCGACCCGCCTTCACGCAACGTGTCCTCGACCTGCTGGCCGAGGCGGGCGAGGTCGTCGTCGGAGACCGGCCGGCCCTTGCAGGCCTTGCGGACGCCGGCGATCGCCTTGTCGCGGGCGAACGGCTCGGTGGCGCCGGAGCGCTTGAGCACGGTGAGCTGCATCTGCTCGATGGTGGTGAAGCGCTTCTCGCACTTCGAGCACACCCGACGCCGGCGGATGGCTCCGCCTTCGTCGGCCACGCGGCTGTCGAGCACGCGGGTGTCGGTGTGCTTGCAGAACGGGCAGTGCATCGCGTGCTCCTCTCATACCGAAGTCACGGGGCCAGGGTCTCGGGGCTTCTGTGTTGTTGAGTCTGGGGAAAACTCTGTGGAAACCGTGTGGATTTGGTGTGTACCGCCAAGATTTCCTGTGGATGGTGCCCTTCATCCTGTGTACTACATGTGGACGAATGACACGTTTGTGACTACTAGATCTTGTGCCACTGTACGCCCGGGTGGGGCTCTTCTCAACAGAATGGTGGAAGCTTCGGACACTTTTTCCGAGGGGCCTCGTTTGCCGAGGTCAGGGGCCGTCGGGCGTCCGAAATCCCGGCGTGTCGCGGGGCCTGTGTGGCGGGTGTGGCGACGTGATGGCGCACGGCGCCAGCCTCGCGCAGTCGTGGTTGCGCGAGGATCTGCTCGGTGAGCTGGGTCGCTGGCGTGCCTCGGATCACGCGGAGGGGATTCCGTTCTAGGTTGTGGGCGATGCGCCGCATTCACTTGTTCATCGCCTTCGCCTTCACCGTGATGGCCGACCCGGTCTCCTCGGTTGCCTACGCCATCGAGTCGGCGCTGCTCGGTCTGAACGGCGATCTCGACAGCCTGCTCCCCACCGTGGCGGCGATCGTGGCGATCATCGCGGTGATCTCCGCGACCTACGACGAGCTGATCCGGCGCTTCCCAAGGGGCGGTGGCGGCCCGGAGGGCGTGGCCGCGGCGTTCGGCGAGAGCTGGGCCTTCATCCCGCTCGGCGCGTTGCTCGTCGACTTCACCCTCACCGTGGCGGTCAGCTGTGCCGCCGGCGCGTCAGCCCTGATCGCCTATATCCCTGACCTGGAGCCGCTGAGGACACCCGTCGGGCTCGCGTTGGTCGGGTTGGTGGCCGTGGTTGTGCTGCTCGGCCAAGTTGGACGAGTCGCGTTTGCCCTCGCCACCCAACTGTTTCTTGTGCTGGCGGTGTGGGTGATTGTGGCCGCCCTGTTCGCGGACCCCGTTGCCTCGAGCCAAGGCGATGCCGCCGGGTCCAGCCCCTTGATTTCCGCTGCGGCCCTCGGCCCACTCCTGCTCGCGGTTCCCCTCGGGATGGCGCTCGCGACTGGTGTCGAGGCCCCTTCCAACGCGATTGCCCAGCTGCCACAGCTCGATGACCGCGCGAGACGCCGCTTCGGCCGCTGGACCTTGTGGATGATGCTCGGAATCGTCGGCGCCCTGACCGTCGGTTTCGCCGCGGCGGCCGTACGTCTCGGCGTGGGTCTTCCACCGGCGGGGTCGACGCTGCTCGCCGAAGTCGCAAGGCGCTCGATTGGTGACGGCCTCGCCT